>NZ_JBBOSU010000001.1:1405833-2701666 GCF_038005225.1 Solibacillus sp. FSL K6-1523
CGCTTTTTTAGAAAGTCGCAAGCGTGAATATTTGCAACGACTATAAAAACTATTTACTATTAACTTGATACAGCAGAATTCCTCTATTTTAAAAAGTGGGGATGAATGCTAGAAAACTCAATTCTATTTAGTGTGGTTTTAAAACCTAGCTGTATCAAGTTAAGCCCCGGCGGATGTCACAGATTTTTAAAGGAAGAAGGAAGTCAGCCTAAAAACGTCACATCGTGTGACAACGGCTGACTGACCCACGTCCTGTGGGCCCTCGAAAAAATCTGGACACAATTATGCCGAGGCATAATTGATTTATGAATTGTAAGAAATAGAAGGGAAGTTCAAAAAATGGGAATGTATATTGTTTACTTTGCGATTATTATGTTGCTACCGTTATACGCTCAAATGAAAGTAAAAAGTACGTATAAAAAATTCGCACAAGTACCAGCACAAAAAGGCATGACGGGAGCGCAAGTAGCACGTCAAATATTAGATCATCACGGCTTATCAGATGTTCGTGTCGTACCTACACAAGGGGTTTTAGCGGACCACTACAATCCGGCTACAAAAACGGTTGCTCTATCTGAAGATAATTACTATAATTCTTCAATTGCGGGAACAGCTGTTGCTGCGCACGAAGTAGGTCACGCGATTCAACATGCGGAAGCATATTCGTTTTTAACATTACGTGCAAAATTAGTACCCGTAGCAAGTATTTCGTCGAATGCGTCTTGGATCTTTGTACTGATCGGTATTTTAGCTACTAATCCAACGTTCCTTTTACTTGGTATCGCTTTATTAGCAGCAGGTGTTGTATTCCAAATCGTTACATTACCTGTCGAGTTTGATGCATCAAAGCGTGCAATGAATGAAGTTGTTTCATTGGGGATTATCGGAAATAATGAAGAACGTTCAGCACGTAAAGTATTAAATGCAGCAGCAATGACATATGTAGCTGCGGCTGCAGTAGCAGTTCTTGAGTTAGTACGTTTAATTTTAATTTATACAGGCATGAATAACTCGGACGACTAATCTACTAGAAAATAAAAAAAGGGTGTTAGGCATTTTAAATGCCTAACACCCTTTTGCTATTGAATTCAGCTTGCCCGGGGACATCTCGGACCGTTGAACAAATAAATAAATGATTTCCAACCAAGTAGATGCCCACCTAAAATAAACATTGGTATATTTAAAAGTAAATTCATTAATGCTAGGTCCTAATTTAGTGTAAAATATAAAATGAGTGTGATTCTATGCTTTAGTGTGAAAAATGCTATATACCTTATTATGTTTCATTTTTTGAATTTTGACAACAAGTAGTAAAATCGATACGATAAAAAGTAGCATTTTAAAATAATTAAAAAATAATTGTATACATAGTTGAAAAGGAGTTTTTTGTCATGACAATCAAAGTAGCAATTGCCGGTGCAAGAGGAAAAATGGGATTAGAAGCTGTTCATACAATAATGAAGCAAGACAACATGGAATTAGTAGCTGTCCTGGATTATAAAAATGGTGCGGCAACATTAGCGGGATTAGATTTATTCCCGAATCATTATACAGCTCCGATTTTTACTAATTTTGAGCAGTTAGTTGCACAAACAAATCCAGATGTATTTTTAGATTTAACGAGTCCTGAATCTGTATATGAACATACGAAGCAAGCATTACAATATAATGTTCGTCCTGTTGTTGGTACGACAGGTTTTACAGAGGAACAGCTTGAAGAATTAACTGATTTAGCAAATGACAAGAATTTAGGCTGTATTATTGCGCCAAATTTCGCAATTGGAGCGATTTTAATGATGAAATTTGCGAAAGAAGCTGCCAAGTATTTCCCTGATGTTGAAATTATTGAAATGCATCATGATAAAAAGTTAGATGCTCCGTCCGGTACAGGCATTAAAACAGCTCAAATGATTAGTGAAGTTCGTGCGGAAAAACAGCAAGGTCACCCGAACGAAAAAGAAACACATACAGGTGCTAGAGGAGCCAATTATGATGGCATGCATATCCATTCTGTTCGTTTACCAGGTTTAGTGGCACATCAACAAGTACTATTTGGTGGAAATGGTGAATTACTAACAATTCGACATGATTCATTAAATCGTGAAAGTTTCATGGGCGGAATTACGCTTTGTATAGAAGAAGTGATGAAAAGAGAAACATTAATTTACGGTTTAGAAAATATTATTTAAGAAATGGAATGAATCCCATGAAAATTGCATTAATCGCACATGATCAAAAAAAGGATAATTTAATTCAATTTGCAATCGCATACCGTGATATTTTAGCGCAGCATCAGTTATATGCAACGGGTACGACAGGTACAATGATTCATGATGAAACAGGACTGCCAATCACGCTATTTCGTTCGGGACCTTTAGGTGGGGATCAACAAATTGGGGCAATGATTGCAAATGATGAGATGGATATGGTGTTTTTCTTCCGTGATCCATTAACGGCACAGCCACACGAACCAGATGTGATGGCGCTCGTTCGATTATGCGACCTTTACCATATTCCATTAGCAACGAATATGGGCACGGCAGAAATTATTCTAAAAGGTTTACAAGAAGGTTTTGTTGATTGGAGAAAGCTGCAAGAGCGCAGACAATAAGCAAAGCATTTCACTTGAAAGTTAGAAAGGAAGAAGAGGCGAATGAGAAAATTAAAAATTGGTATTACATGCTACCCTACAGTTGGTGGTTCAGGAGTCATTGCAACTGAACTGGGTAAAATGTTAGCTGAACGTGGACATGAAATTCATTTCATTACATCGAGCGTACCGTTCCGATTGAATAAAATTTATCCAAACGTCTTTTTTCATGAAGTGGAAGTAAATAATTATTCGGTTTTTCAATATCCACCGTATGATATTGCTCTTGCTAGCAAGATGGCGAATGTTATTAAGGATGAACAATTGGATATTTTACATGTACATTACGCCATTCCGCATGCAGTGTGCGCGGTTTTGGCACGTGACATGAGTGGCGAAAATATTGGCATTGTAACAACACTTCACGGAACAGACATTTCTGTTTTAGGTGAAGATTCAACGCTTGCACCGGCGATCAAATATGGAATTGATCAATCAGATGCGGTAACGGCCGTTTCGAATTCATTAAAACAACAAACGTATGAATTGATTGATACGAATGTGCCGATTGATACGATTTATAATTTTGTCGATGGCAATGTGTTTCGTCCAGTAGATACAGGTAATTTAAAAGAACAATTTGGCATCCGCAAAGAGGAACGTGTCATTATTCATATATCGAACTTTAGAAAAATAAAAAATTTACCCGATGTTGTAGAATCCTTCCTCAAAATTCGTGAGGCAATGCCGGCCAAACTATTATTAGTTGGGGATGGACCTGAAAAACAACGCGTATTGGAAATTGTCAAAGAATCCCCATATGAGTGTGATATTTTATTTTTAGGGAAGCAAGAAAATATAACTGAGTTATTTGCAATTAGTGATTTGAAGCTATTGTTATCAGAAAAAGAATCGTTTGGCTTAGTTTTACTGGAGGCAATGGCTTGTGGTGTTCCTGGAATAGGTACGGCAATTGGAGGAATTCCAGAAGTGATTGAACATGGGGTGAATGGCTATTTAGTCGAGCTTGGTGATACAGACACCGTAGCAAACTATGCGATCGAATTATTAAAAGACGAAGAGAAATTGGCCTCATTCCGTCAATCTGCACTTGATGCAGTCCAATATAAATTTCATCAAGATTCAATTATTGAACAGTATGAACAAATTTATGAACGATTGGCGGCAGCAAAATGAAGTTTCCAAAACAATGGCAATCTGCAACTGATGTCATTACAAAGATAGAGAATGCCGGTTATGAAGCATTTATCGTTGGTGGCGCCGTTCGCGATTATTATTTACAAAAGGACAGTTCGGATGTGGATGTTGCTACTAGTGCATTACCTCAAGAAGTGCAAGCCATATTTACACAAACAGTTGATGTCGGAATTGATCATGGAACTGTTTTAGTGCTTGATTGTGGAGAGCCAATTGAAGTCACAACGTACCGCACAGAATCTACATATAGCGATCATCGTAGACCAGATGAAGTGAATTTCGTACGGGATTTACCAGAAGATTTAAAACGTAGGGACTTTACGATGAATGCGATGGCGCTTCGTAATAATGGAGTGTTCATCGATTTATTTAATGGACGCCAAGATATTGATGCCAAAGTGATTCGAGCGGTAGGGATTGCGGCAGAGCGTTTTCAGGAAGATGCACTGCGTATGTTAAGGGCCATTCGATTTAGTGCACAAATGGACTTTTCTATTGAAGAAAATACGTTCAATGCGATACAAGAGCATGTAGCGTCAATCAAATTTATTGCAATGGAAAGAATCCAGGTGGAGATTTCAAAAATTTGGACTGCACCAAATCCAGTACGAGCGATTCATTATATTCAATGGGCAGGGCTGGATAATTATTTACCAGGTGAATTTGATGCGATTGAATGGGAGCAGTTTCAGACGGCGAACCGACAAGTGGGCTGGGCTTATTTTTGTTTAGTGAATGGGCAGGACGTGTCACTATTATCCGCGTATCGTTGCTCAAATAAAGATAAGCAATTTGTGAAACAAGTGTTGCATGCGTATGACAAATTACAAAATGAAGGTTGGCAACAAATCGATTACTTATTATTTGAGTTGGAAATTTTGCAAACAGCACACCAATTTGCAACGTGGCAATATGTCCCGACACCGATTTCTTTTGACCAAATTGAAAAAGCAAAGCACGCATTGCCAATCCAACATAAAAGTGAACTTGCCATTAGTGGAAAAGATTTATTGCAATGGACTTCCCAAAAAGCCGGACCATGGTTGCAAGACGCATTACAAGCTGCAATAGTCGCAGTTGTCAATGGACAAATAAAAAATGATAAAGAACAGTTAAAGGGATGGTTTCATGCGTTTAACAATGAAGGATGAAATATTGCAACGTTTTTTGAAGGCAAATGGTGAGCCAATTTCTGGGCAGCAACTTGCGGATGATTTTCAAGTGTCACGTACTGCAATTTGGAAACATATGCAAACGCTCCAACAGGAAGGCTACGAATTTGAAACGATTAAAAAACGTGGCTATCAATTATTGAATGTACCTGATAAAGTGGATGTTGGTCAATTAAAGCAACTATTAAATACAGAGCGTTACGGCCAAACCATTCATTATTTTGATAAAGTGGATTCGACACAGCTCGTTGCCCATGAACTCGTTCGTGCAGGGGCAACAGATGGCACGATCGTTATAGCAGAACAACAAACGACTGGCCGTGGGCGTATGTTGCGTGAGTGGGAGTCAACGGAAGGGAAAGGGATTTGGATGACAATCATTATTCGTCCAACGATTCCACCACATCAAGCACCTCAATTTACGCTTGTGGCAGCTGTTGCGATTGTGAATGCTATGAAGGCGCTATACAAAAACTTTACACCCGAAATTAAATGGCCAAACGATATTTTGATTAATGGGAAAAAATCGACAGGCATCTTGACAGAAATGATTGCTGAAGCCGATCAAGTGCAAGCGTTATTAATTGGCATTGGCATTAACGTCAATCAGCAAATATCCGATTTTCCTGAGGAGCTTCAGTCCATTGCCACATCGGTTTCGATTGGCGAAGGGGAACAAATTGATCGGGTCCAACTAGTAGCTAATGTTTTGAAGTTTTTGGAGAATTATAGCGATCATTATGTCAAACATGGCTTTCAATTTATTAAAGAACTGTGGGAAAAGTCTTCTGGGACACTTGGTAAGCAAGTAAAAGCGACAAGTTTGCGTGAAGTTGTTGAAGGGGAGGCCATCCGAATAACGGAAAATGGTGTGCTCGAAATTCGCCAAGCAAACGGTGAAATTAAAGGCGTTTATTCTGCGGATATTGAAATTTTAGGTGAATAAGAAACGATGCCACGGAATCATTGTGTGGCAGTTGTAAATAAATTAAATACTGTACGTTTTCTTCTAAACTTGCTATAGTGATTTTAGGACAATATCTAATTATTGGAACCTTAAGGGATCCACTAGAATTGTACCTATTTTGCAAGACGAGTAAAAGATAATCAAATATCTGCCTTGATCTGTATGGACAGGGACGGAAGAAAACACGCGTTTAAAAAGTTTTTTCACGTATGACGCTACCCTTCTGTTTAATTTTAGATAGAAGGGTATTTTTGTTTTCTTCCTTATAAAAAAGGAGGAGCAACAATGAAAACAACGACACAATTGATCAAAATGAAAGAACAGGGTGAGAAAATCGTCATGATTACAGCGTATGACTATCCGGGAGCGAAATTTGCAGAAGCAGCGGATGTCGATATGATTTTAGTTGGCGATTCGTTAGGGATGGTCGTTCTTGGCTATGATTCAACGATGTTAGTTACAGTGGATGATATGATTCACCATAGTAAAGCTGTTCGTCGTGGGGCACAAAATACATTTGTCGTCGTCGATCTGCCTTTTGGTACGTATCATGGCGATTCAAATGAGGCGTTAAAAACAGCTGTACGCATCATGCAGGAGACGAATGCCAATGCGGTAAAAGTCGAGGGTGCTGGTGAAGTTCTAAAGGTAATTGAAAAGTTGACGCAAGCAGGGATTCCTGTCGTGGCGCATTTAGGCTTGCTTCCACAATCAGCAGGCGTATTAGGTGGCTATAAAGTGCAAGGAAAAACAGCACAGCAAGCAGAAAAATTATTGCAAGATGCCCGTGCTGTAGAGCAGGCAGGTGCTTGTGCCGTTGTCATCGAATGCATTCCACATCAATTAACACAGGCTGTTTCCAACGTTTTAACGATTCCGACAATCGGTATAGGTGCAGGAGTAGAGGCAGACGGACAGGTACTTGTTTTCCATGATTTATTGCAATACGGCAAGCATCATATCCCTAAATTTGTTGAGGCATTTGCCCATGTTGGTGATGAGATTGAGCGCGGTATAATAGCATATACAAATGCGGTAAGAGAAGCGACTTTCCCAACTTTAGCCCATAGCTTTACGATGAAGGAAGAGGAATTAACGCAGTTGTATGGAGGAGCCATTAAATGAACGTAATCCATACAATTGAAGCATTAAGAGCGATTATTTTAGAAAACAAGCAAAAAGGCAAGCGCATAGGACTTGTACCTACAATGGGTTATTTACATGAAGGGCATTTAAAACTTGCCTCGCAAGCACGTACAGAAAATGATGTGGTCATTATGAGCATTTTTGTCAATCCAACACAGTTCGGTCCAAATGAAGATTTTGAATCATATCCGCGCGATTTACAGCGAGATACAAAGTTGGCAACATCGGTTGGGGTAGATGTTATTTTCGCTCCTTCTGTTGAAGAAATGTATCCACATGATGGCGGGATATCCATTCTGGCAGGGCATCAAGCGACATTATTATGTGGTGCAAGTCGCCTTGGTCATTTTGATGGTGTGCTGCAAGTCGTAGCTAAATTATTTAATCTCATTCAGCCAGACATTTCGTATTTTGGTCAAAAAGATGCCCAACAAGTAGCGATCATTCAAACGATGGTGCGCGATTATAATTTTCCTGTAGAACTTCGAATTGTACCCGTTGTGCGTGAGGAGGACGGACTAGCGAAATCGAGCCGCAATGTGTATTTATCAGAGACTGAGCGATCACAAGCCCCGGCCATCCAGCAAGCATTGCAATTAGCGAAACGTGAATTAATGAAGTCGGGAAATGTTGAAAAAAGCATACAACTAGCGGAGAAAATCATTGAAGAAAATGTGGAGGGACGCATCGATTATTTAACCCTTCTATCGTATCCAGATTTAGCGGAAGTGACTACAGAAACAGATCAAGTACTACTTGCAGTGGCAGTATATATTGGTAAAACACGCTTAATTGACAACTTAATCTTTTCATTTAAAGGGGAACATGCTCATGTTTAGAATGATGATGAATAGTAAAATTCACCGTGCACAAGTAACACAGGCCGATTTAAATTATGTAGGCTCGATTACAATTGACCAAGATATTTTGGATGCAGTTGGAATGCTACCAAACGAAAAAGTGCATATTGTTAATAATAATAATGGCGCAAGATTTGAAACGTATATTATTGCCGGCGCGCGCGGTTCGGGTGTGATTTGTGTCAATGGGGCCGCTGCACGACTTGTTCAAAAAGGCGATATTGTCATTATTATTTCCTATGTGTATGTCGATAATAAAGAAGTAGCTGACCACCATCCAACCGTAGCCATTATGGGCGACAATAATGTGATTGAGCAAATGATTGACTACGAGCCCGAAGCAACCGTACTTTAAATTAGTTTAACTCTAAATAAAGCGCTATTTTGATGAAATATCAAAGTAGCGCTTTTTCCATTGGGATTATTACAAATATTACATACTGAAATAAAAAATGGGTTTCTGTAATTTCCAAAAAATATCCCTGTAACCTTTCTGAAATATTAGATGAGTAGAATAGGAAGGGTTAGTAAATGTAAAAAGTACAAATGAGATGGGGGAAAAGACTTAAATGTTTCTAAAAAAAATGATTTTAAGCCTAGCCTTAATTTTAGTTAGTACGGCTTTATTAGGTCAAACAACAAGTGCAGCTACAGAAGAAAAACTTGAAGATTATGAAGTAGTGAAAACATTGAATGTGGAAGCAAGCGCATTTACAGCTAACTGTTCGGGTTGTGGAGGTAAAACGGCATATGGTATAGATTTAAAGAAGAATCCAGACATTAAATTAATCGCAGTCGATCCAAAAGTGATTCCACTTGGCACGAAAGTATGGGTTGAAGGATATGGAATTGCCATTGCAGGCGATACAGGTGGTTCAATTAAAGGGAATAAAATTGATATTTTTGTGAAAACAAAAACAATCGCATATAATTGGGGCAGAAAAAAAGTAGAAATTAAAATTTTAAAATAAATTGATATAACACAGCGAAAGAAGCGTTCTTTCGTTGTGTTTTTGTTTTTGGCGGATAGAAAGACCAAAGTGACGGATAAAAAGGAGAAAGTGACGGATAGAAACTGAAATCTGACGGATAGGACGATCACTCAGCCAAACTTCCCGATTAAATTCGTGGGAAAACACAGTAAAATGAATGCTAAGTTTGGTAAAATCAAAATAAAAAGAAATTCGAGGGAAATAAAATGAAGCAAACGGTATTATGTATCGGGGAATTGTTAATTGATTTTTTTTGCCAGCAAGTCGAAACTGATTTACAGCATGGAAAAACGTTTGAAAAACATGCAGGAGGTGCACCGGCAAATGTTTGTGCAACGATTGTTAAATTAGGTGGACAAGCAGAATTTTGTGGCAAAGTGGGGGCCGATCAGTTTGGGCAGTTTTTAGAAAGGACGTTAATAGAAGCAGGTGTAGGTGTATCCCATTTAGTTAAAGATGTACAAGTACCGACAACACTAGCTTTTGTTTCGCGCAAAAAAGATGGGGAACGAGATTTTCAATTTTTTCGTGGGGCAGATGAACAATTGCACAGAAAGGATATTGCATTAGAAAAACTGATTGATTATCCGATTTGCCATTTTGGCTCTGCAACCGCATTGCTCTCTCCACCATTTTGCGATGTATACCGAGAAGTTTTTGAAGAGTCTATTCAACAGCAACGCTTCGTGTCATTCGATCCCAATTATCGAGCGGATTTATGGCCAAATCGCCAAGAAGAGTTTATTGAAAAGTGCAAGCTGTTTATTGCGAAAGCGGATTTCATCAAGGTGAGTGAAGAGGAATTGCTTATTTTAACGAATGAAATAAACAGAAATAAGGCTATTGGAAAATTACACGAAATGGGCGCGAACTTAATCGCTGTGACGTTAGGGAGTAAGGGATGCATTTTATCGAATGGCAAACGTATAGAGCTAATTTCATCAATTCAAATAAATTCAATTGATTCCACTGGCGCAGGCGATGCATTTGTTGGGGCCATGCTCTATCAATTCAGTTTACTTCTAAAGCCAAAGCAAATTGATTTCGAAACATTGTATCAGCTCGTGCAATTCGCCAATTATGTAGGGGCTATTGTTTGTGAAAAAGTGGGGGCAATTGCGGCATTACCAACTTATGATGAAGTCGAAACGAGAATAAGGTGACAATGAAATGACAAAACAAAACCCTATGTGACTACTCAAAAAGAGTAATCCAATAGGGTTTTGCTCTTATAAAATAGATGGTCATGTCAATGGGATGAACAGATGCAATAACTTACTTAAAATCTTTCGTCAATTGATTAATTATTTTACTTCTTGAGAATGAGATCCATTTTGGAGTACCTTTATTCGATAGTGATCCCTGCACTTGCAGTACCTGTAAGTACCTGAACTACAGTAACTCCTGACACAGTAATTGAATACACCATTACTAAACGGTCACCCTGTGCTACAGGGATAGGCGTTAGATTTGCTGAAGCAGCAAAAACTTGACCTATAGAGACAGCACCTGTGATTGGTGGACTTAAATCAACAGATGCAGCAGTAGCAGTGTAGATAGCACTTGTTCCAGTAGCTTTATAGATTGTAGCATTGATTGTAGTTGTTCCAACAAGGGCAACGCCTAATAGCTCTTTAAAGGAAGCAGAAATAGCAGTAATATTACCTGCACGTGGAACAACGAAAGCTTCAGTTACAACTGCAGATAAGTCTAACGTATTGCCTACAACAGCTACAGCAGGAGTCGCAGTACCAAATCCGATTTGTTGAGGTACACCTAATAAACCACCTGCAACCGTAGCTAATACGACTGACGTTAGCCCAGAAGAGAATGGGATGATGGAACCTCTGTTAACTGGTGGTACGATACAAGCTTGATCAATAGCTAAAAATGGACCAAGTTGTTGACAGTTATTTTGCCCGCCTGAGCGACCGCAACTACCTCCGCAACCACAGCCACATCCGCCTTGATTTTTATTGTTTGAAAACATTTGAACACCTCCTTTCTCCATTATCATATTTTGAAAAATGAAAGTGGCAGGGGCTATTAACTATGAGGGGGTGGTAATTTTTAAACTCTCTTATTACGGTTTTTTTCTTCAATTGAATCGTATTGTATGTCATACAATAGGAAGAATAAAAGTGAATATCTTACAGAAATCAAAGGAGCGGCTATCGTTTAGCCTTCAAAAAAACAACAAAACGCCCACTTCGGAATCTAGAGGAATCCTAGGTGGGAGTTTTATTGTCGAAAAAGATGAATGGATGTAAACAAAAAAATATTTGACATGAAGATCTACTCATTTATATTTCGCTATATAGGTGTTCGTAATGTAAAAGAGTATTGAGAAATTAAGTTCTATCGTTTTGAATGCTATATGATTTAATTCCTTCTTCTAAAAAGGTTAAGAAATGAGCTAAATCCATCTTTTTTGTGTTCCTCAGGTTCCGCTTCATTTAAATCTAAATCATTCAAAGGTTCCCCTTGAATAACATTGATTTCTGAGGATTCGGTTTGATCGCCCGTTTCTTCAATTGTTAACTCCAAGGGAACTTCATGAAACTCTTCTACTACCGCAACAACACAAGCGATATCATCATCTATTGGAGCTGCGGAATGATCTGTTGCCTCAATTATTGTATTCATAATTTCAACGTCATTAGCTTTTGGAGCGGCAGAAATGTTTATTTTTTCTGCTATTAAATTACTATTTATAGGTTCATCAATTATTGGGACAACGGAAATAACAATTTCGTTAGCCTTAGTAGTTGTGCTTTCCATTTGATCAATTATTTGAACTGTGGGATGATCAATTTTTTCAGCTATCATCATTGAATTTTCACTGTCCTCAACAATTGGAACTGTTGAATCAACGATTTCTTCTGCTGTCGAATTATTACGATCTACTTCATCAACTATTTGAACAATGGAACTACTCGCTTCACTAGCTATGTCTATTGGTGGATTTTGCGTAGGTTCATTTTTATAAATTGGAATTTCATGAACAGAAGATTCATTTTTAAAATGAAATGATGAAGTATTTGAAATATTTTTATATAAACCATTATACATATGGCTTGGGTGCGTACCAATGGATTGAAAGTATTGATGATTAAAATGTCGTTCTTCTGGAGGATTTTGTGTAGTTGGATTGCTTGCAACGGGTTTATCGATAAAGTCTTCTGGCTTCGTGCTACGAGCGAGCCCAGCTAATTTTTGCAATTGCATATAAGATGGTGAATTATTTTTGAGTAAAAATGGCTCTTTCACTTGTGGGATTTCCTCATGATTTTTAAAAGCTTGAATGGTAAAAAATGAAGGAGGATTCTCGGTGCTTTGATTACTATTTACGTTTGGTGGGTCATCCATCTCAACTTTTAAATCCTTTTTTAACAACAATGAAATTTCTTGATTCATCTCATCAACGGTTTGGCTCAGTATGTCAATTTGATTGGCAATTTGTTTTACTTTCTCCCCGTATCCACCATCGAATGGTGTGCCTTGGTTTTCATCTACTGTTTTAGCGAGCCCTTCAAGATGTGCGATTTGAATTTTGAAGCCGTCGAATTCCTCCTTCTTAGTTAGAAACTCTTCAATAGAAGTGCCCTTTTTTAATGTCGTTAACGTTTCCCTATATACAGCGATTTTTTGTTTCAGTCTTTCAATATTTTGTGTGGAGTACAATTTTGTATCTCCCATTGTAATTCACTCCTTCCAGTCCATTCATATTTTATTGGAAATGTATTCGTTATGTTACAAATGTCTCGATATTTTGTATTTTTTTCTGTTAGCTAGCAGTTCGAAACGCTCCTCTAAAGGAAGTGGCAAAATACAAGATGAAGTTATTTAAAAGCCCATGCACCAATAACTGCAACCGCATATGCTACAAACGAAAGACAAAAAAAATAAATGGAGGTGCCAAAAAAGATGCAAGAGATTAAGCCATCACATGATCGACGTGAATATATTTGTATCAATGTTGATAAGGTATACGACTGGGTTGTAAAGGAACTATCGTTTGATTTTTCTCCAGCAGGACCAATTTCTTTTCCAGGTGTAACACCACCAGTAGACTTTACTGGAGCAGCTGTTACATGTAAAGTGACACCATCTGCAACGAATCCAATCGTTATTTTGAATCGTGAAGATCGCACATTTACAATTGAAGGTTCACGTGTATGTTTACAACACCTGAGTGTTCAAAAGAATTTTGATGTTACTCTTATAGTTACATTACCGAATGGAACAATGTATACGAGTGCAGCGATTCCTGTTACGCGATGTGAACAAGTTACATTGTGCGCGCCTAAAGGGACAGATGTAGAAATTACGTACACAGATTTAGATTGCTTCGTATGTACGACAGGAACGCTTACTGCTACAGCAGGATTCATTTCGTTTACTGCTTTATCAATTTCAGTGTCAGTTTGCCAAAGTATCCAGTCAACATTCCCAGTAACTGTTGAATTTTTAGCAAATTACTGCGAACCACGAGCAGATTTACCAAGTTCATGCTCGCCAACAGGTCGACCAAAGCAATGTCACGGACTATTCCCAAGTACTAATTGTTAATTGTGCTAACACAGTAAAAAAAAACATACGATAAAGAGAGGGATTATCCTCTCTTTATTTTTTTCGTTTAATGGAATAATGGATGTCCGTTACATAAGCTTTAGATTGTATGATTGTAAATTAAAAAAGGGGGAGTTAATTATGATGATTAACCAGGATCATGTAGAAGTGAAAATAGCAGAGCTTCAAAATCAAACGGCGGCCTATGTATTTGAAATTCAGCAATTGATAGCAGGACTTTCGATAGTTTCAAATGCCAATGTCATCAGCTATTTTACGGCATCAGTAAATATTTCTCATGATGCAGAACAGGAGAGCTTATGTCTAGGGAATTACCATATCCGTAATATTGGCAATGAGCCATTAACGAATATATATTTTTGCATGAAGTTACCTGAAAATTCACCATTTTCCTTCTCAGGGCAGTATGTTTATGAACACTTCAGCCAAAATTTAAAAAATTCGGCGAGTTGGGAGCGAATGAATGATCGAGCGAACAAAGAAGAGTTTTGGTTAAAACCATTAAATAATGCGTCCCTTGAACCGAATGAAACGATTGTATTTCCAAACTTCCAACTAAAATGGGCGAATAGCACATCGTATGCGGGCACGATTACGGGCGTTACGTATTGCGATCAATTGAAAGAGGGAGTACCAGCGATTAATCCAATCAATCTAAGTGGTAGCGGTTTTATACAGGAGGATGAACATGAGTGAACTAAATAATCAACAAACGGAAGGATTGATTGGTGAATTTTTGAAGGAGCAGTTGACACATGTGAAAAAATCTAATAATGGAGAAAATAACAGTTTTGTGTTCTTAGAAAAAAGTACGCTTAATGTGCTATTAGAGTATCTGTTGACAGGAAATAAGCGAAGTGCAAATGCCGTGATGAATGACGAATTTGGGGGAGTCATTGTGGCAAAATTGGATGAAATGATTGAAAATAACAAAATGGAATTTGAAGATATCATAAATAAGCTAAAAAACCTATCATGATTAGGAGGCACTACGGTGGATAATGAAAGCGTCAATATGAATGATACTTTTCAAATGCAACAATTAATCATTTTTTTGAAAGCGGAGTTAGCCAAATATAAAAATGAAGTAACGAAACATCAAGAAAGCGATTATTATTCACTTGTAGTAAGACTCGATGAAGAAAATAGTCAATTACAAAATCAAAATAAAGAATATTCCATCGAAATTTTGAAGTTAAAAAAAGAATTTGAAAATAAAACGAAAAATCATAATGAAATTATGTACACGCAGGAATTACAACGATTAAAACAAATTGCTGCCATAGAAAATTTATTGAAAGAAAAGGAAGAATTAAGGGCGTTAAATAAACAATTGTTGGATGAGTTAAAGACAGTGCAAGATGAGCTAGGCACGAAGAAAGAAAGTACAAACTTCATAAGTGAGGTTAATTTTAATGCGGTTATTGAAAATCTCGAACAGAAGTTGTTTCATTTCACCGAAGAAACGGGGAAAAAGATGACAGCTGCTATTAAAAATCTCGAAAGGGTTCAGAAAGAAGAAAACGAGTCGAATCAAATAAACACATATTTAATGAAAGAAAACGAAGAAAAAAGTGAAGAAATTACAAAACTCCAAAATGAAATCAACAGTTTAAAACAGCAAAATGCAAATCCGCAACAAAGTGAATCTTCCCTTCGAAATGGGAAATACGCAAAAAACACGCATTTACTTGCCTATTTAGATGCACAAATGAAGAAGATGTTGGAGCAGTCCATTGATTTCGAGGAACAATTGGATGTAAAATTACGTATCCTAAATGAGCTCGAACAAAAATTAAATCAGCTTACAGACGAAATTGAAGGGCGATAAATGAAGTATTACGATAGGAAATAAAATAAGTACTTGCCATTTATGGGATATGACAAACCATGGGTGGCAAGTATTTTTATGTTTAATTTTCCGCTTTATTATTGCTAATTTCGACTGGTTTCAATCGGAATTTTAAATAAAATGAGCCGAGTGCAGAAATACATAAGCATGCTAAAAATGTCCAGACGTTAAAAAAGAGATGATTTGTAAAAGGATTTAAATAGCCGATTTCATATTCAAAATATGGTTGGATTTTTTGTTTGAATTGAAAAATTCGGTAAACGGTAAAACTGACTAATAAGACAAAGGAAGTAAAGTAAATCGTTTTCAATATATCAACATTTAATTGGAAGTGATCATGGATTTTTTCAAATACCAACATCAATTTAAAAAAGAAATATAAAATGATCAAAAATGGAAAGGCAATAAAGAACAACGCAACATTGCCCCCGCCATTTAAATTTGACGGATCAAATGGGACAGTTAATAGATTTGTTATTGCAAACGCGGCAATTGTGATAAAACCTGACACAATGAAACCGAGCCAAAAAAGTATCCTCATAATGATTTCCTCCTAAAAAGTCCACTTGTCATTTAATGCGATACGTTTTATTTCTACTTAATGTATCAATTCACCTCTAATAGTTGAGGTTTATTTGTTTTTATAAAATGTAACCCCTCCTAGTAAAACAAAATCCAAACTCTCTCAAATACTAGCCACAACTTCCTATCCCTCATTTCACTTTAGATTGTCCGCACATATTTTGGTAAATACTCTAAATTGAAGTATTAAACAACCAAAAGTTAGTAATACTGAAAAATAGAAATATGTACCACCATTCAAATGGAGCATAGTCATAGCTAAAAAATAATAAGTGGATTTTTGAAGTTTGAAGAAAGTGAGGAATTATGTGGTATTCAAAAAATAAAAATCAAAAAGCGTCAATTCCTCAAAGCTCGGAAACGAATCAAGCTGCGGAATCGAATCAAAAAGCGGTCATTAAGTTAAAAACGTCTCTTCAACAAAATATACAAACGATACAAAATACCCTTGGAAAAAGTTCGGATATTGTTACGCGTGAAATTCGAATTGGAAAACAAGGAAACATTAAAGTTGGTATTTTATATACAGACGGATTAACGGATACAGCTTCGTTACAGGATTTTATTTTAGAAACACTAATGTTAGATTTAAACGAAATAGATTTGCAGGAAAAGACTTCACCAAATCAAAACTTTATTAGTGTATTAAAAGATGTTGCTTTAACAGTAGGAGAAATAAAAGAAGTAACGAATCTTGAGGTCATCATTACGAGCCTTTTATCGGGGGAAACAATTCTTCTAATCGACGGATATGCACAAGTTTTAGTCATTTCCAATAAAAAATGGGCAGAGCGCGCGGTTAGTGAACCGACAGCCCAAACGGTAGTACGAGGATCTCAAGAAGGATTTAATGAAAATTTACGTGTCAATACGGCCCTCATTCGTCGGAGAATTAAGGATCCGAACCTAAGGATCGAATCAAAGGAAATTGGAATGCGTACGAAAACGAATATTGCCATCGTTTATATTCAGGATATTGCAAATGAAAAAATAGTGGAAGAAGTTCGTTTACGTTTGAATCGAATAGACATCGATGGTGTTCTGGGAGGCGGTAGTTTAGAAGGACTTATCCAGGATTCAGCCTATTCACCTTTCCCGACCATTTTCAACTCAGAGCGGCCGGATGTAGTAGCTTCTGAACTACTGGAGGGGCGCATAGCGATTGTAGTGGATGGGACACCCTTTGTGTTAGTCGTTCCAGCGCTATTTGTTCAGTTTTTCCAATCGCCTGAAGATTATAATCAACGTACGATAATCGGGAGTCTTGTTCGTTTCCTGCGATTTATAGCATTTGGCATCTCTTTGCTTGCACCGTCAGTATATATTGCCATCACAACGTTTCACCAAGCGATGCTACCGCCGTCACTTCTCATTAGTTTGGCAGCCCAGCGAGAAGGTGTCCCATTTCCTGCATTCATTGAAGTACTCATTATGGAAGTCACCTTTGAAATTTTACGGGAAGCGGGTATCCGAATGCCGCGCTCTATCGGTTCAGCTATGTCGATTGTAGGAGCTTTTGTTATAGGCACAGCAGCGGTTGAAGCAGGGTTAGTCTCAGCTATGATGGTCATAGTCGTGTCAATAACTGCCATAACTAGTTTTGTTCCAGCATCTTACGAAATCGCGATTTCAGTAAGGATCATACGCTTTTTATTCATAGCGTTAGCCGCTACATTTGGTATTTTTGGCATTGTGATTGGTTTAATTGCCCTTGTTTTGCATTTATGTAGTTTACGTTCTTTTGGCGTACCTTATATGTCTCCGTTAGCGCCATTTAATATTTCCGATCAAAAGGATACGTTTATTGTGTTACCTATATGGAAAATGACGACTCGACCTCACCTAATTGGTAAAAAGAATAGGGTGAAGCAACAAGATTCAGCCTCTGCAAAACCAGCACCACCCAAAAAATAAAAGAAATGAAGGGAGTTTGCGATGAAAAAGTACATGTTTGGTCTCCTATTTTTCAGCCTATTTCTTTCGGGATGTTGGGACCGGCGAGAATTAAATCAACTCGCCATTGCAGTGGCATTTGGATTCGATAAAGTTGATGATGAATATTTAGTATCCGCTCAAGTAGTTGTACCTTCAGAAATGTCCACAAGTGGAGGTACCGGAAAATCGCAAGTGACCCTTTTTACCGCAAAAGGTAAAACGGTTTATGAAGCATTTCGAAAAATGACAAAGGAATCGCCACGGAAAATTTACCCAGGACATTTACAAATGCTTGTCATTGGTGAGGAATTAGCTGAAGAGGGAATCGGTGAATCATTGGACGTATTGACTAGAGATCCTGAAATTCGGCCAGATTTTTATGTTGTAATTGCTAAAGAAACTTCTGCTACTGAAATTTTAAACGTCACAACAACGATTGAAAGCGTTCCAGCTAATAAAATGTTTAAAAGTCTTAAAGTATCAGAAGAAGCTTGGGCAGGAACGAAAAGTATTAATCTTGATGAACTATTAACAGATTTGATAAGCGAAGGAAAGGAAGCCGCGGTTACGGGAATTAAATTAATAGGCGATCCAAAGTTAGGATCAAGTAAACAAAATGTAGAATCGATTACACCTGCAGCTTCTTTAAAGTATGATCATTTAGCGATTTTTAAAGGAGATAAATTGGTAGGTTGGTTAGATGAAAATGAAACCGTAGCATTTAGTTACATCTCAAACACTGTAAAAACAACCGTAAGACCTATTGCTTGCCCGAATGAAGGGGAAGCCACAATAGAGGTTATTAAATCCAAAGCTGAAGTAAAAGGGAATGTGAAAAACGGTAAGCCTGAAATAAATATTAATGTTCAAGTAAAAGGAAATGTAGGATCGGTACTATGTAAAATTGATTTAAATGACTTGGAAACAATCGCCGAACTTGAAAAAAGCTTTGAAAAAAAAGGAGTAGCAAATGGAAAAGAGACGATTGAAACATTGCAAAAACAATATAATGTAGACATCTTTGGTTTTGGTGAAGCCATTCATCGATCGAACCCAAAAGAGTGGGATAAAATAAAAGATAATTGGGATGAAGAATTTCCCAACTTGACGACGAATATTAATGTTGATTTGAAGATACTTAGGACAGGTACTACAGATAGAACTTTTTTGGAGAAGGTAAATGAATAAAATTAAGCTTAAAATATAGAGAATGAATTTTCTTTTATAAAAAATAAATGAACTTTAAGGAAGGGATGCCATGATATGAAATGATGCAAAATATAAAAATAAACGCGTATCAATTTCTAGTTTTAGTTACGTTTTTTTCAATGGGGACGAGTATTTTAATCATCCCAGCAGTTTTAGCTGAGGGAGTGAAACAAGATGCTTGGATTGCCGCAATCTTCGGTACAATAATTGGAATAATCGTAATATGGCTATTTTGCTTATTAGCCCAATGGTTCCCGAATCTTACCTTTGTTCAAATTAATGAAAAGATATTAGGGAAGTGGGTTGGAAAAGCGGTCTCTCTAGTGTTTGTATTTATGGCTTTTATCTATGCTGCGAGTCTTTTGTTCTATTCGGGGACATTCCTAAACATACACTTGATGCCAAATACCCCAATGATAGCACTTAATATCCTTTTAGCACTCGTTGTTGTTATAGGTGTCTATCTCGGTTTAGAGACGATTGCCCGCTCTGCTGAAATATTTATCTTATTTTTTACTGTTCTTTTTATCCTTTTAGTATTTTTTATTTTACCCGAAATTAAGCTGGTAAACATACAGCCTATTTTTGAAGCAGGACCACTAACCATCCTTAAATCATCTGTCTCTTTAATTGAAGTTACTGCTGTCGATGCGGTCGTGTTATTAATGATTTTTCCTGCTTTTATTAACAATTTAAAACAAGCTAAAAATTCCTTTTATATCGGATACTTAATAGGTGGATTGGTCATCATTATCCTGACATTTTTAAGTATTGCAGTATTAGGACCTTATAGTACGGCAGCTGAATATCATCCGAGCTATGAATTGGCTAAAAGAATAAATTTCGGGGATTTTATACAACGTATTGAAGCATTGATGGCTGGCTTATGGATTCTTGCCCTTTATTTTAAAACAACCCTTTATTTTTATGCATCGGTATTAGGATTAGCACAAATTTTAAATTTAAAAGATTACAAACCTTTAATAATGCCTTTAGGAGCAATTGTCGTAGTCCTTTCTCTTATACTTTATCCCAATGTTATGTATCAAAAACAATGGAACGCAACAGTGGGTATAATTTATTCCTATTCGATTGGCGTAGCATTACCTCTATTATTAATAGCCGTAAATTCCATCCGAAAAACACATTTGAAAAAGGAGAAGCCTGCTGGATAAACAGTGACTTCTTTTTTTTGTGGGCGTAAAAAATAAAATCCCTTTCTGTTATGATATTTTGTATGGAATGATGATTCTTCTAGGATATGCTATATAGAGAAGAAACTTAGATAAAAAAGGGGTGGGAAATATGCCAGTATATCATAAATTAGTGCGCGATTTGATTCCACAAGTTATTGAAGCGAATGGTAAAAAATGTGTCACAAAAGTGCTAGAGCCGAGTGAACATTTGGGGGAAATGAAAATGAAAATGCAAGAGGAGGCACTTGAATTTCAAGAAGCAAACTCCATAACCGATGCAGTAGAAGAACTTGCGGACATTTTGGAACTAGTGCATACAGCTTTACATATTTATGGTGTGTCTTATGAACAATTGGAACAGGTTCGCGTTCAAAAGAAAGAGCAACATTATAATTAAACACCATTAAAAAACTAGCCCAAACACTCTGGGCTAGTCCATCATTTATTTCGTATTTAGTTGTAGTGCAGGCCCAAAGAATTCAAAATGAATTTGGCTGTCAGGAATATTGCACTCATGTAATGCGTTAATCGCTGCTTCTAAAAATGGTACAGGCCCGCAAAGATATACTTGTGTATCTTTTGCTAAAACTGGACGTAATACATTCGCATCAATGAACTCATTGTTATCAGAGTATAATACTTTATGATGTGCATTACTGTCTTTTTTGAACGCACTAAACAGCTTCTTCAAACCAGTTGGGCCGTTTAAAGCATTCATTTTATTTTGGATATCTTCATGGAAAGCTAAAACATTTTCGTTACGTGCACATTGGATGAATGTCACATTTTCTTTCCCTTCAATTGATTGGAACATCGCGTTTAAAGGAGTTACACCAACCCCCCCACTAATGAATAGTACAGGTGCTGTTGTCGGTTCGTATGTGAAGACACCCGCTGGAGTACTTACATCAATGATTGTGCCAACAGCTGCTTCGTGTAGGAAGTTCGATACTTTCCCTTTAATATTATTGTCGTTTTCACGCTTTACAGAAATACGGAATTCCTGTGCATTACTTGGTTGTGATAATGTGTATTGACGATTTAGCATGTACTCTTCACCAGGTGCAGTTACACGAATCGTAACGTATTGACCTGGTTTGTACGCCGGTACTTTTGAGCCGTCTACTGGTTTAAAGTAGAAAGACGTCACATCATCACTTTCTTTTTCAGTGCGATCAATCTTAAATTGTTTGAATGCACGCCAGCCACCGTTATTCTCGGCTGCTTTATATAAATCTTCCTCTACTGAAATAAAGATGTCAGCAATTACGCCATATGCTTTGCCCCATGCTTCGATAATTTCGTCTGTTGCCGCATCTCCTAATACTTCTTTAATTGCTGCAAGTAAGTACTTTCCTACAATAGGGTAATGCTCTGGTAAAACACCTAGACTTACGTGTTTATGAGCGATTTGTACTACTACTGGAACGATTGGCTCCAAGTTATCGATATGTTGAGCTGCGGCATATACCGTATTTGCTAATGCGGTTTGTTGGCGACCTTGTGATTGGTTTGTATGGTTGAAAATATTTAATAATCCTGGATTGTCTTTAAATAAATTACTATAAAAAGTTTTTGTAATGGCTACGCCGTGTACTTCTAATACTGGTACTGTTGATTTAATAACGTTAATTGTATGTTGATCTAACATGCTGAACACGTCCTTTCGTGATAAATATATGCCTAATCATCGTTTAAAGCAATATATAAAATACATCTTTAACGAAATGGACACAAAGAAGTATATAAAATACATCTTTGTGTTGAAATAACTTTACAATTGTTGTGATGTCCATTAGATATAGCAAAACCTGATAATAAATTTGATTTGACGTAGTATGTTCTATTAAATGAAAATTAATGTACAATCTTATGTTGCAATCCAAATTTTGTCATGATAATGTGAAAATTGAGGTGGAAAATATGACAAATTTTGATTTAGCAGTAATTGGCGCAGGTCCCGGGGGATATGTGGCAGCAATCCATGCAGCAAAAAGTGGCTTAAAAGTGGCACTTGTAGAAAAAGATAAAGTGGGAGGGGCTTGCTATAATGTCGGCTGTATCCCTTCTAAAATTATGCTCGAACATAGTAAGCTTGTTCAAGAAATCCGACGAGGAACAGATTGGGGGATTACGGTTCCTACAATTAACATTGACTTTCCAAAGTTGATGCAACGAAAAGATAAGGTAGTAGAGCAACTATTAACGAATATTGAAGAATTTATCGGAAATGCACAAATTACAATGTTCCGTGGGGAAGCGACTGTGACAGCGGAGCGCAAAGTGATTGTTGGCGATGAATCATTTACAGCGACGAACGTCATTTTAGCAACAGGAAGCCGTCCGTTTGTTCCGCCTTTTAAAGGTTTAGAAATGTCAAACTACTATACAACGGATACATTTTTTGCGATACAAGAGCTACCAAAACAACTAACAATCATTGGCGGTGGAGTTATAGCAATTGAAATGGCCTTTGCTTTAGCACCGATGGGGACGAAAGTGACGGTATTAAATCATAGTAAAGATATTTTACAAACGGAAGAACCCGATGCGCGTCCTATTATTAAAGAGAAGATGGAGCAGTTAGGGATTGAATTAATTACAGATTTTACATTTGAAGAAATTCGAGCAAATGAAATTCAAACTTCTATTGGCGTGCTTCCTTATGAGAATTTACTATTTGCAACGGGGCGTCGTGCGAATATACAAATTGCGGAAGCGCTTGAAATGCAGATGGATGGTCGTTTAATTCAAGTCAGTAATCATTATGAAACGAGCATTCCAGGCATTTTTGCGATTGGTGATTTAGTTGGAGGCTTCCAATTGGCGCATTCAGCTAGTGCGGAAGGCGTTCATACTGTGGATTATATTTTAGGAAAACATCCAAAGGTGATTAACCAACAGGAAGTGCCGCGCTGCGTGTATACCCATCCTGAAATTGCGACATTCGGAATGTTAGAGCATGAGGCACCAACGGATGCAATTGTAACGAAAATGTACTTGCCTACAAACCCAAAAGCCCTTTTAGAAGGGAATACACAAGGTTTTATGAAATTTGTGGCGAGCCCAGAAGGCGATATTTATGGGGCTTGTGTTGTTGGAGACGGGGCAACCGAAATGATTAATTCCATGCTTGCGGCGAAAGTACTTGGTGGTTCTGTGAAAGATTTGGCGCGCATGATTTTCCCGCACCCAACAGTGAGTGAGCATGTTGGAGATGCGGCAAGGTCAGTATTCGGCAAAGCAATCCATGCATAAATTTATCTATTTTACACGCATCTTATAATTGTGAAAAGGCATTTTGATTTTAAATCAAAATGCTTTTTTAGTGTTTTTGAAGAGGAAAGCAGGAGTGAAAATAATTGCCCTTTAGTAAAAGCCGAGCGTCCTATATAATGAAACTATTCTAAAAAAAGAAGATGATTGAGGTGTGAAATGTCTAAGGCAACTTTAGAATTACTAGAACAAGAAATACAAAACGCATTCGTTCATATTATTGATTTACAGCAGGAGGATAATTATGCAGAGATGAGCCAACAATTTGCGAAATTATTGGCATCGTTGCAGCAGCATCAATTAATTAGTTCATCATTACAACTTTTAGTAGAACCAGCGCAATGTTTGCACGAAACAAAAATTTTACTAGAAAGTTTGGAGGAGGCACAACAGCGGCAACACCGAAAAAAACGATTATTAACGCATCGGCAAATATTACAGTTGTGGCTACGGAAAAATTTACACTACAAACGAGAATATTTACCGAAGCTTTTTTGAACGTGTGAAGTTTGGTAGGAAAAACCTTCAAAATGATGCCGTGTCACTATGAAAGGTAACTTGAAAGGAATTATTATGGATAAGAAAAACTTTATTTACGGGATACTGCTTACTTTTTTAATTGCGAGTAGTTCGTATATGCTTGCGAAATTACCTGTTTTATCGATTATCGGCCCACTTGCATTGGCGATATTCATGGCAATCATCATTAGAAATTTCTTTTTTAATCCGACTAAATGGCAAAAGGGCATAACATTTTCAGCTAAAAAAATACTACGGTTTGCGATTATTTTATACGGTGTTCGATTAAACATGGTCGTTATTTTCGATGAGGGGCTGCCATATTTAGTCCGCGCTATTTTTGCAGTTATAATAGGGATAGGTGTCATGCTTCTCTTAGCGAAATGGTTAAAAGTAGATACGAAATTTGCGTTATTACTTGGGGGAGGCACTGGAATTTGCGGTGCAGCTGCAATTGGAGCGATCTCACCAATTGTACGAGCGGATGATGATGATACAGCGCTAGCAGTGGGAATGATTTCACTTGTTGGGACGCTGTTCGCGCTAACTATGCCATTTTTAGGTAATGTTATCCAAATGTCGCCTGAAATGTATGGACAATGGGTTGGACTAAGTGTTCATGAAGTTGCACATGCGGCTTTAGCTGGAGCAGCATTTGGTGATGAATCATTAGCACCAGCATTTTTAGCGAAGTTGAGTCGTGTATTATTACTTGTGCCTGTTACGATGATTATTGTATGGATTGTATCGCGTAAGCAACAAACGGAAAATACGTCCAAACCGCCATTTCCTTATTTTGTACTTGGATTTTTAGCGATGTCAATCTTTAGTACAATTACACTTGAAAACGGCTGGATGTCCATTCAAATGCAACAATCGATCGCCACATTTGCATCGTTTTTATTAGCAATGTCAATGGCGGGCTTAGGTTTATCGATTAATTTAAAACAACTTCAAGCAAAAGCAATACGGCCGTTGTTGCTCCTTACACTAACGTCGGTTATATTATTTGCATCGATGCTAATTTTAGTTTAAGGACAAGAAATCTATGTGTTATTAGAATCATGTATAATTATATTTGAGATGGGCCTTGTGTAAATTCAAAATGTCAGAAAAGGTCCTTCTATTTGATTTTCTTTTGATCACAAATCAAAAGGAAATTTAAAAAACGGAAAAAATAGTTGCAATTTGTAAGAAGTTTTTGATACTATTAGATTATTCTAATACATAAGCAAGGCATGGAGGAGTCAGTCAACACTGGCACCGCTATGCCTTTTTTGTATAAAAGAAGGGGGAAAAATATGTTTATTTTTCAAATTGTTATCGTATTATTAGCAACGAAAATTGCCGGACATTTCAGTGTTCGATTAGGACAACCATCTGTTCTAGGGAAAATTTTAATTGGTATTTTAATCGGACCTGCAATGTTAGGTTGGGTTACTGACAATGAAATTATGAAAACATTTAGTGAAATCGGTGTAATTTTATTAATGTTTTTAGCAGGTTTGGAAACGGATTTAGATGAATTAAATGCCAATATGAAAGGTGCGGTATATGTTGCATTAGGTGGTATTATTTTACCAATTGCAATGAGTTATCCGCTCGCTTTAGCATTCGGACTTACACAAGGACAAGCGATTTTCATCGGTTTAACGCTAGCTGCTACATCAGTTAGTATTTCGGTTCAAACATTGAGTGAAATCGGTTGGTTAAAAAGTAGGGAAGGTTCTGTATTGTTAGGTGCTGCTGTTTTAGATGATATTATTGTTGTCGTTTTACTAGCAGTTGCAATGAGCTTCTTACTTGGAGATGATGTGTCAATTCCAACATTAATTGGTGGTAAAGTATTCTTCTTTATTCTACTATTTGTTGTAGCAAAATGGGTAATTCCGCCATTCTTAAAGGCATTTGCACGTTTAAAAATAACAGAAGCGGTGCTCAGCGGTGGATTAATTGCCTGTTTCTCACTTGCTTATATTGGTGAGCATTACTTTGGCATTGCTGCGATTATTGGTGCTTTCTTTATGGGGATTGCAATTGGTCGTACAGAATTTAAAGAAACGATTGAACATAAAGTTGAGCCGCTTGCTGGTGGTATTTTCGTTCCATTCTTCTTCGTAAGTATTGGCTTATCAGTAACTTTTGATGGGATTACAGAAAACATTTGGTTCTTAGTGATCTTCTCATTTGTTGCAATCTTATCTAAATTAATTGGTTCTGGTCTTGGTGCGAAAATGGCTGGATTCAATTGGAGATCTTCAGCTGGAATTGGTTCGGGAATGATTTCGCGTGGTGAGGTAGCGTTAATTCTTGCCGCTATGGGATTATCGAGCGGTTTATTACCAGCGGAAGATTATACGCCAATGGTAATTGTTATTATTGTAACAACACTTGTTACACCACCAATGTTAAAAGGTATTTTTGGTAGCCGTAATCAACAATTATAACTTGATTCAACAAATGAATGCCAAAAGTGCAATACTATTCAGTGGGGTTCAAACCCTGGCTGAATTGGGGAACAAAGGCTAAACCCGTCACGTCCTGTGACAACGCCTTTGTGACCAACATCGTGTTGGCCCAAGCCCCGGCGGATGTCACAGATTTTTAAGGGAAGTTTTTCGAGAGAACTCAAAAAAATCTGTACGCAATTACGCCAAGGCGTAATTGATAATTAATGATTGTAAAAAGCATTAATTTATTGTATTCTATTCTTTAGGTGCCAAAACCTCAGTGAAGTATTTGACTTCACAACAAAAGCGTCCATCCAACAGCACGGATTTGCTGGGAAGCTTTTGCATTGTGCAGGGAGATGAGCCCCTGCACACCTTACATAACGAATAATCCTAGCGTCGCATATTATATGTGGTGCTAGGATTTTTTTGTATAAAAAATAACCTTAGCCTTTATTCGTATTTACATGACTACTTATACGGAATTGTGATAAAATTTTGTTATCATTATTTGAACAGTGAGTTGAACTTAAAATGAAAGAAAGTCAAAAATATGCGATTGTTGATATCGAAACGACAGGGCATTCTCCTATGAATGGCGATCGAATGATTCAATTTGCGCTTGTCATTATGGAAGATTGGCAAGTGACAAAAAAGTTTTCCACTTTTATTCATCCAGGTAAATCGATACCCCTTTTTATTCAAGATTTAACGAATATTACGGATGCAGATGTAGCAAATGCGCAACCTTTCGAAATGCATGCACATAAAATTTATGAATTATTACAAGATACAATTTTTGTTGCACATAATACTGATTTTGACTTGTCCTTTTTACAAGCAGAATTTAAACGTGCCGGATTGCCTAAATGGTATGGCAAAAAAATTGATACGGTTGAGTTATCAAAAATTTTATTTCCAATGTCGTTTAGTTACAAGTTAGGGGATTTAGCAGGTGAGTTAAATATTCCACTTAAAAGCGCGCACCGGGCAGATGATGATGCTCTTGCAACAGCGTATTTATTGAAGCGCTGCTGGGAAGAGTTATTATTGTTACCGCAAAATACGCTCGAACAGTTGCATAAACGTTCGTTTCGTTTGAAGACGAATTTAGCTCAATTGTTTTTTGATGCACTTCATGTAAAACGAATGAAAGCAACGGATACGGGAGACCATGTGTATTACAAAAAACTCGCGATTCGTAAAATGGCACCAACACCGAAAATGCAAGATGGTACCATTTCCTATCCGTTTACGATTGAAGAGAAGATGGCATACTTACGGAAAGGCATGCCGCATTCAGAAGAACGTCCACAACAATTTCAAATGATGGACAGTATTTGGCATCATTTAAATGCCAAATCAGAGCATGTTATTGAAGCTTCGACAGGAATTGGGAAAACGATGGGCTATTTATTACCGTCGATATTTTATGCGATGCAAACGGGGAAAAAGGTAGGTATTAGTACGTATACATCGCATTTACTAGATCAGCTCCTGCAAAATGAAATTCCGATTTTGGAACAAATTTTAGGGCACCCTGTTAAAATCTCATTATTAAAAGGCATGAATCATTATATTGATGTAGAAAAATTCGAACAAATGTTAAAAGCATCTGACGAATCGTATGATGAAACTTTTACATTGCTGCAAACGTTAATATGGCTTACAAAGACAGAAACGGGTGATTTCAGTGAACTGAATGTTTCAGGTGGTGGGCAATTATTAATTGATAAAATTCGAAAAACAGAATTGCCGAAAACGACGATGCCACTGTATGACTTTTACGCACGTGCCATTCAAAATAGTCGACAAGCACAAATAATTGTGACGAACCATGCGATGTTGTTAGCAGATTTAGTGCGACATGAGCAAATTTTTAATGAAATAGATGGTTGGATTATTGATGAAGCGCATCAATTTGTTCAAGCAGCCATTAGTCAAGATGAAAAGATTTTTACGTATATGAACTGGAAATATTTATTTGGTCAAATTGGTAATGTGGAGGATGAGCAGCTTTTCTATCGGATAAAGCGAGGCGCTATAAAAAAACAGTTAGTTCATCCGTCGACTTTGCAGCAAGTTGAAAAGCGTTTTAACCAAATGGTCGCTGCATTTGATGAGGCGATTCATGTATTTGTCCGACATGTTCAGCAATCAACAAAGATGAATAGAAGAGAGCAGAAATTAACGGTATTTTTAGCTGAACTTCATTTACCTACAGACGTATTTTCGAACGTCACAATGGCGGTACAACGATGGATTGATGAAGCACAGCAACTAGCGCTCCAATTTTGTTCAGGAGTAGAAGAGCTAGCACCAGAGCATCTCTATTTAATCGAACAATGGAATTATTGGATTCGCGAATTTAAATTGAAAATAGCCGAATGGGATGAAGTGTTCCTTAAAGATGAAAATAGCTATTCTTGCTGGTTAGAACTGGATTGTAGAAGCGTTCCAGGAAGTATTCAAATCTTTAAAAAACCAATCGATGTGACACAAACAATTAAGGAATTATTTACGCCTATCCGTGAAAAATGCGCGGTTATTTGGACTTCTGGAACGCTAGCAGTGCCAAATAACGAACGTTTTATTTCGAATCAATTAGGGATTGATCCACAAGTGACGATTGAAAAGCTTCAAGCACCAGCGAGTTATTATGCAGGGGCAAAAGCATTCATTGTCACTGATATGCCAGATATTCAAACCGTTTCACAAAATGATTTTATTGAAGAGGTGGCCCATGCTGTCACGAACGTGGTGCGCATGACACAAGGGAGATGCTTCGTGCTATTTACATCCCAAGATATGCTGCGTAAAACAGTCGAGCTCATTCAAGAAAGCGAGCTGTTAAATGATTATATGCTGTTTGCGCAAGGCATTACTGCGGGCAGTCGGATGAGGCTGTTAAAATCATTCCAAAAATTCAACCATTCTGTGCTGTTTGGTACGAATAGTTTTTGGGAGGGTGTCGATGTTCCTGGTGATGGCTTATCGTCGGTCATTGTCGTTCGCTTGCCGTTTTCTTCACCAGACGAGCCAACGTTTAAGGCACGTGCACAATTTTTACAGCAGCAAGGGCTAAATTCATTTACTGAATTGTCCTTACCCGAAGCGATATTACGTTTTAAACAAGGGTTCGGTCGTTTAATTCGTTCTAGCCAAGATCGTGGCGTATTTATCATTCTGGATCGCCGAATTGATGCGAAATCTTATGGTTCGGAGTTTATCGAGGCATTACCGCCAATTTCGGTACAAAAACTGCCACTTGATAGTATGGTACAACAGCTTGGAAGTTGGTATAATAAATAACGATGCGGAAGGGAAGCAGGTCGACAATTATGAAACGAATTTTAGAAAATAACGTAGCTTTTCATGCATGTGGTGTCTACACGGAATGTATACGGGTGACGGCATGAAAAACTGGTTAATATTTGGTGTAGTCTTTATTTTATCTTTGTCACTTGTTATTTCAGTAATAGTATTCTGGAAAGCGACTGCACCGTTTAATGACATAGAGCAACAAGCTGAGGAGCTAGCGCTTGATACGAAGGCGCTGGCAATTATTTCGGAGTCCTATGTTTATAATGGAAATAAGCCATACGTTACTGTATTCGGAGTAGATGAATATGGTAAGGAAAAGGCAATTTTCGTCCCGATCAGTTTAGAAGAAAATTCAGTGCAGGAAGTATTTTTGCAAGATGGCATTTCCGAACAACAGGCTTTAACCGCCTTTCGTGATGAAACATCTGTACAAAAGGTGCTGCACACAAAGTTAGGTTTTGAGGAACCAGGCGCTGTATGGGAAATTACGTATATGAGCGAGTCGGGTAGTTTAAACTATGTGTATCTCTTGTTCGAAGACGGGCAATGGTGGAAACGCATATTGAATTTGTAGAGGAGAAATGGACATGAAACAATTGTTAGCAAACCGTGTAAAAACTTTAACACCATCTACAACTTTAGCGATTACAGCTAAAGCAAAAGAGCTAAAATCACAAGGTATTGATGTGATTGGTTTAGGAGCAGGTGAACCTGACTTTAATACACCAGAAAATATTTTAACTGCGGCGAAAAAATCAATGGACGATGGTTTAACTAAGTATACGCCAGCTGGGGGCTTACCTGCGTTAAAGCAAGCGATTATCGATAAACTTTCTCGCGATAATGGTCTTACATATAAAGCAAATGAAATATTAGTTGGTGTTGGGGCGAAACACGTACTGTACACATTGTTCCAAGTAATTTTAAATGAGGGCGATGAAGTCATCATCCCAATCCCTTACTGGGTTTCTTATCCAGAACAAGTGAAGCTAGCAGGCGGCGTACCAGTTTATGTGGAAGGCACAGCGGAGCAAAGTTATAAAATTACTGCTCAACAATTAAGCGATGCAATTACACCTAAAACAAAAGCAGTGATTATTAACTCACCTTCGAATCCATCAGGCATGATTTATTCAAAAGAAGAGTTAGCTGAGTTGGGAAAAGTAGCAGAGCAAAAAGATATTTTAATCGTTTCAGATGAAATTTACGAAAAGCTTGTTTACAATGGAGTAGAGCACTTTTCGATTGCACAACTTTCAGATCAAATGAAGGCACGCACAATTGTTATCAATGGTGTTGCCAAATCACATTCAATGACAGGTTGGCGTATTGGTTATGCGGCAGGCGATGCAACGATTATTAAGGCGATGACGGACTTAGCTTCCCATTCTACTTCAAATGCGACAACAACTGCACAATATGCAGCAATTGAAGCTTACAACGGTCCACAAACGGCTGTGGAAGAAATGCGTCTGGCATTTGAATCACGCTTAGAAGCGATTTTCCCGAAAGTTGCCGCTATTCCTGGGGTAAAAGTATTGGCTCCACAAGGCGCATTTTATTTATTACCAGACGTATCGGAAGCCGCTGCAAAAACAGGCTACGCGTCGGTTGATGATTTTGCGAGCGCGTTATTAACAGAAGCTAATGTTGCAGTAATTCCAGGCTCAGGCTTTGGCGCACCCGCAACAATTCGCATTTCATATGCAACATCATTAGATTTAATAGAAGAAGCAGTTCGACGTATTGATACTTTTGTCAAAGAAAAATGGCAACAATAAGATCGATTCTGTAAGTTTTGGAGGATACTATGAAAAAAATTATGATTAAAGATATGCCAAATCATATCGGTGAAACAATTAAACTAGGTGCTTGGTTAGCAAATAAGCGTGCAAGCGGTAAATTAGCTTTCTTACAATTACGTGATGGCTCAGGCTTTGCTCAAGGTGTTGTCGTGAAAGAAGAAGTAGGCGAAGAGCTTTTTGCTGTAGCAAAAGGCATGACGCAAGAAACTTCAATGTACATTATTGGTGAAGTAAAGGCGGACGAGCGTTCTTCATTCGGTGCGGAATTAAATGTAACGGGTATTGAAGTAATCCATGCTGCTACAGACTTCCCAATTACACCAAAAGAGCACGGTCCAGAGTTTTTAATGGACAACCGCCACTTATGGTTACGTTCTCGTAAACAACATGCGGTAATGAAAGTACGTAATGAAATTATTCGTGCAACATATGAATTCTTTAATGACAACGGCTTCACAAAAATGGACCCACCAATTTTAACAGGTTCATCACCAGAAGGAACATCTGAATTATTCCATACGAAATATTTCGATGAAGATGCTTTCCTTTCTCAATCTGGACAGCTTTACATGGAAGCAGCTGCGATGGCATTAGGAAAAGTATTTTCATTCGGCCCGACATTCCGTGCAGAAAAATCAAAAACGCGTCGTCATTTAATCGAGTTTTGGATGATTGAGCCAGAGATGGCATTTGTGGAACATGAAGAGAGTTTAGAAGTGCAAGAGCAATATGTTGCGCATATCGTTCAATCGGTATTAAAAAACTGTAAGCTAGAATTAGAACGTCTTGGTCGTGATACATCAAAATTAGAAAATATTCAAGCACCATTCCCACGTATTTCTTATGATGATGCGATTAAAATGTTACATGAACAAGGTTTTAACGATATTCAGTGGGGCGATGATTTTGGTGCACCGCACGAAACGGCTATTGCTAATGCATACGATAAGCCAGTATTCATTACATGCTACCCGACTGGTATTAAGCCATTCTACATGCAGCCGCATCCAGAGCGTGATGATGTTGTATTATGTGCAGACTTAATTGCACCAGAAGGTTATGGTGAAATTATTGGTGGTTCTGAGCGTATCCACGATTATGATTTATTAAAACAACGAATTGAAGAACACGGCTTATCTTTAGATGCCTATGCATGGTATTTAGATATTAGCAAGCAAGGTTCAGTACCTCACTCAGGTTTCGGTTTAGGTTTAGAGCGTACAGTTGCGTGGATTTCAGGTGTAGAACATATTCGTGAAACAATTCCATTCCCACGTTTGTTAAACCGTTTATATCCATAAAATATTTTATCTTGGCGCTACTTGCGTCCAGATGATATTCAATAAATTTCCGCAAAGCGTCCGGGTAAAACCGGGCGTTTTCTATTACGATAAAGGGAGGGAGAATCCGTATGAGAAATGATTTTAATCGAATCCGCATTTGGACACAGCAACGCAACATTACGGTGCCCAATCTTTTCTTCCAACATTATAAACAGTTAAATATTCAGGATGACGAGGCGCTCATTGTTATGCATTTATTAAGCTTTGAGCAGGAGGGAATTGATTTTCCTACGCCGAATGATTTAATGATACGCACTCATTTTCAAGTTTCTAAACTCTCTCAAATATTGCAACGCTTAATGCAAAAAGGGATGCTAGAAATTTCCCAATCAACTGATGACACAGGAAAAATAGCGGAGAAGTATTCATTATATCCTTTATGGGAGAGGCTATTAGAAAACTTAGAAGCGCAACAACAAAAAGTAGTTGATACAGCCAACAAAGTGGATGAAGCGACGATTTTCACGCTATTTGAACAAGAGTTTGGTCGCTTACTATCACCGATTGAACTTGAAACGATTGGTATGTGGATTGATATTGATAAGCATTCACCAGAAATTATTAAAGCAGCGTTAAAGGAAGCGGTTTTAGCGAGTAAAGTGAATTTACGTTATATTGATCGCATTTTAATGGAGTGGAAAAAGAAAAACATTACGACACTGGGGCAAGTTGAAAAGCATAGTGAACAATACCGAAAACATACGACAACAACGAACACATTTCAACCACCTGAACAGCACCAACCAACTTCAAAGAGAGTGTCGTTCTATAATTGGTTAGAGGAAAGAGAATAGGAGAGGAACGCGAATGTTAACAAAGACTCAATGGCTCAATTTTTTAGATGAGATGGATAAAATGTATCCAGATGCACATTGCGAACTTGTGCACGACAATCCATTCGAGCTGACGATAGCGACTCTTTTATCTGCTCAATGTACGGATGTGCTCGTCAATAAAGTTACAAAAGAGCTTTTTCAAAAATATAAAACACCACAAGATTATTTGGATGTTTCGATAGAGGAATTGCAAAATGATATTCGCTCGATTGGATTATTTCGTAACAAAGCCAAAAACATTCAATTATTAAGTGCGATGCTGATCAATGATTTTAACTGGGAAGTGCCTGCAACGAGGGAAGAACTTGTAACATTGCCTGGAGTGGGCCGGAAAACAGCGAACGTCGTACTATCTGTAGCGTTTAATGTACCGGCGATGGCTGTGGATACGCATGTAGAACGTGTAACGAAGCGTTTAGGGTTATGCCGTTGGAAAGATAATGTGCTCGAAGTAGAAGAAACGATTATGAAAAAAACGCCAATCGATCGTTGGAGTCGTGCACATCATCAAATTATTTTCTTTGGTCGCTATCATTGTAAGGCGCAAAATCCAGGCTGTGGGACATGCCCATTATTAGCGGATTGTAGAGAAGGGCAAAAACGTTTGAAAAAAGGTTTGGTGAAAGAATGATCGCTGTAAATAAAGAGAAAATTTCCAAAGAGGCAGTGAATGAGTGGTATGAAAGCTGGGAGCAATTACAGCAAAAAATTCATATCGCTCATGATGCGCGGGATTCATCAGTAGGGCAGTTAATGCAACTCGCTATCGAACAATTTGAGCGCTTTATCGTAACAAGCTCGGATTCAAGTAGCGTATTTTCTGAAACAGAACCTTATGAATTAATGCCGATTAATGGCATGGAGCGTCTTAGCTTTGTGAAAATGCGCCCAGGTCAGTATGCGGCATATCGCCAATTAGACGAACTGTATAAAGAAACGAAAAAACGATGTGCAAGGCTAAGATTATAAATCAAAAGACCATCTACTCATACGAAATGTATGTGCAGATGGTTTTTTGGTTCCATTAAAAAAGCCAACACGCATATGATAAATGCGTGTTGGCTAAATAAGGAAGTGAGTTGAACTTATTCTCCGTCCACAACCGATTCTTCCTCTGCTCCTGGATCTGGCGTAGTAGGAGGGGATGGAGGGGTTGTAACTGGAATTTCTCCGGTATCTGGCTGTTCGGTGTTGTTATTCCCGTTACCATTCCCGTGACCATTTCCATTATTGCCATTCCCATTCCCATTCCCGTTACCGTTGCCATTGTTATTGTTATTTCCATTATTGCCGTTCCAATTGTTATTGCCATTATTCCAATTATCTTCATCTGGATTCGGCTCTTCTGGGTTTGTCGGGAAGAATGAATCTTCATCATCAAAACCTGGAATTTCAGGTACAATTGGCTCCTCAAGTGATGTATCAGGCTCGATGTAAATCGAAGTCGACGCAGGTTCACTGCGAATATCATCAGCTAGTGCAACAACTGAGAAAGTATACGTTTTCCCTTGTTCAATATTGGATATTTGAAGAGCGAGCGAACTCGTGACAGAAATGACTGTTGGCGCCTCTTCATCTGCTTTCATCGTCACTTCAAACGTTACAGGAGTACCATCTTCTTGTGTAAGCGAAGGGTGTGCCCATGTTAAATCGACTAACTGTGCAGCTTCATTGTATAGTGCATGCACATTTGTCGGAGCATCCACTTCTTCTTGAACAAATTGCTCAGATACTTCTTTTGGTTCTGTTCCTTTTACAAATAACTCAGTTCTACGATGTGATTGTGGTGTATAATCACTCGCTAATTTTAACGGATTCGATCCAACTTCAATCGTTGCAGAAACAACCGAGCTTGGCTGCTTAAACTTAGATGATGGGTTATGGTTATTTAAATCTGTCATAATCGTTTTAAATAATGTTTGTGGCAACCAGCGTTCTTCCCATGTTGTTATGGCATCTTTACGTAGTGAATGCCCACCCCAAATGGCAATCGAATAATTCGTTGTATAGCCTGCAAACCAAGTGTCTGGAACTGAATTTTTCTTTAAATTAAATTTTTTAAATTCATCAGAAGAGTAGTTTGTTGTCCCTGTTTTACCAGCAATGTCTACTCCTGAAACCATGGCTCTCGATGCTGAGGCGTTGCGTTTTGTACTGACAACATCACGTAAAATATCCGTTACCATGTAGGCCGTGTAGTCACTCATGGCAATTGTTTCTTTTGGTTCATAAGATTTCGAAGAGCCATCACGGAAGACAACCTTTGATATTGCGTGTGCATCCGTGTAAGCTCCGTTATTTCCGAAAGCCGCGTAAGAAGCAGCCATTTGAATTGGTGAAATTGCAATACGACCACCACCAATAGCATCAGATTCCACAAGTTGTTTGTCCGTACGAATACCGACATTTTCTAAAAATTGTTTTGAACGATCGGCACCGACTTCACGGAATGTCTTAACAGCAGGAATGTTTCGAGAAGTGTAAAGTGCTTCACGAACAGTCATTGTACCGCCATATTTACTATCCCAGTTTGTAATGACTTGTTTAGAGCCTGAATACGTAATTGCTTCATCGACCGTTGTTTCCCCTGTTGACCATTTTAAATATTCAAAAGCGGGACCGTAATCGACTAATGGTTTTAATGTCGAACCAGGTGAACGCGTTGTTAAGTCGTAAGCGTGGTTATAAGGGAAGTTTCCAGAATAATCTCGACCACCACCGACCGCGCGTAATGCTCCTGTTTTCGTATCAACGACAGCAACACCTGCTTGAATTTGTTCGTTCGGGAAGTTCTTGTCATTGTTCATCGTATTTTCAACAATTTTTTGTGCCACTGGATCTAATGTTGTATATACTTTAATGCCTTCTGAAAGTAATTCTGTCTCACCTTTTGCTTCTAGCTCAGATAATACGACATCTAAAAATGCCGGATATTTCGTCGTTGTGTTCGCAATACGTTTTTCATCAGGAATTAAACCAGCTGTTACATTGGCCGTTTTCGCTGAATCAGCTTCCGTTTGCGAAATTTTATTATGTTGAACCATTAAAGAAAGAACGATATTACGTCGTTTTTCTGCACGCTCTGGATTTTTATATGGGTTATAATTATTCGGACTTTGCGGGATACCTGCAAGTAAAGCCGCTTCATCCAATGTTAATTCATCTAACTCTTTGTCATAAAATTCTTTTGCTGCTGTACCAAAACCGTAAATACGACCGGACATCAGTATTTTATTAAAGTACATTTCGAAAATTTGTTCTTTTGAATATTTGCGTTCTAATTGTATCGAAAGCCAAGCTTCTTGTGCTTTACGTTTTAATTTTTTCTCATTTTTTAAGAATGAATTTTTCACAACTTGTTGTGTAATTGTACTCGCACCTTGTGCCCCAAAGCCATCTCGGACATTGGCGATGACTGCACTACCGAGTCGCCAAATATCGATCCCGAAATGGTCGAAAAATCGGGAATCTTCCGTCGCGATAATGGCATCTCGCATTTGAACGGGAATATCTTCATATTTTACATAGTTCCGTTTTTCTGCACCAATAGTGGCGAAGAGCTCTCCATTTATATCATAAAATTCTGATGAAATGGGGTCCTTTAATAATTCTTCATCTAAATCTGGCGCGCTACTTACATAATAGGCAAATAGCCCAGCACCACCTAAAAATCCGATAACCCCCAATAAAAAGACGGTTAAGAAAATTCGTTTTGCCCATGTACCGAAAGAAGATTTCGAATGCGCTTTTTTCTTTTGTGATTGACGCTCGCGTTTTAAATCTTCACGAGTTCGTTTTTGTTCTGACACGTTATTTCTGCTACTAAAAACATAGATATTCATCTACGCTAGACATATTCTTGCTTCCTCGTGTCTTGCCTCGCCACTAGCTCGCTACTACAATTTGATAGGACACTCCACAAGCGTAAATTTGGATGTAGCCCACCCTACATATATACAGTTTAGTCACGTTAATACTGTATATTTTTGTGCATATTTCAGATTTAGACTAGCATTGAAGTCTCTATCTAGTACTGTCTCGCAGCGATCACAAGTATAAGTGCGTTCAGATAAACTGAGGTTGACTTTTTTTGTGCCACATGTAGAGCATAATTTAGAGGAGGGATACCATCTATCCACTATTCTAAGTTCAATACCATGCTCTTTACATTTTATAAGCAACCACTCTCTAAACGCATAAAAACTTTGTTGCGCTACTACTTTAGACAAATGGCGATTTTTCATCATGCCTTTTACGTTTAAATCCTCAATTGTAATATATGTTGGTTTGGTTTTCACCAACATGCTTACAACATACCGCATGTATTCTTTTCGGATGTTTGCTAGTCTAGCGTGCAATTTTCGAACAACCTGAAGTTGTTTCTGCCTGTTTTTAGCGCAGAATTCACCTCTCTTTCGATTTTTATTTTGCTCGTAACTACGGCTCAACCTTCGCTGTTGTCGTTTTAAACTTCTTTCTAGCTTTTTAACTTCGGCTGTTTTATTAATATTTTCAAACTCAAGATGATGACTACAAACCGCAAAAGTAATAATCCCCAAGTCTATCCCTATGCCATCTTGTGTATTGATTTGTTGATTGTCTGTGTATTCTACCTCACAGAGAACAGAAACATAATATCGACCAGCTCTGTGTGAAACTGTAACACTTGTCACCTTTTGATTCGTTGGGATATAACCATATTCTTTTAAACGAACCCAGCCAAAAGTAGGAAGTTTAATCCGATGCCTTTCTACCAATAAGTCTGTTTTATTATTCTTAGGTAGATACACCTTAACGTCCTGATTTTTCTTCTTTTTAAAGCGTGGAAACTTAGACAAACCTTTGAAAAAGTTTTTAAAAGCCTTGTCACCAATCATGATCGATTGTTTAACAGCTTTACTAGAAACATCTTTAATCCACTCGTCCATTTCTTTCGTGTGGACATTGTTTAGCCATTTTGAAAAATCGTAACCTGACATGTGTTTCTTTGTCTCTTTGTAGTGGTTCTGCGCTGTTTGTAGGTATAGGTTGTACACATAACGACAGACACCTATTGTTTGATTCGCTTTAGTGGCCTGTTCGTCAGTTAGTAGGATTTCAGTCTTAAAAGCTTTTTTCAACTTCATCATCCTCCATGATATTCTCTTTGAATGTCCATGTATGATTCGTATTGTGAATGTAAATAGAATCATCTTCTAATAGGCTTTCTGTAATCGATTAATTTACCACCTTTATCTCAACGCTGTAGAGTTTTAACTGTTACTCCTAACATTTCAGAAAAGTCTTTCGGTTTACATGTTTTTGCCATAGACCTAACGTACCACTATTGGGGCTATTTCTCCTCACTTTCACAAACATTTTCGTTTGCGATGAACTTTTTTACAGCTTGCAAGTAATCAAGGCGCGGCATGTAACCTTCCTTAAGTTCGATTGCTTGCTGCTCAAAAATGGCTAATGGAATCGATTTTCTATTTCCACTTTGCATCATTGTCCAAAACTGCTCGATTGCTTGGAAAGGTAGTACAAAATTACGTCCGAGTTTTGAAAAACGAATGATGAAAAAGGCGATCCCATTTTGGCGTTCTACAGATTTCATATGTTCGATTTGATGTGCATGAATATTTTGAAGGGGAAAGGATGTTTTGCTTTCCGTTTCTTTTGCTTCAAAGTCAATATAATATCCATTCCATACGCCATTATAATCCGTTGTCGAAGGGGTACGGAAATAAGCTTCACGAATGACCGCTGCACTTCTTGCCGGATAATCTACTTTGACGATTTGTATCGGAACAGGTTTCTTATGAATATTTGCCAAATTTTGCTGTAAATAAAACAGATTTGTTTCATTTAAATCATCTTCAAGGCTTTTTCCGCGATTACTATAAGAAATTTCGCGTTTTTTCTTCGGAACACGCGTGCTAGTTTCCGAATTTTTTGCAGGTGAGGCATTATAAATTTTTCCATTCGGATAACGTATGACCATGAAAACACCTTCTCTCTGATCATTTTCATACCTATTTAGTTTACCATAAAGCGGATGAATGAAGATAAATTTTTTATCCTTATTTATCTATTAAATCGACATGTAGTAAGAACTTTTAGCGACCCATGACTAGTTTTGCGAGTGACTTGGATTTACCGATTTTATAAAGTAATCTACAAGAAAGGAGGCGTTTGCCTATGTCGAGAATTTCATCCATTATCCAAACTATTGATTTTGCAAAGCAACTATTAACAGTTCAAGTACAATTAGAAGAGGCGCGCGTTACGAATGAATTTTATGCCCAATTGATTGCAGGTTATCAGAAAGTAAGCTTAGCAGAAAAGCAAATGCAAGTAAAGAATACTTGTTCGTATATTAGTGGTGCAATGGAGTAGAATTTGATAAAATGAAGGCAACTATGAAAACTACTCGAGGTGCAATTTATGGAACTACGAATATATACTGAGCAATTACAAAATGAATGTCAGGACGCGCTCGACCGTTTTTGGGAGATGCGCCGCTTGGATAAGGAACCTGATTTTTTTAATGAAGTAAAACCACATGCGGATCGACTTCATGCAGCCATTAAAGAGTGGCAGCAACTTGCGCATTTATGGATTAAGGAAAACCGCCCTAAAAATTTATATGTACAACAAATTGACCATGCAGCAGATGCGATGGAGCAATTTGTTGTGCAATCTTTTTATAAAGGAACGAGCAAGAAACGTTTTATTCAATCGATACAGTCTGTGCAATATACGTTATCAATCGTAATAAAAAAAATAGAAGAAGGTGATTCGGATGTTAAGTAAAAAACGTTCGATACCTGAGCTTTTACAAGAGTGGCAATATGACGAGGAATTAAAGCAAAACATTAAAGGTTGGCATACGCTTGAAGAAAAAAAGGCAGACTATGCCCCATTTCCGCAACAACTTCATCCGTCCATCATTAAAGCATTGAAAGCAAGAGGGATTGAACAACTGTATACACATCAACGAGAAGCGTTTGATTTGGCTCAGCAAGGGAAAAGCTTCACAGCCATTACACCGACTGCCTCTGGAAAGTCATATTGCTACCATTTACCGGTGTTACAAAAAATTTTAGAGGACAAATCAAGTCGGGCCATTTATTTATTTCCGACAAAGGCATTAGCACAAGATCAAAAATCCGATTTACATGAATTGATCGAGCAAATGGATGAAGAAATTTTAAGTTATACGTATGATGGCGATACTGCGCCAGGCATCCGCCAAAAGATACGCAAGGCGGGGCATATTGTGATGACCAATCCCGATATGCTGCATTCAGGAATATTACCTCACCATACAAAGTGGGTATCGCTATTTGAGAATTTAAAATACATCGTCATTGATGAACTGCATACATATAAAGGTGTCTTTGGTTCGCATGTTGCCCATGTTTTAAGAAGATTGCAGCGGATTTGTGCATTTTATGGAAGCAATCCAATCATTATTTGTACGAGCGCAACAATTAAAAATCCGAAAGAATTAGCAGAGTCGTTAACGAACACAAAACATGAGTTGATTTCCAAATCGGGTGCACCAGTTGGTAAGAAAACATTTATTTTTTATAACCCACCAATTATTCATCCTACATTTGGTGTGAGGCGCAGTGCAGTGTTAGAAGTACGTGATATTTCGAAACGCTTATTTGAAGCGGGTATTCAGACGATTATTTTTGCTAAATCACGTGTCCGAGTGGAAATGCTTGTGTCGTATTTAAAATCATTGACTGCAAAAAAAATAGCAGATGAATCGATTCAAGGGTACCGAGGCGGCTATTTACCAAGTGAACGAAGACAGATTGAAAAAGGCTTGCGTGAAGGGGCAATCCAAATGGTCATCAGTACGAACGCTTTAGAATTAGGCGTTGATATTGGTCAATTACAAGCTTGTATTATGACAGGTTACCCGGGAAATATCGCAAGTGCTTGGCAGCAAGCCGGTCGCGCGGGGAGACGTCAAGATGAGGCGCTAATTATTTACGTTGCCCAATCAACTGCGCTGGATCAATATATTATTCAGCATCCAAGCTTTTTGTTAGGAAGCTCGCCTGAAGAAGCGCGTATTAACCCAGAAAACATACTGATTTTAATGGACCATTTAAAATGTGCCGCATTCGAGCTTCCGTTTTCAATGACGGATAGCTATGGGGAATTTAAAATTCAGGAGTTATTGCAGTTTTTAGAGGATGAAGGGGTACTTGTTAAAACGAGTACTCAGTGGCATTGGATGAGTGACCGTTTTCCTGCACATGATATTTCATTACGTTCAGCAGCTCAGGAAAATGTCGTCATTATTGATATTTCAACCCCTGCAAACACGAAAGTAATTGGTGAAATGGACACGTATAGTGCGATGACACTACTTCATGAGGAAGCGATTTATTTACATCAAGGCATTCAATTCCAAGTGGAAAAATTAGATTGGGAAGAGAAAAAGGCGTTTGTTCGAGAGGTAGATGTGGATTATTATACCGATGCCAATTTAGCCGTGGAACTCAAAGTGTTAAGCGAGGATAAAATCGCCCATTATAAAAATTCTTCTGTAAGCTATGGAGATGTAGGAATTTTAGCGATTCCAACGATTTTTAAGAAAATAAAACTTCACGAAAAAAATGAAAATATAGGTTCAGGACCAATTAATTTACCACCGATGGAAATGCACACAAGCGCTGCGTGGCTAAGCTTTGAAGTAGTGGAAGGATGGAATGATGAAAGGTTAGCTGAAGCGCTTGAAGGAGTAGCACAAGCACTTGGAAGTTTTATTCCATTGTTCATTCATTGTGATCGTTCGGATGTTTCGGTCGTTCCACAAGTAAAAGCGACACACAACGAAAAGCCGACGCTGTTTATTTATGATAGTTATCCAGGTGGTATCGGATTAAGTGAGAAGGTGTACGATATTATATTAAGTCTCGTTGAAAAGACATTACAACATGTAGGGTTATGCCCTTGTCCAAGTGGTTGTCCTGCATGTGTTGGACCGCAAAATAGTTTAACGGATAGTCCGAAGAAGGATGCGATTAAACTATTGGAAAACTTAGCGAGTGAATTGAGTCTTTAAGTGTGGGGTTTGTTGTTCTAGGTAGGAAATCATACTAAAACTTAATAGTTTAACCATAAAATGCAGCCTGTATACACAGTAAGGCTGCATTTTTTATTGTTCTAAAATTTTATATCGGATAAAATGTAAATCAGCCATCAAGTTTGTTAAATAACGTAACTTTATCCCGTGAATTTCGTTCTTTATTTAAATTAAGAGCGTTTTTTATTCAATTCTAGAAATGGGGAGAAGGCTTGAAATGATTATATAGTAATTGGTTCCATAATTTTTTCTTGATTGTATGCTGGATTTTTTTGATACTGTTTGCTTGAGGTTTTATAATTGTAGGTGGATACATCCTTTTGCTTTTTATTAGTGAAATTCAATAGCTATAATGATTTATTCCTGTTGAAAAACTTTAAAACAATTTCAAGTAAAAAAGTCCCCAAACACCGCATGAATGTTAAAATTTATCTAAGGGAGCAGGATGTCACAGTTTGGCTTCAGAAGGAGAGATACTTTGAGAAAAATTAGGGAAGCAATAAAAGAGGATATGATCGAAATTTATAAGATGGGCTTTGATGTTTGGGGAGATAATCAGGCATATGAAGAGTATATAACTATATGTCAGGATTCCAATAAGTATAAAAAGGGAAAGTGGTACGTTCTTGAAGCAACAGATACAAAGCAATTATTAAGCTCCCTCATCGTATATGAACTAAATCTTTCTGAAGACCAAATTGTAAAAGGGATTGGTTCAATCGCTACTCCTTTATATTTAAGAAAAAAAGGATATGCTTCTTTATTGGTCAAAGAAACGATAAATAAACTAGAACAGGAAGAAAACTGTAACAACTTTTTCCTTTATAGTGATATTGGGATAGAATTTTACAAAGGATTAGGTTTTATTGTACTACCTAATGATAATCAAAAATATAAAGACAGTGTTTGTATGTATTACTCAAAAGAAAATAAAATCGACTCCATATCACTTGATATCCCCGATTACTTTTAAAGCACATACTTATTGAAGTAACGGAGTGCTTTAGTGCAACAAGGATTTATAACGTATATATAACTAAGCCTAATAACGTTCCCAAATGCAAGATTGGTAACATTTCAAAAAGCGACAAGCACTATTAAATCAGTGTTTGTCGCTGTTTTTTATTAGAAAATAATACCCTAAGATGCTGTGAAAAATTATTTTAAAGAGGACTATTCGATTCACTTGTTCTGAATGGCTGCAACATATAAATAGGATCTCAATGAAATGTTACCAAACGTTGGTCGCTTTTTTTCTCCTACTCCCATGAAAGAACGTAATAATCTTTCATCTTCTGTGGTGAAGTGGTAATTCTTGTACTTCATGGGTGGCTAACGGGGCAGATTAGCGTAATAAGCATTAACTATAACGTTATAAAGAAGTACAACACCTTCATAAAAAGAGTGTTTTTTATAGTCTGTAAAATATTGGTATTAAACAAGGGGGAAATCTAAATTTCTAGTCCGAAAAAGTCTTTAAAGCCAGATTTTCCTCGGGGAGTAATAATGATTTCTCGAGAATTTGCTTTAGTTTCTATCCAACCCAATTCAATATACCTTTCAAATAAACCATTTCCTAAAGCACCCCCTAAATGATGAGTACGTTCACTCCAGTCAAGACACGCATGAGAAAAAGAACGACGCTTTTTAGATAAACCAACTAAATCTACTCCTAAGTCTCTAAAAAAAAGTTCTCCCTTTGCTGTTACAATAAATTTTTTATTGTTTCTCTCTATATATCCTGCCTCTTGCATTAAATTTGTTATGTTAACACCTACACGTCCAGCTAAATGGTCATAACAAGTTCTTGCATTTTCTAATCGTTTTAATTGACTAGATTGGGTTAAAGATCGAACTTCAGGTGGAGGAGATATGGACATAAATATCTCCAGGGTATTTGCTACCTCGTCATTTGCTAATCGAAAATATCGAAACCGTCCATTTTTTTCACAAATTACAAGGTTATTTTCTTCTAGTTTTGCAAGGTGAAAGCTAGCTGTCTGGGGTTTAATGGAAGCCATATATGCTAGTTCACTTGCTGTATGGAATTTCCCATCCATTAAAGCTGCCAGTATGGCTGCTCTTGACTTTTCTGTAAGCAGAGCAGCCAGTGCTGAGATATTCGGATATGTACTCATTTTGAACACCTCTGTAATCCATACTTCGATGAATATCGTATTATATTGCTTTTATAATAATACTAAAGAAACCTCTTCGCAAGGGAGGTGGCAATTTTTAATTTTAAAGGAAAAAGGAAAATTTGATTGGGAGGTCGGTATATATGAAAAAATCTATCTTTTTTACATTAGTTATATTAACTACTTTTTTAATGGGTTCATCTTTTGCCATAGGTAAGATAGGATTAGGCTACTCTTCTCCTTTGTTATTGGCTGGAATACGTTTCCTTCTGGCAGGGTTTATTATGGCTATTATCGTGAAAGTACTAAAAAGAACACACCCTAGTGGTATGAAAAATTGGGGAAGAGCAGCGATTATAGGAACTTTACAAACGGCAGGAGTAATGGGATGTATATTTCTAAGTCTAAGAACTATAACAGCCAGTGAATCTTCCATTTTAACTTTTATGAATCCGTTACTAGTCATTATTTTGGGAACTGTTTTTATGGGAAACCGTTATAGATGGTATCAATGGATTGGAGTTGTTTTAGGCTTCATAGGTGTAGGAATTACGTTAGGCGGGATAAATGATTTTAGAATAGGTATAGCGTTTGGAGCAGCTTCAGCTGTTTTTTGGGCTATTTCCACGTTATTAGTTAATAGATGGGGAGAACATTTTGACACATGGGTACTTTCTGCATATCAAATGCTATTTGGCGGAGGCATTCTTATATTTTTAAGTCTATTACTTGAAGAACCATTCTTTCATATTAATAAACATTCATTATTTATTCTCTTATGGTTAAGCATAATGTCTTCTATTGTTCAATTTGCGGTTTGGTATTTTCTTTTACAAAAGGGCGAACCAGGTAAAACAAGTTCTTATTTATTTTTAGCTCCATTTTTTGGTGTTTTAACTGGAAGTGTATTGCTAAATGAACCTATATCTTCTTCTCTCATAGCTGGGGGAATATTTATTTTGATCGGTATCTATCTTGTAAATAACAATTATAAAAAAGAAGTGGTAGACAATACTGGCTATCTTCTAAATAAAACAAAGTAATAAATAATTTACATTGAAGTGCAACCACAGATGAAATGGATATGGAAAGAGAGTCTTCTTTTGAAAGGTAATTTCAGCTGCTAAGAATGGAAAAGTTAAGGTTGAATAAGTAAGACATCTCATTCTTTTAGGAGCAGAGCGATATACTTATAATTTAAAAGGACAAGTTTGTAAAGAAACGAACTCTTTAATACAACTAGGATTTATAACGTTCCCAAATGGAAGTTCGGGGATACACCGAAAAGCTACAAACGTTGATTTGACGATGTTTGTAGCTTTTTGTATGCCACATTGTTTATCCGTCTTTTTATGCAGTTAGATTGAAAGTCACTTATAGCAAGGGTTTGCGAGCGTTTAGCATATCACTACCCAACCGACTTTAATGAATAAAATTATGCATATTTCTAAACGTTGTAAACCTATTTTTTTGAAGCGATCCTTTTCTTAAACTCTCATTTAAAATTAGACATGCGAATAGGAACTTAATAATATGGTATTGTAGAAGAAACAAACTAGAATCAAAATTAAATATTATCCAAGTTACTAAACGAAATGATGTGATGACATGTCTTATGAAAATAAATTATTACAAATGAAAAAAATGCTCGGTAAAAAATCCAATCAAACAGTGGAAAAACCTGCATTTATAAAACCAGAACAACCAAATTACTTACACCAGTGGCAGCAAGCAGGTCTTGATATCGTAGAAAATGATTTCGGTGTCCTTTTAAAAAAGGAAGTGCGTTATGCGCTCGATTATAAACACGGCGATTATGAGCTAGGTGAATTATTTGCTGCTATGGAACGCTGGTCAACGCAGCAAGAGGATCATCCGTATGCCCTTAGCCTTGATGAAACACTGGTCTTTTTCGATACAGAAACGACGGGCTTAAAAGGGGCAGGAACTCATATTTTCTTACTTGGATTTTTAGAAATGCAAGAAGAGGAATTTGTGCTGACGCAATATGTGCTAGCCGATCCGTCTAATGAAGCGGCATTTTTATTTGAATCGAAGCTGTGGCAAAGAAATGTCACAATGATTACGTACAATGGCAAAAGTTTTGATTGGCCGCAATTAGAAGTACGGTGGACATTAAATAAGCAACATATCCCGAAATTAAAGATGCAGCGCCAAGTTGATTTACTCCACAGTACGAAGCGGTTATGGAAAGATGACTTACAACAGATGAAACTGACACAAGTGGAGCAAGATAAGCTTGGATTTCATCGTCAAGGAGATATCCCAGGTCATTTAGCGCCTATCATTTATTTTGATGCTGTGAAAAGTGGCAATGCGACGACATTAATGAAAGTTTTAACGCATAATGAATGGGACTTATTATCGCTCATTACGTTATATATCCATTCCACGAAATTGCTGCTTGATGAGGTGGGACAGGAATCTGCGACAACGTATACGAATATTGGGAAATGGTTTGGAGATTTAAAGCAAAAGAAAACAGGTACAGAAATTTTAACCGCAGTAACAGAGCAGTTTTCACAGTCAGAAGCGGGATTTGCGTATTATTATTTAGCATTTGAATTAAAGCGTAGCGGTGATTATACGCTTGCGGTAAACGCCTTCCAAACATCCTTGCCAGCATTACCGATGAAAAAACAAGTACAAGCGTACGAACAGTTAGCCATGCTTTATGAACATCAACTAAAGGATTATAAACGTGCCCATGAAAATGCAGAGGCTGGAATGGCGGTAGTTAAAAGGGTTTCTTATGCGAAAGATAGCCAACAGCAACGTCAGCTTCAAAATTGGAATAAAAGACTAAACCGTTTACAAGGGAAATTACGCAAATAGCTGGAGCTAACAGGAAATGAAGAAATATTTCCCGGGCAACCGCAAAGTTTGACATTTTTTTTAAAGATAGGTGTAACAATAGGTATGAACAGTCTTTCCTATGCTATAATAGTGACAAAGAAGTTGCGTGACGGAAGGACGATTATTATGGATATTAAATTTACATCTGACTATATTTTAGAAAAAGAATTTAAGAAGAGCATGAAGGGGTATAATGTTGACGAAGTGGATCAGTTTTTGGATTTGATTCGTGAAGATTACGATACATTTGCTAAGAAAATGGCTGTATTAGAAGAGGAGAATGAGCGTCTTCAACAGGAGCTAAATAGCACGAGTAAAAGACCGGCTCCAGCACCGGCTACAAATAGCACCAATTTTGATATATTAAAACGACTTTCCAATTTGGAAAAACACGTTTTTGGAAGTAAACTATATGAATAGTTCGACTTTTAAAGGAATGATTGTGTTTTAGATAGGATTCACGTATACTAATTAATGCATCAATACTCGGGTAATCGCTGCGTCCTACAAAAGGGCGTAGAGGAAAGTCCATGCTCACACGGCTCTGTGATGACCGTAGTGTTCGTGCTACCTGAAAAAATAAGGGTAGGCAAGCGTAAAGCTTGACGGCGGAAGGAACTCCTAAGTCATTTTGATATGGACGAAACTTCCTGAAAAGTGCCACAGTGACGGAGCTTATAATGAAAGTTATAAGGTGGAACGAGGTAAACCCCATGAGTGAGAAACCCAAATTATGGTAGGGGCACTCTCCTGAAGGAAACGAACGGATGGAGGGACGGTATCATTACCGTAGATAGATGATTACTACCTGGTCGTACGAGGCGAAAGCCGTTTGAGTACTCAGGAACAAAACATGGCTTATTGATTATTGATGCTTTTTTGAACACATAAAAAGGCTCTCCATTTTACTGTGGAGAGCCTTTCTTATAGAAAATAAAGGTGAAAAACTTGAGCGAATCATTTGCAAACGTATCAGTCAGCCAAGATTTATCGTTAGCTTCTTACCCAGATAACTCGGTTGTTAAAATATTTGAAAATATTGCAGAAGGTATTATGATTACGGATAAAAATAAACGCATTGTGAAAGTAAATGCAGCATTTGAATTCGTGACAGGCTATAAAAAAGAAGAGGTAATCGGGAATACTCCACGTATTTTACAATCCGGTATGCAAGAAAAACATTTTTATTTGAAAATGTGGGAAGAAATAGATGAATGTGGTAGGTGGCAAGGGGAAATTTGGAACCGTCGAAAAACTGGGGATGTTTATCCTGAATGGTTGACGATTATATCTTTAAAAAATGATACTGGTGAAGTGACGAATTATTGCGGGATTTTTACGGATTTATCTGAACGGAAAATCGTCGAAAATGAGCTTGAAAAGAGAACGCTTCGTGATATATTGACAGACGTAAGTAATCGATTTGCTTATTCGGAGCGCATGAATGCGTTACTCGAATCAACAACAAAAATGACACAGCCAGTACAACATGCGGTTTTCTTATTAAACTTAGATCGTTTTAAACAAATAAATGAAACGCTTGGGCATACGGTCGGGGATCAATTGCTCGTAGAAGTGTCGAAACGAATTAAAGGATTAATTAAAAATAAAGATACGTTAGCACGCTATGGTGGCGATGAGTTTGTTATTACATTAACGAATATTGTTCATCCGCGTGAGGCTGCGAAATTTGCAGAGCAAGTTATACGTGTGATTGAACGACCGATTACAGTGGATAACCACGAAATTTTCGTATCAACAAGTATTGGTATTAGCATTTATCCTGACGACGGAATGACAACAGAAGAATTACTAAATCGTGCGGAAAAAGCGATGTTGTTTTCAAAAGATAACGGGCGTAATTGTTTCTCTTTTTATTTTGATGAATTAAATACAGATTCCAAACGTGTGTTATTATTGGATCGTGAATTACGGAAGGCAATCGAAAATCGTGAATTTACGCTAGCATATCAGCCAAAAATTTGTGTGCAATCTAATGAAATTGTTGGAGTTGAGGCATTAGTTCGTTGGACAAATGACAAACTAGGCTTTGTATCACCAGGGGAATTTATTGCATATGCAGAAGAAACAGGTCTAATCATTCCGTTGAGCGAAATCATCTTTGATTTAGCATGCCAAGGAAATATGAATCTATTACATGCAGGGTATTCAAACATTCCAATTGCCATTAACGTATCAAGTATTCACTTCCAACAACAGGGCTTCTTAGAATCAATTCAATCTATTTTAGAAAAAAATAATACTTCTGCCCTCAATTTCGAAATTGAGGTAACGGAGCGTACCGTGATGAACAACGCTTCTGAAACAGTGAATAAGCTAGTTAAACTAAAACTTCTTGGTTTTAAGTTATCAATGGATGACTTCGGTACAGGTTATTCTTCATTGAGTTATTTAGTGAAGTTCCCATTAGATGTATTAAAAATTGATCAAAGTTTTATCCAACAAATTTGTATCCTCGCAGATAAGCAAGCCATAGTGGATGCCATTATACAAATGGCGCACCGTTTAAATATGAAAGTTGTTGCAGAAGGCGTTGAAACGAAGCAGCAAGCAGCATTGTTAAAAGAACTTGGATGCGATTTCATTCAAGGCTATTATTACAGCAAACCATTACCAATGGATGAGCTATTAGAATTTATTCAATTTTGGGAAATCGACCAACAGGAAAGGGTATAACAATTTATGACAAAATTTCAATTAGTCGCAACTGCAGCGATGGGTTTAGAAGCCATTGTTGCAGATGAAGTGCGCGATTTAGGATATGAAACACGTGTAGACAATGGCAAAGTTTATTTTGAAGGTGATGAACTAGCGATTGCACGTACAAATTTATGGTTACGTGTAGCGGACCGCGTTAAAATCGTCGTTGCACAATTCCCAGCACATACTTTTGACCAATTATTTGAAGGAGTAAAAGCCATTGAATGGGAGAAGTTTTTACCTGTGGATGCAGCATTCCCTGTTTCGGGGAAATCGGTAAAATCTAAATTATTTAGTGTGCCAGATTGTCAAGCGATTACGAAAAAAGCGATTGTAGAACGCATGAAATTTGCTTACAAACGACTTGGTTTTTTAGATGAATCAGGGGCAACGTTTAAACTTGAAATTTCGATATTAAAAGATGTAGCAACACTTACGATTGATACATCAGGTGTCGGTCTTCATAAACGTGGCTATCGTACACACCAAGGGGAAGCACCATTAAAAGAGACACTAGCTGCTGCTCTTGTCAAAATTTCGAAATGGTCACCGAATCGTCCATTCATCGATCCGTTTTGTGGTTCAGGAACAATTGCACTAGAAGCTGCGATGATTGGTCAAAACATTGCACCAGGCTATAACCGCGAATTTATTTCGGAAACATGGCCATGGATGAAGCAAGCCATTTGGGACAAAGCGCGTGATGAGGCAGATGAACTAGCAAATTATGATCAGGAATTAACGATTATGGGTATGGATATAGATCATCGTATGGTGTCCATTGCACAAGAAAATGCATTCGAAGCTGGTTTTGGAGATATCATTACATTCAAACAAATGCAAGCGACTGATTTTACAACGCAGTCTACAGACGGTGTCATCGTGACAAACCCTCCGTATGGTGAGCGTATTGGTGAAATCGAAGAAATCGAGAAGATGTTGCGCCAATTTGGACAAGTAATGCAAAACTATCCAACATGGTCTGTCTATTTACTTTCTTCAATGGAAGATTTAGAAGTCCATTATGGGAAAAAAGCGACGAAAAAACGTAAGCTGTTTAATGGATTTATTCGCACAGACTTTTATCAATATTGGGGTCAAAAATCAAAACGCGAATTTTAAAGTTGTTCCTAGCTACTGTGAAGAATAGAAATTAATCAAAAGTGACTACATTAGCAATAAACTAATGTAGTTTTTTCTTGTTTTTCATATTCTCTATGTATGATTTCATATCATTTTATAGTATAATGTAAAGTACGGAATTTTTTCGGTTTACAAATAAAGCTAATTATTGATTAGGCATTGCGCGGAAGAAATAACGACAAATCTTTCCGCTTCATATTGAGGGGGCAACGTCATTTTGAGAAAATCTTTACCATTTGAACTTTCTAAAGAGAAGTCCTTTTTCGAGTCGCTAGGCGATTGGATGGGCGATGTACTTTATGATGAACTACCTGAAAAGGGATTTGAATGTCGCGATGAACAAATTTTTATGGCGTATCAAATCGAACAAGCATTAAAAGAAAGAAATGTCCTTTTTGCTGAAGCTGGGGTTGGGACTGGGAAAACGATTGCCTATTTATTACCAGCTGTTTCATATGCTCGCTATACAGGAAAGCCCGCTTTGATTGCATGTGCTGATGAAACGTTAATTGATCAACTCGTAAAAGATGGCGGTGATATTCATAAGCTGCGTGATGTACTCGGTTTAGATATCGACGTCCGCTTAGCAAAATCACGCGATCAATATTTATGTTTAAAACGTTTTGAAGAAGCAGAAAAGAATGAAACGGATGAATGGATTGACGATATTGCCTTTTCTATTCCAGATGGTGTATATGCACAAGGCAGTATGATTTCGGTAAATCCATATGGTGATCGTTCGGATTATTCGACGGTGAGTGACGAAGATTGGGAAAAGGTCAACTATAATTCTATTATGCAATGTGCTGTGTGTGACTTGCGCAATCGTTGTGGACAAACGCTTCATCGTGCACATTATCGTAAATCGACAGACTTGATTATTTGCTCACAAGACTTCTTAATGGAGCATTTAGCAACAAAGGAATCTCGTGAACGTGAAGGGCAGTTACCATTACTTCCAGAAGTGTCGATGATTGTCTTAGATGAAGGGCATTTATTAGAGTATGCAGCACAAAAGGCATTAACATATAAAGTACAAGCTTTTACACTTGTTGAAATATTAGAACGTTTAATGGTTGATGGAGTTCGTGAACGTACGCTCTATACGATGGAACATTTACAAGACCATCATGAATTGTTTTTTGACCAATTACGTGAAGATGTTGTGGCGTCAGAGGAAGATCGTAAACGCATTAATAAATCAGAGCGTCTCATTGCATATGGTAAAAAAATCATTGCAAACGTAGAACAGTTACTAGAGGAATTTGTGTTTGAATCAGAGCTTTATATGATTCCGGAATATGAACTGAATATGGCTGAAGAATTTTTAGAACATTATGTAGCGGCAATTCGTATTTTTGTTGCACAGGGAGATGCAGTTGATTGGTTAGAGGATAATGATGGTGAAGAAACATTAGTTATTATGCCTCGTTTAATTACGGATGTATTGGCAGAAACATTATTCTCGAAAAAAATGCCGATTGTCTTTTCATCCGCAACATTATCAGTCAAAAAAGACTTCAGTTATATTGCATCAAGCCTTGGTATTGCAACATCTCAAAGCTTTAGCGTTCCTTCACCGTTTGATTATGAGGAAGTAATGAAAATTTACTTACACGATCTGGAGCAATCTAAAAAGGTTGCAAAAGTCGAACAGTTATTGCTCGATAAGAAAAAGACATTAATTTTATTTAAGTCAAAACAGGCAATGAACCAATTTAAATCTCAGTTAAGTATGATGACTCGCTTAACAGTGGCTTTTGAAGGGGATCGCGAGCTTTCATCAATTGTCCGTGATTTCCAAAATGGCGAAATTCAAACATTAAGTTCCTATCATTTATGGGAAGGTTTGGATTTACCGGAGGAAGCGTTAACGCGTGTCATTATTTTCGATTTACCATTCCCACCGCATGATCCGTTATTTGATGCGAAGCGCTCGTTTGCCCAAAATCCATTTGAGGAAGTGGAGCTACCATTTATGCAGCTTCGTTTACAGCAAGGGATGGGTCGATTAATTCGTACATCGAATGACCACGGAGATATTCATATTTTATTAAATGAAGAAGAAGCGAAAGTAAAATCAAACTTCTTGGACATTTTAGCCGTAGAGCCACAATAAAATAAAGCATCCGTCCTTCTTCTCGAAAGATAGAAGAGCGGATGCTTTTTTGTGACTACCTTAGTAAGTTTTCAAATTACCACGGTGTAAATCCAGTAGATCCTAACGGTGAATTACGCAGAATATCAAAAATTGGCATCGTGTATGCGAAAATAATTAATGCTGCGACAATAACACCCCAAAGCTTGAAGTTTTCTAAAATGGCTGGTGTTTTTTCCGCACTATGCGCTACTTCCGCAACTGGAAATTCTTCATGCCCTTTTGGCGCAAAGAATGCTAATTGAATTACGATATAAGTAACGATGATAATCGCTACGAATAAAATCGTACCACCAACTGCTTGTGCAATCGCATATGGAATCCACTGTGCCGCTTGTTCTGCACCGCCATATGTTGAATAATCCGAACGGCGAGGTGCACCCATTAATCCGACAACGTGCATAGATAATGACATAATACTCATACCGAACGCCCATAATACCCCAACGTAAATCCCGAGCTTATTTAATGCAGGTGTTAACACGCGTCCTGTTAAATGTGGAATTAAGAAAAATGCAATCCCAAAGAATGTTAAAATAACAGCAGTTGCGACCGTTAAATGGAAATGTCCTGTTACCCAAATGGTATTGTGAATCAGTTGGTTCATTTGGTAAGATGCATTGACAATACCACCTGCACCACCAGGAATAAATGCTAACATCCCAATGAACGGAAGTAAGAAACGTGCATCTCCCCATGGCAATTTTTTAAACCAACCAAGAACCCCTTTACCACCAAGTTCGCGACCTCGTAATTCGAACGTCGCAAACATAGAAAATGCAGTCATTAATGATGGAATGATAACGAAGAATGTTAATGTAACTTGAACAAACTTCCAGAATCCATCAATACCTGGTTCTGTTAACTGATGATGAATACCTACTGGGAAAGAAAATAATAAGAATAAAATGAATGAAAATCGAGCTAAAGAATCAGAGAAAATTTTCCCGCCAATAATTTTTGGAACAATTGCATACCATGCCATGTAAGCAGGTAATAACCAGAAGTAAACAAGTGCGTGCCCAAAATACCAGAATAATGTACGTGTTAATAATACGTCCACGCGAGGAATTATACCAAGCGACCAAGGTAATAATTGGAATAGAACGGAAACAGCAACACCTAAAGAACAAGTAATCCATAATAGCGAATTAATTAACGCCATATACGTTAGTAGGGGAGATGTTTGCCCTTGATTTTCTTTTTTCCATTGGAAGTATTTCATAATTTGTGGGATACATAATAGCCAAGAACCGACTACAACAAGTGTTAACCCTAAATAGAAAATCCAGTGTGCTTTTAATGGTGCGTAAAATGTATAGAGGACTGTTGCTTTATTTAATAACACCATTGTAGAAACCATTGCTGTACCAAGAACCATCAACCAAAAACCAATCCAACCAATCGTGCGCTGCTTATTCGTTAAAGGACCTGCCGTACGACTGACCGCAGCGATTTGGAAACCTAAAATGAAAAATGTCGTTAAAATTAAACCGAGTAAAATGCCGTGTACTGTTAAAACTTGGTAGTATCCAATTTTAATACCACCTGGAATTGTAAATTCACCAGAGCGGACTAATACTTGTAGTAAACCTGCAAGACCACCGAGAAGTAATGCAATAAATGCGACATAAATATTCGCCATTGCCAGTTTCGCATCTTTTGGCGCTACATTTTTAATGACTGCCTGTTGCATTTTCGTCCACCACCTTTAACATAGAGTGCATAGCTGTATGACCGATACCGCAATATTCATTACATACGATTAAATATTCGCCCGCTTGATTCATTTCTGCAATGTATTCAGAAATATAACCAGGCTCTAGCATCATGTTGATGTTTGTGCCAGCTGCTTGAAAACCGTGTATAACATCTTTTGTCGTTGCAATGAATTTTACTTTTGCGCCTAAGGGAACGATAATTTCAGGTGGGTCGTAATAAAAAGCTGAAGCAACAATAACGACTTCATAATCCCACGATTTTCCGTCTACTTTATGTACGCCTGGATTATTAAATGGTGTAATTTCATCGACTTTCTCGTAATTGATCACTTTTTTCGAGTTGTTTGGATGAGTCCCGTTATGGAATGCGCCAACGCCTAAAATAATTAAGAATGCCACTAAAGTTCCGCAACCGAAAACAAGCCACCACTTTTCATACTTGTGTAAGTGCATAGAAGTTACCCCTTTCTCAGTTTTCTTTTTTTACATGCGTCCCATAAATAGATCGAAGCAATAGACCCACAAAATGATAATGATGGCCCCGACCCCGAAAGTCATATAAAGTGTCCCTTTTAAATTGTCATTTTCTTTTTTTTGTTTACTCATCTTCTCACACTCCTAATGGAAATATGTTGCATTTCTATTTTCATAATATAAAAAGTAAAGTGATGGCGAAGTGATTTTTCTCACTTTAAAAGTTCAAAATTGTGAAGGAAATGTGAAGGAATTTTTCTTTAACGGATGTAATTTGAATTCGAAGGAAATAAAAAAAACACGTAATTTAATTACGTGTTTTCAATCGTTATTAATCTTCATCAATCGTATACAAAATGGAAATATTCCCGGCACCTTTAATAGATGCAGGTAGGGTAAATGCTTGTTGGAAACCGTATAATTTTGTATTTCCAACCATTACTGTAGGGGGAGTAATATCGAGATCAAGTTCATATTGCCCTGCATACGTGCATAAATTACCTGCAATCATATTCCCAAATTCACCAGTGAAAGATTCAAGCATTGCACCGTCTAAAGGCATTCCGAACATAGCTGAACCAATCGCGCCAAATATATCTGGTGTCCCATCTATAATAATGCGCCCTTTTAAATCACCTACAAGCCCAATTAATACACCCATCTCTTGTTGGATGTAAGGTTCGACTATGACAGAAGGAGATTTCACATCAATCTCCATTGGTAAAATCGTTTTTAAAGAATGGATTGTCCCGTTCAAAATTGTTTGTATATGCTTTGAAGTACTCAAAGTAATTGCACCTCTATCCTACTTTTTCTATATCTTACCATGTGACTTTAGTAGATGTATAGAGGAGAAGGGTACATATTTTCATATTTATGCAGTGAAAAGAACCCAATCCGAATTGACGAATGAGATACTTTTTGATTATAATGAGAGTGATAATTATTATCAACTATATAAAGGTGGTGTACATGGTGCTTTCTATATTTGTTGGGGTCACAGTAATTGCATATGTAGTCATTGGAAACTATGTATTAAAAAATACAGTAAATTAATCCATCATCAAAATTCTTTCCATATAACAAAGTCACCATTTTGGAGCTTACTCCCAGATGGTGATTTTTTACTAAGAGAGGCACTTTCCCGCGTTTAAAAGCTAAAAAACATCGATCATAATGCGGATTGATTTCGAAATATATAATTTCATTAAAATACTAGCCGATTTTCTTATGTAATCATGGTACTATATAATTGTGAACAATTTAGTACAAAAGGGGAAAGTAAAATGAGTTTGTTTGATGAAAAGGTACAACAGTTATTACAGCAATCGGCGGTACAATACATAATTTACAAAGAGAACGAAGATGCGGAGCGAATTGAAAAGTTAAATCTATTCGCACGTAAATTATTACAAAAAGAATTTGTCATTGGATTTGCAGGCCACTTCTCAGCAGGTAAATCGAGCATGATTAATGCGCTATCTGGTGAAGACATTTTAGCGGCGAGCCCAATTCCAACAAGTGCAAATATTGTTAAAGTGCATAAAGCTGAAGAAGATTTTGCAATCGTTTACATGCATCATGATAAGCCAGTAAAGTTTTCGGCAGGCTTTGATATTAAACAAGTAAAAGCGCTAAGTAAAGACGGTGAACTCGTTTCGCAAATTGAAATCGGTCATAGTAAATCGAGCTTACCTCAAGGGGTAACGGTTATGGATACACCAGGAGTTGACTCGACAGATGATGCACATGCAATGAGTACAGAATCGGCATTACATATTGCGGATATGGTGTTTTACACAATGGACTATAACCATGTCCAATCAGAGTTGAATTTCCAATTTACAAAGCAATTAATGAAATACAACCCAAATGTGTATTTAATCGTCAATCAAATTGATAAGCATCGTGAATCAGAACTATCATTTGAGGACTTTAAACAATCCGTGCATAGTTCATTTGCTGCATGGGGCGTTTATCCGAAAGACATTTTCTTCACTTCTTTACGCGATAAGGAATTAGTAAATAATGATTTTGAAAAAGTGAAAAAGATTGTTATGAACTCAATGAATGACTGGCAAGAGCAATTAATTTTAACGGCTGAAAATACGTTAACAAAATTACAGCATGAACATGAAAATTATTTATCGGAAGAAAAACAAGATCGATTTGCATCATATGAAGAGGTTTTATCAGCAGATGATTGGGAATCGCGTCTAGATATTTTAGAGCAATATGAAAAGTTAACACTACAAACTGAGCTATTTTCATTTGAACAATGGGATAAAATGTTTGATGAAAATCGTAAAGAATTACTAGCAAATGCGGCGATTATGCCAGCGGATGTGCGTGAAAAATTACGTAGCTATTTAGAATCAAAGCAAGAGGATTTTAAAGTGGGCGGCTTATTTACTGCGAAAAAGAAAACAGCGGAAGCGCGTGAAAGCCGAGCAGCAGAAGCACTAGAAGCGTTTAATCACGTTGTACAATCTCAAATTACAGGACATATGAAAGCGCTGATGAAAACGGCATTAAAGGATGTGGGCGCATTAACAGATGAGCGCGCGGCAGCAATTGATGCAAAAGTTTTTGATTTACCGTTTAGTGTTATAGAAGAGCAAGTCCAGAAAAATACGATTGTTACAGGGGATGCTGTATTAAACTTCGCCAATCGTGTTTCTGAGGCAACAAAGCGCTTTTTTATTCAAGCAACAGATGCATGGAAAAATGAGCAACAAGCTGTATTAGAGCAAGTGGCAACAGAAGTTTCTGCTCCAGTAAAATTAAAAATTAATGCGATGACGCAAAGAGTTCAAGCAATCCAACATATTTTAGAAATTGAAGCGTTTGAACAATTTAGTAAAAAGCAGATGGTACAAGCAACGAATGAACTACGCGCTGAGTCCAAAATCCAATTGGAAAATTGGGAACGTGCGCATGAGCAGGCATTAAAGGATATTCGTCCATTTGATGAATCGATGCTTGCCATAAAAGAAGAAGTGGTAGTAGAAGAACAACAGGCTACAGAAAATGTTGGGGCTCATTTAAGTACAGAGCATGTTGTTGCCAAAGCATTAAAAACAGCGCAAGCAGTTGGCAATGTACAAGGCTTTAAAGAAGTAGCGAGCTTCTTAACGAAAAAGGTAGAACGACTGCAAAAACGCGACTTTACGATTGCATTATTCGGTGCTTTTAGTGCAGGTAAATCAAGCTTCTCGAACGCATTAATGGGAGAACGCGTATTACCAGTGTCACCAAACCCAACAACAGCGGCCATTAATAAAATTCGCCCAGTAACACCAGAGCATCCGCACGAAACGGCAGATGTCCATTTGAAAACAGAAGCGCAATTATTAGAAGATATTCAAGGTTCTTATGCGGCGATTGGCATGACTGTCAATTCATTAAAAGAAGCGTTTGACAAGGCTCAAGAAGGCTTAGCGGTTAAGTTGCTAGATGAACGATTAAATGTGCATAAATCCTTCATTCGCGCGTACTCTGAAGGGTATGAAAGCTATATTCCACAATTGGGAACAACAATTCGTGTAGATCGTCCTGATTTTGAATTGTTTGTTGCACAGGAAAACCGTTCATGTTTTGTTGATAATATTGATTTTTATTTTGATTCACCGCTTACGCGAATGGGTGTTACGTTAGTAGATACACCAGGAGCGGATTCAATCAATGCACGTCATACGGGCGTAGCGTTCGATTATATTCGAAATGCCGATGCGATTTTATTCATCACATATTATAACCATGCGTTTGCGAAAGCCGACCGTGAGTTTTTAATTCAATTAGGACGTGTGAAAGATGCATTTGAATTAGATAAAATGTTCTTCGTCGTCAATGCAATCGACTTAGCTTCTACGGCGGAAGAAGAGGAAGAGGTGAAGGGCTATGTGCGTTCTGAATTACAGCGCTTCGGTATCCGTTTCCCTCGCTTGTATGGAGTTTCAAGCTTGTTAGCATTAAAAGAAAAGCAAGATCAGCAGGACCATCAGTCAGGACTAGCGCCGTTTGAAGGGGCATTCCATCATTTCTTGAATGACGAGCTCATGGGCATCGCTGTCCAAGCATTGCAAGAAGAAGTTGATAAAACAGAAGCGCGATTACATGATTTAATTGTCCAAACGGAGGATAACTTAAAGCGTAAAGATGAACGACTAGATGAATTAGTTCATTTAGAAAAGCATGTGCGTGGAAGTTATGAAACAACGCAAACAGCTATGCTTGAAAGTGAAGCAAAACAGGAATTAGATGAATTGCTGTACTATGTCCTACAACGTGTTTATTACCGTTTTCCAGACTTTTTCCGTGAAAGCTATAACCCATCAACATTCGCGCAAATGTCTGCTCAAACGGCATTAGAGACAGCATTAAAAGAAGTGTTACAAGCACTGAGCTTTGACTTTGCACAGGAGCTTCGCGTGACGAATTTCCGATTAGCTCAATTTATCGATACGAAATTAAGAGGGCAATTTAAAGAGCAAGTACAAAATTTAAAAGAATTAAATCCAAGCTTTGGATTTATTGCTTATGAGGCATCTGAACCACAGCTACTCGACATGGCAGGTCCATTTACTGACAGTGCTCCGTATAGCCAAGTAAAGTCCCATTTCAAGAATGTAAAAGCATTCTTTGAAAAAAATGAAAAAGAGCAATTACGTGATGCGTTAGAGCAACTAACAAAACCAGATGCACAAAACTATTTAGATCAAGAAAAGACGAGACTTCTCGAATGGGCTGCATACTTCATTTCAATTGAAGCGGAAAGTTTACGTCAACATATGTTAGAACAGGCAATCGAACAAATTGATACAGAACGACTATTGCTTCAGGAAGAAAGCCGATTAGCTGTTTGGAAAGAACTTTACGAACAACTAAAAGCATAAGGGGGAATTCAAATGGTAAATGTTTTTGTAGATGCATTTAAATTAGAACGAGATGGTCGCTTTATAGATACTCGTTTTGATCTTCAAAATGTTGATTTAGGAAAGCGTTTATTTGAAGAGGAGCATGTAAAAGGGGCGATTTATTGGGACCTTGAGCATGATCTATCTGATATGTCGAAACGTGATGGCCGTCATCCGTTACCAAATAAAGTTCAGCTTCAAACGTTATTTGAAAAAAGTGGTTTACATTATAATGATGCTATTTACATTTATGACCAAGGCGGAGCACCGTATGCGACAAGAGCGTGGTGGATGTTAAAGTATGCGGGCTTCCAGCATGTTTATATTGTAAATGGTGGCTATGAGAGTCTCGTTGCTGCTGGGTTTGAAATAACGAAGGAAGTAACGAAATATGAACCGAGAGCATTACAGTTGCAGTGGAATGATGCCATCTTATTAAACCGAGAAGATGTACTTGCCATAACAGAAGGGAAGCATAAGGCGACGCTTCTCGATGCTCGTGCAGCAGCTCGTTTCCGCGGAGAGTTCGAGCCGTTTGAACCGATTGCAGGACATATACCAACGGCAAAAAATTACGATTGGGAACAATTGAAGGATGGCAATAAACTGGTCATTACATCTTCTATACTTGATACAGTCTCAAAAGATGAGGAAATTATTGTGTACTGTGGCTCAGGTGTAACAGCAACGCCTGTGTATTGCATACTTGCTGAAGCAGGTTATCAAAACATAAAAATTTATATGGCTGGTTATAGTGATTGGGTGTACCATTACCCAGTTGAAGTTGGAGCGATTAATTAATCTAATAATTTGAATAAGTAATATGAATATCCATTCACTTTATGTTAAAGTTACCGTATAGGAAAAAATGACATAAAGGGGTGGATATTTGTGTTTTTTAAGAAAAATATAGAACGAAGCGAAAAGTCGGGTGTTCGGATGGTGAATGGTTCAATTAAGTTTCAGGCTATTCATTTAAATGTACATTGTTTTGAAGTAGATGGGGTGTTAGTTGATACGGGTGCAAAATCACTGCTCGATCAATTTAAGCCGTTTTTTAATGACATGGATGTCGACCAAGTTGTCTTGACACATTACCATGAGGACCATTCAGGTGGTGCACACTATTTACAACAAAAATATGCGTTACCAATTTATATGAATGACTTAAAAATTCAAGAATGCAAAGAGAAAGCGACCTATCCATTTTATCGAAGGGCGTTTTGGGGAAGACGACCCGCTTTTCATGCGCAAGCGATTGGTACAACATTTGAATCAAGAAATGCAACGTGGCAAGTGATTGAAACACCAGGACATACGCAAGACCATCTCGCGTTTTTAAATACAGCTACGGGTCAAATTTTTACTGGTGATTTATATGTCTCGCCCAAGACAAAGGTTATTTTACGTGAAGAAAGTATTCCAACCATTATTACTTCCATTGAAAACCTGCTTACATATGATTTTCAAGAGGGTTTTTGCAATCATGCAGGTTATATGAAAGATGCAAAAAAAGTATTGGCAAATAAATTAGACAATTTACGTGAATTAAGCAATCGTATAGAAACATTACGAAGTGAAGGGCAATCGGTTAAGGAAATTAATGAGCAACTTTTCGTAAAAAAATATCCAATTTCTCGTGTTTCTTTCGGGGAATGGGATTCTGCACATATTGTTACGTCCGTGATTGGAAAAGGAAATTAATTGAATAAAATAGTTCATCCACTTTTTCAAATTGTTGAAAGGGTGGATTTTCATTTTTCGGAGATACTTAAAATGAGCCATTATTCGGACATTTACATTTACAATTCCTTTACAATCCGATTACAAATAAAATTTATTGCATTTCATAAGATATATGGTGTATGTCGTAATTTGTCGAAAAAGGCATTATAATAAATGAAAAACACATTTTTTTATTATTCGCTTAGTTATTTCGCCCTGAAAATGTATTAGATAATTGCGAATTAGGGTAATTGTTAAGTTACAGGAATGTAAAGTTTTATTAAGTGCATGAAAAGATGTTGAAGGAATTGAAAACTAGATGTATGATAACTTAGGTTTATCTACAAATTATAAAAAATATACGATGCAAAATTAACAATTATTTAGGAGGAATTCATCTATGTTTAGCTCGAGAAAGACAGATCCATTTTTTGAAGGATTATTAAATATAGCTAAAAATGTACAACAGGGTGCAAACTATGCAAAGGAATCCACTATTTCCAATGTTGCAGACCTAAAGCAAATTCAGATTAAGATGAAATCCTATGAAACAGCGGGTGATAAATTAATCCATGAACTGATTGTAAAATTGAATGAATCATTCATGACACCAATTGAGCGTGAAGATATTTTAGCACTTGCAATCAGACTAGATGATATTTTAGATGGCGTTGAAAATACGGTTGCGCATTTCGAAATGTATTCATTTACAGAAGTGAATGATTATATGCGTCAATTTGTTGATTATATTGCAAAAAGCTCAGATGAAGCTGTAAAAGCGATGGAGTTATTAAATAAAAAGGATTTACTTGGGATGCGTCAACACGCGATTTTAATCAAGGATTATGAACGTGAATGTGATGAGATTTTCCGTAAATCCGTTACAGAGTTATTCCAAGTAGAGAAAGATCCAATTCGTCTAATTATGTTTAAAGATCTATATGAGCAACTAGAGGATATTGCGGATCACTGTCAAAATGTAGCGAACACAATTGAAACGATTATTATGCGTAATGCATAGAAAATAAGGGAGTAAACTATGAATACGTTATTAATTATTACCGTATTAGTTGTCATCTTTGCGTTAGCATTTGATTTTATTAACGGTTTCCATGACACAGCAAACGCAATTGCTACATCGGTATCGACGCGTGCGTTAAAGCCACGTGTTGCGATTTTGATGGCCGCGGTCATGAACTTTGTTGGTGCCATTACATTCGTTGGAGTAGCAAAAGCTGTTGCATCTGGCATTGTTGACCCGTTCTCATTAAATGCTTTTGAAGGTGATGTGACAGGGTCAGTTGTTATATTAGCCGCGTTATGTTCTGCAATTACATGGAACTTATTAACTTGGTATTTTGGGATACCTTCAAGTTCTTCGCATACGTTAATCGGTTCAATCGCGGGTGCGGCAGTTGCTTCTGCAGGTATGAATATATTAAATTACTCAGGTTTCTTGAAAATATTACAAGCTTTAATTATTTCACCAATTTTAGCGTTAACACTTGGTTTTATCGTGATGAAAATTTTCAAAGTTATTTTCCAACGTTCACCGCTTTATACGACAACGAAAGCGTTCCGTTTAACTCAAATTGGTACAGCAGCGTTACAATCATTTACGCACGGTACGAATGATGCGCAAAAAGCGATGGGTATTATTACAATGGCATTAATCGCTGCAAACTTACAATCAACAGATGAAGTACAGAGTTGGGTGCGACTTGCCTGTGCCCTTGCAATGGGGATAGGTACTTCAGTTGGTGGTTATAAAATCATCAAAACAGTGGGCGGTAAAATTATGAAAATTCGCCCTGTAAACGGTGTAGCAGCAGATTTAACTTCAGCATCGATTATTTTTGGTGCAACGCTTATTGCATTACCAGTATCCACAACACATGTTATTTCTTCTGCGATAATGGGTGTAGGTGCAGCACAACGCGTAAAAGGTGTAAAATGGGCGATGGCACGTAAAATTGTCATTACATGGTTCATCACATTACCGATTTCGGCTTTAATGGCTGGAATGTTCTATTTTTTATTAAGTTTAATCTTCTAATTGAAAAAACGAGGTTGTCCTATTTTAGGACAACCTCGTTTTCTGCTTTTTTCGGGGAATTGATCAATTTCAAATGAACTACGGTAGAAATGCCGAGAAATGTTCGTGAACGGCTTCAATTGGAATAAATAACCCGACCTTTCCAAATGGGTCGCGCTTACCCGTAGCAAATACGACACCAATGACTTCTCCAGCCTTATTTATTACAGGACTACCGCTATTTCCTTTATAAACGGGCGCATCCATCATAATGACTTCCGTGTCAATCGAGGATGCAGCAGTATAGTCCAACAGTTTCCCTTCATTGGCAATGCCGCTAAAATACAGTGGGTTTCCAATAAAATAAACATGTTCCTTCGCTTCAAATTGGCTCGACTTCGCAAGTTTCAAATATGGAAGCTCTTCACCCTCAATTTTTAATAACGCTAAATCAAATTGTTCGTACGCTTCGACAACCTGGGCTTCATAAATTTGTCCATCCGGGAATGTAACACTAATGGATAAAGCATCATCAATGACATGCTCATTCGTTAATATATAGCCATCTGAAGAAATGCCAAAACCCGTTCCCTTACTATCTTGTGTATTGATTGTCACGACGGCTTTTTTATATGTTTGAATTGTATCCTGCCCTGATAATTGACTGGAAACACGTAAAAATTCAATGGCAGGAATGGAATACATATTAAAAATAACGGCAAATGTATTAAAAACGAGTGAAAGGGCGATTAACCAAACAAAAATCCGCACAATCGGTTTTTGTTTTTTCGATTTTTGGCGTGTTGGGTTTAATCGTTGCTCTCGAGCCTTGGCGAGTGCTTTTTCCTGTTCCTCTAACACGAGTTCTAAAAACTCCTCTTCTGTTAGCTCTTCTTGCTTTGGATTTTCATTCATCAAATTCCCTCCCGTTCCTACTAGTTTAGCAAAAAAATGTGATGAAATTGTGACGAAAATGTTTTTATAATTTTTTTTAGGGTGAAATAAAGTTTGTGAAAAAAATATTATTACAATTAGAAAAATACTTCGTGCAAAATATCACAAATATAACCGTGTTAAATCAACTTTTTATAAATGATAACCCTTACACTTGTTATTTCAATATAATAGATTGTGTAGGTTTTAACAAACTTGATTGTCGTCGAAAAAACCTTTAAAGTGTTGGTATTAATGGTTTAGTTGATGTTTTTTTAACTTTTTTATTAAAATTAAATATTATTGTTGACAAACAAAACGTAAACGAATAACATTCATAAATATAAAGAAAATTCTAAAAATTTGAAAGGATTGATACAAATGGATTTAATGAAAAAATCACTAGAAATGCACGAACACTTTGGAGGAAAGATGGAAATCCGTTCGAAAGTTCCTGTTCAAGACAAATACGACTTAAGTTTAGCTTATTCACCTGGAGTTGCAGCACCGTGCTTAGAAATTGAGAAAAATCCTTCAACGGTGTATGACTATACGATGAAAGGGAATTTAGTAGCCATTGTTACGGATGGTACAGCGGTATTAGGGCTAGGAGATATTGGACCTGAGGCAGCGTTACCAGTCATGGAAGGGAAGGCGTTATTATTAAAACGTTTTGCTAATGTCGATGCTGTGCCAGTGTGCTTAGCAACAAAAGATGTGGACGAAATTGTGCAAGTAGTCAAGGCGATTTCACCTACATATGGTGGGATTAATTTAGAGGATATTTCAGCGCCACGTTGCTTTGAGATTGAGGATCGCTTACGTGCAGAATGTAATATCCCTGTGTTTCATGATGATCAACATGGTACGGCCATTGTAGTAGGGGCAGGGTTGATTAATGCTGTAAAAATTGTGAAGAAAAATGTGAAGGATATGAAAGTTGTTATTAATGGTGCCGGCGCGGCAGGCATTGCCATTTTACGTATTTTAATTCAAATGGGTTATACGAATGTCATTATGTGTGACACAAAAGGAATCATCTATGAAGGGCGTAAAGAGGGGATGAACCCGATTAAAGACCAAGTAGCGAACTTAACAAACCCGTATCAATTACGTGGCAGCTTAAGTGAAGCGTTAGTTGGCGCAGATGTATTTATTGGTGTATCTGTGGCGGATCTTTTAACGGAGGCGCATATTCAATCAATGGCTGCAGATCCGATTATTTTTGCCTTGGCGAACCCGAATCCAGAAGTAACACCAGAAAATGCAAAGAAATGGGGCGCTCGAATTATTGGAACAGGTCGCTCAGATCATGCCAATCAAATTAACAATATGCTAGCATTCCCAGGTATTTTCCGAGGTGCATTAGACGTTCGTGCAACAGATATTAATGAAACGATGAAGTTAGCAGCGGTTGAAGCGATTGCATCATTAGTGACAGAAAAGGAACTGCATGAAGACTTTATCGTGCCAAGCTCAATGGATGAAAGAGTGGCTGGTGTCGTTGCAAAAGCAGTTGGTTCAGCTGCGATTGAATCGGGTGTATCCGTGTTATTCCAACAGCCAGATGTCGTTAAACAAACGCTCGCAATTTAAGAGAAAAAGAAAAGCATTACACAACGTAAAAAAATTACGAAGTGTAATGCTTTTTGAATTTCATGAATGAACTAATTCTTCCGTCAACTGCTCTAATTGTGTAATCATATCACCGATAAATGCGATTGTATCATGCAAAGGTTTTTCCGTTGTAATGTCGACACCTGCCATTTTTGCAAGTTCTACTGGTGTTTTTGTGCCACCCGATTTTAATACGTCAATCCAATCGGCAACAGCATTTTCATCGCCATTTAAAATACGTTGTGACACTTGTGTAGAAATTGTTAAACCAGCAGAGTACGTATATGGATAAAGCCCCATATAATAGTGTGGTTGACGCATCCAAGTGAGCTCAGCACCTTCGTTCACTTCGACTGTATCTCCCCAGAATTGCTCTAATATTTCACGCTTTAATTCATTTAATTTTGGTGCATTCACATTACCACCTGCATCAATGATTTCATACACTTTACGTTGATACGCTGCCTCTAGTAAATGCGTAACGAAATTATGATAATATGTGCGGCTAATGATTGTTGAAATGACCCAACGTTTAAAGCGTGGATCTGTAGAATTTTTTAATAAATGGTTCGCCATTAGCATTTCATTCATTGTTGAAGGTGCTTCAATGAAATATAAAGAAGGGCGAGCGTTAAAAATATTTTGCGCTTCATTTGATAAATAGAAGTGACCTGCATGGCCGAGTTCATGGGCTAGTACAAACACTTCATTCATGCGGCTCGTCCATGAAATTAATACATAAGGGTGCACGCCGTATGGGCTTGAGCAAAAGGCGCCAGTTGATTTTCCTGCGTTTTGAGCAAAGTCAATCCAGCGCTCATCAAATGAACGATCTAGCATATTGCTGTAATCTTCTCCCATCACAGCTAAGCCTTCCTTCATATATTGACGTGACTGTTCTACTGTAATTTTCGGTTCAAATGTAGGGTCTAAAGAAATTTTTAAATCTGCAAACGTCATTTTTTCAAGTTGATGCGTTTTTTGTAAAAGTTTTGCATAACGGCGCATATGCGGTGCTAGCTCGTTCATAATTAAATCGATTTGACGATCATATAACGTACGATCGACCTCTTGCGATTGAAGCAAAGAATCAAATATCGTAGGATAGCCACGTAAATCTGATTTCGTTTTCTCCATTTTTAAATGGGTATTGTATGTTTTCGCCGTTGTATGTTGGTAGTCGCTTAATTTCGTATAAAAAGCATCGAATGCTGCATGACGCTTAGTTGTATCGGATTCAAGCTCCCAATCCCCCTCGAATGAATTATAGCTCAGCGGGAATTGTTCGCCGTCTACTTCGAAATGAGGGAAATTCATATCTACTAGCTTTGTTGTATTGTAAAGTTCATACGGAGCGCTAAATGATGCGCCGAATGCTGCCAACGCTTTTTCAGCTTCTGGATGCAATTGATATGGCTTTTGAATAAGTAGCTTGTCGATATAATTCGCAAAAGTTGGATTTAATTCCTGTGCTTCTTTTAGAATCGCTTCATCCAACGCGAGTAAATCACTTTTTACGAATGATAATTTCGTCGCAATTGTTGCCGCAAGTTGACCAACTTTTGCCGCGCGCATTTGATGGTCAGAGTTTGTTTGTTCCACGCTATGTGAAAGATTAGCATATGTCCCGATTTTCACTAACATTTCGTTCATTGTTTCATTTGCTGCGATAGCTTTCACAACACTTTGAGCATCTGTAATGTTACCTGTTAATGTTGTTACAGCTTGATCGACATACGATTCTACTTCACGAATTGCATCTTCAAAGGCTTGTTCACTGTTAAAAATATCCTCTAAATTCCAAGTTTCATCAATCGCTACTTCATTACGTTGAATTGTTGACATATGCCATTCCCTCCTATATTCCGATGTTCGAAGTAAATCGTACCATATTTCTGAATATTTAGGAAGAAGGCATTTGGGAAATGGGCATTTATTTGGTACGATATGAAGAAATAAGTTGGATGAAAAGAGTGATCTTATGGGAAAAATCGGAAATTGTAGCCTTATATTAGAAGGTGGGACATTTCGTACAGTATATACTGCAGGAGTTTTAGATGCATTAATGGAAGAAGAGATTTTTATGCCTTACATCGCGGCAATTTCAGCGGGGGCGATTAATGCGGTATCCTATATGTCCAATCAGCCAGAGCGCACTTTGAATGTATTGACGAAGTATCGTAATGACCCGCGCTATATGGGGATGCGCAATTTTTGGAAGGAAAAAAGTATTTTTGGTTTGGATTTCGCTTATAATATTGTGCCGAATGAATTAGAAATTTTTGATTGGGATACGTATTATCACTATCCTGGTGAAGTAGAATTTGGCGTAACGAATGCGTACACAGGAAAAGTAGAGTTTAAAGATGCTTTCCAAATGACGAAAAGCTGTGATATTTTACAAGCAACTTGTGCAATCCCGGTGTTGTTTCCTGAAATAAAAATTGGCAATGCACCCTATTATGATGGAGGATTAGCGGATCCGATTCCGATTAACCGTGCGATTGAAAAAGGTTTCCACAAGCATTTAATTGTGCTAACGAGAGAGCCAGGCTATATAAAGGAAGCATCGAAAACAAGTGACATTACAATGAGGTTATTCAAAAAGCGTTATCCAAGATTGGCGGCGGCATTGAATAATCGCGTGGACAGGTATAATGAGACGTTAAAGCAAATTTCTGAAATCGAACAGCACGGCAATGCTTTTATTTTCAAGCCAGATAATGCGTTAAAAAGCTTTGAAAGTAAAGTGGACCAAATGAAAGCGAATTATGAGATGGGCTATGAACAAGCGACGAAAAGAATGGGTGAACTAAAGGGCTTTTTGGAGGTTTAATGTGAAAAGGATTGTAGGATTATTGCTAATTTCAATCTTGTTACTGGTTGGATGTCTTGATACAAAAAGTGGAGACTTTGATCGAATCAATTATTATTTAGGCGCGGATGATACGAAGTATGCCTTCTTATTTTACGATGTGCCCAGCGCGCCTCCATTAACGATTGATGAAAGGGTCATGAATATTCATTTCGATGAGCAAAATATTTTGGCAACAAGCTCGGCGGAATCATTTGGATGGGTGAATGAAAAACATTCAGGCCCACATAACAGCATTGTTTATACGAAGCAAGGTGAGCAATTGCCAGAAGGTGAACAGTTTCAAGCGAATGGCTCCATTGATTTCGGAGATGGGCGCGAATTTGATTATTACACCATCTATTTAACGAAAGAGGGTGGCTGTTTTAATGAAGATGGTCTAAATGAGTTTGAGTATATGAAGCAAATGATTGAAACTATTTATGGAGTGAAAATACAGAGATGACTTTTTTTGATGAGTAGATAGATATTGAGCTGAGGGTAGCTAATATCAATCGAGATGATGCTCAATTAAAATATGAGTTCGGCACAAAGCCGAACTCATTATAGGTAAGTAGATGATTATATTGAATAAATCTTATATTAAGATAAACCCTAACGTTCCACTTACCTTCTAAATACGGCATACTAATTACTTTCAATTATGATTGTAATTCAATCAATCTATCATTGGGGAATGTTTAGAAGAAAAGAAATATGTCATTTTTATGAAAGTGTAATAATTAATTACGCCGTATATTAGACGAATGGTTAACTTACCAAATCATATCTGTTAAAATAAATAGTATGGTTGGGCATAATAAACAGCCTAAACCAGTGTAGAAAGTAGCTGTAACGGCTCCATACGGGACCAATCGTACATCCGTTGCAGCTAACCCACCTGTAACTCCAGAAGTAGTCCCCATTAATCCACCATATACCATGGCAGTTAGCGGGTTGTTTAATCCGATATATTTGGCTACAAAAGGTGTACCTACCATAACAAGTATAGATTTCACTAAACCAGCTGCAATACTAATTGCAATCACTTCAGAGCTTGCATTTAAAGCAGCGCCAGTAACCGGACCGACAATATACGTAACCGTACCAGCTCCAATTGTTGCTAAACTAACAGCATCAGTATAACCAAACATTAATGCAAACATCACACCTACAACGAATGATAAAAATACGCCAATAAATAATGATGCCACTCCACGAATACCAGCTTTTTTAATTTCATCAAAGTTTGCACCAAAAGAAGTAGCAACAATGGCAAAATCACGCAACATACTACCACCTAAAAAACCAATTCCTGCAAATAATGAAACATCTGCTAAACCTTTAGAGCCATCACTGTAAACGCCTCCAAAATAAGCTAAAATCAAACCTATGACAATTGCAATTGCTGAACCGTGAATGAGCCCTCTAGTTAACTTATTCGAAATTAAATAGGCAACATACATTGCAAGACCAACGATAACAAAACCAGTAATAAGTCCATTACCTTCTAAAACTTTTTGAACAGCCTCAAACACATTAGTTCACCTCGCTTATTGTAGGGGATTTTTGGTTGAATTGAATGGCAGCCTGTTTTGCCTTTTTCCCGCTAAGCATTGGAACAACTGCCCAACTAATAAGAACTACTGCGATACCCGCAACGATTGCTAAGGGCCCCCCTGTTAAAGCTCCTAACACATTTTGGCTAGCGGCCATTGCAATAACAATTGGGATATACATCGCATTCCAGAAGGCTAGTCCACTTTCAGTAGGTATACTAATTTTACCGGATTTTTGTAACTTACTTACAATGATAATTAGTAATAACATCGCAATACCCACGCCACCAACATTCGAATTAATACCCATCAAAGTACCAATAAGCTCCCCGAAAAACATACCAATTAAATAACAACCACCTAAAATTGAGACACCATAAATAACCATTTGAACACCCCTTTATCAAAGTTTTCAGTCGACTGTATTCCAACTTCAGAATAAACAATTAAAATGCATTTTTCAAGAAGAAAATGATATTTTCTAGAAAAATATTTATTTTACGATTGATTTTTGAATCTTTTAACTTTAATATTGCAGTATACAGTCGACCAAATTTAGATTGATAAATGAGGTGAAAATGAAATGGAGTACTTTGAAAAAGCATTAGATAACGCGCTATCAATTACTATTGCGAATAAACTATTAGCACAAATTTTGGAGGGAGAACTAAGACCAGGAGATCAAGTGGTGGAATCCATTTATGCTGAGCAGTTTCAAACGAGTCGTTCGCCTGTACGTGAAGCAATTTATTTATTAAGTACAGAAGGAATTATTGAACGTGTTCCCAGAAAAGGAGCTTTTATTAAAGGATATACACTTGAAGATATGAGGGATTTGTTAGATGTTCGTAACCATCTAGAAATGCTAGCAACTGAAAGATTACAAGAGCCAAGTAAAGAAAAAGAGTTTTTGAAAGATATGAAAGTTGTCTTAATGAAGATGGCGAAGATTAAAGATTATACAGAATATACGCATCTTAACTACCAATTTCACTATATTTTATTAAAGTTAAGCAAAAGTATCGTTTTAATCGATATGTACAGTAAAATTGCGTTGCCTTTACTTCGTATTCAGATTATTCATTTTTCAAATAATGAAACCATTGCAAAATCTATTCAGGAGCATAATGAAATTTATGAATGCTTGATAAAAGATGACTTAGATCAACTAAAATCCATTTTGCGTAAACATACGGAAGATGTAATATTTAGTGTCCGAAACAAGCTACTATAAGGAGTGACAGGATGAAAAAGGCATGGATTTTTCCAGGTCAAGGATCACAGTATGATGGATTCTTGCATGCGCTTCCTAAGCAGTCAATCATTCAGTCTACATTAGAAGAAGCTTCCGAAATATTAAATATTGATATTAGATTTCTCGGGGAAGCAGAATCATTAAAGAGCACACGTAATGTTCAACTTACGATGCTAACAGCAGGAGTTGCTACAGCACGAGCTTTTCTGCATGAGGGTACGGAGCCAGATTATTTAGCAGGTCATTCTGTAGGTGCATTCGCAGCTGCGGTTACAAGTGATGTTTTGAGTTTTGAAGATGCGTTGCAATTAGTACGTTTGCGTGGGGAGCTCATGGAATCTTTACAGGATGAGGCTTATGGAATGGCAGTAATTGTTGGAATGCCCGAGCTACAGTTATTAGAAATAGTAGAGCAGTTCCATACAGAGCAAAAACCAGTATATGTTTCGAATCGAAATGCTCCACAGCAGCTTACTTTATCAGGGCATAAGAAAGCGATGCAACGGGTGATAGATTTTGTTGAGGGGAAGGGTGCAAGTATAGCTAAAATGCTAAATGTGTCAACACCATCGCATTGTCCACTTTTCTTACCAGTACAAAATCGACTAGCCGCAGAGCTTTCCAATTTACCGTTGCAACGGCCAAGATATCCACTAATTGCGAATCGAAATGCGCGTGTGTTAAGAAATCCGACTGCAATCGCACAAGATTTAGCAGAAAGTATTGCATTGCCGGTACGTTGGCATGATGCGACTTCTATTTTGTTTGAAAATGGTGTACGTCAATTTATTGAAATGCCACCAGGGGATGTGTTAAAGAAGCTCGCACAAAGCGCCTTTTTAGAGGCGGATAGCTATTCAGTTGATAAGAATGGATTTAGTGATTGCTTATATTTAGCTAAAAACAAAGGGGTGTAAGTATGGTAATTATTCAGCAAGAACGTTCGTGGATGACAAGGTTAGATGGGAAAAAGAAAAGACTACAAGAAGTTGCTCATCTCGTAGATGGGGTTATTATTCCAACAAATAAAATAGTCGATGTTCTTGAAAGTGTTTTAAAACCGGGAGATCGTGTCGTACTTGAAGGAAATAATCAGAAGCAAGCATCGTTTTTATCTCAATCTTTAGTCAAGGTAGATCCTGACCGTGTTCATGATTTACATATGATTATGTCCAGTGTGTCAAGACCAGAGCATTTAGATATTTTTGAAGAAGGTATTGCGAAACGTATTGACATGAGCTATGCCGGTCCACAAAGCTTACGAATTGCGCAAATGATTGAAGACGGTCGGCTTATTTTAGGGGATTTACACACTTATGTGGAGCTATACGGACGGTTGTTCGTCGATTTAATTCCGAACGTGGCACTTGTAGCGGCAGATAAGGCAGACCGTTTTGGTAACTTATACACGGGGCCTAATACTGAGGAAACACCGACTATAGTTGAAGCAACAGCATTCCGTGATGGCATTGTTATAGTTCAAGTAAATGAAATTGTTGATGAGTTACCACGTGTGGATATTCCGAGTTCGTGGGTAGATTTCATCGTTGAAGCGGATGAGCCATATGAGTTGGAGCCATTGTTTACCCGTGATCCACGACATATTACGGACATTCAAATATTACAGGCAATGATGTGTATTCGTGGTATTTATGAAAAGCATGGTGTTCAATCTTTAAATCATGGCATTGGTTTTAATACTGCTGCGATTGAGTTACTTTTACCTTCCTATGGTGAAAAGTTAGGATTGAAGGGTAAAATTTGTCGTAATTGGGTATTGAATCCGCATCCGACGTTAATACCTGCGATAGAATCTGGTTGGGTTGAAAGTGTCCATTGCTTTGGTGGCGAACTCGGGATGGAAAAATATGTTCAGGCTAGGCGCGATATATTCTTTACAGGGAAGGATGGAAGTCTACGTTCAAACCGTACACTTGCCCAATTGGCTGGTCAGTATGCTGTTGATTTATTTATCGGTTCTACCTTGCAAATGGATGCATATGGGAACTCTTCGACGGTTACAAAAGGGCGTGTTGCAGGCTACGGTGGAGCACCAAATATGGGGCATGATCCAGGAGGGCGACGTCATTCGACAGAGGCTTGGTACAACATGATGACAAGTCAAGATGAGCTTGCACGTGGGAAAAAATTAGTTGTACAAGTTGCTGAGACATACCAAGATGCAAATACACCGGTATTTGTTGAGCGTTTAGATGCAATTGATGTAAAAAAACAAGCGAACTTAGCAGTAGCACCTGTCATGATATATTCACAGGATATAACGCACATTGTAACGGAGGAAGGTATTGCATATTTATATAAAACAGACAGCCCAGCAGAGCGTCGAGAAATGATTGCATCCATCGCAGGGGTAACCCCGTTAGGAATGGAGCATGATGTAAAACGTACACAATCGTTACGCGACCGCGGCTTAGTTGCGATGCCGGAAGATTTAAATATATTACGTGGAGAAGCGAATCGTTCATTATTGGCAGCAAAAAATATTGACGAGCTTGTGCAATGGTCAGGTGGTCTATATGAACCACCCGCAAAATTCCGAAGCTGGTAAGGGGTTGAAATTATGGAGCAACATGCAATTTGTTTACGTATTGCAGATGAAGCAGTTGCGGCATTAATTGAAGAGGTGGAACTAACGCCGAAACCAGGCTTAGTAGATTCAGAAAATAATGGTGCTCATGATGATTTAACGCTTCAAAAAATGCGTAATTCAGCACATGCTTTACATGCTACATTTTATCAAATGGCTATGGTGAATTTTGGGGAAAAACCAACTATAAAGTTGCGTGAGGCATTTGGGGCTATAGGTCGCCATGGTGAAAATCGGATGTTTCGAGTTACTGAGAATGTTAATACACATAAAGGTGCAATTTGGTCATTAGGTTTGTTATGTGCAGCGATTGCGAGAAGAAGAGGACAAGTAAATATTCCGCAAGTTTTTCATGATGCTGCGGAGCTCGCGAAATTGCCTGACAAATATATCCCTCAAATTAAAACAAATGGTTTAGAGGTGGAAAGAAACTACGGAATTACTGGGGCACGTGAGGAAGCGCAGCAAGCTTTTCCACATATTCGCGCATATAGCTTACCGGTCTATAAGCAAGCAATTCGAAAAATGCCATTAAAAGAAGCGAAACTTTTTACATTACTTGTGTTAATTTCAAATTTAAATGATACGTGTCTTCTTCACCGGGGGGGACTTGCAGGGCTTCAGTTTGCTAAGGCAGAGTCTAGAGAGTTGCTACAGCAGTTTTCAGTGTCTGCGATTAAGGGGCTAGATCAACAATTTATTGAACGCTGGCTTTCGCCTGGTGGATCAGCAGATTTGTTAGCAGCGACTTTGTTCATTGTAAATATTGAAGCAAAAACAAAAAGGGGTGCTTGTAATGGAGAAATTGACTTACACGTTTCCAGCGGAACGTCCGATAGTTAAGCGTGCACATATTGGTGTTGTAGGTTCAGGTGATTTAGAAATTTTGCTTGAACCAATTGAGGGAACTGAAACAAAGGTTGAGGTACGAACAGGTATTACAGGGTATGCTGAAAGTTGGCAAAAGGTAATTGAACGTTTTATTGCACAGCAAAATATTTTAGCATTTATTACGATTAATGATTTCGGTGCAACGCCTGGTGTTGTTTCCATTCGTTTAGCACAAGCAGCGGAGGTGGGATTCAGTGGTGAATAGTGCAACATTACCTATCAGTTTGGTGGAAAGTAAGGCGAGAGAGCGAGCGTACTTATTACTTGATGAAGGGACGGCAAAGGAAATTTTAGGACCATTTGATCGCTTTGAATCCCCACATTTAGAAGCGCAAAATATTGTTCCTCAAAGTGATGATGGCATGATTATTATGCAGGGAACGATTAAAGGTCGGAAAACGCTTGTCATTTCAATTGAGGGTAGTTTTCAAGGTGGCGGAATTGGAGAGGTATCAGGTGCAAAGTTTGCTGGTGCACTTGAGCGAGCTTTAAAATCATGTGAAGCGGGACAGTTTGTATATCCAGTCATTATTTATGATACAGGTGGTGTCCGTTTACAGGAGGCAAATTATGGATTGCTATCTATTGCCGAAATTAGTTCGGTAATTGTGGCACTTAAAAAATATGTACCAGTTATCGGGATTATTCCTGGGAAAGTTGGCTCATTTGGTGGAATGTCTTTAACAGCAGGACTTTGCTCGGCATTAATTATGACGCGTGAAGGACGATTAGGGATGAACGGCCCAGAAGTAGTGGAGCAAGAAGCAGGTGTAAGAGAGCTAAATGCTAAGCAGAAACCACTTATTTGGCAAATGATAGGTGGTACTAGTCGATTAAATGCAAATTTGATCGATGAGGTGGTGGAGGATGATATTCCAAATTATGTTGCTGCAATTAGCCGTTTATGGAATGTCCCTTCATATGCTGAGCGTACGAATCAATATGATGCGTTCTTAAATATGCTAAGTCAAATACAACTGGAGACGAAAATTAGTCCTGAAGAGGCACAAGGAACTTTACAACGTCGTCAGGAGTATGCACCGGTAAAAGAGAATGCGCAAGATGGGCAAAATGTAAGTCGTGGTCGAATTTGGTTCGACGCTTTTACAAATGGGGCAACTTCCATTTCTGAAACACCGTCTGTATTAGTTGCAGATGCCGAATTAAATGGAAAAAAAGCACGTTTTATTGCAGTTGTTCCAAATAGCGAAAGTAAGTTTTATCGTGCACGCAACGGTGAATTTGGTTTGCAAGAGGCATGGACTGTTGCTAAATATGTTCGTCAAGCTATTGAAGAGGATGCATTAGCAGATGAAAAGCGTTTAATTGTTCCAATTGTAGATGTGCCAGGGCAGGCTTTTGGCTATCATGAAGAGCTATTTGGGATTTACTTAGCATGTTCAGCAAGTGTTGAAGCGTATGCAGTAGCTCGTCAAAGTGGACATCCAATTGTGACATGTGTCGTTGGAAAAGCTATTTCAGGCGCTTTTTTAGCACATGGTATGCAAGGGAATCGTATCATCTCTTTAGATGATGACGCCATTCAAGTACATGTAATGTCTAAAAAATCAGCAGCACTTGTTACGATGCGCACGGTTGAAGAACTAGATGAGCTTGCAAATTCGGTACCATCGATGGCGTATGATATTCATTCATTCTGTTCGTTAGGAGCAGTACATGAATTAATTGCAGGGGTGAATGCAGATATGCCATCTTTAGAGCAAATACAGCAAGTTAAAAATATGATTGCTAAAGCTAAAGAAAATATAATGCAATCATCCGATGTAACGTTAGCCAATCGCCTTCAATCAAAAATTGCAATCGAAAATGGACGGAAAGCATCGATTGCTGTACGTGGAAAAATCGCAGAACAATGGTAGTAAATGTACATGATATCGTTTTTTTATATTCAAACGAAGAAGTAGAAATTTTCGAACAGAAACCCCACTGGATGTTAACAGACGAAATGGCAAACCGAATTGCTGTCGTTCGTCGCTTGAAAGTAACTGGAGAAAAAGTGGCAATAGGATTCAGAGGAAATAATCGTTCTAAACGTTTTGCGGCTTTCACATCGGCGCAAAATATTGAACGTATTATCAAACCGGTAGATGTTCTACAATTTGTACCACCTGTATCACACGAAAAATCGATAAAACAATTAAAGGAAATTTTACAGCATTTCGAATGGGGAATTGGTGGGAGTGTCGGTTTTTCAATGGCAACTGGAATACAAGTTTGTCATGAGCAAAGTGATATCGACGTCATTATTTATATGGATTCGATTGCAGAGGTTTCAAAGTTAGAGACACTAAAACCAAAATTATCGCAGTGTGAAAATAAATTAGATATTCAAATTGAAATGAAAGGTTTAGGTGGTGTTGTTTTGGATGATGTTTTAAATAATGAAAAATTTATTGTAAGAACATCTACTGGACCGATTTTAATTGAAGGAATGAGATCAAAAAATTAATTTTAAAGACTGTTCTAGAAGTAAAATTCTAGAACAGTCTTTTGTTTTTGTAACCAATTATTTCACAATACCAATATGATCTAATGGATAAAATCGAATGTTCGCTTTACCAATAACAGTATCTATCGCTATTAATCCGACTCTTGGATCTCGACTATCTGTACTATTCACACGATTATCACCTAATACGAATAAATAGCCTTCAGGAATAGTTGACACATTCGCTAAATCTTCAAGCGTAAAATCCTGTGTTAAAGTACCGTATCCCATTAATTGCGCTTTATATGCATCTAAATAGGGCTCGTCATAAGGGGTACCATTTATGTACAGCACGTCATCTTTGTATGCAATATGGTCACCAGGTAAGCCAATCACTCGTTTAATATAATTGGTTTCTTCAGTCGTGTGAAAAACAATGACATCAAAACGTTCTAATCCAGAGATTTGTTTGCCGATAATATTTACTATAACTCGATCCCCATCTTCATACGTCGGCATCATAGATTCTCCGCTTACAAGAATCGGTGTGAAAATGAAAGTACGTATCCCGATGACAAATACGACCGTGACAACAATAGCTTTTAACCATTCCAGTAATTCATTTTTTTCTTTTTTCTGCAATGTTATTCCCTCCATTTCATTTTTTTTCAAATAGTATTCACGTCATATTACTTGAAATACCATTTTAAAGCATTAGAATATAAAATTTTATCTGCAGCTTTTTCATCGAATAATTGCTGAACAAGTGCAATATCCGCCACTTCAAAAGGCCTTTTTGCTCTTGTTGATGGTAAGTCTGTTCCAAACATGAGTGCATCAGGATTCGTTGTATAAATGGACTTCATGGCATTTTCTACATTTAATTCTACACGCCCAAATCCGGTAGCTTTAACGTGTACCCCTTTATCTACTAATTTCAATAAATGCGGCAGTCCTTCTTCAGACATTCCTAAATGATCTATGGAAATAGCAGGTAATTTTTCGATGGTTGATGCAATTTCAGGTAACTCTTTTGCATCAATATACAATTCACTATGCCACCCAACCAAATCATAAACTCTTCTTGCAAAGTAGTCGAGCTTTGATAAATCCTCTGAGCCGCCCCGTTTAATATTAAATCGTAATGCTCTTACTCCGTTATTATGTAAGTTTAAAATTTCATCATCCGTCACAGTAAAAGGTAATTGTGTAACCCCACAAAATGCAGGTCCCATTTGTTTAAGTGCCTTTAATAAATAGCCTTGATCAAAACCTTGAAATGATCCAGATACAATCGCACCACCTAATACATTCAAGTGAGCTGTTTCCTGTTCATAATTTGTGACAATGTAGCTTGGCGGTGTATAACCTTGGTTCTCGATAATCGGAAAATCAAAATCAATTATGTGAAAATGTGCATCAAAAATTCTCATTCTAAATCATCCTCCCCTTGCTTAAATATATCAGAAAAACGAAGAATGACAATTCGGAAAAATACAATTATACTAAATTTATTAACGAATAGGGAGAGATGAATATGAAAAGCACAACACTTACTTTCTACATCAAATCGGAGGGTATGTTAGCTTAATTTTGTGAACTTATTTTCCGGTTTGAGCATCCAATTGGAATTGCTAAAAATCGGAGGACAAAACATTGAATATCAAAAATATTTACTACTTTACAACAAGTTCACGTGCATTCATCATCCAGATGGTGTTTACGCTGAACGCGATTTATTATGTATCTCAAGCTGGGCTAAATCCTTTACAACTCGTCTTGATAGGGACAATTTTAGAATTAACCATATTATTGTTTGAAATGCCAACTGGGTTGGTGGCGGACTTTTTTGGAAGAAAGATGTCATTAGTTATTGGAACGTTCATTATAGGGGCTGCTCATTTACTAGAAGGGAGTTTTCCTGAATTTTGGGCAATTGCAGTCGGTTCTGCGTTGTGGGGGATTGGCTGGACATTTATAAGTGGTGCGGAACAAGCATGGATCACAGACGAATTGGAAAACAAAAGTTTGGATCAAGTATTTCTAAAGGGTGCACAATACAGTTCGTTTGGTGCATTTATCGGGATTCTTGTTAGTGTATTCATTGCTACTGTTTTTTCTGTACAAATAACGATTTTGATTGCGGGCTCATTGTTAGTTCTATTAGCAATCATCTCACATATGATTATGCCAGAAACGAAATTTGTAACACTTTCCCGAGAAAATCATTCTAGTTCTAAACAAATAGAATTAGCTTTAAAGGGTGGCTTGTCACAAATAAAGGGAAATCGAGTGTTATTTGCGATTGCGGCGATCACATTATTCTGGGGACTTGCTAGTGAAGGTTTTGACCGTTTATGGGGCGCACATTTTATTGAAAGTTTTAGTCTAGCAGAGGAAGATTCGATTTACTGGTTTGGAGCGTTTTATGCCATTGCGTTTCTCCTGAATATTGCAGTGCTGAAGGTTGTAGAGATTAATATGAAAGGGCGCTATACAACGATTTTGTTGCTGGCGAATAGTTTATTATCTTTCGCTATGTTGTTTTTCGCGTTTACTGAAAACTTTTTGATTGCAGTATTATTATATTGGGCAATTGCAACACTGCGAAACATCAATTACCCATTAATGAGTGTAGTAACAAACGAGCGATTGCAGTCACAAGGTAGGGCTACTGCGATTTCGATGTACGGTCAGATAGATGCGCTCGGTCAGGTAGCTGGAGGTCCCCTTGTTGGGATCATTGCACTATATACTTCGATTAATGGAGGTATTGCTTTTTCTGCAATTTTGATTATCCCCACGTTGTACTTTTTATGGAAAATGCGAAAAGAAGCTTAAAAAGGTAGGAATTAAACTAAAATTGTACAAGATAAAAGTAATTTTAGAAGTAATAATACGACTTTAGAAATAGCATAATAAATAAAAAAAGCGCAGTAACCCTTGTAATCGGGGGTACTGCGCTTTGTCATCATTATTTCTGGTAAATTGTTGAGAAAAGGTATATGCAATTCAATCCACATATCGAATATCTAATCAATTACGCTTCGGTGTAATTGATTTTTTTGGTCATTTTTCAAAATGGGTTTTTATTATTAAATTCCGCTCAATTAAAAAATAGCATTTACAACTAAAAATAATGTGTTAACATATAAAATAATTAAGTTAACGTAAAAGGGAGGGGATGAACAATGCAGCACTTTTGGGTAATTGGCACAGATACAGATATCGGAAAAACATGTGTAACGGTATTATTAATGCGCCAATTACAAAAGCAGGGGCTTCGTGTGACACCTTACAAACCTGTCCAAACAGGGGAAGTAATTGAGGAAGGGCACGCCTATTATTACGATACAACGATGTATGAAACGTATTCTTTGCAACAATTAGAACGAACTGATTTAAACGATTATTCATTTAAAGAGCCTGCATCACCACACTTTGCAGCTCAACTAGAAGGGCAGAAAATTGATACGAAGCGCATTTTAGAGCAAATTAAACGATTAAAAAAAATGATGGATATCGTAATTTGTGAAGGTGCTGGCGGGATTTTTGTACCGCTAGATGTAAACGGAGAGGTAACGTTTCTTGATGTCATTAAGCAAAGTCAGTTGCCTGTTGTGATTGTTACGCGGACAAAGCTTGGCACCATTAATCATACATTGTTGACGTTAGAAGCATTATATTCAAGAGGAATTGAAGTACTAGCAATTGCCTTTAATGGCGACACAGGAAGCGCATTAGAACGTAATAATATCGAGACGATTTTACAGCATCATCCCAAACCATATGCAATCATTCCACAGTATAAAGAACTTTCCGAAGTCATGGATCATTCCATAACAAATACATCATTATATGAAAGGCTGTATCAATATGACACAAAAATTATCTGACTTGCAAGAAAGGGATTTAAAACATGTATGGCATCCGTGCTCACAGATGAAGGATTATGAGCAATTTCCGCCAATTGTCATTGAACGGGGTGAAGGGGTGTGGCTTTATGATGAGCACGGCAATCGATATTTAGATGCCGTATCTTCTTGGTGGGTAAATTTATTTGGTCATGCGAACTCACGCATAAGCCAAGCGTTAAGCGAGCAAGCCTTTCAGCTGGAACATACAATATTTGCGAATTTCACACATGAGCCTGCCATTCGCGTTGCCGAAAAATTAGTCGCTTTAACTCCAGAGGGCTTAAACAAAGTCTTTTTTGCGGATAATGGTTCTTCCTCTATTGAAATTGCATTGAAAATGAGCTTTCAATTTCATATGCAAAGTGGCGATACTAAGAAAAAACGCTTTCTTGCATTAACAGATGCGTATCATGGCGAGACACTTGGAGCGCTATCGGTCGGGGGTGTAGACCTGTATAACGACGTATATCAACCGCTCTTACTCGATACTGTACGTGCACAAGGACCCGATTGTTTCCGCTGTCTATTCAATGAACAACCGACAAGTTGCCAAGCGCAATGTATTCATTTTGTGGAAGAGGAATTAATTTTACATCATGAGGAAATTACCGCTGTTATTATAGAGCCACTTATTCAGGCAGCCGCTGGAATGAAAATGTATCCACCGATTTATTTAGAACGACTTAGAACTTTGTGTACAAAATACAATGTGCATTTAATTGCTGATGAAATTGCGGTTGGATTTGGTCGAACGGGTACTATGTTTGCCTGTGAGCAAGCGAATATTTCGCCAGATTTTATGTGCCTGTCAAAAGGATTAACAGGTGGCTACTTACCGCTATCGGTCGTATTAACAACGGATGCGATTTACGATGCCTTTTATGATGATTACAACAAAATGAAGGCCTTTTTACATTCGCATAGCTATACAGGGAACACGCTCGCTTGTCGGGTGGCACTAGAAGTTTTGACGATATTTGAAGAGGAAAACTACATCGAAATTGTGCAACGTAAAGGTGATTATATGAGAAAGTTAGCAATTGAAGCATTTAGTGAGCTTCCATTTGTAGGTGAGTATCGTCAAGTTGGGCTAGTTGGTGCAATCGAGCTAGTAGAAAATCGGGTTTCAAAACAACCGTTGCCGAGCGAGGAGCGGATTGGCTATCAAATTTATAAAATGGCACTAGCAAAAGGATTACTCATTCGTCCACTGGGGAATATTTTATATTTTATGCCGCCGTATATTATTACAGATGAGGAAATGCGTTTCATGATTCAGACGACAAAAGAAACAATCAAACAATTTTTTGCAAAGAGGGAGGGGTAAGGGATGCAACACCGACAAAAAACGTTATCACTTGTAATGGTGGCGATGTTTGCCGCATTAACAGCAATTGGCGCATTTATTAAAGTACCATTGCCAGTCGTACCATTTACATTACAAATTGTTTTTGTTTTTTTAGCAGGGTGTTTACTCGGTAGTCGGAATGGTTTGCTTAGTCAACTTGTGTATATCGGTATTGGTTTAGTTGGATTACCTGTCTTTACGCAAGGTGGAGGAATTACATACGTGATGCAGCCGACTTTTGGTTTTTTAATAGGCTTCGCGCTTGCCGCATTTGTTATCGGTAAGCTACTTGAAAAAGTAGAAGTGCCAACAAAGTGGCATTTTATCGCCGTTAATATTGTAGGTCTTCTACTTATTTATGCAATCGCGGTACCATATTTATATGTCTCGTTGAATTTTTGGCTAGGCGTGCAAACGAGTTGGTCACATGTATTTTTAGTTGGATTTTTAAATAGTATCCTAGCCGATTTTTGCTTAGCGATCGTATCGGCATTTTTAGCGGAACGATTGTATAAAGTATTACGTTCGGCAAGAGCAATTGAAATAAAACAGATGGAAAAGGAGCTTGCATAATGAATTGGACACAGTTAGCAGAAGAAGTTATTGAGGGGAAATTATTAAGTAATGATGAGGCGCTAGCCATTTTAAATAGCGATGATGATGAGTTACTAAAATTAATGGATGGTGCATTTACCATTCGAAAACATTATTACGGCAAAAAAGTAAAATTGAATATGATAATGAATGCGAAAAGTGGTTATTGCCCAGAGGATTGTGGCTATTGTTCGCAATCATCTAAATCTACTGCACCGATCGATAAGTATCCTTTTATTACAAAAGAAGAGATTTTAGAAGGGGCTAAACGTGCATTTGATAATAAAATTGGGACGTACTGTATCGTTGCGAGTGGACGTGGCCCGACGCGTAAAGATGTGAATGTCGTAAGTGAAGCCGTGACGGAGATTAAAGAAAAATATGGTTTAAAAGTTTGTGCTTGCTTAGGGTTATTAAAGGAAGAGCAAGCACAACAATTAAAAGAGGCGGGGGTAGATCGTTACAATCATAACTTAAATACATCGGAGCGCCATCATTCGTATATTACGACATCTCATACATATGAGGACCGTATCAATACAGTGGAAACTGTAAAAAAACATGGGATTTCACCTTGCTCCGGTGCCATTATTGGGATGAAGGAAACGAAGGAAGATGTGGTAGAAATTGGACGAGCGCTTTATGAACTAGATGCGGATTCTATTCCTATCAATTTCTTAAATGCCATTGACGGGACAAAACTAGAAGGCACGAAAGAATTAAACCCACGTTATTGTTTAAAAGTGTTAGCGCTATTCCGTTATATGAACCCGACAAAGGAAATTAGAATTTCAGGTGGGCGAGAAATCAATCTTGGATCATTACAACCACTAGGTATGTACGCAGCAAACAGTATTTTTGTAGGCGACTATTTAACAACAGCAGGGCAAGAGGTGAATAGTGATTACCAAATGCTAACAGATATCGGCTTTGAGATCGAGTTAACAGAAAAGCAGGAAGAGGTATTTTGTTCATGAATATAAATAAGCGCAGCATCCCTATTACCTCGGGTTGCTGCGCTCTGTCATAATTTAAGGTATTTTCCGGATAATAGCTCGTACTGGTGCCCCGTCCGCGCCTTCTACTTTTAAAGGCAAGGCAATTAAATCATAAAAACCTTGTTCAACCGTTTCAAGTATTAAACCTTCGACAATATGAATGCCCGCTTTATATAAAGCATGATGCGCACTTACTTCTTTACTATCTAATGGATCAACAGAAGGATTGTCAACACCGACTAAAACGACCCCTTTATCTTGTAAAAAAGGCGCGACGTCCGGATGAATTACAGGGATTGTCGTTGGAAACTGCGAACATATGGCATCAACTGTTTTAAATAAAATCCGCTGAACGCCTTTAAAATCAACGGCACTCAACATCTCATGTGTAATTTCTGCAGCTCCTCTACAATCCATTACAAAACATTGCCCGATAAACACGTTCACATCGAGCTGATCCATTTTTTCACCATCATTATTAAAGTGAAAAGGGGCATCAGCATGTGTTCCGATATGCATGGAAGTTGTCATTTTTCCGATATTAACTGAACCTGTTTGATCTTTTGTATAACCCACTTCAAAATGAAATGGTGTATCACCTGGCCAGTTTGGCATGCCAGCTTTTAATGTTTGCGTAATATCAATCCACATAGTGCACCTCTAATATTGAATAATTAAATACACTAGAACAGTAAAAATAACCAAGGGAACAACAATTGTCATTAAGAAACGATACGTTTTATAAAAACCTTCGCCCATTTTACTTCCTTGAAGAAGCTCATTTTTTACTACATTTTTATCCATTACATGCATAATAAATACTGCGATGAGCAAGTTGCCGATTGGTAAAATGACATTAGACACAACGAAATCTGTCGCATCGAAAATGCTTCTGCCAAAGATTGAAACATCGCTTAATGTGCTGTACGTTAAAGTAGACGGAATCGAAGCGATAAAGACAAAAATCCCGATGATGATCGTTAATCTCGCACGTGTCATTTTGAATTTTTCAACCGTCGCAGCAACAATAATTTCATACATGCTGAACGAAGAAGTTAACGTTGCAAATAAGAATAAAATTAAAAACAGGGCTAAAAACAGCTCACCGAAAGGCATTTGCGAAAATGCTGCAGGTAATACCATAAATAGTAATGGCGGTCCTTCAGTAACTTCCATGTCAAATGCGAATACTACTGGGAATATTGCTAAACCCGCTAAAAATGAAACGAAAATACTTAAGCCGACTACGGATCCAGCAGCGTTTGGCAAGCTCACATCTTTCTTTAAATAAGAGCTATACGTTACTAAACAAGAAAACCCGACTGCTAATGCAAAAAATGATTGCCCTAATGCATATAAAATCGATGTTGCTGTAATATTTGTGAAGTCTGGATATAAGAAAAACTTGACGCCTTCCATAGCGCCGTCAAGCGTTAATGCGCGAACGACTAAAATAAAGAACATGATGAATAATAATGGCATCATAAATTTATTCGCTTTTTCAATCCCATTTTGAACGCCAAGCGCAATAACAATTACGTTTGCGATTGTAAATAACGCTAAACCAAGCAAAGCAATCCACGGTGTCCCTGTCACTTGGCCAAAAAATGCGCCCGTGTCTAATGATGGCTCAATAACATTACCCACAACTGAAACGCCACTATAAATAAAAATCCATCCACCTACAACACTGTAAAAAGAGAGTAATAAGAAGCATCCAATTATCCCTAACTTCCCAATCCATGCCCATGCTGGTGTATTTGGTGCTAAAAATCTGTACGCTGAAACAGCCTCTTTTTGTGAGCTTCGGCCGATAATATACTCGGATAATAACATCGGAAGCCCAATGAGAAGGGTTAACACGACGAAAATTAAGAAGAATGCACCTCCACCACTTTGACCCGCTACGTAAGGCATTTTCCAAATGGCCCCTAAGCCGATTGCAGCTCCCGTAGATGCTAATATAAAGCCGATTTTACTGGACCATTGTCCTTTGTTTTCTTTCACTCAATTTCCCCCGTATCTTTTATAAGGTTGTTCGTAAATCCCATAATTCTGGGAAGAAACGGTGGTCTAACACTTGGCGTAAGTAATTGACACCGGAAGAACCACCAGTCCCAATTTTAAAGCCAATAATTCGTTCAACTGTTTTCATATGTTTGAATCGCCACGTCTGTAAAGAATCTTCAATATCCACTAATTTTTCAGCAAGTTGATATAAATTCCAATATTTATCGATATTTTTATAAACGGTACTCCAAGCAGCAGCAACCGATTCATCTCCATCATAAACGACACTAAAATCACGGTTTAACAGTGCTTCATTAATCGGTAATCCAGCGCGTGCCAATGCTTGAATCGAAACATCGTAAATGCTCGGTGCTTTGGAAGCTTTCTGCAACATTTCTGAAATCTCTTGATCTTTTTCATAGATTTTTAAAATATAAGGTGTTTTGTATCCTAAAGCAAATTCAATTTGGCGATATTGATAGCTTTGGAAGCCAGAAGCTTTGCCTAGTGTATCCCGGAATTGTAAATACTCGGCTGGCGTCATTGTTGCGAGTACGTCCCACGCTTGAATAATTTGAATTTGAATTTTAGAAACGCGCGCTAACATTTTGAAAGACGGCTGCAATTCATTTCGTTGAATCGCTTCAATAGCACCTTGTAGCTCATGGATAATTAACTTCATCCATAGTTCACTTACTTGGTGAATAATAATGAATAACATCTCATCATGGTGATTTGATAGCCGATTTTGGTTGGACAAAATATGCTCTAAACTTAAATACTCGCCATACGTCATATCATTTTTAAAATCCGTATGAATCCCTTTTTCTTGCTTCATTTTTTCCTCGAGTTCAGAAATGGAGCGTTTCGACATGTCAATTCCTCCTAAGCAATGATTTCCCGTTCGTTATGAAACTTTTTGTATGTTTCGTTTTCCATAATATCTTTCAAAATTTGAACGACTTTCCACACTTCTTCAAATGAATTGTACAAGGCAACAGGTGCAAGTCGGATTCCATTCGGCGCTCTAAAATCAGGAATAACACCCGCTTCTTTAAGTGCTTTGCAAATACGTGCCGCTTCCTCATGCACTAAAAATACATGACCACCACGTGTTTCGTCAGTAGGGTTCCCTAATTGAAAAACATCAGGGATTTCCTGTTGTAAACAGTCCATTAAAAAGCCTGTTAATTGCAATGATTTTTTCCGAATCGCATCAATACCAACTTCATCAAACATGGACATAGAGCCTTCTATCGGTGCTATACTTAAAATATGTGGTGTCCCAATTTGATATGCACCGGAAGCATTTGCTGGAGAGAATTGTACCGCTAAATCAAATTGTTTCGTTTTATCTGAACCGAACCAACCTGCTAGTCCTGGCATCGTTCCGAAATGTTTTTCATGTACGAATAATCCTGCAACCGAACCTGGACCGCCGTTTAAATGTTTATAATTGCACCAAAACGCAAAATCCACACCTATATCATGTAATTGATGTGGAATAGAGCCGATTGAATGACATAAATCGAAGCCTACAATAATGCCGCGCGCATGGGCCGCTTTCGTAATCGTAGCGATATCTAGCACTTGACCACTACGATATAAAACAGCGGGTAATATGGCTACGGCAATATCATCTGTCATCGCATTTATAATCGCTTCTGTTGTAATCGTTTGGCTGTCTTCACTTTTTACGAATTTCAAATGGTCAGCTGGTAAATTACGTAGTTGAATTTGACTTGCCATTGCATAAAGGTCGGAAGGGAAATTTAATTCATCTGCTAATATTTTATTGCGCTCAGCAGTGGGGTGGAAAAATGTTGCGAGTAGCTGATGTAAGTTTGTCGTTGTGGAGCCTGTTAAAATAACTTCCTCTTTTTTCGCTCCAACTAATGGTGCGCATTTCTCTCCTAAGTTTTCGGATAAAAAATACCAAGGATGTTCACCATTCGTCCAACCGTCGATGCCGAATTGTTTCCAAGAATTTATTAACGTCAATAAACTGTTTTCTGCCCGTTTGGATAACAACCCTAAAGAGTTTCCGTCGAAGTAATATTGATTTTCGTTTTTATAAAATTCTTTTGCATATCGTTGTAATGGATCTTGACTATCTAGCAATCTCGCTTTTTCTAAACATTCCATAAAATCACCCTTTTATCCATTTTTTTACTCCAATTTAATCATAATTTTCTAGATTAGGATTGTCAATGAAAAGACAAGGGAAAGTTATTATTCTATAAGTATTTTACTAGTATACTTCACTTATTGATAGCTTTAAATCGTTAAAGTGAGCGAAGTAATAGCGGTTAAGTAACTATTTGAAAATAATAATAGTTGTATGGATGCTATCCCATAATTTAAAAACCGCTATCTACTTAGTAATAACTAAGAAAGATAGCGGTTTTTTCAGCCCCCAAATTTAACTTTGCTTCGTAATCGTAATATTCAACCAACCAAATAAGATGGTAATGACTGGGCTAAGCAAGCAGAAAAATGCAAAGGGAATATAACTAATGACACTTACATTTAACGCCGTTGAAATGAATAAACCACATACACCCCAAGGAACGAGCGGGTTAATTACCGTACCAGCATCCTCAATAACACGCGCTAAATTTTTCGGATGCATATTTAAGCTTTTGAACTTTTCTTTGTACGTTTCACCTGTTAATAAAATCGATAAATATTGTTCGCCAACTAAAAAGTTAATCGCAATGGCTGTAAATGCTGCCCCTGTAATGGCTTTACCGATACTTGTTAACAATTGCTGAATTGAGGCAAGTAATGCTTGAATAATGCCTAATGAAAACAAAAGACCACCCATTGAAAGGGAAAGTACGATGAGTATGATTGTAAATAGCATACTATTCATCCCACCACGCGTTAATAACGAATCAATTGCCTCGACACCCGTATTTGCAACATAACCGCTATATAAAATTTCAAAAAGTTCATTAAATGGAATCGCACTATGCATATAAGAAAGAACAACGCCACTAATTGTACTAATTGTTAAAGTCATTAAACTCGGCACTTTAAAAATCGTACAAATAATTAATATAACGAGAGGAATAAGTGCATACCAATGCACAAGATTCGAATTTAGTAAAACTTCTTTATACTGTGTAATTAATTGCTCATCAATGCTCGTGCCTTTCGGTGATAAAATTGCATAGCCAATAACGGATAAAATAAAGGCAGGGATTGTTGTATACATCATATTTCGAATATGTGTAAATAAATCAATACCTGTAACCGTTGCCGCTAAATTCGTCGTATCTGAAAGAGGGGACATTTTATCACCAAAAAATGCACCTGAAACAATTGCGCCTGCTGTAATAACTAGGGAAGCATCCATTGCGGTGGCGACACCTAGCATAGCAACGCCAACCGTTCCGACCGTTGTGAGAGAACTCCCAATTGCAGTCCCAATTATGCCTGTAATAATAAATACACTTGCATAAAAGAAGCTCGCTGCAACAAAAGAAAATCCAATATACAATAAAGTAGGGATTGTTCCACCGATAATCCAGCTACTTATTAAAAGTCCAATTAAAAGGAAAATATAAATCGCGCCAATCCCTGTTTTCGCAGAATTCACCATGCTTTCCTCTAATTGACGGAAGGGAACTTTTTTGGTTAACCCATAAGTCATTAAGATGATAATAGAAAGAATGATTGGGATATGGGGAACACTTTCAAGCTTCATGATTGAAAATGATATTAATGCGATAATGAATACCGTTAATAAACCAGCTTCAAGAAAACTTGCTTTCACCTGTTTTTGTTGAATCATAATCTAAAACTCCTTTATGCTTTTGCACTTTGATGCGTTGAAGTAAGAAAGTAATCCTAACATGAATACTATGAAAAGGGAAGGGGTTATGTGAAAAATACATAATACTTGCAATGAAATAGTATAAATGATCGTCTTAACGGCGTAAAAAAAGCCCTCTATGCATGATGCGCATAGAAGGCTTCAATTATTAGTCAGCTAACATAATTTTTTCTAACTGTAAAGGTTCGATATATGTATCACCTTTGTAAGCGCGCATATTACCACCAGAAATTTCATCGATTAAAATAATTTCATTGGTTTTCGCATCGCGGCCAAATTCAAGTTTTATATCATATAAAGTTAAACCTTTTTTCTCAAGCTCAGCTGCAACGAACTTAGAAATTTCAATTGTACGCTCTTTTAAAATGGCATACTCTTCATGTGTTAGTAAGCTTAACATTGCAAGTGCATCTTCAGAAATTGGAGGATCTAGGCGCTCATCATCTTTAATCGTTACTTCAACGAATGCGTCTAAATCTTGGCCTTCGCTTGCATAAGCACCATAACGACGTAAAAATGAACCAACTGCTTTGAAACGGCAAATTACTTCAAGACCTTTACCGAATACAGTTGCTGGTTTTACTGTCATTGTTGCATCGTCAAAGTTTGCATCTACATAATGAGTAGGTACATTCAGTTCGTTTAATTTAGAGTAAAAGAATGACGTTAAGCGTAAACATGCTAGTCCAGCACCATCAATTGTTAATCCAACTGTATTGGCACCTGGATCAAATACCCCATTTTCACCTGTTACATCATCTTTAAATTTTAATAAATAATGACCATCTTCTAATTTAAATACATCTTTTGTTTTACCTGTATACACTAATTCCACATGAAAAACCTCCATTTCGATTACATTACGTATTATAACACGAATGTTTACTTGTGAAAAATAAAATATTGTTCGTATTTTAAAGAGAGACGTCTGACCTATCTGGAATTAAAAGAGGGAAATTTCTCACTACTCCTAATATTTGATATAATAAATTATAAGAGAAGGAGTGGTTGTAATGGTTGAAACTTACAAAAATATTATTGTTGCAGTAGACTTTTCAGAAAAAGCGAAAATTGCATTTGAGCGCGGTGTCCATCTCGCAAAATTGACCGGTGCAAAGCTCCATTTAGTATGCGTCATCGATACACATTCATTTGGTTCGGTGGAAGCCTATGATTTAAAGTACGCTAAAGAGTTAAAAGAAAAAGCAATCGTACAATTAGAGCAATATAAAAATGAAGCGACTCAAGCAGGCATTCAAAATGTACAGCTTGTCGTGGAAGAAGGCTCACCAAAAGTGATTTTAACAAGTTTAACAGAAGCGGATTTAATAATTGTTGGTGCAACTGGATTAAACCGTGCAGAGCGCTTCTTACTCGGCTCGGTTTCTGAAAACGTTGTACGAAGCTCAAAGTGTGATGTACTTGTTGTGAGATAAGTAAAAAAATAAAAAAACCGCAAAAATCATGGAGTGATTTTGCGGTTTTTTGCATTGTTTAAAATACGCCTTCCACAAGCATACCGTTAGCTACTCTAATGAAGCCAGCAATATTTGAACCGACTACTAAATTACCTTCATAGCCATGTTGTTTAGCAGCTTCAGAGCTTTCTTTGTAAATCGACTGCATAATTGAATGTAGCTTTTCATCGACTTCTTGGAATGACCAGTAGTTCCGACTGGAGTTTTGTGCCATTTCTAATGAAGATACGGCAACACCGCCAGCATTAGCCGCTTTGCCAGGACCAAAGAATACACCAGCATTTAAAAACTCATTAATTGCTTCTAGGTCAGATGGCATATTTGCTCCTTCAGCAACAACGCGAACGCCATTTGCAATTAACATGCGGGCTTGATCACCATTAATTTCATTTTGAGTCGCACAAGGTAGGGCGATATCACAAGGGATTGACCAAATATTCTCGCAACCTTCTGAGTATGTTGCATTTGGTCGTTCATTTACATATGCTTTAATACGCTCACCGCGCACTTCTTTAATTTCTTTTACTAATTTTAAATCGATACCTTCTGGATCATAAATATAACCTGAAGAATCTGAACATGCGATAACATGTGCGCCGAAATGTTGTGCTTTTTCAATCGCATAGATGGCTACATTACCTGAACCAGATACAACGACCTTTTTATTTAAGAAGGAATCCTTTTCCTCACGCAGCATTTCTTCTACAAAGTATATTAAACCGTAACCAGTTGCCTCTGTACGCGCTAATGAACCACCATAACCAGGCTTTTTACCAGTTAACACACCTGCTTCATAGGTACCACGAATACGTTTATATTGTCCCCACATATAGCCAACTTCACGTGCACCTACACCAATATCACCGGCAGGGACATCGACATCTGGACCGATATAGCGGTATAATTCAGTCATGAATGCTTGGCAAAAGCGCATAATTTCTGCATCAGATTTCCCTTTAGGATCGAAATCTGAACCACCTTTACCGCCACCGATTGCTTGGCCAGTTAGTGCGTTTTTGAAAATTTGTTCAAAAGCTAAAAATTTCATAATTGATTCGTCTACAGTTGGATGGAAGCGAATGCCACCTTTATAAGGTCCGATAACATTGTTGTATTGAACACGATAACCACGGTTTACGTGCACATTATTTTGGTCATCCTGCCAAGCGACACGGAACGAAACCATGCGATCGGGTTCAACAATGCGCTCTAAAATATTATGTTTGATGTACGCAGGATTTTTTTCAAATACAGGTACTAATGATAAAAAGATTTCTTCCGCAGCTTGTAAAAACTCCGGTTGGTGTTCGTTTTTCTTTTTTAATTTAATAAATACATCATCGACATATTGCTGTGCGTTATTTTTAATTGCTGTTTCCATTGTGTAACCCCCATTATGTTGTTGTTAGTTATACATTAGTATGAATTATCTTGCAATTCAATATTATTTTCTGTAATATCCGTGAGATAACATGGAAAAAACTTGTGAAAACGTTTACAATTCGATATATCGATATATTAAAATGAACAATATTTTTGAAAGGGTGAATAATTATTATACAATTATTAATTGATGCAGATGCATGTCCCGTTGTTGATTTAGCGCTATTTGTTTCATCTCAATATGAGATAAAACCCATCTTGTTCTGCGATACATCACATCGAATAGAAAGAGATAATGTAATAACAATTATTGTAGACAAAGGACCTGATTCGGTAGATTTTAAGCTACTTAGCGTGTTAAAGAAGGGGGATATTGTCATTACAGGAGATTATGGTTTAGCTGCGATGTGTTTGGCAAAAGGTGGGAAAGTTATCACGCATAACGGTAAAGAGCTGACGTCTGACAATATAGATCAACTGTTGGCATTTCGTTATGAAAGTGCGAAAATAAGACGTGCAGGTGGTCGTACAAAGGGACCTAAAAAGCGTACAGAAGAAAATAATTTGGCTTTTGAAATGGAATTTCGACAAATTTGTGAACGTGCGGTTTTGGAAAGGGAGGAAGGATAAAATGAAACAGCAATCAATCGATGTAGAAGCTTTAAAAGGACAATTTCCACTAATAGAAAAATTACAAAATGAACAGTATGTATTTTGGATAAATCCTAAAAAGTCAGCTGAAAAGCAAACGTTCGAACAGGTTTCAATGGAAATAGTTCGGGATGCAGAAAAAAGATTAAAACGCTTTTCTTCTTATATAATAGAGGCATTTCCATTGACGAAATTTTCAAATGGCATTATTGAATCCGATGTAATCGAAATTCCTGCAATGAAAAAGTTAATTGAAGGACGCCGCGGTTTTGATATACCAGGGCAATTAATGCTGAAATGTGATCATTCCTTACCGATTGCGGGCTCGATTAAAGCGCGTGGTGGCATTTATGAAGTGTTAAGCCATGCCGAAAAACTGGCCATCGATGCAGGGCTGTTAACAGAGCAGGATGATTATGCAAAAATAAATAGTAAAGCGTTTAAAGATTTCTTTAGTAACTATAAAATTGCCGTCGGTTCTACAGGAAATTTAGGCTTAAGTATAGGGATTATTAGTGCACAATTAGGCTTTCAAGTAACGGTGCATATGTCAGCAGAAGCGAAAGAGTGGAAAAAAGAGTTATTGCGTGAAAAAGGGGTAACAGTCATTGAATATGCTTCAGATTATAGTGCTGCAGTAACACAAGGGCGACTGTTAGCCGAGCAAGATGCCAACTGTCACTTTATTGATGATGAAAATTCAGTGGATTTATTTTTAGGCTATGCGGTGGCGGCGTTACGACTGGAAAAACAATTTCAAGAGTTGAAAATAAAAGTTGATGAAGAACATCCTTTATTTGTTTATTTGCCATGTGGTGTAGGTGGGGGTCCTGGCGGTGTTGCTTATGGGATCAAACAAATTTACGGGGAGCATGTGCATATTTTCTTTGGGGAGCCATTTGCTTCACCTTGTATGCTTCTTGGCATGATGACGGGTTTACATGATGAAATTAGTGTGCATGATATTGGCTTATCCAATCAAACAGAGGCAGACGGATTGGCTGTTGGTAGACCGTCTAAATTTGCAGGTACAATAATGGAATCCATCATAAGTGGCTGCTATACAGTGGATGATAGTTTCTTATATAGAAGCTTAAAAGGGATGTATGAGCAGGAAAATATTTTTATGGAGCCTTCAGCACATGCAGGTGTGTATGGTCCAATCGAATTAATGATGCAAGGTGTCGATTATTTACAGCAAAACCAATTACAAAATAAGATGGACCTGGCAACGCATCTTATTTGGTCAACAGGCGGAGATCTTGTACCGAGAGAGTTACGCCAGCAATATTTGCAAACGGATATTTAGAGGGGACGTTTTATTTTGTTAATTGCTATTTTAGTTATTGGTTTTATCGCAGCAGGCTTAATCGATTTAAAGCTGCGTAAAAAGTTTAACATTACGAAAAACGAAAAATTTTTAGACCAATATGTTGGCATTTGGCATTTTGTTTTAGAAGCGTTTTTATGTGTGTTATTCATGACATTTATGACGGTCAATTTATTTGAGCAAAAAGCGGTATATGCATTATTATTTGCTTTTATTATGCTTTTGTTTTCAATACGTGGTTTGCTAGAGTTTTTAGTAAAGCGGAATAATCGACGCCATATTTTATCTTTTACATATGCACTTTTATGTGGCGTATTTAGCGGTGCGGTTGCATTGTTTTTATAACGCTAGGAAATGAAGCATAAAGAGGACCACGGTCAATATAGCGTGTATTATGTGCTAAATAAAGAGACACAACCAGGATTTGCATGGTTGTGTCTTTCGTTTTTATTTGGGATCTAATTGTAGGATCTGTCTAATACAAAATCGTCTTTCAAAATAAAGTCTAGTCTGCTTGAATTTCTTCTACTGTTGCTTCTACTTCAGCACGAGACATTTTTTCGCGGCCATCTTTCATTGCCTTGAGTGATTTATGGGCTAGAGCTAGAGGAAGACGGCAGAATAAGATGATCGACCGCTTATTTAATACTTTCATATAAGCGTCTGCTTTCGCTAAGTTTTCCTCTGCATAGTGGAATAAATCATCACGTGTCCAGTCGTCAGGTACGAAACTTACACCGCGCTCATCTAAATCTTCTTGTTGATTACGTAAAATATTGACTGCTTGAAGTCCACGACCATAGCCAATAGCAAGTTCGCGGTCTGCTTTAATACCGGCATTCCACTCCCATAGCTCGGATAACATGACACCAACTAAGCCTGCCACATAGTATGTATACTCATCTAAATCTTCGCGTGTATGGATTTGCCAATTCGCTTTTGCCCAATTCGCCATTCCAGTAGCCATTTCGCTTGTTGAATCCATCACAATTTTTCGCGCTTCTGCTGGACAAACACGCAACCAATCACCTAAACGTAATGTTACTTCTGGCATAGGTTGTTCACTCAGTGCTAAAGCTTGTGCATAGGCTACTTCGTCAAATGGGGTAACTGCTAATAATTCACTCACTTTCATGAGGATATCATGTTTTGTATCATTTGAAATTTCTTCGTGATCTTCAATTTCATCAATTGCACGCATAGCCAAGTATGCGGCAGCTACTGTTAATTTTAATTCTTTTTGTAAAAATGTTATTGGAATATAAAAAGTGCGGCTCGTATCCTTTAAGACACGCATCGCTTCATTTTGTAGTAATTTGTCGGACATTGGAAAAGTTCCTCCATTCTTAATTGCTTCCTTTCTTATCGTATCGCAAATTTGAAAAAAGTAAAATCAATTGTCCCTTGTTTTTCAAAAAATCCTTTTATTTAAGAGCTTCCAACATTAGACTCTCTACGTATCAATTTTTATAGTTTTCTAAGAAAGCTGCTTTATTCTTAACATTTCCGAGTCAGAAACTCTTTTTTACGATACAATGGGGGTATGTTTAAAACTGTGGGAAATATTGTATCTAACTTGATTCAGCATTTACCCCCTACTTCTATAAAGTGGAGGATAAATGCCGAAAATGCAATTCTATTCAGTGAGGGTTCAAACCCCAGCTGAATTAAGGGAACAAAGGCTAAGCCCGTCACGTCCTGTGACAACGCCTTTGTGATCAACATCGTGTTGACCCAGGCCCCGGCGGATGTCACAGATTTTTTAGGGGAGAAGGAAGTCAGCCTAAAAACGTCACATCGTGTGACAACGGCTGACTGACCCACGTCCTGTGGGCCCTCGAAAAAATCTGGACGCAATTACGCCGGGGCGTAATTGATAAAATAAGGAAAGAAAAGTAGTAGGTGAAAATTTTGGGACGAGTACAAACGTATATTACAGTCGATGTTGAAGCAGCCCTCATTCGAGGGAAGCAATACATCATTGAAATTGGCGCGGTTAAATGGTTGCCGGATGGTTCAACCGAAACATTTACACAGCTAATTCAACCTTATAAATTTAAAAAATTAAATGCACATATCCAGCAATTGACGGGTATTAAGACGGAGCAATTAGTAGATGCACCAAGTTTCAAGGAAGCTTTTTATAAGTTCAAGCGCTGGTGCAAAAATGACTATTTGCTTTTAACTTTTGGAGAATTTGATCGTAAAGTGCTAGAGGAAGAATTAACTCGAAATTATATGAATAAAGATTGTCTTTACCCAATGGTTGATTTCCAACAAAAATACATGATTGCGAATGCAATTAAGGAGCAACCAAGTTTAGGTGGCTTAATGGCACAGCTCGGTTTAACAAATGATACACAGCATCGCGCTTTAGCGGATGCGTGGAGTTTACTGCAAATTTTTCAGCAAGTGAACGGTGAAGTGCTTATCCAGCAACAGCAAACGAAAAAATTCATGCTATTGTTAACGAATTTCAGAATGTTAGAAGAGACGTATGAGCTTGTCATTTCCACTACGGAATGTTCAATTGAGCACGGTCAAATTCAAACACATCGTATGATAACGTTACGAGAGGAGCTACCTTTTAAGGTGATTCAGCAAGTAAGGACTTCTGCAGAAGGGGAGACGGAAACGGTTGAGGTGACCAAAATTACACCAAGTGCCAATGCGAAAACGTTTTTGCAGGATATTTCAGAATCTGTTCATGGTCGTATTTTAATTTCACGCTCACCACTGCGTTCCATTTCAAAAATATTAAAACTTCATCAAGTGACATTGCCAAAAACCGAGGTGATGACGCTCGTCAATTTATTGGGAAACGAGGATTATGTGGCGAAATTCAATTTATTAGAAGAGTCAACACATGCTTATGAGGCGAGAATTATGCGTCTATTAAATAAATTTGAGCAACCGATTATCGAAGAGTTTCATAAACGAGCTTTACTAGAAGATGTTTTGGTGGAAGTGTAACGAGTCTTAGTTAGAAACTTGCTCTTTATTGCTTTCAATGGTTGCGTTATTATATGGAGTAAGATCATACTAGCTTTAACTTGATTCAGATGAATCAAGTAAAGCCCCGGCGGATGTCACAGATTTTTAAGGGGAGTTTTTCGAGCGAGCTCGAAAAAATCTGGACGCAATTACGCCGAGGCGTAATTGATTGTACAAAGGAGAACTTTTATGTCGACATGGATTGGGATTGATACGGGGGGTACGTTGACGAAGCTTGCTTATTTAGATGAGAATAAGGAGCTTAAACTAACTGTCTTTCCATCAACTGATATGCATTTAGTGAAGGAATGGTTAGAACAACATCCTCATGTAGACGAAATTGGCTTAACGGGGGGGCGGACGGAGCAATTACGTGATGTCCTAAACCCGATGAAATCGATTGAATATATCGTAGAATTTGAAGCAACTTTAAAAGGTGTACGGTATTTATTAGAACAAGAGGGGCAATCGATTCACCAAAGTATTATTACCAATATTGGGACAGGGACTTCTGTTCATTTTATGGATGGAAATTCACATGTTCGTGTTGGCGGTACAGGCATTGGTGGAGGTACGTTAATTGGGCTGTCCGCTATAATGACAGGTATTTCGGATTTTAGAGAAATTAAAAATCGAGCGTTAGACGGTAACCGAGAAGGTATTGATTTACTTGTAAAAGATATTTATCAAGGAATGGATACGCCGATTTCGGGTGATTTGACGGCAAGTAATTTTGGACAAGTTGGCATTACAGAAGAGCACAGCCATGCACCAAATGATATTCTTGCGACAGTTCAAGGACTTGTTGGGGAAGTCATTTCAACATTAAGTATTCAACTAGCTGAGCATCATCAAGTAGAACATATTGTTTATATCGGCTCTACGTTAACGGATAATGAGCAATTAAAAAAGGTAATCGAGCATTACACAGTTTTGAAAAAGCACAAGCCTGTATTTATACATGATTATGGCTATTGTGGAGCGGTCGGAGCACTGTTAAATGTGATGGAATATAGTAAAAGTTAAAATGGAAAAGCTGTCCTAAGTACATGATTTACATGCACTTGGGACAGCTTATTTTTATATAATTATGTCGCAGCTACTTCTTCTTCAGTTTCAACAGGAGCCATGATTGTCGCAAGTACAGCATCAAGCTCGCTAATGATTTCGAATGATAGCTTTTCAGTAAGATCTGCTAATGTAATCGTTTGTCCGACTTCAAGTTCAGCAATAGCTACTTCGATCGAATCTGGAATTTCATTTGGTTTTACTTTAATGCGAACTGTTGTTGTTGGTTGCATTAAAATTCCACCTACTTGTACGCCCGCTGCGTTACCGACTAATGTAACCGGTACGTCTACTTCTAAAGGTGTATCCATATTTATCGATTGGAAATCAACATGTGTAATAGTTCCTCTTATTGCAGAACGCTGTACTTCACTAATAACAGCATTGTAAGATTGATTATTGACTTCCAAAGTAAATACGTTGTTTACGCCGTTTGCATTAATAAACTTAAACATTGTTTTTGCATCAATTGCAATCGGTGTTGTTTCGGTCTGATACCCGTATAACACTCCAGGTACTTCCCCATTATTTCGAACCTCGGTTAATAATGCGCGAGCTCCAAATTGTCTTTCTTTTGCTTCTAACTTTAAATTCATAACTTCCTCAATTCCTCTCGTTCTATTTTTCGGCAGATCGCTTATGCCATCTAAATTTTTCTTTAACCTACGAATAAAAGAAAACAACCCTGAATTTTAACATTCAGAAAAAGAAGTGACTGTTTTTGTTTTATGCAACTGAAAAGGCTATTACTCCTTTAGTATAGTAAAATATAATTATAAAACAATTAAAAACTCCGCTATTCTCGAATTGAGTAGTTAATCACTACTAATTTCAAGGAGGATTTTATACTTAAGGACTAGGTAAATAATAATTGCATGAAATAGAATTTTCAGTGATGCTTTAGGTCTAATGGTTTGGACGGTGAGAGAGGGGTTATCGGATTGTGAAAAAAAGACCTTTAGAAAATTAAAAACAGCACACAATATGCTAGAGAGGCCTAACAATTTGTGTGCCGTTATAATAATTGGATGAATAAAATTCAATCGTTTTTCGCTTTTCGAATCGCTTCTCGCGCTAATGCATCGGCTGCTTTATTTTCTTTGTCAGGAATCCACTTAATAAAAAAGAAATCAAATTGTTCAATAAGTTGTAGCGCTTTTTCTAAATAGGGCTTAAATTCTTCATTTTTTACATAAGCTTTATCAACAGAATTGACGACAATTTTGGAATCGGAACGCAGTGAAACGAAGGAAGTTCCCGTTTTTTTTGCTTCTTCTAAACCACGCACAAGGGCAATAAATTCAGCTTGATGATTATTTGTTATGCCAATTGGTTCGCTAATTTTTTCGAGGATACCTTCACCTTTTAAAAAAATCCCAATGCCACTAGGTCCTGGATTACCTGCGCTTGCACCATCAATATATACTTCTAACATCGAATCACTCCTGTTATAACTTTCCTTGTATTTAGTATAGCAGAGGAAGAATAGTTGAAGTGAAGAAAAACTTCATTGTACAATGGGGAAATGTACGAAAAGGAGGCCGCAAATGATAAAAAAAGTCGATATAATGAAGGACATGGATGAATTAACAGATACGTATTGTATGGAATGTTTTGTCATTCGTGATCTTAGAAAAACAAGAGGAAAGCAAGGCGCCCACCGTTTTTGTATAGAATCTTGCACGGTAGGGGAGCAACTAAAGTTTCTAGGGAATGAAATGATGAAAATTAATGAAAAATAATAATAGATGAATTTAGCGAAGCGCGATACATTCACACCCGATAAATTAGAATTACAATTAAGGGCACTTCCAATTGGTAGTTAAACTCTAACTCATTGGAAGTGTTTTTGTTATGAGGAAAAGAGTAAATCATTAAACTTAATTCAGTCGAAGCTTTGTTGAATCTATATAGTAGTGTGAGAAATTAAATTGAGCTCCCAAAAATTGTACAAATTACTGTAACAAAACTCCTTTATAATAAGAGTTATACAGTTGAAAGGGGCATTTAAATAGAATGAAGATTTTTAAAATGCTAGTAAAAATAGTTTTATTATTGATGATATTAATTGGCTTATTAATAGGATATGCATTTAAAGTTGAACCGAAAATGACTGTAGTTCATTCTTATGATTTAAATGAAGATAATGGAGAGTCGGTCAAAATAGTCCAACTATCAGATATTCAAGTGAGTGAAACATATACAATAGAACAACTAAACAATTTAGTGAAAAAGGTGAATAAATTATCGCCGGATATAATTGTTTTTACAGGAGATTTATTTGAAAATTACTCTATGTTTCAACCGTTACAGGAAGTAACAAATAGTTTATCAAATTTAAAAGCTCCATTTGGGAAATTCGCAGTTTGGGGAAATCGAGATTACGGTGGCGGCGCATCTAGAGTGTACGAAGATTTATTAAAGGATGCAGATTTTACATTATTAAAAAATAGTGGTGTCGATGTACGATTATCAAATGGCAAGAAGCTTTTTATCGGAGGAGTAGATGATGGATTACTTGGAAACCCGAATGTAGAACGTTTGTTGACATATATGGATAACGATTATGTTTATGAAATTGTCCTTATGCATGAGCCGGATATGGCAGACCTTTTAAAAAATACTTCGGTTGATTTAATTTTAGCTGGACATAGTCATGGAGGACAAATTCAGATTCCTTTTATTCAACCTATATCTACTTCTTTGGCTGAAAAGTATATTGAAGGATTTTATAGTATGAATAATAACGGGATGCAGCTTTACGTAAATACAGGAATTGGAACATCTAGAATTGCTGCTCGTTTTATGGTTCCACCTGAAATCGCAGAGTTTACTATTCATTTGTAAATTGAAATCAAACGAACATACATTTCCAAAAATGTTGCATGACAGGGCATATTATTGCTATGATATGACTTCATTTAAATGGAGAGGATGAATCACTTGGACCAACAATGGATTGAATTAATCGGAGCACGTCAAAATAATTTAAAAAATATTTCACTGCGTATTCCAAAGCAAAAAATTACAGTATTTACGGGTGTATCAGGTTCAGGGAAATCATCAATTGTTTTCGATACGATTGCACAAGAAGCCGGTCGACAGCTAAACGAAACTTTTAGTAACTTTGTACGCTTATACTTACCGCGCTATCAGCAACCACAAATCGATAGCATTCATCATTTGTCACCTGCTGTAGTTGTCGGACAGGAACGCTTGGGAGGTAATGCACGCTCAACGGTAGGGACGATTTCAGATATTTCCCCACTATTTAGAGTATTGTACTCCCGTTTTGCTACGCCGTCTCTAGGTTATGCAAATGCGTATTCCTTTAATGATCCGCAGGGGATGTGCCCTTCATGTGAGGGGATTGGGAGTATGATGACATTGAATCTTGATGCCGCTATCGATCGAGAAAAATCATTGCAGCAAGGTGCCATTTTATTGCCGGGGTATGGGGTCGATACTTATTACTGGAACCAATATGCACAAAGTGGCTTTTTCGATATAGACAAGCCATTAAAGGATTATAACGAGGAAGAATGGCATCAATTATTATATTCAGAGCCACAAAAAGTACAAGTTACCCATAGTTCAGGCAACTTTCAAGCGACTTATGAAGGTATTGTTGTTCGTTTTAGACGTTCGAAGTTACAAAAGCAGCAAGAAGCATCCGAACGTGAGAAAAAGCAAAACGCACAATTTTTAATGACCGCAACATGTGAGGATTGCTCTGGGACGCGCTATCGTGAGGAAGTGTTGCATTCATTAATTGGGCAATATTCAATTCATGACCTTAGCGCGATGCAGTTATCACAATTAATAGAAGCGTTAAAGACATTTACGCAACCAGAAATGCAGACGATTGTATCTCGAATTTCTGAACGTGTCCAAAGTTTAATCGATATCGGACTTGGCTATATGACGTTGAATCGTCAAACTGCTACATTATCGGGTGGGGAATCGCAACGCGTCAAAATGGTGAAATATTTATCGAGTACATTAACAGGGATGCTGTATATTTTTGATGAACCGAGTACAGGTTTGCATCCAAGAGATGTGTATCGTCTGAATGATTTATTACGTCAAATTCGGGATAAAGGAAATACGGTTTTAGTTGTAGAGCATGATCCAGATGTCATTGCGATTGCAGATTATATTGTCGATGTAGGACCTGGTGCTGGTGCTCATGGTGGGACGATTTTATTTAGCGGGCCGTACGAAGAATTTGCGAAAAGTGATTCCATTACCGCAAAAGCATTACACACACAAGCTCCTATGAATACAAAACCGCGCCCAGTCTCAACATTTATAGAAAGTAAGCGCAGCAGCTTATATAATCTAAAAAATGTATCGTTAAAAATACCTGAGCAAGTATTAACGGTTGTGACAGGTGTTGCAGGATCTGGAAAAAGTACGTTAGTGAATGAAGTATTCGCAAAGGAATATCAAGAAGCGATTGTCATTGACCAACGACCGATCCATACGAATGTTCGCTCAAATGCAGCTACTTATTTAGGGATGATGGATAAAATCCGCAAGCTTTTCGCAAAGGAAAATGGAGTGGATGCCGCTTTATTTAGTTATAACTCAAAAGGTGCCTGTGAAGAGTGTAAAGGAAACGGTGTTGTCACATTAAATTTATCTTTTATGGATGAAGTGGAAACCGAATGTACTACTTGTCAAGGTCGACGCTATGCAGATGAAGTGCTTGCTTATAAGTATAATGGAAAAAATATCGTCGAAGTGCTTGAAATGGATGTAGAGCAGGCATTAGATTTCTTTGACGCAAAAGACCTAGTGAAAAAACTACAAATTTTACAGTTAGTTGGATTATCCTATATGTCTTTAGGACAGCCTTTATCAACATTTTCGGGTGGGGAATGTCAGCGTCTGAAATTGGCAAAGGAAATGAAATCAGGAGGGCAACTTTACATTTTAGACGAGCCAACGACTGGATTACATTTGCAGGATGTATCGAAAATTGTGCATATGCTTCAGCAATTAGTAGAGCAAGGCAATACGGTTGTTGTCATTGAGCATCATACAGATGTCATGCGTCAAGCGGACTGGATCATTGATATCGGACCAGAAGGCGGAAGTGCGGGTGGTCAGATTATCTTTGAAGGAACGCCAGAGCAATTAAAAAACTGTAAAGAGTCGATTACGGCAAACTATTTATAATACCAATCAATTACGCCTCGGCGTAATTGCGTCCAGATTTTTTCGAGGGCCCACAGGACGTGGGTCAGTCAGCTGTTGTCACACGATGTGACGTTTTTAGGCTGACTTCCTTTTCCCTAAAAAAATCTGTGTCATCCGCCGGGGCTTGGGCCAACACGATGTTGATCACAAAGGCGTTGTCACAGGATGTGACGGGCTTAGCCTTTGTCCCTCTACTTCAGCTAGAGTTTAAACCACCACTAAATAGAAATGCAGATTTGATATGCTTTAACCACTTATGGTAGTGGGCATTTCTGCTGAATCCAGTTAAAAGGACTTACCTCACGCAATTCAGCGCGAAGTAAGTCCTTTTCATTACTATTAAGATGCTTTCACTTGGAAGGCAAGAAGGTCTTGATAATATTTATTTAGTGATGAAGCTGAAATGCCGAAGCTATCCGCAATTTCTTTCACTGTAAATTTCTTATCAATGTAATTTTGTTCTTGTGCAAAACGAATTGCACCAGCAGCAATCGCACCTGCTTTACGGGCAGTTGGTTGTTGCTCTACTAAATAGTCTTCGATTGTAACTAAGAGTTTGTCATTTTCAATCGCATGTTCTACTAAAAATGCTTTCACTTGCTCCAATACATCTTGCTCGAACGGCGTAAACTCTTCACCTTCATAGCCATTTTCAACTAAACCTTCCCATAGTAAAAGGTGATTTTTCTCGGTGAATTCTTCAATTGTTAAACCGCTTTTTTTATACGAAGCGGTAAAGTCCTCAAATGAAATCGCATGTTCTTTATGGAAGAAAATTAACGTAGAAGCAGCTAATACATGATTTACCTGTTTTGAACCATCTGGTAATAAGAATGCGAACACACGCATCCCAAGTGGAATCGCTTTAGGGCTTTCTCGTTGAATCATATACGTTTGATTGTCTAATGCAGAAATCGCTGTAAAGTACTTGTCTTCAACCGCTTCAACCGTTCCGATAAAGAAGATTGGCTTTGTCCAAGATTGTAGTAATTCAATTATTGAAGGGCGAATTAATTTCTTTTCCATACGTTTTAAGAAGCCTGTCCAAATGTCTGGGCGCTTGTGGAAGAAATACTCATCTAGCGCAACCGCTTCAACTAACTCACGGTGCAATTTTTTTTCTAATTTTGGAGCCCAAACCTTTACTAATTCCATAAATTCACGAATATCTTTTCTCTCAGGGTAATTCGTATAGAAGGTTTGTAAAACATTTTCAATTTCCTCATTAATAACTGTTAATGCTGTCGTTGTTTGCTGTTTACCTTCACAACACTTTTTATATTTTTTACCGCTGCCGCATGGGCATGGATCATTACGTCCAACCATCGTTACACTTCCTTTTTTGACTCTTATTAATACTTTGTTTAAATTCAACAATACTCTTAATAATAACGTCAGAATGATATTTTTGAAACTGATTATCTATTCAGAAAAGTCTGATCCGCCCTATATTGTATTATATGTTGAATGTTCTAATAATAGAATCGGAAATCTATAAAAAATTTAATATTTAATAGATTTGCTCATTTAAGGAATAAAGGCGCGCAATAGAAAGAATACCCTAAAATCACAAACTGATTTTGGGTATTCTAATAGATAGAAATTATTTAAATAGTAGATTCCGAAGTCGCGGTTGCTGGAATTTTCTTCAGCATTGTGAATTGTTCTAGTTGTGCGACAAAGTTTCCAATTAATATAAAAGCACCACCGATTAGTAATTGGATCGTTAATGCTTCACCTAAAAAGATCATTGCAAAGATTGCCGCAAAAATAGGTTCTAGCGAGAAAATTAATCCAGTATGCGTAGGGGATGTATATTGTTGTACAACAGCTTGTGCGATAAAGCAAAACGCTGTACAAATAACACCTAATCCTAATACCGCAACCCAACCTAAATTCGTCGAAGGTAATTGTGGTGTTTCAAAAAATAATGTGAAAATGGCACCAAATACACCGGCAACCCCTAATTGGTATACTCCATAAGAAATGGATTCAACGCTTTTCGTAAATTTACTATTTAAAATTAAATAGATTGAGTAACAAACTGCGGCAATCGCCATTAAAATATCGCCCGTTTGGAATGTTAATGTTTCTTTCAATGTTAATACTGTAATACCAATCATCGTACACACAATCGCAAAGCTGACGGCACGAGAAGGTAAGCGCTTTTCGATAAAACTTGAAAAGATAGGTACTAGTACAACTGTTAAACTTAAAATAAACCCAGCATTCGATGCGGATGTTGTTTTTAACCCAAATAATGAAAGTGCAAAGAGCGCGAATAACAGAAAACCTTGTATGGATGCGTATATAATCGTTTTTTTATTAATGCGCAACATCTTTGGTAAAAAGATTAGCCCTGCTATGATAAATGCAATTAAGCATCGTAGTGCAACAACGTTATAAGCTTCTAAAACATCTAACCCCATGACCATAAATGTATACGAAAGCCCCCAAAACATTGTTACGATCACCATTAATAAATTTGCTTTTCCTTGTAAACTCAAAGATGCCACCACATTTCTTTAAAATCAATTACGCCGGGGCTTAACTTAATTAAGTTAAACTCACTGTTATAATACAGTATATCGGCGCTATTGTGATTAGTAAAACGAATGTTTATAATGATTAGTATGAAAAAAATTCATGTCAAAAGTCGGTATGGAGTGAAAGGCATTGAGCTTAGTTAAATACGAAATATTAAATATGGTAGGTGAAGTACATAGTTTTACAAAAGCTGCTGAACTACTAGGGTTGACGCAATCAGCGGTAAGTCATGCTATTTCCAGTATGGAAAAGGATTTCGGCTTTAATTTAATTCATCGTAACCGAACGGGTGTCACATTAACGGAAGATGGTATGACGATGTTAATCGCGATGAGAAAGGTGTTATCTGCAGAAGAGCATTTAAGACAAGAGGCGGCCCATATTTTAGGTGTAGACAAAGGGACGGTCCGAGTGGGGGTATTTTCTACGATTTCAACACATTGGATGCCTAATATTATTCGTCTAATGGAACAGCGATATCCTGGTATTCAAATTGAGTTACGTGAAGGAGATTATTATGAAATTGAGCAGTGGTTACTGAACGGAGAAGTGGATTGTGGCTTTTTAAATCGGACAAGTTCTAAACAGTTCGATTTTATAGCGTTAAAAAGAGATCCGTTACTTTGTATTGTGTCTTCAAAAAGTCCGCTATATGATAAAGGAGAAGTTGATTTAAATGAAATAGGGGATACACCGTTCATCATGCCTTCCTATAAAGGAACAAATGATGTTATCGCGAATTTTGAAAAATATAATGTACGTCCAAATGTACGATTTCATTTAATTGATGAAAAGGGCATTTTATCAATGGTGGAGCATCATTTAGGGATTAGTATTTTACCGCAACTTGCGATGGCAGGCTTGATGAATAATGTGAGAACTTTACCTTTAAAGCAAGAAAGTTTTCGAACGATTGGACTTTCAACGAAGCAAAAGTTATCACCAGCTACTCAAAAGTTTGTAGAAGTATTGAAGCAATGGTTAGCTACAGTAAAGGAATAAAAAAGGGGGTTGTGATTTATGTTAAAGGGAAAAACAGTTTTAATTACAAGTGGTGGCACATTTGAAAAATGGGATAATGTTAGGGGCCATACGAACTTATCAAAAGGAACGATGGGATGTTATTTAGCGGAGGCAGCCTATGCTAAAGGTGCGCATGTTATTTATATGCATGGTGTTTTTGCACAACTACCTGAAAATCAACGTGAGATGCGTCTTGTGCGCTTTGAAGGAATTGAGGACTTAGGAGATCAGTTAAAGGAAATCGCCCGACAGCAACACGTAGATTACATAATTATGGCTGTGGCGGGTTCAGATTGGCTTGTAGATAAAGTATTTGACCAAGCAGGCAATGAATTAACTGAAAAAGGGAAAATGCCGTCAGATGAACCACCGATTATTCATTTTAAAAAGGCGCCAAAAATATTAGCGCAAATTAAAAATTGGTCGCCACAATCGACGCTTATAGGCTTTAAATTAGAAGCGACAGAGGATGAAGCATTTTTAATCGAGCGTGCAAAATTACGCATGGATTCCGCACAGGCTGATTTTATGGTAGCAAATAGCTCAAAATCATTATATGGCGGCATGGAACCCCATATCATTGTTCATAAATCCGGTGAAATTGTTCGTACAGATGGCAAACAGCAAACGGCGCTTACGTTAATTGAACAACTCCTTGTTTTAAATTGAATTTGAATGATATAATTTGAATATTCTTTTTATATAAAAATAGAGGATATTGAAGGAGTGTTTCAAGTGGCATTAGAGGAAGTAAAGGCATTTTTCAAACAACATGGCAAAGAGCAATCCGTATTGGAATTTGACAGTAGTAGTGCAACGGTACAAGAGGCGGCGCTAGTATTAAATGTTATTCCCGCAAGAATTGCCAAAACATTATCGTTTCACGGACAAGATAATAAGGCAATTTTAATTGTCGCAGCAGGGGATACTAAAATTGATAACGCTAAATTTAAGCAACAATTTGGAATGAAAGCAAAAATGTTAGATGCGGAGTCCGTTGTGAACCAAACGGGGCATCGCATTGGCGGAGTTTGCCCGTTTGCACTGGCAAATGAGCTACCTGTTTATTTAGATGAATCACTACAACGTTTTGCAACTGTATTTCCGGCATGTGGGAGTGCCAATTCGGCAATTGAACTAAGTTGTGATGAATTACAACAGTATGCAGGTGCAACTAGTTGGATAGATGTGTGTAAAGACTGGCAATAAAAAAACGATACAGAAATTTTAAGGAGTTAAGTAACGAATGACGTTAACAAAACAACAAGCAATTCAAGCATTAAAGAACAATCAATTTATCGGATTTACGACAAATACCGGTAACGTCCTTATTAAAAAGGCAAATCGCACGGATTATAATATTTACATTTATGAAGAAGGAACAGATGAACCTTCTCATTACATAGGATCGATTACAAATGTAATGGCGACATTGAGTGATAAAAATAGTAAACAAGATTTTATCGTAGTTGAAAAATAAAGAGAAATAAAGCTGCAAACATATGAAATCAACTATATGTTTGCAGCTTCTTTAATTACTTTTTTATGACATTCGCAGCTTGTGGACCTCTATTTCCATCAATTACATCGAATTCTACAGATTGTCCCTCAGCGAGCACTCGGAAACCTTCTTCTTTTATTCCAGTGAAATGTACAAAAACATCATCACCATTATCACATTCTATAAATCCATAACCTTTTTCATTATCAAACCATTTTACAGTGCCTTGGTGCATTAGTGATCTCCTCCGATACTGTCAAATTTAGTTGATCATTATAATCATCTACACTTTGGCGTCATTACGTCCAGATTTTAAATTGTGCTTAATTAAGGATGTTACCTTAAATTCAACGTATCCATGTGAAATAGATAACTATCCTACATCATGCAGGACTAAGCGCAATTAACTCCTTTCAATATCTGTGACATCCACCAAAGGCTTTAATTTCATTCAAACTTCTTTTGAGTGAAATTAAAAACAGAATATTACGAATAAAATATATCCTAGTTAAGGAACGTATGTCAACAATTTGTCGAATAAGTCACATTATTTTATAGATGTTTTCACCTAAAACAGACTATAATAAAGACGACTATAATTGAAAGTAGGGTTTACAAATGACAACTACGAAAACAAAACCTCTTACAGATTTGGATATTGCGAATAATGCAATAATGAAACCGATTACAGAAATTGCAGAAAATGCAGGAATACCTGCAGAATCGATTGAACAATACGGACGTTTTAAAGCGAAAATCGATGTAAATAAAATTTCAGGTCAAGCAAACGCTAAAGTTGTTTTAGTGACTGCAATTAGTCCAACACCAGCTGGGGAAGGTAAATCTACGGTAACTGTTGGATTAGCGGATGCTCTGAAGCAACTAGATCAACGTGTTATGATTGCGCTTCGTGAACCATCATTAGGACCTGTTATGGGTGTAAAAGGTGGGGCAACAGGTGGAGGTTATGCGCAAGTTCTTCCAATGGAGCAAATTAACTTGCATTTTAATGGAGACTTCCATGCGATTACAACAGCGAACAATGCATTATCGGCATTTATCGACAATCACCTTCATCAAGGGAATGCCTTAAATATTGATCCACGCCGTATTATTTGGAAACGTGTCGTTGATTTAAATGACCGTGCGCTACGACATGTAACAGTGGGCTTAGGTGGTCCAGCACAAGGCGTACCACGTGAAGATGGCTTTGATATTACAGTTGCTTCAGAAATTATGGCGATATTCTGTTTAGCAACAAGTATGACAGATTTAAAAGAACGCCTTGCAAACATCGTAATTGGTTACACGTACGACCGTCAGCCAGTTACTGTGCGTGATTTACAGGTCGAAGGTGCACTTACACTACTATTAAAAGAAGCGTTAAATCCAAACCTTGTGCAAACAATTGAAGGAACTCCTGCATTAATTCATGGTGGACCATTTGCAAATATTGCACACGGCTGTAACTCTATTATTGCCACACAAACAGCACGCAAACTAGCAGATATTGTTATTACAGAAGCAGGATTTGGTTCGGATTTAGGTGCAGAGAAATTTATGCACATTAAAGCGCGTGAAGCAGGCTTTGCACCGAGTGCAGTCGTAATTGTTGCAACAGTTCGAGCTCTAAAAATGCATGGTGGCGTTGCAAAAACAGCGTTAATCGATGAAAATGTAGAAGCACTTCGCCAAGGAATTACGAATCTTGCGCAGCACGTTGCAAATATTCGCAATTTTGGTGTTGAACCTGTTGTCGCATTAAATCGTTTCATCACGGACTCAGCAGCTGAGGTGAATATGGTTTTAGAGTGGGCAAAACAAGAAGGAATTCGTATCGCGCTTACAAATGTTTGGGAAGAGGGCGGTAAAGGCGGATTGGATCTGGCAAAGCAAGTGCTAGAAGCGATTGAAAAACCAAACAACTTCCATCATTTATATGAAAATGAAGAAACAGTTGAGCAAAAGTTAACGAAAATTGTGCAACAAGTGTATGGTGGAAAAGGTGTTCAATTGACAGACGCGGCTAAAAAACAATTAATTAGCATTGAAAACAATGGTTGGGCAAACTTGCCGATTTGTATGGCGAAAACGCAATATTCTTTATCGGATCAACCAAGTTTACTAGGTAGACCGACTGACTTTACTGTTACGATCCGTGAGATTATTCCGAAATTAGGCGCGGGCTTCTTAGTGTGCTTAACGGGTGATATTATGACAATGCCAGGCTTACCTAAGCAACCGGCAGCACTTCGCATGGATGTAGCGGAAGATGGTAGCGCATTAGGGTTGTTCTAAGGATTTGATTGCTCGAAGTAAATAATAAAAAAAACGCCATTTGACTGAAATTAGTCAAATGGCGTTTTTGTATTGGGTTAAATTTAAAATAGGATACTAACGATATTGCCAGCAATCATGATAGACACACTACTCGCATAAATTGCAGCACCAATTAAAATAGGTGATAACAGGATAAGCGCTTTCTTTTCTTTGTCTTTGGCACATTGAACAGTTGGATAAATCACTTTTTCCATAAAGAACACCCCTTAAAGTCTTTTGTTTTGTATCGTTTTTTCTAGTATATAACGTAATCTTGTAAAAAACAACAACTAAGTTCACAAAATAGACAAAATTTTAAATTATCTAATAAAAGGGGGTTTTTGAGCTACTATCCCTTCCATGTTAAAATAGTATATGTAGCACAAGTATTGAAAGAAAATAGGTGACTGCTGATGAAGGAAATCTTATTAACGTGTGAAACACTAGTTAAAGAAATTTATGGGAAAATGGATGCAAGCCATGATTTCCAACATATAGAACGCGTTTATCAAAATGCACAAGCGATTTTGCAAACAGAACAGGATGCTAATGAGCTCATTGTTTTGCTTGCCGTATTATTGCATGATGTGAGCGATTCGAAATATGCAGTTGATAAGTCTGATGAAGAGCGAATTCTAAAACAACTCCATTTAAGTGAGCAAGAAAAAAAACATATTCAAGCGGTAATTGCAGAAGTTTCATTTAACGGGGGCAATGAGCTACCTACAACAAGCATTGAAGCGGAAATTGTGCGCGATGCGGATCGTTTAGATGCCATTGGGGCAGTGGGCATTGCGCGTACATTTGCTTATGGTGGTGCAAAGGGGCGCAAGTTGTATGATGACGCTGAAGAAGCAAGAGAGGCGATGTCATTAGAAGACTATCGCGCGAAATCCACAGCAAGCGTCACTCATTTTTATGAAAAACTTTTATTATTGAAAGATTTAATGGTAACTAAAAAAGGGCAAGAAATGGCAGAACGTCGCCATGAATATATGGTACAATTTTTAGAACAGCTTAAACAAGAAAGAGACGGGATTTTATGAGTCATTTAATCGTATCGAATTTAACAAAAACAGTAGGCGAAAAAACGCTATTTCAAAATATTGAATTTACGATATATGAAGGAGAGCGTGCAGGTTTAATCGGGATAAACGGAACAGGGAAATCGACGTTGTTATCTATTATTTCAGGGATTCAAGACGCCGATACACTGGATATGGATCACCCGAATAAATACCGCATCGCTTATTTAGAACAAGATCCACAATTTGAGCCGAATACGACAGTTTTACAAGCCGTTTTCGGAGGAGATTCACCGATACTGCAGCTAAACCGAGCGTATGAAGAAGCGGTAACAGCATTATCAAATGAACCACAATCAGAAAAGCTTCAAAATGAATTATTCCGTTTACAGCAGCGAATGGATACAGAAAATGCCTGGGATGTCAATGCATTAGCAAAGCAAGCTTTAACGAAATTGGGCATGGACATGTTCGAGAAAGACGTAACTGAATTATCAGGAGGTCAACAAAAACGTGTAGCTCTTGCAAAAGTGCTCATTGAACCAGCTGATCTTTATTTATTTGATGAGCCGACGAACCATTTAGATGTCACTTCGACTGAATGGTTACAAGAAATGGTTTCACGCTTAAAAGGGGCGGTTATTTTCATTACCCATGACCGTTATTTCTTAGATGAAACAGCGACACATATTTATGAGCTGGCGGATCAAACATTATATCGCCATACTGGTTCATACGGAGATTATTTAGAAGCAAGGGCACTTCGTGAAGAGATGAATGCCGCGACACAAGCAAAATTACAAAATCGTTACCGCTCCGAATTAAAATGGATTCGTCGCGGGGCAAAAGCAAGAACGACAAAGCAAAAAGCACGAATTCAACGTTTTGAAGCGTTGGATGAAACGTTGGATCGTTCAGTAGATCAAACAGATTTAGAGATGGGTTTAGCGACAACTCGTCTTGGCAAAAAGGTGCTTGAATCAGAGGGCATTTCTAAAGCGTATGGGGAACGAAAAATTATACAAGATTTTAGCTTCCTGTTACAGCAAGGGGATCGTATCGGTATTATTGGCGCAAATGGCTACGGGAAATCGACGTTACTCAATATGTTAGCAGGAGAAATTGAACCTGATCATGGAGAGGTTATCGTTGGTTCGACAGTAAAAAGACTGCATTTTAAGCAAGCGATACCTGCGATGAATGAAAATACACGCGTTATTGATTATATTCGCGAAGCATCGAATGATATTACCGATGCGGATGGAGTACGTTACTCTGCATCACAAATGTTAGAACGTTTTTTATTCCCTTCTCAAGCACATGGCACGCAAATTAGTAAATTATCTGGTGGGGAAAGAAAACGATTGCATTTATTGCGTTTGTTAATGGAACAGCCAAATGTTTTATTATTGGACGAGCCGACGAATGATTTGGATATTGAAACATTAGGTGTGTTAGAAGATTTCATAGAAAACTTCCCTGGTGTTGTCATTACGATTTCACATGACCGATTTTTCCTTGATCGGATTGCGAAAAAGCTATGGATTTTGGATGGACACGGTGGTGTTGAGGAAAGCTTAGATGTATATACAGATTATTTGGCAAAAGTAACTGCGGAGCAACAGCAGGCAGCAAGAGAAAATAAAATTGAAAAGACAAAGGTTGAAAAACCAAAAGTCGAGAAGAAAAAATTATCGTTTAAAGAGCAAAAAGAGTGGGAATCAATAGCGGATACAATCGCAAAAATGGAAGAAAACATTATGCAAACAGAAGAGGGAATCTCTACTGCAGGTTCAGATTTTACTAAATTACAGCAATTAACAGAGCAATTAGAGCTATTCAATAGTGAATACGAGCAATTAATTGAGCGTTGGAGCTATTTAGATGAGATTGTAAACGGATAAGGAGACATACGTATGAAAATTATTCTAATCGAGCCAACACCAAGTCCTAATTCAATGAAAATTGTCATTGATCAAGAGCTACCGTTTGGTAAAAGTTTTAATTATTCAAAAGAAAATATTGAACAAGCTTCAAAGGAAATTCAAGCGATATTTGCAGTGGAAGGCGTAAAGGGTATTTATCACGTCGCAAATTTCATGGCTGTTGAGAGAAATGCGAAATTTGCGTGGGAAACGATTTTAGCAGGCATTCGCAAGGCGTTAGGTGAAGACGCACAAGCTGAACAGCAACAGCAAGTAAATGAACATTTCGGTGAAGTGAATGTGCATGTACAAATGTATAAAGGGATTCCTTTACAAGTAAAAGCTTTTGATGGTGAGGGAGAAATCCGTATTAGTGCAGGAAAACGCTTTTTAGAGGCATTTGAACAACTTCAATTGCACGGAACAGACGAAAACTATATTTTTGAACGCAAATGGATTGATTTTGGTGTTCGTTATGGAGATAAAACGCAAGTAGCAGAAGAGGTATTAAAAGAAGTTGAAGCACTTTATCCGCAGGAACGTTTAGAGAAAATTATCGAAGTAGCCAATGAACCAGTTCGTACGGTTGCAGTAAGTCGCAAGGAAGTTTCGTTAGCACAATATATGCAAATTAGCGATTGGCAACAACGCTTCCAGTTATTAGATCAAATTCCTGATCCAGAAGTGAAAGATATTCCACTTTTAGAAGAAGCGCTAAAGGATGAGCAAATGTCTGTACGCCGCCTCGCAACGATTTATTTAGGGATGATTGAAGATGTGGCTGTTGTACCAGCGTTAACGAAGGCGATACAAGATAAAAGCGCGGCTGTTCGACGTACGGCTGGAGATTGCATGAGTGACTTAGGTTTACTAGAGTTTGAACAGGCGATGATTGAAGCTTTAGCAGACAAAAATAAATTAGTTCGTTGGCGTGCAGCGATGTACCTATTTGAAACAGGAACAGACGCAGCTATCGAAGCATTAAAAATTGCAAGTGAAGATAAAGAATTTGAAGTGAAACTACAAGCGAAAATGGCATTAGCAAGAATTGAACAAGGTAAAGAAGCACAAGGTTCGGTTTGGAAGCAAATGACGGAATTAAGAAATCAATAAAAATAGAAGAATGACATTTTGATCACGTATCGAAATGTCATTCTTCTTATTTAACTATATAATATCGATAATTTGTGAAACATGAATAGTAAATTTGTGGAATATAATCTATATTATAGAGTAGGAGGGGAAAATATGGAGTTAATTGATTTGATAGAACAAGAACTAATTTTAAATCATGAGGTTGCGTTAAAAAATAAATTGTTCAGTAACTATTTATTATATTTCGAAAAAAATAGCTCAAATGTAATAGAAGAAATTAAAAATGATTATTATCTCCATTTTATTCAAGATATTTGGTCATTGCTTGAACTAAGTCAAAATCATCAAATCTTATTTATGAACGAGAACGGTATTTTAAGAGAACCAAGGCAATTTCTAATTGAAACTTTCTCATATCAAGAACAATTCATAAAAAACATACCTTTTTTCAGCGTTTCGCCAATAAGGAATTTTATCGTAGCCTCAATTATTGTGAAGAAAATGGAAAAATGGATTTACAATAAAGTGGATTTTTCAAGCCTGATTGAATCAGAGTCATTCATGAAAAATGATGTTGTTCATAAACATGAACGCATTAATGAAGGGTTCCGTCAAATCGAAAATAACTATTTACAACCATTTATTGATTTTACTGATGAAATAATTGTTCATACAATTGAACAATTGAAGGCTGCGGAACAAGTACTCGGAGCAACATTTTGGGTGCAATTAAATCCATCGGAAATTGATCGATTATTTCATATATTAGAGAGCGACCATTTTTCTGAAATCTATTTATTGAAGGAAAAAATGAGTACGGCTGAGTTCGTAACGTTTCATAAAAAAGAAGGCAATAGTGCGGATTCTACATTTATTTTTTGTGTGCAGCAAGATCAATCGATGCAGGCATTTGGAAATTTACAAACAAGTATTGCTTTAGCGTTAGTAGATTTATCAAAACAAAGTAATCATGATTTTATGTATTTACCTTTTGCGCATCAAATCAATCAAGAAACGGTAATTTTAAAGGGAAAGTTAGATTTTCAGAAATACTTTGAAATGAATAATTCTTTTATTGGGGGAGATGGTGCAATCGGTTTTAAAAAAGCACTTAATTTTGCCTTTACGTTATTAAAACTTGAACTTTCTAGTGCTTCGGGGAAAATCTATTTGCTCTGCAATGAACGTTTCTTTGACTATTGCCCAACAGAAGAAAATTGGAAAAATGCTGTATTGAAATTCAAAAGTGAAAAAAATATTAAAATTACAGTCTTATATACTGGGGAAAGCGAACTTTTAGAACCAATTTGGTTTGCGGATTATGTATTTATCCTAGATGAAAGCGCTGTACTTCACTAAAGGGGACTCGTATAAAAGCCCTAAATAGTGAACTAAAGCGCGTCCTATTTAGGGCATATTATGGAAATTTAACTGTTACGTTGAAGGTTCGACTAGCTTCACCTTCTGTTCGGGTACGAACACGGTATAAAGGATGCTACCAAAAATTAAAATGATGCCAAAAGTTTGTAGTAAAGTAGGGCGGAATGATAATAAAATGGCATCTAATAAAATGGCAACGACCGGATCGACAAAGACGAGTACCGAAACGAGTACTGTGGATAAGTTTCGGATGCTATCAAAAAATAAATAGTAAACAAAGCCGGTATGGATAAAGCCTGTGCCCAAAATGAAAAGCCAGTTGCGCTGCGTTAAACTTTCGAAAGCTGTAAAATCACAGAGCGGGAACAGCATCACGATGCCAACTATTGTCTGGATAAAAGTTAGCGCATACGATGATAGCCCTTGAATCGTTTTACTTGTAAACATTGTTAGTGCGTAAAAAATGGCGGAAAGTAGCGCCCATACAAAGCCTGAGTTTAGAAATTGCGCCGGTGAAGTAAAGCTATCTAAACCGATAATTAATAAACTACCGAAGAAACAAATAACCGTTGCCATTATGGAACGCACACTCATTTTTTCAGCTAATAATAGCGATCCGAGCATTAAAACAAAAATAGGCGCTAAATTATAAATCGAAATGGCTACCGAAATCGACATTACTTCAAAAGCTTTGAATAAAAATACCCAGTTTAATACGATAAAAACACCACAAAGGATTGTTTTTAATACTTCCGACTTTTGCCACACTTCTGTTTTATGTCCACCAGTCAAAATCCAAAGACTACCTAAAAAGAGCGTTGCACAAATACAGCGAATAAATACGAGCTCAACAGCGGGTAATCCGGTTTGCGTTGTAAAAAATCCGATCGAACCAAATATCGCCATTGCAATACTCAGTTTAACAATTGCCTGTATATTCATATAGAAACGCTCACTTTCTTAGGGGTTGTAAAAAGCTTTAATTTCTAATTTGTCCGTTGCCCGTAATAAAATATTTTGTTGATGTAAGTGCAGGTAAGCCCATTGGACCGCGCGCATGTAATTTTTGCGTAGAAATGCCAATTTCAGCACCGTAGCCAAACTCAAAGCCATCTGTAAAGCGCGTCGATGCATTATGGTAAACCGCAGCAGCATCCACTGAGTTTAAAAATACGTTTGCATTGTGTAGATCCTCAGTCAGAATGGCTTCTGAATGCTTTGTACCAAATCGATTAATATGTTTTACCGCCTCAACAACGTTTTCAACAACTTTCACACTTACTGTCAGCGCTAAAAATTCCTCCGCATATTGCTCATCTGATGCAGGTAGTGCTTCTTTCAAAACATTACATACATGTGTATCACCATAAATTTGAATGCCAAGGTTCGATAAATAGTGGAGGAACTCTTTTCCGTGTTGTGCAAAAAAGTCTTCATGAATCAAAACACTTTCCGTAGTATTACAAACAGATGGACGTTGTGTTTTTGAATTTTTAACGACATTACGAGCCATTTCAAGGTTGGCAGAATGGTCTATGAAAACATGACAGTTCCCAGCGCCTGTTTCAAGAACAGGAACACTTGCTTCTCGAACGACTAAATCGATTAAGTTTTTTCCACCGCGAGGGATGAGTACGTCTAAGTATTCATTTAATGTAAATAATGTTTTCGCTGTTTCGCGGCTCGTATCCTCGATTAATAGAACGGCATCTTCAGGATAATTTACTTTTTTAAGTGCCTGATGAATCGACGCGACTAACGCAATATTAGAGTGCTTAGCAGAAGAGCTTCCGCGTAATATTACGGCATTCCCTGTTTTTAACGAAAGGGTAGCAGCATCAATTGTTACATTTGGACGGGCCTCATAAATCATGCCAATGACACCAAGAGGCACCCGTTTTTTGATAATTTTTAAACCATTTTCCTTTGTGATTTCTTCTAATACTTCACCAACAGGATCTTGAAGTTCCACTAACTGGCGAATGGCGTCACTCATCGCAAGGATGCGTTTTTCATCGAGTAAAATGCGGTCTAAAACCGATTCGCTTAAGCCAGTTGCTTGCCCGTTTTGAATATCTTTTTGATTTTCTACTATAATATTTTCGGTATCTTGAAGTAGCTGTTCCGCAATGCTTAGTAATGCTTCATTTTTTTCAGCAGTCGTTTTCATATTCGTTTCAAAGCTTGCCAATTTTGCGCGCTTTCCTTTTGCAATTACTTCATTTTCAATTATCAAATTCGTCATTATAAAAGCCTCCTTAAATTTCCACCCATTGATTTCGGTGAATGACCTCGATTGGCAAGTTCGCTAGCTCACTCGTTCGTTTGCCCATCGCTTGTTCCAATTCATTTGCAGAATATAATATTTCACCTCGACCGATACATGTATGGCGGTCATACACTTCGACAACATCGCCTTTTTCAAATTGTCCTTCAAAGGCATAAATTCCAGCAGGTAGTAAGCTCTTGCCACCATGTTGAAGCGCTTGTACGGCACCTTCATCGATAAATAATTTGCCCATTACTTGTGTAAAGGCGACCCATTGTTTATGACGAGGAATTGATTTTTCATTGCGAGTGAAATACGTCCCATCCCCATTGCCTTCAGAAATCTCAAGTAATTTATTTGAACCTTCGCCCGTTCCGATAAACACATCAACACCAGCATTCATCGCATGTTTGGCAGCAAATAATTTAGACTCCATCCCACCTGTGCCAACTTTCGAGCCTGTGCCGTCCGCAAAGCCGAGCATTTCATCGGTCACTTCTTCAATTTGATTTATCCGAACGGCATCTGCATTTGTTAATGGATTTGCCGTGTACAGCCCGTTGACATCCGTTAATATGATGAGCTGATCGGCATGAACAAGTCCGCTTACAAGGGCAGAAAGCATGTCATTATCGCCAAACGTCAGTTCTTCAACAGAAACCGTATCATTTTCATTTATGATTGGTAAAATGGAGCGCTCCATTAGTTCAGAAAGTGTTGCAGTCGCATTTTTGTAACGCTTTTTATCACTAAAGTCTGAGCGGGTTAATAAAATTTGCGCGGGCGTTACTTGAAACTGTGCAAACCCGTCGCTGTAAGCTTGAATTAATACACTTTGCCCAACAGCAGCAGCGGCTTGTTTGCCTTTAATTGTGACTGGTCGTGATGAATAACCTAATTTATGAAACCCCGCAGCGACAGCTCCAGATGACACTAATATCACTTCATGCCCCGCATTTTTTAGTGTAGCGAGCGCCGCGATATGGTCGGTAATTTTTAGTTGGTCAATTTCGCCTTTAGTATTTGTTAAAGAGCTACTCCCAATTTTTACGACAATTCGTTTCTTTTCCAATTTATTAGCCCCCTCAAAATAACTCAATAAATAACAAAAAAAGCGCTTCTCCTCCTAAATAAATAGGACGAAAAGTGCTTTTCCGTGGTACCACCTAATTTGAATGCAAAAATACATTCCACTTTGTCTCATAACGCTGAGTCGGCGCCTAGTTTTATAGGAGCATGTTCAAGTAGGTTCGATGGGTTTTGCTACGCGATTCTTTCAGCCAGTGGAATCTGCTCTCTTGATAGCTAATTGCCATTTACTATTCTTCAATTTGCCTTTACATTTTCTAATAGCATGAAGGATTTAATGGTTTTTGTCAATATCTAAATAGTAGAAATAGTTTAGTGGATCAATTTTTAAAGGGGGAATAATTATCTTTAAAAGGTCTATTATTTCTACTTTTTACCACCTCGGTATACAATTTCACCTGTTTTTCACCTCGAAAGTTTCTATTTGAGGCCTTTTTTTAAAAAAGTGCATTTTGATAATGAGAGGGGCATTCCATTACTTTAAAGGTACCTAGGAATAATCAGTTGTGCACAGCTAAAAGGATAACTGCAATGCAGAACTTTGAAACAGTATTTGAAGAACATGAAAAGCTAATTAATCAAGCGGTGTTTCATTTAAAAATTTATCGCAATTTCGAGGAGTTTTATCAGTTGGGACGAATTGCACTTTGGGAAGCCACAATTAAATATGATCCAAAGAAATCGGCATTTGAACCGTTCGCATTTATGATGATTAAATTTAAAATGGTGAAAGAAATATCTCAATCGAATCAAATTTCTGAGTTTGAAAGTGTATTAGAGGAAACGCAATTTCAATTCGCTTTAGATGAACAGAGCACAGCAGTTGATGAATTCAAAGAAATCGAATGGTTGATGCTTCTCCCTGAACAGGAAAGAGTGTTGTTGAAGCTCGCTTTTTTTGAAGACAGAACAAATCGCGACATTGCGAAAATGCTGGGGAGTACAGAAGAAGCGGTTAAAAAGCGGAGGCAGCGCTTAGTGAAAAAGGTGAGGGAAATGTTAATGGGTGAAATGAAATAGCTGGGGAGAAATTTTAGCAGAAAGTATTATATGTAAAGGATACTATGACGCTAATAAATCTATTTCCGAAAAAAGAGGGATGTTAAATGAAATTTTCAAAGGTTTTGGTTTAGACAAAGATATTACATTAATGGATATTGAAATATTTAGAATAATAAGTTATTATAGGAACATAAGTTCTTTTTTGGAGGTTAGTCATGAAATTACAATCATTTAACACATCGTATCAAGAATTAATCAACGGTTATCAATTAGTTGAAAGTCAGCTACAATTTACAGGACATCCACGTGAATGTATAAAGTTATTAAGCACTAGTCGAGCGCCTATATTGGCAATAGTTGAAGGAAAGCTTGTCACGTATTTTGATTTACATGAACATGAAGGGGTGGCACCGTATTCAGACAATAGTAATGCTATTTTAGTACGAGCGTTTTCAACAGATGTTCATGAACAGGGGAAAGGCTATGCAAAAAAGCATTGCAGTTACTCCCATTGTATGTTCAAGATAATTACTCTCATATTAATGAAATCGTACTTGCTGTTAATATTGCAAATACTGCTGCACAAAATCTTTATAAGAAATGTGGATTTAAGGATTACGGGGTGCGCCGCCAAGGTCCTAAAGGTGAATTAATTGTGATGAGTCAATTATTAGTTTAGGATAAATAAAAATGGATGTTTAATAAATAGTAGCATCAAACTTGCTTGGACTACTTCTATTAGATTCCATAGAAAAACTGTACCTCATTATTTAGTGTGTCTAAAATGGGGTACAGGTCGTCATTTATTATTATCATTTATTTAAAAAGCAACACTTTTGAACATTAATTATTTTAGTTTGCTAATTCCTTTAGTAAACTCGTTATTCGCTCTTTAAAATTTGGTTGCAGCCATAATAATATTGTGTCATCGGTACCGATGTGGTCTACAACTATACGAACGACTTCATAACCAATATAGTAAGCTAAACGCGTATAACCAAAACGCTCTCCACCATTAATTGAAAACCACTCTATAAAAATCTCCTGTGTAGACAACTGCTCTAAATCGTGTTGAAAGGCGGCAATAATCTTTGCTTTATTCGTCTGAGCATAGTCTAGCCAAGCTTTATCCCGCTCAAATACGAAGTAAATGTCCATTTTTGCTTCAACGACTTGGGTAGATAAATATGTTGCCATACCTTCTTGGATAAGCCATGTATACGGGCTACTCCAATCAATTTGACCAATCTCCACACCGTTTTGAAGTGTTACAATATGATGCACAGCATGGCCGAATTCATGAGCAATTAAAGTACGAATGCCAGAATCTAAAGATGGTATCCGCTCTACACAAAATGCTACTTCGGGATTCATAGAATGCGTCGTATAAGCATTTGAGCCACCTAAACCTACGAAAATATGGACAGCTTCTGTAAACGTAATATCGAACATATTTTCATAGATAGTTGTAATAGCACTTAGATGCGTTAAAATCCGATCTTTTACAAAGTTTAGTTCGTCGAGTTTATTTGAATGCTGCTGTAAAGCAATGCATAGCTTTTCTCCTTTATTTTTACAATGAAATCGAAAATAAAAATCAAATGCTTCCGGGTATTTTTGAAAATATGCTTCATAATAATCCGAGGTTGCCTCATACTTTTCTAAAAAAGGTGTAACGTAATCAATTATTTTCATTGCTGCTTCCTCCTAACAAAGTGTGATCAGCATGTACCTCGGAAAAATCATAATTTCTTATAATTAAATCCGAAGAAACGGGTTTTAACTGTAGTTCTCTAGCCCAAATAGATAATTGTCCAATATGATGAATTTCGTGAGTAATCATATGTGCTATTATCTTTTATTGAGTAAAGTGTAATAGAGTACCATCACGGCGTTTCACTTCAATAATTTTGATTTAATTTTCTCAAAGCTACTTGTTCAATAAAGGATTCAGTATGGGATTTTACAAAGGCAGAGTATGCCAATATATCTTTTAATTCTTTAATAGAATTTCGCGTTTCGAAAAGGATGTTTTTATCTATCATTGAATTTAGCCAAAGTAATTCACAATCTACTATATGTATAAGTGTATTGCGTATACTTTTCATCCTACCAATACGTTCTTTGTGGAATTCTTTTGCACATATAGACTGGCACCAATTTAGCCAATTTTCCCTTACTTGCCAGTTGTATTGAAATAAAGATAACATTGTGCACCTCGTTCTATTCTATTAATGTTAATATTAGGGGAATTATAACTTATCGAAAGAATGGATGAAAGATAGAATCATATTTTTTGATGTAGATGGGACCATTTCACAAAATACAAGACAGGCGATTGAGAAGTTGTTAGGCAATGGCTTTCATGTGGTTGCAGCAACTGGTAGACCATTTTATATCTTAGAAAATGTAAACTTAGGTATTGCGATGGGAAACGCAAATGAAAAATTAAAGTCAATTGCTAATTTTATTACGGAATATTCTGGTGAAGATGGTATTGTATGGGCACTAAAGCGCTTTAAATTAATTTGAGTATTAACACGATTATTAAAATGTTTTTATATAAAAATGTAGCCCATATAATCCATATTGGATAGTATTCTTTGTAACTGCTATGTTACAGGAATTTAGCGTAAGTTTTGATCTAAGTATATGAGAAAGGGGCAATATAAATGAAAGTTTCAAAATTAGAATCAAAATCCAGGAATGTTGAATACACCTATATTAATAGGGATTCAACGACGATTTGCATCATGCTATCAGGTACAGCCTATACATATGAAAAACTATTGTTATATTACTCAACTATGCAAATGATTGAGGCGGATTATGATGTTGTTCAAATTCACTATTCCTATGATTCGAGCCACTTTAAACTAAATCCGTTAGACTTTATTAGCATTATTATTGAGGATGTTGATTCTGCCATTGTGGAAGTTCTTTCTATTAAAAAATATGAGCAAGTAATCTTTATTGGTAAATCTTTAGGCACCTTACCCATTGCTTTTAAATATTGCAAGGGTGCTTATTATCAAAATGTAAAATTAATTCTTTTAACACCATTACTACAAATAGAAGGGTTTCATGAAAGTATAATGGATAGTCAAAAGGATATTTTATGCATTATAGGTACTGAAGATAATTATTATATTAAAGAGTGTATCGATGCACTACGCTATAAAGAGAATGTGAAATTAATCGAAATCGATGGAGCCAATCATTCCTTAGAAATTGTACCTACTAACACGAGAAATTCGCTAATGGTTATGGAACATGTTATGGAGGAAATGACTAAGTTTTTATCAAACTAAGGACTAGCTGCTATTTTTGAAAAAAACTTCGGGGGAAACCTTCTGCCTGTATTCCAACGAGGCGTAATTGATTAGTTAAATTGAAGATGGCAGGGGTTTTGTCTAAATAGAAATGTAGATAAAATAAAAAGGTGTGACATTTATATTGTCATACCCTTTTACTTGCTCGAATTCGAGTGTAAAAATCATCCGGTAAGTATCGATGACCGAATGCGACAAGCCAAACTTGCCCTGTTTCAGGATGATAGACGATCCGTAAATCATCATGTGGTGGGTCTGTTGGATAGTCTGATTTTTTATGAAGCGACTTAAAGCCAGCAAAATCATTTTTTAAACTTTCACCAATTGTAGGATTTTGAACAATCTCAAGTAAAGCCTTTGTAATTGTGTGAAGTACAGAATTGAATTTTTCATCTTCAGCAAATGCAGGTACTTTAGATAGGGCAAAAATATCTAATAGCAAATGCTGTGGATTCATGGATATTTCTTTAATGCTTGCAATTGTAGAAATGGCATTTCGCAAAGATTGTTCAGAAACCGTCATTTTATTTCTCCGTTTTCTAAATACTGATCTAATAATGCGTTTGTTGCATTTTCAAGAGCTGTACCGTTTAGTAACAGTTTCTCTTGTAAACGTTCGCTATATAAACGCTCAATTTTTAGCTGTTCCACTTCTTGCTCAAGTAGCTTGATTTTACGGATTAAAGTGGGAATTAAGTCGGGCGTATTTAATTGAGCAATGGTTTCACCACTAGAGATGATTTCAATTGTCGCATAACTCTGTAATAATTCTTTCCACTTCTTACTGTGACGTAAATCAGATGCTAAAAGTCGATTATGATTCGGTAATTCGTTTTCAATACGTTTAATGTCTAGTTGTTCGATAAATGCCGGCATGAACTCACCCTCTTCTCTCATAGTTTCACCTCCTAGTATAATATATGTACAAAGTATGTACAAATGTTTGTACATATTATTACCCCTTTTTTAAAAAATAAACCCAGATAAATTTCTCTGAGACCAATTCGTCATTCGAATGATAGGGTAGAACAAAGAAACTAGCGTGTAAAATCAGCGAAAGGTAAGTATTTACAATTGTTATTCATGTAAAACTTAGTATGCAATAACTTGAGTAACACGTAGGAAATTAAAGCCCAAATATTAAATCGATGTCGCCAACACCTAAGATTTTCTCGTTCAATTAATGTTAATATTAAGAAAGCTATAACTTATCAGAGGAATATATGAAACATTAAATCGTATTTTTGATGTAGATGGGACCATTACACGAAGTACAAAACAGGCGATTTAGAAGTAGTTAGGTAATTCCTATAGGTGTAAGTTGGGTTTTATCTCGAAGATAATCTGAACTAAAATAAAAAGTAAAGAAGGAAGTAAAACATGAAAAATAATAAACAACAATCACCATGGCTATTTGAACGAAATCAATTGTCTTTATTAGCAGCCATTTTACCGCCGATTGCGTTGATTGTAGTTCGAGTAAGTAATCATAAATTAACTGAAAAAACAGTGAAGAATATACAGTTTTTCGCCAGCCTCATGACGTGTTTATCATTTCCCGACAGAAGACTCCCACTTTAAGGAATGTGTAGGGCATAGCCCAATAAGTAAGTGGGAGATGAATGTTGGTAGGCGGTAGCCTAAGTTTATCACTTAAATTTGCGAACATACATTCTGATTGATAGAATAAAAGAAGAGGAGGTGAACAATATGTTAAAGAAAAAAGCCATTAAAGTGTTACGCAAAAAGAAGAAATTCGACAACATTCAACGTTTCACGCAAAAACAAAACATCGGAAGGTCTCAATTGACAGCGAAAGAGTTTCGTTTGCTCCAGCGTATGACGCACAGCAATAAAGCATTGAGAAATGTTGGTTTATATACAATCAAGCAAAGCTTCTTAAATGAGAATCGAATGGCAACTATGAAGGAAATAGACGCTGCCATGAAGCAGGACATCAACTATTGGGGCATTCAATCGAACTCTGTGCAGGCAATTCGCAGAACATTACGAAGCGAGACCAAAAACTTCTTTAAAGCACTCGAAGCATGGAAAAAGGACCCAAGTAAGTATACGGGTCGACCACAGTTTCCGAATTATTCAAAATCAACGGAAAAACGGATCATTGAAATTTACCAAGTTCCTAAGGTGGACAAAGATGGATACTGGACTATCCCGATGAATGCTACGTTCCGAAAACGTTTTGGTTCGATTAAGATTCGTATGCCTAAAAACTTATTACACAAACAAATCGCTTACATTGAAATCGTACGGAAGCAAAACGGTCGGTTCTTTGAGGTGCATTACACATATGAAGTGCAAGCAACTCAAATGAAACAGCAACCTACGACAACGAAAAATACATTAAGTTGCGATTTAGGTGTAAATCGATTGATAAGCTGTGCAACGAATGCTGGCGATACATTCCTAATTAATGGGAAGAAGTTGAAATCCATTAACCGATACTTCAATAAGGCGATTAGTGAGCTCCAACAACGAAATATCGAAAATGGGATTTCAAAGCGGGTTGTCACGAATCAATTGGCTAAACTATGGATGAAACGGAACAACCAGATAAACGGCTACATCTCTCAAGCAGTAGGCATATTATTCAAGAAAATCAAAGCGTTGAACATTGATACAATTATTGTCGGGTATAACGAAGGTTGGAAGCAAAACAGCAACATCGGCAAAAAGAATAACCAACACTTCGTTCAGATTCCGTTCAACAAATTGATAAGTGCCATCGAAAATAAGTGCTTAAAAGAAGGCATCCGCTTTGCTAAACAGGAAGAAAGCTACACATCGAGGGCAAGTTTTCTCGATAAAGATGAACTGCCTGTCTGGTCCTCTAGGGACAAGCAAAAATATGTATTTAGCGGGAAGCGAGTTAATCGTGGGCAATACCGATCTCTATCAGGAGAGTGTATACATGCCGACATCAATGGAGCATTCAATATATTGAGGAAATCGAACATTGTGGACCTGGACGAGCATCTCGAAATTAAAAATCCGTTCGTACTAGAAGTTCAAAAACGTAAAGCCGCTGCTTAAGCACGGTCTAGTGGGTGCGTCAACCATCCTTGTGTACTCGACTTGTCGGGGCTTGTAGCACACACCAGCAATGCTAAGTGGTGGCTTCTTTTGCAGGAAAGAACTGCTCTTCTTCGGAGGGGTGGTGCAAGTGGGAAAGCAATAATATATCGCCAACCCAACCAAAAACAGTATTTGGGGAGCGTCTTTTGGATGCTTGTCACACAGAACGTCAAATTGGGCAAGGAAGACCTGTGTAATAAACCCAAGCCTCCTCTAAAAAGCTTCACCTCAGTGGGGATATGTTGACGGCTGATTAAACTATTACCACATCATTGGATTACGCTGATATTGTTACTACTGCTTATTGGTTTAATATTGGGGGCATTTATTTTTACTAGCTTTAGGAAATAAGGTGTAGTTGGTTGTAATGAATCCAATTTAATAAAGAGAAAAGGGAAATGCTTATTTCAATGCATTTCCCTCGTCTATTAATACTTCGTCAATATTAACTCCCCTGTAACTGCATTGATTCCTTTAATGCTTTGCTTCGTTTCATAATGACCAAAGGAATAATTTAAAATTTCTTGTGGCTCGTCCGAATCATAATTTTTAGCCCATTCTAAAAACGCATCAACATCTTTTAACGCATGTTTGGCTTCGGATAGCTCTAATAGTGGAGCAGATGTATAAGCATCGATTGCAGATATTTCTACTCTTGGTGTCATCAGCATATCGATATGGCCTGTCGTTTTATTGATTGAAAGTAAAAATAATTCTCCTTCTAACCTATGCCCGTCGACCGCTATAGAAAATGTAAAGAAGGCGCGGTGTAACTCATTAAACGAAGGTTTTTCTAGCTTCATTTGTAAATAGGGAACATATTCAAAATAATACGTAGTAATAAACGATACGGCAATTTTTCGACATGCCTCAAATGTTAAATCAAGGTCCCCGGTACGTTTCTTGAACCAAACAAATCCCTTTAGTTGATTCGTTGAAACGTTAATTCTAGCTTTTACAGTTTGTTCAAAGCGGTCGTGTATAAAGCTGTTCATCGATTTATCATTCGGTGTTTGCCAATCTTTTTCACGCCAAACAATGGATTGTTCACCTTGTTCCACTTCGGATTGTCGCACTATTTCCATGGAAGGATTGACACCAATAATAGCCTCGATTGTTTCTTCGCGTACATTAGGAGTCACAATTGGAAATGGAGAAAATACTTCTTTTTCAGCTTCTTCATCCTGCTCACTTTCATAAGTATATGCACCCGTCATGGCGTTGAAAGTGCGGTAAACAATAGGACTTTCATAGAGCACGTAAAGTCCAGAAGTAGGAACAGTATATAATTCGCTCGATAAATAAGACAGGATAACTGTCCAATCCGACTCGAAAAGCTTGTCTAAAACGGTTTCTGTCTGCGCCAAATTCTCGGGTAGGTGAGGAGGACTTTTTGTATAGCCTCTAAAGTTAAAATCAAGTACCTCACCATTAAGGGCGATTTCAATGGAACAGTAAAAGCCTGCTAATGGATAGCCTCCTATGACTTGTTCGAATTGAAAACGCGTGCGGTCTTCATTTTCAGTAACTTTTGACAAAGTGAAGTAATCAAGTGCTTCTACGTATTGAGATGTTAAAAATTGTTCCGCCAAGCGCTGTTGATCCTCTACAGAAATACGTATATTTGTTGTAATCGGGGGTTGCGAAAGAGATAGCAGTTTACCATGAATGTCTAGTTCTACATAATACCCTTCTTCACTGTTTGCATCCTTCCAATAGAACACCGCTTTTTCATTCTCTAAATCATCGATACAAAGTTCATATTTTGCAGGAATGGTAAAAAACTTTAAAGCTGCATTTTTTAATTGTTCTTTCAACATTTTATTCACATCCTGTTGTTTGATTGAAGATTTACTCATTGTTTCAAGCTGTTTTTTTACTTGTATGCGCGCTCTATGTAGTTGAATTTTTACCGTATTTAACGGCTTATTCGTCATTGCTGCAATTTCATGGAGCTTGAAATCGTAAAAGTAATGCAATAGAAGCGCAGTTTGATAATCTTGTCGTAACGATTCTAATGCTTCGTATAAATGGTCATACGTAGTGGATTCATCCTGTTGGAGCAATTGAAGCTGCTGTAGCTCAGTTTGGATGAGCCGTGTTCGTTTTTGCTGATTTAGTGTGCTAAAACATTGTCGTATCAATATTTTGTAGAGCCACGTTGAAAAATATTTAGGCTCTTTCAAATGATGAAGCGACTGAAATGCATTCAAAAACGTTTCTTGCACAATATCTTGCGCTTCCTCATAGTTTTTCATATAGGAAAAGGCCGAGGCAATTAAATTCGGCTTATGCATATGAACTAATTGCTCAATTGCCTCCGCATTACCAGCTATTGCTTTGGTTACTAAATCTGTCATGTTGTTTGCCTCCTCTATACTTAGAGCATCATGATGGTCTAAAAGGTTTCAGTTATCGAAATAAAATTTTATGAAAGTATAAGAGGGGATCTGAAAAAAACTAACTGAAATGATTTCAGAATTCAACTAATTTAAATTGAACATCCCGTTTATCAGAAGTTGTAGGTTTGCGAACAGAATCAATGAAAAGCGCCTCAGAAGCACCGAATTGGATAAAATTCCTTTGTGCTTCATATAAAGAAACGCTATTTGCTCCCCCTTCATAAAATGGGTCATTGAACTGTACATGATCATCTTCCCAATAACAAATCGAACAAATTTCATAAGTTCCAGTAGGGTATTGTTCTAACGCTTTATAACCACAGCAAGGGCATGTGTAAAATTCAGTATTCATACTGTCATTAGCTCCTCACAAATATGTATTTGAACAAGTATTTTTAAGCAGATAGATTAGTAGCTATCTACTTTACTAAAATATGGACCACAATAGTTTTCGTGTGTTACAACGTATGTCCATGTGAAATGTTCGTCTACAACATAGACATCTTCTTCATTTACGAATTGAGCTGCTTTTAATGTGTCAGCTTGTTCTACTGTTAAAACGTCAGCTGAATGTTGATAAAATATGTAGCATTTCGACTTTTTAACGGCGTCAAAAGCGTCATTTGCGGCAGTTTGAAGGAGATAAGGTCTTCTATCATAGCTAAATACATGCCACAAATAACCACTAAAATAACGATCTCCATTTAGATGTATTTTTTCTTTCTCACATTGTTTTAAATGACTCGCAAAAGCTTTTTCCCAGCGCCATCGAAAATAAATTCCCCAATATGGGCTGGCTTTAAATTTTATGTTTTTGCTTTGAAGTTGTTCGATTAAATTCTCCATTTGTTGCTCCAATCTTTATTTGAGTATGCTACCATTATGGATGGAAAATGGAAATTTCTCTAGTATTAGAACAGGGGCCAATGCATGATTAATCTATTGAAATATGATAAGGAATACGAAGGTTTGATTGAAGTGAAAGGAGAATATGTTGCGTATGCTGTTGCAGGAGAGGCGGATAACTATGTGGAACAGACAAGTAGGCGTTTGCGGCAACTCGCACAAACGATGTATACGTTCCCATTTTATTTATATTTTGAGAGTTATTATGACAGCCTTGAATGGGTTTTACAAGAAATGGGATTTGATATTCGTTATAAGGCTTCAGGAAGAACTGTATTAACGCAAACTGGTCAAAAGATGTTTCAAGCAGAGGTACCTACATTTACAGTAGCGATTACAAATCAAGTCTTGCTTGATCAATCGTTTCAACTATGGTTTCAAAATGCCTTTGATAATCATTTATGGGCGATTACGCAAGACGATGTTATTTACTATGAAAATGGTTTTGCAGCAGTCGATTTAATGAAGGACATGACCATCCTCATAGCAGAGCATGATGCGAGTGGGTTTACGGTAGTGACGAACCAAGCTGATTATCAGAGTGAGTCATTGTTGCAAGGTTATTTAGAGAAGGTAATAAAAGAGTAGTTTAAAAAGGAGATTTTTATGCGCAAGAGTAAAATAAGAGGTACCAAACGAAAGTTACGAATAATTGAACGGCATCTAAGCGATAGGTCGCAGCACTTTCCAAATGATTTTTACGCTGGGGTTTATAATTTTAAGTTACCAGCTAACCAACAATTTATAGCGGCCCTAAATCAGAAGGGACAAAAAATCGTATCCAATTATTTAATGGAATGTGCAATGAATTTAAAAAAGAAGAAACCGAGTGCAGCCTATAAGATTGCTGTGTTACTATTTCCAGAAAACTTTTGGCGCTCTGAATTGATTATTTTTGAAGATGAAGCAGTGTATCGAGACTTTTTTGATCGGCATAAACATGGGCAAGTATGGCGAGAGATGAAAAATCAAGCCGATTCATTCGTTTCAATCCATTGGATGCAAAAAATGTATGAAGAAGTAATTGACGATGATGTACAACAGCAGCAAACGTTCATTTGTTACATAGAAAGGTAGGAGTATTGTATGTATTTTCAATATCAATTAGAGGACAGAAAATTAATTAACGGGAAATGGCCATTTGAAAACGGCTCGATTAAAGGTGATTTTCAAATTTATGTGGATGGGAAAATATATTTTGACGAATCTTCCATGAAAGTAGTGGAATTGGCGACGGAGCTTGGCAAGTGGCTCGATTTAGCTCGGCACGGGGTGATGCGAGAATTTGCGTATGTGTCTCTAGATCATAACGAGGTAATACTTCAATTTGTAATGCAACAGGATGGCATTCGGCTTTCCTCCCCTATACAAAATGTTGAGCTGCAGAAGCCATTTGAAGTAGTGGATGTTATCGATGCGGTTACAAAGTTTTTAGCGGTATTAAATAAGAAGCTACATGAAATGGATTATTTCGAAAAGCTCGATCTTTATTTACATAATAATTTGTCTGAAAATGCAAAAGCGTTAATCTTGTTTGAGCAAAACGAATATGATGACGCCTTTGCGCTATTTAAAAAACTTGCGGAGGAACAACCGAGTGTACAAAGTTTAAACAACTTAGCACGGATGTATTTGAGAGAGGAGGAGGATGTGGACGCAGCGAAACGTATACTTAGGGAAGTGCTTGTGCTAAATCCACAGTCCTATTTCCCATATAACATGCTTGGTGAAATTGCGTTAGCTGAGAAACAGTACAAGGAAGCCGAAATGTATTTGACGAAAAGCTTACAGTTCCAGCATTCGGATGAAGCGATCTATAATCTTGGTATCGTTTATTTTAATCAAAGTCGTTTTGATGAAGCTGCCCATCAATTTAGTAAAATTACGGAATATATGAATTTTGCATGGCTATATGAGGTATTTGCATGGGTTAAAGCTGGTCAATTTGAAAAAGCAGCGGCAATGCTTGCGAGTTGGACACCTGACATGGAGGATTATGTAGGAGCGATAGAAATTGCAGATGTATATGTGGAACTAAATGAGCTAGCATTGGCGAAAAAATGGTTTGAATATACCTTGGAGGACGGCTATCTTGCAACCTATATCATTAGGCGTTATGCCTATGTGTTAATGGCACTTCAAGAAGAGGAACGCTGCCAACAATTTATTGATAAGCAGCTTGTATTAAAGAAAGTAGAAATACAAGAAATCGAGCAGGAACCATGTGAAGTAAATTGGACGGAGCTTGATAAACAAGAAAGTTTAGAGGAATCACAGGCTGAACAAATGATGCTTGAAACATTATTCGAGCAGCTATCCCAAGGTTATGTTCCACAACATGACTACGATTTATATCCGACGAGTAGCTGTTATTTATTCGGTTGCGTACAGCATGGGCATGCGGAATACGAGTAGTAATATCAAGGGGGGAAAAAATATGTTTTCAAATGACGAGTTAAAAGTGCTTATTGCCGGGGAAATGATTGGTGATATTTATCCATACTCGAGTCGCAATGAGCAAGAAGTAGACCACTATTTAAAACGACTCATAGCAGAAGTAAAACGTGAAAAGATTCAAGTGATTGAAGAGCCTGCTCATTTCGGAAGTGGTTATGCATCTTATTTTGAGTGGTGTTGTTATGGGGATGAGCATGTTACAGTGAATGACGACGAGCACACGAGGACGGTAGAAATTGAAGGGCTCGCAGTAGCGATTAGTCGACTCGCACCAGTTGTGTTAATAGGTCGGATGGATCGTTCTGATACTTTCGCGAAGGACGGGAAATCTTTGAGTGGCGGGAGATCAGTTTTTTCACAGCTGTCTGATTTACATATTGAACCTGCTTTTATACCACTTGTTCAAAGGCTTGAGCGACTTTTTATGAAATATCAATATACTATTTTGAGAAAAGAGGATGTTTCACGTTTATTACCTTTTCAAGCGGATATTCCAACAATACTGCGAGAGAAAAGGGATTATTTAATATGGGATGCGATTTTTTATTGGGAGGACTGAGGATTACCCTATGAACTTGGTGAAAAATGCGCGGGTATTTTACATTGTAAGAATTTCAAAATAAAATTTTAATTGAAAAGAAAAACAATAATATGCAGCTCTGTGGATGTCAGAAAATTAAACAAGTAAGAGTAGAGGCGGATATTAGTGCTGATTCATTATGGTGTGACCGCTGTCTTTCAAATTTAAACGTAGAGGATTTTACATTAACGGATGAATTAAAAAACGAGCTTCAAGCTTGGATATATGATTATGGCAAATGGATTGACTGGGAAAATGACGGGATTATGTCAAATGGTGTCTTGTTGGAGCAACAACATAATGAACGAGGCGCTCTACTGACGGCAAAAGTAAAGCTGGAGTTAGATAGGCAGTATCAAGTTGTATTTTCGCCATCTACATTTGCGATGAAGTATAGCAAATAGTTGTTCCAGGTGCTTTTAGGGAAGTTTGGAGAGATTAAATTGGATAATGATAAACTGATGTACAGTATACTTTTTGACTCCCAAAAGGAATCAAAGCCTCTTTGTCTGTTTTTACAGCATCATACGAAAGAATCGATAAATTGAATCAACAAATCTAAATAGATCTGCTACGTACCGAAAGATGGTCAGGCTCTCTTTACGTTTTCATTCTTGCTTAAAAACATGTAAAACCCGTTCGGATTGCTGAACGGGTTTTACTAGGAGCTACATTTTATCTGACTTTAATCACTTATTCAACGCTTGAATAAACTCATCTCGCTGTTCATCCGTTTGTTGGGAACTATTAACGAGCATAGCGCCAATGATATGAGATGATTTATCTTTTTCCACAATGAATTGTAAATTAATAGGCTCAAGCTTTCCATCTACCTGACATTCGCCTTTATATTCAACAACACGTTCAAACATTTTTGTTTCGAAATATTCCCAGCCACCATTTTCACAAACATTTGAAAGAGCTACTTCCGTTGTTAATAGATTATCACTCGTTAATGGTGCAGCTTTCAAATAAGTTATGTATTCATTGTCTGTAATCGTATCTTTTGGACCAAAAAAGTAAACAAAGGCACCTAAAATTGCAATCGGAATAATCCAAAAAATTGTCCGCTTCTTTTTCTCCATAAAAACTCCCCCTTAGTTATATTCTTAGTATAACATTCGGAATATTATATTTTCTACATGAAGATAATAATTTCTCGAACAAACGAAATATTCCTTCTGCATTCGGCAGGGGAAATAATTTAGATTTACAATAATTATAATTGATTCGTAATAAATTAAAAAGAAACTTGCGAAGGTTTTTTTGCCTTGAATTGCATTTTTTTTATCTTGTTTTTACCGCAAATAGCCAATTTCCCCCGTTTACCAATGTAAGAGCTGGTTTGATTTTTGCAGATGAATTTATTATGCTCGGAGTAATAAACATCATGAATTTCTACCTCAACATCGCTTACTTCGCATTATTAAACGCCGCCAGTACCACCCCAATGATTCACGTACTAATTTCCAATTATGCTATAATAAAATCAACTACAAGAGGTGAAATGCTATTAACCGTAAAGCATTAAAACGTATCCCGCTGTCCGAGTTTATTGACTTAAAAGTAGATTTTGCGTTCAAGCAATTATTTGGAAATGAGCAAAATAAAAAGATTACGATTGTTTTCCTAAATGCGATTTTGCAGAAAACTGGTCGTGATACTATCAAGGAAGTATTATTCGTCAACCAAGAAGTTGGCGGTGAATACAAAGATGATAAACAGTCGCGGCTTGATATTGTTGTGAAGACGCAAAAAAGTGAGCTTATCAATATAGAAATGCAAATATCGAATCAAAATGATATGTTGAAGCGTACATTATTTTATTGGTCTCGTTTGTATGTTGCGCAACTTCAAAAGGGGCAAGGTTACCGCAAATTATTACCAACAATAACAATCAATATTTGTAACTTTACGATTTTCGAGGAGTATCCTTCATATCATAATACATTTCATTTACACGAGGATACAATACACGGACGATTAAAGCCAAAAGATGACGTGTTAGAACTTCATTTTATAGAGATGAATAAATTCTTAAAAGCGTGGCATGACAACCAACTAAATCCACTAGAAGATATTTTAGCGCGCTGGTTATTGCTACTTGGAATGGTCGATGCTCGTAAAACCAAGGTGTATAATGACATTTATAAAGAACTGGAGGAACTTGCTATGAAAGATGAAAACTTGAAAGAAGCATTCAATGAGTGGGAAAGTTTGAGCCAAACACCCGAAACAATCATTGCCTACCAGTCACGTTTAAAGCTCCTAATTGATGAAGAAGCACGATTAGCAGATGCACGTGAAATTGGGGTTGAGGAAGGGAGAGAAGAAGGTCTGACAGAGGGAATTGAAATTGGAAAGGAAGAAGGAATAAAAGAAGTAATTATTTGTTTAATCGAAAGTGGATTTACGGATGCTGATATTGCACGTGTGGCTAAACAACCAATCGAATTGGTACAGGAGGTTAGGAGTGAAATAGGTTTTTGAACCTTTTCTTCTAAACTAAGTGCACAAACAACAATAAGGCTCATAATTATCTTCTAGGTAATCGGAACAAAGTAAACGAACTTCCCACTGAGGTAAAGCATTTCATCTCCATCGGAATCGTTGGGCTTTGCCCGTAACACAAATCAGATGGAGTATTCTGTCGGGGAAAGGTAAATTTTCCTTTTCTAGTTTAAGAGCTGCCAAATCTATTGGAAATTATACAATATCAACAAAGGACGGCTCTTAATTTTGTAATTATCCGATGGCAAAAACAAGCAATCTATTTTAAATGGCGGTTATTATGGCTAACTACGAATAATCTAAACCAAATACTAATGATTCCAAATTTAAAATACATCAGAAAATTAGGTTATTTATTTGCTCCCCCATTTACCCCGAACCGCCACCGCCTCATCCACCATTCGTTTAATTAATTCCGAAACGGTAGGTATATCTTGAATCATACCCGTGACTTGTCCACCAAAGCCGAATCCTTCTTCATGTAAACCATCGTATATCCAGCGTTTATTGGCAGTACCAGAAATATAATCTTTTAGGGCATCATATGTTGGTGTTACTTGTTCAATCTTTAAAATTTTATCTGTAAAGTTATTACGGATAACCCTAGCAGGTGCCCCAATAGAACGTTTAATAACGACAGTGTCTAATTCGGTACTATCAACTAAAGCTTGTTTATAGGCGTGTGAAGCATGGATACATTCTTGTGTTGCAATAAAGCGTGTTCCCATTTCGATACCTTCTGCACCTAAAGCCTGTGCAGCCATCCATCCACGCCCATCCCCAATACCCCCAGATGCAACGACTGGAATTTTTACAGCATCAACTACTTGAGGGATGAGAACCATTGTACCTATATCATCTCTGCCTAAATGTCCGCCTCCTTCTTGTCCAACGACAATAACAGCATGTGCACCTTGTTGTTCAGCTTTTTGGGCTTGTCTTTTTGAGGCAACAAGAACGAGTGTTTTTGTATTTGTCGATTTTAGCATTTCTAAAATAGGGGTAGGATTTCCACCGGTAATTGTTACAACGGGTACTTGTTCTTCAATGGCAACTTGTACACGATCTTCATAGCCTTTACCATGTACACCGATCGCAAAGTTGACGCCAAAAGGTTTATTTGTAAGCGTGCGTAATTGTTTAATCTCATCACGTAAAGCTTCAGAAGAGGAGAGGCTCATCGCTGTTATTTGACCTAAGCCACCAGCATTTGAAACGGCCGCAGCTAAATCCGCATAGGCTAAATAAGCAAGTCCTCCTTGAATAATTGGGTAATCAATTTCGAGTAAATCAGTAATGCGTGTTCGCCAATTCATTTCTTCCACTCCAATTCTAAATAAATAGGTTCATGTAGTTCGCATCGACCATTAAGCTGTTAATGACAAGGAAGTGTAAGTGATTTAATACATATAATGGTTAATTATAATTTAAGTTTGACATGCACTACTTAAAATAGCAAATGAATCCCAAAATTTTAACTAAATTCAGCAGAAGTCCCCTATTTCTATAAATGGGGAACAAAGGCTTAACCCGTCACGTCCTGTGACAACGCTTTTGTAACTAACATCGTGTTGGAATAAACCAAAATGAAAAGGCATGAGCTCGATTCAATATCGAACGTATGCCTAAAGAAATATTAACGATTCATGGAACTTTGATGTTATTTAAACAACTTCCCAAACAAACTTTTTCCCTGTTTTTCGGATTCTGGTCCGGTTGTGATGTGATGCTCTTGTTGTGCAACATTCAGTTTATTTAATGCATTCATGATTGCACTATTTTGCTGTTCGACACGATCGAGTTGGCGTTGCTGAGCGGAGTTGTTCGGTTCATTTGCTTGCTCCATAATGTGCTGCATCATGACGCCAAACTGTTGTTTTAACGTTTGGTTTTGCTCAATTAATAGCTCGTTTTGTGTACGTTGCTCTTCGATTAAAGTTAATAGCTGGACGTTTTTTTGCTCGATACCGTAAATGTGGGTTGCGATTAGTTCCATCGAATTTGAAATGTCTTCAAATTGTGTTAATTGATTGGAAGTTGGAATAATATCATGCTGTAAAATTTGTGCTGGTTCGAATTTTGGATCTGTTACGGTTTGCGCAGCTTCTTTTAATTTTAAACCACGGTGCTTATTTAACGCTAAAAAAGCGCGTAAAATCATTAAATCTTCGTTAGAAAATTGGCGATGCATACGGCTATTGCGTCGAACTTCGTATCCATGCTCCTCTAAAATTGTTATGTAATGTTGTAGTGATGCTTTACTAATGCCGAGTTGTTCAGCAAATGCACCTGTTGCAAATAGTTCGGCCATAGTTGAAACTCCTTTAATGTCAAAAAAATATTATACTAATATAAATTATACGCCTTAAGTAGTGGTGTTGTGAAGTGAAAACTTTGCAATTATGGCATTTGGGGTTGAGAGGGGCGAGTGTAAGCCTAATTCATTTCAAAAAAGTGAATTAGGCTATTCTATTATATTTTCTTAAAGGAGTAATTCAACACATTAAATGGATTGCTCTAATATTATTTTAAAAAACAACTTACTTTTTATAGGTAGTATTGCCTTTAAAATTTGAGTTTTTAACATTGTTATCAAATTCAAAAGTAATTTTTTCTCCATCAAATAATAACGCAGCACTAAACTTCTTCCCAGCTTTCGATTTCAAACCTCTAATAACAGCCGTTTTGCCTTTCGTACATAAATCTTTAATATTCTTTTCTGATAATTTTTTCCCTAACATTTGCCCTGGAAACGATTGTTTGCATCCATTTTCATGCTCCGAGCAGCGATAGTACGTTTTTCTTTGAATGATATTTCCTTTTTTACATGCTGGGCAGGGCGCAATGATACTAATTACCTGGTTATCTGAAATGCTTTGATCTAACCCTTGAACTTGTAATTGCTGGGGCACTTCTTGTAATAATTTATCGATGAATTTTGCAATCATATCAATAAAGTGCTTTGGAGAACCTTCCCCATTCCCAATTTTCTTTAAATAAGCTTCCCATTTGGCTGTCATAGCGGGACTGGAAAGAAGATTCCCTTCAATCGATTGGCAAAGAATCTCGCCTTTTGGAGTGACGCTCACAATATTTTGTTTCACAGTAATATAGCCATGCCTTTTAATTGTTTCGATAATGCCACTTCGGGTTGCTTCCGTACCAAGCCCCTCAACTTCTTTTAAAATCTCCATCTCTTCTTCATTCTCAATTGCTTTTCCACATGTTTTCATCATGTTAATTAATTGACCTTCTGTGTATGGCTTGGGAGGGGTGGTCATTCCTTCGACCATTTTAATGACGCCTAGTACCTTTTCATTTTTTGTGAGCGTAGGCAGAGTTTGAGTAACCTCTTTTTTTGCTTCCGTGAAAAGTTCCTTCCACCCTTTATTAATTTCCGTGTTTCCAGTCGTTTCAAATGCAAGTCCATTTACGTCTGTAATGACTTTTGTTTCTTCATATATATAATCGGAATGAAACATGGCAAGCGTTGTTTTTAGTATTTCAAAATAAAGATTGCGCTCTTCAATCGACAATCCTTGCAACTTTCTTTCGGTCGGGATACTTTTCGTTGGAACGATGGCGTAGTGCTCCTGGACCTTAGAATTATCGACATATCGTTTATTTGGACGAGTAGAAGCGATAGGGAATGACACATTGGCGATTCGTTGATAACCTTCCACATTGTTTGCAAGATAGCTAAATTCATTATTCGTAATGAATTGTGTGTCAGTTCTCGGATACGTAACTAGTTTCTTCTCATACAAGCTTTGTGCCACTTTTAACACGTTGGCAGGGCTATATTTCCACTTTTTATTGGCAACCGCTTGCAATGTAGAAAGTGCATGCAATTTTGGCGATTTGGCACGCTTTTCTTTTTTCGTAATCGATTTTACAAAGCCTTCATTTTGCTCTGAAATGTTATGCTGTTGCAACAGTTGAAGGATGTCCTCTTTTTTCTCGCTTTTAATCTTTACTTTGCCTTTATATGTACCGTTTTTTGCCTTGAAATTTCCCTCAATTTCATAGAAGGGAGTCGGAACAAAAACTTCGATTTCCTTTTGCCGTTGGTAAATAAGATAGACGGTTGGAGACTGCACGCGTCCAATCGAAAGACTTTCATTGAATCCCTTTTGCTGTAAGAGTAGGGTATAAAGTCGGCTGCCATTCATCCCAACGAGCCAATCGCTAATTTGTCGAGTTTTCGCTTCATGATAAAGTAACAAGTCCTTTTTATTATCTTGAAGATTATTAAATCCTTTTCGTACTTCATCCACTTCCAATGAATTAATCCATAGTCGCTTAATTGGTTTATTTTTTGCGCCAGTCATCGTGTGAATGGAATAAAAAATATTAGAGCCTTCACGATCGCAATCACAGCCATTAATAATCGTTGAAACAGCAGAATCATTGAACAACTTTTTAATGAAATTGAACTGCACTTTTTTATCATAAGAAACTTTGTGCTCATATTTACTCGGCAAAATCGGTAAGGATGCTAAATTCCAAGATGTCCATTCTTTTCGATATTCTTTCGGCTCCTTCAACTCTACTAAATGCCCAATTCCCCACGTAATAATTGCGCCAGAAGGGAACGTGCTACATGGGTTTAATTCTATATGTGTTTTGTGACGTGCTTTTACTGTAAAAGCATCGGCATAGGCTTTGGCTTGTGATGGTTTTTCGGCTAGGATTACTACTTTTGTCATCGAAGTCACCTCTTTGTGTTTCTGATGGTGAAAATCTAGGTGCATTTTTTAGTTTTTTCTTCCTCATACTCTGAAGAACTTTCAAATGTGTGATGAAATACTTGCGAACTAGCTTTCGTATTTAAATTTTATCATAAAGTTTGAAGGGAATATACTAAGCAGTTTATCGCTAAAAGATCAACAGACAGATTCACATTGAAAGGCTCGTTCCTTGGCTAAATAAGCGACTCGGGAATTACTGCAAAGTTTATTTTATCTGATGCAAATCCATAGACTTTATTGCTAGTGGCTCTCTAAAATATTCAATTGTTGTGTAACTGTTAATTAAGCCTCAATAGCAACCTCTTTAAATTGGTAAGTTTGTTATTTCTATATTTACATAATAATGATTGAAGTGTGATATATTTACAGTTAAATTAAAAGAGTATTGCAGAATAAGTTAATGGAAAGAAGGAGCAGGTCTTATGAGAATAAAATCAATACAAATTAAAAACTTTAAAAAATTAAAAGATGTAACCATTAATTTGAGCGAGGAGCAAAGTATTTTTGTTGGTGCGAATAATAGCGGTAAGACTTCTGCAATGGAGGCCATCTCTAAGTTTTTAAAGCGTAAAAGTCAAATTGGATTTTATGATTTTACAATTTACAATTGGCTAAAAATTAATGCTTCGTTTGAAAAAATACAGAGTTTAAAAATAAAGTTAGAACAATCTACGGATGAGAACGAGTTAGAAGAAATTCAAAGTGAGTACGATGAAGCGGAACAGGATTTAAAGTCACTCCTACCTTCAATGAAAATAGTAATCAGTATCGAAGAACCAGAGTTGCAAAAGGTTATTGAAATCATTCCAAGCATTGAAAAAGAATTAAGTGAGGTCGCAGTCTTTTTCAGATTTGAGCCTGAGGATTATGAAAAACTATTCAAAGAGTATATCGAAGCGAGAAAGCGTATAAATCAAATGAGCAAAATAATTGACGGTCATTCAGAAAAGGCAGAAATAGAGAAAGCAGTTGAAAGGCAGTGGCCAATGAATTTTCAAGATTTTCTCAAAGGGGAAGGTCAGTTGAAAAGTAATTTCAAAATCCAGGCATACTTAGCGAATCCTGCAGAACATGAAGACGAATTTCCATTTGATGAAAGCACGGCGTTAGGAGGAAATCCATTAAAGAATATAGTCAAAGTTGATGAAATTTATGCCCAAAGAGGTTTGTCAGATAAGGATGACGATGAAAATATAAAAAAAATAAAGAAATTATCTAAACAATTTACTAACTACTATAAAAAGTTTGATATGAAGACGGACATTGATCAAGATGTAATAGATTTGATTAATACAAACTTCAAAGCAGAACGAAATATGGAAAATCAGTTAGATAAGACTTTAACTACTTTGGTAAAACCATTGCTTAATTTTGGTTATCCAGGTTTCGGCAGTCCACATATAAAGGTAGCACCTGTAATCGATGTTGTAGAAACAATGGATAATGAAAGTAGCGTGTTATTTAATGTCCATCCAGATAATAAAAGAGACAGTCACTATTACTTGCCTGAAAGAAATAATGGTTTAGGTTTTCAAAACTTGATATCTATGTTCTTTGAGCTGATTTATTTTACAAAGGAGCGGATTGCTGCAGATGGTGACGATGAAGTAAAAGCATTGCATCTCATTCTAATTGAAGAACCAGAGGCACATTTGCATGCTCAAGCACAGAAAGTTTTTATCGAAAAAGCTTTGAGTGTCATCAAAGAAAATCAAGGAGAAAATCTACATACGCAATTAGTAATGAGTACCCATTCATCACATATAGCTGACCATGCTTGTTTCGATGATTTACTATATTTTAAAAGAAGAACAAATGAAGATTTATTACATGAGATAGAAGTTGTGAATTTGGAAAACGTCGAGCTTGATGACGACTTGAACGAGACGAATAAAAGGTTTGTCGAAAGGTATTTACAATTAGCAGCACATGATATATTTTTCGCTGACGGAATAATTATGATTGAAGGTGCGGGAGAGAGAATCCTATTACCAAGAATAATTAAAAAAGATTTCCCTATGTTAGGGAGTAAGTATCTAACTATTATGGAAGTTGGGGGAGCTTATGCTCATAAATTTTTTCCTTTATTAGAGAATTTGGAACGACCGGTATTAGTAATAACGGACATAGATAGCGTAGAGAAAGGATCAAATGGAAGATGGAATAAGACCTATACAAGAAAAAGCCAGAGCTTACGCACATCTAATGCAACATTGAAAAAAGTATTTGATGGCGAGGTAAACACTAAAGAACTGCTAGAGAAGTCGGAAGACGACAAATTAAGGAGCGGTTTTATTAGAATCGTCTATCAAAATATAAACCATGCCACGATACCAGGTGGACGAGCATACTCTAGAACGTTTGAAGATGATTTTGCAATGTCTAATAGAGAGTTCATAAATGCAATAGCGAGTCCAACCGGATTACTCAAGAAATTCAAAGATATTTTGAATAAAAGCCCTAATATGAAAGCCGGTGTTTCTGAAAAGCTATTCATAGAGACGAATAAAGGGAAAACTCAATTTGCTCTAGACGTGATTTATGGGGAATTAGAAAATGACAAGAAATTCAATACACCACAATATATTAGCGAAGGATTGAATTGGCTTCAAGAAATGCTAAATGATGAAAACAAAGGAGGAGAGATAGATGAAGCGTGAGAGTGATCAATTGGTGGACGAAGAATTAAAGTCTTATGTTAATTTAAATGAACCTAAAAGTTTTTTTCTCTTAGCGGGTGCGGGGTCTGGAAAAACAAGATCATTAGTTACTATTTTACAACATATTCACGATGAGCATGGGCAACAATTGCGGTGTGAAGGGAAAAAGATAGGTGTCATTACCTATACGAAAGCTGCAAGCGAAGAAATAAACAGAAGACTAGGTTATACTGACGTATTTCAAGTTTCTACGATTCATAGCTTTGCTTGGAATATAATTCGTTATTTTCAACGAGACATCAAAGACTATTTGATAGATAGCACGCAAAAGGAATTGACAATTTTAATAGAAAAAATTGAAAGTAGAGAGCTTAGAGGTCAAAGGCCTACAGAAACACAGCAAAGAGATAGAGAGAAACTAGAGGCCCAGCTTGTAGAATGGAAGAAAGTAAATAAATTCGATTATTCTCCAGATACAAATAATCGTGCTACTGGTTATTTAGGCCATACGCATGTAATTAGCATCTTCCAAGGGTTTTTAATAAGCAAGTCATTTTTTAGAAAGCTGTTTGTGAGCAAATACCCTATTCTTTTAATAGACGAGTGTCAAGATACTGAAACTAAATTAATGGAAGCATTAATCCAAATGGAAAAGGAACATGTTAATTTTTGTTTAGGGTTGTTTGGAGATATGATGCAGCGTGTCTATAGCTCAGGTAAGGCCGATTTGCAAGATGCAATCGCCCACTGGGAGAACAAACCTATAAAAGAGATGAATTGGCGATCTCAAGAAAGGATTATAAATTTTAACAATCAGCTTCGTAAAAGTGAAGATGGGTTAATACAATATCCCAACAAAGATAAAAGACATGGAGTTTTTATGGTATATATAAGACCTGTCAAGCCAGAAAAAGTGAGAGAAGTTGAATTAGGGATACTAGAAAATTTCAAAGAAAAGATTCAAATAGAAGATAAAAAAGTAAACAGTTTGATTTTAGAACACAAAATGGCAGCCAGAAGAAATGGGTTTCTAAACTTTTATGAAAGTCTTAATGTAGGCCCCACGGTGAATGTTTTACGAGATGCTAGTGGGAAGGAACTAACCTTCATAAGAAAAGTTATTTTTAGATTGCATGAAATTTTTTTGGCAGGTTGTAATAAAGTTTCAATGCTAAAAATGCTTAGAGAAGAAAAAGTTTTAAAAGTCAAGGATTTAAAATGGAGGGAACTGTTAGGGATTGCCGAAGGTTTGAATAAATATCTGCTTTTATTTAATGACATAAATGATAAGCCAATGAAAGACTATATTACTGAATTACACAAATTAGATTTATTTGATGTACCAGAAATATTTTTATTGGAAGATAAGAAAAGTGAAAAATGGGAAAATTGGAATATTGCTTTAAGCTGTACATGCGCAGAGTTCGATAGGTATTTTAGATACAAAGAAAAAGTAGATGGATTCGTTACTCAACAAGGGTCTAAAGGGTTGGAATATAATAATGTAATGGTAATTATTAATGATGACGAGCAGGGTGGAAATCAGATAAGTTATGAAAAGTTATTTGGTGTAGATGGATTGAGTGACACTGACAAAAATAATATTAGACAGAATAAAGACAATGCACTATCAAGAACTAGAAGGTTATTTTATGTCGCAGCTAGCCGAGCAAAAGAAAGTTTGGCTATTGTTATTTATACTAAGGATGTTAATAAGACAAAGGAATTTTTTGTAAATCATGATTTAGCAATAGATGAGGAAATTGACGTTGGAATTTAAATACAAAAATAATGTCTAATGCGAGTTTTAAAAGTAGAGAATTATTTAGTTCGTTTTCTGAATAGATATTTTCGTTAGAAGCTTTTTTATCAACTTTATGCATATTATTTATATCAGAGGTTGAAATATCAGTACCATCTAAGAATCTTCTAATTGCGCTGTCGAAGTAGTCTGTATTTTAGATTTTCTAAATTTGAATATATGGAAATACACATAATTCCGGACGTTTAATCTGTTTATGTACATTTTTTATTTACGTGCAAATCATACTCACTCCAGATATGTTCGAAATGTATGAGTAAGGATAGAATAATTAATTATGTACACTAATTATTATAGTGATATATCAATATCGCAGCCATTTATAATCGTTGAAACAGCAGAATCATTGAACAACTTTTTAATAAAATTGAATTGCACTTTTTTATCATAGGAAACTTTATGTTCATATTGACTTGGTAAAATCGGTAAAGAAGCTAAATTCCAAGATGTCCATTATTTTTGATATTCTTTTGGTTCCTTCAGCTCTACTAAATGTCTGATTCCCCACGTTATGATTGCGCCAGAAGGGAACGTGCTGCACGGATTTAAATCAATATGTGTTTTGTGACGTGCTTTTACGGAAAAAGCGTCTGCATAGGCTTTTGCTTGTGATGGTTTTTCGGCTAGGATTACTGTTTTCATAACAACACCTCTTTTGTTTCGATAATAGAAACTCTTGTTCTGTTATTATCGCATAGATTGGGGCGGTTTTCTAATGGGATTTGTTTAGATGGGAGAGGGATAAATGTGTATTTTTGGAGAGTATCTCAGTGACAAGGACAGACTTAGTAATCCGTTGTCCAAGTCATACTTACAAATGAAACATTTAATTATTATAATTCGTAATCGAAAAATCATACGAATCGAATGTCATTACTCAGTTAGGAAATACAATTACTATGGAAAGAAAATGCATTCGCGACCAGATTACAAAATAAAGCGAGTATCAGTTTCTTAACGCTAAGAAACCGATACTCGCTTTATAATCTTTTTTGCTTGAACAGCTATATATTAACTATTTTATTACATATATTTATCAACAAATCCCCAAACCGTGTTCCAATATAACTCAGGATTAACTTTTAAAGATTCCGAATGTCCCGCTCCTGGAATGACTAACTTTTCTTTTTCGACAGTAGCCGCATTGTATGCTTTGTCTAACATGTCAAAAGGCACAAACGTATCTTGATCGCCGTGAATAAATAGCATAGGTGTTTTACTATTGGCAATTTGATTTAATGTTGGCGATTGAAATATGTCATAGCCAGCACGGAGTTTTGTAATCGTATTAGCCGCATTTAAAATTGGGAAACTTGGTAAACTAAAAATTTCATTTAGTTGATAAGCAAATATATCACTTGTAGATACAAATCCACAATCCTCGACAATAACTTTTACATTATCAGGTAAGTTTTCACCAGATGTATTCATAACCGTTGCTCCTCCCATAGATACACCTAATAGGGCAATTTCAGCATCTGGATTTATTTTGATCACCTCATCTATCCATGAAACGATATCTAACCGATCGTCCCATCCCATACCAATGTAATCTCCCTCACTTTTACCATGACCACGCAGATCTGGAGCGAGAACATTATATCCATTTTCATGGAAGTTACGAATCCATCGCGTGGTAGTTTGGATGTCTCCTGCATAGCCATGAACAATAATTGCCCATTTTGAATTAGGCTCCTCGTTCTGGAATACTTCAGCATGGAGCTTTAAATTTCGTTTATCGCTGGAGGTAATTGATTTTTCTGTAGAAGGATATTGTTTAAGGAAGTTATCATCTGCTAATTTTTCTGCTTCCTCTCTATCCTTATTTACAAGATTACTTGTTTTCAAATTAGGGTCGTCCACTAGAAAATCTTTATTTGTGTTGGCATTGATTGCAAAATTATAAAAATAATTACCTACGAAAAAATAGGTACAAGTGAGTAGAATCGTAATCGTTATTGTAATAATTGATGCCCTTTTCATTACCTTTTTATTCATTGTTTAACCTCCATAAATGATAGTTTCCATTTTCATTATACGACAAATAACGCTATTAGGTTAGGGGCATATATATGTTTGTTCAGGTGATTGTCTCAATAGGTAGGCTCATAATTCATTGGTATCAGTCACTCATTTAATAGGGGAATATTGCTTGCCCCTTATCATCCACATAATAGGATGACTATTTTCATGACAACACCTTTTTCGACAAATAGAAACATTCGTTCTATTGTTATTGCATAGGTTGAGGGAGAATTCTAGTAGAGGTAGATGAAAATTAATCTAAAAAATTAATTATAAAAATATAAAGTAGAAAAGTGCAACGATTACATAGTAGATTACGAATATAAGAGTAATGAAATCGAAAGGAGTAGAAAAGTGTTAACTGACAAGCGTTTAATCCGTTACATAATAAAAAAAGGTTCGAATCAAGCTGCGGATAAATTGATTCGACGTTATTACGATGACCTGTATTTTTATCTTTATCGTCAAGTGGGAAATGGCAATGACGCGCTTGATTTAACACAGGAAGTTTTTATCGCTGCTCTAAATGGACTCGGCTCTTATGATGATCGCAAATCTTCATTCCGGACGTGGCTCTTCCGTATTGGCACTTATAAAGTCATTGATGCACGACGCAAGGTGAAGATGACTTGGTTAGAATTGCAAGATGAAGAGTCAATAGAAGAAAAGGATCTTGATGAACGTTTGTATCAGAAGGAATTATTGGTGACGATCAATCAATATGTTGGAAGTTTTCGTCCCGAAATACAGGAAATCTTCCGGTTACGAGTCTATGGGGAACTATCATTTCCAGAGATTGCTTCATTGCTTGCTCAAAAAGAAGAGCGAATCAAAGCCCAGTACTATCGATTGATTAAAAAAATTCGAGAGGAGTTTCGTGAACATGAATAAAGAGAGAGAAAATAGCCCCTTTACACAGGATGAAAAAGAAAATAGCATTGCGTTTATTTTAAAAGAAGTCAATCTTCAACCCGTAACGTTTAGAAATTTTCTTCAATCTTATTTTCAGGAAGTTGGTTTCCGTTATTTGTTTTGGGGAATGGGCGATATTTTATTTATTGTTGGTCTTTTATTAATAGGTGTAGGGATGTTGTATATTCCGGAATTGAATCATTTATTTGAGAATGGGCATATTGATGGAATTTATTTTACTGTTTTTATGGTATCACCTCTTTGCTATGCATTTTTGTATTTTCTCGGAATTTGGAAAGAGAGACAGTTGGGGATTTTCGAACTAAAAATGACGCTACGAGTTTCTTTAAAGGAATTACTCATTTTACGTATGTTGGCATTTAGCTGTATTTCCTTGATTGTGTCTGTAGGGAGTAATGTTTTTATTTGGCAACTGCTTGGTCAAGAACTTTCATTGATGAAATTATTTAGTCTGTCATTTTCTTCTTTGTTTTTATTTGCAAATATTCAACTCCTTTTAGAACATAAAATACCGATGCGTTGCAGTCACTGGGTAACGCCAATGATATGGGGTGCTGTAGGTGTTCTATTAGTTTGGCAACAAGAAAGGATTGCTCAGCTTCTGTTGTATTTACCGCTGTCGATTGTCACAGTAATCGTTTTTGGTTTACTACTTTTATTTGTTTACTTATTGCGTCACAACTATTTTATGAAAAAGGAAGGAACGATTACTTATGTTAACGCTTAATCACGTCAGTAAGGAATTCCAATCCAATCCTATTTTGGAGGATATTACTTTAACATTTGAAAATGGTGTTTACGGATTACTGTCTCCAAATGGTGCAGGGAAAACGACATTATTAAAAATGATTACGACACTTTTATTCCCAACTTCAGGTGAAATATTATGGAATGGGCAAGCGATTAAAGAGCTTGGCGCGGATTATCGTGGCATATTAGGTTACTTGCCGCAGGATTTTGGTTATTACGGCAATTACTCGCCAAAAAAGTTTTTATTATATATTGCAGCATTACAAAAAATGAATAAGGAAGAGGCGAAAGAAAAGATTGATGAGCTTTTAGATCTTGTAGCACTTTCTGATGTGAAAAACACGAAAATGAAACGTTTTTCTGGGGGGATGATCCAACGTGTAGGAATTGCTCAAGCGATGTTAAATAATCCTAAATTACTCATTTTGGATGAACCAACAGCGGGTTTAGATCCAAAAGAACGCGTTCGTTTTCGTAATTTGATTCATCGCCTCGCACAAGACAGGATAGTCATCTTATCTACTCATATTGTTTCGGATGTTGAGACGATTGCCAAACAAATCATTATGATAAAAAATCATCGCTTATATTGTTGCGAAACGCCCTCTCAAATTACTCGGTCGGTACAAGGTAAAATTTTTGAAGTTCCTGCTACTTACCCAATAACTTCCGAGCAATTGCTATTAAGTGAGAGGGAAAGTGATGAAGGGCATTTGCTGAGAATCGCAAGTCCATTTGTCCCACAGGAAGGGATGGAAGTAAGTCCGAGTTTAGAAGATGCGTTTCTGTACATTTATCGAGATGAGGTGGCTACAGATGCTTCTGCGAATTATCCCCTTCGAAATTCGTAAACTATTTGAACAGCCAATGATTTACTTGTTTTTTGTCGCAAGTTTATTGTTAAACATCATCTATATTGCGACAGCGGGATTGGATCAATCTTATTTACATTATATTCAGGAAACAGAAGAGAAAACAGGGACTTTCATGACAGCTGAATTCCATGAAAAGCTATCCAGTGAATCTACTAGTAGGGAACAACAACGATTATTAACAGAAACTGCTGAACAGATGAATATTTTTCAGCATTATTCAACAGAAACATTAGGGCAACAGATGATTGATTTTTTTCAAATTCAAGGTTCGGTTGCCGAGAAAATGAAAGGAAAATATGAAAGGTTGACACCTGTTGTCTATGAATTGGCAGAAGAGCAAGCCGCATTAGAAGTGGGTGCGGCGGGAGAAACCATGAGTTACTTTACCTTTATAAGAAATCGATTATTTCGAGTCATTTTAGGCGAAAGTTTAATCTTTGCGCTATTGCTTGGTTTGTATGGCAGTACCTCTGAGCGCTTAACGAAAACAGATGTATTAGTCATGACTTCAAAAACAGGACGCAAAACACAAGTGAGTAAATATGTCGCAAGTGTAATACTCACAATTCTTTTTTATGTAACGATGGTTCTGTTGATTTTTGGTGTTTTTAACCACATGTATCCGCTTGGGGCACTATGGCAAACAAGTATGTCGACGCAATTTCACATAAATGTTTATTTCCCACAATTGCTGGAAATTCCATTTATACTTTGGCAACCAATGACCTTGTTAAATTATACGATTCTATCCATTGTATTGGGTGGTTTATTAGTCATCCTCTGTCACGGATTTAGTTTTCTGATAGGTTTATGGACGGACCATCTATTTCGAGGATTTGTCGTATTTGTTGTCATGTATGTTGTCCTACTGGGACTGGAACAAATCGTTAATCAATTTGGTTGGTGGAATATGCATGCGCTATTAATGTGGCATCCTATTTCACTGTGGAAAATTCAATGCTATTGGTTTACGGAAATGGGACCGTATGCAACAATTCCATGGCAAGAATCCATTGCAATGGTCGTAAACTTCCTTCTCTTAGGCGTTTGCGGACTGTTCACAAGTAAATTCTATTTAACAAAGGAGGTAAAATAAAGTGTTTATTGCTGAGTTAAAAAAATTATTTCAACCGATTTTACTTCTTGTAGCACTCTTAATAACGATTGTATTTTATAATCAAGATTTGAATTTTATCCATAAATTTTGGCCGAATGGCGGTATGATTCCTATTTATGATTATGCTTCTGATTGGCAAAATCGATTTGGACAGACGCTTGAAGATGGAGAAATCGCGGAAATCGAAGCGGAATATATTACTTTGGTCAAACAAGCGGATAAGATTATCTCGGAAAATGCTATAGCACAACAACTTCAACTTGGAAATTATGCTGAGTTTAAATTCTGGTATGAAGAAAATATTCCAAATGTAGCGCGGAGTGACTTGAATGGGGATGAGAAAGAAGCTGTTAATCAAAAAGAAGCGATTCAGCAAGATTTAATAGATGATGCAGGTCATTCAATGGTGAGTAAAATTTACGTGTTAGATAGTTTACAGAGTTCTATGAAGCAATTTGATTCATCAGATCTGTTTCTCAATAATGGGCATTATACGGAAAAAGAAAGAGAGAAACTTTCAGAAAATTTATTTAAGGAAGAAGGTTGGCGTAATGTTTTACCGAGTTATTTAACTTCGACATTTGCTGCTTATTTTGAAAGTATTCTTGTCCTACTCATTTTTCTATTATCTTTATTGATCCCTTCTGTTTTTGTCAAAGACCGATTGCTAGGGGTGCAAAAGAATCAATGGAGTAGCCATCATGGACGAAATATTCTTTGGACTCAATTGCTGAGTGGTATGACAGCGAGTTTTCTATTAATCACTTGTGTCGTAGGATTTTTCGGAAGCCTGTTATATCTCACTGATTTTACACAATATTTCTCGAATGGGCTGAATTCATTTTTTGTCGATAACGAAGAACCTTTACTATTTTCTTTTTATCCATGGACATTCGATCAGTGGCTAGTGAAAGTTGTATTGTTAGTTTATTTGATCGGGATGGCATATAGCGGAATTCTCTTATACCTCTCCCAAACGAGTCAACATTATTTGTCATTACTCATGAAAGTCATTCCAGTTGCCTTTATTTTTATCGCCATTGCGAATCGAGTGCTGAAAGAAGCGTTTTATTTAAAGAATGCACTGTATCAATGGACACGGATTCCAATGGTTGAATTATATGCGGGAATTCTTTTGTTGGTAATTAGTTTCAGCTTACCGATTATTTATTGTATTCGTCAGCAAAATAAAGATTTATTGAGTTGATTTCGGTCCTATGGAAAGTTTTTTTATAGCAATTAAAGGAATAAATAGGACAAAAAATAATACGTATTCTCTAGAATCGGTATTGCAGTTGTATGAAGGTTACGGATATTCAGAAGTGAAATAAGCAAATAGAGATAAAGCTAGTACTCGTTTCTTAACGCTAAGAAACCGATACTAGCTTTTCTTTCTATCGAATCTTCCCTACATAATTATTGTCTTTTACTTAAATATTCCTCTTGGAAAATACACATTCTTATAATGTCACGATATTGCCCTTCAACGAAAAATTCATTTTTAAACTCTGCCTCGACTTGAAAACCGGCTTTTTTGTATACGTGAATGGCTACATCATTACTTTTATCGACAATTAAGTAAAGTTTATGCATGTTTAAAACTAGGAAGGCATAATCCATAGCTAAACTTGTTGCGATTTTTGCGTAGCCTTGTCCTTGAAACCTTGGATCAATAATAATTTGAAATTCAGTTCTACGATGAATATAGTCGATTTCAATTAACTCGACTAATCCGAGCATCTCCCCGTTCTTTTCCACAATGAATCGGCGTTCTCCTTGTGCATGAATATGCTTATCGTATAAATCTTGCAATTCAACAAATGCTTCGTATGGCTCTTCAAACCAATAGGACATAACAAGTGCATTATTGTTGAGTGAATGGACAAATCTTAAATCTTCTCTTTCTAAAGGGCGTAATTGAACTTTTCCGGTCATATTTTATACCTCCGCAATTTCCTAAGCTGTATGAACGTTTACTATCTAATTTAAAGATAACATAGAATATAGTGGGAGTCCCAATTCTACTCTTCGCCACTGAAAAAAGTATTGAAATCATCCGTAGACAAATCAAGATAAAAAAACGTAAATGCGCATAACACATTTACGTTTTTTGTATAAGTTTATTTTTAGCTTTCGGATAGCCAATAACAATGGCAATAACACCGCATACACCTACCAAAATCGGGTAATACGAATATTGCATAATTAAAATTGGAGAAATGCCAGCGACACTAGCAGCGGCTAAATATTGTGCACCGTATGGAATCATCCCTTGAACGACACATGAAAAAATGTCGAGGATGCTTGCTGACTTACGTGGCTCAATTTCGTATTGATCGGCAATTCTTTTAGCTAATGGTCCAGCAACCATAATCGCAATCGTATTATTAGCAGTTGAAAGATCGGTTAAACTAACTAAGCCGGCCATAGCAAACTCGGCATCCTTTTGTGACTTAATTTTTCGTGTTGCGATATGCACGATAAAATCAATGCCGCCATTGTGCTTAATGATCTCGACCATACCCGCAATTAACATCGCTAAAAATGCCATTTCGTACATATTGCTCATCCCGTCACCAATTGCGCCAATAAAGCTCATCACATTATAACTACCATCAATAAAGCCAATAAGTCCAGCGAGAGCGATTCCACTTGCTAATACAGTGAACACATTCATACCGATTAAGGCGAAAATAATGACGAATAAATAAGGAATCATTTTGTACCAATCAAAGCTAGCATGTGTTACCTCGGCTGTGGAATTCAGCGTTAAAAAGGCTAGAAGTACACATGTGGCAATGGCTGCGGGTAACACAATGAAAAAGTTCACTTTAAATTTGTCCTTCATTTCCGCGCCTTGTGAGCGTACAGATGCAATCGTTGTATCCGAAATAAAGGATAAATTATCACCAAACATAGCACCACCAATAACGGTAGCCATTAAAAGTGGTATGGAAAGGCCTGTTTGCTCGCCAATTCCTAAACCAATTGGAGCGAGGGCAACAATCGTTCCAACTGATGTACCCATTGCTAATGATATAAAGCAGGCAATAACGAATAAGCCAATGACTAATAAGTTTTGTGGCAAAATAGAAAGGGCAAAGTTTACGGTTGCTTCAATCGCGCCCATTCCTTTTGCAGTTTCTGAAAATGCGCCGGCAAGTAAGAAAATGAGGACCATTAACATGATGTTCGAATTTCCAGCACCGGTCGTAAAGATTTCGATTTTTTTCGTAATTGTTTCTTTGCGGTTCATGAAAAGGGCAACCGCACTTGCAATTGAAATAGCCACCATTACGGGAAATGCATAAAAATCGTTTAACACAATTCCTGAACCGATGAACAAAATTAAAAATACTATAAATGGCATTAATGCCCATGGATTTCCTTTTTGCATTGCGTCCTCCTTTAAGTAGTGCGAAATAATTCAAATACGCCCCGACGTATTTGCGTCCAGAATTTTTCGAGCTAGCTAAGGATGTTAGCCTAAGGTCGTCGCGTCCATGCGACAACGGCTAACTGACCTGCATCACGCAGGCCTCCTAAAAATTCTGTGACATCCGCCGGGGGCTAGGGTCAACACGATGTTGATCACAAAGGCGTTGTCACAGGACGTGACGGGTTTAGCCTTTGTTCCCCAATTCAGTGGGGGTTAACCGCCCACCGAATCAAGTTATACAAATAAAGGCCTCTTCTAAAACAATAAGAAGAGGCACTACATATGCGAGAGTGCATTTTATTTATCGAGAAAGTTTTGTTAGGTAAGTCATGAAAAACCTTCTTCAATTAGAAGGAAGTCCATTATATGAAATAACCCTTACAATATAAGAAAATTCGCTTTAAGTCAATTTGTTTGTTATTTCTAAATAATATAAAAATACCACCGTTTTTATTGCGATGCACGTTATAGATGAAAAAAGAGCAATTAACCAAACGGGATCAATTCGCAGAAAATTGGCACTATACAAACGGTCAGATTTTGATTATCGTTAAACTATTACATACGAGGAGTGAGTAAAGTGCAAGCAATTCAAATTCGTAATTTTGGAACGTCTGAAAATTTACAAGTGGCACACGTAGTATTACCTGAAATTTCATCAACACAAGTGAAGGTAAACGTCTATGCGGCTGGCGTTAACCCAAGTGATGTGTATACATCGACAGGAACGTATGCAATCAAACCAGCGCTCCCTTACACACCAGGCTTAGATGGTGCGGGAATTGTGGAACAGGTCGGAGCGGATGTGAGCCATGTAAAAGTGGGGGACCGCGTATTTATCGCAAGCTTGCCAAATGGGACAACTTCAGGGACATTCGCAGAGGAAATCGTCTGTGATGCAACATTCGTATATCCATTGCCTGAGCATATTCATTTTGAACAAGGCGCGGCACTTGGAATTCCTGCATTAACGGCTTACCGGGCAATCGTACAAAAAGCAAAACTTGTAGCAGGTCAAACGATTTTTATTCATGGAGCAAGCGGTGCGGTTGGATTACAAGCCATTCAAATTGCAAAGGCAATCGGCGCAACGGTTATTGGCACGGCAAGTCGTGATGAAGGAAAGGCACTTGTAAAAGAAGCTGGAGCAGATTTTGTATTTGATCATTTGACGGAAGAAAATATAAGTGAAGTGCTCGCGGTTACAAATGGCAAGGGACCGGATGTAGTAATTGAGTTTTTAGCAAATGTTAATTTACAAACAGACTTACAACTTATCGCCAAATATGGGGTCATTGTTATTGTAGGGAATCGTGGAGAAGTAACAATAAACCCGCGCCTCATCATGCAAAAAGAATGCGATGTGCGCGGGATGGTACTGTTTAATGTAACGAGCGAGGAGCATCAAGCATTAATTGAAGGCGTTGCGACGTTACTACAGTCAAAGCAGCTTCAGCCAGTTGTGGGCTATACGTATTCATTAGAGCAAGCTGGCATGGCATTTGATGCAGTAATCGAAGGGAAGCATAACGGGAAAGTAGTCGTGCAAACGCGAACAAAATAGTTTTTTACGCACCCTTAAAGGATAGAAATGAATCTATTCTTTAGGGGTTTTTATTCTAATTTAATTAGTTCTGTAAATTCTTTGTTCTCCGCTCCAAAGAAGGACCACATAACGTAAGAAGTGCAGCACAAAGCACCATCATACCGCCAATCCAAGGTGTATGAACTAATCCAATAGAATTTACAATCAGGCCACCAACCGTTGCACCTAATGCAATACCGACATTAAATGCGGCAATATTTAAAGCGGATGCAACATTTACTGCGGAAGGCACATATTTCTCAGCTAATTGCACGACATAAACTTGCAAGCCAGGCACATTCATAAATGCGAATAAACCTAAGAAGAATAGGGTGATGATAGCTGTAAATTTAAATGGTGCTGTGAATGTTAAGATGACCAGAATTATTGCTTGAATGACGAACATCCAAAACAATGCTTTTAACGGATTTTTATTCGCAGCTTTCCCACCAATTATATTTCCAATAGCTACTGCAACACCATAAATAACTAAGATGATACTAATCGTACTTGGTGCAAAATGTGTAATATCCTCTAAAATAGGAGCTAAGTAGGTGAACGCTACAAAAGTCCCGCCATAACCTAAGGCTGTAATCGCAAATGCTAAAAGTAATGGACCGTTCGTCAAAATTTTAAAGTTATCACTAAATATTGCAGGTGGTCCTTGCTTCAAGTTTCTTGGAAGTAAAATCGCACTCGCAATTATGGCGATGACACCTAAAATTGCGACAGCCCAGAATGTTGATCTCCATCCAAAGGCTTGTCCGATGAATGTACCAAGGGGCACGCCGGTTACTGTAGCAACGGTTAAACCTGTGAACATAAATGCGATGGCACTTGCCCGTTTGTGTTCAGGAACTAAATCTGCTGCAATCGTCGCACCGATTGAGAAGAATACCCCGTGAGAAAATGCTGTAATAAATCTTGCCACGAGCAATAGTTCAAAACTTGTTGATAAAGCAGCAACCGAATTACCAACAATAAAAACAATCATCAATAGCATCAATAAAGTTTTTCTGTTCATCTTATTTGTTAACGCTGTAAGAATCGGTGCGCCAATCGCAACACCCATCGCATAACCTGATATTAATAAACCAGCCAAAGTAATTGAAATATTCAAATCTCCGGCTAATGAAGAAAGTAATCCTACGGGCACGAACTCTGTTGTACCGATTCCGAATGCACTAATAGCTAAAGCGATTAATGCAAAAGTGTTACCCTTTTTTTCTGTAGTATTTATAGAAGTGGAACTCATAAAAATCCTCCTTGTTTTTTAATGGACATAGCAGGGCGAAACAGATAGTTTATAGACTTTCTCTCTATTTGTTCTCTGCCTACTTACGTTATTATGAGACCAACAGATCAATCTGGGAAGTACGCACTTTAAAGTAATGTAGGCACCTGAAAGTACCTATCACAAATAGAGGGAGGATGTAGATGGACTTTGAAGAAGTTTTGAATGACAAACAAGCGTAAGGAAATTTTATCATTTCCTTACGCTTTAATTTTATAAAAAATCCATTAAAGACGTTGCGATTGAGAAATAAATGAGTAAGCCGACAATATCATTGATTGTTGTTATAAACGGGCCAGATGCAATTGCTGGGTCGAGCTTTAGTTTATTAATGAGCAATGGAATGGTAGATCCGATGACTGCTGAAACACCGAACGTACATAGAATAGAAAAACCAACAATTAATGCTAACATTAAATTTCCATAAAGAACGGTTATCATAATGGAAATCAGGATCATACAAGTGAGGCCAATCATGAATCCAGTGCTAAATTCACGTCTAATCATTTTCCAAAAATTACTTCTTTCAATGTGCCCGAGTGCTAGTCCACGAACGGCAATCGCTAATGATTGGGTGCCGATGTTTCCAGCAGATCCCATAATCATTGGAATAAAAACAGCAAGCATTACGACAGCTTCAAGGGTTTCCTCGAACTGCCCAATGACACTCCCTGTAATTAATCCTAAGAACATCAGTATAATAATCCACGGAGCACGTTTTTTTGCTGCTGTAAATGCACTTAAATCAATATTTGTTGCACCTTTGGCAGATGAAATCTCTCCAAAATCTTTTGTAGCTTCAGCTTCAAGTATATCCATTACGTCATCAAACGTAACAATACCGAGTAGACGGTTTTGTCTTGAGACAACGGGAGCGGCTAAGAAGTCATATTTTTTAATTAGCTTACCAACATCTTCTTGGTCCATATCATCTGGAACCGAAACAATTCTTGTAGTCATAATATTTTCAATGACTTCATCTGGTTGAGCAATAATCAAATCGCGTAGAGAGACTACCCCTATTAATGTCCCAACTGCATCAATAACATATAGATAATAAATAATCTTTGCATTTGGAGCTTCATTCCTAAGCTGCTCTAAGACATCACTAACGAGATTAGTAGGTGAGAGGCTTACTAATTCTTTCGTCATAATGGCTCCTGCTGTTTCCTTTGTGTAAGAGAGAAGGCTCTTTACTTTTTCAGCTTTACCTTTATCCATGTTAAGCAATATGTCTTGTGCTCTAGTATTATTAATTTCTGTTAAAAAATTAACGACATCATCTGTGAATAGGTGATTAAACATAGTAGAAGAGTAGCTTTCATCTAATTCTAGGAAAAATAACTTTTGATCACTTAGCTTTAATAGACCAAAGATTACTGCAAACTCATTTGGGAGAAGATAAGAATAGCCCCGGCTGCGTGCGTCTTTGTCTAAGGTTATAAAGATATCTAACTGATCCGACGGGTGGAGTTCTAAAAATGTATTCCGAAATTGCTCTTTTTCACCTGCATGTAAAGCATCTAAAATCAATTTTGTATATTGCTCACGTGCTTTTTTCTTTAATTTAGCGATGATAATTCCTCCTATTATGTAGGAGTCAGTCGAATTCATTATGTGTGAATGGTGAAAATGGACTCCTAGCATTATTCGTATTTTCTTTAAATCGTAAACATAATGATTCTGAATCAGGCTCAGGGTTGTTATCCATAGTCATCTCACATCCTTTTTTTATATCATACTTGACTGAATGCAGTTCAGTCAAATATGATTGAATCAGATTCAGTCGTAGTGAATAATACAGTTAGGGGATAACATATGAAGAGAATATCGAAAGAACCTGATATAAGACGCCAGGAATTAATGGATATCGGTTTTGAACTTTATATGAAAAAAGGTATGCGAGGATTTAGCATAAAGGATGTTGTTAATCGTGCAGATGTAGCAACAGGGTTATTTTATTATTATTTTAAATCTAAAGAAGAGTTTGTTGATGAGATTCTGAATAATTTCATTTTAAAGACTATGGAAGAAATCGGACAAATACTTACTTCAAATGAACGGTCTATTATGCGAAAGATGAACGATGCGCTCGAGGTGTTTTGGATATTTGCAGAAAAATTAGTAGCTTATAAAGATGTGAGTTCGTTTCGAACGGAACAACATTTCCAGCTTGAGCAGAAAGTATTCTTGCAAATCCAACCACAAATCCAAGAGGTAATTGACGAAGGGGTAAGAATGGGGATTTTCCAAACGGATAACTCAATATTAGCCTCTGAATTTATTTTACACGGTGTTAGCGGTGTGGCCCACTCAGAGAAGTTAGAGCTGAATCTTGATACGAAAAAAGGGTTGGTTAATTTGGTCTTAACCATATTAGGATACGATAGAAAAGAAGGAATTTAAGTGAGTTTTCGTACTGGCTCCAATGGATAAAGGACCAGAAAGATATTAACGATAGTGTCTTCTTGAAATAAACTTTTAGTCAACGAAAACTGAGGTGGATTTTTATGTTTGCAATACTTCTAGGGATAAGTATCGGCGCCATTCTTGCTGTGCAAACAGCTATTAATGCCCAATTAAGAAGATTCGTGATTTCGCCTTTTTTAGCTTCAATGATTTCATTCACTGTAGGGCTAATTTTCTTAACGGTTACATTAGTCATGAGTGGGTCGCCATTATGGATTCCATTAGACTTATTTTTGAGTCAACCTTTCTTTATATGGCTAGGAGGGATTGGTGGGGCAATTGCGATAACAATCAACATCCTTTTGTTTCCTAAATTAGGAAGTGTGCAAACAGCGATCATGCCGATTTTGGGCATGACTTTGATGAGTATGTTAATCGATCATTACGGTTGGTTTAACTCCATGCAATACTCATTCGAATGGAACAGAATTCTAGGGATAGCACTAGTTTTGTTAGGTGTTTTTTTAGCCATAGCGATAAAAGAGACGAAAAATGAACAGTCTCCTACTAAAACGAATAAGGAAAATATGTTAAAACAATGGATTTGGCGTGTAGTAGGCGTAACGGCAGGAATGTTAATGGCTATACAAATTGCTATCAACGGTCAATTAGCAAAAGTTCTTCATTCTTCTTCACACGCAGCCCTTGTTTCGTTCTTTGTAGGTGCGACTACTTTAATTGTGATTGTGGGGGTAATGGATCGTTCTTACACGAATATTACAGAGCCATTTAAGCAATCAGCTCCTTGGTGGATATGGATTGGCGGCATATTAGGCGGGGCTTATGTTCTAATCAATGTGTTTCTCGTTAATCAAATCGGAACTGGACAAACTGTAATCCTTGCTTTATTTGGCCAAATTACTGGTAGCCTGATGGTAGAGAAATTCGGATTGTTTCATTCTTTAAAAAATCAAATTAAACGAATACAAGTATTTGGTTTAATCGTTATGATAGCAGGTGTCTTTTTAATCAAGATATTTTAAAAATATAATTAAATACTTAATCAAAAAACAAGCTAAGTAGTAAGTACCTAGCTTGTTTTTTTGATTTTATTTTAAAAGGGGCTCGTTAGAAAGTTTCAGTTCTAAGAGTAATTGTTTCGAAATTATATTTTGTGAATTTTTGGAATATTATAAAACTAACTGTTATAATTAGGAAGAAGTGGGATGAATGTGACGTCAATTCAAACGGCAAATCTCATAGAATTATCCGGTCTAGTGTTGTCATTCCAAGTATTGCACTTGAGTACATATTAAAAATGAGGGAGAAAATGAAAAATATAAACGCTAAAGAAATAAGTTTGATGAAAGTTTATACATGGGCTATTTCCTTTATAAAACCTTATAAAGGTAGAGTTTTACTACTAATCATTTGCGGATTAATCATCTCGGTAAGCGAACTAATCATTCCAAAAATGTTCGGCTTTTTTATAGATGATGTTTTAAAAAATAACAACTTCAATTTATTTGTTTATTGTTTGCTTGCCATATTTTTAATATTATTGCTGAAATTAATCGCTACCGCTTCGAAAGAATATTTGCAAAGATACATACAGGAAAATAGTGTGAGAGATTTACAGTGGCATATTGTATCAAAATTACGAATTCAAGGTGTTAGTTATCTTGAAAAGAACTCTACCGGGAAAATACTTGCCCTAGTAAACACGGAAGTTGCAGCGTTACAAGAGCTATATAGACGATATTTCCCTGAAATGATACAACTTATTTTGTTTGTTTCGATTGCTGTTTATTTCATGTTAGATATTAGTCTTTATTTAAGTGTAGTGATCATCCCTTGCTTTTCCCTCTACTATTTATTCGGTCCAAAGATTGAAAAGAAAGCTTCAAATATTGCCAAGAAACTAGCAAAAAGTCAAATCGATTTAGGACAAAAATATTATGAAAGTGTCTCTTTACTAAAAGAATTGCATGTGTTTAATAGCTTTGATTGGAATTTGAATAAAACATTAAAAGAAGTAGAGAACAATACAAGTTTATATACAAAGCGCTATTGGTATGCTTATTTAAGAGGATCGATTCGCCGATTTACGTATTATTTTGGTGCGATTATGCTCATTGTATTAGGCAGTTATTTAATTAAAAAAGGAATGATAACTGCCGGAGAATTTGTTTCATTTTTACTTCTTTATTTAATTACGATGCATAAATTAACATCCATCATTACGCTCTTAACGGAGCAAAAAATGCTCATGTTTCAAGCGAGTAACTTATATGAATTTACCCATTTAGAACCAACAATTTCTGAAAATGTTGATGCTATTCATTTAGATGAGCTAGAAGGAAAGATTCATTTTGAAAATGTTTCCTTTAGTTATACACCTGATTATCCAATTGTAAAAAATTTGAATTTTACGATTAATCCTGGTGAAAAAATAGCGTTTATCGGAGAATCCGGAAGTGGAAAATCAACAATTGCCAAGTTGATTACCCGTTTTTATGATTGTAATCGTGGGGAAGTTTCAATTGATAGCCATCCCATCACTTCATTGAGTTTGGGAACAATTAGACAATCGATTGCCATTGTCTTTCAAGATGTTTATATTTTTGGCTCTACTATTAAAGAGAATATTTTATTTGGAAATCCAAATGCATCAGAAGAAGAGATTATTGAAGCAGCAAAGGCAACCCATCTGCATGATTATATTATGGAATTGCCAGATCAATATAATACGAAAGTTGATGAGAAAGGGAATACGTTATCAGGTGGACTCAAACAACGCGTAGGTTTGGCAAGATTGTTTTTAATGAATCCATCGATCGTAATTATGGATGAACCAACATCTGCTTTAGATAATATAACTGAAACGCATATACAAAAATCTTTAGATAATTTTCTCGTAGGTAAGACTGTTATAACGATTGCGCACAGATTAAGTACGATTCGAAATTATGATCATATATACGTACTGGATAATGGCAAGATTACAGAATCTGGTTCGCATGAGCAGTTACTAGAAAAGAATGGTCTTTATAAGAAATATATAAAACAAACGAAAGAAGCTGGCCTCTTATGAAGAATATGCATTGGATTTGGCAATACATTAAAAATCAAAAGTTACTCTATTTTTCTGCGATATTTTTATTAATTCTGGAATCAATCAGTTTTGTTTATTCAATTACTTTGCAACAATATATTATTGATCAAATTATTATAGGTTCTGATTTTGGTGGCATTTTGAAATACGTACTATTAATCGCTTTATGTTATTTAGTATTCATCCTACTTTTTGTTGTGAACCCTTATATTCAAAGTAAAATTCATGGTCGTGTGAAATATCAATTAGTGGAGCAAGGTTTGTCGACTCTATATAGTACGCCAATCAATACGATTCAAAAAGAAAGAAATGCGCGCTATGTCCATCTTTTTTCGAATGAAATACCGATTGTAGCAAGATTGATAGGGGAAGATCTTTCGGATATTGTAAAGCACTTAGTAAGCACGATGATAATTGGTGTCTTATTTTTAAAGGCATCTCCTATCCTTTTTCTATCGATTCTTATTTTGTCTCTTTTTTATATAAAATCGGGAAAAAATTTATCAAAGAAGCAAAAAGAAGTTTGGAAAGATATTCAAGGGAAAAAATCTTCACTACTAATTGTATTAGAGGAATGTATCACTTCTACGCGTGATGTGATCGCAAATAATCGAGGAGATTGGGAAAAAACGAGGTATCAAAATCGTTTTATTCAATACTTTCAAAGTGTTATGTTGGAAGGCAAGCTAAAGATAAAAATGGTATTTTCATTAGAATCAATCACGTCCATTGCGCAAATCATTGTCATTGGCTATGGGGGATACCTTGTTTTTAAAGGGGCCATGTCCATCGGTTTATTAGTCGTTATTTATCAACTGACATTAGAGCTACTTCAATCATTTGTAAAAGTATATAATTTGATCTTTTCATTTTCAGGCAAGATGGCTTCCGTTGAAAATATTAGCAATTGGTTTGATGCAAATTCAAAGAAAACGGAGCGTACTCAAACGATTTCCTCAATTGAGTCGTTAACAATGAACAATATTTCTTTTCGGTATAATCCAGATGAAAAATTTATTTTAAAAGACTTTTCTTTAAATATACCAATGGGCAAGAAAATCGCGATTGTTGGACCTAGTGGTAGTGGGAAGTCGACGATTGGAAGTTTACTTGAAAATTTATATGAAGTGGAGGAGGGGAGTATACAGGCAAATAATATTCCGATTACCGATATTTCAAAAGAGAGCTGGAAATCGAAAGTGAATATCGTTTTTCAAGACCCGTACATATTTCCAGGGACTGTAAGGGATAACTTATTATTGGGATACAATCAAGTGACAGATGCTCAAATAATCAATTTAGCCAAAGCAATGTGTATTGATGACATGATTCAGAAATTGCCAGATCAATATGATAGTTCTCTGGGGGAGCGAGGAATAACGATTTCAGGCGGTGAAAAACAAAGATTAGCATTAGCGCGTGCTTTAATGAGAGATCCAGAGGTATTAATTTTAGACGAGTCTACGTCCGCATTAGATGTAAATACAGAAAAAATAATTCAACAAAACCTTGCCGAAATTAGAGAAAATAAAACGACCATTATTATTGCTCACCGACTTTCTACTATTAAAGATTCAGATGTCATTTTTGTTCTTGATAAGGGGACAATTGTAGAACAAGGTAGTCATGATGAATTATTACAAAATAAATCATTATATTATGAACTCGTGATGAATGAGATGAAGGGTACGGATAAGTAAAGAAAAATAGAATTGATGTACAAATACAAAAATAATAATTTGTATTTTATTTAAAAATGGGCCACTTATTAAGTTATTTCATTCTTTTCCAGTACTTTACACATGATCAGAAAAAAGCTTGTTATGATGAATGATAGATGCAGCACGAGAGGAGCAAAATAATGGGCTTTAAAGAAGATTTAAAACGAGAGATGCGTAATGCAACGAATGATGTATCCAAGGAAGTGGAAAAACAGTGGGTACTTAATTTTGAAGGACATACAATTGAAATAATGAACAAAATGCTTGAAGAAACATTAAAGGTGGACGGTGAAATTATCGCACAAAATATTCGGAAATCAATTTGGTCGCATATTTTCCCATATTCAACGTTAAGTGGAACATTCATCGGAAAAAGTGGTAAAAAACATAAAGTACATGTAAAAATTGGCGGCTTTATAAAGCTTCATTTAACGGTTAAGGTAGATGGTCAAAAGTTATTAACAGATAGCATGGCACTACAAATATTTCCTTGGAAAAATAAAGAGTTTCTTATTCCGTTTCTTGAGCAGCAATTTAGCGAGCACGGGAAGCTTGTCAATAAAGATTTACCAGATGATGAGTTTCTTTACGACGAAAATCAACTAAGATTTGCCCCAGGTTTAGCCGATCAACTTGTTAATGAACCCGTATTGCCAACGTATACAAAAAAGTTAATCAAACTTTTTATGCAACAAGTAGAAAATCCATCTGATGCGACGCGTAAAGCAACGTACGAAAAAATTCAGGATGAAAAGGTTATTAGCTATTTTCATGAGTTTTTAGCATTGTTTATCGAAACGGAGAAAGATGAAGCGCTTGTTCAAAAAGAAGCCATTTGGTTATTAGATCATGCGGCACATCGAGAAGTCGTGAAATTTGCGTTACTTGTACTCGGTACGACAAACTGTGAAAATTTAAAGGAACGCCTAAAGGTTATCGCTTTGCATGAGGAATTCACCGGAGTTGCTTTATTTGTGCTTACGAATGGCTGCCGCAATGTGAATGACGATATTTGGGAAGTTGCGAAACAAACATCAGGCTGGGGCAAGCTAGAGGCGATGAATTTTTTAGAGCCTGGACGTGAAGAAATTCGCCTATGGTTTTTAACGCATGGAGTGGAAGGTGTTGTAGAGGGCAATCATGCACCGCTACTTTGTGCAGAAAAAGGTCAACTTGACATTGAGTTGCATGAAGATACGATTACAAACACTGTATTTGATGGTGTAAGTAAACTGATATTGGCATTATTGTATGAAGCGCAATATCGCCAAATGGACGAATATGAATATGCCGGCCAAGTATTAATGCGCTACACAAAACATGCAAAATCACATAGTCAAACATTGCATCATTTTTATATATTAATAGAAATCGCTTACTATATGAATAGATCTGAAGAAGAATGGAACGAACGCTTCGAAGAGAATTGGAAACCTCATGAAAAGTTAGCGGTTGAAACAGTAATCAAAGAAATGAGCCGAAATTCGAAATGGCTGGAAGAGGCACAAGCGCTACTTGTCAATCAACCAGATAATAGTGGGGCTTTAGCGATTGTGGATTATTATAAGAACATACAATAATCCTAGTTATACCATGGATTTTCGGTGGGATTTAAAACACAAAAGTTGAATAAATAATCCTGTTATGGACAAACTTTAGGCACATCACTATAAATTTATCTTGAATCAGCACAATTTTTATTCAGTGAGGGTTCAAACCCCGGCTGAATTGGGGGAACAAAGGCTAAGCCCGTCACGTCCTTTGACAACGTCTTTGTGATCAACATCGTGTTGACCCAAGCTCTGGCGGATGTCACAAATTTTTAAGGGGGTAGGAAATCAGCCTAAAAACGTCACATCGTGTGACATCGGCTGACTGACCCACGTCCTGTGGGCCCTCGAAAAAATCTGGACGCAATTACGCCTCGGCGTAATTGATAAAATGCTTGGATAAAAAAGGAAGGTGTGTTTTAGTGGATAAAGGAGGTTGTGATTTTTCGCCGATGGAGCTAACAATCAAAGAAGATATTCGCCAAGTCATAACAGCATTACAAAAAAATGTAGAAATGATGGGGGATGAAAATTATTGCCTTCTTGGAAATTTTGAGAAAATAAAAGAAGAATTTTTGTCTATTGAAATGAAAGCTGCTACCTTTTATTTAAACTGTTATTTGTCACCATTTACGGACAAGTACCCGGAATTGTCGACTTGCGTTCAAAATATGTCTAAATTGAAACATGGAGGGTTAATCGTCATTCAACGGGAGGACCCTCTTCAATCCTTAATGAAACCAGGTATTACAATTGGCGCAGAATTAACCCATTCATTATTAGAATCTATCTTCTTTCCCGGAAATCCACTTCATGATGGGGCTGTATTGGTTAGCCGTAATCAGATTGTTTCCGCGGCAAATGTTCTCCCGCTATCAGATCGATTATCAGGTGGGAAAAAACTTGGTACACGACATCGCGCTGCATTAGGGTTATCTGAGCAAAGTGATGCCCTTGTACTCGTAGTATCTGAAGAAACAGGAAGAGTTTCATTTGCGATAGGTGGGAATCTTCATCCAATCATTACACATGGCTCTTTATAGATATAATAAATTAAAGCCCTAAGAAAGCAAGGTAGAATTTAATATCCTAATCATACGTAGCATGCTCAAAAAAGGGCATGTTTTTTTAGGTCAACTACGAAATCTATTCTTGAAATAAATTTGCATAGCATTTTGTATGGCAGGGAAATCGGCTAGTAAATGAAGAAATTTGGCGAGTAAAACGTAGTTTGGCTAGTTACCGCTTCAATTCGGCTAGTTTTCGATGTATTTGGGCGAGTAACGCCTGAAAAGTGGCTAGTTTCAACCAGTTAATGGCGAGTTTACGGAAAAAGTCGGCTAGTTACCGCGGAACAATGGGAAATCTATTGAAGGAGCGTTATGAAAAAGGCATATTTCTGCAGAAAAACTTAATAAAACGCTAATGAAGCTAAAATAATTGATACATTTTAAGTCGTTTAGGACATGTCTTGCTAAGTTTACGCAAAAAACAGCTGATTTTCAAAAAAATTTAGACATTCTCTATGTTATTACATATAATAGACTGACAAATTCGAAAAATGTTCATATTTCGATTTAATCGAATAGTTAGTTCACAGAATAGTCTTGACGTAAATAGCAAGAATTTGTACACTGGGTAAAACCAAATGTTTTTTCGGTAAGTACAAATATTAATTTGACAGTAAGGATATGATGAGATGATTGTATGTAAATTTGGCGGGACTTCAGTTGCGAGTGCAGAACAAATCAAAAAAGTGGCAAATATTGTGAAGTCCAATCCTGAAAGAAAGATTATCGCTGTTTCTGCGCCAGGAAAGCGTTCAGGTGATGATGTTAAAGTAACAGATTTATTAATTGAATTAGCGGATACGGCGTTAGCGAATGGAAATATCGAAGAAAAAATTCAAGCTGTTGTTGCACGTTATCAAGCCATTACGGATGGGCTAGGTCTTGATTTAACAATGTCGGGGATCATTACTGAAGATTTACGTGAGCGCGTTGCTGCGGATCGTTCCAATACGGAATTGTTTATTGACAATATTAAAGCAAGTGGTGAAGACAATAATGCCAAACTGATTGCCAGCTATTTTACTTCTATTGGTATGCCTGCAAAATATGTTAGTCCAAAAGATAGACTAATTGTGAATGACCGTCCAGAGCGTACGTTTGCAATACGAGAAGCATATGTGAATTTAAATAAATTAAAAGATGAAAAAGAAATTATTATTTTCCCTGGCTTTTTTGGTTACACAAAAGAAGGGATTTTGCGTACATTTGACCGCGGAGGTTCGGATATTACTGGCTCAATTTTAGCTTCAGCTGTTGGCGCAGATTTATATGAAAACTTTACAGATGTAGACTGTGTATTTGCAGCGAACCCTAAAATTGTGAATGATCCAGTTGATATAAAAGAAATTACGTATCGTGAAATGCGTGAACTTTCTTATGCTGGCTTCTCGGTGTTCCATGATGAAGCGTTAATGCCGGTATACAAGCAGGGAATTCCAGTTAATATTAAAAATACAAATAATCCTAGCGCACCAGGAACGCTTATTTTACCAACTCGTTCGCAATCAAATCGTCCGGTAACGGGAATTTCAGCGGATGGTGGATTTGCGATTTTATATGTTTCCAAATATTTAATGAACCGTGAAGTTGGTTTTGGTCGCAAGTTGCTACAAATTATTGAAGAAGAAAATATTTCGTATGAACATACACCATCTGGATTAGATGATATTTCTGTTATTATGCGTTCAGATCAATTATGTAAGGAAAAAGAAGCGCGTATTATTCAGCGCGTAAAAGATGAGCTATGCGCGGATGATGTGCATTTTAGCCATGATTTATCGATGATTGTCATTGTTGGTGAAGGTATGCGTCATAATACGGGTCTTGCAGCGCGTGCAGCATCGGCTATTTCATCAACAGGAGCTAATATTGAGATGATTAACCAAGGTTCATCAGAAGTAAGCTTAGTATTCGGTGTGCGATCTGAATTTGAAAATCAGATTTTAAAAGGCCTTTATCAAGAGTTTTTTGCAACGATTCCATCTTTATAAATTAGATAAATTTACCGGAGGGGTATTTTGGCGACATGTCAAAATACCTTTTTAGTTTATTTTTAAATCAACTCCATGTAAAATATACGATAGAGGGTATATGAAAGGGGACAAAACGATGAAAATTGAATTATTTTCGGATTTTGCTTGTCCATTTTGTTATATTGCAAAAACAAGATTACAGCAAGCAATCCAGCAATTAAATTTAGATGATACGGTAGAAATTGAATATAAAGCGTATCAATTAGATCCGGGAGCTTCTAAAATAGATGCACGACAATTTTATGATGATTTATATGAGAATAAAGGACAACGGGCAGAAAAAGTGAAGCAATTAACAGAGTCGATTCAAGCTCATGGGGATGAGGTTGGACTCACGTTTAACTTTGACGCGATTCAGCTAGCTAATACAGAAAATGCCCATCGCCTAAGTAAATTAGCTAAAACACTCGGCAAGGAAACGCAATTTATAGATACAATGATGGAAACGTATTTTACAAAAGGGATTAATTTAAATGATGAAGCGCAATTATTGGCAATTTGTGAACGAGTAAATATTCCGAAACAGCAAGCGATTGACGTTTTACATTCGACTCAATTTGCTGAAGAACTTGCGAATGACCGTTATGATGCGCAACAACTTCAAATAACGAGCGTCCCTTTTTTCATTTTTGAAAATCAATATGGTATTAAAGGTGTCGAGCCAATTGAAATTTTCACAAAAACTTTATTACAAGCACAGCAAGTGGTAAACAAAAGATTAGAAGTGACTGGCAATGACCTTACTTGTGGTCAGGATGGTTGTTCATTATAAAAAATAAAGTTCGATTTCTTTGGAATAAGAAATCGGACTTTATTTTTTTATGAAACAAGGGTGTCACATCAAAATAAATGAATAAATAGTTTTCTGAATATGATATAGTTGTTTTGAAACGTTATAGGAGGTTATTCAAAGGTGACATTTCTATCTAAATTACCTATCGCAACAGGGGGGCTTATGCTAGCTCTTGTGTCATTATCTAAACTATATAGCTTGATGGATATGACCATTATGAGCGCGGTATTTTTCCTATGTGGACTCCCATTATTTTTATTATTATTCGCAAAGATTCTATTTGCATTTCCGTCCGTTGTACAAGATATGCAAAATCCGATTATTGCATCTATATCGCCAACAATTCCAATGGGAACAATGGTTTTGGCAAATATTATGGAAAACTATTCATTATTAGCGCCAATGGCATCAATCATTTGGTATGTAGCAATTGTGATGCAATTAATGATTGTCGGTTATTTTGGTTATAATTTTATTTGGAAGAAAACATTCACTTTGCAAGATGTTTATCCAAGCTGGTTTATTATTTTCGTTGGACTCGGTATTATTCCGAATACGATAAGCAGTCAAAACCCACAGTTTGCGCAGTGGATTTTTTGGATTGTGTTGATCAATTACATAATATTGCTGCCAATGGTTATTGTACGTTTGTTGAAGCATAAACTAGGGGAGCCAGCTAAACCATTGTTAACGCTTTTGGCTGCACCGGGATCGATTTGTCTAGCAGGCTATTTGAATTTATTTGATACATATGAGAATTGGCTTGTCTTTATATTACTCATCATTTCCCAGGCAATGTATATCGTTGTGCTCGTAAAGTTGCCGAAATTATTGCAACTTCCTTTTTATCCAAGTTTTGCAGCATTTACATTTCCGTTAGTTATTAGTGCAACAGCTTTAGTAACAACTGCAAATGCCATGAACATCCCTTCTTTTAATTGGCTTGCGGGAATTGAAGTTTTCATCGCGTCATGTGTTGTTGTATATGTGTTCGTGCGGTATAATATTTACTTTATTCATTTGAGAACCGCTTAAAAAGTGAAATCTAGAAGGGGTTATTTATGCAAAAATATACTTATGAAGCATTAGCGGATATTACATCAACGGCACCGCAAGCAATTTTGAATGAAGGCTTGCAACCAGTTTTATCCTTACGTCGTGTTTACAGTAATCGGTTAAAAAAATTATTAGATGGTTATTTTGATCATCGCTATTTTTTGAAATATGAAGTATTAAACTTAGACGGAAGTTGTTTATTTGAAGTGAAGAAAATTTTCCGTCGAGGGAAAGTATGGTTTGAAGGGAAGGACCACGCAACAGGTGAGAAATACATCATCAATTATGAAAATTGGCGAATTGGTGTGCCAGAATTATTTATTACCCATAAAAATTTCAAAATGAAGATCGATAAAGAAATGGAAACGTGGTCGAATTTCCTAGTCGGCGAACAAGTTGTCGCGAGATGGTTAGCAGTTTATGATGAAGAGCAAAATAGATTTCACATTACATTAGAGCTATCTGAGCAGGCGCCGATTCAAAATGTAGCCTTTTATATTGCAATCGCGCAAGCAACTTTATTTATTGGGGTATAGGAGAGATAAAGAATGAACGTCGTTTTTGTCATTACCGAAACAGCAGAAGAAGTGTTAGAAATGGTTTCAAATGATGTCGCAGGATTATTAGCGGCAGTGAAAGGGGATAGTGTGTCATTTCCTTTTGGCACATTTCAATATGATTGCCATACGTTAGATCATTATTTAGTCGATAGTGAGTATCGCCAGGAATTAGTCATCTATTTAAAGGCCGAGGAGAAAAGAAATCCAACCATTCCGACGTTTTAAAAGGGATCAATCAACTTTAAAATAATTTAATACTATATTACTAAAACATCAATTAGGGGAAAGTACTTATTGATGTTTTTTGTAAATAGCGAGAGCCCTAGTATTAATGGATATTACGAAAAGGGGGATTAAAATGCGCCATTTTTTAACGGTAAATCAAAATAAGATTGAGGTCCTTCAAAAAGGGAGAAATGGGATTCCGATAATAATTTTAACAGGGATGGGCTGTTCATTTGACGAATGGTATGAAGTGACCGAGACATTAAGTCAATCAAACCGAGTCATTATGATTCATAGACCGGGGCTTGGAGAAAGTGAATTTCGCAATGAAGAACGCAATACACAAGCTGTTGTTAATGAAATAAATGAGATAATCCATTTACTTAAATTATGTGAACCTCTCCTTTTAGTTGGCCATTCCTATGGTGGGCTATGTGTACAGCATTTTGTGAAAATACATCCTAAAAAAGTTGCTGGAATCGTATTAGTAGATTCTACTTCTGTAGATTTAAAAAGTTTAGATGATTTGGAATTACTTGTTTTAAATGAAGATTCAACCGACGAATATTGGATGGAAAAATGTCATGCTTATTCTCGAATGAAAAGGGAAGAATTAAGTGCAATTATTAAGCCTGCTTTAACAGAAAAACAAAAGGAATTTCCAAATGATATTCAACAACGTTTACTAAACTTCCAATTAAATCCGGATTTATACAAGTCAATGCATTCTGAAATTAGCAATTGGAAGAAGGACGGAGAGAATATCAAAAATTTGATCAAACACCTTGATATCCCTTTAATTGTGATTGGCCGTGATCAGGAGCATTGCATTAGGTTAGGGATTATGGAAGGTTTACCGGAGTGGGAGGTAAGATTGTTTGAAGAAAAGTGGCAAGAACTTATTAGAAATCAAGTTAATTTTACTTCAAATGGTAAATTGATAGTGGCTCAAAATTCTGGTCATTGTATTCATATGGATAGACCTGATATTATCGTTCAATCCATTCGTGAAATGAAGTCCATAATCAATTACGCCGAGACGTAATTGATTGTAAAATCATTGTAATTTCTTCAGTCTCACTAAGTCATTCGTTTCCGATGAAAAATCAACTCGCATTTGATCTAACTCAATCTTCATCTTCTCTGTTTCAATAATGAAGTTTTTTTGTCTTATTTTTTCAAGTTCAATCTCATCCTTCATCATATCGGCTTTAATTTTAGCAAGTCTTCGTTGATGATCGGTAACAATGGCTGTGATTGGTACAGTCATGACAATCCCTACGATTATGATCGCTGTTAACATGTGATCGACTCCTTACAATTCCTTGTTTTTTCCATTATATCTTAAGATGCTTTAAAATTAAATAGTACATCCTTTATTTTAGGAATCCCGCTATATACAATTGAATTGTAAAATTATTGCTAAAATTTATTTTTATTAATGTTATAATGAGTATTTGGTGATCAATACAAATTGGTGGTGATAAAGTGCTTACGATTTTTGGGGGAATTGGTCTCTTTTTATTAGGGATGACCATGTTGACGAATGGCTTAAAGGAAATTGCTGGAGATGCATTAAAGCGTTGGCTCAATACATTTACAAAAGGTCGCATCAGTGCCGTTATTTCAGGTGCAGTCATGACTATGCTCGTGCAATCCTCGACAGCGACAACGCTTTTAACTATTGGTTTTGTAAGTGCGGGTTTACTTACTTTTATGCAATCCATAGGTGTGATAATCGGGGCAAATATTGGGAGTACAAGCACAGGTTGGATTATTTCATTAATCGGCTTTAAAATTAGCTTGCAATCGATGGCATTGCCAATCATTGGTGTCGGTGTATTCATGTCACTAATCGCACCGAATGATGTGAAAAAATTCGGTGGGGTCCTCGCTGGATTTGGCCTTTTATTTTTAGGGATTGATATGCTGCAACAAGGGATGGGCGCCGCACAAGATTTGATTTCATTTGATGCGATTCCGGCAGATTCTTTTGTATCTATATTTTTACTAATCGTCATCGGAATTGTGATGACGGTCATTATGCAAGCTTCCAGTGCGGCAATGGCGGCAACGTTGGCGGCGTTGTTTGCAGGAGCGATAGACTTTGAACAGGCGGCGTATTTAGTTATCGGACAAAATATTGGAACAACGGCAACGGCATTATTTGCGGCGATAGGGGCTTCTGTTTCAGCAAAACGGACGGCTATGACGCATTTATTATTCAATATTATTACGGCCGTTATTGTTACGATTGTTTTCCCGTATTTTTTACAGGCGACGAAATGGTTTACAATTTTAATTGCAGGGGAATTTGAACAAACATTAGGATTAGCGATTTTCCATACATTATTTAGTTTGGTAGGGGCGTGTATTTTTATACCGCTGATGCAACCATTCGCCAATTTACTAATGAAAATTGTACCAGAACGCGAAAATGCACTGACACGAAATTTAGATGCCAGTTTGGTTACGATGCCTTCTGTTGCGATTGATGTCTCTTTTAAAACGTTACGAGAGATTATGATTGAGTTGACGAAAGCATTGCAACAGTTAATTACGATGAAAAAGGTGACGATTGAATACGAAAAGAAAATGTTAGAAGTGGAAGAGGCAATTGATATTACGCGGTCGTTTTTAGATGGGATTCTCGTAACATCGAAGCGTGAACGATTAAAGCTTATTTCGATTTTACATACGTTAGATCACTTAACTCGATTAATTAAAGTGTTACGAGAACAGCAAAAAGTAGAAGCGATTTATTTACAAGAAAAAATGATGCAGCAGTGGCAGACAATTTTAACAACGATTGAAGATAAAATTTCACAAGATGAAAAACTGCTCGATATTTCATTAATATTAGAGCAAACTTCTCAAGAAATGGCACAAGAGCGTCGAAATAAACGCAATCAATACTTTGAACGTTCTGTAGCCAATGAAACGCAGCTAGATTTAGCTGTTTCCAAAGTGGAGGCATTATTATGGATTGACCGTCTCGTGTATCATTATTGGCGAGCGACTGCACGAATGGCTGAGTTTCAATCCATTAACGAAGACGCAACACATCATAAATCATAAAGGTAGCACTATAATTTTCACGAATTTCATAAAACTAAAACAGGTGAATTCGACATTGCCAAATTCATCTGTTTTTATTTTATTAAGGAGATTACCGAGTATGTTTTTTTTCAATTTTCATGCCTATAATTCGAACGACAATTCCAATAAGGATAAATACCCAACCAATGCCAACGAAAACATAATTTAATGTTTTACCGGCTTCTGGAAGGACATCAAATAGCCCTAAACAAACTACGACAATTCCTGAAAAGGATATTAAAAACCCTGCTGTTACGATGCTCAATTATTTCACCTCTGGAAAAATTCTACCACGAGGTGAATATGAATACAATAATACTGCGTGTTCAATACATCACATTAATAGTTAGTAGGTGAAAGTATTCATTTTTAAAATTCACTAAATATTTGAAACTTTAACTTAATTAAACTCGTCTTATAATAAGAGGATCGGAGGATGATTTAGTATGAAAAAATGGTCTGTAGCAGTAGGCTCGTCGATTTTAGCATTAGGATTATTAGTACCAACAGCAGAGGCTTCAACTGCAGTGCAACAACAGGAGGAAAGAGTTCCGATTTTAGTTGCATTAAATGAAAATGATGTTTCAAAAGAGCAATTAATAAAAAAATTAAAAGAGTTACTTCCAGAAACATTTAGTTCGTTTAAAGACAGTGATTTCCAAATGAATAGCATGAGTCATCATTATATTGGAGATGATGTGACGCGCTATGAGTTAATGTTCAATAAAAAGGTGGATAAAAAATCAACATCGGGAAGTGTCACATTTGCAGGAGGGAATTTAGATTTAGAAAGTTATTATTTTCAGCCTGGAAGTCTGAAGGACGCGATGTTCCCTGGAAAAGTGACGAGCGTAGAAGCGCAAAAAGTTGCGGAAACGTTTATGAAAAAAATTGCGAAGGGGAATGACTATGTCATCGTAAATGATGTACCAAGTTATTATTCAAGCCGCGTTTTAACAGATCCAATTACGTATAATTATTCATTTGTTCGTACTGAAAATGGGATTCCAATTCAAGATGATTCCGTGATGGTGAGCGTTCTAGGTGACGGTCAAATTCAAAATTTTTATCAAATGGTCAATGGAAATAAGCGTTTAGCTTTTGAGGATAAGGCAGCGATGATTTCTTCACAAGAAGCCATCAATAAACTTAAAGAAAATATTCAATTAGAGTTACAATATCAAATTAATTATAATTTTAATTCAGGAGAGCCATATATGCAGCTTGTGTATCAACCAGTAACTACAATGATCGGTCTACATGCGACTTCGAATAAATGGTATACATTGTCAGGGCTATCTGAAACTGTACCGACACAAGCTAAGCTGGAAAGGTTAGCAACGGCGCCGTTAAAGCCGATGAGTTCAATCACCGTAGAACAAGCGAAAGAGATTGCAAATAGTTTGGTGAATAAAAATGTAGGAAAAGGAAAATTAACGCTGGATTCTGCTTATGAAAATGAGCAAAATGGCCAAGGAATTATTAGCATTATGTATTTATATCAAGAAGGGAATACAAGCTATGGTTCGTCGATTGACTTTAATAAAAATACTGGAGAGCTAATAAATTACTCTGACTTTTCAGCATTCTCTAGTCGTTATTCAGATGATGAACAGCCCAAACTACCAAAATTAGCGAAAGATAAAGTATTAAATATCGCATTGGAAGCTGTTAAACAATTGGCACCTTCTACATTACATGAATACTCTCAGCCAACTATTGACCCGATTTATGACGAACAATTAGGGACGCATTATGTTACTTTCCCTAAAATCAAAAATGGATTAATTGTAAATGGTGATAACTTAGCTGTAATGGTTGGAGATGATGGCCAACTCAAAACGTATAATCGCTCAGCATATCAAATTGACGAGTGGCCAGATGCAGCTTCAGCAATTGAGAAAACAAAGGCAATCGCAACATTCAAAGAGGCATTGTCTGCCAAGTTAGTTTATACAAGAGCGAGTAGTTCTAATCCAGATGAGGCATATAAATTAGTTTATATTCCAACAGTGAAAGGTCAAGAATATTACCATATTGATGCACAAACGGGTCAAATCGTTAATGGTTTTATTAATGGCGGACAAGATAAACCAACTGTTACCCATCCAACAGCAGAAAAAGAATTGAATTATTTAATTCAAGCAGGAGCTATTGAAGTGAAGGATGCAAGTCAATTTAATGCGGATATAGCGATTACAAAAGGGCAAGCATTAAAGACAATTCTTAAATCATTGACGTATTTCTATTATGATGACTACAATCAAACATCTGAAAAGCCAACATCATTTGATAATATTGATCCAAAGCACCCGCTTTATCAAGTTGTTGAAAGTGCATCGGCAAATGGGATTTTAAAACCAGGACAAGAGACGTTTAATCCTGATGAGAAGATGACACGTGAAGAATTAGCTGTATGGTTTATTCGTACATTAGGGCTCGAACAAGCTGCGAAACATAGTGGTATATATAATGTAAGCTATGCGGATAAAGAAAAAATTTCTGAGCAATATAAAGGCTATGTGGCATTATCACAAGCGATGGGACTACAAAAATTAGAGCAATCCAATTTTAATCCAACACACGAAGTCACATATGCGGATTTAGCTGTTTCTATTATTCAATTGGCTTATGAGATTGCGGATAAACGACAATCGGGTATGTATTACTAAAAAATAAGAAATAACTATAAGCATTCTCGTTAAAAATCCAATGTCCCGTAAAGTTAGGACTAAACTTTACGGGATTTTTTCTTTCAAATATGAAAAAAAACGCACAATTTACGAATGCACGTTCTATAAAACGCATTTAATTGTAGTTAATGCGCATCTTTTTATGATAAAATAATAATAAGTGCTCATTACGAAAAAAATGGCGATAAATTTCGGAAAACGTTGTAATATATATAAGGTACTTAATTATTGATGGAAGTTGGGAAAAAGATGCAAAAGAATAAATATCGTATTCATAGTAATACATTATTTGAAATTGCTCAAAGTCGTGCGTTTACAGAAAAGGACAATATCGAAGAACGCTTCGATGAAACTGGCAAAATTAAATTAGTAAGCGATCGTGCAGGAGCCGATTTATTACTATTTTTAGTAAAAACAGAAGAAGGTCTTACTTACTTAGTAAAATGGGACGACTCAGAGGAATTTTATAAAGGCTTCAACATGGCATGGGAAGAATTTTTATGGTGCCTAGATATTATTAACAAACCTTTAGAAGAAGCGGCTAAAAAGGCAGCACTTGAAGCAGCAGAGGCAGCTAAACTAGCAGCAGAAGAAGCGGCTTTAGCTGCAACAGAAGAAGCCGCGGCTGAAGAAGAAGTACAAGCACAGCCAGAAGAAACAAAAGAAGAAACAAAAGAAGAAACAAATTAAAAAACCACAATTCACTGAAGCATTTTCAGTGAATTGTGGTTTTTGCTTTTCTTGAGTAAGAAAGGGACTCGAGTTTTTAACCTTTTGTTGAAGGTACAATGGCATAGCGTTCCCATTTGCGACTTTTCCAACGAAAAATAACTAATATTGCGCGTATCCATTCGTCACAAGTAATAGCCAGCCAAACACCGACTAAACCTAAATCGAATACAAAGACGAAAAGATAGCCGAGCGACAGACCGATAAAAATCATCGAAACAATACCGATTCTAACCGGATAGGTAGCATCCCCCGCGGCACGTAAAGAATTGATAATCGTAATGTTGATCGTCCGTCCAGTTTCCAGTAAAATGCTTAATAAAAGCACGCTTGCACCAATTTGAATAATTTCCTCATTATCCGTAAATAAACCGATTAACTGTTCGCGGAAAAGAGTGACAAGTGCGACCATAATCAGTGTAAAAGTAAGCGCGGATTTCACGCTAAACCAAACACTTTGATACGCACGTTCCTTTTCTCCAGCTCCAACGTAACGTCCGATTAATATAGCCGTACCCATACCAATTGCCATCGCGAATAGGTAGGTGAACATCGAAATATTGACCGCGTATTGCCGTGCAGACAATGCTTCAGCCCCGATATACGTTACGTAATAGAGCAGAACAATTTGGCTTGTTTGATAAAGAACTTGTTCAAGTGCTGAAGGAATACCGATTTTTAAAATTTTTGTAATATATTCTTTTGTGAACGTATAATAATCTTGAATTTTAATACGAACTTCCAACGCTTGATAGAGTAGCCAGAAAAATACGATGGCAGCGAGCATCCGGCTAATGACAGAGGAAATCGCAGCACCCTCTACACCTAATGCAGGTGCACCAAACTTACCGAAAATTAAAATATAGTTCAAAATGACGTGGACGATATTCATACCGAGCGAAACATACATTGTTTGCTTCGTCCAACCTTGCACTCGAATAACGGACGCAAGTGAAGTGATGAGTGCTTGCACAAAAATAAATCCACCTACAATGGCTAAATAGCTTTGCGCAAATTCAAGCACAGCACCTTGTAAATTCATCATTTTCATAATTTGATCGGACAGTAAAAGAAAAATACCACTTAAAACAAATCCAATCATTAAATTTAATGTTACGGAAAGGGCAGCGATTTTCGAAGCTTCCCCAATTAACCTGGAGCCTAAATATTGAGAAACGACAATAGAAGCGCCTGTTCCAATAACCCCTAGTAATAAAATCGCGATTTGGATATATTGATTGGCCGTACCAACACCTGCAACCGCATCATCCGACACTGCGCTTAGCATAAATGTATCCGCGAGACCCATCAACATAAATAAAAATAATTCTAAAAATAGTGGCCATGTTAGTTTAAATAAACTTAAATCATTTGTTGATTTTGCCATTAATTTCACTCTTTCGTATTATTTCATAAAATAAAATGAATCGTAACATAAATTTCGAAAGTCGGATAGTCCGTATAATTAATTACTTTGATTTGCGAAAGATTATTAGAGAAAATCAAGATAATTGAAGAACATTTTGCAGTTTTAAAATTATCCTATGCGGATGTTTATTGGAAGAGAACCGGCTACTTCCAGCAGGATTTTTTGAAATTTCACATGATATAATAGAACGTATATAAAGGAGTGTCATGGATGGAAGCTAAGAAAGTAAAAGTTTTATGTAAAAATTGTGGCGAGGAAATGTCGATTGATTTTAATCAAGCGCAATTTTCTACAGCCCTTCAAATTATAGATGGAAAAAAGCATCAAAGTCGTACATATATGGAAAAATGTCCACATTGCGAAACAATCAATACTGTAACAAGTGAAGATAAGATGGAATGGGGAAAGCGAAAAGGACCGAATGTAAAATTCATCATGTTTTCAGGGCTGTTTTCTTGCTTAACAGTTATCCTACTCGTGATTGTCGCCATGTATTTTGCATTTAAAGGATTCCAATTTGTAATGGATTGGTTGCTGAATAGTTAATTTCCCAGAAGAAATACATTTAAAGGGAATCGTGATACAATTATTTAAAATATGTCATTCTTTATGTAAATGATTTTGAAAAAACGATCCATTTTTATCGAGATATTTTAGCGTTACCGATTAAAATGGAACAAGGTACATATGTTTAATTTGAAACGGGCTCGACAACATTATCCGTTAATACACGTACTCTTTTTAACGATTTTTCCGACCTTAATGGTTGTAGAATCTATCGCTAGTAATTCTTTTTTAGTCGGAGTTTTCGCCTCGCTGCTCGTTTTAGTCGGCTAACAATTAGCTCGGAAATTTGTTTGACGATAAGATAATTTAGTTCGCCTAAACGTTTGGAAAATGTGGAATAATCCACTGATTTCAAGCCTTTCTCTGTCGCCACATCAGAAGCATAACGTAAGCTTTTCCATTCAAATGTCGCAGCGCCAACTAAATAGTTAAAAGCGTTGGTACATCACATTTAAGAGCCGTATTTTCAAAACCAAATTTAGCGAGAATCCCATCAATTTCTTCCTGTGAAACAAAGTTTTTAAGTAACGTGAAAATCGTGGTATTCTTAGCCATGAGAGATTCCTCCTCGTAAAAGTTTGTGTAGTAACTTACATTTTACATGGAATCTCTCTTTTTTTTAGATTTTAATGGGGAAATTTATTTAATCAACAGACGTGGGATGTTTTAAAATTAATTGAATATAGAGTTTTAGGTAGGTTAGTGAGTTTAAAAAATAATAGAGGGTAACGTATTAGAAGAAGTGGGCAGATCCCTAGAATCTTCTCTTACGTATGGTGGAAAAACGGATGAATAATGAAGAATTGTTTAAAAAAGAACAAGAAAAATGGATTTCTAAGATTTCATTAAAAAATAATTTTCAGTTAGCAGATATTCATTTGGTAGCTGGAATTGATATTGCATATTGGACAGAGGCGGAGTTAGATTATGGGGTTTGTTGTATTGTCGTATTAGATTTTAATACAAAACAAATTATAGAAGAAGTAGAATATCGGGGACAAATAGATGTACCATATATTTCAGGATATTTGGCTTTTAGGGAACTTCCACTAGTAATAGAAGCAGTGAAAAAGCTACAAAGTGAACCAGATCTTTATATGTTTGATGGGAATGGCTATCTCCATTATAGGCATATGGGAATTGCAACACATGCTTCTTTTTATTTGAAGAAACCTACAATAGGTGTTGCAAAAAGTTATTTGAAGATTAAAGATACCGATTTTCAAATGCCTAAAAATGAAATAGGAGATTTTACTTATATTGAGATTGACGGAGAAGTATATGGGGCAGTAATGAGAACGAGAAAGGATGTAAAGCCCATCTTTATTTCTTGTGGTAATTGGATTGATTTGGAGACTTCAATAAAAATAACGCTACATTTTATAGAAAAAAATAGCCGATTACCAATTACGACCCGTTATGCTGATTTAGCTACTCATGAAAGTAGAAGAAAATATAATCCATAGATTCATTTTAGCATTTATATATTATTAGTTTTTGAAATAGAAGTAAAATTAATAATGGTAAAAACATGTAAATATAGATTGCTAAAGTATGCAATATGCCAACTATATTAATCTGTGGCTTAATGCCCGTTTTTTAAGCTTTTAAATTAATATATTAGCACTTGTAAGATAGTTTTTATTTATGAAAGTAGATAATTGATGATTTTTCCTTTTGGCCACCTCGGTAAAGTAGGGGGCAAGCAGGTGAAATATAATATAAAAAAGGTGCGGGAGCCAAATGATGACCATCTCCTATAGGAAATTTAACAGATCTCGAAGCTGTCGGGATTAACTGGAATTACTAGCGGAAAGAGCTCTTACTACTAATAAACGAGGAGTAGTTGTTATGGAAATAAATAAAAAAATTTTCGAGAATATTGATCTTTTTTGCAGGGAAAAAATGATTGAGATTATTAAAAATGTTTCACAAGAAGAATGCGATGCTCTACTTGATAGTAGAGACAGTGATGCGTTTTCAAATAAGTGGATGGAAGTATACGGTGAAGTAAGGGGAGTTTTGGGGAATAGTACAGTCGATATTTATTACACACAAAAAATTGAAAGTTTAAGGGAAAGAACTTTTAAAGCTATATTAGAGCACTCACAGTCATCCGACCTTGCAGCGTATTTATCAGATGACATTGCATTATTATTGGAGGCAGTACTATGTAATTATAATAATAGTTGGTTAAATGGGCTATGGAAAGAATATAGTGCAGGAAAAATTCCACATGGAAAATTACTCTTAGTTGATGGAAGACTAGAACAAATGATCTGAGTTGATTAGCAAATTAAGAGCAGGTAAAACCAAATGATTTGCTATTCCTAATTATAGATTACGAGAATTTTTAAAAATGAATAAAGACATGTAGGAGGAGGCGTTTGTAAAATGCAGAAAAAACTAAATCCAGTTGATTTAGTATTAGATATTAAAAGTGATATATATTTAGAACATATTTCTAGTTACGCAGGAACTTTAAATACTCCTACTTCAGATAATACAGACATGCTTTCTGAAGATGTTCGCTTTTATCAATCTCTAAACGAAAATCAAAAAAGACTGTTTTCTAATCTTATCCACAATTCAATTTCCAATGTTTTGGGTGGTTGGATGGTGTTTATTACTTGGAGAATCAAACTGAAAATTTAGAACTCAAATTCGAGAAAAGCACAAAGAAAATCAATTACGCTTCGGCGTAATTGCGTCCAGATTTTTTCGAGCTCGCTCGAAAAACTTCCCTTAAAAATCTGTGGCATCCGCCGGGGCTTAACTTGATTCAGCCGGGGTTTGAACCCCCACTGAATAGAATTGCCTTTTTGGCATTCATCCCCCACTTATAGAAGTAGGGGACTTCTGCTGAATTAAGTTAAATGGATATTTGCAGGATATTTGGCTAGCTATTGAGGAAGGGGATGATATTGATGAACTTCGAAAGTTGTATGATGATATTTAAATATAGCATAAATGTAACGCATATAATTGCAACGAGTGCTATTGGTTATTCAATTGAATTGGAGAAATAAATTTAGAAAGGGCGATGAATCCGTTAATAGGGGTTATTGCCCTTTGAATGTAGATACTTGTTAATTTCTAACTACATAAATTGAAACAAATATTTTCTTCTGTAACGCTCTGCCTCCATTGTCATTGATGTATATGTGAATTCACACACTTCCTCGTTTTGCGGAAATGGCTATTAAAGGTTTAAATGTTCGTGAACTTAAACTAGGGACTACTCTAATTGATGGAGTAACAGAATTGGATATTTCAAAAAGGCTGGTGAATAGCTGTGGAACAGTATGTAAAAATTGAAGATAGCTTATTATATTATAAATGTAATAATATTGATTTTGCAAAAGGTAATGGACAATTATTTACAGAGTTTGAAAATGGCATAGCAACTAGGCAGATAAGCATCATTGATAGCGATATGTATGTTTCTTCATCGTTAACCGATTGGAACGAACATATTGGCTTTTTATTATACGACGGGCATATTGATTGTTTAGATCTTAGTGATAGTGTACAGATTACTAGAACAGAATTTGAAAGTAAGTGGCAGAAGGGAATTTTCAATGATGCTAATAAGTCTCAAATAAGCTATTTAAAGGGTGATGCTTCTTTTCCGTTAGAGGATAATACAATCATTCTTCATGTTGTTAATATATTAGGATTATGGGGGAAAGGTTTTGTACTATCTCTATCAAAGCAATTCCCTTATTCGAAGAGCGAATATTTAAGATGGGCTAAGGACAAAGCAACATTTAGATTAGGTGAAGTTCAATTTGTACGTGTCGGACAACAGAAAAATATTATTATTGCAAATATGCTTGCACAAAAAGGCGTAAGGAAAAATTATAAGGATAATTCAACTTATATTGATTATGATGCACTTCGTTTATGTTTAAGAAAAGTCGTAAGGTTTTCATTGCTAAATAGATTATCGATACAGATGCCTAAGATAGGGTCAGGATTAGCAGGAGGGGACTGGAGTGAGATTGAAAAGATAATAAATGAGGAATTGATTTATTATAAAATAAAATGTAGTGTTTTGGAATTGTAAAAAGAAATAAAATTGGTAAATAAAGAGTGCAGGATTCGTTTGAGGACCTATACCTATAACAAGTCTTTATCTCTCTACAGAATCAAGATACAATGCAGAATTTGATAAATGGGAAAAGGAAAGAATTGAGACACGTTAGAATTAGAGTACATTGTGAAGGGTGATATTTATGGGTTATTATGGATTGTCAAACGTTTACGGGAGAGATGTTTATTTTTCTTATAGTGAAAAGAATACATTTGATGAGTTCGACTTTGAAGAAGGTAATGTCTATCCTTTGAATGATAAACTTTTTTATGAAGTAGATAAATTTGATAGTTATTTAAAAAAGTATGATATTTTGCCTACAATGGAGGGAGAATTAGTAAGTTTAAAATTAAAACAGCTAATAGAGCGATTAGGTTCAGATTGTCAGTTCATTCCTGCAGTAATAATTTCAGCAGAGTCTGGCGAAATCAATGAATCGTTTTTTGTTATGAATGTATTAAATGTAGTACCTTGTTTAGATATGGAAGAATCGGAATATAGACCATTAATAAAGTCTTTACCCAATGGTCCAATCAACTTAATTTCTGTAAAATATGTACCAAACTCTCTAAATGGGCATCATATTGTGAGAATGAAAGAATGTATAGAAAATATCGTCGTTGATGATATTTTTATAAAAGCCTGTAAGGAGGAAAAGGTTAAGGGAATAATGTTTGTTAAAGAGGGGAGTACCCAACGACCGGAATTTGTCGATTTGTAGAATACAGGGTTATACCGTGACTTATTCTGTATTATTCGCACGATGATAAAAGATTATTATTAAGATATTAAAACATATGTAAAGTGAATGTTATAAGTTCCTTTTACATATGTTCTTTTGTGCAAATAATTATTTTCATACCTATGTTGGGATTAACAAGCTCATGATGTTAAAGGAACATGGATATAAAAATAATAGACCATCTACTGGTTCTTTGGCTGATCTAGTGTATATAGTAAATAAAGCGTATAAGAGTTTTCCTCAATAGGGGTTTGTAAAGATTCCTAGAACCAGTGAAATAATTGCAGAGAATGTAACGGTTCGCGAAGAATAATAAGGGAGTAGATTGCATGGATTTTTCAATAGTTACAGATACTGCAGGTGCGAGAGTTGCTGAGCTAGTTAATGAATTAAAAATACATTGGTTTCTAAAATAAAATCAAAATATCGTAATGTTGATGTTTCAATCGGGTTAGCTTTTAGATGCTTACCTGAATCCTATGGAAGAAAATCATTTATTAGATATACTAAAAAAGATAACTACCTGACAATTGATATTGCAGTTACGGTAGAAGAATATGAGAAAATGTATAAATTAGAGCAGCGCTTTCATTTGGGGAATCTATTTTTAAAGTTCCTAAACACTGCGTTAGAAAAATACAGTTTTGACGGGCTTGAGAATGAAATATTCATAAATGACATTAAAATATGGGCAAGAGAAATCCCTTTGAAAATGGACAATGGTTCAACAAAATTGTGTAATTGGTTTAATGAAGAGATTGATTGGACTGTAGATCTTGATAAATAAAGATAGTATGATGTTGGCAGAATATTTTCGTAAAGAGTCTAATTTTTAAAGAAGCTAAATTCGAAAATTTCTAATAGACCAGATTTTTCAAAGATAAAATATATGAAGAGTAGGGATAAATCCGTAGAGTTATAGGATCTTCTGTTGTTAATAAATTGTATTTGAATATTAGAAGTAGTTTTTAAGTTTAATGGCTTTTTACTTTTTTGTGGGGGAAATATAATTATGAAATTTAATAAAACGTATATTGATAGCTTCTTTAACAACATCAATGATTATCATTCAATGGTTGAATTGTTTATGATTGCATCTGGTGAATTAAGAGAACAAAGCCCCTTGCCTGATTGGTATGTTGAATTAAGAGAGATGATGAATTGGCAATCACAATCCGATAGGTCGGGAGTTTGGACATATTATGAAATTGTGAATGATTCTTCAGCTGCCACCCTTATAAGCAGACTTATAGCAAAAGGGGAAAATGAAATCCTTACCATGTATACGATGGGGATAAATAAATATAATGATGAAACCATAATGGATCATATTGATAAATGGATTTGGAAAAGTGAAGAGAGAATTTACCGATATTTAACTGATATATTGATAAGCAATAAAGACTGGTTTTATAATATCTAACTCAAGACTATGAATGAAATTCTAAGGGCGCGTAAATAAAAAGAAATGATCCAATCCAAGAAGGAGTTCGAAAAGAAAAAGAGGTAAAGGTCCTGCTTCGAGAAGTGTTTTGAAAAATGGGTGTATTTAGATTTTTAGGTTCGAGTAAAAGAAATTTAATTGTAGAAGGTTACATTAGGAATTTTCTATGTGGGAATCGGTATAAGTAGTGTATGTTTTGATATTACCCTAAGCCTAAAGGAGGGACACAAATGAGTAATAGAAGCTCTCAAAAATGCAATCTAAATATATGGTATGACCTGTCTGATGAGGTATGGGATAAAGTGACTCAAATATATGAGCGTATGCCAGGTTGGATAGGATATAGAAATGGAATTCCCTATTGGTTCGGGGAAGACAGCGATGATGTTTTTATTGTGGCCTCAGTAGAACCAAGTGGATTATCGTTTTATGCACAGATGAGTAATAGTGATTGGAGTTCCTGGATAGAGGGATTTAAATTGGAGGCGACAAAAACTTTAGGATTTGATGTCGGTGAACCTGAAGATGGGTTTATTTGATTTTGCAAAGTTACCAATCATAGTAAGAAGGGGATTCTGAACATCAATAACATTTTCACACGAGATAAACCATTATAACATAAATAAATCAACTCCATTTCGAATCGATAAAGATACAGTTTATATTTACGGTTACATAACAGATACAAGCATATTAACATCACAGAGCCTTTCAGAATCGCTACTGAAAAATAAATGATGGTAGCTGAATTAGAAAATGCAGTGTGATATGACAAGTAGACCGACGTAGTATAAAATGAGTTGTCGAAATTATCAATCATACGCAACCTCAATCAGTATCCATTTAAAGGGGAGGAGATAAATTCATTCGATCATATCAGTAAAGCATGTGAACTCGATAGGCAAAGTAATTTGAAAATATATACATAAGTAGAACAAGTCAATTGAAAGGAATGAAGTGTAATGGGGGAATTTGTATTATGGGGATGGGAAAAGAAAAAAAGAACAATGCTTCGTTTTATTAAGCCAGGAGATATCTTTTGCTTTCAGTATGCGGAAAACATTTATGGTTTTGGACGTGTCCTTGCGAGAATGGATGTTGGGAACATAGTGGAAATATTTAATTTTATATCTGAATATTCGACTATTTCGAAAGAAAATATAGAGGAATCTGGAAGAATGTTTCACCCTGTTAATCTGGATCTTTACTCATTGTTCGATAGGAAAACAGAGGGGGAGTGGAGAATTATCGGACATGAAGAGAACTATGTGCCAGTAAATGTAGATAACGTGTATTTCACTTATGGCGTTGCGAGATCATGTAAAAAAGTAGATATATACGGTAATACAATTTCCATTTCAGAAGAGGAGGCACGAGACCTGCCTCGTCTTAGTATTCTAGGAGATTATCATATTAAGCAGTTGGTTAAATCGAAGTTAGGTGATTAAGAATACGAAAAAGATAGTTGATATTCGAAACCTCAAAAAATACTTTTTTGAAATGATTTGAAGTCAATTTGAATTCAGTAAAGGTTTTCTTGTGGAACTCTAAATCATCGTTATATTCTCTGAGATAAAAATATCCGATAGATACGCATATCATGACAATAGGTACTTAACGTGTATATCTGGAATGATGTGCGTTTTTTGAAAATAATACGGAAAAAGTTACGATTAGAACTTGAGTCAGTGACTTGGCTGTATGATAAATCTAAAAAATGTGAAATGTAGATGGAAACGGGAGGTAATTATGAAAATATTTAGTACAGCACCTGATGGTAATGAAGCTGCAGAGCTAGAAAATACTCATTATTTTAATTTGGCAATAAAGAAAATTGAAGAAAGCAATGAGTGGATGAAGAAAACTGAGAAGCCATATCAGGTTATGTTAGTCCATATAGATATCTTATTGATGCTTTCTAGAAAGTATAAATTAGACGCAAACTTAAGTATTAAAAAAGATAGGGTTTCAGAATGGAAAAATACGTTTGATGAATGGTTTATTAGGTGTGGTAAAAAAATCCCCGCAAAATATAGAAATGGAATTAAAGAAAACGCTGTAGAGCTTTTCAATGAATTGAATGGATATGGTCATTAAGCAAGCTATAAATTGGGTCACTTAGACTAGGTAATCATGTGATTTAAAGTATGAGTAAGCGATTGTGTACTCTGTGATGGTATGATACTTCGTTTGTAAAAAATATTTATGGTGGTGGAATAGATGGATTTATTTAATGATAAAAAGAAAATCGCTCCGTTTATTTGGGTAGACCATGAAGAAGGGTCTGCGTCCTTATGTTTAGATGTCGGTGAATATAAGCAGGAGCTTTTTGATATGCGAGCTGATGAGGGATTTGAGGGAGGCGGCTATGATTGGAATTCCTTGGCGGTTGTTTTCCTCAAAGAAAAAATGCCCGAATTAAATGGGATTGTCAATTTGGATTCCGAAGCTAGTATGTTTTGTGCATATTCCTCAGATAAAGAAGCCTTAGGGAAATTTGCTATTTCATTTAAAAATATGTGTGAAGATGGAGCTACTAGTAAGGATTTATTTTCTCGGGCAGAATTGGATTGAACATTTTATTTTCAGAAGAGGAAGTATGAGATATACCTTGTCATAGGGCTTTATAAAATTATTAATTGAGTATTTGTTAAATCGAATAAATGTTCAAGTTGGATATCGGGGGTAAAAAAAGGAGTTAAGGAAAAATGAGAGAAGAACTAATGAAAAGAATAGAATGTTTTCTTGAAAAACATCCTGAATTAAAAGGAGTACCTGCCACGCCTAAAGAGATTACGAAAGCAGAGGAAGAACTTCAAATAAAGCTAGATGATGATTATAAAGAATTTATTAAGCGATTTGGAGGCTCTTATGCAGGAATAGCAGTTCATGCATTTTCTAATGGTTCATCCATGGGGAATGAAACTATTATTAATTTGACGAATTGGTGTAGAGAATCATTTGAAGGGGATGAATTTTCTCCTGAAATTAACGAAAGCTTAATTTTTTCTGATGATGGTTCAGGTAATCCGATAGCAATAAATGCTAACGGGGAAGTCGTAATATACTATCATGAGTCAGCAGATAAAGAGATGTTATCTGAGTCTTTCGGGAAATTTATCGAGGAGAATTTTGCTGATTGGTAATTTACTAATTACTCCGACTAATTAAATTAAATTTCAGATAACATTATACCTTAATGAAATAGCCAGTTAATAATTACCCGAAACACATGTAAGAGGTATTAACAGCCTACCCCCTACATGTGTTTTTTGTATTAGAAAATGAGTTGTTTTGTTGTGTATTTAGTGAACATCACCAACTAGTATGGGATTTTATAATTATTAGGTATAATCTAGTCACTTGTGATGGATTCGCCCCATTAGCTAAAATCACGAGTGAAGTTAACTACAGTTTTAGCAGTGATTATCTAAGGACGCTGTCGAAGCCTATGATGAAGAAGGTAGTAGGTTTTGGTCTGCAGAGCTTGATATTTACGGGCGTGTGAAAGCATCTACAGGTGGACAAGACTTTATTCCATTCCGTTGTCAAGGGCAGTGGCAGTATGAAGATGTGGAAATAGGTTTGTTTTATAACCGATTCAGATACTACGACCCAGAGCAAGAAAATTATACTCTGTAAGATCCTATTGGACTTGCGGGTGGGAATCCTACGCTTTATGGATATGCAAATGATACAAATAATTGGGTTGATATATTCGGGTTAAGTGGAGAAACAGTATATCAGCTACTTAATAAGCAAAAAAAGTTATCTATTATAGATTAGAAGAGCTACTTTAATAAGGATGGCAGAGCATACGGCTAACAAAGGAGTTTCCATTAATGTAGAAATGTCGGCGGGAAATCTTACGCATGATCAAGCAAGCTCAATAGAAGGTGCTTTAATTAGAAAGAAATTGGGGGAAATGGAGGGAAATATGATTTTACTGACTCTATTGAAGATCAGCTTAGTAAATCTGATTTATTAAATAAGAAAGGAGGAAAGGTTAAATAAAGATGAATTTCAGGAGCTCCATTAATAGATTTTGCAGATAAAATGTTTGATAAACCTAAAAAATACAATGTAGGAGATGAGAAAGTGAGAATTTTTGGAGTTAAAGCTGAAGATAATGATGCAGCGGAAATAGAAAATGCCCGATACATTAATCTAGCAATTGAAGAAATCAATAAAAGCAATGAATGGTTAAAGAGTACGGATAAACCCTATCAAGTAATGCTAACACATATTGAAATTTTATTAATACTCGCAAGGAGATTTCCAGTAAATGCAAACCTATTGATTAAACAATACCAAACAAAAGAATGGAACGAAACATTTAACGAATGGTTTAATAGATGTGAAAGAAAAATACCTTCTAAATTTAGAGGAGGTATCAAAGAAAATGCTGATGAACTCTTCGATGAATTAGGGAAGTATGGTAATAATTTACGTTATTAAATTTGCTTTTTATATAAATCTATCGGTCAAAAGAGGTGCATTGTGAACATTAGACATTGAAATTATGGATGCCAATCATTTATTACAATGTGTGGTAAACGAGTTAAAGGATGTACAAGTCATAGATGAAAACATTGATAATTTAGTAGCATAGGTTTTTAATCAGAAAGTTTAGTTCGAATTGACAAGATTACAAGTGAGAGCAGCTATAATATCAATTTTGGTCAATTAGGTAATCCTGTCTAAAAAGTTATTAAAGAGTTGGTTGGATTAAAACATATCATAAATTTTATTGTTTGAAGTGGGCTCTTTTCCAAATTTCGGGGTTGACACACTTAACGACTTGTTTCCAAACGTAAACGAGGGGAAAGGCGGTCATCAATTCGGAGCAAAATCCACGCCTTTTGATGAGTTTTATTTTATTATTTGTGTCTTCCATAATGCCGTTTGAGAAAGGTGAATGGTTGTATCTACAATCGCTAAAATGCGTCCTGTTTCAGCGTTTAAGGTACATATCGTATAGTTATACACTTTGCGTAAAGCGAATTGATCCAAGCAAACATGTTTGGTACGTTCTTCAGCTAACAGATCCAATACATACAGATAAAACCAGCATTCAACTGTTGTATAGGGAAGTGCATATTCACGTGCGACTTCCGCAATGGAGTGCCCATGACAACGTTTCATGATTTCACGACGAAAGAATTCAGGCGAGGAATGGACAAGCCCTAATCCATAATCAAATGTGAAGGTAAATCTACAATTTTTACAACGTTGCCGAGGTACAAATAGTTCATTTCAAAGAACCCCGATACGCCAAGTATAACCGTGGCGAAAATGTCGTAGAGAACGGTCATGACAAACTGTAGCCCCTTGGGAAATCGGACAAGTAATTGTATGGGGCGAAAACTCTTATCGTGGTTTGTCTTAGCAATAATTACGATACATGAGTTTTCGCTTTTATTCTATACATTATTGGGGAATTGTAGAATTATTAGTAGGGCAACTCCAAGTGATGGTGATGAGTCAATAAAACAAAGCGGGGGATTAATATGGATATATTTAAAATTGGGAATGATTTTGATTACTTTGATTTGACTTTTATTGATGAAAAAGACGTGGGACTTTTTTCGACTTTTAAAGGACAGAAAATTACTTTAAAATGGAAAGAAGATATTTTTGCTATATCAAAAGATAATTTACAAAAAAATGAGCTTTTAGAGTTTGATTCACGTTGTTTTGGTTCTACTCTAATTATGAAAAAAAAATTTGAAAATCTATTTATGAAATTACTCTCAAATGAGATTGAAATGTTTCCAGTAAGAATAAAAAATATACCGGAGGATTTCATATATATAAATGTTCTTAAAGTAATTCCTGCTATTGATTTTAATGGTTTAGATCCCCAACAATCTCTTAGTATGCTAAGAAATAAAGACATTAAGTTCAATCTAAACGAAATATCTAATCAAATTCTTTTTAGAGATGTTAAAATCAATTATTATTACAGTACTCAAAAGTTTATTGATTTTATTGAAAGTAATAAAATTAAAGGTTTATCTTTTGAGAAAGTTGGGGTAGCAATATAAATATAAAGGAATAAACATTACTGCCTGAATAATTATTGTACCAATTTCCCATTAAGACCTCTCAAATATAAATATATTCTTCCCGTTGTTTGTGAGGTACTTCAATAGCTTTGATTAATTAGCTGAATGGTTCATCTACGGAATGCAAACAATGCAAAGGAAAAATTAGAGATGTTTTCTTGGTATTAAGATCAGAAGTACGAAGGTCAGAGTTCTTTGAATAAAAATAATATCTACAAGTAGAATTTTAGTTATACATCGTAATACTAGATAGATGGTACTTGCGGATATATATATACATAGGTAAGAAGGCACTTTTAACACTTCTTTATCTATGTTTTTTTGTGTTAGAGAGGAAGCACGTAATTAATTATCTATCCACGCTTGTTGATTATCTAATTTTTACCAATAAAATTCAATAAAAAAGAGAGATTCCATGTAAAATGTAAGTTACCACACAAACTTTTACGAGGAGGAATCTCTCATGGTTAAGAATACCACGATTTTCACGTTACTTCAAAATTTTATTTCTCAGGAAGAAATCGATGGGATTCTCGCTGAATTTAGTTTTGAAGATACGGCTCGTAAATGTGATGTACCAACGCTTTTAAACTATTTAGTTGGCGCTGCGACATTTGAATGGAAAAGCCTACGTTACGCAGCTGATGTGGCGACAGAGAAGGGCTTGAAATCAGTGGATTATTCCACGCTTTCCAAACGTTTAGGCGAACTAAATTATCTGATCGTCAAACGAATTTTTGAGTTGATTGTTAGTCGATTAAATCGAGCAGCTAGACGCAAATTGAAACTCAAAAAAGAGCTAATGGCTATTGATTCCACAACGATTACAGTCGGAAAAAACCGCTTACCATGGGCGCTGTACCATGGCGAACGCTCGGGCATTAAATTGCACGTCAGTTTCACAAATCATACAGGAATGCCCCTCCAAGTGGTTGAAACAACAGGCTTGAAAAACGATGGACCCATTGGCGTCAAGTTAGAAGATAAGCGTTTTGTCCTTGTCGCAGACCGTGCTTACTTTTCGATTGATAAGGCAGATTGTTATGCAACAACGAAACAGGATTTTGTCATTCGTTTAAAGGATAATATCCAATTAAACCGGAAAAAATCATTAAAAAGAACATCCGTTGCAGGCTCGAACATTGTCGCAGATTTTACGTGTACACTTGGTACGTCACAAAACAAACAAAGAAACGCCACCGTGTTGTTGAGTTTACCGATTATGAAGGCGCCATTGTACGTGTTGTCACAAATCTTCGTGATGTGACGGCCGAAGAAATCGCCGGCATGTACAAAGAACGAGGGTAATTGAATCTTTTTTTCGCTGGATTAAACAGAACTTAAATGTGCCTGTGTTATTTGGCACGACCAAAAATGCGGTATTTAGTCAGCTTTTTGCGGCACTCATCGCCTATGTGTTACTCAAGTTTTTACATACGGAAGGACAGAAGAAAACGAACTGTAAACGCCTATCTTTCGCTGGTTTCACACGCCAGCTTCTTTGCGCTACCCTGCCAATCGAATGGCGGATTGGACTCAAAGAGATACTCGATTTTCATCATGGATTATACCAAGTGAAAATTGGATAAGTTTGGTTAATCAACGCGTGTGTTATCTATCAAAAGTATGGTCAACGAGTTCACAACTGTGCGAACTTACTATGGCGATGAATTCAGCAACCTAGTCTGGTCCAATCAAGGCAAGCCATTGGATTTCCTATACGGTAGTGTCGATGATGTTGGGAATTTGTATGAAACGAAAGACAAGAAGGATTGTATCTACGGTGCTGGCAGCAGATTACTCGAAATGAGTGAAGCCAAATTGTTGTATGATGAAGAAGGAATCTCGTTCAGAAAGTCGAAGAGAATGGGAACATGTGGAAGTACAATTATTATGGAGATGGGATAGTGATACAAATAGTTCACTTAATCCATTTGACTTATGGACCTATTATCAGCTTAAAGATGCGACAAGTAAAATAATTTGCCACGGTATTACGGACAATTTTAAGGAACGAATGAAGGACCATGCTTTAGGAAGAGGTAATACAAAATTAAAAAGATTTAGTCAAGTAAGCTATGAAGATAATTTATCAAATAGACGAGCAGACGAGCTGTAAGAAACCTTTAGGGTTAAGCGTTGTTTCATGCATTTGTTCAGTTAAAGATATTTGAAAATGCAAAGAAGAGTAATTCCAGGATATTATCATGCTCTCACCCTGACAAACTAAGTGATTGAACACTTTTAAGTCAAATTTAAATAGATGAAGTAATGAAAAAAAGGAACCACGGTATCAGTGGATAAGAAAGGGTAAATTAAATGTCCAGGATGAAATATGGTGAAGAAATATTAGGTATCATTGAGGAGTTAGTGACTACATCACCAACAAATGCTATATCCTTAATAAAGAAAATAGAAGAAGAGTTACGCCAGGGGATTGGTGTTGATAAAGAGGCATTTTTTTCAAATCCAACTATAACTAAAAGGTTAATAAAAATTGGGAGGAAGTATGAAGATGATGACAACGTTTTAGAAGAGGTTATAAGAACCGTAATAACTATTTCTGAGAGATTTAATATTAAAACGCAAAACTTATATGATTTCTTATTTAATTATATCGAATCTAAGAATAATAAAATAAAATATGTTATTGCGTCATGTTTTCCTTTTTTAACGCAATTTAATGATTTCAATGAAAAGTGGGGTTATATACTATCAATTCCAAAGATTCTTCCAAAAAATGAATCTATACACATATTTCGAAAGGTTATTGAACAGAGAATAGATGAAATTCCAAGTGAACTTAGGAAGAATGTAATTAAAACGATGGAAAGTTTCGTTTTTCGGATAGAGAATGAAACTGTAAATGATGGTATCTTTGAACAGTATATGACTATTATAAATAAGTTAAGATTTGACAAGTATAATGAAGAAATGCTAGGGATTATTGGTGAATTAGAAACTACATCATTAACAAATGTATTACCTCTAATAAAGAAAGTAGAAAGAGAGGTTAGGCAAGAGATCGGTATCGATTCAAAGGCATTTTTTTTAAATCCAACTATAACTAAAAGGTTAATAAAAATTGGACAGAAGTATAATGATAATGACAAAATTTTAGAAGAGGCTATTAGAACTGTCACAACTATTTCTGTGAGGTTCGATGTTAAAACGCAAAACGTATATGATTTCTTGATTAGCTATATCGAATCTAAAAATAATAAAATAAAACTTGTATTAGCTTCGTGTGTGCCTTTATTACCGCAATTTGATTATTACGAAAAAAAATGGGATTATGTACTATCGATTCCAACTATTCCACCTAAAAAAGAATCAATGGATATATTTCGACGGGTTATCAAGAGGAAAATAGATGAAGTTCCAAGTGAGCAAAAAGAAAATATAATTACAATAATGGAAAATTTCACGAACAAAGAAAATCTTCATAGTGTTGTCCGTGAATATTACATTGAGGTTATAGAACAGTTAAGAAGGACTGATAATTCAATATAAGTTAATACTCAATGTATAAATCAGTGTAAATGCAGGAGATTGGGGTAATTAATTTGAAAAAGTATATGATTATAAATGACAAACATACAGCGCCAATATTTTTAAATGGGGTATTGCATGAACATTTTGATGAGACAATGTTTAATGAAGGAATGGGGTATAGTTGGAATCGTCCACTTTTTAACAAAGATGAATTCCCGAAAGAGCTGTGGCTTATCACAACAAGTAAAATCGAGTTTGATTATTACAGAAACTTTTTGGGTCATATAGTTGAAGAACGTTTTTTAAATCTAATAGTTGAGTCGAATTCGTTGCAAGATTATGTGATAGCAAGATTAAATATAGTTGATCCAAAAGGAAAGCCAAAAGTAAAGAAAAATTATTATTTTATTAAGTATTATAATAATATTTCTCTAGTGGACTATGATAAATCGGAATATATCTCTAGAGAAGTACCTAAAAATAAGATATTTAAATCAGAGGGGGTATTTGTTGAAAAATACCAAAAAGTTGTTTTTAAAGACATTGATTTAGATGTGTTGTGCTTAAAGGATTTAAAATTAAGTTTATATATGTTTTGCTCAGAAAAATTTATGCATCAATGCATTGCCTTAAATTTAAAAGGGTTTAACTTTATTGAATTAGATGAGGTAGCAACATATATAAACTCTCGTTAAAGCAATAGTACGGTAATTATAATTCATGGCCCAGGAGCCTTACTCATAAAAATTATTAAGATTTTAAAGTAGGGAGAATTAAGCAATTGCAGTAATTCAATAAGTAGGACGAAATAACACACCTGCATTTGAAAGCTCGGTTAAAGATTTAGACCGAATTCATTAGTAGGTGTTTTTGGTTCATCACCCAATAAAGGGGATGACAAATTCAAAGACCAGTTCCAAACGTAAACATAGGAAAAGCCATTTATTATTTCGGTAGCTAAATCCACGGCTTTGAGAAGCTTGATTTTATTATTTTTGCTTTCCGTGAAGCTGTTTAAGAAAGGGGAAATGATTGTATTGCACATCCCTTTTTCATGGGGAATCACCTTTTTGGTAATCATTGAAACGAACGCTCTTTTGTATGAAGTTGAAAACGCTTCAATCAGAAATTTGAGCGTATTTTTCACCTGAGTTTCTGTAGTAGCCTTTTGCACATAATGTATATGATTTAATGCCTGATGAATATGTTTTGTTTGATAGCCTTCCTGTACCTATTCAAGTACAAAACCACATTTCTATTCCGTTACTTCTTCGGATTTTGTAATGCTTTGTACAAACATCGATGTTGAACGAAATTCAATGGGAAATGTCTCGCAGATTATCGCTTCTCGCGCAGACCAAGCACAATGGACAGCCGCAATGCAGTACAACGAACTCGGTCAAGAAATTGAGCGAATCTTACCTGGGAATGTTATCAGCCAATGGCAATACGACATAACCGGTAGACCAACAAACCATCGAATTAGTAGCCAAAACCGACATACACGCAGACGCGTTTACCAATGGGATGTCAATCATCGCTTAAAAGGCATAGTCAACGAGTTAACCGCGGGTCGGACAACTTATGGCTATGATGAATTTAGCAACCTCGTCTGGTCGAATCAAGGCAATCGATTTGATTTCTTGCACCGCAATGTCGATAATGTCGGGAATTTGTATGAAACGAAAGAAAAGACTGATCGCGTTTATGGCGCTAGAAGTAGACTATTTGAAACAAGAGATGCCAAATTTTCTTATGATGAAGAAGGAAAACTCGTTCGAAAGATCGAAAAGAATGGGGATACGTGGAAGTACGAGAATTATGGCAATGGGATGATGTCGAAAGTCATCAGACCAGATCAGACGGAAGTTACTTTCAAATATGATCCGATGGGTAGGCGGGTAGAAAAGCGTTCTTATGAAAAAACAATACAATTCGTGTGGGATGGGAATACGATTTTACATGAGTATTTCTCGCATAATGATTCGGAAGAGTTTGAAGAAATAGCTAAATATTCTTCACAGAACAACTCAGAAATACCGGATAATATAGTTATAAGGGTGTTTAATGATGGGTTCGTACCATCTGCTAAAATTACGAGTAAAGGTAATTTTAGTATTATAAGTGACTATCTTGGCACGCCTGTCGAAGCTTATGATGAAGAGGGGAAAAAGGTATGGTCAGCTGAGCTTGATATTTATGGACGAGTGAATGAATTTACAGGTGAACAAGACTTTATTCCATTCCGTTATCAAGGGCAGTATGAAGATGCGGAAATTGGATTGTATTATAACCGATTCCGATATTACGATCCAGAGCAAGGGAATTATACGCAGATAGACCCGATTGGGCTTGCGGGTGGAAATCCGACTTTATATGGATATGTCCAAAATCCTTTATTCGTAGTCGATCCATTTGGATTAGATCGTACTGAATTAAATAAAAATTTAGGTGGTACTATAGGTGATGGAATGGAAGCACTTCATCTTATTCCTAAAGAGATATGGAGAAAGCATCAGACAATGTTTGATTATTTAGGAATGGGTATGGATCTAAAATCCAATGGAATCTTATTACCTAGTAGTAATTCACTTCGAATGCAAATGGGAACAGAAGTTTATCATCGTGGCTCTCATCTTAAATATAGCAAGTATGTTAATAGTCGAGTGAATAAAATAGAAAGTAAATGGAGCGCAGGGATAAATGATAATGCGACTATAAAAAGATTGGAAAAGCTGCAAAATAGATTAAAAGGTAAGATAAAAGCAGGGGAGGTTCCAAGGGAGAAAATATCCTGTCACAAACTTGGATAGAGGCAGTCACATTGTAAATAATTGTTACAAAAATTATGCAATTATTAATTAACAACCAAATTAAATAAGAAATTAAAAGGAGTAATAATATGAAAAAGGATTTAAATGATTATATTTATGAATTAGAGAAATTAATTAATATAGCTAATCAAAATAAAGACAAATATACTTTCCAAGATCCAGCATATGAAATTATGGATGAGATAGAAGAACTGAGTAATTCATTTGATTTTGTAGAGCCTATTCTTCTATTAATTGAAAGAAGTCCAGACATTGATTTTGGAGGTCCCGGGCCATTTGGAACTTTCTTGGAAAAGTTTTATCGTAATGGTTATGAAGAGATGTTAATAAAATCATTACAGCGTGGCTCTAAAAAGTATACGATTTTCTTGTTAGAACGATTGTGTAATGATGAAACAAATCCGAACAGAAAAGAATATAGTTCTTTATTAAATTCTTTGAAGAATTAAGATGGAGATTCTTAATTGGGATATGTTTCGTTCATCGTACTTTAGATTGCTTTTTCTGAAAAAGAAACTGATGACGATAAGTAAGATAAATAATGATGATGAACTTGTTGGAAAATTTATTGATTACTTGTATGGTTAGATTTCATGACTCCTAGCCCTTGTTCCCCAAGGGTTTAGAGACATCAAAAAGGAAGCACCTCCCAGGTCTAGTATAATGATAGTCGACCAAAAAACTTTGTTTGTATATTAAACAGAGGGATTATGAAATAGATTCAGGTGGAAAAAAACAATAAATGTAATTCAAATGCCTTACCCTAGGAGTGATATATAGTGGAAGATTTGGTGACTGTGGAAACAGACTTTGGTAAATATCAAATATACGTTCAAAGATCGCCTTTTATAGACCCTATTATAATAGGGAAAATTGGAAGTGGGGAAATAGATGGGCTTGCTATTAGGATTAATGGTAATTTCTTGTCGAATGTTGACTTTTTAAAGCAACTGCCCAATATAAAATATTTAGATTTGGGTAAGAATAATATAAGTGATTTAAGCTCTATTGAAGATTTAAATCTAAATGAATTAGAGTATCTAAACTTTAGGGGAAGTCTTGAAGGGAAATTAGACTTATCTTCGTTATCAAAACTCCAAGATTTACTTGTTTTATATGATAAAAAAATTAAAAACCTTTTTACTTGTACAAATTTAAAACGATTAGTTATTCATCACTATAAAAATAAAAACAATAATGTTGAAGAGTTTAAAGTTCTGGGAAGGTTGGAAACATTGGAAATATGGTCATCGCCTATTAAAGATATTGCTGACCTACAAGGGTTAAGGTCTTTAAGGAGAGTTGAATTACGGTATCTACCAAAATTAGAATCAATTAGCGGAATTGAAAATAATACTTCTATTAAAGAGTTATGGATTCAAAATTGTAAAAAGGTTAATGATTGGGAGGTTCTAGGAACATTATCAAATTTGAAAGTTTTAACTATAGAGGCCTGTGGAAATATACCATCATTGCATTTTTTAGATAAGTTAGAGTCTCTAGAATCTATAAGATTGGTTTCAAACACATTTATAGAAGATGGAAAATTGTCATGGTTGATTAATAAGAAAAGTATGAAGTATTTTAATACGCCAATAGAAAACCACTATGATATTAGCATTGAAGCCCTTAGCAAATTTAATAACTTTGGGATAAGGTAAGCGAATTTGATGCTTTCCTTGAAAAATTGCTACATGACTATAATTCTTCCTATCCGTGTAAACAGGGAGAATAGCCTCAACATTTTAATTGAACGGAAAATATTGAGGCTATTTTATGAAAAGTTATTTTTCAAAAAGAGGTTTTACAAAATCGGATGAAGTATAGTCTTGATGTGTGAATGCTAAGATCCACAAAATGTCATTAATATTTTGGAGGTAGTTATGAAAATATTTAGTACAGCACCAGAAGGCAATGAAGCAGCCGAATTAGAGAATGCTCATTACATAAAATTGGCCATTAAAAAAATTGATGAGAGTAAGGAATGGCTAGAGAATTCAAATAAGCCTTACCAAGCAATGCTTACCCATGTTGACATTTTACTAATGTTCGCAAAAAAATTCCCTGTAAATGTGAACTTGCTTCTTAAAAAAGAAAAAATCTTTGAATGGAAGTCTACCTTTGACGCTTGGTATGAAAGGTGTAATAAAAAAATTCCTTCAAAATATAGAGAAGGAATTAAAGCAAATGCCGATGAGCTTTTTGATGAATTGATACAAAGTCGTACAATTAAAAAGTCGTTGAAAGGTTAGTAGAATATTTAAACAAAAAATGCAGGGTATTTCTACTTTCAATAATTATCTTTCTCTTTGAAATGATTTGAATTCAAATTGAATAAATTAATAAGTGGAGACTAACCAGGCAATTCTGTTTTATCTCCGCTTATTTTTAATAGATATGTACTATTTCATATCCCTATTGTTAATAATCATTTTTGGATTGATATTCAAACAGAAGAAATTTAATAAATGGATTATGAAGAAAATTATTGTCTGAGGATGCAATCGTTGCAGATCCTTCATATTTGCAAGCACATTTATGAAAAACTAGAGTAAATACTCCTTGGCGCTTGTTTTTCTTGAAGAAAAAATGCCGGAATTAAAAGGTATTGTCAATTTTGATTCCGAAGCAAGTATGTTTTGTGCATATTCCTTTGATAAAGAAGCATTAGGGCAGTATGCAATTTCGTTTAAAAACATGTGTGAAGATGATGTTACTAGTAAGGATTTATTTTCACGGTCAGAATTGGATTGAATATTTTCCTTTCAGAAGAGGAAGCGCAAAATATAGCTTGTGTTAGAACTCTATTAGGTTTCAAATTTAACAGTTGTTATATCGAAACCATGTGATTTTTAAAAAATGAAATATGTATAGTGAAAAGACAGAAAAGAAATTGCAAAGTCATTATAAATGTAAAGGATAGATCAATATGAGCAGCTATTATGACAATGAATTATTTGAACACCTAACAACTATAGGAATTGCAAAGTTTACTGTAATTACAACCCCAGATAACTATATTGAGTGCATAAATAAAAAATTCCCTTTTAAAGATGGAAAAGTTGATTTTGTTGGTTTGAAAAATAAGCGATATGTCGAATCAGATCAGAATAGTATTTCTATGGACGTGGTGAATTTTGTAAGTACGTTAATCCAAGATAACGTTTGTACGAAAAATGAAAGAATAGTCTATGTGGGGGATAGTTTAACTGACAATGAGTATGAATTTTATTTATATGATTTGTTAAAGATTCTACCTTATTTAGTAAATGAAATACCTCAACACCATTATTTTCTTTTCAATGATAGCATGAAGCTAATTAATGTGTCATTTGAAAATGAAATACAATTTGGGATTTTGTAATATAGAGAACATAAGAGATATTTGGTTTTCATAGATCAAAAAATATTAGTGGTTATACTATATAACAATAATTAAATCATCCGTTTTCAATAAATGGATAGTTTAATCGTGTAAAAATACAACAGTTGAAACAGGATTGTACTATAACCGATTCAGATATTACGACTCAGAGCAAGGGAACTATACTCAAATAGATCCAATTGGGCTTGCAGGGAATACCCCTTCTATATGGATCTGTAAAAAATCCTAATGTTGAGTTAGACATATTTGGATTAGCACCTTGGAAAAATGGTGAATTTAATGAATGGTTTAATAAAGCTACCTCAGAGCAAGTCTCTCAACATATTCAATCTGTTAGAAGTGCACCTCGAAATGGAGGAGGTTTTCATTAGATGTTTCCAGTAGCAATTACTGTAAAAGCAAGGGAATTAGGATTTACAGCAGAGGAGTTGTTGGAAATGGTTCCTCTAAATGGTAATTGAAAGGTGCTAAGACTAAAAGGGAAGCATTTGAAATAATCAATAAAAATCAGGATAACCATATGAGATGAGGTGTAATTAGCAAATGAATTATGGGGAACAAAACACATCTAAAGTGCATATTTGGGTAGGAAATAATTTTGAGAAAGATTATGAGACATATTTTGAATTAGATTATAGAGAAGATGTAGAAATAGGAGATTCAGATTCTAAAGTATGTGGTTTCTGTAAAGATATAGGGGATGAATTTTACGATGAGGATTGGATAGGTTATGCCCAGCATCCTCAAGAGAAAGAGTTAGACATTCTTATAAATCAAGATGAACTATCAGTGACGGCAGAAACTATAATAAAAATTAGAGAGATTTGTATAAAGCAGGGTTTTGAAAAAGCGAATTCTATATTTTGGTACTACGATGGTGATATCGAGATGAAAGATAAAGAAAAGCTTTTTAATAAGTTAACTTATATCGGAATATTTGACGCTGTATAACATTTAAGGGTAAATAAAACAAAAATCATTCACCTATGATATAAGGCTATTGGACTATACGTAACAAATTGTATGAATTTATTGCCATATTGCTTGAACCATAAAACACATGTAAAGAAGATGCAAAAATTGGATTGTAATATAACCGATTCAGATATTACGACCCAGAGCAAGGAAATTATACTCAGTACGATCCGATAGGGCTTGCGGTGAATAATCCGACATTGTATGGTTTTGTGAAAGATCCTAATATACAAGTGGATGCATTTGGTTTATATTCTACTTTTCCAGCTGACCCTAATAATTTTACGAAACTGCTAGGTGTAGATCCAAGTAAAGTATTTGTAACTAAAGATGGTACTATAAGAAGTGTTTGGGAACCGGATGGTAGTACCAAAATAAGGTTTGAAAGTCATACAGAAGGGATTTGTTCTATTGATCCGAATTGGAACCTAAGACATCATGGGGAGAATTATAATGTTGAGACTAAACCAAACGATCTAACACTGGGCGGTAAAGGATGAACTTAAAGTTAAATGCAATAAATTAATAGGAAGGGACTTTTGATTTGTTATGGATGAAAATATTACTCTACACGATGCCACAATTGTAAAACTTGAATTGGTTGAAACATACTTATATTTGACATACCTAGATTGGAAGGAAGAGTTAAAAAAACTGGTATTTATAGATGCAATTAGTGTAAAAGCGCTTGATGCTATAGGGGAGGAAGTAGGAGATTTTATTGTTGAAACTGATAATGTTAAAGTACAAGAAATATGTAACATACTACAGGAATCAACAATTGATTACAAACTATTTAAGATATTGCCAGCCTGGAATAGGGAAACCTTAATTGAAATTATAGCGAAAGAAGTTAATTTTTATGTTGGATGAGATGTTGTGTGAAATTTTTTCTGTTCGATCTTAAGAAGATTTGTACATTTATCCTTTTCTTATAGTTGCCATACCTGTTGTTCGATAAAATTCCATTTTGGTAGGGATCCTAAGGTATCATGAAGGAAAAGTACGTATTTAGAGAATACAGCAATCACTTAATGATTAAAAAAGATTGAGATAAATGGGTGTTGACTGATGCGTTTGTTCCTTCAACTAAAATTGTAGATGAAGGTAATTACAGTATTATTAGTGATTATCTTGGAATGCCTGTCGAAGCTTATGATGAAAAGGGTATGGTCGGCTGAACTTGTTATTTATGGACGAGCGGGAGAATTTACGGGTGAATAAGATTTTATTCGATTCCGTTATCAAGACAGTATGATGATGTGGAAATTGGATTCTATTACAACTGATTCCGATACTACGACCCAGAACAAGTTAATTATACGTAGATAGACTGATTGGATTTGCGGGTGGAAATTCGACTTTGTATGGATATGTTTATGATCTTCTGACAGAGTTTGATTTAGTCTGATTTAAGCCAAATAAATATGAGGATAGATAGTTCTTCAAGGAGGATATTATGGTTTTCGACAAAGTTTATTTCAAAAGAAACTTTAGATTTATTAACATAGATCCAGACACGGGTGTAATTGATATTGAGGATACAAAAAGGCAAGAAATAGATAGTGTGTCAGTTTCTCATGAAAGTATAAAACACAAGTTTGAGAATATAAAAAAACTCAATGATATTTCAGATATTAGAGGGCTTAGGTTAAACTCTTATGATTATAAATCTTTAAATGAACTTAAAAATTATAGTTCATTAGAATATTTCAATTTTTTAGGAAAAACTGATGAAGAGATACCTTTTGCAGAGCTAAATTCATTGTGGTGTGTGTACTTAAATTATGATAAAAAAACTTGTAGTTCAATTTTTCAAAACAAGAATCCAGAGTACTTATTTATTGACAATTATATTGGCGATTCATCCAGAGAATTCAATATATTTACAAAAGCTAAAAGTATAGGGTTAGTAAAAAATAAAATATTAGAATTTGAAGCTCTTAAGTACATGCCTTTATTAGAACACTTAGGAATAGGTTATAATTCAAAAATCACTTCTATAAAGTGGCTTGAGGAAGGGAAATCATTAACTTCGATAGCATTTCAAAATTGTAAAAATATTAAGGATTGGAGTTCAATTGGGAATGTTTCTAGTATAGAAAAAATAATGATTGAGAGTTGTGGTGAAATCCCTTCATTAGATTACCTTCATCAGCTACCTAACTTACAAGAAGTTCGTATTATAGGAACAACCAGTATTGGGGACGGGAAAATAAAAAATCTAATGAACCATAAGACCCTGAAATATTTAATTCTACCTATCAAGAAAGACTATGATATCGTGCAAACTGAATTGGAAATCTTTAATAAAAACTAGAAGAATTATTTGCTTGGCCAGCATAAGTATAGTTTAAAAATGTTAACTGGGAAAGATAAACGCTAATGATGATTCTAAAATATGTAAAGGAGAATCAATCAGCTTTTTTTTACATGTTTTTTGCTATAATAAGGTGAATTTTTAGTTTTTTATCTTGATACATATTCAATCAATGATAGCATCCCTTTTTTAACCGTTGCGTTAGTTCAAACAATCTGATTTGTTTGAACTAACGCATGCAGCCATCATAGACCTAAATAAAAGCACCTAATTTTACTCACCAGAGGAAAAAATGGGTGAGGTAGAAAAACACACTTACATTTGAAAGTTCGGCAAAGATTTAGACCGAATTAATTTGTAGGTGTGTTTTTCACTTTGAAATATTTAAGAGGAAATAGTATGATGTGGTTTTATATTTACTGAGGTATACATCTTCTTTGTCTTAAAATTTATTATGTAGTGTTGTAGATGACATCAGTTTAGCATTGAATGTTGCGAATACAAGCATTAGCTTGGCACTTTGTAACAATGAGTAGGATCTAAGGAATGCATTAAGCAAACTCTATTCACACCTACACTTCATCACAGGTACCGATGTAAGGGACATTATAAGAAAGAATTTATGCAACTAAGAGATAATATCTATATTGAATAAGGGTAATACTACGAATATAGCTAATCCAAAATTGCCGTTACAAGTTAAGTATGGATACTTCTTACATGGAGTGGCTAACAAACTAACGAGCATGACAGAGCTCGTGGTGATAAACAAGGAAATAATAGTTTTTTAATTGTATACAGTTAAAGATATCCTTGAATTTGAATTAATAACTCATGAAGGCTAGACTAGATAGTTTTATAGTTGATTACTCAATCGATGGTGGTAGAATACAAAAGATTACGATACAAAGTCAAATTGGAGGTTAGTACAAATATGGAACAACAGATGAATCAGATGTACCCTATGATAGCAGAGCATGTTATAGATATGATACCAGGTGGTAATTGGCAAGAAATTTACTTGTATGCTGAAATATTAGAAGGTTCTAGAATAGTGTACTTTTATTTTAATACTTCGGAGAATGAAGATTTTATTTACTCTCATGATATTCCTGAAAAATATAAAGTGAGTGAAAAAATTTATGACAATTTGTTAGTAGAATTACAAAATAAATTTTATGATTTAAGACAAATATTTATTGATAATGATCAAGAACCATGGACGAATTTAACGCTGACTTTAAAGTATCCTGGAAAAATAAAAATTAATTATGATTATGAAGACATAATTAATTCAGCAATATTCCCGACTCAACGACAAATGATTTTTGAATATCAACATTTAGGTTTGTTACCTGAAAATAAAAATAATAGACAGTTTGTTGAGAATTATATAAATAACAAATTTAAAGAGTGATAAAATAAACCTTAGTAATTAAAGCTTTGATTAGCAATATTACTAGAATGGTTTTAGAGGCTTATATTAGTTATTGTATAATTATTGAAGGAGCATTGATAATAATCCTTCATTGGAAAAGATGAGTTCACCGAGGTGGATTTGGTACCCACTGGTATAAATATTAGAATCGAGTACAAAATTCCCCTTCAAGATGTACAGTAAGTTTAATTAAATGAATGATAAAATGGTGGTAGTTGGGAAATCTGACTGCCGCTATTTTTTATAATTCGGGCTTACAAATCAAGTCACAAAAATTAAGTTTGATGCAATTGGTATTGGCAAATCTACAGGCAATATAGTAATTCAAGAATATAAATCATCAGCTATAGCACCATTAACAAAAAATTAAACAAAAGGATTCTCTGAATTACAAAGTGGTGGAGGAATTGTAGTAGGAAAAAGAATACTTAAAGGTGGTACTCCTATATCTCTTACAAAAGTTGAGATTATTAGACCAGATTCGAGAGGAGAGCAATATGTCTATAATAGAAACTGATAAAATAGATGCAATTGGTATTAGCAAAGACGGGGAAGGCTTAATATTAATGCTTGCAGATCATTTGGATTGGAAAAATGAAGCGGAGCATTTAACTCTTTTACAAGATAAAATTAATGCATATTTAGGTTTTATTGAATCAAATCAGCATTCAGATACCTATCAAGATAGAGTATTTGAATATTACATTATTGATGTAAGGTTTAAATATAAAGCCACTGCGAATTGCTTGAAATTTTTCGAGGTGATTAATTCTCAATTAGGTGAGTATAGAATTCAAGTGATAAAAAGTTAAGATTAAAATGGATGGAGGACATTCTGTTTATAACCAAGTGGTAGAAAGAGCACTAAATAGAATGGATATTAATCAAAGTGTTGATGGTTTACAAAAACAAGTGAATGATTTACAACAAAATCTAAAGAAATTACAGGAGAAAGGGCTACCGCTTTATCCTAGTCAAGGCGCAACAGTAGAACTATGGGAAAGAAAGCTAAGGCGACTAGAAAAATAAATTTCTAAAGTATAGTGGGAGGTAAAATGTCATGGATAAGAAAGATATTAATTTTCTTGAAGAGCTCCTTTATAATACAGATAAAAATAATCTAATTAGTCAGTTAAGCAAGGTAGATAACCCACTAATGCTCCATTTTTATGCAGCGAATTATAATTGGAATAGTGGATTTGATGCACCAAGAGCTATTTTAGAAAATAAGACTTGTGATTTTGGGACGGGCTTACTAATGTTTCATTATGCAGACGGCTACCGTTTGTTAGAAAATTCTGACGAAGTTTCAAGTTCTTCATTAGAGAAATGGAAAGATTTTTTAAGTAAGATTTATAACAAACTTATAAACTTAGAATTTAAATCACAGAATATTTCCTTTGACCCTGGATTAACAAAAATTCAAAAGTATAAGTTGAAAAAAAATAACCTAAACCTCCCTGATTTTCCCATTAGTAAATCCCCGGGCGAAGTGGTTGATATTCCAAAGGTATAATGTGACCTTAAATAAAAATTTGGTTGGTAGAGAAGGTTTTATTTATATATTTTTTTGGGTGCGGCCAGTATGCGCATGAACTATAGGTTGCAAATCCTGAACCACAAAGATAGAAGTAGAGGTTAGCTAAGAGCAAGGGGGGCCGGATTAACTGGAGTTACTATCGGAAAGAGCTCTCACTACTAATATAGGAGGATTAAAATGAATTGTTTAAAAACACTTAGGGAACGAAAAGAGTGTATGATTTTTCAAACGAGTGAAAATGACAGTTGTAATGGATGGATTGGAGGAAATGCACCAGTTTATTTTGATGAATTGGAAGATGTGGTTAATAAAGAAACTGAAATGAATTTTTATTTATCTATAGTCAACCCTTTTGATATAAATGAAATGATCTCCATTTTTGCTCCTAAAAATTATGAAGAACGTATATCTAAAAATAGGTATCCAAATTGTTCGTTATTAATAATTAATCATCCTAAAACAGAAGAAAGTAAACTTGATAATTTTACTAATCCTGATTTAGTAAAACATTTTATTTCAGAAGCCAGTATTGTAAATGATAAAAAATCATTTAAAGAAAGTTTTCTTATTAAATTTGGTGGAACTCCAAAGCATATTCAGCAAGAAGAGTATTATTATAAGGAGTTGCATGATGATGGTTTTAGTTTTATATTCCAGGTTGATGAGGATGGGTATCCAGATACACTAATTAAGCCAAGAAAGAGTTACCCTTTTGGGTTCGGTGCTGTATATTTATATGCACGGATTTTAGATGGATCAATTGAGAATCCGATAAAAGGTTATTGGCAATATTCTTAATCGGAAGAGATGAAAAATACATTCTTTCGAACAACTAAATAATTTTGTTATATTAAATTTAAACAAATGTCGGATTATTGAACAATTATATTCGGAAAAAGTGGTAAATGGCTTGAGTAGATATATTATTTGTTGACTTTGCTTAATGATTTGATAAAAGCTAATTATAAATTTCCGAAACATATGTATAGAAGATATTACAATTCCTTTATATATGTTTATTTTTTGGGGGTTTAGTTTCCAATGTACTTACTTCTATCTTTGTCCTGAATAAAATCCTTAATATGAGAATCTGAAAATATTAGAAGCCCCTGTATTAAAGCACTTCTAGCTCTCTATTGGAAACAGTGAAATAAACCGATTTCATATACGCAGTGGAAGTGTTTTTGGTGATTAAAATGTAATTAGATATTTTATAAGCTGTTACATTTTAGGAAATATTATTTATCAAAATGTAAACCAAAATAAGTTCATATTTTCGATTTAGACATGTAAACGATTTAGATATTGACAACGCTGGTTTGCGATATGATGCTTAAAATAATGTGATTTATGCGAAAGACAACCAGTCCTTTGCCTACATCATTTTTGGCAGCTTAACAGAACGTGAGCAAAATGGGAGAAAGGTTGGGTTCACCTCTGATACAGAAGAGCAATTAACCGCTGTTATCGATGAAAAGGCGAAGCGCACCGATTTGAACGGGATACGAAAGGGAATATCGTCAAGGAAATCGACTTTGATGAGCTGACCAAAACGTATGAACGTAGTTAGGCAGGATTTGTGCAGAAAATTCATCGTCCCGGTAATCGTTGGACAGCGGCGATTCAGAACAATGAAATCAGTCAAGAAATTGAAAGAATCTTACCTAGAAACGTCATCAGCCAATGGTAGTATGACATAACCGTTAGATAGTAAAGATTATGTACAATCAAGAAAATATCCAAATTGTAAACGATTGGGGTAATTATATGAAATACTTTATGTTAGTTAATGATGAAGCGACTTCTCCGATTTATTTAGATGGGGTTTTACACGAAAATTTTACTGAAAAGAAATACGATGAAGGAATGAGCTATAAATGGAATCGACCATTTATTGAACAAATAGATTTCCCGAAAGAACTGTGGTTAATAACGAGAAGCAAAGTTCAATTTGACTACTATGAAAACTTTTTTGGTCATGTAGTCTCCGAGAAGTTTTTATCCTTAATGAATCAAGTAGATGTATTGGAGGATTTTATTATAGCTAATTTGCAAGTTGTAAGTACAAAAGGTAAACCAAAAGTAAAAGATTTATTTTACTTTTTTAAATGTATCAAAAGGCATTCATTAGTTGATTATGATAAATCTGCGTATCTTACAAGAGAAGTTCCAAATAACGCAAAAGTAAAAGTTGGTGGAAGTTTCGTTGATAAGTATACAAAGTTAGTGTTAAGAGAAACTGATTTAGATTTATTTCAATTAAGCGATTTGAAACTGAGTAGATATCTGTTTTGTTCAGAGAGATTCAAATCATTATGTGAAAAGGATGACCTTAAAGGGGTTCAATATATTGATTTAGAGTTAGTGCCTGACTATTTACAATCTAGAACGTAATAAATGAATTTCATATAAATAACAAGATATGTTTTATAAGTTTAAGCATGTATATTTTCTCTTATTAATTAATTTAATAGGTAGGTAAGGAAGTAATTACAAATTAGCGTGGAGCCCCTACACGCATGATTCAGATTAAACATGTAGAGCAATGTAAAAAAAGAGTAGCCTAACTCCTTTAATAAATGGATGTAATGCTACTCTTTCATTTTTTTATGTAATACAAACCTTTATTTACTTTGTTTCAAAAGTTACTTTCAACTATGACTCGTTAGTTAGACGGGTAGAGAAGTGTTCTAACGAAATAACCATGCAATTTGTGTGGTGAAAAGAAATATTCTATTCCATTCCGTTATCAAGGGCAGTATGAAGATGCGGAAATTTGATTGTATTATAACCGATTCCGATATTATGACCCAGAGCAAGGTAATTTAGGCTGATAGACCCGATTGGACTTGCGGGTGGGAATCCCACTTTGTATGGCTATGTAAAAGATCCAAACAGAATGATCGATCCTTTTGGATTAAAAGAATGTGAGATTAACAAGCCAGATTGGAGCAGAACAAGGCATGATGGTTACACTACTCAACAGCATGTAGAACTACATAACGTTGATGATATAACTAAACCGAAGCATGGCGTATTTACGGATGATGGTTTTAATGATGCTTGGACAAAAAAGAAACCCCTGTTACTCAACCGAACGGGAATGATAAATATGTAATTCCTTCTCCAGAAGCTGGATTAGAAGGTGGGTCTAGAGGATTAGGTGATATTTTAAATAACGTTACGATTATTACAGAAGGTGGAACAAATAAAATTGTAACCGCATTTCCTTCAAGATAACTAACGATGAAAGAAGAGAGTAAAATTATAATAGAATATAAAGTGGATTGGTGCCCATTGTGTGATCAAGGCTGGGTCATAATTGTAAAAGATATTCAAACATCAAATCTGTATTTGTGTTGTAAAGAATGTGAGACTGAATGGAAAAATCCAAATAAAATAACACAGGAACAATGTTTGCCATTTAACACATATGCAAAATATGATTATCCAACTGAAGATGAGGTGATTAGTTATGGCTGGGCTGAATTTATTAATACCTAAAGGTGTAAGGGAAATTTTAGTGAGTAGTATTCGATGAACTTCGAATAACGATTGGTAATCAACGGAAATATCCATAGGAAATATAATTTTAGGTTATCAGCTGCACGGACTTTGAAAACTGATGAATCGGTAAATTGTGCAAAAAAGCCGTTCATCTGGAATTTTTTCCGGATAAACGGCTTTTTGTTGTGCGTACCGAAAAGGTGTGTTTTTTTACATTTCGTGCTTACTGTCTTTTCATTGGATGTAAGTAGCTGTGAACAGTGGCAGCCATGCAGTACAATGAACTTAGTCAAGAAATCGAGCGAATCTTACCAGGAAATGTCATCGGAAAATGGCAGTATGATGCGACAGGTAGACCAACAAAGCATCGAATAAGTGCTAGTTTTCTCGGCAGTATCCCAAGTGTTGGAGATATAGCGAAGAAAGCAGTTAAGTCCACAGCAAAGAAAGCCAAAAAAGCAGCGAGTTCCGCCAAAAAGAAAGGCAAGAAGAAGGCAAAAAAGGCGAAGAAAAAGCTCGAAAGGCCGCGAACAACCTGTCTAAAAGTAAACTAGTTAAGAATGTAAAAAAAGAGATAAAGTAGGTTGTAGCCACAGGTAAGCAGATACAAAAGAAAATAGAAACCACCTACAAATAGGCAAAGAAAGAAGTAAAGGAAGCTAAGGAACGATTTAAAAAAGATATACTTGCTTTGAAACCAGCAAAGACCAAAAATTCACCTCCTGCTAAAACGTATTCGGTCCATGATGGCGAACCTGAGACAAAGTTAAAGGGCATGCAAAGAGTATTGGGGGGACAAACCGAAAGTATGAGGGAACTAGAAAACCTAAAGCGGCAGAACAATTTTTATATAGTTTGTTTGTTGAAGATTTTGTTATATTGGTTGACCCTAAAGCCACTAAGGGAGAGAAAGCAATTGCTTTAATGGCCGTGTTTCCAATAAGTAAGCCATTTAAAGTAGTAGATGTAACTAAAGACACAGTAAAGGCCTATGATAAAGCAAAAATTAAAGAAGATATAAATGAAAGCAAAAAAGCAAGAGAAAGCTCAAATTTCAATAAATATAAAAATAAAGAACAAGAAGTTCTAGAAAACATAAAAAATTCGACAAAGAAAGTGGAGGACAAAGTGCAAGATTTCAAACAACTTGCAGAGTATGTTAAGAAACTTGATAAGGGTATATATAAAGGTGAAAATATTAAGGAATAAAAAAACTTTCTTTAATGAATATCCTGACCTTAAAGGAAGTATTGTTTCATCATGCTATAGAACAACAAATGTTTAAATAATAACCTAATCTATACTCTCTTGAGGAAATGCTTTAGAAAATTTGATGTTAAAAATAATAGGAGGGATAAAATGAGAAAGAGGGGTTTTGATTTACCTCAAATGTATTTGGAAATGAATAAACTTGGATGGTTAGACGTAAAAAATAGAAATTATTTATGGCTAAATGAAATAAAATGGAAAAGTCATTCCGAAGTGATGAATTATAAACATGAAGAAGGAGAAATAGACTCGATTTTCCCTTTCGCAGTTACTGGGAGAGGAGACAAATGGGTTTGGAAAGATGAGTCCGATCGATTATTAGTTGCACTATGTTTTCATGATGATTACGAGGGAGTTATATATGCAGAAAATTTGGAGGGTGCAATATTTAGGAATATATTAGAATATGTTTCAAGTGCACATTTTTATGTTGATGAAAAAAATGCAGAATTTTTTCAAATTGATATTGAAGAGTTAAGAAATTGTTTGATTGATTGGAGAAAAAAATTTCATCAGTGGTTTAAAGATGAATGGTTGGAAGAATTGGACGATTTAGTTAAAATGGAGTTGAAAAATTGCGAAACACGGTATGGTAGTTATTTCGCATTACTTACTCCAGATGAGGCTAGTAGTAAAACTGAAAAATTTTTAGGTTTCGATAGAATTAATGAACCATTTAATTGGATCAATTTATAGTTTATGATAGTGTGACTAGATTAGTTGCAATTCTACGAGTATTTAGAAAAAGTAATTAACGAATTAATATCATAGTTTAGAATTGTTCTCTGCATATATACCAAATTTTTTAAAGAGACAACATTAGAAGTAAATTAAAAAAATCCAAATCAAAAATGTGAAAAACTTACTGATTTATCAATTTTGAAGGGCAATAAATCTAATTATACGGATTTTATTGTCCTTTTTCTTTTGTATAAATAACCTAAAGTTTACTAATAGAGGAAAAAAAGAAGGGCCATTATGACAATTTGAACACGCTAGTCTGGGCACATCTATCCGATGGAAACGCGGTTCGCTTACAGTATGACGTTTATGACGATGTGGTTCTTGCGAAAGACAATCATACACAAGTGTCCTTAGCCTACACTATTCTCGGCAGCTTGACCTCTCGTAAACAAGGTGGGAAGAAAGTTGAGTTCACCTATGATACCGAGGAGCAACTAACCGCTGTTATCAATGAAAAAGGCGAAACGTACCAGTTTGAACAGGATACGAAAGGGAACATCAGCCAAGAAATCGGATTTGATGAGCTGGCCAAAACGTATGAACGAAGGCTGGCAGGGCTAGTGCAGAAAATTCATCGCCCAGGTGAACGTTGTCAGTGTATGAGCATGACGGTATAGGAAATGTTATTCGTCCTGCTTATAATGGTATTAAATATGAGGAACTTTCTAGGGATTTATTAGAATGACATTGTTTAAATCCTAATATAGCTGAAAATGGCGCAAGACTATGGGGAACAGCGCGATCTCAAATAAGTTTACCAGCTCATTCAGGTAGAGATGCAGTAAGAACACTTGGAAGTTATCACGCAGGAAAACATATTCATAGTCTTCAAAACGAAAAATATATTTATCGTATTTTAAGGGATGAAGCAAAGAAAGGGTTAGATATAAGGAACGTTGTTTCAGATATAGGTAGAAGAATGGAAGATGGTAGTTGGAAAAATAGTGTGAAATGTCATTAGTTTAAATGGAGGAGTAGAATGAGATCAACAGTATTTGAAATTCGAAAAGAATTACTAGATAAGTGGAGTGAAGTAGAACAGAATATAGACAGTATGATTACGAAAAAGTTGTCAGAGATATCTTATTGGAAATATGCTTCGGATGAATATTATACACATCTCCCTTATTTTCACGAGATAAATAAATTTAAAAAGGGGAGAATTTTAAAGAATATAACGGAAAATGAAAGGTTTAGTCAAAAAATAATTCATTCTTTCGGATTTAATGAATTAGATCAACTAATTATTATGCAGTATCCGCAAGTTGATAATGATATAAAACTTGGTACAGGAACCCAAATATATAATATAAATTCAGATAAAAGTGTGAATACCTATGTAACAAGATGGTACCCGAAGAATAATTTCCCTGCGAAATTATTAGCTATTAGCGAATTTAAACCATTAGATGAGCATAATTGGATAGATGTAGGTATTGGTGCGAACAAAAATTGGTCAGCAATGAACTATATTTATAATGATTTTAGAGGAATCGAAAAGGTAGTTTCTTGTAATTCGGATGTAGAGACACCATTGTGTTATGATTTTATCTTCGATAATGCAAAAAAATTAGAAAAAATCATGATTGGTGAAGTTGTATGGTGGAAAAGAAAGAAATAATATTAAAAAGTTAAAGAATATAACCCTAGAAAAGACGAGCATAAACTTTAGAATTTGTAGATTATGCACGTTTTTTGTTAAAAATAAAATTGTTTTACCGCGTGTATTTATTATATAACCGTAATTGCCTAATACAACTCTCCTTCTAATGATGTTTGTGCTATGTGATAATCACAGTATATTCATTCGTTTGGAGGTTTTTCGTGACACAATCAGATTGAAAATCGATGTGACAAGAACGGATGCTGCTTTTCGAGCAAGGAATAGAAAAAATAGATTATTCAAATGCAAATTTGGGTTTTTATTTTTTTGATAGGTTTTAATGATAATTGAAGAAATGAAAATTATAATTTTGATGTAGCGAAGATGAATGTAGTCTTAATGAAATAACGGATATTCTGGAAGTTAAAAGATCTTTAGAATTATCGCGAAAAAAGAAGTAATTTAGGGTATCAATTCTTGTACTAATTATTTACTTATGAAGAAGATTTAGACTTATCAAAGATATTAAAATTACAAAGTTTATTCGTTTTGTACAACAAAAAAATTAAAAACATTTTTGACTGTGTTAATTTAAAACGTTTAGTAATTCATCATTACAAAAAAAAGAATACAGACGAGTTTACTAAATTGAAAAAACTACAGATGTTAGAAATCTGGTCGTCTCCAATTCAAAATATAGATGGATTAAAAGATTTAAAAGAAATAGAGCGCCTAGAATTACGATATCTGAGAAAATTAGAGTCAATTGACGGGATTAAAAACAACTCTTCGATTACAGAATTAAGAATTCAAAACTGCAAGAAGATAACTGATTGGGAAGTTATCAGCACACTTCCGAACTTAAAGCATCTTAAGATTGATTCATGTGGGAAAATACCAACATTAAAGTTTCTGGATAAACTAAAAAAGTTGGAAACGATATGGTTAGTATCAGATACTTTTATAGAAGATGGTGAACTATCTTGGTTAATGGATAAGGAAAGTTTAAAGGCATTTAATGTACCTATTGAAAATCACTATGATGTAACACTTGAACAAAAGAGTTTATTTAATGATTTTGGTATTAAAAACTAATTTTTTGGGGGTTAATTGTCTCAAAAAGGTTTTTCATTTTTACTCGAAATCTTGTTGCAGAAAAGAGCTAATCTTTGGTAGCTATACTTGTAATAAATTTCAAATCAAAAGAGTAGTGTGCAAAATCCTTTAGCTGAATTGGTAATGTTACTTTTTCTTTTAAACAAGAGTAAGGGCCAAATATAACACACCTTCAACGATTTCAATGAACATGAGACAATCATGAAAATGAATGAAGTTGGAGGTTTTTTTATGAAACAATAGACCCAGAAGACAGGCAAGAAAAATGGTATGTAGGCAAAGCGGATGATTTGTATAGAAGATTGACAGATCACATGAGAAACTCTAAGTTAGAAGAGCATTTTATGGAAACTATCGGCGTAATAATCAATCCTGGGGGATCGTCAAGCGATTATTTTATACTTGAGGGTAAGTTGATTGAAAGATTTGGTGATGAACCTTTAGCAAATAGAATTGCAAGTCCAGGAAAATCACTTGTAAGTAAGAACGTTGTCCATAAAAATTTCATATACAAAGGAGAAACTATGTTAACTCAAGAGCAGGTATATTTGAATATTCATGAAAGAAAATATTATGACCGGCTTTATAAATACTACAAGTATAATTTAGATGGCGAAGAATCACTTCAAAATGAAGATATAGAAATGTATTCAATCAATGGGCTTTCTCTATATGGTCAAGAAGAAATATTGGATTTAAGTAAGTTGAGCGATTTGTGTGGAGTAAAGGCAATTGCATTAAATAGGCATCACTATATTTCTGTTGATACACTTTCAAGGTTTCATAAACTTGAGTATTTCCAGATGTTAAATTTGTGTGATGATTTAATTCCATTTAATAATTTTGAAAAGTTGTGGTATGCGGAAATAAATTACGATAAAAAAACTTGTAATTTGATTTTCAATAATTTGCAACTAGAGCACCTTACTCTTCATAATTATAAAGAGAAACATCATAATGATTTGTCTAAATTAAAAAATATAAAGAGACTTAATCTAAATCAATTCAATCTGACGAACCTTGAGTTTATATCTCAATTACAAAGAATAGACTTTCTTGGTGTGTCTTATAATAGGAACTTAACTACAATAAAAGATTTAGATAAAACAAATCTAAGGGGTCTTAGTATTGTGAACTGTAAGAAAATAATTGATTGGAAAATTATTTCTAATTTGAAGAAATTAGAGGAAATTTACTTAGTGGATTGTGGTGAGATTGAATCGGTATCATTCCTAAATGAGCTTCCAAATCTTAAAATGTTGATGATCACTGGTAATACGACAATTAAGGATGGATTATTGAAAGATATTATTGAAAAAATAGGTCTTGAAAAAGCTAATATAACATTAAAAAAACATTATGATATAACTGAAGATGATTTGAATCGGTTCAAGTTTGTTCAGTACACGGGTATACAGAATTAAGTAATTTCAATACAATAACTAGAATTATGAATGATTAAGGTCGAACAAAGAAATCACCCGTGGCTTTGATTGTAACTTTATACCTACATTGAAAGAATAGCATGAACCCATGGAATGTGGATTTATGTTACTCTTTCTTTAAACATCAAGATGATGGTGGACAGCGCATGAGAATGATGAAAAAGGTAATAAGGTTTGGTCAGCCGAGCTTGATATTTATGGGCGCGTGGAGGAATTTACAGGTGTGAAGGACCCCATTCCGTTTAGGTATCAAGGGCAGTATGAAGATGTAGAAAATTGGCTTGTATTACAACCGATTCCGATATTACGACCCAGAGCAAGGGATTTATACACAGATAGACCCGATTGGATTTGCGGGTGGAAATTCTACGCTTTATGGATACATAAGTGATTCAAACAAATGGATAGACCCATTGGGACTTCGGGGAAATTTATATGATATTGTTGAATACGGGAAAAAAAGTGAAGGATTATTTAACCATCATAACATTATGGATGCATGGGCAAAAAATAATGTACCAGGGTATATTAGTCGTCTTTCTGCACAACCCACAATTCAGTTAACAAAAGAGTTGCGTGATGCAGGACATGCTTCTGAAAGGAAGTGGATGAAGGAAACATTCGGAAAGGTAAGGGGGACTTGGAAGGAAATGACGCCGAGGCAAGCTCAAGAGTTATCAGAGTTAATGTTTGATGTAGCTAAAGTACCCAAGGAAGTGCGAGAAAAGTTTTACAAAGAATATAATAAATAAATATATATATATACTAAATGTGGGGGAAATTTGAAAATAAAGGAGTAAATATGCGTATTATAGAGATTATTAAAAAAGTTGAGCGAGATAGTAATTGCAAACTAGTGAAAAGGGCGACAGACTTCACAAGTGAATTAGCTTTACCAAAAGATTTAGCTTATTTTTTCAGCAATTATGACTCCCTAGAAATGTTTTTAGATAAGCCTTATGGAATAAAAATAGTTTCTCCAAATGATTTTATCCCAACTAGTAAAAGGCTTTACCCAGAGGATGATGTTATTTGGGAAGAACTAGAAGGGGATGTTAGTAATGAGTGGTATCTTATTGCTGAGTCTGAACAAATAAACCAATACATTAGTATTGATATGAGCAAGTCCCATTTTGGTTATTGCTATGATAGTTTTTTGGAAACTCATGCAACACCAGGGGATAGCCAGATTATTGCTAAAAGTTTTACGGAACTGTTAGAGCATTTATACTCTAGTAAAGGTGAAAATTGGTTTTGGTTGGCTGAAAACTTCGAATCGTATGGGGATGCTTATGATGGCAGGTAAAATATCACTATAAGTGGTATTTTACCCAAGATTAGAATAGGTTAAATAACATTTATAGCATTAAGTGTTTGTTTGAAAAATTAAAACCAATTTCATCTCGTGTGTTTCCTTCCACTTTACATCAGAAACTATGATTTTTTGAAAAGAGGATTTGTATTAAAACGAAACGTCTAAAACCCTAATTATAAGAGGGTTTTAGACGTTTTATTTTTAATAGACAGAGTAATTAATACCTGTGTTGTATATTTGCTTTTTATTTTCATCTGATACTTGACTTGAAAAGGAAAAATCCAGTGAGCTTGATATTAAAATGCTTATCGACCACAGGTAACTATTGTATAATCAGCGGAGAAATTGTACAACCACCACCAATCTGCTAGGGGCCACAGAAAAGTATGGTTATGATACTTTAAACCGGCTTGTCCGGGCAAATCTGTCCGATGGAACCGACGTACGCTTACAGAATTATTAGTGATTATCTTGGAACACCTGTCGAAGCTTATGATGAAGAGGGGAAAAGGGTTTGGTCAGCTAAGCTTGATATTTATGGACGTGTGGAAGAATTTATAGGTGAACAAGAATTCATTCCATTTAGGTATCAAGGGCAGTATGAAGATGTAGAAATTGGTTTGTATTATAACCGATTCCGATATTATGACCCGGAGCAAGGGAATTATACGCAAATAGACCCGATTGGATTTGCAGGGAATAATCCAACATTGTACGGATATGTATATAATCCACTTACTTGGATTGATCCGTTTGGTTTAAAATCAAATTCGGCTGCTTTGGGTGCTTCTCTAGGTCCTGCTCCAGTAGGAGGTAATTTTGCTGCTCATCATATTGTTATGGCTGGAAAACAGAATGCACGAATGAAATCTCTTATTACGCAGATGAAAAACCATGGAATCAATCCAGACGGAAAGCTTAATGGAATTTGGCTACCTGTGAGAGATAATGATAAAGTAGTAGGTGAAGCAAATACATCTCATCAACAAGATGGTCTACACGGAAAAGATTACAAAGATGAACTTTTCAATAGATTGAATGGAAAAGGTAAAAAGGAATTTAATAAGGAATTAAAGCAGCTAAAAAAAGAACTACACAAAGGACGGACTTGGGATACAAAAACGACAAAACATTAGGGAAGTGTACAAGATGATAGAAAAAGAATACGATTTGCTGCTCGAAATTTTTAGGAAATATTCCGACACTTATGAAGAAATGTTATACCGAGTTAAAGACGTAGAAAATGATACAATTATATGGAGTGACACATTTTTAGAATATTTTCCAAATCAAAATGCACTAAGTCAATTAAAGAGGCCGAAAATTTATAAAAGTGAGCCTCAATCTAAAGATGGTGTTATAGTAAATAAGTTGAAAGATGGAGAAATGTACTATTCTTATAATAGTGAAAATAAGGGATGGGGCAGTGTTTTTGTAATAAAAGAAGATGGAATGAAACTGTTTCTTAGGTTTATTAATAACGATAATGATGAAATAGTTTTGGAACAAATTTATTGTGTAGTTCTAAAAGAGAACATGATTAAAAAGGTATTATTCTATTTAAATGATATTGACTTGGATGGAGACGAGGAATTGAATGAAGAAACATTTTTAGTAGATAATTATTCATATAATAGTAATGAAACAATTGATTCAATTATTAGGAATGGTTTCTATCATTCAAATAACAATATTATAGCAACTACAACATTCCGATTCGAATATATTAATGAAGAAATATTCATTTACTCAAAACAAAAAGATGCTGAAAAGTTAATGTGGAAAGTAAAAAAATCTAAAGTCAAGTAGGATGTTTGAAGTAGATATTGTGGACTAAATCCAATATAAAGACAACTGCACTTCATATGCTAGGTAAGGCCAACTAGTGTTTAGAGCTGCAGTTCTTTTTTTTGTTTTTCTATAAGTAACGAATTTTTTTTGCGTATTTATTATCTTTTTCAATTTTTACATCCACCTATGATACCGAAGAGCAGTTAACCGCTGTCATCAATGAAAAGGTGAAGCGTCCTAGTTTGAAAGGGATACGAAGGGCAATATTAGCCAAGAAATCGGCTTTGATGGACTGACGAAAACGTATGAACGCAGCCAGGCAGGCTTGGTGCAGAAAATTCAACGTCCGGGTGAACGTTGGACTGCTTATGAGCATGACCCCCTTGGAAATGTCTTTCGAACTGATTATTATGATGATACTTGGGAAACGTTTGGTTATGACAAAAATGGATCACTACTAGAAATTGCCAATGAGCATGTGACGGTCAAGCTAGAGCGAGACTCATCTGGACAAGTCATCAAAGAATGGCAGAATGATCATTGGATTGCGAGTATTTATGATGAACTGGGCAATCGTTCACAGGTTACGAGTAGCTTAGGCGCCAACATTGATGTTGAACGAAATTTAATGGGGAATGTTGCGCAAATCACCGCTTCCCGTTCGGATCAAGCGCAGTGGACAGCAGCGATGCAATACAACGAACTCGGCCAAGAAATTGAGCGAATCCTACCCGGAAATGTCATCAGCCAATGGCAATATGACATAACAGGTGGTAGACCAACAAACCATCGAATTAGCAGCCAAAACCGACATACACGGAGAAGAGTCTATCAATGGGACGTCAATCATCGCTTAAAATTTATGGTCAATGAGTTAACCGCTGGACGAACAACTTATGGCTATGACGAATTTAGCAATCTTGTTTGGTCCAATCAAGGCAATCCATTTGACTTCTTACACCGCAATGTCGATGATGTTGGGAATTTGTATGAAACGAAAGAAAAGACTGATCGCGTTTATGGTGCCGGCAGCAGATTACTCGAAACGAGAGATGCCAAATTTTCTTATGATGAAGAAGGAAATCTCGTTCAGAAGGTCGAAAAGAATGGGGATACGTGGACCTACGAGTATTATGGCACTGGCATGATGTCGAAAGTCATTAAACCAAACAAGACAGAAGTTACGTTCAAGTATGATTCGATGGGTAGACGGATAGAGAAGTGTTCTGATGAAAAAACAATGCAATTTGTGTGGGATGGGAATACGATTCTGCATGAGTATTTTTCACAGAATGATTCAGTTGAATTAGTAAATCTAGCTGAATCACGAAACAACTCCGAAATCCCAGAAAATCTAGTCACATGGGTGTTTAATGATGGATTCGTACCTTCTGCTAAAATTACAGATGCAGGTAATTACAGTATTATTAGTGACTATCTAGGAACGCCTGTAGAAGCTTATGATGAAGTAGGTAATAAGGTATAGTCAGCTGAGCTTGATATTTATGGACGAGTGGAAGAATTTATAGGTGAGAAAGACTTCATTCCATTCCGCTATCAAGGGCAGTATGATGAAGTAGAAATTGGATTGTATTATAACCGATTCCGATATTACGACCCGGAGCAGGGGAACTATACGCAGATTGACCCGATTGGACTTGCGGGTGGGAATCCGACGTTGTATGGGTATGTTGGTGATCCGAATATTAAAGTTGATCCTTTTGGTCTTGCACCATGGAAAAATGGACAATTTAATGCTTGGTTTAATAATGCTACACCAGAAGAGGTTACTGTTAACATAGGACCTGTAAAAAAAACAACTGAGAAATGGTGGAGGTAAACATGAACTGTTTCCGGTAGCAGATGCAACTAAAGCGAGAAAATTAGGTTCCACAGCAGAAGAACTAAAAAAGATGGCAATTGATATAGACCGATTAACCTTTGTCGATGTACCTGATAAAGAGGGTAACCTACACTCGGGACCACATTCAAATGGTAAGAAAAGAGTTGGTAATCAGTCTAGTAAAGCAAGTAGTAACTTCCATACACAATTGTCAAATGCACTTCAAGAAGCAAATACGAAGAGAGAAGCAAGAATAATAATAGGGCAGTATCATAGAAAATATATGAAAGTGAGTTGTAAGCAATAATGGATATGTCTAAAGTACATGTTTGGATAGGGATTAATAATGTTGATGATGAAACTTTTGAAAAATACTTTGAATTGGACTATGATGATCCAGATATGGATATTGATGACCCACTTTATAAAGTATGTCAATTTTGTCTAGATATAAACGATAAATGGTATGATGAAGATTTTATTGGTGTTTACAAGGAAGATTGTATGGTAGATGTTAGGGTATTATTGGAAGAGTTATCAGTATCACAGGAAACAATGTTAGAAATACAGGATCTTTGTATTAAAAGAGGATTAAAAAATGTTAATGCTATGTTTTACTACATGGATCCTGAGATAGAAGTAGCTGATAAAAACAAACTTTATAATGAATTAAATTATATTGGTAAATTTCATACAAATTTATAATAACTAAAATTCGTAGAGAATTTAATAGGCTTTATAAAAATCCAAAGTAGAAAAAATAAATAAGTAGTGTCTTATTTTGTTACGAAGAGAACGTACATTCCGATTTGTATTATCCAATTAAATGATAGAATGTTGTATAATCCGTATAAATGGAAAAGGAGGATAAATTATGAAAAAACTTGATGCTAATTTTAACTATCTGATTGATATGTATGAGGATTCTTATTATCCGAAGGTTTTAGTGGACAAACTCAAATTACATATTGTTGAAGTTGTCGATTTTATTGAGGCGAGCGAGCATACAACGGAGGAAATTCAGGAGCAATTAGACAAAATGACTATTGCGATTAACGACCTTCAGGATGAGTTCTATGCAAATGATAGTGAACTGGAAACAGTTGCGCGCGAATCGATTGCTGAAACAGTTAATGCTATTTTACAACATTTCAACATCAATATTGAGATTGAAGAAGCGATTCGAGAACGAGATTGGTGATCCGTTATGTTAGAGCGCTTCACTACCCAGACCCTTGGCTAAATCAAGGGTCTCTATTTTTGTAATAGTAAGCTGTTTATACATATATCAAAAAGAAACGGTTTAGATTAGGTATCAAAGGGAGTTTAAGGTGGGGCATATTCCTTCTTTCGCAATAAGACTAAGTATTTTAAAGGAGCCGCTTATGAATAAAGATGAAGCTTTACATATAGTGTATGAAAACATTTTGGGAGAACATTCAATCCTACTGCAACTACGAGCGGGGGAGGATTGAGCAAAAATCGATTTACATCAAATGGTAACGTGAATCATAGGAGATTCATTGAAAATGGTGTTATAACAGGTACAGTACATTAAATACCCAAAAATTAGTAGGTGAGTAATATGAACTTAAAAGATTTAAAAAGTAGATCTATTAAGTATGACTGGCAAACTATATTTGTAGGTGTCCAAGAAAATTATTTTAGTAAAGACGTTATTTCTGACTATGCGGTAGAGTTGATGAAGATTGGTGATGAAAGTGGGTTTGTTAGTGAACTTGCATGGGGAGTATCTATTGAAGATTTAGATAAAGTTATGTTAGAAATAAAAACTAATTATTTCTCTCAATTAGGTGAAGAAAGTACTTTATTAATAAAGGAGAATAGAAAACTCAGATTTGTTTGTTTATCTAAAATAAAAGAAAGCTGTAAAGAAGATAATGAATTATTAAATAAAATTGCAGAGTATTACGGAAAGCATCACTATCCAGAAGATATGGTGAGTTTTGTTAATTATATGCCTCAAGAAGTTTCAACTACGAAAGAAGAATTGATAAATAGGTTTGATAAATTTTTAAAATTAGAAGGGGTGAGATTTAGTTAGCTACATTTGATATGGTAACACTTTTGGACATTTTTTTAGGGTATCAAAGGATTAGGAGTTGATGAAAGTAATGGTATTCAACGGTATCCTAAAGAAAATAAAAGTATTATGTAATGATTTTTTAGATTGAAAATTTGGACAAGATATATTAAATGGCTAGTTTGGAAGAAAGGAAATTAATATATTCAGAGGTGAAAAGAATATGAATGATATAAATGAATTACGAAATAAATATCTTTCCTTATATGATGAGGTTGATGGAATTTCTAAAGAGAGCTTGGATAAAATTGAACATGAACTTCAAATAAAGCTACCTAATGACTTTTGTGAAATATCTAGCTTTTATAGTGGAGAAGATATACATTCGTTTTTATTTACGGATCCAACAAATATAATAGGAGAAACCGTAAGAATTAGAAAAACAGTTGGATTGCCGCATAGATTTGTTGTTCTTGCTGAACATGATATGAGTGTTATTGTAATGGATACCGAAAACAAACCATCAATCATATGGATTGATTCCATAGAGATAACTAAATTAGATGAACAAGATTTTATTTCGAAACCAGACGTTTGGAATGATTTTTCTGACTTCTTTAGTTTCTTATTGGATGAAGAAGAGGAAGAACGGAATTATTAGGTTATTAAGAAACCTTTGGATAAAGTTAAAAGGATCTGAATGAAGCTATGTAATTGAAATTCTAGAAGATACTGTAGAGTGCTTATATTTACAACAAGTTTTACAATCATCATGAAATGACAGATCGATAAAATAGTGAAGGGGGCTGTAAAAAACGATGAATTTCCTAGCACATTCGCTTTCTAAAAATGAAAACGGTAGTAAGATTAAATATCTAGGAACATCTGAAGGAACCAAACGGGAGTTAGAAGAAAATTATAAACTTCCACTTTTAAGTCAAGCGCTATTGAAATGGTATAGTTATTTTCCTGAATCATCTAAAGACCTAATGTTTCATTGGACTAATGATTTCTATATAATTGGTATGGAAAATTTGATGATTGCTTTAGAGGGTTACAGATTTATTAGAGAAGGTGAACATTGGAAAGACTTTTCAAAGGAAATGAAATGGAATAGTGATTGGATTGTTATCTCGAGTTGGAGCGGGAATCCGATAATTGCAGATATAAGTAAAGTTGAAATGCCAATTTATTATGATTATGTCGGAGAAGAATTTTCACCAAGGCTTCTAGTGGATTCACTTGAGAAATTCGACTATTTTTTGTCTGTATGGCTAGATAAACATGATGATCGATATTTTAAAAGTGGAGAATATCAATCTGATTTTTATGAGTTAATGGAGATGGAGTGGAATATCTAAGTAATGAAGAAATTAAGAATATATGCGAATTTCTTCCTATTTTAAAATCGAAATAAAACTTCCCTCCAATTGAACAACGAATTAAAACAAAAGTGGAAAAATATTATGTGTATCTTGATGATCCAGGAGACGATAAATCAAAAGTGATCTTAGCGGTAAAAAAAGAAACGGGTCTATCATTCGATGAAATACGAAATAGATTAAATAGTAATAGTTTTCTAGTAGCTGAGGGGTATGGGGAAAATACTTTAGTTTTAGCTGATTATTTCATTTCGTTAGGTGCGAAAGTAAGAACTGAGCAGAAATAGTCTCGTGCAGCACGGTGTTTCAACTCGGAAGTGGAGCTTTCATTTGGAAATTTATAAAATTGTGAAAAGACGTGAGCCTTATGATAAAGAAAAGAAACTTTAATGAAATAATCGATAACTTAAAACAGCGAAATAGAATCCCTAAAATCAGTGAGTTTACGAGGGAGGATTGTTTGTTTTTATATGAGAAACTTGCCGATAATGCGATCGAGGCAGATCATGTTTTTTTATCTTATGAAAAAGCAAGTAAATATAATAAAGACTATCACGAAGATTTTAGTGAGTTTAAGGAAAGCCATTGGATATTCGCCGAAACAGGTGGAGGTGATTTTTGGATAATTGATCTTCATGATCATCAATCGCCACCTACAGTATTTTTTTATGATCATGATGTTGAGGATTTTAATCCAGCAAACATGTTGAATACTTCAATTAATTTAGCAGAGTGGTTTGAGTTAGCAGATCTAATTGCACAGCTTCAAAACGAAGATTTTTATGATAAAGCCTTTAGATTAAAGGAGCCTTGGAAACAGAAAGCCATTGAAGAAATTGAAATGATTAAAAAAGGGCTTTCAAAAAAATACCCTTTTCAATTATTTTGAAGTAAGTAGTTAAGAGGAAGATATAAAGTATGTTTCATAAAAAGACAAAGAATCAGCAGCACATCATCAGAATGATATAAATTTAGCTGGTATACATATTTGAAGAAATGATGGAGCAATTAAAAACAGAGCATGGGGGAAATGAGCCAAGCCGGTTTGGAGGGAATCCATGAGGTTAAATTTTAAATCGACATTTCAAATTACTAGGGCAGAAAGAATTATTGATGCAAATGAGATCCATACCTATTTTCAAACGAATTTCCCTGCAAAAATAATTGAATTTTGGCAGTATTTTGAGGAAGTTGCATTTGAAAGTGGCGTTATAATTTATGGTTTTGACGTTGCCAAGGAAAGGAATGTGTTGTACGAAGTAAGTGCTTATGCACCAGATTATATTTTAATAGGAGATGATGGAGGGGGACAAGGGATATTTTTAAAAAAGAATAGTGGCGACCTAGACGTATATTATCAAGATTTGGGGGCATTGTCGTCATCTTTTTATTCTTTAGACATAGATTTGTTTAGTTGGCTTGAAAATAATCCTACAATAGGCGAAGAAGATTGTGATCCAGATGAGCTAGATGGAATCAAAGTGTATGTTTTAAGCAGACCTAATTCTACCAATACATTTATAGTAGCCGTTAGAAAATATTTGCATTTAAATTGTTCGATTAATGATATTAGAGAAAAGTTGGAGGATGTCCCATTTTTGCTTGCCAAAGATATTCCACTAATGCGCTATCGTGAAACCATCAACGAGCTAAATCAAAAATACAATTGTTTAGAGGTTCGTAATGCAAAGAATGAGGTTTTAATTCGTCCTGTAAAACGAAGGAGAGTGAATTGTAAAAGTGGATATGTCTAGAGTTCACATATGGCTAGGAATCAATGATTCTAACGATGAAACATTCGAGAAATATTTCGAATTGGACTACAATACCGATGTAGAAATAGGCGACCCTGCATATCAAGTGTGCCCATTTTGTGTTGATATTCATGAAGATTGGTACGATGAAGATATGATCGAAGTCTATAAGACAGACCATTTAATAAGTGTTGCAGAAGCATTAGAGGACGTAGCTATTTCGAAGGAAACAGTATTAGCAATTAACGCGATATGCGGTAGGAAAGGAATAAAAAATGTAAATGCCATGTTTCTCTATATCGATGCGGATTTAAACATAACTGATACAGAAAAGTTGTTTAATGGCATAGTGTACATGGGGAAATTTAAGACAACCTTCTAAAGACAAACAGTGCTGCAAAGAGAGGACCAGGTATAGTGGTCCAGTGAATAATTAATGAGAGGATGTAGCGTTGTGGAGAAACTAAAGGATTCGATAGTAAATTTTATTCAAGTGATGAATACATATCCGAGAGCAGAATCTCAAATTATTAAGAGTGGTGGAGTACGCTATCGGTCAGAATTAATAAAACAACAGACTGATGAAAAAATTCATCTTTCTCCTGAATTACAATTTTTTTATGGACATTGTGAAATTGTTTGTGATGTCCGAAATGATGGCTTCAATCTGAAAAGCACTGGTATTGATATGGGGAATGGATTGCTAGAACTCTGGTCTCCCGAACATCTAGTGGATAGACAAGTTGGATATCGTTGGATTGGAATAAATCTGAAAGAAAACCCAGATTGGCATCCATTTTGGCTTGTCATTGCAGATATCAATGATGATCCAATCGTAGTTGTCACGGATCAAGAACACTCACCAGTTATGGCGTTTTATGAAGCAGGTGATCTTTTCCCCATCGCACATTCTTTTGCCGATTTTCTGGATTACCTCTCTATTATGTTTACATTCATACACGAAACATATGCTGGAGAAATAATCGATGATGAATCCTGTGAATGTGTTGAAGGCTTTATTGAGGCATTAAAAGAAAGATTAAGTGAAATCAATCCTCATGAGGAACTTGTCAGCAATTTTATTGATTATTTTTATGGGTAATATTCTGAAATTACTTGGTGTTTGAAAACGATTCACTCCCTAAGACAATAGAACGTATATGGATTAGAAGTTATTTAGGACTATCAAAATAGAGAAGCGATAACGAGCAGAATTTTAAATTCCAGAAGAGGTGTAAATATGAATATTGGATTGAATGAGATGTGGGATGGAAAAATCCCAGCAGATGAAACCGAGTTGGCAGAGCTATCAGATAAAATTTGGGAATTGGGCGAGCTGGATACTATTAAAGAGAAGGTGCCGCCAGAATTATTTCGACTCCATATTGCTATCAATATGATTGGCAACTGGCAGTGTGATGGTTGAGATGGCATCATCGCCTATCAACCACATCTCGTACCGCATATTTCTGAAGTCTTGGCGAAGTTTGGCATGCAACAGATGCAACATACTTTTGACGAAGTGATTGCCGGTTTTCCAAATTTTATTACATTCGAGGACGGTGCACTTTACTGTGATATGATCAACTTTCTACATAATATGCGATTGAAAGTACATGACGAACGCTTGAATAGGTATACGAAAGAAGAGCGTCAAGATATGGTGAATCAATATAAAGAAAAACTTCATCAATTAGAAGCAATGACAGGCCCTCTATGGGGATATGGTAGTCCCATGGAGGGTTGGGCTATGATTTTTGATTCTATACGAGCTTAGGTCATACGAGAATAAGTATTCCCTCAAAAAAATAGATGAATATACATTTAATTTTGAGCTATTTAAGAAGTTTATGGAATAGTAAGGTCAAAATCGTATCGTATGAACACATGGCATTATGAATGGGCTGTTACGATTGGAACAGCCAGGAAGCAAAGGAGAGTGAAATCCGAATTAAATTATTCGGAGAAATAATATGGAGATTAAAAGTAACATATTATTTGAGCGAAAAGAAAGTGTAATATTTCAGTTGAATAAAAACCAGAATGTTGGTAATGGATGGATTGGTGGTAATGCACCAGTATATTTTGATGATAAAAGTGAACTTTTTAGTGAACTTGGATCTGATTATCACTTCTATCTTTGTTTTGTGAATCCATTAGATAGAAATAACATGCTTTCTATCTTTATACCAAAAGAATACAAAAATCGTGTTTCAAAAAATATTTATCCAAACTGCTCATTGTACGTGTTTGAACATCCGGTCTCAAAAGAAAGCTTGGATTCTACTTATACTGAATTTGGAATGGTTAAACACTATATTTCAGAAGGTATATTTGTGAATGAAGAACAAGCATTTGAAACATCTTTTTTTATTAAATTTTTTGGGGATCCCATTCATATTCAAGAAGAAGAATATTATTACTCAGAATTAGAGAAAGATGGATATAGTTTCTTATGTCAAATAGATGAGGATGGTTATCCAAGTGGGTTGTTCAATTCAGACACAAGCTTCTCATTTGGGTTTGGTGCTGTGTATTTGTATGCAATGATGACCGAAAATTCGATAAAGGATCCAATCGTAGGATATTGGCAATATTCATAGGTTGATCAATAAAATAGTTGTTGTAGGACGATCTTGAATTGAAATATAAGTGAGAAGTCGGCCGTGATTGTTTTCCATATCCTTTCTTTTAGAAAGTGAACTGTTTTGAAGTTTATGGTGCTAGTGGTCACTTATATAAATGTGTTAGCTGAAATAAATTTATCTGGTTGGACTAACATGTTTGTAATGATTATTGAGAGCGAGTCACCTCGAATTAGCACGTGCAGTTTTAACTATCTTCCTAAGTAAGAGTACCTAGATTATATTCCCTAGAGATAAAATGAGTGAAGCGAAATAACATACCTACATTTGAAAATTTGGGAAATATTTAGACTGAATTCATTTGTAGGTGTTTTTCATTGAAGTATGTCCTGCTCTTACCCTGAAACTTTATATAGCAATATTGTAGATGGCGTTAGTTTAGCATTTAATGTAGTAAATGCCGCAAAGGGAACGGATGCAGCCATAGTGGAAGAGTTTATAGGCGTGAAAGACTTCATTCCATTATATTAATTATAAAATATCATAGAAAACTTATGAAAGTGAGTTGTAGATAATGGAGATAATGGGTAAAGTTCATATTTGGATAGGAATAAGCAACGTAGATAACGATACCTTTAATGAATATTTTAAAATCGATTATAGTGATCCAGAAAGGGATATTGATGACCCAAAATATAAGATATGTGAATTTTGTAGGGATATTAATGAAAAAATATATGATGAGGATTGGATTGGTGTCTACTCTCAAGATAAATTAACAGAAGTGGATGAATTTATTGAAGAACTATCAATAGAGGATGAGACGATGGTTGAAATAAAAAACATCTGTATTCAAAGAGGGTTAGACAAAGTAAACACAATGTTTTATTATTTTGATTCGGAAATAGAAATTATTAATGTTAACAAGCTTTATAATGGTCTGCATTATATCGGATTATTTGATACTGATTTTTAATGTAGTAAGCATATCAAAAGAAAGTAGTTGGTTATATTCGGATGCTTGAAGAGGTATGACATTTACTAATTTCAATGTATAACAGCGTATTGTTGGAAGGTGAGCCAGTAGCTATCGAATGATATGGAGATAATTTCACATGAATTTTTATAAATAGATGGGGAATTCAAAAGAAACGGCTCAACTAAACTAGCACAATTTGAATTAAAAATGAGGAGGGATATGTAAAAAAATTACCGGTTGGATTTAAAGTCTTAGGTGACGCTTTACACTCGAAAATTGTTCAACCTTGCATATTGTAAAATAGGAAGAAAAATTAAAATTGAGTCCGGCAATATACCGAACTCAATTACACAAGCTACTTGATGAAATAACTGTGCCTTATTTTTAGGGTTCATTTCAACATGGTGGCTTTTTACGTGCTAATCTAAAACCTGTATTGTTTTTTCTCCCTGTTGTTTTTTCAACTCTGGGTGCGCCATTTCAATGACTGAGCGGCGTAACAATGTTAAAACAATCAGAACTAAAATGCTGCCACTCACAAGTAAAATGTATTGTGCAGGAATGATATCGTATAAAATCCCAAAAATGAGTGTACCAATCGGCATCATACTCATAGCCATCATTTCAACAATGCCGAAAACGCGACCACGAAATTCTTCTTCAATTGTAGTTTGTAATAATACTCCAATTGGCGTATTTGTAATAACGCCAAGAGCCCCAAATAGGAACATTAGAATGAAATAATAGATGAAATTTACACCATTTGAAAAGTGAACGAATAACGGTAAGGAAGCCAAAAGTACTAATACCGCCATGAGCAAAGTGGAGCGTTTCACAAGTAATAATGGGAATTTTACATTGGAACGTGTAGCAAAGTAAACTGCCATTACAAGCATACCAACTGCCATACCTGCTTCAACAATACCAATCAGTGTTGGATCTAGCTTTAAAATCGTAAGCAAAATATACCCGCCGCCAATATTCATACAAGTGAAGAATAAATTTAACCATAGCGCGGTCAATAAGATGGAACGTATGACACGCTTTTTATTGACATAAGCGAATCCAGCTTTAAGACTTTGGAGCATCGTTTCTTTTTCAGTAGGCGCATCGATTTCTTTTTTATACAATGTGAAATTCATAGTAGATTCGAGTACAAGGGCAATAACGGAAGCGATAATAAAAATAACTAAAAAGATGTTCATTGAAGCAAGTCCAAATAACATACCACCGAATACGGGTCCTCCGATACCTGAAAGTGAGTAAGATAATTGATTGAAACTCATTGCTTTTTGCAGGCGTTCACCATCCACTAAATTAGCAATGGACGCGGAGAACGAAACGCTTGAAAACGTACTAAAAATACTATTAAAAAATGTCGCCATATAAATCGCAATTAAAGATAATTCAACCATTTGCGTGTAAAGTAGTAATGCACTAACAGATAAGACAACCCCAGCTTGCCCCCCAAGAACTAACGATTTCCGTGGCATCCGGTCCCCAAGTAACCCTGCAATCGGAGCAATAATTGTTCGTGGCAAAATACTAAGTAAAATATTCGTAGCAAAGCTTAAAGACGAGCCTGTTATAGAAAGAATATACATACTAATCCCAAACGCATAAACACCCGATCCGAGTGAACCAATCATTTTACTAATTAAGAAAGTGTATAAATGATAAGTTGCTTTTTTGTGCATTACTTGTTCATTCATAAAATCCTAACCCCTTTGTTTAATTTTATTAAACTAATAATAAAACAATAAATTGGAAATTTCAATATAAAGTTTAATTAAATTTAAAAAATATTCAATTTTGTAATTTACCCCTCCGATTTTGTTTAATAAGATTTAAAAAAGTTCCTTTATTTACTCGAGTTTGATACACTTGACCGTAATGAGGTGACAATATGTTAAATATCGGTACAAAAATAAAAGAACTACGAAAAGAACGAAAAATGACATTAGCACAAGTAGCTGGAGATCGTTTATCAAAAGGCATGCTTAGTTTAATTGAAAATGGTAAAGCGCAGCCTTCAATGGAAAGCTTACAGCACATCGCGAATCAATTAGATATTGGGGTATCAGATTTGTTGCAGGGGAAAGATGATGAAAAGATTCGTTCTCTTTTACTTGAAGTGGAACAATTGCGAGCCCAATTATATAGGGAAATGAATAAAACGAAACTCGATGAAAAGTGCGAGGACATTTTGCATTTAATTGAGCCACTTGTTGAAGAGGGCCTGTTAAATGGTAGTAATTATGAGGAAATACGGTTATTGGAGAATTATTATTCGATGCGGTACCTTCTAAAAGTGGATGTATCCATTACGCCATTTTTAAAAATTATAAAAATGTACGAGAAAGTCCATGCTTATTCTAAAATAATAAGTGTCTATAGTGGATTATGCATGATCAAATTTGAACAACATTTATATGAAGAAGCGCTGGATTATTTATTAGAAGGGGAAACGTATATAAAGCGCTATGGAGGCTTAATTGATGAGTTAGAAAAGCTTGATTTGTATTACAATATTACCGTTGTTTACTCGGCATTGAATAATGAAAAAAAAATGGAACAGTATTTAGAAATGGCTTTAAAAATTGCAAAAGAGAAGCAAATATTATACCGCTTAAATGATTTTTATCGTTTCTTATTTGTGATTCATTGTTCTAAAGGAGATGCAGAAAAATCCCGTTATTATTTGAAAAAAATAAGTGCTTTTACTGAAATTTTAGAGGAACCAGCAGAAAACGTTATTGAACAATTAATGAACTTAATTTATTTAAATCAAATTGAGAAAGATTATGAGGAGGTAATACGTTTAAAGCGGGATGAAGCGCCAATAACTGAAGATTATTTAAGCCCACTAAAAGTTTTTCTCCATGGGGAGTATGCATATGCTTACTGGAATTTGCAGCAATATGAGGAAGCAAAAAAGGAATTAGAAACACTAAAGCTTACTGAAATTCATCATCATCCAATCGACTTAGTAAGAATTTACCGAGCCTTTGCGGTACGTGCTTTATGTTTTCTTCAAGTGGGGGATATTGAAAACGCCAAAAGAGATATTTTATATGCCGTGGATGGCTGCAAAGATTTTAGTGAAACACCGGAAAAACGATTTGTTTTGGATGCTTATGGGGAGATTATGGGGAAATAGCTGTGAAAGAGGATTCGACCTATATTAAAATCAGAATAATTTAAGGTGAACCGTATCATAAGTAAGTGCGGTTTTTAAAGGAACCACCAAGAATTATTGATTTCTAAGTGTTCAAATGTACTAATGGATTTTTACGTTTTATTCCAATCTAAAATTTCAATTAATTTTCAATTAATTGTTCGACTTGTTGTTTTTCGAATCTAGGTATGCTATTTCAATGACTGAGCGGCGCAACAATGTTAAAACAATCAAGACTAAAATACTGCCACTCACAAATAAAATGTATTGTGCGGGTATAATATCGTAAAAAATTCCAAAAATGAGTGTACCAATCGGCATATTCGTTTTACGTCCAAGGGCTCCAAATAGATATATAAGCGAATTTAGCTTAAAGACTTTGGAGCATCTTTTCCTTTTTAGTAGGTGCATTCATCTCTTTTTTTATAATGTAAAATTCATTGTAGGTTCCAGTACAAGGGCAATAATATAAGCGTGGTGCCAGTCACTCAAACATAATTGTTTGAATGACTGGCACCTTTTGTAACGTGTCTTTGGACCTGTATACAATTTCTGTGTTATAACCTAAAATTAACCAGTATAATTATTCCAATATACTTGGAATAAAGAATGAGTTTATGCAAAGGGGATTGTTATGACAATTGATCATGAAGGAAAACGAAAACAGCTAAAAGTAATTCAATTTGATAAAGATCGAAATACGCTTATTGAAAAGACTGAGCCGAGTGAAACTTTTGCGGACGTTGGTGGTTTGGAGGAAGTTAAGAAAAAGATTCAGATGAATTTTATTCTCCCTCTTAAAAATCCAGAGTTTTTTAAAGCATATGGAAAAGAAGCAGGAGGAAGTTTACTGCTTTATGGACCACCAGGCTGTGGGAAAACATTTTTAGCAAAAGCGATTGCTGGTGAAATAAACGCTAGCTTTATACATATGGAATTACAGGCGATTTTGTCAATGTATATAGGAGAAAGTGAACATAATCTTCACGATGTATTTGAAGCTGCGCGGAAAAACAAACCATGTGTCTTATTTATAGATGAATTGGATGCAATTGGTGGAAACCGTCAAAATATGAGACAGCATCATGAGCGGATGCTTGTCAATCAATTACTTCTTGAGTTAGATGGATTAGATGCCCATAACCATGGCATTTATGTCATCGGTGCAACGAATACACCGTGGTATTTGGATTCCGCATTAAGGAGACCTGGTCGTTTCAATCAATTACTATTTATTTCCCCCCCTGCTGTAGAAGAAAGGGAGGTTATTCTGAAACTAAAGTTGAAAGACAAGCCACAGAATTCACTAAATCATAAAAAAATTGCTAGTAAAACAGCACATTTCTCGGGGGCAGATCTTGAACAACTTGTTGGAGATGCCATTGAGTCTGTATTACAACGTTCACTAGAAATGGGCGAATTGCAACCGTTAACGAATAATGATTTAAGCGAAGCATTGAGTCGACGTAAGCCAACCACTTTGGAATGGTTTTCAACAGCTAAAAATTATGCGACCTTTAGTGATGTGAATAAAGACTATCAACAAGTCCTGGATTATTTAAAAGAGAATAAGATTAGATAGGGTGTGGGATGCATGAATGAAGAGGCGCAATATGCACAATTCATCCGGATTGAACAATTATATGATTGGGACCGTTTGAAAGAAGCCATTAGTGAGACGGAAAGCTATATTCAACAATATCCCGAAGATGCGGACGGCTATGCCTTACTGAGTAAAGTTTATTTAAAACAAGGGGACTATAAAAAGGCCTTGCATTGGTCACTCGAATCATTAAAGAAAGACCCAGAAAATGAAACTGCATGGGAATTAAGGGTAGGAATACTTTACGAAGATGGTAAGGAAAACGAGACAATGGCTGCAATTCAAGAAGCTTTAACGTTGTTTCCTGATAGAGCCTATTTTTATTATTTCGAAGGAAATATTTACGAGAGAAAGGGGAGGTATCAAGAGGCGAAAGAAAGTTTTCTAGTCGCTTTAAAGTTGAAACCATCTAATGCATTATATCTTGCAAACTATAGTTTTATTGAAAGTATTTTGGGTAACCAAGAAATTGCTCTTCAAGCAGAAAAACAAGCGTTACAACTAGATTCAGAAAATTCGTTGGTATTTTTGTATGTAGCCTGGGTTGCTAACCATAGAGGAGATTACGCGCAGTCATTATCCTATTTGGAAAATGCAGTTCGATTAGAACCTGATAATCAGATATACAGATTAGAGTACTTAGAAATTTTACAAAAGCAATATAAGGTGTACCAATGGCTCTTGGTGCCTTCTAAAATGTTAATGAAAGTTAAGCCAGTAGTAGCGTTACTTATTTGGTTTGTATTCTGGAAGTTATTCATGCCGCTTGTAGTTGTCTTTATTATTTTATATGTTGCAGCTCATTGGATTACAAAAATGATTGTCAATGTAAAAGTGTTCGGTCGATTATTTGTAAAGGTGTAAATAATGCTAGATAGTCATTATTTGAGTGAAGACTAAATTTCAATCCAATTGAATTCCCTTATGGTGGGAATGAGCCTTTGCAAGAGGCGATCAAGTCATTTGTCGCAACGACTATTAATGTGCATGAATTATGTTTTAGTCTTAAATACCAATATTGAGAGGCCTTCGATAATATTCGTCGAAGGGCTTTTTGGTGTAGTGGAAAATAGCTGTCATATTCATAGGTCAATTAAAGGAGGTATTATCAACAATTTTATTATGTGAGGTCACTACTTTAAATGTTGAAATAGTAAATCCCCTATTTCCTACGTTAGAGAAACTATAGTTTGAGTCGAAATTAGAATTTGATTTGGAGGCAAATATACGATGAAATATATGAGTAAAGTAGAAATGCCAAAAGTACTTAATAGCATGGTGACTCTAGATTATTATGAATTCAAAAGGTAATGCATGGTTAAGGCTTATAAATTGTTATGCAATTGAGGAAGGCTGTAAGTATGTAATTGATAATGGGAGTGGTGATAATTTAATAGTATTCATTACAAAGAATGGGGTATTTATGAAAGGGTTTGATCACGAAAATGAACTAAATCAATTTGCTGCAGATGAGTGGGATGATGCTTTCTTTGAGTGTGTATATGATAATATACCATTTGAATTTCTTGATTTAGTAGGAAATGTGGATGAACGAGATGAAACGACATTTTGTATGTGGTATATAAATGGAAATGATGAGTGGCAACAAAATGAGATTTTAGGTAATGATGGGGGGAAAGAATATCTACTACAGTACATTATGAAATCGGCTAATGAATGGTGTAATTGGGCGAAATATTATTATGAGACAAATATTGAGGTGGATGTGGTAAAGGCGTTATATAATGGGGAACCTATAACACAAACTATTATAAAAAAGATAAATCCAAAAACGGGTCCAATGGAAGTTTTGCAGGAAATCTATGAAATGAATAATATGTTAAATTCTATTACATAAAGAAGATATAAAACAGAATTTGAAAAGTAAATGATTTAATTGAAAGTTAAATGCTATGAATTAACGTTAATTGAAATCAAGGATAACTGGTCACATATTAGATTCACAGGGATAGCGGTGATTGATGGATATACTAATCCATAAACTGCCGGAAAATTTAAAATAGATTGTTGGTTATCAATAATCACTTATGAAAAGGACTGGGCTAAAATTGGACTATAGTAGCCAGCAACACCATTTCTTAGGCGCTTTGATTTAATAGGTCAAGCGTCTTTTTTGTTCTGGATTTTAGGGTCAAACGGACTATCCTAGATGAAATAGTCAATTTATAAATTTTCATATACGTGAAATAACTTCATATTATATTGATTATCTCTGTAATATATATTATATTATTCACAATAATGAAAAATAGAGGTGGAATCGTGAATATAGGTGTAGAAATAAAAAAGTTAAGAACTGACAAGGGAATTACGTTAAAAGAATTAAGTGAAAAAAGCGAGTTATCTATCGGATTTCTATCTCAATTAGAAAGAGGACTCACTACCATAGCGGTAGATACACTTGAAAAACTAGCAAATATTTTGGAAGTTCATGTTACACATTTTTTTGATTATCCACTTAAAAAGAAAGACATGGTTTTGAGAAGCTATGAACAAGAAATAATGGATGCAGTAGAAGGCGGTTTTATTAAGTATAGTTTAAGTGCGAATTTGGAAAATAAACAACTTGTTCCGAGGCTCATCGAAATCCTACCTCAAAAGCAAGAGGAGGAAATCGTATCTTATCAGCATGAGGGCGAGGAGTTCGTTTATGTTTTAGAGGGAATATTAACGGTGTACATAAATGGCAAGAGGCATGAAGTTTATCCCGGTGACAGTGTTCATATGGATTCAACGATTGCGCACAATTGGGCAAATTATACGAACAAGAAGGTCAAGCTAATAGCCGTTAATACGCCTAATTATCTTTACAATCGTGGCTCTCTAGAGAGTGACCATAGCAATGGATAAACTTGTATTGTATATAATCGGTACTTTTTTTGTCATCGGGGCAATTGATTATATGACGGGCGATCATTTGAAACTTGGTGAGAAGTTTGAGGAAGGTATTAAAACGATGGGGGCTTTAGGACTTGGCATGATCGGAATTCTTTCTTTAGCCCCTATTTTTACGAATTTTTTAGCCGCTGAAATTATTCCAATATTCAGGGCTTTTCATTTAGATCCTTCCATCGTTCCAGCAGCGTTATTAGCAGTCGATATGGGAGCTTTTCAAATGGCGAATGAACTGGCTTTGACCGAGGAAATGGGGAAATTTTCAGGGATTATTATCGCCTCTACTTTAGGAGCTACCATTAGTTTTTCCATACCTGTTGCGTTAGGAATGCTTTCTAAAGAGGATGAAAAATATTTTTCTAAAGGTGTGTTAATAGGCATTATTACGATACCAATCGGATGTCTTGCAGCAGGCTTGTGGCAACAAATAAATATTAATACTTTAGTATGGAATATGGTACCGATTTTCGTTTTTGCTCTTTTATTAGGAGTAGGCTTATTAAAATTTCCTTCTATTTTTATAAAAATATTTAATGTATTTGGAAAGCTGATAATCAGTTTGAGTATTCTAGGTTTACTTTTACAAGGAATAGATGTGATTTTTGGTGTAACGCTCGTTTCAGGGTTAGCACCGCTTTCAGAATCTACTTTAATCGTAGCCAAAATCGCACTTTTCTTAGGTGGAGCTTATCCAATGCTAGCTCTTATTAATCGAATCTTTAATAAGAGTTTTAAAGAAATAGGAGAGAAATTGGGTATTAACTCAGCGTCAGTAGCAGGTATTCTAGGAAGTTTAGCGAGTAATCTGTTGGTATTTGGAACGTTTAAGGAAATGAATCCGAAAGGGAAAGTGGTATGTACGGCTTTTGGGATAAGTGGGGCTTTTGTATTTGGCGGTCAATTTGGATTTGTGTCAGGAGTTGCCCCGGAAATGTTAGGGGCGTTTATTATCGCAAAAATTACAGCGGGAGCACTTAGTATCGTTCTTGCGGCATGGCTGTTTGAGCGTGAAAATAATACAATTAACTTAATTCAGCAGAAGTCTCCTACTTCTATAAGTGGGGGATGAATGCCAAAAATGCAATACTATTCAGTGGGGGTTCAAACCCTGGCTGAATCAAGTTAAGCCCCGGCGGATGTCACAGATTTTTTAGAGGTGTTTTTCGAGCGAGCTCGAAAAAATCTGGACGCAATTACGCTAAGGCGTAATTGATTGTAAAAGAAAATGGAGGAATTTATCATGAATATCAAGGGTAGAGTTGAAAAGTTAAGACAGTTAATGAAAGAAAGTCAAATGGATGCATATATTATTCCTAGTTTTGATGCACATCAAAGTGAATATGTAGCAGAACATTGGAAAAGTAGACAGTGGATTTCAGGATTTACAGGTTCGGCAGGTACGGTCGTAATTACATTAGAAGATGCTGGGTTATGGACAGATGGTAGATATTATATTCAAGCAGAAAAGCAGCTTGCAGGCTCGGGAATTCGATTATTTAAAATGGTTGATCCGGGGGGACCGTTTTATTCAGAATGGCTAGCGGATGTTTTAAATGAAGGAAGTGTTGTCGGCTTTGATGGAAATGTTTTTTCAACGAGTTTGGTTAGAAGGATGGAAAAAGATTTACAAGCAAAAGACATCCAATTAAAAATGGATCGAGATTTGATTAATGTTCTGTGGGAAGAGCGACCAGAAATTCCTAAAGAACCACTATTCACGCATGACGTAAAATTCGCGGGTAAATCACGAGTTGAAAAATTAAATGAAGTAAGAGAAGAAATGAAAGATAAAGGTGCCAATTATTATATTTTAACGTCTCTTGATGATATTGCGTGGCTGTTGAATATTCGAGGGGTGGATGTGCCGAACAGTCCCGTTGTCATTGCTAATGTAATTGTAGCCGAACATACATGTTATTTATTTATCGATGCTTGCAAAGTTCCTGCTTCGGTTAAATTAGAATTGGAAGCGGAAGGAATCGAGTTAAAAGCGAATGACGAAATACAAGCATTCCTAGAAAAACTCTCAAGTGAAGATGCTGTTATGCTAGATGCGAATAAATTAAATATCAGATTATATAACGCTATTAATAGCCATACAAAGAAAGTTGAAAGCCCTGACATTACAACAAATTTAAAAGCGATTAAAAATGAAGTTGAAATCGAAAATATGAGATGGTGTCAAATAAATGACAGTGTAGCTATGGTGAAATTTATTAAATGGCTAAAAAATGCTGTAAACAACGAAGAAATTACAGAGATTATGGCAGAAGAAAAATTAGAAAGTTTTAGAAAAGCACTGGAAGGATACATGGGGACTAGTTTCGATACAATCGCAGGTTACGGGGAACATGCTGCGATGATGCACTATAAAGCGAATGAAGAAACGCAATTTACGCTTAAAAATGAAGGACTCTTTTTAATTGATTCAGGTGGCCAATATTATGATGGTACAACGGATATTACACGAACAATCGTTTTAGGGAAACTAACGGAAGAACAAAAAAGAGACTATACTCTAGTGCTAAAAGGATTTATTGCATTAAGCGCGGTAAAATATTTACATGGCTCGACAGGTGCGAACTTAGATATTTTAGCGAGACAACCTATATGGCAGCATGGTATTGACTATAAATGTGGGACTGGACATGGGGTCGGCTTTTTCTTAAATGTTCATGAAGGACCACAAAGCATACGAAGTAATAATCATGTACCATTAGAAAAAGGTATGATCCTTACGAACGAACCGGGAATCTATCTTGAAGGAAAATATGGCATCCGGATTGAAAATTTAATGATCGTCGCGGAAGATGAAAAAACAGAATTTGGTCAATTTATGAATTTCGAAACAATTACTTATTGTCCAATTGATTTAGCGGGTATCGATGTAGAAATGCTAACAAACAGTGAAAAGCAATGGTTAAACAATTACCATCAGGATGTATATACGAAGCTAGCTCCTTATTTAAATGAAGAAGAGCGCGGATGGTTGATGGAGGAAACGAAAGAAATTTAGTATTGGACAATAATGAGTGGAATGATATGCCAAAACTATTGCAATTCATTCCGCTTTTTTCTATGTATAGGATTTCGGTAGTAATTTCATAATTAGGCTGAAGGGTTAACGGTTACTTTTATAATGAAAATCGACAAGAAATGTTGTTTAAATGATGTTTTTCATGTAAACTTAGCTATGCTTATGTCCTTTGTTTTGGTTTTGAATGGTATATTACCATCAAACCATTATAAAGGATTTTTTTGTGTGAATAATATAACAGAAAATCTCGTTTTATTTATACCGCAAAAATGTTTTAATGCGGCGCTCGTGTCGTCAGATGAAGTATAGAAGGAGATGCGATTGCATGGAAGAAAATTTTAAAACTGAAAGAAAAAAAACCTGGGTTGACAAAATGTTAGATAGGATTGAATACGCGGGCAATAAATTACCGGATCCTATTACGCTATTTGTCATTCTAGCGGGCTTAGTCCTTGTTCTATCATGGATCCTATCAATGTTCGGTGTTTCGGCAGTCCAACCGGGTACAGACAATGTCATTCAAGTGAAAAATCTGCTAAGCCAAGAAGGGCTTATTTTGATCGTCACACAGATGGTTTCAACGTTCACAGGATTCGCTCCTTTAGGATTGGTAGTTGTGACAATGATTGGTATTGGTTTAGCTGAGCAAACGGGACTTATTTCGGCTGTTATGAAAAAGCTTGTTATGTCGGCCCCTACAAAATTAATTGTGCCGTTTGTTATTTTTGCAGGTTTAGTTGGTAACATTGCCGCTGATGCCGCATTTATCATTTTACCACCAATTGCGGCAATGATTTTTATGAGTCTTGGTCGAAATCCGTTAGCAGGTTTAATTATTACATATGCGGCGGTGGCTGGTGGTTTTAGTGCCAATATTATTATTAACTCAATCGACGTATTATTATTAGGAATTACAGAGTCAGCAGCGCAAATTGCAGATCCAGATTATAAGGGTCGTGCAACGATGAACTATTACTTCTTAATTGTTTCGACGTTTTTAATCGTCGTTATCGGTACATGGGTTGCGAAAAAGTTTACGGAACCTCGCTTCGGTAAATTTGAAGGGAAAATTGAAAAGCTAGAGCCTGCGACAGATTTAGAAAAACGCGGTTTAAAATGGGCAAGTATCGTTGCATTTGTTTATGCTATCATTATTGCAATGACGGTCATTCCATCGAACGGGCTATTACGTGACCCTGAGACAGGCGGCTTTTTAGATTCACCATTTATGTCTGGGATTGTACCAATTATGTTATTTTTCTTCCTTTTACCGGGTCTTGCATACGGGATTGCAGCGAAGGAAGTTAAAAATGATAAGGACGTTGCGGAGAAAATATTCAAATCAATTGCTGATCTAGCACCGTTTATTGTATTAGCATTTGCTGCTTCACAAATGATCGCCTTTTTCAACTGGAGTAATATCGGCGCGATTTTAGCTATTAAAGGTGCAGAACTATTACAAGCGCTTAACTTTACAGGCTTACCGTTGATGATTGGTTTTGTTTTAATGTGTGCGTTCATTAACTTATTAATCGCAAGTGCTTCTGCAAAATGGGCATTGCTAGCACCGATTTTTGTGCCGATGTTCTTCTATTTAGGCTATTCTCCAGCGATTACACAAATGGCCTACCGTGTAGGGGACTCGATTACAAATCCAATTACACCGATGCTTGCGTATTTTGCTATATTATTATCGTTTGCAAAGCGTTATGATAAAAATATCGGTATTGGAACGCTGATTTCGGCTTTATTACCATTCTCGGTGTTCTTCGCAATCGGTTGGATTTTACTGTTTGCAATTTGGTTCTTACTCGGTTTACCGCTAGGACCTGGTGATTATATTTACTTAAAATAAGGGGTGTTTTCCATGACAGCTTTACAACAAGAGCAACTAGCTAGTCTATTAAATGAATACGAAGAAGAGATGATTCAGCTTCGTCGTTATTTCCATGAAAATCCTGAAATATCTTTTGAGGAAGTTGAAACGCCAAAAACAATTGCGGCATTTCATCGCGCGTTAGGCCATGAAGTGCGTGAAGGTGTTGGTGGGAGTGGTGTTGTCGCAAAGCTTGTAGGCGGCAAACCAGGGAAAACAGTAGCGCTACGTGCAGATTTTGATGCTTTAGCTATTACAGAAGAAACGGGACTACCTTTCCAATCAAAAGTGAAAGGGCGTATGCATGCTTGTGGACATGATGGGCATACAGCATCACTGTTAATTTTAGCGAAAGCATTCAATCAAATGAAGGATGAATTAGCAGGGACAATTGTGTTTATTCATCAACATGCTGAGGAAATTGCACCAGGTGGGGCGATTGCGATGATTCAGGATGGCTGCTTGGAAGGTGTAGATGTTATTTTCGGCACGCATTTATGGGCACCAATTGAGCTTGGAGAAGTGCATTCTGCTAAAGGCCCATTAATGGCTGCGGCAGACGGTGTTTATATTACGATTAAAGGTAAGGGCGGTCACGGTTCGAATCCTAGTGATACGAAAGATTCGATTGTGATGGCGGCGCAGTTTATTACCAATTTGCAACAGCTCGTTTCACGCCGTATTAATCCGTTGCGCCCAGCAGTCGTTTCGATTGGACATATTGAAGCATTAAATCCTTTCAACGTGATTGCAGACCAAGTATATATGAAAGGGACTGTGCGTACTTTCCATGAAGAGGAGCGCGCTTTATTAGAACGTGAAATTGAAGAGTTATTAAAAGCGACATGTTATTTAACGAAGGCAGATTATGAATACGAATTTGTTCGAGGTTATCCACCAGTTGTGAATCATGATACGGAAACAGAGCATGTGATGGCATCTGCAGAAAAAGTTGCAGGTGTGGAAGCAGTTAAATATATTGAACCGATTATGGGCGGCGAGGATTTTGCTTACTACTTAGAGGAAATTCCAGGATCATTCTTCTTCACAGGAGCAAAAAATCCAGCTTGGGAGGAAGTATACCCGCATCACCATCCAAAATTCGATATCGATGAGCGAGCATTGCGCATCGCAGCAAATGTGTTAGGGCAAGCGACTTTGGATTATTTAGAGAAGAATAATTAACTCAATTTTTGCAGTTAAATTCCCAACTGAAATCTGTAATATAGTTCGTTTTTTGCGATTTCAGAAATAGATTTGTTAAGAAGTAATTTTAAATGAAATGAAAAATCGTCCTCACATTTGAAATGGGGAATCGTATCATAAGTAGGTGCGGTTTATAGAAATAGCAATTCAATTAATTATTTAGTTGAATTGCTATTTTTTTATATGGGATTTTTTCTTCTTAAGAAAAAGGGGGAATATTGATACCTTTTAACTATTAATTATAAATTTATAAGGTATAATTAGAGGTAATATTAACTGAAAGGGGAAATATATGGAGATAAATTCAGAGAAACTTTCATCTCTATTAGATGAGATTGAATTGTATAGGAGAAGAAAAATTAAGGATGATTTACAAGATAATTTAATATATATAGATACCTTTTCGAATAAAAGGAAAATTAAAATTCCGAATAATAATATTATTATCGGCAGAAGAGGTTCAGGAAAAACAACTTTAATGCTATCTGTTTCAAAAGAAAAAGTAAATGGTGCTATTATTAAGTATGATTGTCAGCATATTAGAGATTATCCTGTTAATAAGATTATTATTAAGCTAATGAATGAAATTATTGGTGTTGCTTTAAAAGGGCTCGGTGAAAAGTTGGTTCAAATTGAAAAGCAATTGGCTTCTTCTAAAACCAGAGTACCTTTTATTAAAGGTAAAAGTGGCGGTAATACTATTTCTGAGAAAGAGAAAGCACAATTAGAATCTCTAAATGGATATTTTCAATCTCTAAATAAAATTTTAGATGAGATTTACGAGTATCCAGAAGAAATAACATATAGAAAATCTACAACTCAAGTAAATACACAAGCAAATACCGAAGAATCAAGTTCCCAAAAAAGTGCCTCTTCTACATTAGGTGGGGGAGCGAATTTTAATACTGCTATTAAAAGTGTAGGAATCAAACTTGAAGCAATGAGGCAAGTTTTGAGAAATGAGGTTGTAAGTGAGAGTAATCAGTCTAAAGATGAGACAAGTTCAGAAATAACATATGAAGAAGTTGTAAAAAAGACTAAGACAAATATGCTAGATGAATTAGTTGAACCATTAGCTATACTTTTATCTAATTATAAAAAAGTAGTTGGAGAAGAAATTTCAATCTATTTAGATGATTTTTATCAAATAAAGTTGGATAAGCATGTACGGTTAATACATTATTTCCATAATTTGTACAAGCAAAGCAGTAATGGCGCATTTTGTTTTAAGTTGTGTACATTACCAAATAGAATAAAGCTAAATAATGAAAATGATGAGATTCTTTCTGTGAAAGATGATTTTTCTATAGTGAAATTAGATAGAGATTTAATTGATATTCTAGGCTTAAAAACATTTTTACTAAGAATTCTGTGCTCATTAAGGAAAGATTTGGAAATTCAGACGTCTGATATAGAAAGCATCTTTGTTAATGAAGAATCAATCTTAAATTTAGTTATTGCATCAGGTGGAACACCTAGGGACTTTTTATTAATGTTTAGGGATGCAGTAGATAATGCAGTAGCAGATGGTTCTGACAGGATTGGAAAAGCTCAAATCTACTCAGTAGTAAGAGCTATGAGGGAAGAAAAAGATACTGATATAGAGTACGGTGAAAATATCACCCCCGACATGGTGGAAAATGCATTAGCAATGATAGAAGAGCAAATTGTAGTAGATAAAAATACAAATGTATTCTTATTCCCTAATTCAAAAAAGGAAGAATATGAGGGGCTACTTAGAAATCTAGTAAATGCACGATATTTACATTTAATTAAGGAAAATGTATCTTCTGAAAATCAAAAAAAGGAACAATTTTCAGCATATCTAATTGATATGAGTTTTTATATTACAGGTAAGCAATTAAAAAGAGGGATTAAATTTAGAAAGTTTTGGGAAAAGGATAGTGGATCTAGATATAAACAAATAGATTCTGCACCTATTTTCTCTTTTTAATTTAAAATAAAGATTAATAAAAGAAGATAGATCGATATAATTTTGAGGTTATAGTTTAAATTGAAGTGAATTATCAGATTTTTTATTAAGTAGTAAAACCGCATTTAAACCTATTATGGGGAACCGTTTCATAAGTAGGTACGGTTTTATTAAAGAAAACCATCTAAAACGTTTGAAACAAAGCGCGCACTGACCTAAAAAAATGAGACAAATAAAAAACACCTTACGTTTAAATCAGGTATTTAATACCAATAAATTAACGTGGAGGTGTTTTTTCTATGGGAAGAAGAGTAAGTTATCCAGCTGAAGTTAAAATTAAAGCAATTGAAATGAGATTAGCAGGTATTCCAGTTAAGGAAATACTAGAGGAATTAAAAATTAAGAATAAATCACAATTAATGATTTGGATGCGATGGTATAAAGCAGGAGAAACTCAGCGATTGCATCAACCGGTAGGAAAGCAATATTCCTACGGAAAAGGGCCAGAATATGACTCTGAGGAAGCTCGTTTACAAGCTGAAAATCTTTATCTTAAACAACAAATCGAAGTTTTAAAAAAGTATGTAGAATTGGAGAGGAAGTGGTTGGGCTAGTATTCGTAGATTTAGTGGAAAGATTGAAAGGATTTATGTCAATTCAATCGATTTGTGTGCATATGGGTGTAGCACGTGCGTCCTATTATCGTTGGCGAAAGAATACCGGGAATACTTCTAAAAAAGCCGAGCGAGATCAGGCGATTGGTGAAGCTTGTGCAACCCATAAATATCGTTATGGTTATCGGAAAATAGCAGCCTTATTCTCTGGAATCAGTGAAAAGACTATCCAAAAAGTGATGCAGAAATATAATTGGTCATGTCGGGTAAAAGTGAAAAAGCGTAAACGGACTGGTCAACCATCTAAAGTAGCTGATAACACGTTAAACCGTGACTTTAACGCAACAGCTCCTTTACAAAAGCTCGTAACCGATATTACTTACTTGCCTTTTGGACAGTCGATGTTATATCTTTCAAGCATTATGGATTTGTATAATGGGGAAATCATCGCGTATACAATTGGTTCAACACAAGATACAGAGTTTGTCTTAGAAACGCTTGACCAGCTTAAACAATTGCCAAAAGGCGTCATCTTGCATAGTGATCAAGGTTCTGTATATACGTCTTACGATTATCAAAAAGAAGTGAAAGAAAAAGGAATTACCATGAGTATGTCTCGTAAAGGCACACCAGCGGATAATTCCCCAATCGAAACGTTTCACTCCTCGCTAAAGTCAGAAACGTTTTATCTTGACGACATACACAGCACGACTAATGCATGTGTAATTCGTATCGTCGAAGAATATATAAATTATTATAATAATACCCGTATCCAAACGAAACTAAACAACCTGTCACCGGTAAAATACCGACAACAGGTTGCTTAAAATAGGTGTTTTATTACTGTCTCAAAAACGACAGGCAGTGCCGCGTTTTAGGTGGTTTTTTGTATAAAGAGGAGGATTTCCTTATCGCGAAGACGTATTAAACTAAGGGGACAAAAGTTATCGGAGGACAATAAAAATGAATTGGATTGAAGTGAAAGATGAGTCGGATATTAAGAATTTACTAGAGAGATTCGGTTATTTTCATGATGGATGCTTGAGGGAAATGCACATGTGGACAGGAACATATGTAAATGAAGATTTATCTATGACTGTTCCTGGAGAGTTAGATACTAATGTAAAAATGTTATTTCAACGTCAGTATAGTTACCCCTCTGCAATTGAATTACATTTTGAAAATGTGATCGGTATTTGTATTATTCCGACTCCAGAAAATAATGACTCAATTATTCAAGATGCAATTCTTATAAAAGATAACGACAATTATTATTGGTCAGACGACTATAATTTTCAGCCTGGAAAGAGAACTGAACATGGTGTGAGTTGGATAGCAGCGAAAAAGCTAAGCTGGAGAGAAGTAAATAATTGGATGGGGAATCAAATTCAATATGGAGGTAGTTAATAGTGGAAATAAATATACCCGGAAGAGGTATCATAAAAGTTGGAAATCTATTGTTAGACTATAATGGAACAATCGCTCGTGATGGGAAAATCATCCCTTCCGTAAAAGAGAAAATAGTGGCTATACATAATAAAGGAGTCAAAGTACAAGTAGTAACGGCTGATACGCACGGTACTGTGAAAGATCAATGTGCTGGTGTGCCTGTTGAAATCCAAATATTTGATAACGCAAATGCTGCAGAAAATAAACGAGCAATTGTAGAAAAACTTGGAGCAGAACAATGCATATGTATTGGAAATGGGTTTAATGATGGCCGAATGTTTGAAGCATGCAGCATCTCCATTATTGTTATCGGTGATGAAGGATGTTCAGCAAAATCTTTAATGAATGCGGACATTGTATGTATAAGTATTGAAGATGCTTTTGATCTGTTATTGAAACCAAATAGAATCATTGCAACTTTAAGAGGATGAAACAATCTTTACAAATTGCCTATCAATAAGTATAATAAGCAAAGTAAGGTCAATTTCAATGAGTATATAAAATAAATGAGCAGAGGTGAACTTGGTGAGTGCAGTAGTTTCTAAATAGGATAACTAAATCAGGAATAAGGTTATATTAACATTAAGGGAATTGTAACGTATTTTGCACCCTTTATTTTGTTATGGCTTATTTCTACCTATGAAGATACCTACTATACTTTACAAACAAGTGCATCCTTTCATAAATATGACTATCTTTCAAAATAGTTTTATTTGTGTAATTCACTTTTGCCATGTAAACGTAAGCTGCGGTATATTCACCGCAGCTTTTTTGTGTTTTTACCTAACTCATTGAAATTTTATAATAGGTTTCTTCATTGCTGAACGAAATATCACTTTGAGGAGAATGAAAAAATGAATGAAAATACTTTTGAAAAATTACAATACAATGAATTAAAAGAAATTGTAAAATCTTACTGCGTTAGCGGGCTAGGCAAACAATTATTTGATAAGTTAACGCCAAGCACTAATTTAAACGTCGTCCAACACCGATTAATGGAAACATCTGAAGGACGTAAAATTCTCGATGCAGAAGGAAACATCCCATTCATAGGTATTACGAATATCGAACATATTGTGAATAAATTAGACAAGGGCATCATTTTAGACCCATCAGAGTTATTAAGCATTTCTGATTTTTTAAGAGGTTGCCGAAAAATAAAAAGTTTTATGGAGGGTCAAGAATTTTTTGCACCGACTTTAGCGTCCTATGCAAATTCCATGACAGAATTCATGGCGATTGAAGAGGAAATTAACTTTTCGATTAAAAATAATCAGGTGGATTCAGCAGCAAGCAATGAACTGAAACGTGTGCGTCACCATATTCAAACAGCTGAACAAAATATAAAAGAACGATTAAATAAATTTTTAACAAATAGCGCAAATAAAAATTACATTCAAGAATTTATTATTAGTTTTAAAAATGATCACTACTCAATCCCAATAAAATCTTCCTATAAAAATCAAGTGCAAGGGACGATTATTGAAGTTTCGTCTAGTGGTTCGACAGTCTTTATGGAACCGAGTGTAGTAGGGAAATTAAGTGGTGAATTAGCAACATTAAAATCCGAAGAAGCTGTGTTAGAATATCAAATACTCGCGACATTGACAGGGCTAGTGGCGGAAAATCTACACGCAATCAATATTAATATGGAACTTATATCACAGTATGATCTAATTTTTGCGAAAGCTAAATATAGTAGACATGTTAATGGGGTTGAGCCAAAACTAAATGATCACGGGAAGGTAAATTTAATTAATTGTAAACACCCTCTATTATCAGGTCATGTTGTACCACTTCAGTTTCAAATTGGGAGCGATTATCGAAGCTTAATTATTACGGGGCCTAACGCTGGTGGAAAAACGATTGTGCTAAAGACAATTGGCCTTGTTACTTTGGCGGCGATGTCTGGCTTTCATATTGCTGCTTCAAAAGATACCGAAATTGCCGTATTTGACCGCATTTTTGTCGATATTGGTGACAATCAAAGCTTAGAAAATGCACTGAGTACGTTCTCTTCTCATATGAAGAACTTATCTGAAATTCTTCGAGCAGTAAACAATAATACGTTATTACTGTTTGATGAAATTGGCAGTGGGACAGAACCAAATGAAGGCGCGGCGTTAGCTATCTCGCTCTTAGAAGAGTTTTATAGTAAAGGATGTATTACGGTAGCCTCCACACATTATGGCGAAATAAAACGCTATTCCGAAATGCATAGTGATTTTATGAATGCGGCTATGCAATTTAACAATGAAACATTAGAACCATTATTTAAATTACTCATCGGGCAATCAGGAAACAGTAACGCGTTGTGGATTTCTAGAAAAATGAATGTACCAGAAAATGTTTTAAAACGAGCAGAAGAATATATGGAAAATAAAGAATACCGCTTAGAACGATTAAATGAAAGTAAAATTCGAAAACCGAAAATAATTGTTGAGAAAGTAGCGAATAGTATCGACTATCAAAAAGGGGACCGTGTCAAACTACTAGACCATGATGATTTTGGAATCGTGTTTAAAGAAAAAGATAAGTATCATAATGTTTCTGTGTTTTATCAAAATGAACTGATCGAGGTGAACGAAAAACGATTGGCACTCGAGTTCAAAGCGGAAGAATTATATCCAGAAGGTTATGATTTAGATACACTATTCGTTGATTTTAAAACAAGGAAATTAAATCATGATATCGAAAGAGGCTCGAAAAAAGCCCTTCGTAAAATTAATAAAGAAATACGGAATAATAAGTTGAAATAAATGTTCAGCCTTATTTAAGGAAAGCTTTATCAATTTATATATAAACCTTTAAAACCCAGCAACTTAATAAGAGAGAATTGCTGGGTTTCCTTTGTTGAACTTATATAGTTTCGAAATTATAATTGTGATATGAATCGTGTATGGACGAAAGAACAGCTTTTCCGCCAATTATGGTATATGGATGATTTGGATGGGGATGTTTTCACTGTCGTTGTGCATGTTGGGCGGATTCGTGACAAGTTAAAAAAGGGTAAACTATCAGAGTTACCGATTGAAACCATTTGGGAGAGCGGTTATCGCTTTAATTACTAAGTTGCTCTTTGTGGAGGAGGTTTCAAATTGAAATTATTTAAAGGGCTTATGATTAGCTTTTTCTTATTCATAATAACTGGCTGTAATAACGAGGAGGAATTGGAAATGGGAAACCAAGCAGGTAAATTGATTCAAGCTGTTGAAGCAAATAATCTTGAAGAAGTACAGGACATACTAAAAGATCCATCCTATTCAATTAATGAAATGAATGAAAAAGACGAATCACCATTGTTAATTGCAACGCATAAAAATTATATTGAAATTGCAAAAGCTTTAATCGATGCAGGGGCAGATGTTAACCAACAGGACAACATTCAAGATAGCCCTTATCTATATGCAGGCGCACAAGGTAAAACTGAGATTCTAGCTTATATGCTTGAAAATACAATACCGGATCATGGAGTGTACAATCGCTATGGTGGCAATGCACTAATTCCAGCTGCTGAAAAAGGACATATAGACAATGTTAAGTTGCTTTTAGCGGATGGAAAAATGGATATAGATCATCAAAATAATTTTGGTTATACCGCCTTAATTGAAGCAGTTGCATTAACGGATGGTTCAAAACTATATCAACAAATTGTACAGGAATTATTAGCTTACAATGCGAACAAAGAGCTTCGTGACAACAATGGTATGACGGCATTGGATTATGCTAAAGAAAGAGGCTATACAGAGATGATTGAGCAGTTGGAAAGTTAATAAATTATTGTATTATATAATTAAATTAAGAACTTATCAATAATAGTCCACTCTAAAAAGGGGGGATTGATTTCCATTCCGGGTCGGACGCTTTCCGCACGTGCTGTTCCCGCAGGAGTCGCCTCCCCTACATTCCAATCAACTCCTTTCTAATCAAGCTTGCACCTACCGAGCTATTAAGCCTGCAAAAGTGCCGTTTGATCTCATTTTTGCAACATAGTATTGTCAATTCAATCGTTCAACTGTATACAAGGTTTATATATTCTCTGTTCAATCATAAACAATATGCCCCTTTTGGATACAGATATTGGAGGGGAATAAAAACTATTTCTATAAAGGCCCCCAAAGTATAAAAATAAATTTCAAAAGTACAAACGAGCGAAATTCCTTTCTTGTTTGTACTTTTTTCTGTTTGAAAACGCTTTATCACAAATTGTGGGGATTTATATTTGTTGATTAATTGGGAAATTTCAGAAAATTGTTTGCTATTCATATTTAATCATGCTAAATTATGTAGTACCCAGATGAAGTATAAACTTCAAAAAAGAAAAAATAAAGGAGTGGCTTCTTTATTGACGATTAAAGAGCGTATTGAGCAACATTTTTATCAGTTATCAAAGTCTCAACAAAAAGTGGCTACTGTTGTTTTAAATAATCCAGCTTTTATTAGTACACACGCAGCGGCTGAGATTGGTCAATTGGCGAATACAAGTGAGACTACCGTTATTCGATTTTGTTATGCAGTGGGGCTGACAGGGTTTGCACAACTACAAAAAGAAATTACAAAGTTTTTAGTAGAGGATTATGCAAGTAGTACATTAGGAAATTACGTATCATCAAAAGAAGAGCTATTTAAAGAAACAGCGCTTTGTGAAAAGGTCATGCGTCAATCGAGTGCTAAAATTGTCAAAATTGCCGAACAAATAGATGAACTACTTTTTAAAAATACGACTAAAGCGATGCATGATGCGAAGAAAATATACATTGCAGGTGTGGGTGCTTCGGGGTTTGGTGCACAGTGGTTGCACTATACGCTAAACATGTTAAGACCAAATGTGGAATTGCTTTTGATGGAAACTAGCACCTTAATTCGGAAGTTACAAGAAATAGATGATACCTCACTTGTATTAATCATATCCTTGCATCGTTATTACAATGACACGTTGCAGTTAGCAGAGGAAGTATTATCAAGGGGAGCAAAAGTAATCGGGATAACCGATTCAAATGTTGCCCCTTTACATGAAGTGATCGATATATGCTTTGTTTTGGAACAAAAGGAGCTATCAACAATTGATTTAATGCCTGCGCTTGTGACGTTTATGAATTCTTTAATTGTTGGCATGATGTCACATGACGTAGCTTATTATAATGAACAGCGGTTAAAATTTGATGATTTCCAATCTAGTTTTATCGCAAATCGATGGAGATGATAAACATGGAAGAGCGATTACAAACCCGTCTACAAAATGAATTTAACTATTTGCATACACATCCAGAAATTAGCTGGCAGGAAGTAAACACAACGAAATATATTGTGGAGTTATTACGAAAAGAAGGATTAAAACCAATAGAATTTTCAAATATGACAGGTTTATATGTGGATATTGGCCAAGGTGAGCCGAAAGTGGGCTTCCGAACAGATATGGATGCATTATGGCAAGAAATTGACGGACAGTTTCAAGCGAACCATTCGTGTGGACATGATGGACATATGACAATGGCGATTGGTGTTGTTTTATTATTAAAAGAAATGAAACTGCCAGGCGCTGTACGGATTATTTTCCAACCGGCAGAGGAAAAAGCAGCAGGAGCAAAGGCAGTGCTTGAGCAAGGTGTCATTGATCCGCTCATTTACCTATTCGGTTCACATGTTCGCCCGCTTGTAGAGTTAGCAGATGGACATCATGCCCCCGCACTTTATCATGGAGCAGCCAAGCTGATTACTGGCACAATTACGGGTATAGAAGCACATGGTGCAAGACCCGAGCAAGGAATTAATGCAATCGAAGTAGCTGCAGCACTGGTAGATGCATTAAAACGTATTTGGATTAGCCCAACGGAGTCCGCTTCCATAAAAATGACGCAAATTCAAAGCGGAGGGACATCGACAAATATTATTCCGGGCACAGCAACATTTAGTATAGATGCTAGAGCACAAACAAATGAAACGATGGACAAATTAACGACTGGCTTTCAAAATGCTGTCGATGCAATTGCTCTTTTGTACGGGGCTTCGATTAAGACGACGGTATCGGCACATATTGTCGCTGCACAAGTAGATAAAGATGCAGAAGAAATAATGAAGCAGGCAATTACGAATACAGTTGGAGTAACGAATTGTGCGCCAGCTATTGTGACGCCAGGTGGAGAGGACTTCCACTTTTATACGTTTGCGAAACCCGATTTGAAAGCGACGATGTTAGGACTTGGGTGCGCGGTATCGCCAGGATTGCATCATCCACAAATGACATTCAACCATAAACAGCTACCGATTGGGGCACAAATTATTACAAATGCGATACAACTGGCTTATCAGCAATTAGAAGGAAGCGAACAAGCATGATTATTAAGGAATTAACAACATTACAAGAAATGGAGCAAGTTCAACAGCTAGAGCAGCGCGTCTGGGGCATAAGTCCAATTCCGACGCATCAAACGTTAACGGCTGTGAAAAATGGGGGCATTGTCATAGGTGCGTTTGATGGTGAAAAATTAGTTGGCTTTAGCTATGGTTTTCCAGCATTAAAAAATGGTCAAAGTTATCTTTGCTCACACATGTTAGGCATCGATGAAGCATATCGTTCACAGCGAATTGGAGAGCAACTGAAGCATGCACAACGCCAAATTGCACGAACAAAAGGTTACTCAATGATGCATTGGACATTTGATCCACTTGAAACACGCAACGGCTATTTAAACTTATCTAAGCTAAATGGTATTTGTGACACGTATTTAGAAAATTGCTACGGTGAAATGCAAGATGGCTTTAATAAAGGGCTTCCATCAGATCGCTTCGAGGTGCATTGGCATTTGGAATCAGATTACGTAGAACAGCAACAGCAGCCAGAAATTGTGAATTTACAACCAATAGGACAATTTTCTATCGATCAAAATGAGCTACCTTCTTTAAAACTAGCAACTTTAGAAAATTTAACGAATGATTCGTATTCACTACCTGTCCCGAAAGATTTCCAACAATTAAAGCAAACGAGCGCGGAATGTGCCATGCATTGGCGCATGATGACACGAAAAGCATTTGTAGCGCTCTTTTCGCAGGGCTATGTAGCTATTCGGATCGCAATTGGTGAGCAATGGAATGATTATATTTTTGTGAAAAAAGAAACATTAGCACTTGGAGGGAATACATATGAAAATTACTGAAATCACAATTCGCCATTTACAAATGAAGCTAAAAGCACCGTTCACAACAAGTTTTGGCACATTTTCAAATAGAGATTTTTTAGTATTAGAAGCAAAAGACGAAAGCGGCACTATCGGCTGGGGGGAATCTGTTGCTTTCCATTCACCTTGGTACAATGAAGAAACGCTAAAAACGAACTGGCATATGTTAGAGGATTACTTAATCCCTCTTATTTTAAATAAGGAAATTAATCATCCAGATGAAGTAAGCGAGATTTTTGAACCAATTCGTAAAAATAATATGGCAAAATCGACAATCGAAGGCGCAATTTGGGATATCTATGCGCAGCAAACGAATCAATCACTTGCTGCTGCGCTTGGAGGCAAAAAAGATAAAATCGAAGTCGGTATTAGTATCGGAATTCAAAAATCAATGGATGATTTAGTCGCACTTGTCGATGAATATGTCAAAGAAGGTTATAAACGTATTAAAGTTAAGATCAAGCCAGGCTGGGATATTGAAGTAATGCGTACATTGCGCGAAACATTCCCAGACGTTGCGATAATGGCTGATGCCAACTCAGCGTATCGTTTAGCGGATATGGAGCTATTAAAACAATTGGATGAATTCAATTTAACGATGGTTGAGCAGCCGCTCGCATCGGATGACATTATCGATCATGCAACATTGCAAAAGCAAATGACGACGCCAATTTGCTTAGATGAAAGTATCCATTCTTTAGAGGATGCACGAAAAGCAGTTGAAATCGGGGCTACAAAAATTATAAATATTAAAATCGGACGTGTAGGTGGCTTAACGGAAGCGAAAAAGATTCATGATTACTGTGAAACGCAAGGTATTCCTGTATGGTGTGGCGGTATGTTGGAATCAGGCATTGGCCGAGCGCATAATGTAGCCTTAACAACCTTAACAAACTTTATCCTACCGGGGGATACAGCGAGCTCAAACCGTTACTGGGAAAAAGATATTATCGAACCGGAAGTTGTAGCAGAGCATGGTTATATTACAGTACCACAACAAGCTGGTATTGGTTATCAAGTGAATGTTGAAACAATAGAGTCATATACGGTTGAGAAAAAAACGTATCAATAATGGCATACAATCCTTAAGTATTGAATTAGGTACTTAAGGATGTATTCAGCTCTTAATTGTCGGAATATTTAAATAATAAACTAATTTAGTAGGTGAATGTATGAAGAAAAGTGTGCAAATAGGGGGCGCGTTTGTCGGGATTATTGTCGGTGCCGGCTTTGCTTCTGGACAAGAAATTATGCAGTATTTTACAAGTTTCGGGCTTAAAGGGTTGATTGGTGCGATTATTGCTATGATCGTCTTTGCCTTTTTAGGTATGACACTTGCACAGCTAGGTTCGGATTTACAAACAACGTCGCACAAAGGTGTAATCTATTACATAGGTGGACGTTATATTGGATTAATATTAGATATTTTAATTACGTTCTTCTTATTTGGTGTAGCCGTAGTTATGTTTGCTGGTGCAGGCTCTACATTCCAGCAAATGTTTGGAATTAATCCGATGATTGGTAGTGTCATTATGGTAGTAGCGACCATCATTACGCTATTATTAAATGTAAAAAATATAATTAATATAATCGCTTTAATTACGCCATACTTAATGTCAATCATTTTTGTAATATTAATCTATTCATTATTTACAATGGATATTTCTATATTAGAGGCAAATGCAATGGCACAAACACAAAATTCGGCAACGTCTAACTGGATTGTCAGTGCATTGCTTTATGTTTCGTATAACTTAGCAGCAGGTGCAGCGTTGTTGATTGTAATGGGCGGGACTGTAAAAGATCGTAAAGTAGCTGGTATGGGTGGTATCTTCGGAGGTATTATGCTAGGTGCATTAATCATTTTAATCAATGTAGCGATGTTTGTGAAAATGGATGTTGTCGCAGGAGTGGATATGCCTACACTTGAATTAGCAAATAACATTCATCCAGTAGTAGGCGTTTTAATGGCAATTGCACTTCTTGGAATGATGTACAATACCGCAGTTGGGATGTTTTATTCATTTACAGTGCGTTTTGTTGCAGCTGATGACAAAAAATTTAAACCTACTGTAGTATTTGTAGGATTACTTGGTTTTTTCGCTAGTTTAGTAGGTTTTACAACATTGGTTGGGAAAGTATATTCCACAATGGGCTATATAGGATTTGCATTAATTATTACAATCGTGATTGCATGGTTCCGTAAAACGAAAAAAATAGCCTAAATCACTTACGCCTCGGCGTAAGTGCGTCCAGATTTTTTCGAGCGAGCTCGAAAAAATCTGTGACATCCGCCGGAGCTTGGGTTAACACGATGTTGATTACAAAGGCGTTGTCACAGGACGTGACGGGTTTAGCCTTTGTTCCCCTACTTCAGCCGGGGTTTGAACTCCCACTGAAAAAACTTACCTTTTTAGCATTCATCCCCCACTTATATAAGTAGGTGACTTCTGTACCTGCCGCTTCGCTTTCGGTACAAATACATTTGCTGAATTAAGTTAAACGCCGTAAATAATATGTGAGAGTTTGTTTTACCCCGTTCATTAAACTGTAACGGGGTTTTTAGATGTTTCATTAGTAAGTATGACGCAAAAACAACCTTTTCTTATCGTATTGCATAGTATGTAACATACAAGCAATATCATTTAAGAAAGAGGTTGTGAATTGAAGAAGGTAAAGCTAACCGGAAGAATTGTTACCCCTGAGGATCCTGGTTATGAACAAGCGAGGACGAATAATAACTTAAGCATTCCAAAATTTCCGAGCAAAATTGTATTTTGTCAAAAGACGAAGGATGTCATTAATGCATTGCGATGGGTGCAAGAAAAGAATGAATCGTTTCGAATTAGAAGTGGGCGCCATAGCTATGAAAATTTCTCGTTAGTTACTAAGGGTCTGATTATTGATGTTAGTGAAATGGACAAAATTGTAGTGAATCCTAAAGCTATGACGGCTAAAATCGAAGCGGGTGCAAATCTAGGGGAAGTGTATCAAGAATTATGGAAACATGGCATGACGATTCCTGCGGGTACTGAAAGCAGTGTGGGAATGGTAGGTCTTACACTTGGTGGTGGAATTGGCATGTTGTCACGGCCGTTTGGACTGACATGTGATAATTTGATTGAAGTTGAAATTGTTACGGCAAATCGTCATAGAGGGGCCGAACTCATTAGAGCAAACAAACATAACAATCATGATTTGTTCTGGGCATGTCGCGGGGGTGGAGGCGGTAATTTTGGTATTGTCACTTCACTTACATTAAAGCTGCATCCGATTGCAGATGTGTCACTCTTCTCTATTACATGGGGGTGGGAGGATTTCGAAGTTGCCTTTGATGCATGGCAACGTTGGGCACCCTTTACAGATGAACGTCTCACGTCACAAATTGAATTAAAATCAAAAAAAGTGGGCGAAATTGTTGCGCAAGGCATCTTTGTAGGTTCGCCTTCGAAATTAAGTAAGCTCCTTAAACCTTTAAGGGATACCGGTTCCCCGACGAATTTTTGGATTAAGAAAGTGCCGTACATTAAAGCGGCTAAATTTTTTGACTTACCGAGCGGCAACGAACCTGCACTCCGGAAACGCTCTGGATCATTTATTGAAAGAATATTTCCACGGAAAGCCATCTCCGAAATGAAAGCGTTGTTAGCAAATGCACCAAATAAAAATGCATCCATTTGGCAACAATCGCTTAGGGGAGCGGTAGGGCAGGTCTCTTCAAATAGCACCGCATACTACTACCGAAATGCACTCATTGCTCAAGAGTACTTAACAATATGGAAATGCCCAGATGAAGAAAAGCAAAATATTCGTTGGATTGAACAAGTGAGAAATACATTATCGCCCTATACAGCAGGGGATTATGTGAATTTTCCAGATCGCTATATTAAAGATTGGCCAACAGCATATTATGGAAGGAATTTTAGAAGGTTGCGAGATGTAAAATCAAAATATGATCCGAGAAATGTATTTCAGTTTCTTCAAAGTATTCCACCGAATAGGAAATGGATTTAAGTTTTTAAAAAATGGGAAATCTTATAAAATATCCGTGAAAAAATCTAGTTGTGTTGTTTTTAAGTATTCTTCCTTAATATAAAGTTTAAAGAAAGCAGTGTGCGGAGAAAGATTTTTTCTCATGCTGCTTTTTGTTTTGAGAGTCAACATACCCCCACTGAGGTGAAGCTCTTCAGAGGGGGGCTTGAGTTTATCACACAGGTCTTCCTTGCCCAATTTGACGTTCTGTGTGACAAGCATCCAAAAGACGCTCCCCAAATACTGTTTTTGGTTGGGCTTGGCGATGAATGATCGCTTGCCCACTTGCACCACCCTTCCGAAAAAGAGCAGTTCTTTCCTGCGAAAGAAGCCACCACTCAGCGTTGCTGGCGTGTGCTACAAGCCCCGACAAGTCGAGTACACAAGGATGGTTGACGCACCCACTAGACCGTGCCTAAGCAACGGTTTTACGTTTTTGAACTTCGAGTACGAACGGATTTCTGACTTCTAGATGCTCGTCCAGGTCCACGATGTCTGATTTCCTCAAAATATTGAATGCTCCATTGACGTCGGCATGAATACACTCTCCTGATAGCGCTTGGTATTGCCCACGATTCACTCGCTTCCCGCTAAATACATACTTTCTCTTGTCGTGAGGGGACCAGACAGGGAGTTCATCTTTATCCAGAAAGCTTGCCTTCGATGTGTAGCTTTCTTCCTGTTTGACAAAGCGGATGCCTTCCTTTAAGCACTTATTTTCGATGGCACTTATCAATTTGTTGAACGGAATCTGAACGAAGTGTTGGTTATTCTTTTTACCGATGTTGCTGTTTTGCTTCCACCCTTCGTTATACCCGACAATAATTGTATCAATGTTCAACGCTTTGATTTTCTTGAATAATAAGCCTACTGCTTGAGAGATGTAGCCGTTTATCTGGTTGTTTCGCTTCCTCCATAGTTTAGCCAATTGATTCGTGACAACCCGCTTTGAAATCCCATTTTTGATATTTCGTTGTTGGAGCTCACTAATCGCCTTGTTGAAGTATTGGTTAATGGATTTCAACTTCTTCCCATTAATTAGGAATGTATCGCCAACATTCGTTGCACAACTCATGAATCGATCTACACCTAAATCGCAACTTAATGCATTTGTTGTGGTCGTGGATTGCTTTTTCATTTGAGCTGCTTGCACTTCATACGTGTAATGCACCTCAAAGAACCAACCGTTTTGCTTCGGTACGATATCAATGTAGGAGATTTTTCTTTGTAATAAGTTTTTAGGCATCTGAATCTTAATCGAGCCAAAACGTTTTCGAAATGCAACATTCATCGGAATCGACCAATACCCATCTTTGTCTATTTTCGGAACTTGGTAGATTTCGATGATCCGTTTTTCCGTAGCCCCTGAATAATTCGGAAACTGCGGTCGGCCCGTAAACTTGCTGGGGTCTTTTTTCCATGCTTCGAGTGCTTTGAAGAAACTTTTGGTCTCGCTTAGTAATGTTCTGCGAATCGCCTGCACAGAGTTCGATTGAATACCCCAATAGTTAATGTCCTGCTTCATGGCAGCGTCTATTTCCTTCGTAGTTGCCATTCGATTCTCATTTAAGAAGCTTTGCTTGATTGTGTATAACCCAACATTTCTCAATGCCTTAGAGCTGTGTGTCATCCGCTGAAGCAAACGAAACTCTTTCGCTGTCAATTGAGACCTTCCGATGTTTTGTTTTTGCGTGAAACGTTGAATGTTGTCGAGTTTCTTCTTTTTGTGTAACACTTTAACGGCTTTCTTCCTTACCATGTTGTTCACCTCCCTTTCTTTCATTCTACCGAAAGGAATGTACGTTCGCAAATTTAAGCGGGAAGTTTAGGCTACCGCCAACCGCCATTCATCTCCCACTTACTTATTGGGCTATGCCCTGCACATTCCTTGAAGTGGAAGTCTTCTGTCGGGAAATGATAAATATAAATGGGAATAATGATTTGAGTATGTAAGAAAACGCGAAAATATTTGTCTCCAGTGTATGTTTTTTTGACTTCAATTTGGAAGAACTCGTTTTTTGTAAAATCAGTAAAGTTCATATTATTGACACATAATCCGCATAGAGTTATTATTGTTACGAAAAGTAACTAGGTGAGTAATAGTTATAATAGTGAGAATTCTTTTCTTTTAATTGAAATTAATTTAAGGCCAAGTGTCTATTATGTTAATTGATAGATAAATATGGAGGATTCTCTCAAATTACGAAATATTTCGCATGAAAAATAGAAGTCAAATATAGGAATTGGGGACGTCATCATGAATGAGTTAAGGAAAAAAATCCACTATGCTTGGTGGGTATTATTTGGATTAGTTGTAATGGTCGGAGCAGCAAAAGGCGGTATTATGACGACTGGTGGGTTATTTTTAACGTCAGTTACAGAAGATCTGGGCATTGGAATGGGTAGTTTAACATTGTACTTTAGTATTTCCTCCATTGTCACAATGATATCGTTACCATTTGCAGGTAAGCTAATTGCAAAATATAATATTAGAGTTCTATTAGTAGCGGCCGTTATTTTAGAGGCAGGCTCTTTTGCAATGTTTGGTTTCATGAACTCGGTATGGGGTTGGTACTTGTTCGCAATCCCAATGGCAATGGGTTCTGTAATCGTCACACAATTGGCAGGTCCTGTACTGATTAATAATTGGTTTAAGAAGCACAGAGGATTAGCTATCGGTATTATGGTGGCTGCAGGCGGTTTAATCGGTGCTTTCCTGCAACCTGTCGCGGGTAACTTAATTGCGAGTGCGGGTTGGAGAAGTACGTATATTATTTTAGGTGTTGGCGTTATGGCGGTCGTTATTCCAATCGTGTTAATAACGATTCGAAAGGCTCCACAACAAAAAGGTTTACAACCGTATGGTATGGAAGATATGAAGCAAAAGGATCTACTAAAAGTTTCTACAACAACAAATAGTGGAGTTTCTACGGCTGTAGCGAAAAAATCGAGTGCATTTATCTTTTTACTAATTTTCTTCTTTTTTGATACATCAATCGCCGCATTTAACCAACATGTTGCGCCATTTGCGATGGGGATAGGCTATGATATTAAGTTTGCAGGTAATGCGATGGGTGCTTGGTCGGTCGGGGTTGTCATAGGTGCATTATTCTTTGGCTTCCTTAGTGATAAAATAGGTGTGAGAAATACGGCGACCTCCGCAATGCTTTTAGGACTAGTTCCAGTCGGCATTCTTATCGTGATTCCCGAAAACCCAATCATGTTTACAATTGCTACGGGTCTTTATGGGTTTGTAGTTGCATCACTTGGAACTTTGGGGCCGCTTTTGACAACAGCGCTATTTGGTAATAAAGAGTTCAGTCAAATTTACGGTCTTGCCATAACAGGATTAGCAGTTGCAGGCATTGTTGCGTTACCAGCATATGGCTTTATATTTGAAATAACGGGTAGTTACACGTATGTGTTATATGCTATTTTTGTCATGCTGCTCTTAAATGTCGGATCTATTTTCTTCGCTTTTAGAGGGAAAAAGAAGCTAGAAAAAGCAGGGCATTGGAATTAACGTAAGAGGACAAGTTGTAAAATTGAAAACCAGCAACAAGAATTTTAGCATAATTCTTGTTGCTGGTTTTTTTGTTAATTATATCTCTCAACTGTAACAGCGCTTCCGATGGATTAATTAAAGCACTGGAATGTCAGAATGGAATTGCGGTTAACCGTGCTAAATACCCAGCCAAATCGTCCCCAACGGAATCCTAAAATGGTATTTCTAGATACAAATGTTGGGAAGAACCAAAAACTATCGCCATTTCTTTGCCAAATGAATGTATTGCGATAAATGCATCGTCTAATTCCGCTTGAACCATGGTGTGAACCGGATCGAGACGAAGCGCTTGTCATCGGCATTGCTGGTGTAAAATTAGGGGGAGCTGCCGTTGGTGCTGGCGTATTTCCGCCCATCGATGGTGGATAACCAGGTCCGCCAAATCCTGGTGGTGGAGAACTAGGTCCACCGAAACCTGGTCGGGAAAATTGGTTAAAAGGTTGGCTATCTGGACTTTCATCATACGGATTATAATACAAAATGCATACCCTCTTTCATTAGTGGTCCATATAAGTTATGTGAAAAAAAGAATGGCATAGTGGGAATTCGCCTGATTTTATAAACAAACCTATATTTGCTACCTATTTTGCTAATAAAAAGCGCTTGGAAATGTCATATAAATCTTTAAAAACGAATAAGGTGCTTATGAGTTGTTTTGGATTCGTTAACTTGATTAGAAGGTGAACTAATGAAGAAAAGTATGCAAATTGGTGGAGCATTTGTTGGGATGGTTGTTGGTGCGGGTTTTGCATCTGGACAAGAAATCATGCAATATTTTACAAGCTTCGGGCTTAAGGGGATACTCGGTGGGGTAATTGCTACAATTGCCTTTGCAGTGTTAGGAATGACGCTCGCACAGCTAGGTTCAGATTTTCAAACAACGTCTCACAAAGAGGTCGTTTATTATTTAGGTGGACGTTATATTGGACTCATTTTAGACTTTTTAATTACAGTTTTGTTATTTGGTGTAGCTGTTGTTATGTTTGCTGGCGCGGGCGCTACATTTGAGCAAATGTTTAATATTGAAGCGAAGATTGGCAGCACTATTATGGTAGTAGTGACCATCATTAGTTTATTTTTAAATGTAAAAAGTATCATTAATTTAATCGCGCTCCTTACACCATATTTAATGACGATCATTTTTGTCATATTAATCTATTCTTTATTTACAATGGAAATTTCTCTATTTGAGGCAAATGAAATAGCGCTTACACAAACTTCTGCGGCATCTAACTGGTTTGTTAGTACATTACTTTATGTTTCGTATAACTTAGCGGCAGGTGCGGCGATGTTAATTGTCATGGGGGGAACAGTAAAAAATCGTAAAGTAGCCGGCATGGGTGGTATATTGGGTGGTATTATGCTAGGTGCCTTAATCATATTAATTAATGTAACGATGTTAGTAAAAATGGATGTTGTGGCAGGGGTGGATATGCCTACGCTTGAATTGGCAAAACAAATTCATCCTGTAATAGGGGTTCTAATGGCGTTTGTACTACTTGGTATGATGTACAATACAGCGGTTGGCATGATTTATGCATTTGCAGTTCGTTTTGTTGGACCAAAAGATCGACTGTTTAAACCTGCTGTCGTTTTCGTAGGATTACTTGGTCTTTTAGTAAGTTTAGTAGGTTTCACAACTTTGGTTGGAAAAGTGTATTCAACGATGGGTTATTTAGGATTTGCATTAATTATTACGATCATTTTTACATGGTTTCGTAAACCAAAGAAAAGGGCATAAAAAAACGCACTTCCAAAATCGGAGGTGCGTTTTTTTATATAAGATATAATTTATTCATTGCTAATTTTTAAGGACTTTCGAGCGCACAATAAACGCAAAGCCCTCAACGCTTTCAAGTGAAAAGGAAGCACCCTGGCCTTCGATTGCATCGACAATGATTTGCATATGCTCCATATACACATATTGCGTTTTATCGATATAGTAGGGCACACCCGCAATTTCACCGACGACTACATTTTGACTACTTATATAATGCCCGTCTGCTTGGTAGCACATTGGAACTGTACCGTCACAGCAGCCCGCAGATTGTTCGAATAAAATATTGCCATGCTTATTTTTTAGTAGTTCGATCACTTCCAATGCTTTTTCAGTTGCGATTAATTTCTCCATTTGAATTCACCCCCTGAAATTATGTTGAAAAATCCCCCGTCTAATAAAAACGGGGGATAGATTAGTAGATTAACGGCTTAGAAGAAACCTTGTGGTGATTTGTTGTAGCTTACTAACATACATTTCGTTTGTTGGTAATGCTCTAACATCATTAAGTGGTTCTCACGGCCAATACCTGATTTTTTGAATCCGCCGAATGCAGCGTGTGCAGGATATTGGTGGTACGTATTTGTCCACACACGACCCGCTTGGATGCCACGAACTGCGCGGTAAGCTGTATCCATGTTACGAGACCATACACCCGCACCTAAACCGAATTCCGTATCGTTCGCGATTTCCATTGCTTCTTCAAAATTAGAGAATGTCGTTACAGATAATACTGGACCGAAGATTTCTTCTTGGAAAATACGCATTTTATTGTCACCTTTGAAAATTGTAGGTGCAACATAGTATCCGCCTTCTTGATCTTCATCTAATTTATTTTGGTAACCACCGATTAATAATTCAGCGCCTTCTTCTTTACCAATTTCAATATAAGAAAGAATTTTTGTTAATTGTTCGTTAGACGCTTGTGCACCCATCATTACCTCTGAATCTAGTGGGTTACCAATTTTAATAGCTTTTACGCGCTCTAATACACGCTCCATGAATTTGTCATAGATTGATTCATGAATTAATGCACGAGAAGGACAAGTACAAATTTCGCCAGAGTTTAATGCGAACATGACTAAACCTTCAATTGCTTTATCTAAGTACTCATCATCTGCATCCATTACATCTGGGAAGAAGACGTTTGGTGATTTACCACCAAGTTCTAATGTTACAGGAATAATATTCTCTGTAGCGTATTGCATAATTAAACGCCCAACACCTGTTGATCCAGTGAAAGCAACTTTATTAATACGTGGGTTTGTAGCAAGTGGTTTACCAACTTCTACACCGTAACCGTTTACAATGTTAAATACACCTTTTGGTAATAAGTCTTGAATTAATTCAACTAATACTAAGATTGAAGCAGGTGTTTGTTCAGCTGGTTTCATGACGATTGTATTACCAGCAGCTAATGCAGGAGCGATTTTCCAAACAGCCATTAATAATGGGAAGTTCCAAGGAATGATTTGACCTACAACACCGATTGGCTCATTGAAATGGTATGCTACTGTATCGTTATCAATTTGAGAAATACCGCCTTCTTGCGCACGGATTGCACCAGCAAAGTAACGGAAGTGATCAATTGCAAGTGGAATATCCGCGTTTAACGTTTCACGTACTGCTTTACCGTTGTCCCAAGTTTCTGCAACAGCAATCATTTCTAAATTTTGTTCAATGCGGTCTGCAATTTTATTTAAAATGTTTGCACGGTAAGCAACTGAAGTCATCGCCCAAGCGTCTTTTGCTGCATGTGCTGCATCAAGTGCTAATTCAATATCTGCTTCTTTAGAGCGTGCTACTTTTGTATATACCTTCCCAGTTATAGGAGATTTTACGTCAAAGTATTCGCCACCAACCGGAGCTACCCATTCGCCTCCGATAAAGTTTTCGTATTGCTCTTTGAAGTTTACTACTGCACCAGCAGTGTTAGGGTTAGAATAAATCATTATATAAAACTCCTATCATAAATCTCGTATTTAAAGTTGAATGAACTTTATACTTTGATTATGCATATGAGAATAATATTAAACAAATGAAAAGGCTTACAAAAAATAGTGTGAAATTATTTTAGGAAATAAAATTGTATATTCTTTTGAGAAGTTGTGAATAAATTTTTGTATTAGTACAGCTATCTTTATAGGGTTGAATGAATTATTTGGATTGCTATAAACGAATATATTGCGATAATAATTATGATATATAACATAAGAGAATGATAAGATGTGTATTTGTATGAAAATTAGTTATTAGGAATAAAAATTCCTATTTAGTATAATGCAAATTTTAATTGAAATGTGATAAAAAATTCTGAATAAAAACTCGTCATCCATTCTTTTTTGGGAAATTAACTTTATTTACTATTAAGTTTAAATGAAGGTTCGACGTTAACAAAACTGGTGAATAATCGATTATGGGGGATGAAATAACTACAACTAGACCATTTGATGGTAAGTTTTTCGAGCGAGCTTGAAAAAATATGGACGCAATTACGCCGAGGTGTAATTGATTCAGTATGTGCTATTAGATAGAATTTTCCTGTATATTTAGATCATGGAGATGCGTATATGCGCGTCCCCTTTATAGAATATTCTTATTTGAAAATATCGAGCTTTTGGAAAGACTTCATTTAATAGTGGCCGGACTATTTTTTTACACATAATTGCTATTAAAGTTTAATGAGGAGGCGTAAGTTTTGAATTACATTAAAGGCTTGTATGTATCACTTGTATTAATGATGTTCGTTATTTTGGCTAGCACAACAATATTTGATGATGAATATTCAGGGATAGCAATGTTCGTTTGTTTAGGCATATTTATAATAGGAACAGCATTTTTTATAAATGCAAAAAAAATTAAGAAATAGGGTGAGGAATGGAAGTTGTAAAACGAATAATTTCCTAAAAAGCTATAACCTCAACAGAAATCGAAAGTATAGCTATTAAAAGAAGGATCAAGGAGCTAAACGTCCTTGATCCTTCTTTTTGAAAATGTATAGGATGGCAAGCCAACCATTTACCACATGTTGTTTAAGCTACTTTCTTCTGTTTTTGATCTAGACGGTGACTAATAAATGTGAGCAAAGCCGCACAAACTGCCACGATTCCACCGACCCATGTGACATTCATTAAATTCCCCTGATGGTAGACAATGCCACCTAATGCAGAACCGAAAGCGATCCCGACATTACTTGCTACTGGCATTAGAGAAGCAGCGAGGCCTGTTGCTTTTGGCTGATAAATTTCAGCAAGGTCGATTAAATAAAGCTGAGTAGATGTTGTTAACATGATAGCCATTAACGACATGAATCCAATATTGATGAGACCTAACGTAAAATGATTGGTCGTCCAAAATAAACTCGTCAGAACAATAGCTTGTACAAGAAAAACAAATCGAAGGCGACCGATTGCATTATGGCTGGCGATTTTACCAGCAAGTATATTACTGAAAATCGAAATAAATCCATATGCAAATAATACTAAACTAACCGATTGATTTGGCACTTCCATTCCTTGTAAAATGGGAACGAGGTACGTAAAAATCGTATACGTTGCACCAAATCCGAGCGCGGGAATGAAAAAGGCCATTAATATTCTTGGGTTGGTCAATAAAGAGACTTGATCTCGTATTGAACTGCGTATTTGGCTAAGTCCGCTAGGCAAGACGAAAAAGGATATCAAAAAGGCCAATGCGCCTAGGAATGTAGTTAACATGAAAGTAGCATTCCAACCGAATGATTTCGCAATGACAATCCCTATGGGTACTCCCACGACATTTGCCATTGTAAAGCCACCGAAAACAAATGATATTGCAAGTCCGCGTTTGTTATCAGGCATTGTTTCACTAGCAACAATCATTGCAAGGGAAATTAATACGCCCGTTACAATCGCTGTCATCATTCGTAGTACAAGAAGCATAACGTAATTCGTTGAAATGACACATAAAGCGTTGAAGACGATGAAAAATCCTAGCAATACCAACATCCATTTCCGCTTTGGAAAATGACTTGTTGTTGACATCACGAGCGGTGTGGCAATGGCAAACGTAATAGCAAATGCAGAAACAAGCGTACCTGCTTGAGCATTTGTTATATGCAAACTTGAGGAAATATCGGTTAAGATTCCGACAATCATAAATTCACTTGTCCCGAGAACAAATGTTAATAAAGTAAGTGTGAAGATGAGCAACCAATGTCGCTTCGTTAATTGTGTGGAGTGCATAAGTACCTCTTTTCTTAGATGAATGTAAATTTACCTTAGTATAAAACAACCTAAGTATCATACCATATAATATTTTTTTGAGAGAAGGAATGAAAGGGAATTTTAATCAAACCATTCAACACTTTTTCACGCGAAAACGATTGATACTACACAATAGGAACCTATGCGTTTCTATGAAACAAAAAAGTGCGTACTTTTATTTATGGATGCAATGGAGCATAATGAAATAGCAAAGACAAAACAACGTAAATAGGAGGAACTATTATGATTAAAAATTTACAAGATACAATCCAATTAAATAATGGAATCGCTATGCCAGGATTTGGACTAGGTGTTTTCCAAGTACCAAATGATGCAACAGCAGAAATCGTAAAAAACGGGATTGAAGTTGGCTACCGCAGCATTGATACTGCAGCTATCTATGGTAACGAAGCGGGTGTAGGTGAAGGTATTAAGCAAGCTCTTGCATCTACTGGACTAAAACGTGAAGATTTATTCATTACATCGAAAGTTTGGAATGATGGTTTAAGCTACGACGAAACGGTTGCTGCTTATGAAGATAGCCTACAAAAATTAGGCTTAGATTACTTAGATTTATACTTAATTCACTGGCCAGGTAACAATAAATATGCAGAATCTTGGAAAGCGCTAGAGGATTTATATAAAGCAGGAAAAATCAAAGCAATCGGCGTATGTAACTTTAACGTATCGCACTTACAAGATTTATTAAAAACAGCTCGCGTCGTACCGGTTATTAACCAAGTAGAATTCCACCCACGTTTACAACAAGTGGAATTACGCGCATTTTGTAAAGAGCGCAATATCCAATTAGAAGCTTGGGCGCCTTTAATGCAAGGTGGACTTCTTGAAGATCCTACAATTGCAGAAATCGCAACGAAATATGGAAAATCAAACGCGCAAGTTATTTTACGTTGGGATGTTCAAAATGGTGTTGTAACGATTCCAAAATCAGTGCGTAAAGAACGCATGATTCAAAATGCAGACATCTTTGATTTCAGCCTTACTGATGAAGAAATGCAAGTAATAAATGAGATGAATTTAGAAAAACGTGTAGGTCCAAACCCAGCAGAGTTTGATTTTAAAATGTAACAGAGAAAGCCTTAAGGATTATGTACTATTCCTTAAGGCTTTCTTTTTTAACTATTAGCAATGTCTTCATCTCGCTGCATAAGGACGACATCTTCCCCATCATGTATTAATTTCTCAATATGATTTTCGCCCCAAGTGCAAAGTAAGTTAAGCACGGGTTCCATCTTATGACCATATGGTGTTAATGAATATTCAACTTTTGGTGGGACTTGATTGAAAACTTTACGATTGATTAATCCGCTTTGTTCTAATTCTCGTAATTGATTCGTCAACATTTTTTGTGAAATGCCTGGAATTAATCGACGAAATTCGTTCGTACGTATTTGACCATGGTGATTCAGATGACATAAAATAATAGGTTTCCATTTACCGCCAATTACTTCGAGTGTCGCTTCAACACCAATATTATAAACTTTCTGCATCGTGAACCCCCTGTATTATTCAAAAGTAACTAAAAATACACTACGTACTTTTTAAGTATGTATGTATACTACTACAATTTATAAAAAGTTTAAAGGAGCAATCATTGTTTGTTGCAACGACATATGTAAACCGTTAAAACTTTCCTCATCCTATGCATAATATACGGTAACAACTTTTAGTTTTGGAGATGAGTTTATTGATATATACGGTGAAAGCTGGCGATACATTAACGCAAATAGCGAGGGATTTTCGAACACCTTTATCGGCAATCATTCAAGCAAATCAAGGGATTAATCCAGACGTTCTTTATGTTGGACAGCAAATCATCATACCAGGATTTCCAAATACGACGCCTTTTCAAATTGAGGTTTCTGTCAACAATCGATGGTTACGCTTATATAAAAGTGGTGTGTTGCAAAAACAATATCCTATTGCCGTTGGAAAAATGCTTACTAAAACGCCATTAGGGAATTATATTATTGTCAACAAAGAGCCAAATCCAGGCGGTCCATTCGGTACGATGTGGATGAGTTTGTCGAAAGAACATTACGGGATTCACGGAACAAATAATCCGAGCTCCATCGGTCACGCTGTATCACATGGCTGTATTCGTATGCATAATAAGGATGTTGAAGAATTAGCTCGAATTGTGCCTATTGGGACACAAGTGATCATTCATCCTTGAGGTCGCTTATAAAAACTATGAATAAAATTCGTAAATACGAATCTTTTGAAAGTTATAGTAAAATAAAGTATTGACAAAATTATAACAGGAACGTATAGTGATGAATATTAGATAAAACATAAAAATTTATTTTTAACAAACGCAATGAGTAGGAGTAGTAAAAGTTCATTATTCGGTGAAGAGAGCTGCGGGTCGGTGCAACGCAGGCGGGTAATACTTTGAACTTACCTAGGAGTGGTAAAGTGAATAAAATGGCTATACAATTTTATTTGCATTAACGATTAACCTTCGTTACCAGGTTTTAAGTAGGGTTCATAAAGGACCAATTAGAGTGGTACCGCGGTTTGCTAAAGGCATATCGTCTCTTTTTTCATTAGATCATGATGAAAGAGACGATATGCTTTTTTGTTTTTCAGCGGAAGAAGACAACTAAAATATGATAAATAAACGCAATGAGTAGGAGTAGTAAAAGTTCATTATTTGGTTAAGAGAGCTGCGGGTTGGTGTAACGCAGTCCAATAATACTTTGAACTTACCTAGGAGTGGTAATGTAAATAGAATGAATGATGCTATTTACACTAACGACTAACCTTCGTTATCAGGTTTTTAAGTAGGGTTCATAAAGGACCAATTAGAGTGGTACCGCGGTTTGCTAAAGGCATATCGTCTCTTTTTTCATTAGATAATGATGGAAGAGACGATATGCCTTTTTTGGTTACTGATTAAGCCGAGGGATAGTTGATTTAGGAGGAAAATAACATGGGAAACAGCAGCAAGACATTACAGAGAACAATGACCACGCGCCATATTACGATGATGGCATTAGGTGGTGCCATTGGTGCAGGGTTATTTAAAGGGAGCAGTTCAGCGATTGATTTAGCTGGTCCAGCAGTACTTATTGCGTATTTACTAGGTGGTATTATTCTGTTATTTGTAATGCAAGGCTTAGCAGAAATGGCCGTTCGTAATAGCGAGGCAAGAACATTTAGAGATTTAGTACAATCAATTTTAGGAAAATATCCCGCGTATTTTTTAGACTGGATTTACTGGAAAATGTGGGTTTTAAATATTGCAGCTGAATCGGTAGTTGCAGCAATTTTCATTCAATATTGGTTACCACAATATCCAATTTGGATACTTGCTTTAACGGTTGCTGTATTCGTTACAGCTATTAATTTATTATCTGTAAAAGTTTTTGCAGAAACGGAATTTTGGCTTGCGTTAATTAAAATTTTTGTAATTATCGTATTTATTATTGCAGGATTAGCATTACTACTTGTCACATTTGGTAATCATACAGCGGTTGGATTTTCGAACTTAACGGAACACGGTGGATTTTTACCAAATGGACCAACAGGCTTAATTGCGGCAATGCTTGTCGTTATTTACTCTTATGGTGGCACTGAAATTATTGGGATTACGTTAGCTGAAACGAAAAATCCTGAAAAAGCAGTACCGAAAGCTGTTCGCAGTACATTAGTGCGCATTATTACATTTTATTTACTGCCGTTCTTTATTATTGTAAGTTTAATTCCTTGGAATGAAGTAAACGGGGTACCAGAAAGTCCATTTGTGATGGTCTTTAAAATGATTGGGATTCCAGGCGCGGACCATATTATGAATGCAGTTGTAATACTTGCGATTGTTTCATCGATGAACTCAGGTTTATACGGTTCATCACGCGTACTGTATACACAAGCGATGGACGGGCGTATCCCGAAAGTCTTTGCTTATTTATCGAAAAAGAAAGTTCCAGTGTATGCGATATTAATGTGTACGTTAGCCATGTATACGGGGGTAATTATTTCGTTATTTGCAGGGGAGAAAACATTTGAATTCCTAATGGGTTCACTAGGGTACACAGTATTATTTATTTGGTTAATCATTGCGATTGCCCATGTGAAATCACGTAAAAAACAATCAGATAAACCAAGTGCCTATGCAGTAAAATGGTTCCCTTATACAACTTGGATTGCGATTATCGCTTTAAGCGCAATTCTAATTGGAATTATTTTCACAACATCTATTATCGTTACAGGTATTACATTAGCGATTTATATCTTTATAACGTTAACTTATGTATTGAGTGGTCGTTTTCATGTAGATAAAGCGAAATAAGAAATATAATTTGAATCTTACTTTTCACCTAGTATTAGTTCACAAAGTTAAATGAACTAACTAAGAAAGGGAACGATAGAAAGTCATTTTCATAGACTTTCTATCGTTCCCCTTTTTTACGAGCTTATGACATATAACTAGCGTCTATTATTATTGACTATACTTGTAATACGAACCCTTCTGATCCCATACAGAAGGGTCTTTTGTTGTACGGATGAAGAGGTTATTTGCGCTAGAAATGAAGTGCTTGTTTTGGTTAGGTGAACACTAAAAAAAGATTGACACTGTAAAAAAAAGGATTTAAAATAAAAATACTTTAACAGTTAAAGTGTTAAATTGTTAAAGTAAATTGGATTGAAGAGGTGAGGGAATTGGCATCGGATGAAGAGCTATTTACTCGATTTGAGAAATTGTATTGGCATTTGAATAGAAATATGAGTTACGTATGGAAAGATATTTTTGAGCAACGTTTTCCTGGATCACAGTCACATATTTTGTTTGTCTTGGAGCGAAGTGGTCCCCTGAAGATGAGCGAATTAGCTGATTCACTTAATCTTACTCCTGGAGCAGTTACTGTTGCTTCCGACAAATTAATTTGCCAAGGATATATTGAGCGCACTCGAAATGAGGAAGATCGTCGGGTTGTTTACTTGAAATTGACGGATAAAGCAGGGGAAAGCCTGAAAACAGTTCGGGATGAAGGCAGAATAGCAATGCGAACTGTGTTTAGTCATTTATCCGAAACAGACTTAGATCATATTGTTCACGTGTTTGAACAGGCAGCAAGCAATTTAAACAACATTCGAAAGGAGATTGATAAATGATTCATCTAGCTGAGAGGAAAAAAGTAATGATTATGATTGCAATAATGGTTGCGATGTTTTTCTCCGCCATTAATCAAACAATTATTGGTGTAGCTATGCCAAGGATTATCGCCAGCCTTGGTGGAATGGATTATTATACTTGGGCAATTACGATCTATTTGCTAACAACGGCTGTAGCTACCATTCTTGTTGGTAAGCTTTCAGATATATATGGAAGAAAGCCTTTCATTTTAGTGGGGATTGGTTTATTTACGATCGGTGCCTTTTTGTCAGGTTTATCAACGAATATTTTCCAGTTAATAGCCTTCCGTGCTGTAACAGGCTTCGGTGCAGGTATGATCATGTCAACATCCTTTACAGCAATTGGTGATTTGTACCTCCCAAGAGAAAGGGCTCGATGGACAGGAATGATGAGCGGGATATTTGGAATTTCCAGTGTTCTTGGTCCTTTAATGGGTGGGTATATTGTCGATCATCTAGATTGGCATTGGGTGTTTTGGGTATTCCTACCGTTCGGGGTTGTTGCATTTGCAATGATCTTTGTGTTATTTCCTAAGGTTTCAAAAAGAGAAGGGGAATCCATTGATTATTTTGGCTCCTTGTTTATAACAATCACCGTTGTCTCTTTATTAATGGCATTTAGTTTAGCTGGTGAAGGAACTGGAAAATATGCATGGACATCATGGCAGATTATCGGATTGTTTGGTCTGACACTTTTTGGGCTAATGGCGTTTATTTTTACGGAAACCAAAGTAAAAACTCCGGTACTTCCACTTTCTTTATTTAAAAATAGTATTGTAACGTTATCGAATATTGCGGGCTTTCTTCTTGGCGCGGGTATGATGGGCGTAATGATATATGTCCCCTTATTTATTCAAGGTATAAAAGGAATTTCACCTAGTGGATCAGGCTATATTATGATGCCAATGTCCATTTTTATGGTTTTTGCGACGGCTTTTGCTGGTCAATTTATGACGAAGACTGGAAAATATAAAGGTTTGGCAATCACTGGTTTAAGTATTACATTTGTCGGAATCGGTTTGCTTTACTTCATTAATATAGAAACCCCTGTGTACTTGCTTATTATATACTTGTGTATCGTTGGAATAGGTCTTGGTGCAAGCATGCCCGTTTTTTCACTGACGGTACAAAATGCAGTTCCTTTAAGTCAATTAGGTGTTGCATCAGCTTCTTCACAATTATTTCGTTCATTGGGCAACACGATAGGGATTGGCATATTTGGCATCGTTATGAGCTCGCGTATGGCTACGAAGATGAATGAACTGCTTTTTGATAGCACTGCAGCAGGATACCCAACTCTCGCTTCTGATCAGGCAAAACAAATGAGTGAACTGTTAAATCCCCAAATTTTACTGGATCAACCCAAATTGGAACAAACATTGAATCAGATGCCTTTGAACCTTCGTCCAACGGCTGATCAAATGGTTACTATTGTAAGAGAGGTTTTCAGTGATGCGTTGACAACGGTATTTTTATCGGGTGCAATCATTATGCTCATTGCAGTTATCATTGCATTATTTATTAAGAGCATTCCGCTTGTATCAGCTAGTGATAAATTCAAGCCGGATCCAGAAAAGAGCAGTCATATTAAGGGCTAGTATGATTGATCGTATGGTATTGTACAATAGATAATGGAACGACTATCACAATAAATATTCAAGAATTGACAATGAAGGAGAAAGACATGAGCTGGAGCAAATTAAAGCAAAATTTGGAGAGTTTCCTTAGTCCCGCATTAAATGGAAGGGTTGAATACCGTGCAACTGGATACCGCTATTTACCTGATAAAGCAGGACTTTGTTATATTGCAGTAGATAAAAACAATGTTCTCAATATGCGCGATACAACTACCCAAATCAAATGGTATCAGACAGAGCAAGAAATTAAGAACGATTCAAATATCCAAATTCCGATCAACAATGAGGAAATTGATGCGATAAGAATAGAAACAAACGGAAGTGTCCCGGAAGATCGTCTACAAGTAATGGCTAGGAGTAGAAAACTTTCAGAATGTGCAAAAGGAATTTTTACAGCTCAGTCCTCATTAAGTAAGTCCAATTTTACCGTAGTAGCGACTAAGTTTTTATCTACTCCGATAGAAGAAAGTTTAGAAAGCAATGATATCCTATTGAATATTTTAGCTTTAGTGGACAGACGGGTTGGAAAAAAACGACTTTTAAACATGGCCAAGAAGATGAAGTTAAAGCATCCGATTGTCCAGTATTTTTATGAACTGCGGCTTAGTACGTTCTGATAATAACTAGCTCATTTTAAAAATCATTTCCTCTTAATATCGCATTTGAAATATATTATGATGTAAGATAAGTGGTGGGAAAAAGGGTATGCATCATAGGTCCCTTTTGAAGTAAACTCACATAAAATTGAAAAGACAGAAACGTTGTTAATTCAATGATTCTGTCTTTTTCTTATATTTCTTAAAAATTAATCATTCAATTCACAGGTTATATATTATTATCTGACACCCTAAAATTTTCTACAAATGAGGAAATGCTCTTCGTACGAACTTAACTAAGATTAAGGTGAAAATTAGGCACATATTACGACATAGGTGAATAACTTAATGGGAATTTACTTATTAAAAAGAGGTGTTACACATGGGCTACTATGTAACGGTCGAACCCGGTGTCAATGTATATATAGAAGACATCAATCCGATGGGAAATAAAACGATACTTTTTATTCATGGATGGCCGCTAAATCATAATCAGTTTGAATATCAGTTCAATTACCTTCCAACGCTTGGGTATCGTTGTATTGGAATAGATTGGAGGGGATATGGCAATTCGGATAAACCTTTTAGCGGGTATAGTTTCGATAGATTAGCAGATGATCTTCGTATAGTCATCGAGACGTTACAGTTAAGAAATATAACATTGGCAGGACACTCTACAGGCGGCGCTATATCGATTCGTTATATGGCTCGTTACAAAGGGTATGGGGTATCTAAACTTGTCCTAATTGACGCTGCCTCCCCATCTAGCGTTCCTAAAGAATTTACAAACAAAATCATTGAAGAGACAAATCAAGACCGACCGCAAATGCTGCAAGACCAACAGAGAAGTTTTTTCTTTCAAAATATTTCCGAACCGAAATCTGATTGGTTTGTTTTAATGGGATTACAAGCGGCGAATTGGTCCACTTCCGCCATTATGGTCACGCTTCGAGATGAAAATGTTTACAATGATCTCGGTCAGATCGATGCACCTACATTAATTATTCACGGAATTCATGATAAGATCGTTCCGTTTAGCCAAGCGGAGGAAACAAATAAGCTGATCAAAAATTCAACGCTTGTTCCGTTTCAATACAGCGGTCATTGCGCTTTTTTAGAGGAGCGAGATCGATTCAACCAAATAGTAGCTTCTTTTGTATAAAGAATCAGAAAAGCAATATTGATTGAACTGCGATTATGCTACATTTTATAACGATAAAGATAAAAAAATAAGTAAACAGCTAATAAAGTAAGTTTTTTGTATAGCTATTCAAGAAGGGGGCTGTACCAAAAGTTAACTCAATGGCAGCCCCAAAATTATTTAACTTCTAATCCCCCAATAAGTAATCGTTCTCCAAATATATTCTAAAGGTCCAAAGCGGAATTTGGCTAACCACCATTTACTAAAGAACATTTGGACAATATAGATGGTAATCGCAATTAGTATAGCGGTCGTTAATGATAGTTTTCCGTACACACCGAATGCAAAAGGGCCAAATAGGAATGTACAAATAATGGATTGACTAATATAGTTTGTAAACGCCATTCTTCCAGGGAAAGTGAACCATTGTAAAACTTTCTTTCCTTTTATAGTGTGATAGATGAAGAGGAGGCTAATGGCATAAAAAATTGTGATTAGCGGTGAGCTAATATATTGAATCGTTTGAACAGCGTATTGATCCTCTACGATAAATGGTAAAATCCAATTTAACGTGCCTCCCGTTAATAAAGTAAAAAGCCAGGTGATGAAAAACCCTTTTCTATATTGTTGGAAATAGTGGACCCACTTTTTCTTCGCAATGGCTGCTCCAAACATAAAGATGAGTAGAAAAGGAAGATTTGAAATTAAATAAGCAAGTGGCATGCCTGAGTATAGGGCATAAAGTCCGTTTCTCATCGTATAATAGGTTCTTTCTGCGATGTTCGCTTCGATCAATTGTTCCATGTTTCCAGATTGATGTACTTCGATTGTTGTTTGGATGAGCTTTTGATCTTCTTCTGATATGCGCGCCAACATCGCAGCAGAATCGCCTGATAGAGAACCTAGTGTAATTAGAATAATTAATAAGCTGTATAAAGTGATGCTTATAATTAACAGTATCTTCGGTTTTAACTTATGCATGAGTAGCAGTACGAATCCCAAAATTGCGTAGTCCGTTAAAATATCGCCAAACCAGATGAAGTACGCATGGATACTACCGAAAATGAATAAAGCGATAAGTCGGCGAGAATAAATTCCCCAGAAGTTTAACTGTTTGATTGCGATTCTTTCCTGCATAATGACCATCCCAAAACCAAATAACATCGAAAACAGCAAGACAAACTTCCCAATAACAAACATATCAAGAGCAGATTGCGCGGCGAAATCGGATTGATTCCAGAAAGAGGTCCATTCATTTTTAAATGAAGGTTCTTGCTGTAGATACGCAGGATAAAGATACCAAACAATATTTGCTATAATAATTCCGAGGAGCGCGAAACCTCTAAGCATATCGATTGTTTCGAGGCGATCTTTTCCTGAAATAGGCGAAACTTTCTGTTCCATTACTATCCATCCTTTGAAAAATATTTAATAATGAAACTGTAAACGATAAATATCAAGAAAGGATAAAGCACCGTACTTTATTTTTTCTTGATATTTATAAGGTAAAGTTAAGGAGAAAAGTATATGAATAGGATGATGAAACATGAATGAGAAAATCTTAATTATTGATGATGAAATAGAGATACTCACTTTTTTGTATGATGCATTAGAAGATGAGGGCTACCAAGTTTTAAAAGCTGCGAATAGCGAGGAAGCATTCAAACAATTAAAATATGGACCAGATTTGTTGATTCTGGATGTGATGATGCCGGGGATGAGCGGTTTTGAGTTATGTGAACAAATAAGAAAAAGTGTAGACGTGCCCATTTTATTTCTAAGTGCTAAGCAAACAGAAAATGACCGTGTCCAAGGATTGCTAGTTGGTGGCGATGATTATTTAGTAAAACCATTTAGCCTCAGAGAATTAAAAATGCGCGTACATGCCCATTTGCGCCGCGAAGAAAGAAAAAGCAGGAATCAGCAAAAATGTTTATATTTCGGGAAGATACATATTGACCTTAAAAGCTGCCAATTGTTTTATGATGCGAGGGAAGTGTCTTTAACGATGAGAGAGTTTGAAATTGTTCAATATTTGGCCATCAATTGTGGACAAGCACTTACGCGTGAGCAAATTTATGAGAAAGTATGGGGATTAGAAGCAACAGGTGATTCGATAACGATCAATGAGCATATTAAAAATATTCGTGCAAAGCTTCAAAAAGCAGGGGAACAAGATTCCATTATTTCAACGGTTTGGGGAAGAGGTTATCGATGGGAAAAGTGAACCGAAATAATCAAACGTTACGGAGCAAATTTATCACTTCATTTCACTTTGTGTTATTTAAAAGCATTGTAGCGACCATTTTAACATGGATAGTATTAATTTTTTCTATAACTATGTTGTTTTCGACGAATAAGCTAAACCCTGCGAACTATTATGAAAAGAAATTGCCTACGATTGAAAAGTATATTGATGCTGCTGGGGCGTCTATACTTTCATCAAATAGTCAAAACCTTTTTGAATCAGTCATACCTTTAGATGGAATGGATTATCAAGTAATGGATTTAGACGGTCAGATTGTTTATGGTACTTACCAGGCTAAGTTAGTAAGTAACGAAGAGGAATTAAAGCGAAACATTGCAACTAGATCTGCAAAAAAAGATGGCGGTTTTATTAAATTCTATCCGATTAAAAATGATCAAGGAATATTGCAAGGGGCTGTTGTTTTTAAGTATGGCCTTAGCGTGCTCACTTCAAATCCACATAATCAATGGATGATTTTATTTTTAAGTATCATATTTTTTTTCATTTTCGCACCATTCATCTTTTTTTATCTGTTTTCATATTTCTCTGGGAAAAGGCTAAGTCGAGAGTTTGAACGACCATTTAATGAAATGATTGAAAGTACGAAAAAAATTAAAGAACAGGATTTAGATTTCACTTTACCGAGAATTAATTATTCGGTTGAATTGGAACAACTGGTGCAAGCTTTTGAAGATATGAGGTCCGCATTAAAAGAGTCATTGGACCGTCAACTACAGCTAGAGCAAGAGCGAAAAGAAATGATTGCTGCTATTTCCCATGATTTGCGAAATCCATTAACAATTATTCAAGGGCATGCGGAAGGGTTATTAGAAAGTGGAAAAAGGCGTCCAGAACGATTAGAGCCGTATTTACAAACGATTATTCGAAACACAAATTATGCGAGCCATTTAATAGCCGAGTTAAATGAAATGGCGCTTATTGAGAAGCCAACGTTCACCTTAAATCCAAAACGAACATCAATTAATGAATTTGTGCAAATGAAAGGTAAAGAATATGAAAGGCTATGTGCGAAGAAATGTATCGACTTTCAATATCGGATGAAGAATGAAGAAATCTACATAAGAATGATTGATCAAGAGAGAATATCACAAATACTTGATAATATTGTGACGAATAGTATTCGTTACACACCTGTTAATGGACATGTTGAATGGATGATAACGATGAATCCAGATCAAAGTATCACGTTCGACATTTTCGATAATGGCCCTGGTTTTTCTAGTGATCAGAAACAAGATGTGTTCGATAAATATTATCAGGAAAAAAGTAAGGAATCAGAAGTTAATGGACTCTCAGGCTTAGGGCTGTATATTGCAAAGGAAATTGTAAAGAAACACGGCGGAGAGATTCATGTCAATAATCGTGAAATTGGTGGAGCGCATGTGAAAGTGAGGATTTGTGAATTATAGTTAGATAGATTCAAATATCGAACAATAACTATTAATCTTTCCTTATATTTACAATTAATGTAAAGTTATGGGTGAATGTAATGGAAAAGATTTCATTATTATTGGACTAACTATAATTAGGCTAATTACTTATGATCCGTTTCCTTCAGAACGACCTCAAAGTAAATTTAGGTTGTGTTTTCTTATTCAACAACGGGCATTTAATGGAATAAAGTCTCGATAAAGTGATTGAAATTTCGAATGAATATGATAAGGTGAAGTTTGTTTAGTAAGGTTGTTTTTTTTAGGAGTTAATAGGTGAGGACGTTTTATAGTATCAGAATTAGATAGAGCCGAATTTAGTAAATGTAGCAATTTGTTAAATGAACTAGGGCAATTAGAAGTAATAGAAGCAATAGAGGCTGTTGAAATATAAATCCAGTTCATATCTTTGTAGATGATATTAATAACCCTGCGTGAAGCGAAAGGAATGCTAGGAATTATGAAATTATTTGAAGCTATTTACCCGTCACTTAACGAAGGACATAAGAAAGAAGTGGAGCAACTTTTATTTGACTATCAAAAACTTGAAACTCATGAATTTATTAAGAAGCAAAGGAGATTTATCAACCGTACCGAAACAGAAGAGTTTTACATTGACAACAATAATAGTAATCTGGAATTACATACACTCATCTTCTATTTGTCTATTATTAGGTATGTTGAAACAACGGATTGGAGTGGTGAAGAATATCCTGGTCAAATAAAAAGATTTTTGCATTCACGACTAAAACAATATGGATATTCCAATATAAAATTAAATGATACAACTATTAAAAGGAAATTGCAGCATAATCAAGTTAAAAGAGGAGAATATATTCCGTTATTATTGAATTGTTTTGACAACCAAGTTAGGCAGTTTGGCTTGAAAATAGCAATTTTAGAAGGCGATTTTGATGAGTATAATATTGCTCTAGTACCGATGGATTTGTTTATGAAGATGGAGAATGAAGTGACTGACTGCAATGTTACAGATACTAACATCTGGAGTTTGCACATTTTGCAAATTGGTGAAAAAAGATCTAATGCTATGCATTTGTTGCGAAAAAATTTAGATGTTCCTTTATTAGAAGTTAAAAATTTTATATCAACACTTCCAATATGTGTAGGGATAGGTTCAAAACGTGAATTAATAAAACTAAAATTAGAATATGAACTAGCTAATTGTATTATGTTACTGGAAAAATATCGTGAATAATATGATTTTGCTGAAATCATATTAAACTAAAAAAGATATTAAAGTATTGAATTGGCTTGTAATACCACTACCGTCGCATAAACTCCAAATGAATTTTCCATTATCTTAATTTCCTATTTAAGATGAAAACGAAGACACTTACGCAGAGGTAGTAATCATTCATTTTTTAATATAACTTTTGACGAGTGCGACAACAGTTAGAAAATTTTATGGGACGGCTTTTCCTTCTATTTTTCGAATCCAAATATGTGCTGGTTTTCATGGGGCAGCTTTTAGCTATTGACAGATTTGGAAGTAAGTCCTTGGGCTATTCGTGTTGAGCTGAGCTAGTACATTTAAACAGTAGACAATCAGCGCGATTTAGTGTCGTACCAATCAAAATCCGCAATCTTTGTGGAGGAAATCGGTGAAAACCATTGTTCGAATGGTGTTTTTAGTGTAAATTTATCATCCGATTGTCCCTTATTTGGGATTTGGATGGTTTACTACCGTCCGACCATTAAATACCACTCCTACTTTATTTCCTCCCTTTATGATCCTTGCTAAATGCATTTGCAACATAAACAGATATTTTCATAAGACACCTTCCTCAATTATAGTAAATTGTAGCATAAAAATAGAGGGGTATTCTCTCTATTAAGTAATTACATCCATAATTTTACACGACAATTTCCAATTTAATGTATACTATATGTATCCTGTTTAACTGGTAGGAAAGTATTTTTTCTAGGAGATTGACGATGAAATTAGACTGTTTAATTGTTGATGATGAAATTGCTTTAGCTGAAACAACTTGTGAATATTTTAATCTATTTGAAGTCAAAACGGCATATGTGACAAGTGCAGAGGCGTGTGAACGTTATTTGGAGGAACATGAACCATCCTTAATTCTTTTAGATATCAATCTCGGGGATGAATCAGGATTTGATTTGTGTAAAAAATTGCGTAAAATAACGCAAATCCCAATCTTGTTTATAAGCGCACGTTCCAGCGATGACGATGTTCTCATTGCGCTTAACATAGGTGGCGATGATTACATACAAAAGCCATATTCATTAAGTATTTTATTAGCAAAAGTAAAGGCAGTACTTAAAAGATATAGCAGTGGCCCCAGCAACCAACAAGAAATTTTACAGTTTGGACATATTCAACTTGATACGCAGCTTCATCGGATTCGAGTAGATGGTACTGAAATTCAATTGAAAACGATGGAATTTAAACTTCTGCATTATTTGGTGAAAAATAAAAATCGTATTATTACAAAAGATGAATTGTTTCGCAACGTATGGAAAGATTCCTTTGTCGGGGATGGGACCCTAAATGTGCATATCCGTCATTTACGTGAGAAAATTGAACGTAATCCAAAGGACCCGCAATTTATAAAAACGGTATGGGGTACTGGATATGTTTTAGAGGATGCAAACGAATGAGAATAAAATGGCTAATCGTGATTATTTTAGTTGTTTTTACTGCAGGAATTATTTCTTCAATCCTCATTATTCACAATAAAAATAGTACAGAAGTGGACTTAGTAGCTATAAATGATGTCGTTAAAACGGTCGAAAAAAATTGGGGACAAATTCGTGAAGAAACTTTTCATAACAGTGATATTAAAAAATCATTTTCTATTATAGACCATTCAGAAAACGTCATTTACCAAACACCGGGCAATCACTTTCATACGATTTACGATGCTATAAAAAATAGAGATATAGTCATAGATGTGAAGCAAAATAATGAAATTGTAGGGAAAATAATTATCCGTAATAATGAACGAGAAGTAATAGAACAACTGAAAAGGGAGCTCATCACATCGATAAGTTTGATTTTTGGTGTGGTCATGCTGATTAGTATTCTGTATATTATCTACATTTACACAACATTATTAAAGCCATTTCAGCAGCTTCAGAATTTCGCAGTAAATGTGGCTAGGGGAAATCTGGATATACCTTTAAATATGGACAAGAACAATTACTTTGGTGCATTCACAGAAAGTTTTGATTTATTGCGTGAGGAACTTGATGCTGCTCGTCAAAGAGAGTATGAAACCAACCGTAGTAAGAAGGAGCTCGTGGCCACATTAAGTCATGATATTAAGACGCCTGTCGCTTCAATCAAAGCAGTTAGTGAATTGATGCTTATGCAAGTTAAGGATGAAAAGCTTATGAAGCAAGTGAATATCATCAATTCAAAAGCAGAGCAAATTGACTTACTTGTTACGGATATGTTTTACGCTACTTTAGAAGAACTGCAACAGTTAGAGTTAATCGTAACGGAACAATCGAGCGAAGTACTTACTGAAATGATTGAAAATGTCAATTATGATCATCAAATTGTGTATGACGCCATTCCACAATGTATTATTTTAATAGATCCCGTACGTATGCAACAAGTAATCGACAATATTATTAGCAATTCCTATAAATATGCAGGAACGGAGATTATGATTAAATCTCAAATTAATCAAGGCTATCTCGAACTCCACATGAGTGACTTCGGAACTGGCATGAGCGAGGATGAATTGCCGCTACTGTTCAATAAATATTACCGCGGGAAAAATGTCGGGGGGAAGAATGGTTCGGGCCTTGGTCTATTCATATCGAAGTACTTCATGGAAAATATGGGGGGCCATATTAGCTGTACCATCCGAAATGATGGTTTTACAGTAGTGTTGAAAATTAAGCTGGCATAATAATTAAGAATTAGATAAGAATTGCATAAAGATTTAATAAGAATTCATTTTGTATGATAAGACTGTAAGCTTCATTACGGTCTTTTTTCTTTGGATGGAAATACAAATAGGAGCTTTAAAAAGGGAGAGTGCGAACAAATGGCAAAGATCCTTATTAAAACGGAGAAGTTATGTAAAACTTTTTCGAGCGGTGGCGTTCAACAGCATGTTTTAAAAAATCTAGATATTAGTTTAGTCGAAGGAGATTTTACAGTTATAATGGGCAGTTCAGGTTCTGGGAAGTCCACGCTACTTTATGCGATTAGTGGAATGGATAAACCAACATTAGGTGAAATCGATTTTGCTGGGAAAAATTTAGCCAAACTAAACAATGATCAATTAGCGATATTTAGAAGGAATAATTGCGGTTTTGTCTTTCAACAAATTTATTTACTAGATAATATGAGTGTGCTCGATAATGTACTGGCAAGTGGTCTTTTAGTAAATAAAAATAAGCGTGAACTCGTACAAAAAGCAAAGGAATTATTAATACAAGTAGGGATCACTGAAAACGCTTGGGCTAAATTTCCGACACAACTATCTGGTGGTGAGGCGCAACGAGTTGGAATTGTTCGTGCTTTGATTAACAGTCCGAAAATACTTTTTGCAGATGAGCCAACCGGTGCATTAAACTCTGCATCAGGTGATAGTGTATTAGATGTTTTAACAAATGAAAATCGAAATGGGCAAAGTATTGTGATGGTCACGCATGATATGAAGACGGCATTGCGCGGAAATCGAATTTTATATTTACGTGATGGCGTCATTTGCGGTGACCTGCAGTTAGGTGCATACAGCGAACAAAATAATCTCGAACGGCATGAAAAACTCCAACATTTCCTAGTAGAAATGGGGTGGTAAGGTGAAAATCATGAATCTAGCCTTATCGAATATTAGAAAAAGTAAATCTGCAACAGTTTCTTTATTTATTTTTATTTTAGTTGCAGCGCTCCTTCTGAATATCGGTCTTATGGTTATTACGCAAATAAATGCGTTTTTTGATAGTAAAGCAGAACAATTAAAAGACCCTCATGCAATCATCATGATGGATCATGCAAGTTATCATTCAAAATATGGAGAATTTATAACGAACTACCCAGGGGTAACGGAGACAGAAACGGAAGAGGCTATCCTCATGAACCTTGCCAAATATAATTTTGGTGATAATGATTTAACGAGTAGTGCCGCTATTTTTAATGCAGAAAATCATCGTACTATTGGAAAATTGAAGTTGGTTGAAAAGCTAAATAATTCAAGTACTAACGATATTTTTATTCCCAACATTTTTAAAACAAATGGTAATTATGAGTTAGGTGAAGAATTTACAATCACTTATCAAAATAAGAACTATGATTTTCGCGTTGCTGGTTTTTTCGAAACAGCCATGATGGGTACGACGAGTGTTGGAATTATGAAATTCATGTTACCAGCAATTTCTTATGAAATATTTGCAGATGAACTAGACAAACAAATGGAAGGATTAGTCCTATCTGCAATGATGGAAGACAAAATACAATCGACAAATTTGATAAATGATTTTACGAAGGCGTATCCCGGGTTATCTGCAGGTGATACAAATTCTTTTTTTTGGACATTAGATATTGATATGGTGAAAAATGTGAGCACATTGACGATTAACATCATCGCTATGATACTAGTCGCTTTTGCAGCCATTATCGTCCTAGTTTCACTAATTGTTATTAAGTATCGGGTGTCCAATAGCATAGAAGACGGAATGAAAAATATAGGCGTTTTAAAAGCAATCGGTTATACGAATGGGCAAATTTTATCATCAATAAATTTACAGTTTGTTTTAATTGCTCTTAGTGCAAGTTTGGTTGGTGTTGCTTTGTCATATGGTCTTATGCCGTTTATCGGAAACATTATTTCATCTTTATCTGGATTAGTATGGAATCAGAAATTTGATATGATGATTAATTTAGCGAATATTTTCATTGTTACTTTGTGTGTTGTAATCGTTACATTAATTTCCGCCTTCCGTGTTCGAAAAATTACACCGATTATGGCGCTCCGTGGCGGTATTCAAACGCATAATTTTAGACGAAATCATTTTCCATTGGAGAAGATGAGGGCTGGGCTTCATTTTTCACTTGCGATTAAGTCGATGCTGTCGAATGTAAAACAGAACTTCATGATCCTGTTCATTATTATCGCATTAACGTTCGCCTCTGTTTTTTCAGTGGTGCTTTATTACAACATCGCTTCAGACAAAACTGCATTCGTTAACTTATTCGGTGCAGAGCCGGGAAATGTTTTGATAACTGTTCAGCCAGATGCAAGTACAAAGGAACTTTTAGGTCATATTAAACAAATGGATCAAGTAAGGAAAGCGGAAATATTTGATCTTATCCCAATAAAAATTGATAATCAAACCGTTTATAATACTGTTACGGATAATTATGACCAGTTAGAAAATAATGTTGTTTACGAAGGTCGTCAACCGAAATATGAAAATGAAATATCCATCTCTTGGGTTGTATCAAACCAAATTAATAAAGGAATTGGGGATACGGTTGAAGTAGAATATGGCACGGAAGCCACTCGTTTTCTCGTAACGGGGCTTAGTCAATCGATTGGTAATTTAGGTCAAATATCCGCATTAACAATGGATGGAATTCAGCAACTACAATCCGATTATAAAGGCATGACGCTTTATGTGTATTTAGATGGAATATCCAACGAAAGCTTTATTAAGAAAGTCCAGAAACAGTACGGAGATTATATCGTTGAAACGTTAAATATAGATGAAAATATAGAGAGCCAAACCGGTATTTATACAACGGCAGTGTTTGCAGTTATGGTAATGGTTCTGGCAATTACGGTACTAGTTGTAGTAATGATTTTGTATTTAGTCATTAAAATGATGATTATCAAGCGTAAAAAAGAGTTTGGCGTAATGAAAGCAATAGGCTACTCAACAATTCAATTGATGCATCAAATATCCATTAGCTTCGTACCTGTAATGATTACAGGGGTGGCCATTGGTGGAGTACTAGGCTATTTTTATACAAATCCTATGCTTTCCGTCTTACTTTCAAGTGTAGGGGTCAAACGTTTGGATTTTACCGTTCATTTACCGACGATACTAATCCTTTGTACGGGGATTTTTATAGTAGGCTACATTGTTGCGATGTTTGTATCATTAAAAATCAAGAAAATTTCTGCTTATAGTTTAATGACGGAATAATCACATATTGAGAAATAGGGTAGATTCCAAACGAACAAGGAGCGAATCTATTCTATTTTTATATAAATACATTAACATCTCATGTGTGCACGATTACGCCGAGGTGTAATTGATTTTAGTAATAAGTACAAAGAATTATCTAAACGAATAGAAATTAAAATAAAAAAACAAAATTTCCACTTATATGATAAATTTTCCACTAAATTGGTCGATATTCCTATTGTACATATTAATTCAATTTGGAGGTTTTGAAATGGATATGAATAATTTAGGAAAACAATTTATAGGTGGAGAATGGAGAGAAGGGCAAAGTAGTAGTCTTTTACATAATATAAATCCCTATAACAATGAAGTAATAACAGAAATTAAATTAGCAAATGTTTCTGATATTGATCATGCTTATCAAGCTGCCTGGCAAGCAAAACAAGAATGGGACAAAGTAAATCCATTTAAAAAACGAGATATTCTTGAAAATGCAGTGAAATATATTGAAGAAAATGAAGAAGCCATTACATCGATAATTATGGATGAATTAGGTGGAACAAGATTAAAGGCTGCTTTTGAAATTGGACTTGTTAAAAATATGATTAAAGAGGCTGCAACGTTTCCAATTCGTATGGAAGGGAAGATTTTACCTTCAACAATCGATGATGTAGAAAACCGACTGTATCGTATTCCGGCAGGCGTTGTAGGTGTAATCAGTCCATTTAACTTCCCATTCTTTTTATCTATGAAATCTGTAGCACCTGCATTAGGCGCTGGAAATGGTGTTGTGTTAAAGCCGCATGAAGATACACCTATTTCAGGCGGAACATTAATTGGTAAGATTTTTGAAGAGGCAGGTGTACCAAAAGGATTAATAAATGTTGTTGTAACGGATATTGCAGAAATCGGGGATGCATTTGTTGAACACCCGATTCCAAGAATTATTTCCTTCACAGGTTCAACAAAGGTAGGGAGTTACATTGGTCAAGTAGCAATTAAAAACTTCAAAAAGCCATTATTAGAGTTAGGTGGCAATAGTGCCTTTATCGTATTAGAGGATGCAGATATGGATTATGCTGTGAATGCTGCGACATTTAGTCGATTCACACACCAAGGGCAAATTTGTATGTCAACAAACCGCATTTTAGTGCAAAAGTCGATTTATAATGAGTTTCTTGATAAGTTTGTTGCGAAAGTTGCTTCACTTAAAGTGGGTGATCCAAGAGATCCTGAAACAATCATTGGTCCAGTAATTAATGACCGCCAAGCAGCTACCCTAGAAGCCATGATTGAAAATGGTATTGCGGAAGGTGCTAAAGCCATTCTTAAAGGGAATATTAAAGGCAGAATGGTAGAGCCAACTATTTTAGTAGATGTAACAACAGACATGAGTGTGGCACAAGAAGAGCTATTTGGCCCGGTTGTTTGTATTATTCCATTCGAAACGGAAGAAGAAGCGATTCAAATTGCAAATGATACTCGCTTTGGATTAAGTGGTGCCATTCATACTGCCAACCTTGAACGTGGCGTAGAAATGGCGAAGAAAGTACATACAGGTATGATCCATGTAAATGATTTAACAATCAATGATGAACCAACTGTTGCATTTGGTGGCGAAAAACAATCAGGTATTGGTCGCTTAAATGGTGAATGGAGTCTTGAAGAGTTTACAACGATAAAATGGATTTCTGTAAACTATGGTCAAAGGAATTTACCTTATTAAGGATATAGGAGTGGAGAAATGCAAGAAACTGATGTAATTAGCGCGTTTATTAAGGTAGCCCCTTTGTTAAATGGACTTATTCAAGACGATATTACTTTGGGTATTTACGATACTGAGAAATTAATCATAAATATTCCAGCGAAGACATTTTCTTTAAACGTTAAGCCAGGGGACCCACTTGTTGAAGGCGATGTAATCACAAATGCGATTAAAACGAATAAATCCTTATCAGCGGTTGTACCGAAAGAATTATTCGGCTTCCCGCTTATTGCAAGAGCTATCCCGCTTCATGATAGTACTGGGAAAGTAATTGGTGGGGTTGGTATCGGAACGAGTTTGGAAAAGGCGCATAGATTATTTGAAATGGCTGAAAGTTTTTCTGCGATTGTAGAGCAAACGGCTGCTTCTATTGAAGAAATTAGTGGCTCAGTAGGCAATTTATCCGACCGCATGAAAAATATGACTACTTCAATGAAAGATGTAAGTTCAAGTGCGGAGGAAATTGGTCAAATATCTTCTGTAGTAAAAGGAATTTCAGATCAAAGTAACTTATTAGGTTTAAATGCTGCAATTGAGGCTGCACGTGCAGGCGAACATGGTAGGGGATTTGCGGTCGTTGCAGATGAAGTCCGTAAGCTTGCTACAAATTCGAAGCAAAATGCAGATCAAATTAATCATATTACAATTAACATACAACAGCTTTTAAATGCATTGAATCAATCATTCGCCGATGTAAATACATTAACAAATACACAATCTAGTTCAATCCATGAGTTTTCTGCAACGATTCAAGAAATAAGCTTAAAAGCTCAACAATTAGCACAATTTGCTGAAGAGATTTTATACGATAAGGAAAATAAATAGTGAAAAAATTTTAAAGATTAAAGACGAGCTCAATGCAATGGGACTCGTCTTTAATCTTTTTTCATAATCCCAGATGGTGCTACTCTTTTTGTTGATGCACTCAGTATGTGAAAAATTAAATTTCTTACTTTTAGTATGCATGCGAGAAAATTTATACTATCCTAGTTAGAATACACTAGGAAAAAGAGGTTCGTTATGAAAGTTGAATTTGAAAATGAAACAATAGATTTTATCGTTCAGTATGGAAATAGAAAGAAGTTATCGATCCATATTGATTCTTTTGGCTTTATTACGGTTAAAGCGCCCAATAATACAAGTGAAGAAGTGATTATAAGTGCAATAGAAAGTAATGGGACGTTGATATTAGAGAGAATTCATGAAATGGAATTAGCTAGAGAAAACCCTAAAGCAAGAGGGTTTTATGAAGGAGGTAAGTTTTTACACCTCGGGAAAGAGTATTTCCTACATGAATTAATAGACATAGGTGAATTGGATGAAGAAACACTTAAAAAAAAATCTCAAAAGGTACTATATTAATAGCCTCAAAAAAATTGTAGGTGAACGAATAAAAATATATCGACAACAATTAAAAGTAAAACCAAAATCTTTTGAAATTGTAGAATCTAAAACAAAGTGGGGTAGCTGTAGTTCAGAGAGAAAGCTCACGTTTAATTATCGATTAGCTATGGCTCCAATCGAAGTCATTGATTATGTAGTAATCCATGAACTATGTCATTTAAGTCATATGAATCATGATCGTTCATTTTGGAGACTTGTTGGAAGTATCATGCCAGATTATAAAGAAAAAGAAGCGTATTTAGCAAGGCATGGACGTTCCATGTCATTTTAACCAAATTATATAATGATCGAGCGCAATCCAAGAATTTGGATTAGCGCTCTTTTTCCTTTTAGGGCGCGATTTCGTTACGAATTTAGGTCACCAAGTAAAATTGAACTTTTTCTATTTTCAAGGTGCTTTAGGTGATTTCCGCCCCATTCATTTAAAGCAATCATAAGTGGACCAAGAGTTTCGCCGTACTTTGTAAGGGAGTATTCTACTTTGGGTGGGACCTGTGCGTATACAACACGTGTTATTAAATCTTGTTCTTCAAGTTCACGCAGTTGAAGTGTTAACATTCGTTGCGTAACATCTGGGATTCGTCTTCTTAGTTCATTAAATCGGAGTGTTCCATCTACAAATAAATGAAGCAAAATAATTGGCTTCCATTTACCTACAAATGTATTAAGTGCGGTCACGACCTGACAGTGATTAGGATTTGTTTCATTTTTCATATTATCCATCCCCCATTAGTATTCTTTTTGATACTTAGTTACAAAAATGTGCATACTTATATATTTATAATATACATTATATAGTAATTATGGAAATCGAAATACTCAATCATTTAGTAAGGGAGATTATACACAATGACAAAATTAATGAATCAAGTAGCGCTTGTTACAGGTGCAGGGACTGGTTTAGGTAGAGCCATTGCAAAGTCTTTAGCAAATGAAGGATTTATTGTTGTTTTAAATGGCAGACGTGAAGAAAAATTGCGTGAAGTAGAAAAAGAGATTGGTGAGGATAAGGCTATCGTTATTCCAGCTGATGTAACAAATGAGAAAAGCGTTCAAGCATTAAAAAGTAGATTATTAGAATTAACAGATGGAAAATTAAATGTGCTAGTAAATAATGTTGGTGGGGTACCTGCAACTGGAAGGATCACTGAAATGACGCTAGAACAATGGCAACAAGTGATGGACAAAAATCTGACGAGTCAGTTTCTAGTAACAAAAGCATTTTTACCTACCTTACGCAATAATGAAAATGGAAAGATCATTTCTGTTACTTCTGGCATGGCTCAATTCTATGTGGACGGATTTAGTGCTTATTCAGCAAGTAAAGCAGGTGTTGAATCCCTTATGAAAACTGTTGCAGAAGAAGAGAAAGACAATGGAATTGAAGTTCATTTATTCGACCCACAAAATGTTATTTCAGAAGCAAATCCACAGGGCGAGAAAAATCCAATGGAGGTCGTAGGTTCATTAATTGAGCTACTTGCCTCAAAAAGTACGAAATAAAAAATGCCGAAACGTTGATTTAACAGCGTTTCGGCATTTTAAGATTCAATTATTTTAGTAATAAAGGTAACTACCGATATAGAATATCCATTTCTAGCAATTTAGTCATTATTACTCGGGAATGCAAATGTTGATACCGATTCGCTATCTTCTTCAAACCATTTTTCTGAAATCGTTTTTGTTTTTGTGAAGAAACGAACTTGGTCTGGTCCAAACATATGCCCCTCACCGAATCTCGAGCGTTTCCAGCCAGCAAAGTTATGGTAGCCAACAGGAATTGGGATGGGTACGTTCACACCGACCATGCCGACTTCGATTTCAGATGTGAATTTGCGGGCAGCAGCGCCATTATTTGTGAAAATCGTGACGCCATTTCCTAGCTCATGCACATTAATTAACTCGATTGCTTCCTCTAAAGTATCGACACGGACCACATTACGAGCTGGACCAAACACCTCTTGTTCGTAAATTTCCATGCCAGGTTTCACGTGATCGAGAAGTGTAGGTCCTAAATAGAAGCCATTTGAGTCTTTCGCGATGTCTGGGTTACGGCCATCACATACGATCGTAGCGCCTTCTTTTAGGCTACGGTCGATAAAACCAATAACAGTATCTTTTGAGTGTTGGGTAATAACTGGTCCAAAATCAACCTCTGGATCTGTGTATGGACCTACTTTTAATTTTGAGATTTTATCAGCCAATACTTTAACAAGGTTATTCGCTGTTTTTTCGCCAACAGGTATGATTGTTGAAATGGCCATGCAACGTTGGGAAGCAGCCCCGTAAGCAGCGCCTAAAAATGCGTTTGACACTTGTTCTAAATCAGCATCAGGCATGACAATCATATTGTTTTTCCCGCCACCTAATGCTGTGACGCGTTTCCCATATTTTGAACCCGTTGCAAAAATATAATCGGCAACGGGTGTTGAACCAACGAATGAAATCGCTTCAATAGCTGGACTTTCTAATAGTTCGTTTACAGTATCTTTATCACCATTGATGACCGTCCAAATGCCATCTGGTAAGCCCGCTTCCTTCCATAGTTCCGATAAAAATAGTGCAGAGCAAGGAACGCGCTCAGACGGTTTCAATATAACTGAATTGCCGACTGCCACCGCCATACTCGTAATTGCAAGCGGCACCATCACAGGGAAATTGAATGGGGAAATTGCTGCAACAACGCCGAGTGGTGCTTTTGTTGAGTATGCATTAATATTCCCGCCAACATTGACGGAATATTCGCCTTTTAATAGGTGAGGAGCATTGATTGCTAAGTCAACGGACTCTAATCCACGTGTAATTTCTCCCTTTGCATCTTCCTTTGTTTTCCCGCTTTCCGTACAAATCAACTCCATTAATTCGTCTGAACGCTCTGTTAATAATTGACGGAACTTCAGAACAATTTCAGCGCGTTTCCCAACAGACAAGGCACGCCATACTGGAAATGCTGCTTTTGCTGTTGCAATTGCTTGCTGCGTTTCTTCTTTAGAAGCAATCGGAACACGTGCAATGACTGTACCTAAACTTGGATTGTAAACATCTGAGAATTTTCCGCTTTTACCTGGAACGATTGCCCCGTTAATAAAATGTCCCAGTTCTTTTACTTCTGTATTCGTTACCATAAATCTAATTCCCCCTTAGTTTCCATATGATTTAAGACTGTTGCAAAAGCGTGTTTAAAGCGTCGGTAAATGTTTTCACAATCAAATCTTTTTCTTCTAACGAGATGATTAGTGGCGGTGAAAGTGTGAGAATATTGTTAAAGCCTGCAACGGTTACACCATTTTTACCGATGATTAAACCTTGTTCTTTACATAATGCAATGACTTTATTAACATCAGCAACGGCTAGTGGTGCTTTACTAGTTTTGTCGCTCACAAGCTCAACCCCAATAAGTAAGCCTTTGCCGCGGATATCCCCTACATTAGGATGATCTTTCAAACGTGCTTGTAATTCTGCATGGATAATCGCGCCCATTTCTTCAGAACGTGCAAATAAATTTTCATTTTCCATTATTTCGATGTTTTTAAGGGCAACAGCACAAGCAGCTGGAGAGCCGCCGAATGTGTTGACATGGCGGAAGAAGTCGTATTCATCGCTACCCGCAAATGCCTCATAAATTTCACGTCGAACCGCTGTTGCCGAAAGTGGCATATATGCACTCGTTAACCCTTTCGCCATCGTCACAATATCCGGCTGAATGCCATAGTTTTGGAAGCCAAATGCTTTACCTGTACGTCCAAAGCCACAAATTACTTCGTCCACGATGAGAAGGGCGCCGTGTTTTTCACAGACCGCTTTTACCCCGCGTAAATAATCTTCATGTGGCATAATAACGCCGCCACCCGTAATAATCGGCTCCATAATGACGCCAGCAATCGTCTCAGGTAATTCCCAAGTCATGACGTTATCAATTGCCTGAACGGATGGTAGGGCAGCTGGGTCAGTAATATGGTCTTCATTTGCGCGGTAAGCATCAGGTGGTGCAACATGGAGGAAGCCCGCTGCTAACGGTTCGTATTTATATTTTCGCTGTGCTTGACCAGTCGCAGCCAATGCGCCCATCGTGTTGCCGTGATAGGCACGATAACGGGAAATAAATTTAGTTCGACCTGTTTGCCCTTTTTGCTGATGGTATTGACGCGCGATTTTAAAAGCTGTTTCGTTTGCCTCAGAGCCACTATTTGAGAAAAAGACAACGTAATCATCACCTAATAACTCACTAATTTTTTCGCTCAATTGGATGGCAGGAGTGTGACCTACAGATAGGGGAGTATAGGAATTTTCAAGTAATTGCTCGTAGGCTACTTTCGCAATTTCCTCTCGCCCATATCCGACGTTTACACACCATAATCCAGCCATCGCATCTAAGTAACGCTTGCCATCGATGTCAGTAATCCATGCACCTTTTGATTTTTGGACGATCATCGTTGCATTTGGATTGTACGGTTTCATCGAATGCCAAACATATTGTTGATCCTTTACTTGCCAATTTTGATTTGTTAAATTCGTCATTGGAAATCACCACTCCCTTTTCGCTATAACTCTATTATTCAATTTTTGAGGGGAATAAGCATTATACAAAATGTCAAATAAATGAAGGATTACCTTTCACATAAAGGTAATTCTATAACTTGATTCAGCAGGGGTTCAAGCCCCAGCTAAATCAAGTTAAGCCCCGGCGGATGTCACAGATTTTTAAGGGAAGTTTTTCGAGCGAGCTCGAAAAAAATCTGGACGCAATTACGCCTCGGCGTAATTGATTTTTATTCATGTACAACTGGTAATAATTCACTTGCAAAGAGCATCAATTCTAGTGTTAATCGTTTTTCTGGCTTCATGAAATCATGACCGAGTAGCTGCTCGATTTTTTCCAAGCGATGATACAGCGTTTGTCTGACTATAAAAAGGCGCTCAGACGTTTCCTTTTTTAGCCCATTTGTTTGCAAATAAACTTTTAACGTTTCAACTAATTGACTGTTATGTTTTTGATCGTATTCAATGAGTGGATATATCGTTTCAGCAATCATATCCATAACGGATGGACTTTTTTGTAAGTGTAAAATTAAATGATGGAGGTGTAAATCTTCGTAGAAACAGGAAAGCTCTTGTGATTTCCAACGAATTTCTAACGTGTCATTTGCTGTAGTGTAGCTATTTTTGACGGTTTGTATATGTGAAACGTATTTGCCAACAGCATATAAAAAGTTTAAATCGGCATATTTATATTTGCTATTATTATCATGAATTTGTGCAAGCGCTTGTTCGATGCGTTGCTTATAGGATTCTTGCTCGCGTAAATCCGCCAAAATAAAAATAAGTTGGCTATTTTTTTCTAAAATAAACGGATAGAAGCCAAACTTCTCAAGCACATTGCGCGCAAATAACTTATAGTATGTGACATCACTACTTTTCCTTTTTTGAATTTGGTGAATCATGACAATCCATCGATTCGAAGCGCTACTTGCATGGTGGTCTTGCATAAAATGCGTTAACTCTTCAATCGTCGCTTTTCCATTCAGCCAGTTATCTAAAATTTCACGATCCTCCATACCTTTCTTCTCTTCAATATACAATTCTCGCAGCAAATATTGTGATAGGGCAATAACCGTACGATCTAAAATGAGTGCATCGTATTCATTGAGCACGCGCTGCGAAGAGAACAAACAAACTTCTCCATAATATTGGTTGAAAATATTGACATCACACTGTATGAAATGGTTTTCTACATCATCGGGATTTGCTTGTTGCATCGCCTCGTACTTTTCCTGATATATATTCGGGATGAAAATAGGTTTTTGCCCGTTGAACGTAAAGATCACTTGCAAGCCGAGATGTTTATATAAATGCATCAAAATTTGTTCGTAGTTGTTAACTGTAAGTGTATATTTATTCAGTTGTTGCGCGTAGTCTTCCAAGTTTTTTATCATTTCATATTGCTGATTGATTAACATGCTGTGTATGTCTTGTGTAATTTCAACAAATGCGACTTCCTTGTGAAAAATAATCAGTGGAAATTGATAGTCTGTAGCCATCTGTTGAATAAAATGAGGGATTTCTTGAATGGAATTACCTAGTTCAATGCACAGTCCGGCAGCTTTTGACGCAATTAATTGGTGAATGAACTGTTTAAAAATTTCTTCATTATCTTTCAAATGAATACCCGTCGTCAAAATTAATTCATTGCCCTTTAATAACTTGGCAGCATCCAGACTTTCGACAATATGCACCCATTTGATGACATTGAGTTGTCCTTTCGCACCGGCAATTAACCGAGCGCTACTAAATAATTTCTTCGTCATCACTTCTGATACAGTAAGTGAAAAATCATTCATATCTTCCTCCTCCTAGACCGAGCAACATGTCTATACCAACTTCATATTATGGAATAATTTACCATATAAAAAATACATATGCACATAATTTTAAAGATTTATAGATATATATAGTAAAGGCTTTCTAATTTATCTAAATACATCTTAACTAATATGAAAGTGGGGACTAGCATATGTATAAATGTAACAGTAGTCGATTGCAAGAGTCACTTGAACAATTTAGTCAATTTGGAGCAACTGTAAATGGTGGCGTAACTCGTTTAACTCTATCGAAAGAGGACGTATTAGCGAGAGATTATTTTTGCGAATGCTGTAAAGATTTAGGTATGGAAATTAAGGTAGACGATATGGCGAATATTTATGCGATTTTACCTGGGAATAAGGATTTACCGCCAATTGTTATGGGTTCGCATTTAGATTCGGTGGAAAAAGGGGGCAAGTTTGATGGTGTGTTAGGCGTTTTGACCGCATTAGAGGTGATTAGAACGCTAAAAGAAAATGACATTGAACTAGATATTCCATTAATGATTGTGAATTTTACGAATGAAGAAGGGGCGCGCTTTGATCCAGCGATGATGAGTTCTGGTGTGATTTCTTCAAAGTTTAACAAAGACGAAATGTTGCAATCGGTTGATAAAAATGGAATTACCTTTAAAGATGCGCTCCTAGGTAGTGGGTATATGGGAGAAAAAGAAAACCGATTAACGGAAGCGCTTGCATATATTGAACTGCATATTGAGCAAGGCCCCGTATTAGAAGCGAAGCAACTGGAGATTGGTGTCGTTGAAGGTGTGTTAGGCATGGTTTGTTATGAAGTGACGGTTACAGGGGAGTCCAATCATGCGGGAACGACACCGATGACAATGCGCAAAGACCCAATGCGTGTAGCGGCAAGTATTATTACAAATTTACATGACGAGCTTGGCAAAATAGATGAACAGCTCGTTTACACATTTGGTCGAATGAACGTTTCGCCAAATATCCATACAGTCATTCCAAATAAAGTAACATTTACGATCGATTCACGTCACCAAGATCCAGCAGTAATGCGCAAAGTGGAAGAAATCTTAAAAGGTTTACCTACTGAGCAAAATGGCTGTAACATTCAACCAGCTAAGTTATGGGGAAGAGATACTGTATTTTTTGACGCTGCAATTTGTAATGAAGTGGAAGAGTCATGTGAGGATTTTGGCTATTCTTATCATCGTATGTTTAGTGGCGCGGGTCATGATGCGCAGTATATCGCAAGCTTTATCCCGTCCGCGATGATTTTCGTGCCAAGCATTAGCGGTAAAAGTCATTGTGAAGAGGAAGAGACGACGTTTGAAGACTGTGCAAAGGGTGCAGATGTGTTACTAGCAACCGTTTTGACACTGCAAACAAAGTTCAGCATTGGCGAGATACACATTACAAATTAATGAAATGAAGGGTGAGGGTATCGTGAAAAAATTGATTACAGGTGGATTAATTACAACGGCAACAGATGTATATGAGGCAGATTTATTAATAGAAAACGGAAAAGTTATTCAAATAGGAAAAAAACTATTAGCAGAAGGTGCAGAAATCATCGATGCAACTGGTAAATACGTTATGCCAGGGGGAATTGATCCACATACGCACTTGGATATGCCGTTTAATAACACAGTGACAGACGATGATTGGAAATCTGGTACGATTGCGGCCGCATTCGGTGGTACGACAACGATTTTAGATTTTTGTTTAACTGCTGGTGAAGAGAAACTGGGAACAGCTGTTGAGAAGTGGCATGAAAAAGCAAAAGGCAACGCGGCGATTGATTACGGCTTTCATTTGATGATTGGTGATTTAACGCCTGAAACAGAAGCGGAATTACCGGTATTACTAGAGCAAGAAGGAATTACGTCGGTGAAAGTGTTTATGGCTTACGCGAAAGAATTCCAAGCGACAGACCGCACCCTTTTTAAAGCATTTAAAATTGCAAAAGAGGCGGGGGCTATCGTAATGGTGCACTGTGAAAATGGCTCCGTTATCGATGAACTAGTAGAGGAAGCAAAGCAAGCGGGGCATACAGCGCCAATTTATCATGCACTGACGCGTCCAGCGGAATTAGAAGGCGAAGCGACAAAACGTGCAATTGAGTTGGCACATATTGCAGGTGCCAAGCTTTACGTTGTACACGTTACTTGCAAAGAGGCAGTAGATGAAATTATTGCAGCGCGTGAAAAAGGATATGACGTGTACGGGGAAACATGTCCTCCCTATTTAACGCTTGATCAATCGGCTTTAGCACAGCCAGGTTTTGAGGGCGCGAAATATGTTTGGTCACCACCACTTCGTCCAAAATCGCATCAAACGCATTTATGGAACGCTCTAAAAGCGAAACAACTGCAAACAATCGGCTCGGATCAATGTTCATTTAGCTTTAATGGGAAGAAACAATTAGGTTTGAATGATTTCTCTAAAATTCCAAACGGGGGTCCGTTTATTGAAGATCGCTGTGCCATTTTATATTCAGAAGGTGTAGCGAAAGGGAAGATTTCAATTAATGAATTCGTCGATATGACTTCGACGAGTGCTGCAAAAATTTTCGGTTTATACCCGCAAAAAGGCACAATCGCAATTGGCTCTGATGCAGATATCGTACTTTTTGATCCGACAGTAAAACGAGTTATTTCAGCGAATACACATCATATGAATGTGGATTATAACCCATATGAAGGTTGGGAAGTGACAGGTGATCCGATTAGTGTACTTGTGCGCGGCGAGTACGTCATTAAGAATAAAGAATTTGTAGGGGTGTTAGGTAGTGGACAATATATTAAACGTCAATTAACACCAGCTACTGTAGAAGCAATCAACATTTAACGCCTAGTTAGAACGCGAATAAACAATGAAAAACGAATGCATAAGGGGGATGTGGAAATGAATCCGATTCAAGAAAATGCAATGTCTGCACAACTGAAGCGAAACTTTGTTGAAATGAATAGCAGGATGACAAAAAATGAAGCGATTGAAGAGGCGAACCGTTGTCTTTACTGCTATGACGCACCTTGTATTACAGCTTGTCCGACAAGTATTCCAATTCCAAATTTCATTAAAAAAATTGCTTCAAGTAATATGAAAGGTTCAGCGATGACGATTATGGATGCGAATCCGATTGGTGCGAGCTGTGCGAGAGTTTGTCCGACAGAAGAATTGTGTGAGGGAGCATGTGTTTTAAATGCTTCTACAAAACCAATCAAAATCGGTCACTTACAACGTTACGCAACCGATTGGGCGATCGAATCGGGCGTGGAGCTATTTAAAAAAGGTCAAACAAATGGGCAAAAAATAGCGATTATTGGTTCGGGTCCTGCTGGTTTATCTGCAGCACGTGAACTAAGTCGTTTTGGCTATGCTGTCACAATTTTTGAAGCTGAAGCAAAAGCAGGCGGTTTAGGAAGCTATGGAATCGTATCATTCCGCTTACCAAATGAGGTCGTGGATTGGGAAGTGGAGCAAATTGTAAAGCTTGGTGTGGAAATAAAAACAAATACAACAGTTGGCGTAGATATTACACCTAATGAAATTTTAGCACAATATGATCGTGTTATTTTAGCAATTGGGATGGGGGCTGTACCGAATCTTGGTATCGAAGGCGAACCACTAGACGGCGTGCATGATGCCATCGAGTTTGTAAAGAACACGAAAGTTGGCGCTCTTACTGAAGATTTAATCGGTAAACGGGTTGTCGTTATCGGTGCTGGAAATACAGCGATTGATGGAGCAACTTGTGCGAAACGATTAGGTGCTGAACAAGTAGAAATTCTTTACCGCAGAACTGAAAAAGAAATGACGGCCTACCAATTTGAATATGAATTTGCTAAGCAAGATGGCGTTGGATTTAAGTGGCTAACAGCGCCGACGAAAATTATCGGTGACGAAGCAGGAAAAGTAATGGCGCTTGAATGCGTCAAAATGAAGCTAGGCGAAGCAGGTGCAGATGGTCGACAAAGACCTGAAGTGGTTGAAGGATCTGAATTTATTATGGAAGTGGACGCGGTTATTAAAGCAATTGGGCAAACACGTTTCGTTTCGCTCATTGAAGCATTCGGTTTACAGCATATAAACGGTGTAGTCGATATTGATGAAACGACAATGCAAACATCGAATGCGAAAGTATTTGCCTGTGGCGATGTTGTGTTCGGAAACGGTCAAGGGGAAGCGATGGTTGTAACAGCCGCGCAACAAGGGAAAGACGCAGCGTACATCATTCATGAACAATTAAAAAAGACGAGTGAAATTGCATAGGAGGGATACGACATGGCAGACTTACGAATTGACTTAGCAGGCATTAAATCACCGAATCCATTTTGGCTAGCATCCGCACCACCGACGAATTCAGGTTATCAAGTACAACGTGCATTTGAAGCAGGCTGGGGTGGCGCGGTTTGGAAAACATTAGGTGAACCGATTCTAAATGTTTCTTCACGTTTTGCGGCAGTCAGCTTTAACGGACAAAGAGTAGCGGGTTTTAATAATATTGAACTCATTACGGATCGTCCATTAGAGGTCAATTTACAAGAAATTTATGAAACGAAAAAAAGGTTTCCGGACCATGCCATTATTGTGTCGTTAATGGTAGAGCCACAGCAAGAAAAATGGCATGAAATTGTCAAAAAAGTAGAAGCTGTTGGTGTCGATGGTCTTGAGCTTAACTTTGGATGTCCACATGGAATGGCCGAACGCGGAATGGGTGCTGCTTCTGGTCAAGTCCCAGAATTGGTTGAAAAGCAAACGTTTTGGGTCAAAGAGGTGGCACAAACGCCAGTCATTGTAAAGCTAACACCGAACATTACTGATATTACGATGACAGCAGAAGCGGCAGCACGTGGCGGAGCAGACGCGATCAGTATGATTAATACGATTAACAGCTTGGCGGGTGTAGATTTAGATTCATGGAACACGATACCGCATGTTGGTGGGAAAGGGGCGCACGGTGGCTATTGTGGTCCTGCTGTAAAACCAATTGCACTCAATATGGTCGCAGAGTGTGCGCGCAATCCGTTCTTCAATGTGCCGATCTCGGGTATCGGAGGGATTTCAAACTGGCAAGATGCTGCGGAATTCATATTGATGGGAGCAACAGGCGTACAGGTTTGTACAGCGGCGATGCACCACGGCTTTAGTATTGTAGAGGACATGATTGATGGGTTAAATAACTACCTAGATGATAAAGGTATAGCTTCAGTCATGGATTTAGTCGGCAGGTCGGTACCACGATATTCCGACTGGGGAGACTTAGATTTAAACTATAAAGTGGTCGCTGAAATTAATAATGATGTATGCATTAACTGTAATAAATGTCATATTGCGTGTGAAGATACGTCACATCAATGTATCGATTTGTACACAGAAAGTGGTCGTCCGATGCTAAAAGTTCGTGAGCAAGATTGTGTAGGATGTAATTTATGCTCGATTGTATGCCCAGTGGACGGTGCGATTTCGATGGTTGAAAGAAAATCGAATATAGCGCCAATGACATGGAATGAACGTCAATCATTGATTAGTAATTTCGGTAAATAAAAAGAGGTTGTTTGTTTGTTTGTTTGTTTGTTTGTTTGTTTGTTTGTTCGTGAACTGGAAATTTAAAATAAGGGAGAGACTTGGATGGCAAGTGGTGGGGATTATTTAAAATCACCAGATTTACTTCCAGTGACACATCAACAAAGAAGTATTGGGACATTTGGATTTGCAGTAATTTGGGTTGGGATGGCCATCGTATTAGCCGCCTTTGCAATTGGTGGAGCAGGAATTATCAGTTTGTCGTTGCCGATGGTTATTTTAGCGACAATCATCGGTTCGGTTTTAATCGGTATATTTATGACATTAATCGGTGATATCGGCATCGAACATGGCTTATCCTTCCCGGTTTATATGCGTGCGCCATTCGGTACGATTGGCACGCATATACCGTCGCTTGTTCGTGGCGTTACAGCTGCGTGTTGGTTTGGGATTAACACTTATTTTGGTGCGCTTGCAATCAATGGGATTTTGAACTTATTATTTGGCTTTGATAATTGGTTTTTATGTTTCTTAGTTTTTGCGGCATTGCAATTATTTAATACATCTCTCGGCATTAAATCCATTGAACGCTTTGCAGATTTAGCAGCACCAATTATTATTTTAATTTCATGCTGGATGTACATCACACTAGCAGATCATGCAACGACACAAGGGAAAAATGTTTGGTCATGGGTAGAATCACCAACAACGGGAATGGCCGCATTTACAGCTTTCATGGTCGTAATTATGGCAAACATGGGATTCTGGGCAACACTTGCCGCTGATATGCCATCCCTTTCACGTTTCTTTAAAGCACCAAAAAATGAACGGAATTGGTTCAAACGTAATAAAACACAATTAGTCGGTTCATTAATCGTCATGCCGATTACGAATACATTTATCGTCGCAATCGGAGCAGTTTGTTATATGGCGGTCGCATCAGCTGATCCTGTAAATGCGTTACAACAAAGTGCGAGCGGCTTTATTTTAGGGGTCTTATTACTAATGATTGTGTTAGCGCAATGGTCTACGAATACATCTGCAAACGTCATTCCAGCAGCAACAATTTTCTCCAACATTGGTGGACCAAAAGTGCCTTTCTGGGTTGGGGTTATTATAGCTGGGATTATTGGAATTTTGGCGCAGCCGTGGAACTTATTCGATATTTTGGTCGATGCACTATTAATCATTGGTGGTATTTTAACAGCTATTGTAGGTATTTTATTTGCCGATTATTATTTAATCCGTAAACGTCGCGTCAACGTAAAAGAACTTTACGAATTAGATGGTCAATTTAAATATATGAATGGCTTTAATTTAGCAGGGTTAATCGCTTGGATAATCGGTGGTATTTTAGCGAATATATTCCCAACTTATTCTTCATTAGTAGGTTTCTTCGCGGGGGCAATCATTTATTATGTGTTGGCGAAATATTGGTGGTTCAAACAGTACCCACAAGCGGAACTAGATGATCCGAGTGATGAAAAGTATTTAGGGATTACAGTAGGGCATGATTGGGACGATATTGTCACGGAAGATAAGTGACCGTAATTCGCGCCAGACGAGGTGGACACAATTAACGAAAAAAGATGAGGTGAGTGCATGTCGGATTATTTATTAAGTGTGGATGAAATGGAGCAAGTCAGTGACTATTTAGAAAAGGGTTTCAAAGTCCACAATGTATATGAAAATTTAAGTGGAATGTTTGTCGAGTTTGAGCGGAAGGAAGTTGTATGTTTACCGATTTTAACGGCAGATGCGCGTAAATATTTTGCGGCAAAGCTTCAAGAACAAGTTGCAGAAGTTTAGATCATGATTTTGTTTAGGTTGGCTTTGCATATGTAGCAAGCCAGCCTTCTTAAGTTTGGAAATCTGGGGATTTATGTATTTAGTGCACCACTCCCATGGAAGGGGCGGATGCTTAGTTAGATTTTCTTAATACAGATCTCCGTAATTAAGATTTCAAACTCCCTCGGTAATACAAGCCAATTTGTATTGGATATTAGCCATTTTTCTGCTGTTATTAGCCATTAACTAGATAATAATAGCCAAATTTTTAGCATTACTAGCCAAAATACATCGATAATTAGCCAAATTAAAGCAGTTAAGAGCCAATTCGCGTTTTATTAGCCAAATTTCCACGTTTAAGAGCCGATTTCGCCGATTCAAAAACACTTTCCGATGTATATCATTCCTAACTAATGTAAAACGTCAATTCTTAAAACTTTCCATAACAACCGCACATGCTACATGACAATGCATTGCTAGCCTCAATTTGGTCGCGGCACTTTAAAAAGTCGAAAAGTATTGTTGAATAAGTGAACTAGAGAAACTCCTTCAAATATCATTGACAATTTTAGGGTATTCTATTAAATTTATTAATACTCTCAATCTAAAGTGGTTTTAGTAGAATAGCCATCATTTTGGGCTTTAAGTATACCAAAGCGCAATGGATTGAATGAAATGTCATATCTGATGAAAGAGGCTCCACAAAATGAAATCAATCTTCAATTATTTTCACCCGCTTGTTTGGATTATATTAAGTGGGACTATATTTGCTCGCACGGCTAGTTTCATGGCCATCCCTTTTTTAGCCCTATATTTACATAATCAACTACAGGCTTCTCCTTTACTTATTGGATTAACAGTTGGGATCGCGCCGCTGTTTGCTACGTTTGGTGGTCTTATAGGCGGATACTTAACAGATCGTTTTGATCGAAAGAATGTCATTATTTGTACGGTATTTGTTTGGAGTCTAACATTTTTCGGATTTGCTTTTGCACCATCAGCCCTTTATTTTGTTTTGTTAAATGCGTTAAATGGGCTATGTCGTTCATTTTTTGAGCCAGGGACACAAGCGCTAATGATTGATTTTACCGAGGACGCCAAAAAGCGCAGACTGTTTTCTGTCCGGTACACTGCGATTAATATTGCCGCGGTAATGGGACCGTTGTTGGGTGTTTGGATTTCGAACATGTCGAGCGCAGCGATGCCATTTATGATTACCGGTATTATGTACGCAATTTACGGAGTCTTTTTAATTATTGTGCTGAATCGTTATGAAATGAAGCAACAAAAATTAGCGGCAGATCATCGAATCGGGACCATCTTTAGTGCAGTGAGAAAAGACCAAAAATTGCTTTATTTTATCGCAGGTGGAATATTGATTACATTTGGTTATGCGCAATTTGATTCGACATTGCCACAATTGATTGATATGCGAGTAGAGGACGGGATAAAGCTGTTTTCATACGTCATCGTAGCCAACTCGATTACTGTGTTAACATTACAACTCCCGTTAACGATTATGATTGAGAAAATGGCCATCTATACTTCTCTAAAAATCGGCATCGTGATTTTTTCAGCTGGTTTATTATTGCTTGGATTATCCGAAAACACGTGGATGTTTATTGGCAGTATGATGATTTTTTCAATTGGAGAAATTTTTTGTTTCCCAATGATGAACGCCGTGATTGAAGAAATTGCACCAATTGATCAAAAAGGCATTTACTTAGGGGCAGGGCAACTAAAAAATATCGGTGGTTTTATCGGTCCTATTGTAGGTGGGTGGTTACTCATTGTAACTGTTGATTGGATGTATGTTATTATTTCAATCGTCATGTTAAGTAGTATATTCGTATATCGAAAAGCGCTTCATGTGCAAAAAACAGCACAGTTACATCCTTAAACAAAAAAAGAGATGAACGTTTGGCAGAAATTCTGCAAGCGTTCATCTCTTGTTTTAGAACAATGCCATAATTTTATCGAGTATGCCTGTAATATCAAGGAATACGATAAAAATAACGAGTGGAATAATATACTTCATAATGAAGAACCAAATATTAAAAGCAGTTGCGCCTAAGCGAGAATGCTGTAATAGTTCTTCGCGTAATTTACTTTTCTCAATCTTTCTTGGTACAAAAATCGCGATTAAAAATACACCAAGTGGCATTAAAATATTACTTACTAAATAGTCAGCTGAGTCAAAAATGCTTTTCGAGAAAATTGATACATCTGCAAAAATACTATATGACAATGCAGAAGGTACACCTACTGCGAAAATTAAAATACCAACAATGTACGCATATTTTGTACGATTTTCTTCTTTACCTTTTACAAGAGAAGCAACAATAATTTCTAACATTGAAAAGGCAGAAGTTAATGTAGCAAATAAAAATAATGCTAAAAACCCTAGCAGGAACGCTTCACCAAAAATAATTTGATTAAATACAGCAGGTAATACGACAAACAGTAAACCAGGTCCTTCATCTGGTTCTAAACCAAGTGAGAAAACAGCTGGGAAGATTGCTAATCCTGCTAATAAAGCGATGAATAAATTCATGGAAACGATTGAAATCGCTGGTTGAATCAGGCTTTCTTTTTTCGATAAATAAGAACTATACGTAACCATTACTGATACACCAATGCTTAATGAGAAGAAAGCTTGCCCCATCGCAAACAGAATACTTTCTGATGTAATGTTTGAGAAGTCAGGAGCTAAGAAGAACATAACACCTTCCATTGCATTATCAAGCGTTAATGAACGAACGATTAATACGAAAAATAAAATAAATAATGCCGGCATTAAAATTTTACTCGCCTTTTCAATCCCGTTTTGAATCCCTTTCGCAACGACTAGTACTGTAAATGCTAAAAAGGCAAATTGAGCGCCCATCACTAAAAGTGGATTTCCAATTGTCTCGTTAAAGACAGTAGCATAATCGGCACTGTCAGTAATAATGCCACCAAACATCCCTTTGACAAAATAAATGACAATCCATCCACCAATGACACTATAGAACGATAATAATAGGAAACAAGTAAATACGCCGAGTTTACCAATCCAATGCCATTTCGTATTCGGTGCTAAACTACGATAAGCACTAACTGCTTCTTTTTGTGTGCTTCTCCCAATAATGAATTCTGCTAATAATAACGGAAAACCAATAAATAATGAGAATAAAATGAATAGAAGAAAGAATGCTCCTCCTCCACTAACGCCAGTAACATAGGGAAGCTTCCAAATGGCGCCTACTCCTATAGCTGATCCAGCAGCAGATAAAATAAAACCAATTTTTGATGACCATTGCTGTGATGTTTGAATGCTAATCAATCCAATCTGTTGTTATTATTTCAGATAGAAAAAAATAAACAGCCACGTCTCTATCTATAACGATAGGGACGTGGCTGTTCACGCGGTACCACCCTAATTGGAAACAAAATGCGTTTCCCACTTGATTAAGTAACGGTTTAATCCGTTTTCATACCACGTAGTATCAACTATGCCAAGGCAAAGTTGTGTCCAGATTTTTTTCGAACACGCTTGAAAAAAATATATGCAGTATAAAAAAAGCTCGAAGAATGAAATTCACACAGATCTTTGTATCAGTTTCCACCAACCACTGACTCTCTGCCAACAGGGAAATCTGGCTTAATATGTTCTCGTCATCGCTCATTTAATATTTAGAATAATAAACGAAATTATAGTATGATAACACCTTTTGGTCAAGCATTTTTTCAAATTAGTGATTGTTCGACTCTGATTAATTATTCCAAATAACTCCGATATCTAACTTATTCCTGTTAAAACAACTTTATTTGAATGCTAAGTGGTCCATTTTTACTTGTAACATGCCTTTTTTTTGCAATTGACTTTGCTATACTTTTTTTAGGAGGTGCGAAATGTGAAAGTAGAAGTGTTAATTGCGCCAGAGTATGTTGAACCAGTTGCAGAAATTAAAACGAATCAATTAACGTCAACAATCGAAAAAGCAGTTGAGTTATTAGAGAAAGAAGATTTCGGTGGGAAAATACCCATTTATCAAGGGAAGGAGATTATCCTAATCGAAAAATCGTCCATTCAACTTGTACGAACAGAAGTAGGAAAAGTCATTGTTTATGATGCGAAAGGGGAGTGGTACGAAACGAAAACACCATTAGTGGATTTCGAGAAATTATTGGGAGAAAACTTTATTCGGATTTCCAAAAGCACCATTGTTAATTTATCAGCGGTTCAGTCGGTGAAAGCATCTTTTAGTGGAACGTTAGATATTTTGTTAGAAAACGGGCAAGAAGATGTTATTAGTCGAAAGTACAAAGCAGATTTCAAGAAAAAGTTAGGGGTGTAAAATGATGCAAAAAGCCATTTCAACGACAGTCCAGTCATTTGCGATAGGATGTATGATTTTTATGCTATCACTTTGTGTGTCATATTGGGAAATGGGGGATGAAATATATAATTTAATTCAAACGAGATTTGACTTTATCGTCCTCGGAATTTTTATCGTATCCCTTATTGGAGGAGGATTTGGACATGTCATTTATCAATTTAACATAAAGTATAAAATGCAAGTGTTCATTCATTATGCCACAACAATTAGTGCAATTTTAATCGTATCTGTTTGGTTAAAGTTCGTATCAATGTCTTATTTACATTTCTTCTTATATTTCATTTTGACAAGTGTGATTTTCTTTATCATTTGGTATGTATATTATCTGAAATTAAAAAAGGAAGCGGATTTGATTAATGCCGCAATTATCAATTCAAAAAAGATGCGCGAATTGTCTTAAAATAACATTTCGTTTGGTATATAATTGAAATAATAACATGGATTAGGGGGCGTACGATGTTTAAAAATACTTCACCACGTTTATTCTTTTCGATGGCAGCCATTACAATGCTCATTATTTCACCGTTTGTTGCAATTCTTATGCCAATTATACTGATCGAAACATTTTTTAAAGATCCAACAAGGCTCTATATTTATCCTTTTATCACAAGTGCGAAAATTATTGTTTTTGCCTTTGTTTTGTTTGCAGGGGCGTGTTTGTTATTGTTTTGGAAACGAAAGAAAGTGACATTTTTACTAAGCACGCTTATTGTAGCAGGTGGGATTTTTGCTCTTTATAGTACGTCACAAATGTATACGGTCATTGACTTCGAACAAATTAAAGTGAAAAATGTATGGTCAGAGGAATCGGTGGAATGGGCGGATATGGATGAAGTAGTCTTTGAATATATTCCGGGTGACTTAGGGGATTATATATTTAAAATGGCGGATGGACAGCGATTTATCATTCCAGAAAATAAATCACATGTAACGAGTTATATTTACAATTTGGCAAACGCAAAAAATATTCCATTTGTTGAAAGAGCGAAGGAATAAAAAAAGAGCCAGGGACAAAATTCATCTCTGGCCCTTCATATTAGTTAAAAATCTCTACTAAAGCGCGCCCGTCAACATTATTAAACGGGAGCTTTAACATATGCGCAATCGTTGGCCCGATATCGACAACGCTCACTTCACCGATATCATATCCAGCTTTAACCCCCTCGCCTGAAATTATTAAATTGCTTGTATAATTGGGCTTTTCAGGGGAGTAGCCATGTGTTGCATATTTTTGACCGCGCGCATGTAAATCAACAATGACTTCATTTGTATAGTCATCCTCAAAACAATAGCCTTCCCGTGCTTCAATCATGAATTCGAACCGCTCATCTACGTGTAGTTTATCGAGTTCTTTTCTAGAATAAATCGCTTCAATCCCGTATTCAGCTTTTTTCGCTAAATCTCCCAGTAGAGATAATGCCGTAGCTTTTGCTTCTTCATCATCTTGTTGAATATGCAAATATGCCGCGCCACCCGCACCTTGAACATAGGCGCGCCATTTCATTTCACCGTTTTCTTCATAAATGAGGTCATTATCAAAAAATAGCCGATTTAAATAAATTTTATAACGCACATCGAGCTGTCCATGATCCCCAACAATTAAGAAGGTTGTTTCGTCGCGAATGCCCGCATCTTCAACAGCTTTCATCAGTTCGCCAATGCGACAATCCATGCGTTTTAGCACGGCTTCAATATGTGGACCTTTTGTGCCATGCAAATGCTTCGAATCATCGAGATCGATTAAATGCATGAGCAATAAATTCGGCTTCTTGTTTAAAATCGTATCAACCGCGCACTTTGTAATGAAATCATCTAAATAAGGCTGCGCAATCCCTCGACGTACTTTCCCATATTTCCATTCCATCGCCAGCGTAAAGCGTTTACTGCCATTTTTTATGATTTTCAATGCTTGATTTTCATTTCGAACGGCTTTTATTTCAGGAATATTATAATGAATCGTTGCTTTTCCTGTAACGGGCCATAAAATCCCGGCTGTAGTTAAGCCTTTGCTGCGCGCTGCTTCATAAACGGTTGGCATTTTCAAATCATCCCGATACCAATGCCAATTTTGTTCGTTTTCAAGTACAAAAGGTTGAAACGGGTTATTGTGAAATACCCCATGCTTATTCGGATAAACCCCCGTGACATAGGAACTGTGAATGACATACGTCAATGTTGGATAGATGCTTTTTACCCGATTGGTCGATGCGCCATTTGCAATCAACTGCGCTAAATTAGGCAAAGTTTTTGCACTGTCCCAATTGTCTTTTGAAAAAGCATCATAGGAAATGACGATGACATAATTTTGTTTAGCATGCATAAAATCACCTCACTATTTCGACATTTGCTACTGGATCTTTTGGAAGTAGTAAAAACACGAGTAAACCAATAATAAAGAGCGGGATAATCGATAAAATACTATACTTCGCCACACCAGTCACAGTTGTCGTGAATGCCATTAAAAATGGTCCGATAATCGCCGCAAATTTACCGAAAATATTATAAAAGCCGAAAAATTCATTCGAACGCTCTTTCGGAATAATTTTGCCATAATAGGAGCGGCTTAATGCTTGAATCCCGCCTTGTGCAGAACCGATCATCGCACCAAGAACAAATATATGCCACATTTCAGAAATAAAGAAAGCAGCGATACAAGCCACGATATACGTTAAAATACCTACAATAATCATGGACCGAGTTGAATATTTTTTAGCGAGAGACCCGTACAGCAATGCACATGGGAACGCAATAATTTGAATGACTAATAAAATCGCGAGTAACATAAAGGTATTGAATGAATCTGAGCCTAAAACACTTGTCGCATAAGGTACGACCATTTTTATAATCGTATCGACACCATCAATGTAGCAGAAGTAAGCAATTAAAAAAATGAACACGATTTTGTAATTTTTAATTTGCAAAAAAGTCGTTGCTAACCGTTTAAAGCTATTGCCAACTAAATTCGGTTCTGGTTCGATATAATGACGTTGTCTTACATCTTTAATCATTGGAATCGTAAATAATCCCCACCATAATGCTGTAATAAAAAATCCGATTTGATAGCCAATTGCTAAATCCATGCCCATAAAGAATATGACAGCAAGGCTAATGCCGAATGGAATGACACTTGAAATATAACCGAAAGCAAAACCACTTGTAGATACTTTATCCATGCGTTCATCCGTTGTCACGTCGACTAAAAAGGAGTCATAAAAAATATTCGCCCCAGCAAATCCAATACATGACATCACATAGACGACAATTAATAATTGCCACTGACCACTAGCTGGAGAAATGAAGGCAAAGGAAAAGGTTGCGATAAATCCAAGCAAAGCAAAGAACGTAAAGAAGCGCATTTTTTTATCTTTGTAATCGGCAAGTGCACCTAAAATGGGGCTTAATAAAGCAACTAAAATACTAGCGAGCGAATTAAAATACCCAAGATCCATATGGTTCACACCATCAAACATGCCAAAGACAATAGGAAAGAGGGCGGTCGTTATAGCCATTGAGTACGCAGAGTTCCCACAATCGTAAAGTATCCAGGACTTTTCTTCTCTTGTTAATTTCAAAGAACCCCTCCTTATATACTGAATATTCTATAATTATATCATTTGCTAAAATTTGAAGTGTTAATGATTTGTTTATCTTAAATCTGCAAATGTATTTGCTGATTTAAGATAAGCTCCAGCGGATGTCACAGATTTTTTTAGGGAAGTTTTTCGAGCTTGCTCGAAAAAATCTGGACGCAATTACGCCTTGGCGTAATTGATATTTGTACCTTACTCTTTATATATTTTTGAAGAAATATAAATAGCACTTTATAAACAATAAAAAAAGAGCCTAGAATGTCCTAGGCCCTTGCGATTTATATTTTTGCTTTTCTAAAACCATTGAAAATATCGATAACCGAAATAATGATGGACACCGCAACGAATACCCAAATGATGTTATTCCACCAATTCAGCAGGGCTGCATCACTTACTATATCAAATACTTTCCCTGTATAGCGGATAAATTCAACATTAAATAAACCAGTTTGTTTCACGAATACAATCGTGACAATAATGAACGCAATATGGTAAATCATATTCCACACCGCTATTTTATACGTCCATTTGCCAATAACCCACTTATACAAAATTAACCCAATTTCAAATAAAATGAGCGCTCCTACGACCGGCCATAAAGTGAGTAATACATCTCGATTGAATAGGGGAATGACAAATTGAAGTTGGTCATGTGTGGTTTTTTCGTAAATGCCAATCATATCGGATGCTTTAAAATAAAAAGTAGCCCAAATGATTACCCAAAGTAATGCAAAAAATACTTCCGTTTTGGCAATGCGTTTCTTTTTTTCTACGGGCACGATATGCTTTAAATCATTTGGAGTCCAAGGTTTTGACTGCATTGATTTTTTTGCGCCATCATCGGTCGTGCGTTCAATAATGACGAAAATAATCGTCACCCATATAAATACTTGGGTTAAAACTTCGATACTTCCAGTTATAACGTTCCTTATCACATCATTAATCGAATTGTATAGCGGCATATCCATTGTAAAACCTGTGACATATTGAACAGTAAGTACAATCACATAAACGAGAAGGGCAATGGGTACTACCATTTTTAAAATCGACATATACGAATCAAATAACATCGGACCGATCAAATAATTAGGTTTTTCGCGGTACTGATCTGCCAATTTTGCTGGATTACCCAACTTTGTGAGCACGGCATCTACATCATCCGCTGTATAGTCATCCGGCATCATATCCAAAATCGTCGAATGCAATTCCATTTCAATGTCTGCACGTAATTTTTCAGGCAATCTTCTTGTCACTTCATAAATGTACAAGTTAATCCGTTCCATCTTTTTCAGCTCCTTTAAGTAGTAAGGCTAACTCATTAGAAGTCTTTTCCCATTCGGTTTTCAACGCACCAAATACTGTTTTTCCATAATCACTCAGTACATAATATTTTCGCGGGCGGCTTTCTGTCGTGTCCCAGCTACTCGTTAATAATTCTTGCTTTTCTAAACGGCGGAGTAGGGGATACAGCGTACTTTGGTCAATCGCAATACCAGACTCTTCTAACAATTGGACTAAAGAATAGCCGTATTGCGGTTCGTGTAACTGGCTTAATACGGCAAGTGTCAATGTGCCTCTTCGCAATTCAGTCGTGAGTGAATTCAATAAATCATTCACATAATCACCCCGTTTTCTTTATAGTGTATATCGTACACTATTGGGGAAATAGAAACAATGGGCATGTGGATATATTTCCAGATTAATTTTTGTTATAAGAAAGACAAAAAGAGGCTCTCCACATTTTTAGCGGATGCCCTTTTTGTAACGTTGAATTTTTATCTAAAAGATAAATCAAGATCCCCTTGAGAAAGAGAAATTTCAAGCTGATTGTTCCCATCATGCAGTTGAGAAAGTTTCGTTCCATACTCTTTCCCGTTTACTGTGAGGTCACCAAAACTAGTGCTCAAGTCAAGTCCAAAGTCACTTTGATTGTTTCGTAATTGAAGCTCCACATCCCCAAAGCTAGAATTAATTGTCGTTTTTCCGTTTAATTCACCTGCAATGTCAATATCGCCATACTCGCTATTAACGAATAAACGTCCGCTTGTAAATTGTTGGAACGACATATCTCCAAAAGCGTTCGTAATTTCTGTATGACCTGAATCAATGTGTTTGAATGAAATATCTCCGTAACTCATATCCAAATTGAATTGTTCATATTTAATGCTTTGCAAATCGATATCCCCGAAGCTAGAGTCAATTGTAATGTGTGACAGCGATGCATCTTGTGGAACATAAATTTTAATCGATGGCGACCTGAATGGTCCGAATCCGATTGTCATTGCTTTATCTTTTATGTTGTTAGATTTTACTGTTAATGTATTGTCTTTCACAACATAAGTAACATCTGTCGTTTCAAATGCAATGACTTCTAATGCGTAGCGATCTGATGGCAGTATTTCAATATCTGCATGCCCATTTGAAATGTTAATATTTTTAAATGAATCAAGTTTGTATAATTGGGGCGCAAGGGTTTGCTCATTTGGCACATAAAAACCAGAACGGTCTTTTAAAATATACCATTTACCACCAGAAGAAAAACCAAGGATGGCAAATACAACACCGATTGCAATCATACTCGCAGCAATCATTTTATAACGGGATGTCATTTTAATTCCTCTTTTCGTTTTGGTGTGATCTTTTGAAACAATGAAACTAAACCTTTGACGCATACAACACCCGTATTTTTAATGAGACGGGCTGTGGCAGGGGATATTAAAATTCCAATGCCAGTCACAATTAGTCCAAAACCAATAAATAGCAGTGCGGTCGGCCAATGATTTGTAAGGATGAAAAAACCTGAAATAAGTGAAGCAACCCCACCAAATAAGATCCCACCTACAATGGCTAAAATGGTAATCACAAAGCTAAAAACAATTGCACCAGCTGAAATAATGAGCGCTATTGCGACAGCGAGAAGTGGTAATGACAGTGGTGCAGAAAGTATGGCAAGAATGATCAACCATATTGTCGACATATTCTTTTTCGTAGAAGTTGGTGTCACGTCTAAATCTTTCATCGCAAAATCGGCTACTATTTGAGCAGCCACTTGCGAAGGCGGACCAAGTTGTTCCATGACTTGCTGCTCATTTTCTTCTCCTGCTTCATCAAAATATTCTTCATAATAAATAAGTGCCGCATCAATTTCATGCGCGGGCAGTCGGTGTAATTTACTGCGTAGACTTTTTAAATAGCCTGCTTTATCCATCTAATTTCCCTCCTAATAGTACACTGTCTACTTTTTCTTTATAACTTTTCCATTCGGTCAGAAGTTCCAGTAAGCGTAGGCGCCCGAGTCCCGTAATTTGATAGTAGCGTCTGTTTCTCCCTTGAAACGGCTGATCATACGTAATTAAAAAATCAGCTTTTTGCAAGCGTCGCAATACAGGATAAAGTGTCGACTCCGAAATATCCATAACGGACCTTACTTCCTGCGTCAGAGAATATCCGTAAGCATCTTCCTTTTCTAAAATGGAAAGTACACAGGCATCCAGTAGAGCTGAACCTAATTGAAACGTCATCTTATCCACCTCACATTCCTATCCCTATATAAGGCTCTATATTATACGTCATATAGTATATGGGTATTATATGGCGTATATTATTGTATTGTCAATTATTTCTTGAATAAATTTAAGGCAAGGCGATGAATAAAGGGAATTGGTTGTGTGACCGCGAATGGTAAGTTTAGCGGGAGCAATTTTGAAAACATTAAAGGGGGATTTTTAAAATGAATGAGCGTTTTATGAAGGGTTTTGAAATGATGAAGCAATATGTGACAGATGAAGAGGCGGCACGTATGGTGGAACACGATGCTTTGGCTGATATTGCGCCGGACTTACGAAAAATGATTGTAGAGTTTGCTTATGGGGAAGTGTATTCGCGACCTGGGTTAGATGCTAAAAGCCGTGCGCTCGTTGTGATTACAGCAGTTGTCACGCAATCAGCAGAACCTCAGACGAAAACTCATATTACGCGCGGTTTGCATGCAAGTTTAACGCCGAATGAAATCGTCGAGGCACTATTACAATTAGTACCATACATAGGTTTTCCGCGTGTGCAAAATGCGTTAATGATTGCACAACAAGTGTTTCAAGAAAAGGGATTAATCGTTACTAAATAAATAATCGGCTAGTAGATGAAGAAATTTGGCGAGTAAAATGTGGTTTGGCTAGTTACTGCACTAATTCGGCTAGTTTTCAAGGTGTTTTGACGAGTAATGCTTGAAAAGTGGCTAGTTAACGGAAAGTTTTGGCTAGTTACAACTAGGAAATTTTCGGTGAAGAGCCGAAAAATTTGAGGAATGAATAACCGTGCTCAAATAACAATTACAACTTTATAAAAAATTTTAAAATCATTGTATAAATACTTTGAAAGATGCTCATACTTATTTTAGTAACACTTATTCATCTAATTTGATGAGGAGGATGTATCATGAGTAATTCTATGCCGAAAGAACAGGAATCTCAGGACAGTCCGCCTCAACTGCGCATCAAGTAAGCTTCATTTATAATACAGGCATGGTTAAGCGGAGTTTACTCTGACTAGTTATTGCTTGATAATTGAAGCTGAAACATACCAGTTGTAGGCAATAAGTGTACTCGGACCCAGATTTAATCTGGGTCTATTTTTTTTTTTCAATATTGGTCGGATGCATCAATTGTACATCAGTAAAAAAACAAAAAGCACCCCCAATTGTTAATATTTATTTAACAATTGGGGGTGCAAATTATTTAGTATGCGTAAAAAAACGATGGTTTAATTAAATTACGCTTTCCTCACCATTTCTAAAAGCATATGTGAGAGCGTATGTTGCTGTTCTTTAGTACCTGATTTCCAAAGCTCCATTAAAAGGTTTTCCTCTCGGTTACGAGGTTCTTCGTGCTTGGCAAGATAATTCGCAACTAGCTCGGTCGTTTTCGCTAGCTTTTCTTCACTTAATCCCAAATTTTCTCCTAGCTCTACTTTTTTAGCTAGGTACTGTTTGAATCGATTGAAATTCTCCAAAATTTGATTTTTCTCTTCCACATCAATTTTCGATAGTTCCTTTTGTACTTGATCTTTCATTTCCATTGAAAATCACACTCCTTTGTTGTTAAACATATTTAGAATGAGCTTATTATGATTAAAATAAACCTGGTAAAATTATATTAAAAAATGGTTTATGTATTTGGATTTTGAAAGGAGAAAAAAGTAAATTGCATGAAGTTGAAACCTAATTTTCCAATTTCGTTCAGGATCAAAAGCATATAAGCTTATGTAGGAATTTTCAAAATGCATGCATAACAATTTCGAAAAAGAGCCATATTAATATGGATTTCACTTAAGAAATCTAATTTGATGAGGAGGATGCGACATGAGTAGGCCTAATGAGTTAGACCCAAAATCTCGAAAAATCCACCGTAACTGGACGAGGATTAAGCATGCAAAATCTCAAGTAAATGGTGAAACAGAGATTACTCTGCATAACCGTATTTTGAGAAGCGAAGCGAAAGCCCGACAGTTTTAGTCAGCTAGAAGTACTAGGTGTCATCGAGCCCAGAAATTATTTCTGGGCTTTTTTGCGTATGCCTAGCATACATAACGACTCGATGATGAAAGTCCATTACAAGCTTTTTAAAAACGAGCTATTGAGAGATTGAAATTCGCCATTAGGATCTGGATAAAATAGCAGAAAAATTAACAGGCAAATGGATAACCTCAAAAATTAGCGTAAGTTAGGGGAGTGGATTATAATTGAGGAACTTTGTATTTCTAATTGGTAATTTGAGAATTCTAGGTAAACAACCATATTGTACATGTCAACGAACCCCCACTGAGGTAAAGCAATTCAGTAGGGGCTTGAAAACGCCAGTTCAGGTCTTTCCGTCTGAGAGACGAGTGACGATTGTCAAATCACTGTTTTTGGTCGGCACTTAATGTACCACTTGCACCACCCTAAGAAGAGCTGTACAAGCCCCGACAAGTCGAGTACACAAGGATGGTTGACGCACCCACTAGACCGTGCCTAAGCAACGGTTTTACGTGTTTTGCACTGATGCTTGGATATTTTAGGTGACAAAGCTTTTCTTGTCACAACCCCCTCTATCCAGTTATCAAGGAACAACGTATAGGATTATTTTAACACAGAACAAATGTTTCGGCTAACGCCACCCGACATTCATCTCCACCTGAATCGTTGGGCTTTATCCGTAACACGAATCAGGTGGAGTCTTCTGTCGGAGAAAGATAAAAATGCTATAATTATCTGAGATTTCAAAAATGATAAAGAATCGATGATAGACAATGATATAAGCAGGTGATGTAATGACAATGCAGGATTTTAATCAAGCATTTAATACTATAGAGCAAGCCTTTGATGAAGCTCGGTTTGCGGATGTATTAGAGCATATGGAAGGCGCAATCGAACTTGGAATATTAGAAAATGAGCGATTTGCAGTTGCAAAATTATTTGATTTGAAAATAAATAGTTATATGTTCATAGACCTTCCCGCGCGTGGGCATGATACGTTAACAGAGTTTCATACGTTTATCGAGCAATATGAAACGGTGGAAGGGGCGATATGGTTTCATTTATGCGCCGCGAATTTATGGGCGAATGGCTCATCAGCAGTGGATGGCATCGTCGAACGTCATGTAAAAAAAGCGTTAGCATACGGCGCTCAAACAGCAGATCCTAATTTAAAGCGTCGTGTTTACGGAACGACAGCCACGTATTTAATGAATATCGGTGAATATGAACGCGCTTGTGATTATTTGGAGCTGGCATTTTTTTATGCGCAGCTTGTGGCAGAGCAGGAGCCGCAAAAAGAGTCACTTATTTATAGTACCGTTATTGATTTAATCTATTTGAATACGATGTTAAAGCGCTATGATATTGCAAAGAGCGTCAATGCATTTGTATACAATAAAATAGATTTATTAAGCGGGCGTCAAAAAGGGGTAATTATCCAAAATTATGGTTTTTTATTAATGCAACAAGGTCAGGACGATAAGGCAATCGAGGAGTTTCAAAAACTGGCGGCGTATACAGATGAATTTAAAGATACGTCCTTAAAGGCCATTGCTTACCAGTATATGTGTGAATGCATGGAAAACATTGCTCATCCAGATTTAGTGGAAATGCTGAAAATCCAAGTGAAAGTGTTAAATGATTTATTGGATGAGCGAGAAACTGAGTATGCACTTGAAGTGGAGACGAAAATTCAGCAAACTCAATTTTTAAAGAAAGCGTCCACAGATGTACTGACGGATGTTTATAATCGAGCTTATTTCGATGCCGAGGCGCAAAAGCTTTTATCGCAGCTTGACGGCTCAACCTATGCATTGCTTGCTATGATTGATTTAGATTTTTTCAAGCAAATTAACGATCAACACGGTCATTTAGTTGGGGATGAGGCTTTGGCTACGGTTGGATCAGGCTTGAAAACATTTGCCCTTCAACAACAAGCGCTCGTTGCACGTTATGGTGGCGATGAATTTTTACTTATTTGTACGAATAGCGATCAGAAATTGCTCGAACGCTTTGCGCAGGCCATTCATAGTGGCTTAAGTGCTTTAACAGTAGAGGCGGATGAACAACTGTTGGCTCTAGGTTTTAGCGTCGGTGTGACGATTGTGAAGGAGCCGGCTCAATTAAACGATGTGCTCAAACAAGCCGATGAAGCGCTCTATTATATAAAGAACAACGGACGTGGTCATTATGCTTTTTACAATCAATTGCCAGAGGTAACGTATTTAAAATAAATGCTCACTCTATAAATGGAAAGGCCTGTATTCAGTTTTTATACTGAATACAGGTCTTTTTACATTATTGCTGCATATCCGTTATAAAAATACGTTCGCTAATAGGCTGATCATAATCATACAACTGAATATAAACAGACTGATCGACGAAGGATGTGCCAGAGAAATTTATTATACCTTTTCCGTTATCATCCATTTGTCCTGATTGCAAAGTGAAAACGGTACCATCTTCATTTACAAGTGCAATATTTACAAACTCATCTGGCGTAGAACTACTAAAATAAACAGTAGTAGAAATCGGTGTTGTTACGATGCGATCAATCACAATACTTTGCCCGTTTGGAAACGCCACATGTTGCCCGAGTTCTTTTATAATGGTTTGTTGCTGAACGGCTAATTGAGAGGCAGTCACCTCAAAATTCCAAGGTTCAGAAACAAGTTTACCAAGAGGGTGCTCTCCACTTGGTGTAAACATTCGGTCGTAAGAAAGCTGGATTGCCATAATATCACCCTCAACTGGACTAGCAAGCCTTACTTCGTTGTATATGAGATACATACCATTATTTTGTTTAATGGACTGTGCGTTACCTCCTCTTACCTCAACCGTTTGACCGTTAATTTTAATCGTTGGCGATAATTGATGACGGTATGAAAAAGTAGAGCCCTTCGCAAGTTCTAGTGTAGAGCTAATTAAAACTTTATCATAATCAACAATAATTTCATTCAATGTTAAATCCCCAAATTCGGTGGTCATTGTTTGCCCAATTGGATTTTTATACGGTTCCCAGTCCACTTCATTCGGGTGATTCCAACTTTCTAAAAGCCCGGCAATCAATGGCATATTGGCAATAGATTGGTGATTAAACGTAATTAAGCCAATCGCTAAAATCGCTACCGCAGCTACTGAACGTCCGATGTTCCGACGCTTTTTTGGCAGTTGCTTTAAGGCACGATTTCGAATTTTTTGAACCTCGTTTTTTGTTAACGGTATATCTTTGCATTCCGTTAAATCCATTTCAATCTCATTAAAATCTTTATAAATGCTCATATTTACACCTCATCCTTTAAAAATAGTGTGCGTATTTTTTTCCGACTGCGAGATAATTTATTATGCACCCAAGACTCTTTTGCCTCATATTGTGCGGCGATTGTTTTTGTTTTAGCACCTTCAAAATAGTATTGTTTGAAAATATGTTGCTCTTGCAATGGGAGCTGATTGAGTAGGGCTTCCCAGTCGAGTGTATGCGTCGCTTCTTCTGCAAGTTGTTCTGGTAATTCAACTGTGGAATGCTGACGCTGCAATTTTCGAAGTGCATCAATTGCTTTAAATTTCGCAATGACCGCAATCCAGTTTTTAAATGTATTTTTGGTGTCGTCATAATCATCAATGTGATACCAAATCGATACCACGATATCTGCCATACACTCCTCAATTTCTTGTGACCTGCCTGCAATATATTTACAAACAATCGACCTGAGCAATCCACCATATTGTTCGAGTAGCATCGTCACGCCGTTTTCTCGCTGCTGCTGAATTGCTCGAATTATTTTTTTGTCCATAGCACACCTCGTATTTAGTTCTAAACGTTATTTCGCGAAATACCCGTTCACTGTTCTATTCGTTCTATTTATTAAAACCTATCATAACGTGCGAAAAAAATTTTTAAAAATTAGTAGAAAAGGGGGTTTGGGTAAGGAAATTTTGAAGGAAGAAATCTTATCATAGCGATTTCACCATATTGCTACCAATTCAGACCTACGTATGATGGATGGAAGTAAAAATCCATTGTATATTAAAAATTAGATACTTTAGTTAAAAGGCACAGGGGAAAACTCTACATATATAAGTTGCATTTATGAAACAATCATCCAATTAGAATGAAAATCTAATTAAGCAAACGTCGCCTCCCACGGCAGCGACGCACCATGTGCAGTAAGTTTCAGATTGCCAACTTTTAAATGGAGGCTGGCCTTTCACAAAGCACAAAGATGAGTCGTACAGATTTGTGCAACAAACCTGTGCGACTCATGTGCTTAGACAGCCTAAACTAGCTAATACTTTATTAGAAGTTTTATGAGAACACTTACATGATAAGGATAGATTCTTTTGTTCAACCTATATAGCAATAAAATCAATCAATAATGATGACGAGCTATCTAAAAAAGCGGAATCCCAATCGATATGGAGGTAATTTCAGATGAGTGAAAAAATGCATTTTACGATTATAAGCAACGATTCTACCGATGGAGATGGCGGTTACGGGGTAGGTTCTATTGATTTAAATAATGTAACACCGGTAATTATTGATTGTGAAAATGAGCATGTATATATCGATGTAGAAGCTTTACATGGGCGAAGTAAAATCGAAAAGAAAGTTCGTTTTGCCCCTGATTTAGCTCATGCAAGTGATGATTATTATCGCTATTGGATCGTTTGGGTAGCTACTCAAATCGGTCAAAATGGTCCTTATTATGCGGGTTGTACGGCAAGTGAGGTGCGTGTATCAAAAGAAGAACGTCGTATTAAACTCGGCTATAAATCCTTGCCAGAACAAGTGAATTATTTGGATAAGGCGCTTAAAAGGAAGTTTATTTTAGATCATATCGACTCAAATTCGAAAAAACTACTTTACCAGTTTTTATCCGATTTTAACGAAGCATATTGGGAACATTCCCCTGAAGAGTTAAAACAACAACTAACGATTACGGAGGGTGTATAATGGCTTATGTAATTACTAATTTATGTAAAGATGAAAAGGCAGCAATCTGTTTAGATGTTTGCCCAGTAGATTGCATCGATTTAACGGACACACAATATGTAATCAATCCAAGCTTATGCATTGACTGCGGCGCTTGCGAGTTAGTTTGTCCAGTAGAAGCGATTTTCCATGAAGAAGATTTACCTGCTGAACATGAATCAGCTATTTTAATCGCAACCAACTATTATGGAAGCTAAAAAAGCAGTTGCAATTTAACTTCATTCATATATGTATAGTTAGTACCCCCTCCATCTAAACCTCATTATTTGCAGGTGACGGATGGAGTTTTTTTGAGGAAGATTGTAATAAACAGAACGCCATTTATAAGAAAACTTATTACTCTGCATTTGATGGATAAGTCTAAATACTCTAAAGATGTTTAATAAAAGGAATATTTACTTGGTTGTAGGTATAAGGGGGTATAGGGAATATCTCCTTTAATGTGAGTCTTTATGCCAGAAATATGCAATTAGAGCGATGACAACGCATGGAGGGATATGCTATATTTGTATAAAATACTTTTAAATCATATGGGTGTGTGGATAAGAAAAGGGGTACATATTTATGGATAAAATATTCAGTTTTAAAACAATAAGAGCTAAGATATTAAGTGCCTTTTTTATAATTGTCATTTTTATCTTCGGTTTTAGTACTTATAGTTATTTTTCAAATCAGCGCATTATAACTGCGGCAGAAAATATTGTAGAAAAGGAATTACAACTATTAACAGCAAGTGAGAAATTAGCGTCTTCAATTAGTATTCGAACATCTGCTGCGAAAAGCTATGTTTTAACAGGGAATGTGGCCTTTAAAGAATCGTTTCAACAATATATTGAAATTGCGGAAGTAAACAGTGCTATTTTGAGTGAATCAGGGACAGATGAAAACTTAGCAAGACTTGTTGAAATGGCTAGAAAATGGCGAGAAGAGATACAGACAAAAGTATTTGATGAATATGATAAAGGGAATAAAGAGCTTGCCATTCAATATATGAGATCGACGGATGTTTTGGCAGGGGAAGTAATGAAAGGCTACGAGGAAATTGCATTAGCCCGTGAAGAGGCGATTAACGAACTTGGCAATGAAATGATTGCACAATCGAAAGTGACAATGTACTTAGGGGCAATTATTGGTATGCTAATTACAATCATTGCAATTGCTGTCGCCTTTATTACAGCACGTATCATTACCAATCCAATTAAAGAAGTCGTACAAAAAATTACAGCGATGGCGGATGGAGATATGAGCCAACCTCCACTAGTACAAAAAACGAGAGATGAAATTGGGGTACTTGTACACTCGGCAAATACGATGAATACAAAGTTACATGGTGTGCTAAGCTCGATTCATGAAGTTTCTGAAAATGTTGCGGCAAGTAGTGAGGAGCTCGCACAGTCGGCTATTGGGGTGAAAGACGGCGCTGAACAAATTGCAATGACGATGACGGACCTAGCAGAAGGTTCTGAATCACAAGCAAGTAGCGCTGGGGATTTAGCACATATGATGGAAAACTTTAAATTGAATGTTCAGCAAGCTACGGATGAAGGTACGACAATGGCGCATCATTCAGAGGAAGTTCTACAATTAACGGAAACAGGTCAAGGATTGATGAATGCATCCACGCAGCAAATGTTTACAATTGACCGAATTGTACAAGAAGCTGTAGTCAAGATAGAGGGATTGAATAATCAATCGCAAGAAATTTCAAAATTAGTTGATGTCATTGATGGCGTTGCCAACCAAACAAATTTACTCGCATTAAATGCAGCAATTGAAGCGGCAAGAGCTGGTGAACAAGGGAAAGGCTTTGCGGTAGTGGCAGATGAAGTACGCAAGCTAGCTGAACAAGTTTCCCTTTCTGTCACGGATATTTCTTCAATTGTGACACGAATTCAAAGCGAAACAACAAATGTCACAACATCACTGCAAATAGGCTATGATGAAGTCAAAAAAGGCACAGCACAAATTACAAATACAGGCGAAACTTTTGACAATATCGCAACGGCCGTAACGCATATGTCAACGAATATTCAAGGCATTACGGAAAATCTCCAAGGTATTGCTACGACAACGGATCAAATTAATCGTTCAATTGATGAAATTGCAGCAATCACGCAGGAATCTGCGGCCGGTATTGAACAAACGACCGCAACGATTGAAGAAACAGCAGGAACAATGGAAGAAATCGCAAACAGCACAGAGCAATTAGCGACAGTAGCGGAAAATTTAAATACCCAAGTACAGCAATTTAAGCTGTAGAAATTAGAAAGTCTTTATAGATATGTGCATTTGCACACTATGAAGACTTTTTTCTGCTTTGTAGGGAGATTCAATTGTAATCCTAATTATTTATTTCAACAAGAAAGATAAATGATTTACTATATTTATATAACATAGCTTTATGCATCCGATAAATACACTGAATAAAGATACTAATTTGCTGAATAGTAGAAAATATCCTCATTGTAGCTAGAAAAGTCATGGTATGATTGTCAGGTCCTAATAACATTTACACAATCAATATGCAATTTAGCAATGGGCAGTATTGAAGGACTATGCTATATTTGAAACTGGTAAATATAATGTAATAGGTATATGGAAAAAGAGAGGAATACATAATGATGTTCAAAATCTTCAATTCAAATCAATTCGCGCAAGGCTATTTACTGCATTTATACTTTTAACCTTTTATTTTGTTGGTTTTAGTATATATAATTATTTTGCAAATGAGCGCGTCATATCTTCCGCGGAAAATATCGTACAAAATGAATTACAAATGCTAACGGCAAGTGAACAATTAACATCGTCGATTAGCATTCGAACATTGCTGTCAAAAGTTATATTTTAACGGGAAATAAGGCTTATAAAGAGGAGTTTAACCGTTATATTGAAATTGCAGAGGAGAATAGTGCCTTCTTAACTGAGTTAGGGTCAGATGAAAGTTTAGCTGAAACTATGGAAAACTTTAAAATGAATGTTCAGCAAGCATCAGATGAAGGTACGACAATGGCGACGCATTCCCAAGAAGTTTTACAATTAACAGAAACGGGTCAAGGGTTAATGGATGCATCCACGCAGCAAATGATTACAATTGATCAAATTGTACAAGAAGCCGTGTCGAAAGTTGAAGGATTAAATAGTCAGTCGCAGGAAATTTCAAAACTAATCGTCGTAATTGATGGCATTGCCAACCAAACAAATTTACTCGCATTAAATGCAGCAATTGAAGCGGCACGAGCGGGCGAACATGGAAAAGGTTTCGCAGTTGTAGCGAATGAAGTACGTAAATTGGCCGAGCAAGTTTCACTTTCTGTCACGGATATTTCATCAATCGTAACTCGTATTCAAGGCGAAACTACGAATGTCACTACCTCATTGCAAACCGGTTATGACGAAGTGAAAAAGGGAACAGCACAAATCACGGATACGAGTGAAACGTTTGATAATATCGCAACGGCTGTCTCGCGCATGTCGATGAATATTCAAGGCATCACGGAAAATTTACTAGGTATTGCTACAACAACAGATCAAATTAATCGTTCGATAGACGAAATAGCAGCGATTACAGAGGAATCTGCAGCTGGTGTCGAACAAACGACAGCAACGATTGAAGAGACAGTAGGAACAATGGAAGAAATCGCTACGAACTCGGAACAATTGGCTACGGTAGCTGAAGATTTAAATTTCCAAATTCAACAATTTAAGTTGTAAAAATGGAAAGGTCTTCATAGGTTTATGCATTTGCAACTATGAAGGTCTTTATCTTCATTTATCGCAATATTCAAAAGTGATAAAATGAATCATATTTTACCTTATGATTAATATAAGTACAAAAAGAGAGGGGACTACAAAATTATGGTAAAAAATGCGAAAGTAACATCCATTCGGAAAAGAGTATTATCTAGTTTCTTTGTTGTAGCTTTTTATTTCGCTTGTTTTAGTGTATATAATTATTTTGCAAATGAGCGTATTATTACTACCGGTGAAAATATTGTACAAAAGGAATTACAATTGCTAACAACGAGTGAAGAGTTGGTATCTTCGGTCAAAAGTGCAGCATTGGCTGAAAAAAGGTATATATTAACAGGGGATGGAATACATAAAGATACATATCAACAAAACATGGATATTGCAGAAGTAAACAGTGCTGTCTTACTTGAACTAGGGACAGATGAAAATTTATCGGAACTTGTTGAAAAAGCGAAAGAATGGCAAAGGATTGTGCAGACGAAAGTATTTGCTGAATATGACAAGGGGAATCAAGAACTTGCTATTCAAAATATGAATGCATCAGATATTTTGGTAGAAGAAGTAATGGAGGGATACGGGGGAATTACACTAGCACGAGAAGAGTCTATGAATCAACTAGGTAATGAAATGATTGCAAAATCGAAACGAACAATGATAATAAGCTTAGTTGCGAGTATGGTTGTAATACTACTTGTAATTATTACTGCTTTTACGATGGCTCGTATCATTGCGGATCCGATTAAAGCTTCTATACAAAAACTTAAAGGCATCGCACAAGGGGATCTAAGACAGCCGCCATTAGAACAAAAAACACAAGATGAAATTGGATTGCTTACACACTCAACGAATACTGTAAATAGCATGTTACATAACGTTTTGAGCTCGATTCATGAAGTTTCTGGTAACGTTGCGTCAAGTAGTGAGGAGCTCGCACAATCGGCTCTTGGCGTGAAGGTTGGTTCGGAACAAATCGCGATGACGATGACAGACTTAGCAGATGGTACTGAATCGCATGCAAGTAGAGCCGGTGATTTAGCACGAATGATGGAAAGCTTCAAAGGAAATGTACAACAAGCAACGGATGAAGGCACGACAATGGCGCATCATTCAGAGGAAGTTTTACAATTAACGGAAACAGGTCAAAAAATGATGAATGCATCCACGCAGCAAATGGTTACAATTGACCGAATTGTACAAGAAGCTGTGGTCAAGGTTGAAGGATTAAATAGTCAATCGCAGGAAATTTCAAAACTAGTCGTTGTAATTGACGGCATTGCCAACCAAACGAACTTACTCGCATTAAATGCAGCGATTGAAGCAGCAAGAGCGGGTGAACAAGGAAAAGGCTTTGCGGTTGTTGCAGATGAAGTACGCAAGCTGGCTGAGCAAGTTTCCATTTCTGTTACAGATATTTCATCGATTGTGACACGCATTCAAAGCGAAACAATGAACGTCACAACATCATTGCAAACAGGTTATGATGAAGTCAAAAAAGGAACAGCGCAAATTACAAATACAGGTGAAACATTTGAAAATATCGCGACAGCTGTGACTCATATGTCAACGAATATTCAAGGCATCACGGAAAATTTACAAAGCATTGCCACGACAACGGAGCATATTAATCATTCTATTGACGAAATTGCAGCAATCACGGAGGAATCCGCAGCGGGTGTCGAACAAACGTCCGCAACAATTCAGGAAACAGTCGGTACAATGGAAGAAATCGCTGCTAGTTCGGAGCAATTAGCGATAGCAGCTGAAGATTTAAATAGTCAAATACAGCAGTTTAAACTGTAGAAATAGGGAAGTCTTCATAGGATGTGCAATTGCATCTATGAAGACTTTTTTAATTCAATTATATCCAGCCTTTGTCACTGGCACTATTAACAGCTTGTTGCCTAGATTCTACATGAAGTTTTTGAATAGATGTTGATAAATAGTTTCGAATCGTACCTTTTGTTAAAAATAATTTTTTGCTGATTTCATTTGTTGTACATCCTTCTTTGACGAGTTGAAGTACAGCAATTTCACGCTCATTGAGAGGGTTAAGTTCTTTCTTAAATAATGTGGCAGCCAAATCTCTACTAACTACCTTTTCTCCATTGTTTATTTTTCGAATCGCTTCTATCAAATAATCAATCGGTTCATCTTTTAACAAGTACCCATGGACATCACAATCCATCGCCTTTTGTAAATAGCCAGGGCGGGCAAAAGTAGTCACAATCATGACTTTACACGGTAAATGAGCATGTTTAATTTTTTCTGCAATTTCAAGTCCGGTAAGGAAGGGCATCTCAATATCTAATATGCAAATATCGGGTACATCATTTTGAATAACATCCCAAGCTTTCTGACCATCTGAAACTTCTGCAATCACTCGAATATCGGGTTCAAACGATAGTAATGACGATAAGGCACCACGTAACATTTGTTGATCCTCAGCTAATATGACACGTATCATAAAATCGGCTCCTTCTGTTTAGAATGTTGAATAGGAAATTTAAACGTAACTAAAGTTCCACGAGTAGGTGCATTATTAATGGATGCTGTTCCTTGTAGGGCATTCATTCGTTCCTTCATAGAAGAAATTCCATTGCCCAAACTTTGATTTTCGAGACCTACACCATCATCAACTATTTTTAAACAATAGATGTGGTCAACACAATCAATTTCAACACGACAATTTTTAGCCTGACTATGTTTGATTAGATTCGTTGTAGCTTCTCTCACACATAAGGCAAGCATTGTTTCTTCTACACTTGCTAGGAGGATATTGGAACATTGATGATTCAACTTGAAAGAAATATGGGCTGTGTGTAATGCGTTTTTACAATGTAGAAGCTCACTTTCTAACGAGATAAAATTCATATCGGACACGATTTCTCTTACTTGTTTTAGTGCTGTGCGTGTCGTGGATAATATATCGTTTAATTCATCTTTCGCTCTATTTGAATCTCTGTCCATCAATTTAGTTGTCAACTCGGTTTTTATTTTAATCATCGTTAAAGTATGACCAATCGTATCATGGAGGTCCCTTGCAATACGCTGCCTTTCCTCCTGTTGTACGAGCTGTGTATTCACCGTTGCTAACTCGACTTTTAAGTTTTTCGTTTTTTCTACAAAGTAAATGAGTAACGGGAATGCTAATTGAAGCATCATAATCGGAATAATCATTGGTTCTTCTATTTTAAAAAGCTCGCCACTCTCAATCCATAAAACAATGATAAACATGAGCGCAATTGCAACCATAGCCGACGCAATATGCCATTTGACGCGTGCTCTTCCAATCAAATCGGCGAACATAAATCCAAAAGTCAACATGACAGAACCTTCGTACACGGCAATCACTGCAATAAGGAAGAGGCCAGCTAATGTTGCCAAATGAAGACGCCAATCTCGATACCATAATGCAAAATAAAACGCCACTAATAATAAACTAAGGATTATAAATTTGGCGGGTAACGATAAATCCGAGTCCGAACTTAATACAATCGAGATTAGAAAAACAATCGATACGACGTCAATTATTAAGTATTGTATTGCTTGATCTTTTGGATAAATTTTTATACGTTACACCAACCTTTTATTATTTATTTGAAATGGCCTTGCACGGCATGTTTTCGTATCCATTCCATAGGCCCAACATGAAAATAGTTAATCCAATACTGTGCAATGAAAAGTTGGAGAATAGAAAGGGTCACCCAAATAGTAATAATTTCAATGCTATTGAGCTTTCCACCTAATCCTAAGCCCCACCCATAAAAAATAAATGATGCCATTATATTTTGAAGCACGTAAATACTTAAAGACATTTTGCCAACTTGCCCTAACCTTTTCCACAGCCAATATCCCTTTGTATATTCTACCATTTTACCAATAATTCCAATATAACCAAGTGCCATTATCGGTGCAAATAAATAGCGGACAGGTAAATCAAAAGCGCCTCCAGGAATAAAGATAAGGAGATTTAAGGGGACACCAACATACAGTCCAATAGTAAGTAACCTTGTACGCGCCTGACGCCCATTTTCATCTTGAGAAAATACGCCGTTACGCATGAACTTGACGCCTAGTAAAAATAAGAAGATATTCATTGGAATAATAAAGATGGCTTCTGTTCTAAAAAACCAAAAATTCGTTAACCGATTATCAATTTGTTCAAACCAAGTACCATTTTGATAAATACTTACAATCGCATCGCTACTTGGTAAGGTCATATTAGCACCTGATAAGGCAGTTATTAAAACAAGTAATATAATGAGTGCATGAAATCCGCCAACCAAATATAAAGTACGGTTAATAGCCTTATCCCCAGTCTTTATAATAAAGGCAACAATCATTGCGGTCACCGCGTAACTCATCAAAATATCATATTCCATTACAAGTGTGAAATGGATCAAGCCCTCTACAAATAAAAATAAAACAGTCCAAATGTATACGCCCGGCCAAGCATTTCCTTTGCGCATCGTTTGTTGATATTTTAGCTCTAAACCAACACCAAACATAATCGTTAATAGGCCAAGCAGCTTGCCATTGACGAAAAATAGCACAAGCATGCGAATAAAATCATTCAATGCCCACCAACCCGTATAAGCACTGGCCGTAATATAAGATAAGTCCCCAAAATAAGCAAAAATCCAAATGTTTGTGCCGAGTGTCCCTAATACTGCAAATCCACGTAAAATATCAACTAAAGGCAATCTTTGTGTACTGTTCATCATCCGTATCACTCTTTTCCTATTTTCTTATAACTAAAATGATACAGAGAAGCAGACACGAATCCCATTCACACCCGTCAAAAGTACTTTGTGACAGGTGTCATACTGTGAGTGATTTGTTGAGTAAGTGGGGAGAAGAGGTTATTTTCGAGGAAATATAGTGTAGGGTGAAAAGGCTATATAAATAAACTTTTCACCCGATTTTTGAAAACTAACTTTTGTTAGAAGCTCTGTTAGTTCAACTGAATTGTTTATAAATGCGTACATATACGTAATTGATTTCCATCAGGATCTACGAGTGTCATCATGCGAAGCCCTTCAAGACTTTCGTTAGGAGGCTCCATAATATTGATATCTTTGTTACCCTTTAATTCGTTATACCAGTTTTCAACATTAGGAACAAAAAAGTGAATTAATCCGCCGATTTGACAGTCTTCGGTATGTTCAGTTAAGTAAATTGTCATATCATCTTTGGAAATCTGAACAAAAACAGGGAAATGAGGTTCAAACCGATGCTCCCAGTCGATTTGAAAACCCAATCCTTCTATGTAAAATACCTTACTTCTTGAATAGTCAGTAATCCGAAATGCAGGAATCACGGTTTGCATATTGACGCACTCCTTCCGTTTTTATCATTATCTGACAGAAGACTTCCACTTCAAGGAATGTGTAGGGCATAGCCCAATAAGTAAGTGGGAGATGAATGTCAGTAGGCGGTAGCCTAAAGTTTTTTCTTACACTTGCGAACGTACATTCTGTTTGATAGAATGTAAGAAATGGAGGTGAACCGATTGTTGACGTATAAAGCGTATAAATTCCGTCTCTATCCAACAAAGGAACAGACGACATTGATCAATAAAACAATTGGCTGTTGTCGCTATATTTTCAACCATTGTCTCGCTGAGTGGCAAGCCACATACAAGGAAACAGGTAAAGGCTTGTCGTATGGAAAATGCTCCGCGATGCTGCCAACATTAAAAAAACAAGAAAAAACAAGCTGGCTAAAAGAAGTAGATAGCATCGCCCTTCAAACAACGGTACGACATTTAGCGGATAGCTATGACCGTTTTTTCAAACAACAAAACGAAGCACCGCGTTTTAAATCAAAGAAAAACCCCACACAAAGCTATACGACAAAAATGACGAATGATAATATCAAAATAGTCAAAAACCGCATCCAACTCCCGAAACTAGGTCATGTGAAATTCGCAAAATCCAAAGAAATTACAGGAAAAATCATGAGCGTAACCATTAGAAGAAGCCCCACAGGTAAGTATTTCATCGCAGTTTTAGCTGAAACGGACATCCAAGCCTACCCAAAAACAATGAAAAATGTAGGCATTGATGTTGGTCTCAAAGAATTCGCGAAATTATCTGATGGTACAACCTACGCCAACCCACAGTTTTTCCGTAAGCTAGAGACAAGATTAGCAGAAGAACAACGTATTTTAGCCTGTAAAAAAGAGGGGGCCATCAAACGAAACTGTCCATTAGATGAAGCGAAAAACTATCAAAAACAGCGCATAAAAGTAGCAAAAATTCATGAGAAAATCCGCAATGCACGGCATGATTACTTACACAAAATATCCACTGAAATTGTCAAAAACCACGACATCATTGGAATTGAAGATTTGTGTGTCAGTAAGATGCAAAAAAATCCCCAACTTGCCAAAGCCATTAGTGAGGTGAGCTGGTCAGAATTCGCGCATATGCTCGAGTACAAAGCACAATGGCACGGCAAACAGGTGATTCGAGTAGGTAAAACATTTGCCTCCAGCCAGCTTTGTTCACATTGCGGCTATCAACATAAAGACGTGAAGAATCTCGCCATCCGCACATGGACGTGTCCAAACTGTCTTACAGAACATGACCGAGATCTCAACGCAAGCATCAATATTCTCCAAGAAGCATTAAGGCTTCAAACCGTAGGGACTACGGGGCTAGCTCGGTGAATTCTCCATCTAATAGAGATTTCAGCCAAGAATCTCCCCCTCTAAGCGATAGCGTAGGTGGGAGTAGTTCAATTGTATAATTATAACATATATTGAGTTCTACGATTCAGTGGACCATCCCAACTTATAGCCAAAAGAAAGGTGTTAAGCTGATATGAACTATGACAAAGCTTTTCTTGTATGATATTGCGCTTTTCCCACCATGATTGAACCTGCAAATTCAAAGCTTTATTATGGAATGACAACACTAAACTAGACAATAAATATAAGGTCTGAAGCTTGAATTATACAGGCGTTAAATAGCCAAGTATCCCGTGTATTCGAATGTTGTCAGACCAATGAACATAATCATTAAGCTCAAATGTACAAATTCTAATTTGAACTTTTATCCTATCGTTTTGCTTTGTTATTTTAGACACCGCTATAAATTGGTTTGATTGTAATTATTTGTAAAATAACAATTTACTGTATCCATATTTTAGATTTTTTTATTGCCATTATGGTGCATATGGGAACGGAAATAAATGGGGGATTTTCGAGTTTTTACGATGATTAAATCATTAGGAACCATCCTTATCGCAATAGTCGCTTCTAAAAATTACTTTATATAATTTTATATTGCAATAGAGCAATGATGAGCGTTAGTATAAGGAAGTTAGCAAAAGGAGGATAAATATGTCAATAATAGTATTGTACGATAAGTCTATAACTTTAGAAGAGTTAGATTTAAAAAAGTTAGAGTTAGAAGAAGTTAAGAAGAGCGACCATTTCGATAAGTCATGGTATTCTGAGGACCAGGATATGTTAGAAATTAACAACTATATTAATAATCAATTAGAGCAACAAAAATGTTTTGTCTATTATAGCAACGAAAAATTTTCATATACATCACAAGTAAATCGGATATATATAAAAGATGAAGAAAAATTATATTGGGAAGAGAAGAACTTTCAATTAACACATCCCGCGATTGAAAAATTTATGAAACCACTTGAGGTTAATATTAGCCTACCTGTATTCGAGTTTGACGAAAAAGAATACGATGACTTTCTAAAAAAACAAGGTCTTGCGTATAGTTTTATGAGTTGGGATAAAAAGATAAATCGAGAAAAAATATTAGATGACTTATTTGTTCCAAAAGTACAAGTCGAAAAAATGATATCAGTATTAAAACGTAAAAAAAATATTATCCTGCAGGGACCTCCAGGGGTTGGGAAAACATATATTGCAAGAAAATTAGTGGATTTACATATGATTTATAAGGAAACTCAATTTGTGAGAATGGTACAATTCCATCAATCTTATTCTTATGAGGATTTTATTCAAGGATACAAACCTCAGAGTAATGGCGGTTTTGCATTGAAAAACGGTGTGTTCTATCAGTTCTGTAAAACAGCAGAAGCAGATCCAACGCATGATTACTTTTTTATCATCGATGAGATCAATCGGGGGAATTTGAGCAAGATTTTTGGGGAGCTGTTAATGTTAATGGAAGCGGATAAACGTGGTTCAGAATATGCAATGCCGCTAACTTATTCAGAAGAAGGTGAGACTTTTTATATACCAGAAAATTTGTATATCATCGGTCTTATGAACACTGCTGACCGCTCACTTGCGGTTGTGGATTATGCATTACGTAGACGATTTGCATTTTTAGATATGTATCCAAATTTAGATGAGAAATTTATTGATTTTCTAAAGAATAACAATATATCTGACTCATTAGCACAATTTATCGCGAACAAGGTTTCACAATTAAATTCGGTCATTGAACAAGATCTCCATCTAGGAAAAGGATTTATGATTGGACATAGTTATTTTACCTCTGCCATTTCGTTTGAAAATGAAATCGATTGGTATAATGACATCATTGATAATGAGATTGCGCCAATGCTTGAAGAATATTGGTATGACGATTTAACTTTAGCACAGGAAGAAACGAAAAAAATGTATTATAAGGAGTCGTAATTGTGGCACCAATACCGATTCAGAACATTTATTATATGCTTTGTTATAGCGCAGGTTTATTACCAGAAAAGGATGAACGAGCCGTTAGTGCCATTGATAATACCGAATTGTTAGAGATGTTTGCCCAAACCTTTTTACATAAAGTGAAATCACTCGTAAAAAAAGGGTTTTACAAAGAATATTTGATTATGCAAGAAGCAAGATCAACACCAAAGGGAAAAATACTTTTTAAAGAAAGCATTGCGCAGCAAACCTTCTTAAAAGCTCAACTTGCTTGTCAATTCGATGAATTCACAGTCAATATTTTACCGAATCAGCTGTTGAAAGCGACGATTCATCAATTGATCAAACATCCTAGTGTTAAAAAAGATACGAAAGATCAACTAAAAAAACTATATCCCTATTTTCATGAAATCGAGTTAATCAATCTCAAACCGCAATATTTTGATCAAATTTTGTTGCATCGAAATAATCGGCACTATAAAATCTTACTTTCAATGTGCAAACTTATTTATTTTTCAAATTTGATTGATGAAAATGAGGGTGTTTTTGATTTTATTCATTTTGATCAAACTAATAAAATGAATGAATTATTTGAGCAATTTGTTCGGGAATTTTATAAGCTAGAGCAACCAGAGTATCGCGTATATCGCGAGACTATGCAGTGGAAAGTTGGAGCTATACATACAGGGGATGCCAGCTTGATTCCTAAGATGCAGACAGATATATGCTTAGTGAATAATTTTAAGAAAATCATCATAGATACAAAATATTATAAACAAGCATTGAAAATGAATTTTCAAATGGAACCAAAAGTTAATTCGGAAAATCTTTATCAATTGTTTAGTTATTTATCAAATGCTGAACCGCGGGAGTATATGGAGGGGATCTTACTGTACCCTGAAACTGATCAATATGTTAACCTAGCATTTGAAATGAATGGCTTTACAATGAAAGTTTGTACGATTAATTTAAACCAGGATTGGAAAAAAATTAAAAAAGATTTATTAGCGCTCATACAATAAACAAAGTAATTTTAACGTATGGAAATAAATGTAATTAGAAAAAACAGGGCTCATTCTACACGTTTCGTAGAACAAGCCCTGTTTTCATTTTATATCTTAGTTAATAGTGTTTAAAATCCTCACTCGCACGATTCACCATTGCAGCAATTTGTGCGCGCAGTACATAATCATCAGGAGCGAATTTACCTTTTTCTTTCCCGGTAATAATTCCATGACTGCTTAATTTTAAAATATCTGCATACGCCCAATGCCCTTTTGGTACATCATAAAAAGGGGATTTACTCGTATTGCTAGATGGATAATCTACCACTCTCGATAAAATAGCAGCTAATTCTGCTCTTGTAATGCGAGCGTCGGGTTCAAATAGATATGGGTTTGTTCCGCTCACAATATTATATTTATTGGCAAGTTCAATAGACCGTTTTGCCCAATGGTTAGCAGGGACATCGATAAAATAATTAGGTACTGTTTCATTTTTCGCATTTAACCCAATCGCGTTTATAAGGATCGTCACCGCCTCTGCTCTTGTTAAATCACCATTTGGGTCAAAATTATATTCATTTTTACCACTAATCCAGCCTTTATTGAAAAGGGAAATAATATCTTTTTCAGCCCAATGGTTTTCTGAATCAATAAAATGATGTTCGCCATTTGCCCAAGCGGAATAGAATTTCCAAATGTTGCTGTTTGCTTGATTTAAGTCCCAGCTACCAGAGCCTCTTAAATTGTATTTATCTATTAATCTTAATTTATATTTTAACGATAAATTATTATCATACCAAATTGTATAATTCCCAGGTGCTAGTTTTTTCCCATTAATCGTAGTAGGTGAATCACTGCTTTTCACTGTGAATTTGGCAAATGCTGATTTTGAAGCATTGTCAAAATAAAATTTACCTTTATGTTTATTCACAATGCCTGGTATCGCTTTATTCGCAACGCCATCTCCACCAATTCTCTCGGCATCATTCCAAATTCGACCGTAGAAAGGGAGTCCCATAACAATTTTTTTGGAATCCACACCTTTGTTTAATAAAGATTGTATCGACCTTTCAACAAATAATAAACTCGCAACAGGACCTACTGGACCACCGTTATAGCTTTCATCATAGGACATGACCATTAAGTAATCGCTATACTCACTTAATTTTGCATAATCGTAAGAGCCGTGCCATCCTGTTGTCCAGTTATTCGGATTGGCAGCAACCGCAATCGAGATGATTTTATCTTTCGGCAATTTTTCACGTAATAAGCGAATGAAATCTGTAAATGCATCTTTATCTGTATAATTTAAATTCTCAATGTCTATATCGATGCCATCTAAATTATTTTTAATAATAGAATCGGCAATTTGAGTCGTTAATTCCTCTCTATTATACATGGCCATTTGAGCTAAACCGCGGTCCCAATGGTTAGAAATGAAAGGCACTACTTTTAATCCTCTTTTGTGTAATTGATCTACGAAACTCTTATCAATGGAAGATTTTAAACTGCCGTCAGCGTGTAACTCAAAAAATCCTGGTATAACGGTATTGATTGCACCGAATGTTTGATCAATGTTCTTTAAAGAAGTATTCGAATTGGCGCCATATAAATAAGACATATGAACGTCACCAAATGAGGCATTAGCGCGAAATGGAGCGACGAGAAAAGTAGTGAAAAGGATGGGAATGAGCAAATATATTTTAAAGTTTTTCATTATAGTCTTCTTTCCTTATGATAGATTTTATCTACTCTATTATCTACTACTCAAGTCAATCATTTCAATTATGAAAATATGGATTCGTTACGTTATATTGTAAGGAAAGCCAATTTCCTAGTAGGGGATTAATTGTTAGAATGTTCAGTTTACATAAAATACCTAGTTTACTATAATAGGTGTAAACTGGAAGAGGCATGCGTATGGAAACAGAATGGTTAAGGACTTTCATCGTGGCAGCAAAAACAGAGAATTTTCGTGAAACGGCAGAAAAATGTTTTATAATGCAATCTACCGTGACGAAGCATATTCAGCACCTTGAAAAAGAGTTACAAGTATCGCTTTTTGATCGCAATCATAAACATGTAAAGTTAAATCATGTCGGTGCACATTTTTTACAACAGGCAGAAAAGATTGTGGCAACGATTGATGAAGCATTTAACAGTACGACATCCTTTGTTAATGGATTTACTTCGCAATTAACAATCGGCGTAGCTCCACAAATTGCGAATTCCACATTGCCAGCAATAATTGAGAAGTTTCAACGACAAAACCCATCCATTCAACTGTCAATCGAACTCCTAAAATCCAATGAAATCGGGGAGGCGGTTTATGCGGGACAAGTAGATATCGGATTATCGAAATTAACATCAACGCGTGATTTACAAACAGATATCTTAGCACAAGAACCACTTCAACTAATTGTCCCAAAATCTAAAGAGAATACCGATGCTATGACATTATTGCAACAAGAGACGATTTTAACACATGAATTTGCGCCATATTGGCAGGATGTGCAACAAGTTCTGCAGCAACTTCCAAGCTATAAAAGTATGCATCTCAATCAAACAGAATTGATTAAAAACTTTGTGAAACAAGGGTTAGGCATCGCATTTTTGCCAAAGAGTGTGATTGGTGAGTCTGATCAGCAACAAATGCTTCACGGTTACTCCGTAAAGGAATTTCAGCATATCGTATCTATGACCTATTTTTTGACGAAATATAGGACGGCTGATGTTGAGGCTTTTTTAGCGGTATGTCGGACTGCTTATGAAAAATGAATTTAGATGAGGGTGAATCAAATGACATTTGTCTTGGAATCAAACGATTTAAATGAATATCTTCTAGAAACAGAGGAAGTAAATTATACACATCCAATGATTCAACATAAAATATCAGAACTGTTTCAACCAGATTTTACCGAAAGCCAAAAGATAGAAATTGCTTTTAAGTTTGTCCGTGATCAAATTCCGCATTCATGGGATATACAAAGTGATATTGTAACAAGAACCGCGTCAGAAGTGTTAGAGAAACAGACAGGGATTTGTTATGCGAAGTCCAATCTATTAGCCGCACTGCTTAGAGGGATAGGAATTCCATGTGGCTTTTGTTATCAAAGGTTAATGATTTTTGATACACCTGAAAAAGGTTACTGCTTACATGCTTTTAATGCTGCATATATTGAGGATTTACAAAAATGGATTCGCATCGATGCAAGAGGAAATAAACCGGGTGTGCATGCAGAGTTTTCTTTGGGGAAAGAGCAATTGGCATTCCATGTAAATGTGGAAATGAATGAACAAGATTATCTAACCATCTTTATGAAACCTAATGAAAAGACAATGGAAACGTTGAGAAGAAACCGAAATGCAATAAGGATGTATAAATATTCATTACCGGATACGTTATAGGGTGCAAAAACTAATTGAGGGGAAAGAGGGTGAATGCTTGAAAAAGTTAATGAGTTTCTTAATAATGACGGTTTTTATATTGACGGCTTGTAATTCAGAATTGGCTATTACAGAACAAGACACCGTGCCAAAAAGCGTAAATGAAATACTTGGGGTTCTTGATTCGGATGATTATGTTCAAATGATTAACGATAGTAAAAAAGATATTTCCTATATCGTAATTAATACGGAGGGCAAAGTTACAGTTCGTGTCGAAAGTAAGGGAGATTCTATATTAATTTACATTGACGAAGTAGAAACTGAAAATGAAGATAAGAAGCAGCGTGTATTTAAATTAACAAGAGATCGAGATTATGAAATGATTGAGTTGTTTAAAAACGACGAGTCCATTCCGTTTGATACAGTTGCTGCAATTTAAACGAAAAAACAGAGTTGACCTTAATCGGTGCAACTCTATTTTTGTTGAAATGATATCAAATTTTCGTTGCAACAAAACGTAATCGGCAGTAATCAGCAATCCATTCGTCATTTTGATAATAGGCGGGCTTTAATATTTCCTCACATTTCGTATACACTTGCTCTTTTTCAAAATCTATTAAATCTTGCAGTATGTTGTGACTAAACATTTTTAGCCAATTTCGTAAACCATCTTCACCTGAAAGCGTTGTTGGACGTTCGTATAAGGTAATCGTTTCTATCGTAAAGCCAACTGTTTCTAAAATTGTTTCGTATTCTTCAATAGTTGGAAAATACCACGGAAAATAATCTTCATTGTACGCATAATTTAATGTCGACATACTTTCCTTTATCGCGCCTACAATGGAAGCAATATTGCCGTGACCTCCCATTTCTGCGACAAATCGACCATTTGGTTTTAATGCATTATAAATATTTTGGATGACCTTATTTTGCTGCTTCATCCAGTGTAGGGCTGCATTTGAAAAAACGGCATCAAATTGATTTGTAAAGTGCATTGCTGCGGCTTCTATTGTGCTGAATTCAATCGTTGGATACTTTTGCTGTGCAGCTCGAATCATATCCTGTGAGGCATCAGTTCCTTGCACAAATGCGCCATGGGAAGCGATTTCCTGTGCTAAATCTCCTGTACCACAGCCAACATCTAAAATCCATTCATTTTCCTGCGGGGCAAGGACTTCCACTAAACTTTCCCCAAACTTTGATACGAAATCATGCTTTTGATCATATAAATGAGCGTTCCATTTTGTTTTCATCTCATCGTCATCTCCTTTTTTAAAGCATAACAAAGGGTGGGTGTTGGCGAAAATTCCGAAAAGCGAGTGTTTTGATTCCGAATTGGAATATGGTGGATAGAAATTGAAATGTGTTGGATAGAATCGAAAAACTGTTGGATAAAAATCAAAATGTGTTGGATAAAACCCCAAAAGTGACGGATAGTACTGTTATTCAATGATGAAAACCGGTGTAGAAGTACTCTTCACCGGTTTTCCTTAGCGCCTATTAAATAGATGAATGAATTTCTTTCTCATGAATAGCACGGTTCTTTTCTTTGAACGCTTCGTTATGTGAAGAAACCATAGCACTACGAGATGCTGTTGGTTCTAAGTAAGTTTTAACCGAATTGACGGCATTTGCGGCATCTTGGAAAGTCCCTAAGAGAAGATTAATTTTACCTTCAAAAGATAAAATATCACCTGCTGCAAAAATACCGGGTTGTGCCGTTTCTCCAGTTGCTTTCCCTTCAAAATAGTAATCGTCTTTTTTGGGAATCGTAATAGATGGTTCAAATTGTAATGAAGCTTCACAGTTATAACCGTGACTGACGATAACTTCGTCGATAGGGCGTGTATAGGATTCTTTTGTTATCGCATTTTCGCATGTTACATATTGAATCGCTGTTTTATCTGCATTTGCCAGCAGCTTCGTAATAGATGTATGACATTTGATTGTTACGCCAGCATCCACCGCCTCTTTTATCGTTGCTTCATGAGCAGAAAGGTTTTCGTTGCGATAGACAACCGTTACGCTTTGAGCAATTGAGGATAGCTCCACTGCCCAGTCGAGTGCCGCATTCCCGCCGCCAGAAATGATGACATTTTTGCCTGAAAATCGCTTGAAGGACTGCACAGTATAATGCAGATTCGTCATTTCGTACTTCTCTGCACCTTCTAATGTAAGCTTCTGAGGGTTAATAATCCCACCGCCAACTGCTAATAAAATTGTTTTAGAATAATGAATATCTCCTTGTGCTGTATGTAAAGCAAAAACTTCATTTTTGCGTTCGATAAAATCTACTTTTGTTCCCGTTAAAATGGTAGGATCAAATGTTTTCGCTTGAGATATTAATTGTTTAACAAATTGCTCGCCCAATATCGGGGGATGGCCACCAATATCCCAAATTAATTTTTCAGGATAAAGTAAAACCTTCCCACCAAGTGAATCTTGACTCTCGATTAGCTTCGTTTTTAAGCCGCGTAAACCACTATAAAAAGCGCTGTATAGTCCGGCAGGCCCACCACCAATAATTGTTACATCATAAACATTTTGCATGTTTTATCCACATCCTTTAAAAATAATAAAAAAATATTGACAAATAATTAATTGATAACTAGACTAACGTTAGTGATAATGATTATCAATATCGTTTGGTGGAGTTATCATATCATTTATACATATAAAAAGAAAGTGAGGATATATTTTGCGTTTACAAATAGAATCGATTCGTGTTGGTTACGAAAATAAAACCATTGTGCACGATTTATCGCTACAAATTCCAGACGGGAAAATCACAACAATTATAGGTTCGAATGGCTGTGGAAAATCTACATTGTTAAAAGCGATTACGAGAATTTTGAAGCATGAGCGCGGGCAGGTTATTTTGGATGGTCAAAATATTTCAGAGTTAAAAACTAAGGAATTAGCAAAAAAACTTGCAATTTTGCCACAAACTCCGGAAAGTGCACACGGTTTAACTGTTGAAGAACTCGTATCTTATGGTCGATTTCCATATCAAAAGGGCTTTGGTAATTTATCGCAAAAGGATAAGGACGTCATTAACTGGGCTTTGCATGTAACAAAAACAGATGAGTATCGGGCGCAAACAGTAGATGCCTTATCGGGTGGTCAGCGTCAACGCGTATGGATTGCAATGGCATTAGCGCAAGAAACGGACATTATCTTTTTAGATGAGCCAACGACCTATTTAGATATGGCGCATCAATTAGAAGTTTTGGAATTACTGCGTGAGCTCAATGAGAAGGAAGGACGCACAATTGTTATGGTGCTTCATGATTTAAATCAAGCAGCTCGTTTTTCAGATTACATTGTGGCACTTTCCAAAGGGCATCTTGTGAAATTTGGTATGGCAGAGGAAGTGATTGTACCAGAAGTGTTACAAGAAGTTTTTCATATTGATGCTGTAATCGGTAAGGATCCACGAACAAATAAGCCAATGTGTATTACATATAACTTATTACAAACAACTTAAAGGGGATAGTTAAAATGAAAAAATGGCTTTTACCAATGTTTATGATGGTCGCAATTGTACTTGCAGCATGCGGCAATAACGAGGAAAGTGAAGAAAATACAGGAAAGGAAACTTCAGCAGAAACGATTACATACCAATCTGAAACAGGTCCAATTGAAGTACCTGCAAATCCGCAACGTGTAGTTGTCCTGTCTTCATATGCAGGAGATTTAATAAACCTTGGTGTGAACATGGTTGGAGTTGATTCTTGGTCTGCCAATAACTCGAATTTTGCAGAAGGTATTAAAGATGCTGAAATCGTGGCTAATACAGATATCGAAAAGATTTTAGAGTTGAATCCAGATTTAATCATTGGTTTAAACAATATTGAAAATGCAGATAAACTATCGGAAATCGCGCCAACTGTATTATTTACATATGGCAAAAATGATTACTTACAACAACATATCGAGATTGGTAAAGTAGTGAATAAAGAAGCAGAAGCAATTGGCTGGGTAAAAGATTTCAAAGTACGTGCTGCTGAATTAGGTACAAAAATTAAAGAGAAAATCGGTGAAGATGCTACGGTTACTGTTGTAGAAAACTATGAAAAACAATTTTATTTATTTGGCGATAACTGGGGTCGAGGAACAGAAATTTTATATCAAGAAATGGGCTTAAAAATGCCGGAAAAAGTGACAGAGGTTGCTTTAGAGCCAGGTTACTTTGCCATTTCTCAAGAAGTAATAGGTGAATATACAGGTGACTTCGTTATTTTAAGTTTATCGAAAGAACAAGATTCTGCTTTCTTAAATACTGATTGGTATAACGAAATAGAAGCGGTAAAAAATGGTCAATTATTCGAAGTGGATTCAAAAGAATTTTATTTCAATGATGCAATGACTTTAGATTATCAATTAGATTTTTTTGAAGAAAAGTTTTTAAAATAAGCGAGTAAAAGGAAGCAAAAGCAATGGCAAAATTTAGATGTCTCCCATTTTGGCTTCAAGTGTTATTAGTATTCGTCTTATTAGTTGGTACTGCTAGTGTTTCGCTATGCTTTGGTGCAGCAAACACGTCTCTAAAAGATGTCTATGAAGCAACATTTGGACAAAGTGGTGGAAAGCATTATTCTATATTACGTGAAATTCGATTTCCACGTATCATTGCGGCAGTTTTTGTCGGAAGTGCATTAGCAGTAGCGGGGGCTATTATGCAAGGGGTCACAAGAAATCCATTAGCTGATCCGGGACTTCTTGGGCTTACAGCAGGTGCGAATGCGGCACTTGCCCTTACGCTTGCCTTTGTGCCAAATACTTCATATATTCTGCTTATTTTTGCATGCTTCATTGGTGCTGGAATAGGGATGATGATAGTTTTTGGCATTGGAGCTTCGACAAAGAGTGGTTTTTCTCCGTTAAAACTCGTTTTAGCGGGGGCAGCCGTTTCAGCTTTGTTACAAGCAATTGCCGATGGTACGGGGATTTTATTCAATATTTCAAAAGATGTTTCAATGTGGACTAGTGGCGGCTTAATTGGAACAACATGGTATGCGCTTATTATCGTACCAATTATTATAGTAGGATTAATTGTGGCATTTATTTTTAGCCGCCAGTTAACAATTTTAAGTTTAAATGAAGAAGTAGCAGTAGGCTTAGGTCAAAATACGACGATTATTAAAATGATAATGATGGGCGTAGTTGTTGTGTTGGCAGGAGCGGCTGTCGCACTAGTAGGGAATTTAGCATTTGTCGGCTTAATGGTACCGCATATTGTTCGTGCTTTTGTTGGAACAGACTATCGTTACGTATTACCAATGAGTGCTCTAGTGGGCGGTTGGTTTATGGTGATGGCTGACTTTGTAGGGCGTATGATACATGCACCGTTCGAAACGCCTGTTGTAGCCATTATTTCGATTATTGGACTTCCATTCTTCTTACTATTAGTTCGTAAGGGAGGTCGTCAAATTGCTTAAAGGGCAACGAAACAAACAACGGAAATGGCTCGCTTTTTGGATATTGATAACAGTAGCTGTTTTCGTGATTGGTATTTCATTAGGTGCCGCATCCGTCTCAATTGACCGTATCGTTCCAATCTTACTTGGAGATGGTAGTTTTAAAGAAGACTTCGTGTTGTTTTCGATACGTTTACCTCGATTATTTGTGTTAGCAGCGGCTGGAATGGCATTAGCGCTAGCTGGAGCTGTACTACAAGGTGTAACACGTAATGACTTAGCGGATCCAGGAATTATTGGAATAAATGCGGGTGCAGGTGTCGGAATTACACTGTTTTACTTATTTGTAAAAGGGGATTTACCGCATTTTGCATATGTTTTACCTATCGTCGGCTTTGTCAGCGCGATGTTCACGGCATTATGTATTTATTTTTTTTCCTATAAGAAAAATCATGGCGTACAACCTGTACAATTAATTTTGATTGGTGTGGGGGTAGCTTCCGCATTATCGGGTGTGATGATGATCTTAATTTCTTCTGCTGAGCGTAGTGATGTGCAGTTTATTGCACAATGGCTTGCCGGAAGTGTATGGGGCACGGATTGGCCGTTCTTATGGGCGTTGTTGCCATGGCTTGTAGTGGGAATACCATTTGTTTTCTATAAGGCGAATGTTTTAAATGTGTTGGCTATGTCCGAACAAACGGCAATTGGTTTGGGGATGAATATTCAACGGGAACGCCTCCAATTATTAGTCGTAGCTGTGGCACTTGCAGCGGCGGCGGTATCTGTAACAGGAGGAATAGCCTTTATCGGTTTAATGGCACCACATATAGCAAAACAATTAGTGGGACCGCGCTATCAATTCTTTTTACCTTTAACACTATTTATCGGAGCAAGTTTATTAATGCTCGCTGATACGATTGGTAGAGTCGTCATTTCTACGGCGACGGTACCAGCTGGAATCGTCGTAGCGTGCATCGGCGCACCATACTTTTTATATTTATTACGCAAAAACGGCTGAATGGAATTTTCGTTCAGCTGTTTTTTGCTGTTGGTAACGCTTTGAGACATTGTAGCAAGATCTATAATATCCTTTACATGATTCATATTTGTTTCAATGACAGTTAACAATGGATTTTCATTTGATTTTTCATAAATATGCCTTTCTAACACCGTACTCTCAAAATTACATAAACCCCCTTAATATATATCATTTTTCTAATCTCCAACGGCGGGTTTAATCATTCTGAAAAAATGAAATAATTTAATTTTTAATATATCTATTTGATACCTTGTGTATAATAAATGCTATATCGCGAGTGGGAATTACCAAATAAAGAGGTGGTTTTTAGTGGGGGTCAATGAAATATTAATTCAAGCAATCGAACAAAGTTATGAAGGGATTTTACTGACGGATTTAGATGGACGTATTTTCTACGCGAACGCTGCAGTTGAAAAAATTTCTGGAGAGCCTTTATCTAGCATAGTTAATCACACGATAAAAAATATGCTTGATGGTGGACTACTGAAGGAATCAACGAGTCATGTATTAAAAAAAAATCCGTTAACAATTTATCAAAAAATAAGTAATGAGAAAGATGTATTTATTACGAGTAGTCCAGTGTATGGTGATGACGGAGAGATTATCTGTTATATAGCGAATTATAGAAATTTAACATCTTTAAATAACATGTTTGAAGAACATTTAGCGTATATATCATTAAATTATCTTGAGCTCGAACGTTTAAGAAAGAATTTAACGCAAACAGAAGGATTAATAAGTAGTTCGCCTAATATGGAATCTGTAAAGCAAATGATCGAGAAAATTGCGAAAACGGATGCGACAGTACTCATTCAAGGAGAATCTGGGACAGGGAAAGAGGTTGTAGCAAAAAATATTCATACAATTAGTGAGAGGAAGAGTAGTGCCTATATTCAAATTAATTGTGGGGCTATCCCAGAAAATTTAATAGAGTCCGAACTATTTGGATATGAGAAAGGTGCATTTACTGGTGCTTCTACAAGTAAGGCTGGGTTACTAGAAGTTGCAAATAACGGTACCGTCTTACTCGATGAAATTGGTGAGATGCCACTTCATTTACAAGTGAAATTATTACGCTCAATTCAAACAAATGAAATTACTCGTGTCGGTGGAACATCTACGAAACAATTAAATGTGAGATACATTGCTGCTACGAATAAAGATTTGAAGCAGTTAGTAAAAGAAGGTAAGTTTCGAGAAGATCTGTATTACCGCCTCAACGTAGTGCAAATAATAGTACCACCTTTACGAGAACGAAAAGAAGATATTCCCTTGCTTTTCCAACATTTTCTTGAAAAGTTTAATCGTAAATATAATAAAAATCTGCAAGTTTCTTCTGGTGCCTTAAAATTATTAAAGGAATACACGTGGCCTGGTAATGTGCGCCAACTTGAAAATGTTGTTGAGCAATTAGCAATACTTGTAGAAAATACTTTAATTTGTGAAAAAAATCTACCGTTAGAAATCAACAAGCAACCAGCATATCAAAATAATAAGGAAGCAAAAACGTTAATTGAAGTGGTTGAGGAGGCAGAAAGAGCCGTCATTGGAAAAGCACTTGGAGAAAATTCATCCATCCGTAAAGCTGCAAAAGCGCTCGGCATTAGCCATGCTACGTTATTACGCAAAATAAATCGTTATAAAATTTAGGGTGATTTTGTTCGTATGGTTCAAATATGAACCGGAAATAACGGAAATATAACAAATGGTTCAAAAACAAACCGGTTATGGTTTGTTTTTGAACCATTTTTATTGAGCTGAAAGTAAGAAGCCTTATAAATAAGGATTTATATTGATTATTTTGGTTGGCATGTAAATTGCTATAGATAATGTAAGGAGGGGTTGGCGATGAATCAATCTTTTAAAATGATTCAACTCAGTTCACTAAATAGTGAAAATAAAGTAGTTGAAATCAAACTTAACAGACCAGAGTCGAAAAATGCTCTTAATACACAGCTCATTATTGAACTAAATGAAGCAATTTACAATTTGCAAAAACAAGATGTAAAAGTCGTCATAATTAAAGGTTGTGAAGGAAACTTTGCTGCTGGCGCTGATATTAAAGAAATGCTAGATGCTTCACTCAAAGAGATTCAAGAATTTACAAATCGTGTTGCTGAAATTCAATATGCTATGAAAGTGAGCCCGATTATTTTTATTTCAGCAATTGAAGGGCATTGCCTTGGTGGTGGTTTAGAACTTGCTCTTTCCACAGATATCAAGATAGCAAGTGAAACGGCAATATTTGGTTTCCCAGAAGTGAAACTCGGTATTTTACCTGGAGGAGGGGGAACGCAGCGGTTATTGACTCTTACTGGTAGCTCTTTCGCCAGTCATTATATATTATCGGGCGAACTATTTACGGCGCAAAAAGCGTATGACATGAAAATAATTAGTGAAATCGTTTCAGAGGTAGATAAAGAAGCTCTCGAAATGGGGAAGAAAATTGCACAACACAATGGTCATGCTCTAAAAGCTATTAAAGAACTTATTACGGGAATTGAAAATCAAGAACTTACGGTGGGGCTCCAACTAGAGCGGCAAATGTTCCAATCATTATTTACGATTGGCGAAGCTAGAGAGGGTCTGCTAGCGTTTGTTGAAAAGAGAAGACCAAATTATGTTAAGTAGGTGGAAATTATGGAAACTGTTTATATTATACAAGCAAAAAGAACACCGATTGGCTCATTTGGAAAAGCCCTACAATCACTATCGGCAGTAGATTTAGGTGAAATTGCTATCAACTCTTTATTCAATGAAAATACGGCTTTAAAGCAAGAAGTTACGGAGATTTATATTGGTAATGTGTTTAAAAGTGGAATAAAAGGTAATCCGGCAAGGCAACTCGCAATACGTACGGAACTTCCCATTTCAACGGTGGCGATGACGCTTGATATGCAATGTGCGTCAGGAATGGCAGCTTTTATTCAAGGAGCGAACCGAATTCAGCTAGGTGAAGCAGATTTAGTTGTAGTAGGTGGAATTGAATCGATGACAAACGTTCCGCACCTGATGATGGATGCACGTTGGGGAAAACGGATTGGCAATCCAAAAATAGTTGATGCACTTATGCACGATGGACTTATATGTGCTATTGAAGATTATCATATGGGCATCACAGCGGAAAATCTTGTACAAAAATACGGATTAACTAGAGAGACTCAGGATGAATACGCATTGCAAAGTCAACAACGAGCGCTTATGGCTATTCAAGAAAATCGTTTTACACGAGAAATCGTGCCAGTAGCGATGAAATTACGAGGAAAGGAAGTTATCTTTAATCAGGATGAGCATCCTAAAGATACCTCACTTGAACATTTAGCTAAGTTATCTCCTGCATTTGCGGAAGGTGGTACAGTTACGGCAGGAAATGCTTCTGGATTAAATGATGGTGCGGCTGCAATACTGCTTGCATCTGAGCAGGCGGTACAACGATTAGGATTAAAGCCGTTAGCAAAGGTAGTTTCGACTGCCTCACATGGTGTTCAACCTTCCATCATGGGTATCGGTCCAGTGCCAGCAATGCTCAAAGCACTCGATAAGGTAGATTTATCAATGGATGAAATGGACTTAGTTGAAATAAATGAAGCTTTCGCAGCACAAGTGTTAGCGGTAAATACAGAGCTTAACATTCCGAATGAGAAGTTAAATGTAAACGGCGGTGCTATTGCACTTGGTCATCCGGTTGGAGCTTCAGGGATACGCGTAATTGTAACACTATTACATGAATTACAAAGGCAGTCTTTATCAAAAGGAATTGCTTCATTATGTGTGGGAGGTGGATTAGGTGCAGCAACAATTATTGAACTCGTTTAAAAAAGTTTTAGTCGTTGGTGGAGGATTAATGGGAGGTGGAATCGCACAAGTCATTGCACAACAAGGAATACATGTTGTAATTATCGAACGGACCAAGGAAGAATTAGATCGTTCAAAAATAAGAATAAAGAAAATGATAACCCGTTTCAATAGTGAGGAATCAGTAGAGTGGGTGTTCGATAATATCACTTTTTCAACAAACTATCAGGATGGGTATGATTGCGATTTAGCTATTGAAGCAGTGCCTGAAAAAATGGAATTAAAATTAGAAGTATTTAGAAAGCTGGATGAAATTCTCCCTCCTAACGCGGTACTAGCAAGTAATACGTCCTCACTTTCAATTGCAGCGATGAGTAATGTTACAAAGCGTCCAGAAAACGTTGTTGGAATGCATTTCTTTAGCCCGGTACCAATTATGAAGCTTGTCGAGATCGTTAAAGGCATGAATACTTCGGATGAAACAATTGAAAAAATTCGAGCATTTGGAGAAAAAATTGGCAAGAAGATTATTGTTGCTAATGATTTTCCTGGTTTTACAGTAAACCGAGTGCTTGTGCCGATGTTGAACGAGGCTGCATTTTTAGTTATGGAGGGCAATGATCCTGAAGAAATAGATCGTGGCATGATACTTGGAACTAATCATCCTATTGGGCCACTAAGACTAGCGGATTCGGTAGGGATAGACGTGCTTTACGACACATGTATGAGCTTATTTGAAGGCTTTAATGATTCAAAATATCGTCCATGTCCTTTGCTGAAACGTATGGTGGAAGCAGGATATTTAGGTAAAAAAACAGGAAAAGGTTTTTACGATTATGGGGGAGAAAAATGATGACAAAATTACTTGAAGAACGTCAAATGATTCGTGAATTAGCAAAAAAAATTGCGCAGGATTACCTTATTCCGAATGCGTACGAAGTGGATGCCAAGGGAGAAATGCCATGGGAAAATATTCGTGTCTTAGCGGAGAACGGCTTGTTTGGTGTTCATATACCAGATGAGTACGGGGGAGGAGGCGCAGACTATTATTCGCAATTAGTGGTAACAGAAGAGATTGCGAAAGGTTGTGCTTCAACAAGTGTGGCATTATCAACACAAGCATTAGCTATGGCACCGTTTTTGGTTAGTGCATCACATGAGCAGAAATTGAAGTATTTGCCACGATTAGCAAGTGGTGAAGTCCTTGGTTCATTTGGAATTACTGAACCGCAAGCAGGGTCTGATGTATCCGGGGTCAAGACGACGGCAGTAAAAGATGGCAATGATTATATTATTAATGGTCATAAAATTTTCATCACAAATGCGGGAGAAGCTGAAATTTATGTATTTGTTACACGAACGGGTCAGCATCGTACAAAAGGGATATCCCTCTTCATCGTTGAAAAAGGAACACCTGGTTTAAGCTTCGGTAAAAAAGAAGAAAAGATGGGTATTCGAGGCTCAGTCACTCGTGAAATATTCCTGGAGAATGTCCGTGTACCAAAGGAAAATATGATTGGTACAGAAGGAGAAGGATTTAAAATTTTGATGGAAGTTTTCAATGAAACGCGACCAGTTGTGGGTGCACAAGCATTAGGCATTGCGACTGCTGCTTTCGAATACGCCAAAGACTACATTCAGCAACGTTCGCAATTTGGTCGTACATTAGACCAGTTTCAGATTTCTCGCGCCAAAATTGCAGATATGTTTATACAATTGGAAACTGCTCGTCTTTTAATCTATGAAGCTGGTAGAAGAATTCAAGAGAATGATAGCCAAATTCCGCTGTACTCTTCAATGGCGAAGTGCTACGCATCGGATATCGCAATGAGTGTGACAATAGATGCAGTTCAGCTATTGGGTGGAAATGGCTATATTCGAGATTACCCAGTAGAACGATATATGCGTGATGCAAAAATTACACAAATCTATGAAGGTACTAATCAAATACAACGTTTAATTATTGCTAATGAATTATTAGTTTAGGGGGAGAAATTCATGGAAATGTTTAGTCTTGAAAATAAAGTGGCAATTGTTACAGGTGCTGGTCGTGGGATTGGCCGTAGTGTCGCTATTGGGTTAGCAGAGGCTGGTGCAAAGGTTATTGTGTGCAGTCGAACGGAATCAGAATTAGTAACACTTCAGCAAGAGATTAATGCGATAGGAGGAGAATGTGCGATAGTGACTTGTGATGTCGAAAAAACAGAGCAAGTTCAACATGTAATCAATTTCACGAAGGAAAAGTACGGAACTATTGATATTTTAATTAATAATGCAGGCATTACAAAAAAAGTGGCAGCAAAAGATTTGGCACTAGAAGATTTCGAAAAAATTATCAGTGTGAATTTAACAGGAGTATTTTTATTCGCACAGCTTGCAGGGCGTGTAATGATTGAACAGGGGTTTGGTTCAATCATCAATGTATCTTCAGTTGCTTCAGAGCAAGGAATAACTGGTTCAGTGGCTTATGCAGCAAGTAAGGGGGGAGTAACGATGCTTACAAAAACGCTGGCATTAGAATGGGCGAAGCTTGGTGTGCGTGTCAACGCAATTGCACCAGCTTACGTAGAAACTCCTTTGGTTGAGGCAGTAAAAAATTCACGTGAGGGATTTGAGGAGTTGGTTAACAATCGTACACCGCTCGGAAGAATGGCTAAACCTCAAGAAATGGTTGGTGCATGTATTTTTCTAGCAAGTGAAGCGTCGACATACATTACAGGTGAAACAATCTTTTTGGATGGCGGATGGCGTACTTTTGGGCTATAAAATCAATAATATGATAAGGAGTGTGTTATATGTTTAATATTCCAGGTGAGGGATGGATCGCACTTAGTATTTGGTTTACAGTCATTATTATTCCATGGGTTTATTCGGCGTTTTTAATTAAGAAAATTAATGATTCTGGAGTGGAGCGTTGGGGTGCAAAAAAAGCTGAGAACGTGACACAAGTGAATAGTGAGGTGAAAGTATGAATATTGCAACAGCAATCATTGCAGTTGTATATGTTATTGTTCTGTTCTACTTCATTATTAAAGGAAATAAAAAAAGTTCAAATATAGATGATTTTACTGTAGGTGGCTGGAGTATGAGCCTTGGCATTAGTATTTTCTACTTCACAGCAACATGGGTAAGTGCAGCATCAGTTTTAGGTGTACCAGGAATTCTATACGCAAATGGCTTTGCTGGGATTACAGGTTGGTTTGCTGGTTGGTTTTTTGCAACAGCGATCCTACCGTTAATTGCATATAAAATTCGTCGTCCGATGTTTCCAGTGCGGACAATTCCAGAGTATATGAGATTGCGTTTCGAGCCTTATGCAAAGAAGAGCTTCCTACAGAGTTGGTCATCAGTCATGATTATTTTCGGTTATATCAGCTATGTAACAATTCAAATTACAGGGATTGGTTATCTTTTATCACAAGTCACAGGGTTAAGTTATATCGTTTCCATCTTTATCTTCCTCATCTTCATTTTAATTACTGTATTAGGTGGGGTATGGTCGGTTGCATTGACGGATGTACTTAATACGATTGTGATTATCGTTGGGCTTATTTTTGCTGCGAGCCTTATTTTAATGAAGACTGGGGGCATAAGTGAGTTATTTGCACAGGCGGCCCTTATTAATACAGCGGCAACTGAAGGTGGAACAGCAATTCCAAAAGGAGGACTGTTTAGCCCGCTAGGAACATTCTCAATGGCAGCAATGATTGGGATTTTCTTATCTAACTCTTTGGGTGCGGCGGTATCGCCACATTGGCCAACACGTCTGTTATCAGCAAAAAATGTGAAAACAGCTGTATTTACCCCATTACTTTCTACTGGGTTATTGACATTAGTATTTTCATGTTTACTAGTACTTGGAATTGGTGGGCGTGTACTGATACCAACAATGCCAAGTGGAATGACGACAGATCAGATTGTACCATTACTTATAAGCCAACATATGAATCCACTTGTAGCAGGTATATTGATTGCAGCAATTTTTGCAGCAGCACTTTCTACTGCAAATGGGATGATTTTACAAGCGTCAATCGCCACATCATACGACTTATACCGAAATCTTAGCAAGAAAAAGGTAGAGGATAGGGCATTAATTCGTATTACACAAGTTTTATTAATTATCATTTCAATTATTTCATTTGTGTTCTCAATTAATCCTCCAGCCTTTATAGCGATGGTTGCTGCATATGTATTTGGATTCTTTGGTTGCGCATTTATTGGGCCAATCTTCTTCGGATTGTATTGGAAGCGTGCAAATAAGCAAGCAGCTTACGTAGGTACAATTGTTGGTGCCGTTACTTATATTTTACTAATAATTTTGCAAAATCAAGGTGTTTATACATTTATTATTCCACCAGTTGCAATTGGAATGGGATTATCTTGTACAGGTATGTTAATTTGTACACTTATTTACCCACCAGCGCCTCGTGTTGCATGGGAACCATACTTCGAGGAGCATATTTCTAAAGAAACTAAAGAACTAGTTGATCTAGCTATGAAAAATGGATAAGTAAAGAATGAAAGTTGTAACAAATCTGCCTATGCATGTTATTCAGGGAGGGATATTACTATGCAATGGAAAAAAAATTATCCACCTCAAGTTGATTGGGAAATTGATATTCCAGAAAAAACAATGGTAGATATTTTCTATGAAGCTCTTGGATCAAGCCCATCACAGATTGCACTTATACAAAATCAGCACTCCATTACGTATGAACAATTTGGGAAGGACGTCTTTAAACTTGCAAATCAGCTGCAAAAGGATGGAATTAAAAAGGGCGATCGCGTCGGATTAATGATGAATAATAGCATTGAGTATGTAATTAGCTTCTATGCAGCGTTGATTATCGGTGCAATAATTGTTCAAAATAATACGCAATATTCAAAACGTGAGTTATATTACCAGCTTAATAATACAGCTACGAGCACTTTAATCATTGATGAATCCCTACTTAGCGAATTTAAAGACCTTCATAATGAAACTACTGTCAAAAAGGTTTATGTTCATATGGCAGATGAATCAGTGCCATATAGTTTAGGTTATATTTTAAAACATGGGATCCCATCTATTGAACGTGCAATACTTAATCCTAAAGAGGATGTAGCAGTAATTCAATTTACTGGCGGTACAACAGGGGTTTCCAAGGGGGTAATGCTGACACACTTTAATATTTTTTCCAACGTGGTACAAACACATAGGTATTTAGGCATCAATATGCAAAAAAACAAAGAAAAACTCTTGAATGTGCTACCGCTGTTCCATGTGTATGGTATGACAGTTTCAATGAACTATATGATTTATCTTCATTCAACAATGGTAATTATGCGAAAATTTTCGAGTACTGAAACACTAGATATTATTCATAACAAACGTATTTCGATGTTTCCAGGAACACCAACAATTTATGTAGGTGTCAATCATCACCCAGAAATAAAAAAATATGATCTTACATCAATTCATACATGTATAAGTGGATCTTCACCTTTACCTATTGAAGTAAAAAATCAATTTGAACAAATTACTGGTGCAAAGGTAGTCGATGCATATGGATTAAGTGAAGCGTCGCCAGTAGCACATAGTAATCCTGTAAATGGAGAACGAAAACCTGGAAGCATCGGTCAGCCTATCCCAAATACAAACTGTAAAATTGTTTCTATTGTAGATGGTGTAACTGAATGTGGGCTAAATGAAACTGGAGAACTTGTGATTAAAGGTCCACAAGTAATGAAAGGGTATTGGGAAATGCCAGAAGAGACTACAAATGTTTTAAGAGATGGTTGGCTTTATACTGGAGATTTAGCCTATATGGATGAGCAGGGATATTTCTTTTTAGTAAGCCGTAAAAAGGATGTCATTATTTCTGGAGGATTTAATATTTATCCACGTGAGGTAGAAGAAGTTGTATTTAATCATCCCGCTGTCAAAGAAGTCATAGCAATAGGTATACCCCATGCGTACCGAGGGGAAACTGTGAAAATATTTGTAGTGCTCGTAGAAGGGAAATCCTCTACTGAAGAAGAAATTATTTCATATTGCCATGGAAAACTTGCAAAATATAAGCTACCGACGCAGGTTGAATTTAGAGATGAACTTCCTAAAACGGCGGTAGGGAAAATTTTAAGAAGAACGTTAGTAGAAGAAGAGCAAAGGAAAATATTCATAAAGTAGGTGGATGGAATGCGTTTACTGGATAAGGTGGCAATAGTTACAGGGGCAGCAAGTGGCATAGGATTTGCTGCTGTAAAACGCTTCGTAGAAGAAGGTGCAAGGGTGGTGATCGCGGATTTCAATGAAGAGGCAGGAAAAGAAGTAGCAGAGCAATTCCAGCATGAGCAAGTTAAGTATATTATGACTGATGTTAGTAACCGTGAAAGTGTAAAGGAACTAGTGAATCAGACAATTGAGCAATTTGGACAAATTGATATTTTGATCAATAATGCAGGTATTACTCGTGATGCGATGTTGTACAAAATGACTGATGAAGACTTCCAGCAAGTAATCAATATTAATTTAACGGGCGTATTTAATTGTACCCAAGAAGTCATACCTTACTTTATTAAACAACAATCAGGTAAAGTTATAAATACAACATCAGTAAGTGGCGTATACGGTAATATTGGTCAAACAAACTATGCAGCAGCAAAGGCAGCGGTTATTGGAATGACGAAATCATGGGCAAAAGAGCTAGGGAGAAAAGGCATCAATGTAAATGCAGTTGCACCAGGCTTTACAATGACATCTATGGTGGAGAAAATGCCACAGCACGTTATTGATAAAATGGTAGATATGATTCCGCTACAACGTCTTGGAAAACCTGAGGATATTGCCAATGCCTATTTATTCCTTGCATCTGATGAAGCATCCTATGTACATGGACATGTATTACATGTAGATGGTGCTATTATGATGTAATGATATCTTTTTATATTTACTACGCAAAAAAGACTGAATGGAATTTTCATTCAGTCTTTTTTGTTGAAGAGCGGATAAATCTTGAAATATACATATAATAATTAGATTTTCATACCTTAATACCATTACCTCGAGATTTTTAGTTTGACGCAATCTTAAAGGAAACAGTATCTTTCGTCTTTTATCTAATTATAAAGTTCGTAATCTAGAGTACTTGAATAAAATATACATAAATTGCATAGCCAGTGAGAATTGATAAACCGAAGATAACAGCAGCAATAATCATATACCCCAGTTTAAATTGTCGAGCGTGCATTTTTTTGGCCTCCCTTTTATTTACTGGTAATACTAGGCACTTCAATATATGTCTAGCAATTTGGAGTATGCAAAATGGGCACGAGTTTTTGAAAATGAGGAAGATTAACATACTATGTAAATTCGTTCCGTAAAAGGTGGATTTATGGAAGAAATGGGTGTACGTAAATGTTATAATATTCTATGTTCATAGAAAAATTAGTTTTTAAGGAGTGTACATATTATGTTATCATTTGCCATTCAAAGTTTAGATGACGCTGTTATGGAAGAGGCTAGACAATATATTGACTCACTTACAAAGCCACCTGGTAGTTTAGGGCGCTTAGAGGAAATTGCCATTCAACTTGCAGGGATGACAAGTCAGGTAAAGCCTGATATTACGCCAGGTATTTTAGTATTTGCTGCAGATCATGGCGTTGTAGTAGAAAATGTATCCGCCGCACCGCAATCTGTGACACATCAAATGGCCATCAACATGGTAGAAGGTGGAGCGGGTATTAGTATTTTCGGACAAATGATTGGCGCGACAGTAGATGTTTATGATGTAGGTATAATGCAAGATGTCCCATCAGAAAAGGTCATTAAGAAAAAGGTCCGAATTGGAACAGGGAATATTACCAAAGAATGTGCCATGACAGCGGAGGAAGCATGGAAGGCAATTGAAGTTGGTTATGAGGCAGCAAAACAAACGATTGCTCGTGGTGTTCGTTGCTTAATCGTAGGCGAGTTAGGTATTGGTAATACAACACCGAGTAGTGCTATTTTATCTGTATTGCTAGAAAGAGATCCGCTATCTGTTGTTGGTCGGGGCGCGGGTATTAATGATGAACAATTACAAAATAAAATTGAAGTGTGCCGTGAATCCATTGCGTATCATCAACCAAATAAAAACGATGCCATTGATATTTTATCGAAAATAGGTGGACTGGAAATTGCCGCAATGACAGGTGCAATGCTTGCGGCGGCAGAATTACGTGTGCCAATTTTATTAGACGGCTTTATTTGTACAGTATCGGCTTGTCTTGCTAAATTACTAGCACCAGGTAGTGAGCAGTATATGCTTGTATCGCATCAATCTGTTGAACCAGGGCATATCGCTGCTTCTGAATTCCTTGGAAAGAAGGCCTTAATTAGCTTGGATTTACGTTTAGGTGAAGGGACTGGGGCTGCGATCGCTTATCCGATTGTTCAGGCCGCAAATGTTATGGTAAAAAACATGGCTACTTTTGAGAGTGCTAAAGTAACTCTTTAAATTTAACTATAAAAGGTGTTGTTTCATAATTTTGAAACGGCTCCTTTTTTTAGTGCGCTCGGTATGTGTATAAAAACCCACCTCAACACAATGCTGGTTGAAAGTTTAGTTAGAATTAAACTTGTTTCAAGAGAACTAATTTTTCTAGAATAAATGGATGAAAACCTCGTGATTCTAAAGCCACTATAAATAATTTATTTCAGAAAATTAAGCGCTCCTTTATCGTTGGTTTATCCAACTCTGAAAGGAGCGTTGTTTTGTTTCTACTGTTGTTGTTTAGGCTGTTGAAATATGACAAATAACATTCTTAATGGGAACAATATCTAATTAAATAAAATATGTTCAAGTTAAAACGCATTTAATTTTAAGTATTGACAAAAAATTAAAAACTCAATAAACTATATATGAGCATATAATCATATATTGGTTGTATATAAAAATAAATTAGTTGGAGGGATCGTTATGTCGGAGCATCACCATGATCATAATCACGCACATAGTACAAATAAGAAAGTATTATTCATTTCCTTTTTAATCATTACGAGTTATATGGTTGTAGAAGCGGTAGGGGGGTATGTGACGAACAGTTTGGCCCTGCTTTCTGATGCGGGTCATATGCTTAGTGATTCTATTTCACTTGGGATTGCCTTACTTGCTTTCACGTTAGGGGCAAAGGCTGCGAATGCTAGTAAAACGTATGGCTATAAACGTTTTGAAGTATTGGCAGCGGTTTTTAACGGTGTGACGCTTATACTTGTCGCACTGTTCATTTTCGTTGAAGCAATTGAACGTTTTGCAAATCCACCAGAAGTTGCGACGACTGGTATGCTTGTTATTAGTAGTATTGGCTTAGTAGTGAATATGATTGTTGCTTGGATTATGACGCGCGGTGGGGATACGGAAGAAAATTTAAATATGCGCGGAGCATACCTTCACGTTATTAGTGATATGCTGGGCTCTGTTGGTGCTATCATTGCAGGCTTACTCATCCTGTTCTTTGGATGGGGCTGGGCGGATCCGTTGGCGAGTGTTATTGTGGCGGTGCTTGTTTTACGAAGTGGTTATTATGTATCAAAAGCTTCGTTACACGTTTTGATGGAAGGCACACCTCAAAATGTAAATGTAGAAGACGTTGTAAAAATAATTGAACAGACGAATGGAATTAAAGGGTTGCATGATTTGCATATTTGGTCTATTACAAGTGGTCTGAATGCACTTTCTTGCCATGTGGTAGTAGATGACCAAATGACGATTGCAGAAGGCGAAAAACTACTTCATAAAATTGAACATGATTTACTGCATCAAAATGTTCAGCATGTGACGATTCAACTAGAAACAGCAGCCCATCAACATGATCATTCGATTTTATGTACCGCGAAAGCCGATCCACCTGATGCACATGCACACCATCATCATTAAATAAGGAGAGTTTACTTTCCTAAAATAGCTTTAAGCCTGTGACTATTTTGCCCATTAGAATCGTGTATAATAAGGTTAGTAGTTAGTGAGGGGGCTTTGTTTTGGAAAATAATATGGAACAAATGAATGTATCGGCAGAAGAATCTGTGGCATGTCGAAAAAGTCATCACCCAGAGCACGTGAAGAAAAATTTAACGGTGCGTTTAAATCGTATTGAAGGCCAAATTCGTGGTATTAAAGGGATGGTCGAGAAAGATGTGTATTGCGATGATATTATTACACAAATTTCGGCAACCCAGTCGGCATTAAATAGTGTAGCGAAAATTTTACTAGAAGGTCACTTAAAAGGTTGTGTGGTCGATCGTTTAGCTGAAGGGGACGGAGAAGTATTAGATGAATTACTCGTTACCGTTCAAAAGTTAATGAAAAAGTGAAGCCTATATGCAATTTAAAAAGAAGTACATCCTAAACAGGAGAGAAAACAATGATGTTTTTTCTCCTGTTTTAAAATTGTCTTCTAAAAGTAGTTCCTTTTGACTTTCTATGGTAAAGTTTCTATATGAATTGTTACATGAACATATGCTCATGTAAAATTGATTTATTGTAGGAGGCATCGTATAGAATGAAGGAAGAAGCACAAACTAACCCACATGAATTAGACGAGGAAACACTTTTTGTTGTATCGCAAACATTTAAAGCGTTAGGTGATCCAACGCGAATTCGTATATTAAATTTACTATGCTGCGCAGAACATTCAGTAAATGACATTTCGGAAGTACTGAATTTAGGACAGTCTACCGTATCCCATCAACTACGATTTTTAAAAAACTTACGATTAGTAAAATTCCGTCGTGATGGAACGACCTTGTACTATTCAAGTGATGATACTCATGTAATGAACTTATTGCATCAAGCGATTGACCATGCAAAACATGAATGATGGTCAGAGCTAAAGTCAGTTAGATCAAGGCTGAGATAGTACATTAAAAAAATTTAAAATAAATAAATCACCCCACTTTACATACCCTGCATAGGTATGGTATTATAAATTCAAGGTTAGGAGGCGAGTAAATGAAAAATACATTAGAAGCTGTTACTTGTCAGACTGAAGAAGATGCTTCATGCCGAAAAAGTCATCACCCTGAAAAAGTGAAAAAAGATTTATCTAATCGGTTAAATCGCATTGAAGGTCAAATTCGAGGCATTAAAGGCATGATTGAAAAGGATGTTTATTGTGATGATGTCATTACACAATTATCTGCTACTCAATCTGCTTTAAATAGTGTAGCGAAGATTTTACTAGAAGGGCACTTAAAGGGCTGTGTTGTCGATCGTTTGTCAGAAGGCGACGAGGTCGTGTTAGATGAATTACTCGTGACTATTCAGAAATTGATGAAGAAATAGTAAGTAAATTTCGAGCATAGAGGTATTTATAAATTGTAACTACCTTTATTATAGTAAGAACAAATTAAAAACAAAAAAAGGGAGAGAAGAAATATGCAAAACGTAACATTAAATGTAGAAGGCATGTCTTGTGGGCATTGCGTGAAATCAGTAGAAGGTAGTGTTGGTGCACTAGCAGGCGTTAACGAAGTCAAAGTAAACTTAGCAGAAGGTTTAGTGGAAGTTGCTTTTAATGAAGCACAAGTATCACTTGATCAAATTAAAGAAACAATTGATGAACAAGGTTTTGACGTAAAATAATTTAAGGGTGCTCTTGTAGCACTCTATTCTTTTCAAAAATATATACCCCTATAAGGTATAAAGAGAGGTGGATAACATGAGTTTAAATCAAAAAGAAGTAAATTTACAAATTACAGGAATGACATGTGCGGCTTGTGCAACGCGTATTGAAAAGGGTTTAAATAAAATGGATGGTGTCGAGTTAGCGAGTGTCAACTTAGCACTGGAAAAATCCTCAATTAAATACGACTCGTCTAAACTAAGTGAAGCGGATTTTGAGAAAAAAATTGAAGCACTAGGCTATGGTATTGTGAAACAGAAGGCGGAATTCGATATTACGGGGATGACTTGTGCATCCTGTTCGGCACGTATTGAAAAAGGGTTAAATAAAATGGCGGGTGTTGCGAATGCGAATGTCAATTTAGCACTCGAAAAAGCAACAATAGAATTTAATCCTTCAGAAGTAGCGATTGCGGACATTATCGCGAAAGTAGAGAAATTGGGTTTTGGAGCACACCAACAGCAAGATGAAAAAGAAACCGTGGACCATCGTGAGCAAGCGATTAAAAAACAGCAAAATAAATTTATTTTATCAGCGATACTTTCATTACCATTACTTTGGACGATGGTAGGGCATTTCTCATTCACATCATTCATATATATGCCAGAGTTTTTAATGAATCCGTGGGTACAAATGATACTCGCAACCCCTGTGCAATTTATTATTGGGAAACAGTTTTACGTGAGTGCATATAAAGCACTTCGCAATGGCAGTGCGAATATGGACGTTTTAGTTGTCATGGGAACATCCGCTGCTTATTTTTACAGTGTGTATCAAGCGATTATAACGGTGGGTGCTCATCATGAAGCTCACCTTTATTTTGAAACAAGTGCGGTACTAATTACATTAATCTTACTAGGTAAATTATTTGAAGCAAAGGCTAAAGGTCGTTCTTCAGAAGCAATTAAAAAATTAATGGGACTTCAAGCGAAAACAGCCATTGTCGTGCGTGATGGTATCGAAAAAGAAATTCCATTAGAAGAAGTTGTCATTGGAGATATGATTTTAGTAAAACCAGGTGAAAAAATCCCGGTTGATGGTGAAGTATTAGAAGGAACAACAGCTGTGGATGAATCGATGCTGACAGGTGAAAGTTTACCAGTTGATAAAATTTCAGGTGACGTTTTATATGGTTCAACAATTAATAAAAATGGCTTTATTAAAATGACGGCAACGAAAGTAGGTCGTGATACGGCGTTAGCTCAAATTATTAAAGTTGTGGAAGATGCACAAGGTTCTAAAGCGCCAATCCAGCGTTTAGCAGACCAAATTTCAGGCGTTTTCGTGCCGATTGTTGTCGGCATCGCGGCGATTACGTTTTTAGTATGGATTTTATGGGTAACACCAGGTGATTTTACAAAGGCGCTTGAAGTGTTTATTGCGGTGTTAGTTATTGCATGTCCATGTGCACTTGGTCTTGCTACTCCCACATCGATTATGGCAGGTTCTGGTCGCGCCGCTGAATTTGGCATTCTTTTCAAAGGCGGAGAGCATTTAGAACAAACACAAAGTATTGATACAGTTGTTGTGGATAAAACAGGTACAGTCACACATGGTAAACCAGTATTAACAGATGTTGTTGTTGTAAATGGTGAAGAGGAAAAATTCTTATCACTTATTGGTGCAGCAGAGAAACAATCCGAGCACCCATTAGCAGAGGCAATTGTGGCAGGAATTGTAGACCGTGGTATCGAACTTGGCGACGTTCAATTTTTTGAGGCAATACCTGGATATGGTATACAGGCAACCGTTTCAGGCCAAGGCGTAGTCGTTGGTACACGAAAATTAATGGCCCAATATAATATTGATATAACAACCGTCCTGCCACAAATGGAAGAATTAGAACGCAACGGAAAAACAGCGATGCTTGCCGCAATTAATGGGCAGTATGCAGGTTTAGTCGCAGTTGCCGATACAGTGAAGGAAACATCGAGAGAAGCAATCAGTCGTCTACAAGAGATGGGAATCCACGTAATAATGATGACAGGTGATAACGAACGTACAGCACAATACATCGGGGAACAAGTCGGTGTAGATGCAGTGATTGCGGAGGTTTTACCAGAGGGCAAGGCAGAAGAAGTGAAAAAACTGCAAGCACAAGGGAAAAAAGTGGCGATGGTTGGTGATGGAATAAATGATGCACCGGCACTCGCAACAGCCAATATCGGGATGGCGATAGGGACAGGAACAGATATTGCGATGGAAGCCGCGGACATTACGTTAATTCGTGGTGATCTTAACAGTATTGCTGATGCTATTTTAATGAGCCGCAAAACGATGCGTAACATTAAACAAAACCTATTTTGGGCATTTGCTTATAATACAATGGGTATTCCAATTGCAGCTGTAGGTTTATTGGCTCCATGGGTAGCGGGTGCTGCAATGGCATTCAGTTCTGTATCGGTCGTATTAAATGCGCTTCGATTACAACGTGTGAAATTAAAATAATATATTGAAAATTACTGCTGTGCCGAAATGATTTCATTTTAGCGCAGCATATTTAATTTGTGGATAAAGGGAAAATTGTATCTAAATGTAGAATGCATAATATCATACTCAATAGTTATGACTGTACGTGATAAACTTTAAATTATCTTATGTACCTTAATCTTAAAAGCAAATGAAGCTGACGTAAAAGACTCATAAAGGAATCTTTTAGCATCAGCTCCGGGTTTTATAGCATTTACTTAATGTGTAATTCTACCATAGAGGGATTTTTGCTGTTTTTAGAAATTTTAATACCTGAGCTGCCCATTTTTTGAGTAATCTCAAAAACTACAGAACCCTTTACATTTGACACGTCAATTCTATAGATCTGCTCTGATTCAGGCTCAAGTGAATCTATAAGTGTAGGTTGGTCATCTACATAAACAGGCAATAATTCTTTTGTTGGTGAATTTTTACTATATGCATTTATGGTAATTTGACGACTAAGTTTTTGGTTCATATTTTTAACCTTCACATATAGGCTATTGCTATCTTCCTCTGTAGGAATTGTACAGCGTGAGACAGTTGTGTTTGACATGAAGCCTCCTCCAATCCTTCTAGTTTTTAATCTTTTTTAAGAGATTTAATAGCATCAAGTATAGCTTTGCGATTACTATTTTCTCCTTGTAACAAATCATTCAACATAATAGTGAATTTTGAAAGTAGTTCTTCTTTATTATCTGTATTCTTACTCATTAAGCTCTCCATCATAATAAGTGTAGATAGTGTCATAGCCATATACCCTGCACTATTATCGGTTACGTTAATAACGGTATTGTTTCCGTTAGTGAAGGTATTGTGTCCAGCGTCAGCGGTAGCATTAGCATCGGCAGTGGAATCGACGTCAGCATTAGCATCTGCATCAGCAGTAGAGTTAGAGTCCGCGTCAGCAGTAGAATCGGCATCAGCAGTAGAGTCAGCGTCAGCAGTAGAGTCAGCGTCAGCAGTAGAATTCGCGTCAGCAGTAGAGTCAGCGTCAGCAGTAGCATCTGCGTCAGCAGTAGAATCTGCGTCAGCAGTAGAATCGGCATCAGCAGTAGAATCAGCGTCAGCAGTAGCATCTGCGTCAGCAGTAGAGTCCGCATCAGCAGTAGAATCAGCATCGGCAGTAGAGTTAGAGTCCGCATCAGCAGTAGCGGTAGCATCTGCGTCTACGTTAGAGTCAACGTCAGCAGTAGAGTTGGAATCGGCAGTAGAGTCCGCGTCAGCAGTAGAATCCGCATCGGCATTAGCGTCAGCAGTAGAATCGGCATCAGCAGTAGAATCCGCGTCAGCAGTAGAGTTAGAGTCCGCATCAGCAGTAGCATCTGCGTCGGCAGTAGCGTCCGCGTCAGCAGTAGAATCAGCATCAGCAGTAGAATCGGCATCAGCAGTAGAATCTGCGTCAGCAGTAGAATCGGCATCGGCAGTAGAATCAGCGTCAGCAGTAGAGTCAGCGTCAGCAGTAGCATCTGCGTCAGCAGTAGAGTCCGCATCAGCAGTAGCGGTAGCATCTGCGTCTACGTTAGAGTCAACGTCAGCAGTAGAGTTGGAATCGGCAGTAGAGTCCGCGTCAGCAGTAGAATCGGCATCAGCAGTAGAATCCGCGTCAGCAGTAGAGTTAGAGTCCGCATCAGCAGTAGCGTCCGCGTCAGCAGTAGAATCAGCATCAGCAGTAGAATCGGCATCAGCAGTAGCATCAGCGTCGGCAGTAGAATCAGCGTCCGCAGTAGCGTCAGCGTCCGCAGTAGCATCGGCATCAGCAGTAGAATCCGCGTCGGCAGTAGAGTTAGAGTCCGCAGTAGCATCCGCGTCTACGTTAGAGTCAACGTCGGCAGTAGAGTTAGAGTCAGCGTCAGCGGTAGAATCCGCATCGGCATTAGCGTCAGCGTCGGCAGTAGAGTTAGAGTCCGCAGTAGCATCCGCGTCTACGTTAGAGTCAACGTCGGCAGGAGTAGAGTCAGCGGTAGAGTCGGCATTAGCGTCCCGCACGTCGGCAGTAGAGTTAGATCGGCAGTCCGCAGTAGAATCAGCATCGGCATTAGCGTCCGCGTCAGCAGTAGAGTTAGAGTCCGCAGTAGCATCCGCGTCTACGTTAGAGTCAACGTCGGCGGTAGAGTTAGAGTCGGCATTAGCGTCCGCATCGGCAGTAGAGTCCGCGTCAGCAGTAGAATCCGCATCGGCATTAGCGTCCGCGTCAGCAGTAGAGTTAGAGTCCGCAGTAGCATCGGCATCGGCAGTAGAATCAGCGTCAGCAGTAGAATCTGCGTCAGCAGTAGCATCTGCGTCAGCAGTAGAATCAGCGTCAGCAGTAGAGTCCGCATCGGCAGAGTCCGCATCGGCAGTAGAGTCCGCATCGGCAGTAGCATCGGCATCGGCAGTAGAATCAGCGTCAGCAGTAGAATCAGCGTCAGCAGTAGAGTCCGCATTAGCAGTAGCATCAGCGTCAGCAGTAGAATCAGCGTCAGCAGTAGAATCAGCGTCGGCAGTAGAATCTGCGTCAGCAGTAGAATCAGCGTCAGCAGTAGAGTCCGCGTCAGCAGTAGCATCTGCGTCAGCAGTAGAGTCCGCGTCGGCATTAGCGTCCGCATCAGCAGTAGAGTCCGCGTCAGCAGTAGCATCGGCATCAGCAGTAGAGTCGGCGTCGGCAGTAGAGTCCGCGTCAGCAGTAGCATCGGCATCGGCAGTAGAATCCGCGTCGGCAGTAGCATCGGCATCGGCAGTAGAGTCCGCGTCGGCAGTAGAGTCGGCGTCGGCAGTAGAGTCCGCGTCAGCAGTAGCATCGGCATCAGCAGTAGAGTCGGCGTCGGCAGTAGCATCGGCATCGGCAGTAGCGTCCGCGTCAGCAGTAGCATCGGCATCGGCAGTAGAATCCGCGTCGGCAGTAGCATCGGCGTCAGCAGTAGCATCGGCATCGGCAGTAGAGTCCGCGTCAGCAGTAGAGTTAGAGTCAGCAGTAGCATCGGCATCGGCAGTAGAATCCGCGTCCGCAGTAGAGTCGGCGTCGGCATTAGCGTCCGCATCGGCAGTAGAATCCGCGTCAGCAGTAGCATCGGCATCGGCAGTAGAGTTAGAGTCCGCAGTAGAATCAGCGTCGGCATTAGCGTCCGCATCAGCAGTAGAGTCAGCGTCCGCAGTAGAATCCGCATCGGCAGTAGAGTCGGCGTCGGCATTAGCGTCCGCATCAGCAGTAGAGTTAGAGTCAGCAGTAGCATCCGCGTCTACGTTAGAGTCAACGTCGGCAGTAGAGTTAGAGTCCGCAGTAGAATCCGCGTCAGCAGTAGAGTCGGCATCAGCAGTAGAGTCAGCGTCCGCAGTAGAGTTAGAGTCAGCAGTAGCATCGGCATCGGCAGTAGCGTCCGCATCCGCAGTAGCGTCAGATGATAAGCCCCGGTTTAAATCTTCCTCATTTCCCCAGGGGTTCCAAGCGTTACATCGCTTGCAACTTCTACTATTTTCATTACACTCGTAATTACAATGTTTACATTTCTTACTTTCCATCTAGTAGTTTCTCCTTTCTAAAATAATTTTCAAGCAAATATAAAATTACTTGACTGTATAGAGTATGACTTTCTAAATTATTGTTCTAGTTGATTTGACTATACTAATAAATTATTCGTTTAGAGTTTAAAAATCTATTACCACCACCTTTGAAACTGTAGTGGTGACGTATGGTTAAAAGTCATGCCTATTCAATTAACCTGTCAGTTAGTTGAATAAGTAATAAGATTCGCTCTAAAAGATATCGATCTTACAATTGCCATAGTCTTCTCCTCTACAGAAATTACTATAATTACCTAAATACCTTGGTTAACTGTGATAGAACCTCCTTTCTACAATCTATACTATGAATAGTTATGTATTAGAGAGGTGTTACTTATCCTATTAAGTAGTATATTTTGTTTGTAAATTATCAAAGTATATTAATCTAACTTTGCAAATTGAATTGATGTAAAAATTTCTAAAATATAAGGAAGTTGAAAATAGGGAGCCAATAAGAACATAAAGGTATGTACTAGGTGTTATTAATACTCTCGAGTTTCTTCAAGAATTTTAAAATAAAGTTTTATCATTTTCCGACAGAAGACTCCACTTCAAGGTATGTGCAGGGCATAGCCCAATAAGTAAGTGGGAGATGAATGTCGGTTGGCGGTAGCCTAAGTTTCTCACTTAAACTTGCGAACGTACATTCTAATCGGTAAAATAAAAGAAGAGGAGGTGAACAATATGTCAAAGAAGAAAGCCGTTAAAGTGTTACGCAAAAAGAAGAAAATCGACAACATTCAACGTTTCACGCAAAAACAAAACATCGGAAGGTCTCAATTGACAGCGAAAGAGTTTCGTTTGCTCAAACGAATGACGCACAGCTCTAAAGCATTGAGAAATGTTGGGTTATATACAATCAAGCAAAGCTTCTTAAATGAAAATCGAATGGCAACTACGAAGGAAATAGACGTTGCGAAGAAACAGGACATCAACTATTGGGGCATCCAATCGAACTCTGTACAGGCGATTCGCAGAACATTACTAAGCGAGGCCAAAAGCTTTTTCAAAGCGCTCGAAACGTGGAAAAAAGAACCGAGCAAGTTTACGGGTCGGCCACAGTTTCCGAATTATTCAAGGTCAATGGAAAAACGGATCATTGAAATCTACCAAGTTCCGAAAATAGACAAAGATGGGTATTGGTTGATTCCGATGAGTGTTGAGTTTCGAAAGCGTTTTGGCTCGATTAAGATTCGAATGCCTAAAAACTTATTGCACAGGAAAATCTCTTACATTGAAATCGTACCGAAGCAAAATGGTCGGTTCTTTGAGGTGCATTACACGTATGAAGTGCAAGCAACTCAAATGAAACAGCAACCTACGACAACGAAAAATGCGTTAAGTTGCGATTTAGGTGTAGATCGATTGATAAGTTGTGCAACGAATGTTGGCGATACATTCTTAATTAATGGGAAGAAGTTGAAATCCATTAACCAATACTTTAACAAGGCGATTAGTGAACTTCAACAGCAGAATATTGAAAACGGTATTTCTAAGCGGGTTGTCACAAATCAAATAGCTAAACTATGGATGAAGCGAAACAATCAGATAAACGGGTACATTTCCCAAGCTGTTGGCTTACTCTTCAAGAAAGTCAAAGAGTTGAATGTTGATACGATTATTGTCGGGTATAACGAAGGGTGGAAGCAAAATAGCAATCTAGGTAAAAAGAATAACCAACACTTTGTTCAAATACCGTTCAACAAATTGATGAGCGCCATCGAAAACAAGTGTTTAAAGGAGGGCATCCGCTTTGTCAAACAGGAAGAAAGCTACACATCGAAGTCAGCTTCCTTGATAAGGATGAGCTGCCTGTCTGGTCCTCTGACGACAAGAGAAAGTATGTATTTAGTGGAAAACGAGTGAACCGTGGGCAATACCAAGCGCTATCAGGAGAATGTATCCATGCCGACATCAACGCAGCTATTCAATATTTTGAGGAAATCAGACATCATGGACCTGGACGAGCATCTAGAAGTCAGAAATCCGTTCGTACTCGAAGTTCAAAAACGTAAAACCGTTGCTTAGGCACGGTCTAGTGGGTGCGTCAACCATCCTTGTGTACTCGACTTGTCGGGGCTTGTAGCACACGCCAGCAACGCTGAGTGGTGGCTTCTTTCGCAGGAAAGAACTGCTCTTTTTCGGAAGGGTGGTGCAAGTGGGCAAGCGATCATTCATCGCCAAGCCCAACCAAAAACAGTATTTGGGGAGCGTCTTTTGGATGCTTGTCACACAGAACGTCAAATTGGGCAAGGAAGACCTGTGTGATAAACTCAAGCCCCCACTGAAAAGCTTCATCTCAGTGGGGGTATGTTGACAAACAACAAGAATTATCTACGGATATGACATTAATCCCACAATTAACGTATTCAACGGATCATCCAGGTTCTTCAATGCCAGCGATTCGTTTGGCGTTTGAAGTGACGGAATGATTTGAAAAAGGGGATTCATTGAACGGGGAACAAGTGCATTTTAGCCCTTTCATGAAATAATTAAAAAAGCCGATTTGTCTCACGATTAGTGACAAATCGGTTTTTTCTATGGAATGCGTCTGTCTGTAGTAAAAATAGATTTCAATCTACGTTTCCAAAGAAGGACGTGACGACGGCTGTGCTTGGAATACGTTATTTGCTTCTGGATTTAATCCACACTTCCAATGTAGGAAGTGACAGTAATTGATGGTAAAGTTGCCGTAGATTTAGCAATTTCAATCCACACTTCCAATGTAGGAAGTGACTGTTTACCAAGGGTTTATTGACACATTAGCTTTATTTCAATCCACACTTCCAATGTGGGAAGTGACCGAGTCACTTTTTGTAAGGATTATCCTTGGCCTATTTCAATCCACACTTCCAATGTAGGAAGTGACAACGATGCTGTCGCAACCCGCGCATACGTTGCGTTATTTCAATCCACACTTCCAATGTAGGAAGTGACCGTCTCGATTTCCGATTTACCGTATAAACTGTTAATTTCAATCCACACTTCCAATGTAGGAAGTGACTCGATATGCCGAATACTGTTATCGGTCTTAGCAATTTCAATCCACACTTCCAATGTAGGAAGTGACAATTTTAGCTCGTTTCCTTAGACAAGAATTTTTTATTTCAATCCACACTTCCAATGTAGGAAGTGACAAAGTCATCGAAGCTATACCTTTAGATTCCGGAATTTCAATCCACACTTCCAATGTAGGTAGAGTTTTTTTACAACACAGAAAAGAAGGGGGCGGTTAAAATGCCCATTCTATGTTAATATTATCGTTAGAAACGATTATTTTATTGATTAGTTTGGCGACTATCAATCGTTTCTGGTCGTCTGTCTCCTCATTACTCCAATCAAAATCGGGTAATTGGGAGATAGTTTTTTTTATATCCTCTAAGTTATTGTCATTTTCATGAGGTTTACTTAATTCTTTTATGTGCTGCTGTAATTGATCATGATGCGTTTTCAGTTTTTCTACTTTCCCGTTAATAATTTCGATTGGCATACTATTTAAACTGTATAGGTCGATGAGATTAGACATCTGTTGCTTAATATTATTTAGTTCATTTTGCAACGTTTCTAACTTTGCTTTGTCATTTTTCTTTGTATGATACCCTTCGATAAATGCTGTATTGAGTTTTTTTATTTCTTTGATTACATATTGTTCTAAAGTTTCTTTTCGTTCTCCATCTTTTATACAGTTCGGATCTTTCGTCATATGTTTGCGGTGATTGGTCCGTGAATAGCAATTGTAATACCTCATGCTTTCTCCATCTTTTAACTTTCCACCTGTTCTACCAAACATTCGCGCACCACAATATTCACAGTATATAACTCCACTCAAAAAATAAGGGGAAGCCTTCGATTTTACTGCTCGCTTTTTTAACAGTTCTTGTACGGTATCAAAAGTGGATTCATCAATAATTGCTTGATGTTCGCCGTCATAGATAGCATCTTTATGACGAATATTGCCTATATAGAGCGGATTAGTTAAAATCTTTTTTATCGTTGATTCAAATCTTACAACATCAGGATACTTCTTTTCCGAAGTCTTTAAAATAGTGTGAAGTCCTTTGCCTTGCATATACAGAGCGTAAATATCCCTAACACATTGAGCCTCATATTCATTAACATGCAAAGAACCGTTTATATAGTCGTAGCCAGTAGGGTGTTGTTTCTTATTGCCACCACCATTCCATTTACCTTTTTTGGCACGTCCTTCTTTTCCCATCATTGTGAGTTCTCTCGTTTGTTCTCGCTCTAATTGGGCAAAAACAGATAAAACGCCAATCATCGCACGTCCGAACGGTGTTGTAGTATCGAATGATTCATTCAAACTCACAAAATCTACATTGTTTTTTAAGAATACTTCCTCTATTAAATATAAAGTATCTTTTTGTGATCTGCTCAAACGGTTAAGTTTATAGACTAGCACTAAATCGGCTGTGTTTTGCTCGATTTGGTTTATCATTTCCTGTAATGCAGGGCGATCCATGTTGGCACCCGAATAAGCAGGGTCTATATAAACTTTTATGATTGTGTATCCTTTTGCTTTTGCATATGCACGTAGCCGTTCTTCTTGTTCCCCGATGGAGTAACCTTCAGTTGCTTGCTCTCGTGTGGATACCCTTATATAGATAAATACACGCAAATTTCTTTTATCGTCCATACAAACCCTTCCTTATTTAGTTTTAGAGAAAAGAGTAGCAAATGAGCTACTCTTTTTTTAATTAATTAGCGCTAGTTAATTAATAATCCCAAGCGTTTGGGATTATGTCCCTTGGAATCTCTTTTTACTTAAATAGAGTTCTTTTTTTGCACGCCTGAAACTGATAACGTTACCCCTTTTTGTTCTGCTTCAAGTTCTTGTCGATAGCGATTCAATTCCGCTTCAATTGGATCTTCTACAATAGTGACGGCTGTTTCAGCACGACTCTTAAATAATACCTCTACATGGTTAAGTAACGTTTCGCGTACATTGCGATCAAGGTCCATATAACCTTTCATAATAGCAATCTCTAAATCTGAGAGGTTGCTTTTTTTTGCGTATTCATCCAGTGAGAACGTATCTGGTTGAATGAACATCTCACCTATACCGGTGCGAAGCCATGTTTCGTTGACGTTGTAAATAGAGCAAACAGTCTTTATGTGCCTATCCAATAATTCTCGTTTACCAACTTCTAACATAGCTAAAGTAGATTGACCCATACCTAGTGATTTTGCGAAATCTGATTGATTTAATTTATGGTATTCTCTTATTTCTTTTAATCTTTCTATCATTGTCACACCTCCTTATAGACTTAAATTATCACAAATGAAACTATTAATCAATTTTTATTTTAGTAAATCATTGACAATCATTCCGTTTGTGATAATGTGTGATTAAGAGTTATCACAAATGAAATCAAAGGGGTGAGATATATGAACGAAGTAATTTGCGAGATTCAGGACAAACCAGCAGTTGAACAAGTTCATGCGTTTTTAAATACGTTGACGGTAGAGCAACAACGCGAATTTCTTAACATAATTCAAGGTGCTCAAATTACGATGCGTTTAATGAAAAAAGAACGCGAAGGTGAACAAATCGCTTAACGGTTGATTGAACTGAAATATTATTAATCGATGCGCTGTTGTACCGAGCCAAGACGGTACCATTCGGACTTATAGCTAAAACGTGACGGTGGCGACGTTAGTAATGCGCGGGAGGGGTGGCAAAGTGGAGAAGTCTGTAAAAGAATATTTATTGCGAAAGTTTCCTCCAACAGTAAAAAGTTTGGAGGTTGCGTATGAATCCAGTGGTCTTAGTGATCATGTAGATATAGATAAAGCGCAAGAACTTTCAGATAAAATAATTGCGATGTTTAAAGAAGAGGATATGACGTATACAGATGCATACGCCATATTGGGTTTCATTCATATGGATCTTTCTTATCGTTCAGAACGGGTTAATTTATAGTTAGTTTTCTTTTGGTACCTGGATAAGTGAAACAACTTTAATTTTTTCGTCAGCGATATTAAGGAAAGAAAGCTCCAATTTACCGTCTAATGATTTTGCGTTTAGTAGGTATGGATAGATTGGAGAATCGTCTGGTTGAATATCTATATTATCGATAATGTTCATTACGGCATGGAATAACAATTCTAAATTATCGATGTGCTTATACGGATTCATTACCCAATTTCCTTTAGGAAGTGATTCCAAATATGCAGAATTGGCTTTTTCAAGGATTGGCGTTGCATTGTTCCCTTCAGAGTAGAAGTATTGATAGTCAATTGATCCATCGGTATCGATGAAAAACTGCTTAATAGTACGATTTTCGAATGGAATAAAATCACCGTACCAAAGAATGCTATTAAATTCGATAACCAATTTTAAATTCTCATTAGCAAATGGAAAATTAGGCATTCCACCTAGTTTTTTTAATAAATAATCTGCTGCCTGTAGTTGATGGGCTGTATACATGTTAATCACCACCTTTCTAAAGGTGATTATACCAAATTATTCAAATTAATTTATTCAGAATTGTAGAAAGGGATGAACAAAGTGGATGAATCTAAAAAAATTATCAATAGAGATAAAGATGGCAGAATCATTGAAGATTTATCTGAAGTGACGCTTCCGCAGGATTTGGAAATTAGCATTTTTAAAATTTTGAATCCTGACTTGTCAATCACAGAAGTAAGGTTTAGCAGTTAAATCGCAACACCTTAAAAGGAGGGAAATCGATGGAGCCAGTCAATATTCGAAAGTGGACTAAATTACCTTTGGAGCAACGATTGTTTGTAATTAGTAACGCAATTAATAAAACGGGGGTATGGCGATGGTTTTAGACATTAATAAAGTGTCGGAAGAAATCATTCAATTAGTCGGTGAATACGCTTTTCATGTGGACGCATTGCGTGATGTGAATGAAAGATTAGTAAGGTGTGATTGTCCGTATTGTGCGGCGCAACAACTACGCTATTTAAAACATATCGCGCATATGGGTGGAGCTATAAAAATATCAAAACAAGATAGGAGCAATTAAATGAAGTCAACAGGTATTGTACGCAAAGTGGACGAGCTAGGGCGCATTGTGCTGCCAATAGAGTTACGTCGAAGTTTAGGAATAGATGAAAAAGATCCGGTAGAAATTTTTGTGGATGGCGATAAAATCGTTATGCAAAAATACATTCCGAACGAAGAAAAAGAAAACGTTCGCCGAAATTTAGAACTCTTAATGGAAGATGCAATGAGTGGATTTGCAAAAGAAACCATCCAACGTGCGATTAGCCTAATTAAGTAGCGAAATGCAAATCTATCAGTTTTTGGACAAAAAAAGAGACTAGCGAATAGCCAGTCTAAGCAAAAGAAATAAAATACCCAAAGCCTTTACGACTGCAATCGTGGAGGCTTTAAAAAACGCCGATTTGCTACTCGGAAAAAAGTAGTTCGGCCATTTGACTATTGCCAAATAATCTATCTTCATTTTACGTGAAAAATGGCAATGAGTCAATTATCGTCCTTGTAATAGAGTATTAAGTTTATGACCACAACGACGTTAAAAGTACAGTAATAGCAAGGAGTTACTATTATGAAATTGCCAAAATATAACGTAGAAAATTATGAAGATTATTTTGTGATCGATGAGAGTAATTTTACAGATAGTGTTGAGGAACGAATCGAGAAATTAAGAGATAAGCAGGTAAGCAAATATAGGGTGAAAACAATTCGAAGTGGACCAATGCTAGAATGTGAGATTTATCCAATACAGATTTGTTCGCCAGGAGGGAAACGATCCCAAAAGAAAAAAGTTATCAGACAAGCTCAATCCAATCTAAATGATAAAAATGCAAAAAAGCAGTTAATCAGGTTAGTGAATACGAATTTCACCAAGCGAGATATTTGGATCACGCTCACTTATAAAGATGGACGTTTACCAGCGGACTTAGAGCAAGCAAAGAAGGATATGCAAAATTACATTCGTCGTTTAAAGAGACACATCAAAAAATATGATTTGCCTGAGCTCAAATATGTATATGTTACGGAGTATCAAGATGCAGATAACAAGAAGGAAAAGCGTGTTCACCATCACATGATTTGTAATTTTGCTGATAGAGATATAGCAGAAGAACTATGGAATGGAGGAGGTAGAACACAAACTCGTAGACTTCAGCCAGATGATTTTGGGTTAGAGGGGTTAGCTCGTTATATAGCAAAAGAAAAAAGCGAATCAACAATAAAGCGCTATACACCTAGTCGTAATTTGCAACAGCCGAAAATTACGATAGCAGATAGCAAAGTAACCCGTAGACGCGCGGAGAAAATTGCAACAGAAGAAAACATGGCGCAAGAAATCTTTGAAAAGCTTTATGCCGGTTATAGTTTCAAAGACATGGAAGTAAAGTACAGCAATTATGTTGCTGGTGCATACATCTATGTACGCATGAAACATATCGAACCTATAAAACAAAGAAGGGGAACGAAACAAGATGAATAAAAATCATGGTCTAAATTCGGGTGAACGAGTACCATTTGGCCTTTTCCACGCAGCAGTTGAACGTGAAAAAGAAAGCGCGGCTAAACAGCATCATGTAGAAATGTTACGCGAAGGTCAAATTACTATTTTTGAAGCAGTTCCCCAAACAAAAAAGGAGGAGAATCTAAAAATGATAGAGCAAGTATTGGCAAAGATAAAAAATGAAATGGCCAACAGCAAAAACAACGCATACGTACAGGTGATTGGTGAGTACCTAATTAATTACGTTCAAAATAATCCTTCATCAGCAGAAAAAGTTATGGACGAAAAGAAAACAATCGTAGGTAGTTTAGATGCTATGCGTAAAGAGGCGGAAAAGAAAAAGCAAAATAATTGCGCGGTCCTTACAGATCAAGAAGGCTTTGCAATTGTGCTGAAATACATGGGGCTAGATGCTGAAACAGCAATTATACAGCAACCAGTACAAGCGTCAGTTCCTATAACTATTAAAACAAACGATACGCCACAAACAGTAGATAACATACCTAAGACTAAGCCGCGCTTTAAGGCATCGTTCGAAGAGTTCCTGTGAGGTGAGTGCTTTGACTGAGATGAAGAATATAACAAATCAATTATTGGAGCATTTTGAAAGTGAAATAACAGAAGAGATACGAAGTTATGCAAGAGATGATGTATTGACGCATAGCCGTTATCTATTTGTTAGTAAAGGTAAAGATCCTGAAACGTATTGCACACACTGTCGGTACTGGTACTACGAAGAAGGGACAATCAAAACGGGAACGCAAGGAATTTGTCCGAACTGTAAATCGACTTGCATTTACAAGTATGCGTGGCGTAGCAGGAATACAGCTTTTGATGCAGCTTACTTTTTGTATTTCAAAAAGTCGATAAAAAATCCGCAAGTTGTGACGGCTACATGGTATTACGCCAGTCATGATTTGAGAGGTAATTTTGTCGGAACATCAATTGAGTTAACTGCAGTAGCAAATTTGGTATTCGATTGTGAAAACAATACAGGTCAAATGTTAGAGAGATGGAGTTGGAATAGGGATTGGACGATTAATGATAGTATCACAACCCCATCTGTTTTACGAAATAGTGGAATCACTCGGAAAGTCGCGAAACAAAGCATCGAAGTAGCCGCAGCAGGCACTAAGTTAGCATATAGCAATTGGGATAAATATGCGTTAGAAGACATAGGGAAATATTTTGCTTTAGTTCTTAAATATCCAAGCATTGAAACCCTTAGTAAAGCAGGAGAGACAGGCGTTGTAAAAAGTAAATTATATGGTAATCGAACATATAGCGCGGTAAACTGGCGTGCTACGAAACTTCATAATATTTTTAAAGTTTCTAAGCAGGATTTCACGCAATTAGTAGATTTGAAGGCGGATTTGTTGGATTACTGGTTATGGCAGCAGGCACGTAAGGAAAAATCCAAAATGTCAATGAAGGATTTAATTATGCAAGCTAGTCAATATACCTTAGATATTCGTATGGATATATTCAAATATTTACGGAAGTATTCAACAATACACAGAATATTTAATTACGCTGAAAAGCAATTCATACAAAATAAAAAGCATTATATTACGCGCGGCCAAGTACTTACTACATGGAGAGATTATATAGAGGATTGCATTAAGTTGAAAATGGATTTAACCGATGAACAAATCTTGTATCCGCGTAACGTAGAAAAAGCACATCAAGAAACGATGAAGCGAGTAAAGCATTACGAAGATGAATTGATGAGAGAAAAAATTATGAAGCGTAAGGAACAATTGCAGAAGTACGAATTTCAGTATGGCGGCTTCTTTATTCAGATTCCTAAAACAGCAAAGGAAATTATTGATGAGGGGAGCAAGCTTTCTCATTGTGTCGGTAGTTACGCAATACGACACATGGAAGGTAAAATAACAATTTTATTTTTACGAGATGTGCTGGAACCAGACAAGCCGTTTTACACCATCGAAATGAATTCAAAGGAAGTCATTGTCCAAGTTAGGGGGCATAAGAATCAACCTACTACGGAAGAGGTTCAAAAATTCATAGATATTTTTAAAGTGAAAAAATTAAAACAACAGAAAGCGAGGAAATCGGCATGACGTTGCAATTTGAGCTAGGACGACCAAAAGAAGTTATTGCAGGAGAAATAAACGCTATAAAAGTACAAACGCAAACAATGGTTCTCCAGGCATCGAGCGAAATTGGTAAGAGGTTAATAGAGGTTAAAGAACAGCTTCCGCATGGTGAATGGGGGCAATGGCTAAAAGATAACGTCGAATACAGCCAATCAACTGCAAATAACTTAATGCAAATCCATCACGAATATAAAGCAAATTCCCAAGCGTTTGGAGATTTGACGTATACCAAAGCCGTAGCACTTTTAGGCATTGATCCGGGTGAGCGGGAAGAGTTTGCGAAAGAGGTAAATGCTGAAGAAATTTCAACTCGGGAGCTACAAAAGTTAATTAAAGAAAAACAGGCAATTGAGAAAGAAAAACAAGAGCTTGAGGCACAAATGGCCAAAGAAAAGGCAGCGCTTGAAGAGGACCTTGAACAGATGCAATTACAACTGGAGGAGGTTCAGCAGCAAGTTTCTAGCGATGAAGATTCTAAAAAGGAAATCAACCGCTTAACGCAAGAATTAGCCGTAGCAGAATCAACAGCCGAGAGACTACAGGCAGATTTAAAAGCAAAGCCAATTGAAGCAAAAGCAGTTGAGATAGTACCCGAAAGCGTTCAAAAAGAATTGGAGCAATTACGTAAGCAAGCAGCAGAACAAGGTGCAGATCCTTTAGAAGTTGCCTTTAAAGTGAAGTTTGAAACGCTTATTAATCAGTTTGGCTCAACGCTTGAAGCCGCTGAATTAGTGACAAACACAGAGAAACGTAAACAATTTAAACAAATGGTGCACAAGCTATTGGACCGCATGCGCATTTCCTTGGAAGAGGGGGATGAATAATGGCCAGGCTTGCAAAGAAAGGATCCAGATTAGAAATGTTAATCGACATGACTAATAACGAATACCGCAATGGAGGGGTTGCAGTTGTTGATAAAGTCCCACCACCGTTAAAAATTGGGAAAGTTGTTGGTAAAAATGTTGATGCTTATTTAGATAAGGCGGCTTGGTTAGATTACACAGGCGTTTATAAAGGCTATTCGTTGAATTTTGACGCAAAGGAAACGACAGTTGAACGGTTCCCGCTAGCCAACCTAGCAAATCATCAATATGAAACTATGAAATTATGGAACAGACATGGCGGAGTAACTTTTTTGATTGTGGCATTTTGGCTCAAGGGTAAAAACGAGCCGGAAATTTACTATTTAGCTTATAAGCAACTAGCAAAGTTTTGGGAGTTTAAAGATTCGGGTGGCTCGAAATCTATACCGATTAAATATTTCCGTGACCACTGCATGCGTATAGAGTGCCGTAACGGATTTACATTGCATTATTTACTCGCATTAGGTTTGCACCAGTTAGGAGGGTGAAATGATGCAACAGCAGGATAATGAGTACAGCAAGCGCGCCGAAAAATGGGCATCCAAAAATGGTTTTAAATTAGGTGCACTTACCGAAAAGACCGTGACACTACAACGTTTATCAGATGACCATTCGATGCAAGTTGACAAAAGGTTGCTGGATCACATTATGACAGATGAAGGTTATTAATGATGAGGTGAGGTAATTGAATAAAAAATGTTTAGTTTGCGCAAATAGTTATAACCCACAGGATTCTGGTTCATTCTTCAATTTTAAATTTTGTAGCGATGAATGCGAACAAAAAGCGGAAATAGAAGCAAAATCAGCGGAAACAGGGGTGCATATGTATATGTGCATCTCTCCATTTCCGATTCGGTTCTCTAATGGTACAGAAACAGGCGCAACTGAAATAGTCGTTGAAGGCAGCAAGTGGCGCATAGATGGAAGCCTGGCGCGCGGTCTTAATAAATTCCATTTAGAAAACCTTTCAGGGAGAGTTGACGAAAAGATTACATGGCTGGAAGTGGACGAACAGGCACTTTCAAGACACTTTCAGAAGATATAGAAGAGGAGTGATTTTGATGCTTGAAGTAACTAAGAAGAATATAGTAAAAACACGCAAGGCTCATGAATGTTATGGCTGTTGCAAAATTATTGATAAAGGCGCGGCAGCTGTTAATGTGCGCGGTAAAGAAGATGAACAATATATCCAATTCCATTTACATGTCCAATGTCATATTTTAATTATGAAGCAAAAACTGTTTAATGAAAACTTTAGCAAAGGTGCAGTAAATAAAATAAGAAACAATAATTATGCAGATAGCGCGGAAGGGGCAACATGTCCTTATTAATTGAGGTGAAAAAGCTTGAGTAAATTTAGATGGTTAGATGATTATTGTGAATTAGAGCAAGAAATCGATACAATCGAATTAGAGCTAGGAAGAAGTAAAAAAGAACTGAATCGATGGCTTAATGTAAATGACTTAGGCAAATATTCTTTAACACCTGAAAGTCGAGGTGCTAAATTAGAAGAAATTATTTTTGATTTAGAACATGAGCTTGCATATAAGTTCAATGATCTGTATGATTTCAAAAGTTCTGTGAGTAAATTTAAAGGCCTGGATAATCAGATTTTATATTTGCGATATATCGAACAAAAAACATTTGATGAGATAGCAGATGAAACGGGTTATGCAAAAGGAACAATTTACAACAAGCATGCCGCATTAATGAAAGTCGTAAAGTACCTAACAAATGTATTTTAATTTCACTTCAATTAAATCAAAATGAAATTAGTGAACCTATTGTAAATACGATATATGATGATAACGTGATAGTTTTGCATATGACTATTACGGAACATTTAACATCTCCTCCCTTCAAAACGGGACTGCATTCTTAATTGAGTGTGGTCTTTTTTTAGTATTGTGAATTAGTTCATTTTGTACTATGTTTGAGATAGAAGGGGGAGAAACATGGGAAATGAAGAATTGGTATGCTTGGAATGTTCACAGGAAATAAATACCGATTATACTTATGGTATTGAATCGTCTGAGGAAGGATTATGTCTTGATTGCAATTCAAATTATGCGTTCTGTGAAAAACATGAAGATTATGTGAGTGTAATTGATGGATACGATTATGATTCTCGAATATGTAAAGACTGTGTACAAGAATATTTTTCCGGTCCAGAGACTGATGATCCAGACTTTTTTGATTCGTATGATCCAGATTTCGACTAAGTGCCTTAAAATTAGATGCTTTGTATTTATGTATTGAAGATATAAAGTCGAAAGCCTAAACAGACTATAAAAGCGAATGAGGTAGGTGGCGTATCCAATGGCGTTCATATGGTAAAGTGCTGAGGACACAGCAATACCGGGCATAAACGAGATGCCACAGAAACCGTATATCAAAGTCGTGAGCGATTGTTTGCGGCTTTTTGTTATGAAACAAATTGTCATACAATAATAGTTCGTTCGCTTGTATGCGCATTTAATAAACAAGTGTAAAGTGGCTAATAGTTATGTATAAGCTCTCTATAATTTTAGTGACTTTCTTAATTTATTGTTTTATCCTTACAAGAGAATAGGAAAATAATATTGGGAAAGTGGGATTAATTTGTTTAAATGGGTAGATAAGAAAGATTTAGTGTATTGGCTTATCTTTGTAATGCTGATTAGCTTCCTGTCGTCTGATATAGGGCAATTCGAGCGTTTAGTGTTAGATAATTGGGCATTTGCAGGAACGGTTGTTTCAATAATTTTAGCGGTTATCGCTATCTTATATACATTCGACCAAAGTTCTACTACAGTTGCTTCAACTAAAAAACTTGAAGAATCTGCAAAAAGAGTAGAGATAGCTACAAAAGGACTTGAAAATAATAATGTTGATACTCTTATTACGGATTTAGAAAATCGATTGACTGATCTCCTAAAAGAAATGCATCAGGGAATCGATGAAAATATCAACACCAAATTTGCACCTTTAAAGGATTTGGAATATTTCAGAAATAGCCAACCTTTTTTAGATAAAAATTTACAAATTCTTAGCGATGAGGGTTGGAGACGATATTTAAACAATAACATAGTTATAGGTCTTAATCTTGAAGGTTTAACATTATTATATTCGTATTTTTTATATGAAAACGATTTAGATTATAGTATTGAAAAAACTGAAGGATGGATCTTGGAAATTACTAGGGAGGAAAATAGAGTTAAAGAATATTTAGGTTTAATTAATGGACAAATGAGATTATTTTCTTCTTTTAATGTATTTGATTACAAACAAATCGATGAACAAGCTCGAGTGTCAGAATTCATAAGTTACAATGAAGTGGTGTTTGAAGAAATTAAGAGTATTGTAGCAAATAATATGGATCAAATCGGTTATATTATAAGGGATTTAAAAGATATTTTTGATATAGAAGAATAAAAATATTTTAAAGTATTACCTCCAACAAGGTGTGGCTTTTTAGTTTGAAACTTTCTCCATACATACTCGTATGTTAATTAAGGGGGAATATATATGCGGCAAACATTAAAAAAGTTTTATAAACGTTTAAGTGTAATAGTACTTGCAATTATATTAATTTTCTTTTTCATCTTTGCTATTTTTACACTTATAATTGAAGGTTCAAAAGGAAGTTTAGATCCAATAACATTTGTTTCATTAACAGCTGTAATTTTATCTTTCCCAGGAATAGTTAATACTATTGTTGATGAGTATGTTCCGAAAAAGAAAACATATACATTATCTAGTAATTGTCCTAAATGTAAACATTTAATTCGAATGAATATGAGGGAAGAATAAAATATTTAAGAAGTCGCACTCACTACGAGTTGCGGCTTTTTCTTATGCCTTGAACACTGCATATCAAACAGCCACTTAGGAGTATACGGACACTAGTCGGAGTGACTTAAATAAAACCATACCAGGGCCGAGTTTGGTGTGCAGTGTTGAATATATAAAGTCGAAAGCTAAACAGACTATAAAAGCTAATGAGCATCTACTATGAATTGTGGAGGGGAAATGATGTTTCAATACGAAATCAGAACAAAGGTAGCTGTTAACAACCCGAAGACCGTAGATGGTGTTTACGAAGTTCAAATCAATGAAGGTGCTTATCATTTCTACAACGTAGAAGATATTTTATTCTTTTCTATTCCAGTTGCAGAAGTGCATTCAATTGAACTAATCAACTAATAAGTGGAGGGATGAACAATGGCAGAAGCGAAAAAGATTTTAGCATCAATGGGCATAGACCTAGATACTAAACGGTTTGAATTGAAGCTACGAGCAATCGCTAAATACACTGAAGCATTAGCGGATGAATTAGATGGAATTGATAACGCATGGACTTGCGAAGTGTGCGGGCATGATGTCAAGGTAACTTGTAATTACAGTCATTTACCGACAAGGACACAGTGTGATTCGTGTGGCGCATTAGTTACTGAAGAACAATTGCCAACGCGAATAGAAGGTAGCGATTAATGAACTTCTATAAATCAAAACAATGGAAGCGTAAGCGTCTAATTATTTTAAGACGTGATAGTTATGAATGCAAGGAGTGCAAGCGGTACGGTAAGAATCGAACTGCCACAACGATACACCATTGCCATCCTTTAAATGTTCGACCTGATTTGCGGTTAACGAATTGGAATTTAATTTCTTTATGTAATAAGTGCCACGAACAAATGCATACGCGAGCTGGTGATGAATTAACTGAACTTGGAATCTATTGGAGAAATAAAGTAACCCCCCACCCTATGACAAGCTGAAACGAACACTCGGGGACCGAGAAGGGGAAAGTCTTCCCTCCACAGAGCAATTTCAGAGAAAAAGGGGTGTGAACGAAAATTGTTGGTAGGAATGAGGTGAGAAATTGACTAATGTAAAGACGAAAAAGCAATTCAAATTAGCGGTTACGCGAGAGATGAAAAGCCTTGGTGTGTATAAGAAAGAGTACAATAATTTGATAGATATTTATGCCGGAATGTTACATCAATATCATCTATTCGAATTTCAATTTGAAGAGTCCGGTTATCAAATAACTGAAGACTATACAAACAAAGCAGGTGCAACAAACCAAAGAAAAGTACCTCTTTTGACGGCAATGGAATCATTAAGAAAAGATATTGTTTCGTATTCTGATCGTTTATGCATGAATCCAAAAACTTTAATTGCACCAGATCCAATGGATAAAAATAAACAAATGAATACTGGTTCTGCATTAGATCAATTTCTTGCTAGTCAGAAGCAGTGATGTAAATGGACTTATCGCATATTGATTCAAAGAATTTCGATGTGGCATACGAATACGCATTATCGATTGTTGAAGGTCGTAAAATTGCATGTGAGGAAAATCGCTTTGCAGCACAACGATTTCTTAATGATTTAGAACGTGACGATTTAGATTTTCGTCAGGAACAATTTGATTTTGTTATTGGATTAATCGAGGGGACCATTGCACATCAACAAGGTGAAAATTTAGAGGGAACGCCGTTAAAAAATACTCCACTTTATTTACAGCCATGGCAGATATTTGTCATTGTAAATCTACTTGGATTTTTTAATAAAAATAGTAACGTTCGACGTTTTCACGAATCATTATTAATGATTGCGCGTAAAAACGGTAAAACTGCATTTGCTTCAGCGCTTGGGTGGGCGTTATCGATTTTAGACCGAAAAAGTGGCTCTAAATTATATATTTTGGCGAATAGTTTAAAACAAACAATGGAATCATTTAGTTTCCTTACTTATAATGCGGCGCGATTAGAAGATAAAACAGTTCGAGTTCGCGACAATAATCAGGAGCATTCTATCACTAAAAACTTTAGTGATGGGGGCTCTATTTTTATTCAAGCGCTCGCAAATGATCCGAAGCGCTTGGATTCTTTGAATAGTAACTTATTAATTCTTGATGAAGTTCATACGTGGCAATCAGCAAAGCAATACATTTTAATGAAAAACTCTCAAAAGGCATATCGAAACAAATTATTAATAGCGATTTCAACTGCTGGAGATATTCCGAACGGATTCCTAGCAATGCGTTTAGAATATTGTAAAAAAGTATTGAATGGAACCGTTGTTGATGATGAGTATTTCATATTCATTTGTAAAGCTGATCAGAACGAAAAAGGACAAGTAACAAATTATACGGACCCAGCTATTTTAGAAATGGCCAATCCATCATGTGGTGTTTCTGTTTCAATTGATGATTTAATTCGTGATGCAGAATTAGCGATGAATGATCCCCAGACTAGGGGCGAATTTTTAAATAAAACGTTGAACATTTTTACATCGTCTTTAAAAGCATATTTCGATATTAATGAATTTAAAAATTCGGATAAGAAATATAAATGGACGATAGAAGAATTGGCGAAACTAAAAATCTCTTGGTACGGTGGCGCGGATTTATCGAAACTTCATGATTTAACGGCTGCTGCTTTATATGGTCGTTACAATTTCGAAGGAAAAGAAATTGATATTGTTATTACACATGCATTTTTCCCGATTGTTTCAGCTTATAAAAAAGCGGAAGAAGACGGAATCCCTCTTTTCGGTTGGCAAGATGATGGCGTTTTAACTATGAGTAATACAGCCACTGTTCACTATGATGATATTATTAATTGGTTTAAGAAGATGAAACAAAAAGGATTCAACATTAAAAAGGTTGGATTCGACAAGAAATTTGGTCGTGAATTCTTCTTAGGAATGAAAAAAGCCGGATTTAAAATTGTAGACCAGCCACAATATTTCTATAAAAAGTCAGAAGGGTTCAGACGTATTGAAGTAAAAGCGAAAAATGAGTGTCTTTATTACGTTCACAATCAGGCATTTGAATATTGTGTGCAAAACGTTCGTGCTATCGAGAAAACGGACGATATGATCCAATATGAAAAAATCGATGGTGATGGTGGTACGCAGCGTATCGACTTATTTGATGCTGGTGTATTTGGAGCTGTTCAAATGCTCGAAGATATGACGAATGCACAAAATGCAACGAGCTGGTTAGGAGGTTAAGTGCAATGTCGAAACTTTTAAAAGAGAATATTTTTGAGTTGTTGCTGCTTATCGGACTTGTTTTATTTTCGATAGGTTTTTTTATGTTTTCGGTTCAAATTGGATTCATTGTGACAGGTTTAATAATTATTGTGCTTACAATTTATTTGAACAAGGAGCAACAGGGAGGGGGTGACTAAATAAGTGGGAATATTATTTAACCGTCGTAGCGAACGGAAAACGAGAGCTGATACGATGCTATCCAATATGGGATTTTTTCTTAATGGTGATGAAACATCTTTGTTGGTAAATGGTTATACAAGGCTTTCCGATAATCCAGAAGTGCAAACGGCCGTCCATAAAATTTCAGACCTTATTTCATCAATGACTATTCATTTAATGGAAAACACAGATGATGGCGATGTACGTGTTAAAAATGCATTATCGCGGAAAATCGACATTAATCCATATTCATTAATGACACGTAAAACATGGTTATATAACATTGTTTATACGATGCTAATCGACGGACGAGGGAATAGTGTCGTTTATCCTAAAGTAGAAGAAGGATTAATTACAGATTTAATTCCGTTAGAACCATCGAAGGTATCGTTTTTTTCTACGGATAATGGTTATGCGGTCCGATATGGTTCAAGAGTTTATTACCATGACGAAATTTTACATTTCGTGCATAATCCAGACCCTGAAAAACCATGGCGTGGAAAAGGTTTGCAGGTTACTTTAAAGGATTTAGTTCACAATTTGAAACAAGCTGCACACACGAAAAAGAATTTCATGAGTGATAAATGGAAACCGCCTTTAATTATTGCGGTCGATGCGTTAACTGAAGAGTTGGCCAGTGATGAAGGGCGCGAGAAAATTCTTGGTAAATATATTTCTGATACGGACACAGGGATGCCTTGGGTAATACCGGCGGACTTAGTAAAAGTTGAACAAGTTAAACCCCTTACATTAAATGATCTTGCTATCAATGATGCAGTTGAATTAGATAAGAAAACTGTCGCTGGGCTCTTAGGAGTGCCGGCTTTTTTCTTGGGGATTGGTAACTATAGCAAAGATGAATATAACAACTTTATTAATACAACAATTTTGCCAATGGCTAAAGGTATTGAGCAAGTTTTAACAAAGGGACTGATCTACCAACAAAATTGGTATTTCAAGTTGAATCCACATAGTTTGTATGCCTATTCCATTACGGAAGTTTCCGCAGTATTTTCTGATTTATATGTAAAGGGCTTGGCTCCAGGTAATGAAGTGCGTGACAAAGTGGGAATGTCACCGTTACCAGGATTAAATCAATTGGTAATGTTAGAAAACTATATACCTGCGGATACAATTGGACTTCAAAAAAAATTAATACAAGGTGGTGAGAAAGATGAGTAAAGAGCGCGGTAGTTTAGTTCAAATTAGAAGTGCTACTAGTGATTTACAAACGCGTAATGAAAATGATGATGAATTTATTATTGAAGGTTATTTCTCCGTATTTAATCAAGAAGCGGAACTGTGGAGAGGTGCTTTTGAAGTCATTGCGCCAAGTGCTTTTAATGATACATTGAGCAATGATATTCGAGCTCTTATCAATCATGATCAAACCTTAGTTCTTGGTCGCAATAAATCTGGAACGTTGGAACTTAAAACCGATTCAAGAGGCTTGTGGGGAAAGATTCGTTTAAATGCAAAAGATACAGATGCAATGAATCTTTATGAACGCGTTAAACGTGGCGATGTGGATCAGTGCAGTTTTGGCTTTAATATTATCGACGAATCAACGGAATTCCGAGAAGATGGAACTGTTAAATGGACCATCAATAAAGCCGATTTACACGAAGTTTCAGTAGTGACATTTCCAGCCTATGAGAATACCGGAGTGCAAGCGCGTCACGCACAGTATGAAGAAATGCAAGAACGTAGGCTAGAACAACGAAAATTAGAAGTGAAAGGACGTTTGAACAAATGACATTAAAACAATTAATGATTAGTAAAAAAATCGAACAACGCCAATCTTCTTTAGTAGATTTAATGCTACGCGAAGAAGACTTTGAAAAGCGCAGTAAGGATTTAGAAACTTCTTTAGAAGAAGCTAAAACCGAAGAAGAAATTACTGTTGTAGAAAGCGCGATCGATGAACTGGATAAAGATAAGACCGATGTAGGTGAAAAAAAATCAACTTTAGAAGGTGAGATTGAAACATTAGAAAAAGAGCTTGAAGCATTAAATGCAAATGCTCCTAACAATCAACAACGTTCTAAAAATTTACCAAATCAAACAAGAGGTGAAGAGGGTATGAATCGTTTACAAGTACGTGAATTATTAAAAACAGGAGAGTATTATGAGCGTAGTGAAGTAAAGGATTTTTATGATCAGTTCAAAAATCTCCGTGCTGTAACAGGGGGAGAGTTAACTATTCCAGAAGTGGTAGTTAATCGAATCATGGATATTATGGGAGATTTCACAACGCTGTATCCATTGGTAGACAAAATTACTGTAAAAGGCACTACTCGTATTTTAGTAGATACAGATACAACAGCAGCTACGTGGATTGAGCAAAAGGCGGCAATCCCAGTTGGAGATGTTGGAACAATTACTGCAATTGACTTTGATGGTTTCAAAGTTGGTAAAGTGACGTTTGTTGATAATTATTTACTTAATGATTCGATTATCAATTTAGATGACTATGTAACTAAGAAAATCGCTCGTGCCATCGCGAAGGCGCTAGATATCGCAATTGTAAATGGAGAGGGTCCATCAAGTAAACAACCAACAGGCATCGTACCGTCACTAAAAACAGAACATAAAGTAGATGCAGAGGCAAATGAAAATTTAATTAAAAATACCGTTAAACATATCGGACTAATTGATGCTGGTGAAGATACAGTAGGGGAAATTGTTGCTGTAATGAAACGATCTACTTATTATAATCGTTTCCTTGAATTTTCGATTCAAGTGAATGCGGAAGGGAATGTAGTTGGTAAATTACCAAATTTAAAACAGCCTGACTTATTAGGCTTGCCAGTTGTATTTAACAATAGCTTGGCTGTGGATGAAGTACTGTTTGGTGAATTTGATAAATATACCCTAATTGAACGTGAATCCATTACTATTGACAATTCAGAGCACGTGAAGTTTGTTGAGGATCAAACTGCTTTCCGTGGAAAAGGACGCTTTGATGGTAAGCCAACAAATATTGATGCATTCGTATTGGTAACAATCAAAGATGCACCAACACCTTAATAAAATGAAAGGGTGAGAAACTATGAAATATCAAGTTATTAAAAGGTTCAAAGATACTCATGACGACGATCATATTTATGAAATTGGTGATAAATATCCACGTAAAGGTCGAGTGAATAAAGAACGAGCTTTATCGCTTTTAACTGAAAATAATAAATGTGGGGAGCCTTTTATTAAAGAAGTAGGTGAGGGGTAATGGACGTTGCATTACTGGATAATTGCTTGCAACTATTAAAATTAGATTTAGGTATCACACATAATTTGCGTGATGCCTATTTTAATAACATTTTAAAAACAGCCCTCATGGAACTTTCAAAAATGGGTGTGGATCTTTCGAAAGGTGATGTAGAAGACATTCAATTGATTGTTGATTATGCTGCATGGCAATATCGTAAGCGCCAGGAGGATGTAGGGCTACCACGTAACATAAAATTCCGAATAAACAATCGAGTAATACAAAAGGTAGGTGGAACAAATGCCAAGCCTTAAACAATCGAAAGGGAGCAATAAGCACGTATCACTAGATGATGTGTGTTTTTTGATGTCTTCCACAATTATTTTGGACGAATTGTTACAGGAAATCGAAACGTTTTTACCAGAGTTGGTTTATTGTAGTCGCTCAAGTATTGGTCAAAAGGAATTTACAGCAACTATGAAGGCTGGTCTTAAAGCTGAAATGACAATAATTATGAATCACGACGAATATGACGGTGAGAAGGAACTTGAATACAATCGTAAAACGTATTCTATTTATCGTACATTTGTCCGAGATGACGGAAACATCGAGCTGTATTGCGAGGTGCGTGTTGGTGGCAATTAACGTTAATGATTTAGCTGCAGAAATCAATCGACAACTAAGCTTATATGCGCGTCAAACGGAGGAAACGGTTGAAATGACCGCTGAAAAAGTGGCATCTGATGGCGTTGAATTGTTGAAAGCTAATTCACCTAAATCACCAGGTGGCGGTGATTACGCTAAAAGTTGGGATAAGAAAAAAGTCGGGAAAAAGTTGGTCGTCCATAATAAAAAACATTACCGATTAACGCATTTACTAGAAAAGGGTCATGCAAAAGTTGGTGGTGGTCGTGTGCCGGCTCGCGTTCATATTAAGCCTGTGGAAACGAAAATGATTAATAACTTTGAGGAAGAATTGCGAGGTGGGTTAAGTCGATGATCATGACAGAATTAGCTCAGGCGTTAAATAAATTTTATCCGACGCGTTTTTCACATTTCACCTCTAAACAGGAGCCACCATTTATTTGCTATATCGATACGGATTACGACAACATAAGCGCCGACAATAAAATAATTGTTGAAGGTGTATACATTGATATTGAGCTATATACCAAAACAAAGGATTTAATTGCTGAACGTAAAATTAAATCTTTTCTTAATGCAAATGAATTACCATACAGTCAAAGCCCTACGATTTTTATTGAATCGGAAGGGCTTTTTCAATGTATATTTTCAGTGGAATTAATACAAAAAATAAATTAGATGGAGGTCGATTACCATGAAAGAAAATAGATTAACTTACGGTTTAAAAAATGTGCACTACGCACCTTTTGAAATCGGAGCAGATGGTATTCCAGTGTTTGAAAAACCAATGAAATACCCAGGGGCAGTAGAAATCACGAATGATGCAAAAGGTGACGCGACAGAGTTCTTTGCGGATGATACAACTTATTTCGTGACAGTTTCAAACCAAGGGTATGAAGGAGCGTATACTGCAGCTGAAACGCCAGAGGATTTCCGAATTAAGGTACTAGGTGAAACATTAATCAATGGTTTATTGGTAGAGAAAACTTCAGCAAAAATCAAACCAGTAGCATTATTATTTGAGTTTGATGGTGATGTTAAAGCGACACGTCATGCATTGCTAAACGTAACATTCAACCGTCCAGGATTCGGCTCTAAAACAAAAGAATCCTCTATCGAACCAAATACAAAGGAATTATCATATATCGCTGCACCATTAAATGAACTTACTAAAATTTCGACAAGCGGCGTAACACCAGAAGAAATTTATAATAATTGGTTTGAAGAAGTTCAATATGAGGCTATGACAACAACTATCCCAACACCATAATAAAATATCAAGTTAGCCTTTCACAAAGATATAATGTGAGGCTATTTTTATAAAAAGACTTAAATATGGAGGGCGAAAAAATGGAAATCACTATCCCAATCGACGGTAAAAACATACCCTTTAAATCAAACGGAGCGGTTGCAAAACGTTATATGATGCAGTTCCAACGTGATTTGTTAAAAGACATTTTAGGGATGGGCGTTGTTGATATCGATTTTAAAGAAGCGACGGAATCCGAGCAAATCAAATGGATTCGCGACAATATCAACTTTGATATGTTTTATGACATTGCGTGGGTATACGCTAAAACGGCAAATCCAACAATTTCGGAACCAATTTCTTGGCTGGAAACATTCGATGAATTTCCGATTATGGAGATCGTTGAACCGTTACAAGAATTACTATTTAAAACAATGGGCACTAAAAAAAAGTAACAACGCCAGCTACTAAAGGCGATGGCATTTCAACTGAACAATTTTTAGTTTTATGTAGAGAAGCGGGATTATCGCACGACGATTTAGAAACGATGACCTTTGGTATGGCTCTTGATTATATCGATGAATATTACGAAATGAAAAATCCGAATAAGAAAAAGTCGAATACTCGTCAAGCTAGCCAGGCTGATTTTGACAACTTCTGATTTTATGAAAGCTCACGTATATCGTGGGCTTTTTCATTTGATGAAAATAGGTGGTGAAATAAATGGCAAGTGGAAATATCAAAGGGATTACGATTGATATTGGCGGTGACACGAAAGGATTAACGGAAGCTTTAAAAGATGTTAATGCTGAAAGCAAAAAAACCCAAAGCGAATTAAAGGAAGTTGAAAAAGCACTAAAATTCGATCCAGGTAATGTCGAATTAATCCGACAAAAGCAAGAATTATTAACGCAATCAATTCAACAAACATCTGATAAATTAGATACTTTAAAAACAGCACAATCACAAGTACAAGCTCAGTTTGACCGTGGCGATATTGGCGCTGAACAGTATCGTGCATTCCAACGCGAATTAACAAATACAGAAGCTGCATTGCGTGGTTACGAAAGTCAATTATCATCGATGGACAGTCAGCAAAACAACTTCACTCAAGCTCAACAGAAAATGCAAGCGTATATGAATGCAACTGGTAAATCCGCTGACGATTTATCGTCTGTAATTGGTACGCGTTTAGCAAGTGCGATTAAGAATGGTTCAGCTTCTGCAGATCAGTTGGAAATGGCGATAAACCGAATTGGACGGCAAGCGGGTCACACAGGTGATGATATGCAAGAGTTCCAACGCATATTATCGAGCGTTGGAGATAACGCAGATTTAAGTGGCGTCCGACATGATTTAATGCAAATTGGTCAAGCAGCTGATGAAGCAGAAAAGGATATTAGTGGATTAGGAAGTGCATTGGGTGGTTTAGCAGCTGGTGGTGGTATAGCAGGGACGTTCGCGGCAGCATTAGATGTTTCAAGTTTAAATACTCAAATTGAAATATCCATGAATCTAAATGAAGCTGATACAGCAACAGTCCGAAAGTCAATTATGGAAACTACAGCTGCTATTGGTGACGAAGAAGCTGCCTACGAAGGTGTACGCCGACAAATGACTTTGAATAAGGATACTTCAGCAGAAGTAAATGCCGAAATTATCAAAGGTGCCTCCACTATTGCGTACGCATACAAAGAAATCGATTTCAAGGAACTGATTCAGGAATCGCACGAAATCGGAAAAGAGTTAGGCATTTCTCAACAGGTAGCGCTAGGTTTAGTTAATGGATTGCTTGATGTTGGATTTCCACCTGAACAACTGGACATAATCGCCGAGTATGGAAGTCAACTAAAAATGGCAGGATACAACGCTGAACAAATTCAGGGAATCTTGGCAGCAGGGGTCGACACTGGAACTTGGAATATTGACATATTAATGGACGGATTGAAGGAAGGACGTATCGTTGCTGCTGAATTTGGTCAAGGTGTCGACGATGCAATGAAAGAGGCTATCAAAGGTACAACAATCAGCGCGGATAAATTAGAAAAATGGGGTAACGCAGTTGCTTCAGGTGGTCAAGATGGCGTAAAAGCGATGCAAGAAATGAACCAAGCATTGTCATTGATTGACGATGATACAAAGAGAAATGAAATTGGTGTAAAAATGTACGGCACGCTTTGGGAAGAACAAGGCGGTAAAATATCTCAAACTATTCAAGGTATGAATGAACATATACGAACTGCGGCACAAAATACTACTGAATTAAATAGTGATATGTCAGCTTTAGATTCAGACCCAGCCTATAAACTTTCCGTTGCGATAGGTAGCATCAAGGAAGCTTTAGCCCCGATGTTAGCGAGTCTAGGGGAATTGATAGCAAAAATAGCTACGTGGGCAACAGAAAACGTAACGTTAATTTCCGCCATTGTTGCTATTGGTACGGTTGTAGGGGTTTTAGTAGGCGCGTTTGCCGCACTTATGCCAGCCATAGGCGCACTCATAACCGCATGGCCCGTATTATTGGCAGGGTTTGGTGCTATTTCTGCACCGATAGCAATTGCGGTAGCTGCAATTGTTGGATTAGGAGCGGCATTCGTTGCATTATGGCGAAACAGTGAGACGTTCAGGGATAATTTAACGTCAATTTTCGAATCCATAAAAGCTGTTGCAGTAACGGTCTTTGAAACACTAGCATCATTTATCGGCGAAAAGATGGCGCAAATACAACAATTTTGGAATGAAAATGGAGCGCAAATTTTACGAGCTGCACAAAATTTATTCAATGGAATTTTAGCGGTAGTTGAATTTTGCATGCCGGCTATTCAATTACTAATCGATGTTGTGTGGGGTGCGATTAAAAACATTATCACAGGCGCACTCGATGTCATAATGGGTGCAGTTAAAATATTTAGTGGATTGTTTACAGGTGACTTCGGCAAAATGTGGGAAGGTGTAAAACAATTATTTAAGGGCGCAATTGATGTAATAATTGGTTGGATGTCACTAACATTTGTAGGTGGTATTCGCACACTTATCACAAACTTATCAAAAACAGTTCTAACAGCTATAAAAACCAAATGGACATCTGTTGTTGGATTATTTAAAAGTGGAGGTACCAATTCTGTTAACGCAGTCAAAAATATGGCTACCTCAGTAGTTTCATTTGTAAAAAATTTAGCGACAAATTTCGTGAATACAATTTCTTCTATGAAAAAAAACGTCGTTAACAAGATGACCGAAGTTAAAGATGGAATTGTAAATAAGGTAAAAGAAATTGATTTAGTACAAATCGGTAAAGATGTGATTAACGGATTAATTAAAGGGATTACTTCAATGACAAAAGCTGCAATTGAATCGATTACAGGTGTTGTTGATGGAGTATTGAATAAAGCTAAAAAAATGCTAGGGATTGCATCGCCGTCAAAAGTATTTAAGCAAATAGGTTTGTGGACCGGTGAGGGTATGGCTATCGGTATCGATGGTTCGAGCGATAAAGTAAATCAAGCGATGGAAAATATCGGCGATGGCATTTTAGCTGTATCAGACTCGTATCAAAAGGAATACTCAAATTTAATCGATGAATTTAACAAAAAAAATGAAGATAAGAATGATAAAACGTTAGAAAAAATATATAAAATACAAAACAACGCAGCAAAAAAGAAACGTAAATTGACAAAGTATGAATTACAAGAAATTGCTTTGTTAGAAGCTTCCTATAAGGATTCTAAATATAAATCAGAAGCCGACTTTAACAAAAAATATCAAGCTTTGGTTGAAAAATCCGAAAAGGAATATCTTGAAGTAATAAAAAAACATGTAGACGATAAAAAGTCGTTAGAACAATTATCATTGCTAGACGAAGCAGCTATTTGGGAACAGTCACTTGAATTATTTGCAGAAGGAACGAATGAACGTATCAAAGCCCAGCAGGAATATAAAAAGGCTGTAGGAGCTGTTAACAAAGAGATTACAACTATCAATGCTGAATATTCAGGGCAAGTACAAAAAATTAATGAAGATTTAATTAAAAGTGAAGAAGCGTTAAACAAAGCATATGAAGATGCAGTTACCAAAAGACAAAGTTCACTTGTTAATTTTAAAGGCACATTTGATGAGTTTAGATTTGAAATGGATAAAACAGGCGAAGAATTAATGACAAACCTACGCTCACAAGTCAACGCTTTTGAGGAATGGCAACGTCAAATTGATATGTTAACAGACAAAGCAATTAATGAAGGGTTGCTAGCAGAATTAAAAGAAATGGGTCCTAATGCGCTTCCACAATTGATTGCGCTTAATAGTATGACAGATAGTCAACTAACGGAATACAGTGATCTTTATGCAAAAAAATCAAGATTAGCCAGAGAACAAGCAGAAAAAGAATTGATAGGTATGAACGAAGATACCGATAAGCAGATAAAAGGTTTGCGCGATACAGCTAATAAGCAATTAGATGGCTTGCAAATGGAATGGAATACAAAGATTAAATCATTAACTGAATCAACAGATACAGAACTATCGAGTTTGGAAAAAATAGGTAGAGATGCAGGGAATGGTTTACTACAAGGTTTATCTTCCACGGCGGATTCTATTCAAAAGAAAGCGCTAGAAATTGCAGAGTCAGTGAGTAATACTATTGCAGACGCATTGAAAATTAAATCTCCTAGTCGCGTTACAATGGGGTTTGGTGTCAATGTCAATGAAGGTTTAATAAAAGGTATTGAGCAGTCTCAAAACAAGTTGCAAAATGCTATGGATAGTGTGTACGGCTCGTTATCTAGTAGTGCTGAAAAGTCCCAAAATGTTAATCTTCAAAAACAAACAGCTGCAGTCACAAAAACAACTAGTAATTCAATGCCTGTTACAGTTGAACTGAACTATTCAGGGTCGTCTCCAATGCAGGATGTAATGGCCATGGTTGACATTATAGAACGTGAATTAACAAATCGATTCAACAATCAACTACGATTACAGGGGAGTAAGGGGGGATAACATGATAGTTACAAATTTAATGGGAGAATCAGAATTATTGGTTGATTTTAATAATTTGAAACGTGTAAGGAAAGTGAATGGGGACTATTCGATATCGTTTGTTCTTATTAAAACAGATAAGAATAAGCACTCCTACAATCTTGTGGAGGACGAAAGCATAATTGAATATGACGGACAAGAATATCGAATAAAAGATGTGACGGAAATACTGCTGGGTGACACCCCTGTAAAAACAGTACAAGCCTATCACATCTTTTTTGATTTAGTTGATACGCACAAATATGGTTTTCTTATAAACACCCAAACCATTCAAACGTGTTTACTATTTGCATTAGAAGGTACGGGTTATACCTTTGATGTAATCGATTCATTCGGTAATGTATCATTCGAAAAATTTGGGGAAGATAATTCCTTGTCTCTTGTGCAAACCGTTCTAAACACATTCGGTGCCGAAATTAAATTGGATAATAAACACCTTAGCTTTTATCGTCAAATCGGTATAGATACCGAGGTGCAAATTCGCTACGGCTATAACATTAAATGGTTAGAGAAAAACGTTAATACAAATAATTTATCCACTAGAATAAAAGGGTACGGAAAACAAAACGATGACGGTTCGTATGTAACTACAGCAGAATATATTTCACCAAACGCTGCTATTTACGGACTACGAGATGCTCCCCCCATCTATGACGAACGTTACACCATACAGTCAGAATTACTAGAGAGAATTAAATCCGAGTTAATTGACGAACCACAAATCGCTTTTAAAGTAGATGCGTTAGAGTTAAAAGAAATAGGTGTATTAACCGAACAATTAAACGAAGGTGATAGAGTATTCGTTATCTATGAACCTTTAGCGGTAGATTTAGATGCCCGAGTATTAGAAATAGTAGACTACCCTAAGTCTTCTACACCTGCTCAATATACATTTGGAAATTTCCAAAATAGCTTTATACGAGAAGTTGCTGATTTCCAAAAAACTAAAGATCGCATTGACGGTATTTTCGATGGAACTGAAAGATTGCCGTATAATGTCTTGCCTAACGCAGTAAAGAAAGCGACAGAGTCTTTGCAGTCTGCGGAAACACAACTAATTTTTGAGAACGGAATTATCGCGGTGAACCCGAGTAATCCCAAACATCTTGTATTGTTTAACAGTAATGGTATTGGGATTAGTAGGGATGGTGGAGCGAGTTTCAGCGAAGCTATAACAGCAGATGGATTTGTTTTATCGGCAGGGGCAATTGGCCAATTAAACGCTAATAATATCACCGTTGGAGCTGGCAGTAATTTTGAAATGGGCTATAACCCGAAAGATTCTAGCGATCAATTAGAAATGTGGAAGTATCCTGGAACGACAATGATAAATGGTGGTGAAATACACACTAATTCCATTACAACAAATAAATTATTAGCTGGTTTGTTAGTGGGCTTTACGATACGTACAAGCGTGACTACAGATGTCCCTCATGTAGAATTAACAAAAGATGAAATTACAATCGGTAACGGTGATAGGGTAATCAGGATTAAAGCTGGTGATGGCACAAGTGGCGGTCAGGGTGGACCGATAATGCACTTCATTGATGGAGACGAACATGCATTATCCGAAATGTATCAAAGTGACGACACCTTTAGGATAGCTGCAGATAAGTTGATTCTAGCTGGCATTAATGAAACTGAAGTAGCGGGAGATTTAAATGTAATTGGCGCTAAAAATGCATCTGTACCTACATCCATAGGTAACGTAAATGTAAGTGCATATGAAACGGCAGAATATTACTTTGGCGATATTGGTCGGGGTGAAATTGTGGAGGGCAAGTGCACGATTGAAATCGAGTCATTGTTTAAAGAAACAGTCAATACGAATATTGATTATGAAGTTTTTCTCACTCCTTACGGGCGTGGGATTATTTTCGTTGACGAAATGTTGAATGACCGATTTATCGTAAAAGGAGACGATATTCTATTTGCTTATGAAATCAAAGCGAAGAGGAATGGATATGAAACAGTGCGCTTAGAGTTAAGTAATAAAAGTGAGGTGAATGATTTTGTATAAGATGATTCGAAAGGATAAAGATGGAAACATCGAAGTTTTTTACGCTAATTTACAAACGAAACAACTATTAGATAGTGAGAGGAAAAAAGAAAGGCGATTGAACGCTCTTATTCATTTGCCTGATAATACAAAGAAAGCACTCCGTACACGGCAAAGAGTAGCAAGTGAATTGCGTAGAATGAAGATCGCTAGAAAAGAGTTATTATCATGATTATCGAACTTTTAAATGGCATCCGGATAGATGTGGAAGAAAAATATGGGTTAAAGCGATTGTTTCACCGAATTCCCTCTTTAACGGTCGAACATCTAACCGAGGCGGTAGAGGCTAGAGGGGATTTGATTATAGGGACTGAGTTTAATCAACGCAATATTACGGTAACGCTATTATATTTCGTTAACGATATATGTAGCTATGACCTTCTACGAGACGAATTGAATGCTCTCTTGGTACGAAACGAACCATTTTATATTATTTTTAAACGGGAGCACTGGAAGCGTTATAAAGTACGTTTAGCGCAACAACTTGAAATGGAACCGAATAACAAAGCTGAAAGTTTTGATGTTTTGTTTAGAACAGAAAACTTGTTCGGGGAATCTATTGGTACGTCTTTAGATTTACAGAATAAAGATAACTGGGATTCGGATTTATGGGGGTTTGGTGCAGGTATTGATTATGATACAAAATATCAATATACGTTCAATAAAAATGACTTCATAGTGAAAAACATTGGCAATCAAACAATTAATCCTCGACAATCTGATTTTGACATAATTCTTAAGGGGAGGTTTAGTAATTATGTGCAAATAACTAACCATACCACTGGAGATGTATACAGGTTTAATGGTAATTTGACCTCTACAGATACATTACGACTGACAGGTATACGGACGTTAAAAAATAGTTTAAGTCGTTTTAGGGATACGAATCACAATATATTAACATTGGCCCCAGGAGATAACCGTATAACCGTGGAAGGCGGAACAGTAGAAAGTATGAATTTTGATTTTAGATTTCTATATAAATAAGAGGTGAGAAGATGACAATTTTAAATCAGATCGCATCAAATTGGTCCCGAGTTGAACGGGAAAAGTTAAATGATAACTGGACGATTATAGAAATATATCTATCCAATTTACAAGGTCAGATAAATTATCTAACTGGTGAAATAGATATAAAAGCGCTTATTGATCAATTAAATGAGATATTTAATCAAGGGAATACTATAATTGCTGATTTAGAAGCTGCATTAAATGATGCTACGACAGTTATTGATGATGCACAAAATGCGACTACCGATGCAAACAACGCTGCTCAAAATGCTTTGGCTGCAATCAACGATATTCAAAATATGTTAGATAATTTTCAAACTAAAGGAACATACGATAACGAAACTGTATACTACAAAAATAATAGTGTTCTTCACGAAGGTAGTTCATACATTTATACAAATGACACACCTAATAAGGGGAATCCACCACCAAATTATCCTATAGTATCCAATGGGTATTGGCATATGACGGCTGCTAAAGGAACGAGTGGTTCCGGCGCAGTATCAAAAGTTAATGGAAAAGAACCGAATGGTGAAGGAGAAATTACCTTAACTCCAAATGATATTGGCGCGGCAAGTAGTACAGATTTGACCTCACTCGAAGAAGCAGTTACTACGCATTTGGAAGATGTTGTGCAAAAAGTGACGGTTGACGATTTACCGATGTCAGGTATCGTATCTGCACATCGAGGCGGAGGGGCTACTGGCTATCCGTATTCTCCTGTTGCAGCAGATGGAGGATTTAGTGGCTACGATATGGCGATAAGGCTAGGAGCGCATATAATTGATGTCGATTATCGTACAACAGCAGATGGCGTAATGATTGCTATGCATGATACAACAGTGGATCGCACTACGAATGGTGCAGGGTTAGTTTCTGACCATTTATCTAGTGCATTACCTAATATTGAAACCTCACGATATTGCGGAATGGGGTGGGCTGATGAACCGATACCAACAATTGAAGAAATTTTAATTCGCTATGGTGGTAGAGTAATTATCACTATTGAAGCTAAAGAGGGAGTACCTTCTGTTGAGCCGTTAGCAAGCTTAATAAAAAAATATAAGCTTATAGATTCAGTATTCATTAATACACATTTACCCGCCGTTGCAACTGAAATTGTAGCTCAAGGGTGTATTGCTCATGTATGGGGGTGTGATACTGTACAAAAAGTTAATGATGCAGCAACAGCTAGTGCATGGTTAATTGAGGTTCCTCATAATGCATCAACTGAAATTGTAAATGCAGCATTAAATTCGTCTATCAAACGAATTATCGCGGGTCCCGTTTGGTTTAGATCGCAGGTAGATGGTATGACAAATGGCATTATGGGACACGTTACAGACGCGATTGGTATGACTAATAGAAAAACAGGAGATGCCCCTTTAGTTAAGTCGATTGTACCTTCCTTAAAAGCAAATAAAGTCGGTGTTGGTTGGAGAACAAGAGGTATTTGGAAAGTTGAAAACCAAAAAATCGTAAACCATGGTCGGGGCGATTTAACAACGTCAGAACATCAATGTGTATATTTTGGTGACTTATCTGGTGCTAGGGAAGCCACTTATACTATCTTATTTAAGGTTGTATTGCCTCAAACTATGATAGGTAAAGCTTCTGGCATGCGCTTAAGGGTTTGTTGTTTAATTGCTGACGGTAATGGATGGGATGCTGACACTGACGGTTATGTATGTAATATTCGAGGAAATGGGCAAATGAATCTTTGGAAGTCTAATGGATCATTTGGAAGTGGTATTTTGCTGGGACAGACAACAACCGACCAACCTGTTTCAGCAGGCGTCGAATATACAGTAATGATAAATGTTACACCTACTACAATTACAATGACAAGAGAAGACACTGGTCAAAATATTGTAGCTGTTGACAGCACTTATCGAGGTGATCATATTTATTTATGGTCAGCAGGTGGAGACACAGAATTAGTAGGTGCAGCAGTTACAGATATAACTATAACTGCTTAAAAATATACGTTGTCCAACCTTGATTTAAGGTTAGCAACGTGTATTTTATTTCTTGATATTATTTAAATATTTTTGTGTATTTAAAGCTCATAATTTTCTTGAACGGCCATTCTAGCGGTTTTAATGCCAGCATAAGAGTTAGCGGTACTGATAGAAGGATATATAGTTTTAGCCAATGTCCATTTGATACAGATTTCAACGTTTCTTCTACATTGAAATAATGGAGAAGGGAGATGCAAATCATATGTAAAAAGAATATTTGTAATGTGCGCTCACCGATAACGGTGAACCCAAATTTTTTATTTGGCATAATAGACATTATTGCTAATGCTAAAATAGCGGCTAAAATATAAAAGAAGGACCTGTAAAACCCACCAAATACAGATTGATTCATTACTTCATATGAATTTCGACCTGTTAGGAAACCTCTGAACTGATAAATTTCTTGAATGTTTATGAATATAAAAGAGATTAGAGATAACAAGAAAACAATTGAAAAATATTGAACTGATTTCCTGTTAATTATTTTCATTAAGTCAATACTAGTGAAATAGTATCCTAGTAAAAAGAAAGGAAAATAAACAATAATTCGGGATATTACAAGATAGTCAATTGCATACGAATCATAACCAATAATTAAGCCTAGCAAAATTGAAAATGAAAGTAAGTACAATGGTTTAATATTTTTTAATAAATAAGTTAGGCATATCCAAGCTGCCATAGCAAACATATACCAAGGTACGTTCCCTTCGTTAAAGGTATTAAAATTAATATCTTTTAGGAAAAGATACTTATCTATTAAAAATAGCGAAATCTTTAATAGGAAAAACATTATTAAATAAGAAAATACTTTTTCTATTTTTAATCTGGCTCCATCAATAGTTGATTTGATAAATAGACCAGATAAAAATATAAATAATGGCATATGGAATATGTAAATAAAGAAAAATAAAAATTTCATATCATCCGAGATACTGACGTAATAATCAGCCATATGTCCAAGAACTACTAAAAATATTAATAATGCTTTGGTGTTATCTAGTTTGTAATTTCTTTCTTTGTTCATTTAATAACCTCCATTTGATTATGTTGTTCATTTTAAAGGATATGTAAATGAAATGGAACGGATATTTAAATATTGAATGTAAGTCCCAAAATGAGTAGTAACTCGCATGAAAGTAAAATAACGAAAATGTATTAAAACGCAGTCAAATGACTAGCATTATTTTTCATGGCAAAAAAGCTGTCAGTCCTGTATTTTCTAATTGCTATACAATCGAATTAGAGGAGACAGGAAGGAGGGGTATTCACATGAAAATAAGAAGTGTAGAGCTATTAGAAAGTTATTTCAATGGGTTCGATTTAGAAGAAAAGAATGTCATTTTAACGTTGGCTTTAATTAATTTTTACGAGAAAGAAGGCTATAATAACACCGAAATTGAAGAGCTATTTATTCAAGCGAAATCTGATTTTTTTAATTACAAAGATAAAAATAGTTAATAGTATTAAACACTCTCAATTGAGAGTGTTTTTTATATGCATTGTGTACGCAATCGAGACGGGCAATTACCCACAAAGTAGTTTCTCGACGCGTCTCACAGCGCAGTAATTTTTAAATGAAACGATAATCCCAAGCGTTTGGGAATTCGAAGGATGCGTCAATATGGCGTGTCCTTTTTATTATGAAAAAGGAAGTGTTGTAATGGAAAAATGGATTGCTGCAGTAAGTGGAATGATTGGCACAATCGTATCTTATTCTGTGGATGGCTTAGGAATGGCAGTGACTGTACTCATTGGATTCATGGCTATTGATTATGCAACGGGTATTATGAGTGGCGTAATCAATCAAAACTTAAATAGTCGTATCGGTTTCAACGGTATCATACGCAAGATTTATTATTTGATGTTAGTTGGATCAGTATATTTGCTAGCGTTGGTTGTACCTGGGATTGAGTATGCAGGTGATGGTGCTGCCATTGCATTTTGTGTGCTTGAATTTATTAGTATTACTGAAAACGGTACAAAGATGGGCTTACCTACACCGAATTTTATAAAAAATATTTTATCTATTGTAAAAGATAAAGCAGGGGAAGGAAGTACAAAATGACAAAACCAACAGAAATCGAATTACATGTAGGTCATTACGGTGATGGCACAGGTGCGCATGGAATTGTTGATGAAGTTAAATATGCCCGTAAATTTATCAAGAGGATTTATGATATTTTGGTGGCTAATAAAGTGCCTGCGACGTATTACGAGGATAAAACTTCAAAAAATCAGACTCAAAATATTAATAATTTAATCGCTCACCATAACAAGGATCGTAACGGTCTTATTGTGAGCGGGCACTTAAATTCAACTAGTCCTTTAACTGATCGGCCAATTGGAGTGGAAGTGCTGTACAGTACTCAAAAAGATTTAGCGATTAAGATAGCAAAAGTAATGAGTGACGTTTCTGGATTGGCAAATCGCGGTGCAAAATACCGGGATAACATTGGTGTATTGACGAGAACATATGAACCGAGCATTCTGATTGAATTTGGATTTGTTAATAGCCGTAAAGATGTTGATTTGATGGACAAACATTTCGAGGTTCTTTGCCAAGCGATTGCAGAAGTTTTAGCGGTAGCTATTGGTCACACTATCAAACCACATTCAAAGGAGGAAACATCGATGGTACAACAATTATTAAATGCAACAGGTCGAAATGAAATACGTGAAATGCTAAAAAAAGCACGTAGAGCAAAGGTTATTGATGCAGCGTTTCATACTGACGAAAAAATTGCTAAATATAATGATATCGAACTACTTAGCTATCAAGCTGCTGTGATTAATCGTACATTTAATTAAATATAAAAGCCCGACATACCTAAAGATTGAACTGCTCCCTGTCAAGTAGACAGTGGAAATAATAAAAATGCTTTAAGCGGCTTGCGTCCTGTATTCTAGAGGGCTCAAGCCGTTTAATCTTTCTTGGTAACGTTTGTTATGATAGAACGTAATATATGTATTGATTGCTTCTTCTAACGCCTCGTATGTATCATATTTGTTTAAATAATACTTTTCGACTTTCAGAGTACCCCAAAAAGCCTCGATTGGTCCGTTATCGATACAACGACCGACCCTCGACATACTGTGAATCATATTCGCTTCTTCTGTCATGCGTTTGAAGAATTTTGATGTATATTGATAACCTCGATCACTATGAATAAGCGGTTGCTCACCTTCTTTTAGCTCCTGTATTGCAGGAATCATGGTGTCAAAAACTAATTTATTGTTATTCGAATGTCCTAATACATAACTGACAATTGAATTGTCGTGTAAATCAATAATCGCGCTTAAATAAGCTTTTCTACCTTTGCCGTATTTAAATTCTGTCACATCGGTACACCATTTCTGATTCGGTTTTTCCGCAGTAAAATCACGTGCTAAAATATTTTCAGCCACATAATCCGGCTTTGATTTACGGTATCGTTTTGGCTTACGTCGAATAACCGCTTCCAGACCACAAATCTGCATCAGGCGGTAAATACGCTTCTTATTAACTTTAGCTAGGCCCATTTTTGTTCTTTGGCGATTAATTGTCATTGTAATGCGGCGGTAGCCATAAATACCATTTACTTGCGAATAAAGATGTTGAATCGATTCTACTAGCTGTTCGTTTTCTCTTTCTCGTACAGATGGCTGACGTTTCATCCATTTATAATAAGCTGCACGTGAAACCTCAGCGATTTCACACAATAAAACAATCGATAAGTTTTCATTCTCCGCCAACTCTTGAATCGCGATGTAACGGCTCTGAATACGAACTCTACTTAACGACGCCTCCTTTCGATTTCCTCTAACTTTTTTAATAATAGATTTTCTGCACGTAACCGTTCGTTTTCACGCTCCATCTGTTGAATTTTTAAACGCAATCCATCTTCTGGTGTACGCTCTTCTGTAGGTTTTGTTTTGCCACGACGATCCTCTAAAGCGTGATCGCCACTCTCTTCAAACTTTTTTACCCATTGATAAACTTGTTGGTAGGACACATCATATTGTGCTGCTGTTTCTTGATAATTCTTCCCCTTCGCTAGGCATGCCTTTGCAATTTCAATACGCTCTTCTACAGTTGTTTTTCTTCCTTTAGTCATAGTTTGGCTCATTCCTCTACCCGAATCTTTTAATTCACTATGACCAGTATAAATTTTCACCCACTTTTTGAACACTGTTAAACTACTAATCCCGTATTTAGCAAGGATATCAAGCATAGAATAGCGTTCTGATAAATAATCCTCGACGGCACTTTGTTTTAATTCTTTTGAGTACACCTTATTTTTCTTAGATCGTGTTAACGCCTCTATTCCTCCAAATTTAAAAAGAGCGCGCCATTCTTGAAGAGTTTGTCGATTGACCGAAAACATCTTACAAATTTCAAGTTGGGTATGACGTCCTTCTTCTAAATATTGAAGTGCTAAGATTTTAACATCTAGTGAAAATACCTTTTTTGGCATGAAAAAAACTCCCCATTTAGATAAACAGATTTTATTTTTTAATCTGTCTACCTAATGGGGAGCATATCAGATGAAGGAGTGTCGGGCTTTTATCAGCTTAATAGATTTGAATACGATGATTTTAAAGTTCTACTTAGTTATTTATCATCTTTAAATGTTAAAAATCCTATAAATAGCGTTAAAAAAATACTGACAGACCCTAATGCAAGACTGGAATATCCTGAAGTATTACTTAAGTCACTAAACATCAAAAAGATATTGTAACTTAAAAATAAACCCGTCAAAACAAAATAAATCATTGCTTTTAAAAAAATAGAGGGATTTATTTTAAAAGCTTTCGTAAACCAATAAATTACAAGAGCCTCGAAAAGAAAGATTACTGTTACTGTTATATTTTTTTCTATAGTACTTGCTGAATAAATATAAAACCCTTTTGTATCTGGGCTATCATTAGTGGGGGAGATAAACATTAACCCCAAATATATTCCTATAAAAGTAGCTGATGACAGTAATATTAATAGATACGAACTTACCTTCTCCATACACCCTCGAAATTTATTGTTGGAATTATTGGAACTATTTAAAATACCTTTAAAGAAAAGAATTATAAGATAGATTTCAATAATGATGAATGTACCCGCTGTCAATCCTAACATAAAATATTGATTCATTAAAAAACCTCCAAAGTCATATAAAAAGCCACTCCAATGAGTGACTCGGTAATTTACTCCATTTTATTTAGAACTTTATCCATTTGTCTTTCATTCGACCTTACTGCGTCACTATCAATTGCATCTACACCGCGGTATGTATATTTAGTATTTTGGTAGAAATCAAAAGCAAAGTCATTTATAGGGGACTTCACTTTTCCGTAGTACCGATTAATAACATTTGCTCTAAAAATATTACTTATCATGTATTCGGCGTTATTGATATCAGAAATATATTTTTTATTTTGATATTCAGTGATGATATATTTTTCAAACTCTTTAATTTCCAATTCTGTTGCTGGGTACTCTTTCGCATAGAGCATAATCGCATCATACTTGTTAGTCGTAGTACCATCAATTGAAGCAATTTCTTTCACTTTATTTTGCCAAGTCGTAACTTCATTTGCTAAGTTTTCTTGACGTGCTTTTTCTTCTTGTTTAATTTTCTCTCTAGTTTCCACTTCTTCCTTTGCCTTTTGTTCAGCAATTAATTTATCTTCTATTTCCTTTTTATATCGAGCATCTCGTTCTTCTGACGTTTCTTTTGGTTCTTCCAGTGCTGCTTTTTCTCGAGCATCGACCTTTGCAGTAGTCGCAACAATTTCATCATTTAAACCCTTTTCACCTTCTGTTTCTGATGATTCTATATTCGTAATAAACATAGCGAAAGAAGCAATCATAACAACAGCGGATATACCCAGATTTCGCAATTGTTTCTTACCTGCAACCTTGTCTTTTTTGATAAATTGAAATGCTGCCATTGCCATGAATATCACAATTGCAATTAAACTCAAACCCCATAGTATAAAAAATAATGTATCCATTGTACCCCTCCTAATAATTACATTTTAGGTAAATTAATTGGAAATGTACATAACAAAAATAATAGCCTTCCACAAAATTCGCGGAAGGCTATTTTAAATTTACAAAGTTTACTTGATAAAGTCGCCAAATACCTTAGATATATCTCGTATCTTCTATTTTTAAAAACGTGTTGTAAAAAAACTCATTCAAGGAAGTGACTGTGAAAAAGGGCGTGAAAATACCCGTTTTCACTGAAAAACATTATTTTTTTAAAAATATCTAACTAATTTAGACCTATTCCTCCTCGCAAAACAGTGAATTAATGAGGTCAATTTCGGTGCGAATCCCCCGGGAATTTCATGTGCACTTACGATTCGCACCTTATAAGAACAGGCTGAACCTCCAAACCGAACGTAGATGTATCAGCTATTTACTCTCTTCTCAAATAAAAACGAATCATGTTTTTCTGATTATACATAAAAGAATATGAATCTGCGAAAAGAAACTTCAAGTCAGAGACATACTATATATGGATGATATCGCATATAGTTTTACCAGAAGTAAAATACAAAAAATAGCACGAATAAATGATGTTCATCTAATTGAATTGTATAGTAAATCTAAATTACTGTCAGCATTATTTTCAGAATAGTCAACCAATATAAGTGCTATATTAGATGATATCATTTACTTTAAATTACCATTTATAAAGGAGGCATATTATTGGATTATGAAGTTGTAGTTGCGCATGGAAGTGAAGGTTTAATTACAAACGATGTAAATGATGTCGATGAGATTACGGTAGAAGATGGTGCATATTTCTTTTTCGATTCAGACGAGGACTTGATTTTTAGCGCGCCATTGGGAAGTGTCGTATACATTCAGCGAAATTAGAGTTGGAAATGGAGTTAAAAGAAGTAGAGAAGCGCTACTTTTCTTCCAATGTCAGCATCATTAATCTGTAAACAATAAAAGTCCCAAGATAAGCACCAGTTACTAAGAAAACGGGATTTAAAAAAAGGCTATGGATTGTCGTCATAAATACTTCTCCATCAATAATGATTTGGTAAATGGACGTTGATGCAATGCTATCAAAAATGATAATTGAAATAATCGCTACAATGTTAAAAAATGTTCTAAATGAATGGCTTTTATGTTTTAAATAAAGCATAACAATTGGTACAACGATGCTTGAGATAACTAATAAAAATTTCAAACAATCCCTCCTTTTATTTGATTCCTATTATGCCCAGAATCAACTGTAGATAAACAAAAAGCCACAGCGAATACAAGCGCTGCGGCTTTTTTTGCTTAATGGAAGGGAGCACCTAATTTACCTTTACTTTTTAATTACCGGAATATAAATGTCGCAAATCTTCCCCTCATCACTCATGCACCGATCATCGTATAATTCAAAGTCTACACAATTTGGTGCATACTCGTACCCAGACTTCGGAAACCATTCATTGAAAATATCATGCCATGTGCCTTGAATATTTTGGGCAAAGTCTGCTGCAGAGCAGGGCGATGTTGAAAAGACGGCATAAGTTGCGGGTGGCACTTCACAAACATGGTAATCATTTGAAATTTCTGCCCCTTCAATTGGTTCAACCCCAATTACATACTCAAATTCGCCCGTTTCCATATCTACTTGAAAGCATACCCCATACTCATCATGCTTTTTAATGAAGTTTTCGGCGTGAAGTTTTTCCATCTTTCCACCAGTCATATAGTCGTCCCAAAAAGCGGGGATTGCCTTTGAATTTTCACCATCAGTTGAAGTAGTCTTGATAGCAAAACCAACAAGTTTTATAGCTGGGAGTGTAACGAATTTTGGTTCCATAATAATTCCTCCAATCAAGTATTTGTTTGTAAGGGGGAGGCTAGGCGATATGTTTCTGATGAAAAGCCAAAATCCCCCTGCTATCCAATAAATTAAGTATAGCAAATAATCAGAATAGCGCTATTCCGAATGGGTTAAATTTCTCAGGATGGAAAATGCGCAGATGAGTACATGAGAAATTGGACTTTTAGCTGAAAATGGTTTAATCCTTCCCAAAAAGATAATAATGACAATAGTTCATTTGGGAAGGGGTTTAAATGATTGAATATATTTTATTTAACGATGGAACTGATAATTGCCTTCTTCTTGTTATTTATTCTTGTAAAAATATTAGGAAAGAAAATAATAAATCAAATAACGCCTTTTACGTTCATAGCTGCGATCGTACTTGGGGAGCTACTAGGCAATACACTTTATGATAAAAAGGCAGGTATATTTTATCTCATTTACTCTATGGTGTTGTGGTCTCTATTATTGTTAATTGCTGAATATTTGGGACAGAAATCGCTCAAATTACGTTTGCTGTTTGAAGGGAAGCCATCCGTGTTAATTCGAAATGGAATTGTAAATAGGGAACAATTGAAGAAAAATCGGATGAATATTAATCAACTCCAAAGTCTATTGAGACAATCAGAAACTTTTTCTATCCGCGAAGTAGCCTATTGTTATTTAGAAGCAAATGGAGCCATTAGTATCATGAAAAAATCACCTTATCAAAAAACGACCCAAGAAGATTTTCATAAATCCCCAAAACAAGTGCATATACCAGTCACAATTATTCGAGATGGTGAATTATTAAGTGATGAATTAGGTGATATTGGCAGGGAAGAGGAATGGTTGATGGTTCAACTAAAAATCCATAACGTAACAGATGTCCGTAATGTATTCATCGCGGAGTGGTTAGAAAATGATGGCATGTTTGTCCAAACATTTGATGAAGTTTAGTGAAGTGAGATGTAAACAAAAATATCCCTCTACAATAGAGGGGTATGTTTGTTTACTACTCCTAGCCTTCGGATTGCATTTTTGGGTTTTATGAAAAATTAACAAGGAGTGAATGATAAAAGGTTCATTCCTTTTTGCTCTGCTAATTTATACAAAGTGGGTCGCCCATTTTGTTTTTAAGTTGAAAAAAATGGTATGATAATGGGGATATTTATAATTTTAGTTGTTTTGTGTTTTATAGAAAATATTCAAAGAGGGTTGAGGGATCCATATGTATGAAAGGCTTTCTACAGATGAACGAGAACAACTGTTTTCAGTACTTACCCCAAAACAATGTGATTTTTTAGAGCATGAACTAAAACGTGGTAGAAAGACAGTATTTGAAAATTTCATGAGAGACGAAAAAATCACAGCTATCAAGTTAGCAGATGAAATACAGCTAGAAGAAGACGAAATGAATGTTGTAGACTGGCAGATATCTGAGTATGTTGATTTCGGTCCAGGTAACCGCCATGGACGATGTGTCTGTAAGCAACGTTTACGATGTATGTTTACAGTTGAAAATCAAATAACAGGAAAAAAATTCAATACGGGAAAGTGCATTTAAGTACATTTTTAAATATCGAAGTGAAAGATATTGATGGATTTATTAATGAATTAAATGATATTGACCATGAACTTGATGAACTATTATGGAAAGTAAAGGATGATCAGTATTATCACGAATACTATGAGAGAATCCCTGATAAAACAGTAATACCTAAGGATATAACAAAACATATTGAGGCCGTTATTAGATAAACAAATTAATCGATTAAATAAGCTATTTGAAAAACAAATAGAAGAGTTGATTGAAGAACAGAGGAAGAGTCAACGTGAAATCGAATTAGAAAAAAATCGCGAAGATAACAAAAGAATGGAAGCCTTGTTGAAAGACAAGAAAGAAATTTTAGATGAGTTGGAAGCAAAAAGAACAGCCATACTTAAATCCGAAGTCATGCGAAAACAACAGGAAGGGAATCGCAAAGAAAGTTTAGAGCGGGAAAGAATAGAGAAGAATGCCGCAATAGTTGTAGCGACGAAGGCAATACTAGACCATAGTGCGACTTTTGAGGATATAGTTTATGCACTTGTCTTGAATGGACAACATAGCGCAGTGGCGATTAGTTTTAACTTGATTGAAGAATTTGGTTTTGATAAACGCATGTCCGTGAGCATTATGAATAGACCTCGCATTTATTGTGATGTTTTAGTCGCCTTGATGAAACGTGTGGAAATAGGAAATTTAATCAGAGATGAATCATCCAGCATGAAAGATTGTATTTTTTATGTGAATCTATATCCTGGGGAAGACACTAATATTACTATTCCAGAAGAACAGCAGCAGACATTCGTGTTGTTTTAATAACTGTAACAGATAGCGCTAACTCAATATCCAATTAAAAAGTCATAATAGATGATTTCAAAAAAATAAGAGGTGTGTGCTAATTGAAATTACAAAAAGAACGTAAAAAGATTGTACATTATTGTCAACTTTTATTAAAATCAGGACTTACAAAAGGAACGGGTGGAAATATTAGTATTTATGTACCGAAAGAAAACTGTGTAGCAATTAGCCCTAGTGGAATGGCGTATGAAGCATTAACTGCACAAGATATCGTATTGATTGATTTAGACGATAATCTAATTGAAGGGAACTGTAAACCTTCAAGTGAATGGCCGATGCATACAGCTGTTTATAAGAAACGCCCTGAATTATTAGCTGTAGTTCATACGCATTCTATTTTTGCGAAAACATTAGCATGTTTAAGAGAAGATTTACCAGCAATTTCGTATTTAGTAGCTGTTGCAGGGAAAATGGTTAAATGTGCTGAATATGCGAGTTTTGGAACGCATGAACTTGCTAATAATGCATTAGTAGCTATGGAGGATTCGAAAGCTGTGCTTCTAGCAAATCATGGGCTTTTAGCAGTAGGACAAAGTATAGAAGAGGCGTTTAATATCGCAGAAGAAATTGAACTTTGTGCTGAGGTTTATGTTCGGGGGAGAGGAATTGGACAACCTGTTATTTTGGATAATGTAGAAATGGGAAATATGGTGGAAGGTTTTAAAACATATGGTATGCCTAAAGTTTAAAAAAGTAATAAAAAATGCTGAAAGTCTATCTAAATTGTTCGCATCTAAAACAAAATCCCACTGCAAGTCTAATTGATGACTTTTCAGTGGGATTGTATCCTGATATATGGTGAATAAGGCAACTATAGTTGTTTTAATTTTCAGATTATTTATAAGGTTTATAATCTACTTCTACCTTATCGCTTTCTTGGTAAGGTGATAGCATAAATGCACCTTTGAAAACTGTGTCTCCTTTATTAATTAAATAATGAACTTTCTTTGGTTCTACATGAATAAAGTCACCTTTTTTACAATGGAAGATTTCATTATCAATATGAATTTCAATTTCTCCTTCTAATACAAAAAAGTTTTCCTCCATTATATTATGGTAATGTGCATTAAAATCTTGGCCTGCTTTTAATACGACAATACCAAAATTCATTCTAGGTCCTTTTTGTAAATATTTAGGTCCACTGTCTTTGAATCTGTATTCCACTTCATTTTCATTAATCACCGTCATTTATAAACACCTCTTTTTTTATTTTCTAGTCCTGGCGCACTCCACATATGTTCTGTAAGCCCTTTATCGGCTAGTTCAAGTTGTTGCTTATAAATCTCTTCCCATTTTGCATACATACGATCGTAAATCAAATTATTTTCTGTAATAGGAGTATACTCTTTTTCATATTTAACGACTTTGGATATTGCATCATCGAAATCTTTATAAATATTAGCGCCAATTCCAGCGCATATTGCTGCCCCTAAAGCAGAGGATTCTTTCACTACCGGAACTTTTACGGGTATATTTAATACATCTGAAACGATTTGGCACCATAGTTCACTTTTCGAAGCACCACCACCAAAAATAATAAAGTCTAGCGAAGTGTTGGAAATTTCCTGAACTAAATCAATATTCCCTTTAGTAATGAATGCGGCATTTTCCATTATAGATCTGTAAAATGTGGCTTTATTGAATTTCTCGGAGTCTAACTTGAAATTTAAGAAACTTGGAGCAGCATGTTTCCAAGAAATATAGTTCATCTTATCGGAAAATGTAGAAGTCATACCGTAACTTCCGACCGGGACGCTTGCTGCTTTACTTTCCATTTGACTGTAAATACTTTCACCAGTTTCATCTTGTATATGTTTTTCTAAGTCACAAAAACTATCTCTAAACCATCTCATTACTAAACCAGGGTAAAACGCAATTGCTTCATATTGCCAAGTATTAGGTACCGCATGACAATTAACTCGTACTCTTGAATGTTCATCCATCGTTACGTTTTTTGTATTGTATTCAAATTGCCAAAAGCTACCTCCTAAAACGGCTGCATCACCCTCCTTAACTACGCCCATTCCAATACATCCGAGCTGAGCGTCACCACCCCCGGCAACAACTTTTGTTTCTGTACTTAATCCAGTTAATTCTGATATTTTTTTAGTAATCGGACCGATGATAGTCCCGCTTTCAAATACAGGTGGATAAATACCGTCTTTAAGTTCTGCTTTTTTAGCGAGAACATTATCCCAGTACCGATTTTTAATATTGAATAATCCGGTTGTACACCCGTTTGAAGGTTCAACAGAAATCACATCAGTTAAACGATAAGTAATCCAATCGTTAAGCATAGTAACATACTTAACTTTTTGGTATACATCAGGCAGATTATTTTTTACCCAGAGAATTCTTGGGATGGAACCTAGAGAAAAAGTCTGGCCTGATATTTGGTAGGCTTCTTCTTCTAAATTCGGGTGAAATTTGTAAAGACTTGCAACCTCGTTATCAGATCGTGAATCTACATTGGCACATGCCCATAATTCTTTTCCATTTTCATCGTATAGCACAATAGCTTCTCTCATACTAGTAGTGGAAATAGCAACAATATCTTTTGGATTAACCTTACTTTTCATGAGAGTTTCTTTAATTAGATTTTTGATAATTTTAAAATTCGTCTCAATGTCAAAGTCCATAGATCCTTGAAATCTAATATCCTCTTTATGAACCCATTCAGATTGAGAAACACAAATATCTTTACCATCAGTATTAAACAATATAACTCTTACACTTCCAGTTCCTGCATCAATAGCCATTAAATATTTTTGCATAATATTCCCCCGTTCTACTTTTTATTCAAGTAAACTATAAGCAATATTTTCATCAGTGATTAAGACATTTATATACCCCCCTTTTAAAGCACCGATAATGGCTTCTTTTTTCTCAAGACCACCTGCTACTGCAACTACATGATTCAACGATTTTAATAATTTGATATCCGTGCTTATTAATCGATCATGTAAACCTAAATCTAAAGTATTTCCATTAATATCGTAAAAATGATTTAATAAATCCCCAACGGCGCCTTGTGATTTGAAAATTTCTATATCTTTTATACTTAGAAGTCCTTCTTTAACCAAAGTTGCTCTGTTATTCAAAGCCCCAATTCCTATTACAGTAAGGTTAGAGTAAGGTACCATCTCTAATATACTTTTAATTGATTTCTCGTTTCTTAAATTAGTAGCAAGACCTTCAGAATTTACAATTAATGGTGAAGGGATGATGTAATGACTGTAATTAGGGTTTGTATAGTAATCGGATGACTGATCAATAGCAGTTGGCATATAAAATTTAACACCGCCAGTTAATGACACGAAAGCCACTTTATATTTAGCAGAAATACTTAAATGTCCAAGTGTTTTTGACACCGCCTCTCCATAGCCAATACTGATCATCGTATCATTAGTAACTCTATCTTCTATATATTGTGCTGCCGCAATGGTTACACTATCTATGTTATCTTCAATAGAAGAAGGAACGATGTATACGTCATCTAAATTATATTTTTCGAGTAACTTACTTTGTAAATTCGGGTCGGAAACCTGATCGATATTTATTTTAAATTGAATTATATTGTTGTTCTTCGCTATTTCTAAATACTTAATTACTTTCATTCTGGAAAGGTTAAGCGCTTCAGCAATCTCCGTTTGAGTTAATCCTTCGTTGTAATATTTCCAAGCCACTTTTATGGCCACATCTTTTTCGTAAGACATATTAATCAATCTCCTCAATAAAAAACTTTGTGTTAATAAACTGTATAAAGATTGTAACAAAGTATTTAACGTTAAACAAATGTTTTAATTTAGATTTAATGTATATAAATTAGTAATATAAAGTTACTTTCAACCATAAAGATTGATTTGAGGGTATTTTTAAGTTTTTTTTGTATTCCGCACCGGGTATAAATTGTATTTTAAACGAACAATTTATTATTGATTAATAAATTGTTATAAGTTATTATAATATTTAGAATATAGAAAGCGCTCCCAAGAAACGGTTTGAAATTCAAAATTCAATAAATTTAGCATAAGGAGAAGGGGGAGAAAAATGAATATAGAGAAGAATTTAATAAAATTAGAAGGTATTTATAAAGGTTTTAATCAAAATGCTGTATTAAAGGATGTTTCATTAGATTTAAACGCCCACGAAGTCATCTCGATAATTGGAGGGAATGGCGCTGGGAAAAGTACATTAATGAAAGTAATGACTGGGGTACACAAAGTCGACCAAGGAAAAATTACAGTTGATGGAAACGACGTGGAAAATTTAAATCCATCTCTAGCTCACGAAAAAGGAATCTACTTAGTTCCACAAGAACCTTTACTATTTCCGAATATGACAGTAGAGAAAAATATTAATTTTGGTTTCAATAAACCAAAACATGAAATTAGAGATGAAGCAAAGAAACTATTAATAGAGTTAGGTTGGGATATAGATCTTAACCGTCTAGCCATGACCTTAACGATAGCAGAGCAACAACAAGTTGAAATTTTAAAGGGTCTTCTCCGAAAAACTAAAGTTCTTATATTAGACGAACCGACTTCAGCCCTGACTTTTTCTGAAACTAAATCATTGTTTAGGGTCATCGAAAAATTAAAAGCTGCAGGTGTTGGCATTTTTTATATTACACACCGATTAGATGAAGTTTTTGAAGTGTCTACTCATGTAGTAATTTTACGTGATGGGAAAATTACTCTAAAAGGGAATATCAATGATTTTACTAAAGATATGTTGATTGAAGGACTGTTACCTACTGGAAGTGAATTGAAGCATAAATCTACTTTTGAAAAAGAATATTTAGATAGAGAAAAAGAAAATCCTGTGCTAAAACTTGAAAACATTAGTGGAGATGGGTTTAGGGACATATGTTTAGAGGTTTATCAGGGTGAAGTTGTTGGGCTCGCGGGTCTTGTCGGTGCTGGGAGAACAGAGATTGCTGAAGTAATATATGGGATTTCCAAATGTCATAGTGGAAAAATTTATTTAGATGGAAAAGACATTACTCATCTTGGAATTAAAGAAGCCATAAATCATGGAATTGCTTATATACCAGAAGATCGTTTTTTACACGGAATTTTTGCAATCGGTTCGATAAGTGATAACCTGACTGCACAAGTTATAAGGGAAAGGAAATTCTTTACTAATAGCAAAATTGAAAAAGAAATTACAAATAGATTTGTTGAAAGATTGAGTATTAAAATTACAGATTGTCATCAAGAAATTAAATCCTTATCAGGCGGTAATCAACAAAAAGTAGTGATTTCAAGAATTCTTTCTACTAATCCAAGGTTAATTATTATGGACGAACCTACGAGAGGGATTGATGCAGCAGCAAGAAGTGATATTTATTCAATCATTTCCGATTTTAAAAAATTGGGTTATTCAGTTCTATTAATTTCATCTGATTTAGAAGAACTAGAAAGGGTCAGTGACAGGATATATGGTATTTACCGAGGAACGTGTAATGCCTGCCTTGAATTTAATGATATTAACGCAGCCAATGTGATGAAAGTAGCTTTTGGAACTTATGAAGGAAGTGAACCATATGTCAATAATTGAAGCTATTACAAAAAAAAGGGAAGTTAGAACACTCCTGTTTTTAGTATTACTGTTTATTGTAGTGGGCTTTGTGAATTCTGAGTTTCTAAGTATCGGAAATATCCAAAACTCTTTAAAAAGTAGTCTGCTTTATATTGTTCTTGCAGTGGGACTAACATTTGTCCTTTTAACAGGAAATATTGATATATCCGTGGGGGGGACGTTAGGTCTAAGTGCTGCTGTAAGTGGCCTCATAATGAAAAATGGGGGCAGTATAATTTTTGCTATAGCAGTTGCAGTATTAATTGGTGCTGTTGTAGGTTTAATCAATGGATTTGGAGTAACTAAATTGAAGATTTCATCATTTATTATGACTTTGGGAATGCTTGAAATAACGAGGGTTGTTCAAGTTATTTATACAGATGGTAAATGGGTTGAAAATTTACCAGTGGCATTTAAAAAGTTATCCCAAGTACAAGTTGGTGGGGTAAATGTAATGATACTCATGATATTGATAGGTGTGATTTTAGTTCATCTATACTTAACTAAAAGTAATAAAGGGAGATACTTTTCTGCCATCGGAGATAATATGGATGGAGCGGTTTTGTTAGGAGTCCCAGTCAAAAGGTATGTAACATACTCCTTTGTAATTTCAGGGGTTTGCTCGGCGTTAGCTGGATTAGTATTCGCCAGCCAAGTAGGCTTTATTTCAACTAATGCAGGGTTGGGAGTGGAAATGACTGTAATTGCTGCTGCTGTTCTTGGTGGTGTGTCATTGAGTGGGGGAGTTGGGTCGGTTATAGGTGCATCACTAGGCGCTATTATAATGATTTCGATAAATTCTGCTCTTGTATATATGAAAATACCGGCCTTTTGGAACGCTGTAATTTCGGGTGCTTTATTAATTATTATTGTTGTAATTGATGCACAATTAAATAGAAGAAATGAAAAACGTACTGAGAAGGAAAGGATGAGAGCGAGAGTTCTTCAGAAATCGGAACCTAAAGTTCCTAAAGAGGAGGTTTCGATAGTTTATGGTAAATAAAATACCTAAGTGGAATCTCGTTCTAGTTTTAGTTTTAATTTCGGAAATTATAGTATTCGGTTTAATTAATCCGAGATTTTGGAACATTTCAATACTCTTAAATAGTTTTAATGACTTTGTCGCAATAGCTATTATCGGTTTTTTTGTAACCTTCGTCATAATAACTGGTGGAATTGATATATCTGGTGGATCTATTATTGGTTTAACATCAGTAGTGACCGGAATTTTATCACAACTGGTCGGTCTAAATATTTGGATAGCGGTAATTATCGCCATAACAGTAGGGGGGCTATGCGGATTAATTAACGGTATATTAATCGCTTATGGTCGAGTGCAAGCAATGGTTATTACTTTAGGAGGACTTCTATTATATAGCGGAATAGCAATTGTATTAGTAGGTGTTTCTGGAGCAAGTTCGTATGAAGGTATTTCAGGTTTTTCAGAAGAATTTAGTAGTCTCGCTTATGGGACCGTATTAGGTATACCAAACTCAGTTATTTTATTTATCGGTATGTTTTTGATTGCTTATGTATTATTACATTTAACGAAGTACGGTAGGTATGTATTTTTAACTGGAATTAACCAGAATGCTGCAGATTATTCAGGGATAGATACTAAAAAAATAATCGCAAGCACGTATGTTTTATCTGGTTTAAGTGCTGGAGTAGCAGGAGTTATGCTGACTTCTTATTTAGGGAGTGCTAGGGCAGACTTTGGATCTGAATACCTAATGTCAATATTAACAATAGTCGTTCTAGGAGGGACATTAATTACTGGAGGTAAAGGGGGTGTTGTAGGCACTGCGTTAGCCAGCATAATCGTAGGATTTCTTCAAGTAGGGTTGCAAATGGGAGGGATTTCAACTCAATATATTGGATTGGCAACTGGATTGTTACTTATCCTATCTGTTGCTCTGTTAAGCGTTTCAGCTGGTTCTAAGAATAGCATAAAAAAACTATTAATGATTAAAAGCAACATTAAAGAGGGGGAAGTATAATGAGTAAGTTTAAACCGTACTTAGTATTAATAGGAATGCTACTAGTTTTATCTATAATGACAGCTTGTAATGATGAAAATGGAGAGGTTTCTAATGAAAATGGTGGTGAGAAGGATGCGAAAGACATTGAGGTAGTATTTATACCAAAGATGACTGGTAACGCATTCTTTGAATCTGGCAATACCGGTGCCCAACAAATGGGGAAAGAAATAGGTTTTAAAGTAAAGTATGATGGTACACCTGAAGGAACTGTAGCCAATCAAGTACAAATTATAAATAGTGCCGTTAATAGTGGTGCTGATGCAATTGCAATTTCTTCTGTATCTTTTGATGGTTTAAACCAAGCCTTGAAAAAAGCGTTAGATGCTGGCGTCAAGGTCGTTACTTGGGATTCAGATGTTGATCCAGAATATAGATCTTTTTATGTCAATCAAGGTACTCCAGAAATTCTTGGTGCCATGTTAGTGGATATGGCTGCAGAACAAATGGCAGATCCTAATGGTGTTAATCAAGTTGCTTGGTTTTATTCAAGTCCAACCGTTCCTGATCAAAATGCTTGGGTAGATTATGCAGAAAAATACATCAAAGAAAAGTACCCTAAATGGGAAATTGTGACGAAGCAATATGGTGAAGGGAATGAACAAAAATCATTACAAATTGGTGAAAGTATTATTGATTCTTACCCGGACTTAGCCGCAGTTATTGCACCTGATTCTACAGCACTTCCAGCAATGGCTCAAGCAGCTGAGAACAAAGGTTTAACTGCAGAGGACCTTATTATTACTGGTTTTGCATCACCAAATTCAATGAGAGGTTTCATTGAGAATGGGACGATTAATAATCATGGTCTGTGGGATGTTCAAGATCAAGGAGCGCTTGCTGTATATATTGCTTATTATTTAGCGCAAGGTAATGAGTTAAAGGTAGGAGGTACTCTTGATGTACCAAATATAGGGGAAATTAAGGTCGAATCGAATACGGTTCAAGGATATGATTTTGAAGCAGATGACTCAGGAATTATAGTGTTGCCTGAAAGAATCGTATTCACAAAAGAAAATACGAGCGATTATGATTTCTAAAATATAAATTATAAAGGGGATTATAAAATGGCAGACATTGATGGAATTAAAAATGCAAAGCAGTTTGCAGAAGATGTAGCATTTGCAAATACGGGGAATTTTCACGTGAAAGGTGCTAATAATTTAGATTGGGGTATGAAGGATCGATTATCAAGAATTTTTAACCCTATAACTGGAAAAACTGTCATGTTAGCATTTGACCACGGATATTTTATGGGAGCAACAGCTGGATTGGAGAGACTTGATCTATTAATACCTAGATTAGCTGAACATGCAGATTGTTTAATGGGTACTAGAGGGGCGATTAGAACAAGCGTCCCGGCGAACTATAATAAATCAATTGCACTCAGAGTTTCATCGGGTTCAAGTATTTTACAAGATGATTTAAGTCGTGAGTCAATGGTTGTAAGCATTGAAGAAGCAATTAAAATGAATGCAAGTGCTATTGCTGTACAAACCTTTATTGGTGCAGAGGGTCAAAAAGAGACGATTGAAGAATTGAATAGAGCAGTAAATTTAGGGTCAAGATACTCAATTCCTACACTGGGAGTTGTGGCGGTCGGAAAAGATATGGAACGTACAAGTCGATACTTTACCTTAGCAACTAGAATGTTAGCAGAATTCGGGGTCCAAATTGTTAAAACTTATTACTGTGACGATTTTGAGAAAGTTGCAGCAGCTTGTCCTGTACCGTTAGTAGTTGCGGGAGGTAAAAAGATTCCAGAACAAGATGCACTTACATTGGCATACAAATCAATTCAAGGAGGAGCAGCTGGCGTTGATATGGGTAGAAATATCTTCCAATCTGAGAAACCTGAAGAAATGATTCAGGCGGTAAATAAAGTTGTTCACCATGGATTTACTGATAAAGAAGCTTATGAATTCTTCCTTGATTTAGCCAATGAAAAAATAAGTAATTAAATCTAAAAAGCTTCTACTTTGCACGTAGGAGCTTTGTTAAATTATATGGAGGTGCATGAAATGGCGAAGGTAGCATTTTTGCTGGATTCTGATTTTGAGGATTCAGAAATGAAAAACCCGTATGAAGAATTAAAGAAGGCAGGCCATGAAGTCGTTATAGTTGGAAATGAAAGGAATTATTTATGTGAAGGCAAAAAGAATTCAGTATCATATTATACAGAAATATCAAGTTTAGAAGCATTAGAGCAAGATTTTGATGCTGTAATTATACCAGGTGGAAACGCACCAGAAGCTTTACGAGTTAATGAAGATACAATAAATTTCATCAAGGATCTAGACAGCAAATCAAAAATAATTGCTGGTATTTGTCATGGACCTCAAGTCATGATAAGTGCAAATATTATAAAAGAAAAGACTCTTACTTGTTATAAAGGTATTCGAGATGATGTTATAAATGCAGGAGCAATATACGTGGACGAAGAAGTCGTAGTTAGTAGCAATATTATTACTTCAAGAACACCAGATGATGAACCTGCTTTTATTCAAGCGATTTTATCTCATTTTCAATAATTTAAATTAGCTAAGTTAAAAATATCATATGAGGTGGAACGTTATGGCACTAGTTAATGTGAAAGATATGTTAGATAAAGCTTTAAAAGGTAACTATGCTGTTGGTCATTTTGATGTACACAATTTGGAGTGGACACAGGCGGTTTTATCGGCGGCTGAAGAGTTGCAATCTCCTGTTATTTTAGGGACTACGGAAGAGGCTATTGAGTATTTTGGAGGTTTTAAGGTTGTAAAAGAGATGACAATAGCATTAATTGAAGAAATGGGGATAACTGTTCCGGTAGCGTTACATTTAGATCATGGTTCTAGTGTAGAGAACTGTATTTTAGCTATTGATGCTGGTTTTACGTCTGTTATGATAGATGGCTCGCATTTTCCATTTGAAGAGAATGTAAGAATGACAAAAGAAGTTGTTGAATATGCACATCCCCGGGGAATTACTGTAGAAGCAGAGATAGGTAGTATTGGTGGTGAAGAAGGAAATATGGTATCAAATAATCCGGTTTACGCCAATTTGGATGAATGTAAGAAGATAGTTGAATTATGTAGCATAGATTGTTTAGCGCCTTCACTTGGGTCAGCACATGGACCATATAAGGGTGAGCCTAAATTAGATTTTGAGAAAATGAATGAAATTAGTCAAGCAGTTAAAATACCTTTAGTTTTACACGGTGCCTCAGGTCTTTACCCAGAACAAATTAAAGAGGCAATTTCATTAGGAACAGCAAAAATTAATGTCAATGCAGATAATCATCTAGCCTTCACCAAAGCGATAAGACAAATTTTAGATAATAATCAAAATGCATATAATGCTGTAAATTATATTGGGGAAGGTCGTAAAGCTGTAAAAGCAATGATTATTGAAAAGATTAATTTATTTGGATCTGCTGGAAAGGCAACTGAATGAAATTAAATGATAGAATGAAAGTAACTACAAATTAACTGATATGAAGTACAAAATATATGCTGAATGAACGGAACCTCGAATATGAGACACTAAAAAGTGACTCTATTCGAGGTTTTTTGTTTCTTTCCATCATATTCAAAGGCAATTAATAGAATCAGAAATAACTAATAGCTATAGAAAGACTGCTAAATATTGGACGCGCTGATGCAATTGCAATGATTAAAGAAGTCATAATCAAAAACGTCCCTCTACAATAGAGGGACATATGGTCTAATATAGCGGACCTTGATTCTGACAAGGTGGGAAACCATGAATATCTTGGATCAAATAAAAATCATATTGTTTTAATGCGAATTGTGCCTGATATAAGTATTCAATTACAAGTAGTTTACCATTAGATGTACCGCATAAAACACCTGAAGTTCCTTGACCATTTGTTAACGAAATTCCAATAGGTTGCCCAGTTAAATGACCGACTTTATGAAGCCAATTCAATGTGATCACTCCTCTAAATTCATCATATTAATGTTTTATTTAGCAAGTGCCTGTCCTGGGAAAAATGTATGAAATTGATTTGTTAAAAATAAGCATTGTTCGCGATGAGGAAAAAATCAACGTTATTCTGCTTTCCATTATAAAATGCATATGATGATAGGGAGGTTTTTAACTTTTCATCAAAAAATGGGGGAGATGACCATGGATAACAATAAAAAGAACGCCAATCAATCTACTGAATCTCAGGAACTTTTCATTGCGCAACTTACTTATATCGGTGCGGCAATCTCTACGTTAGGGGATGGAATACAAACGATAGCCGCTGCACTTGCATTGGATGCGTTAAAAAAAGAAAACAATCAAAGCTCTGAAAGTCCAACCGATCAATCTCAAAAAACCGAAAGCATGCAAGAGCAGATTGATTATATAATAGCTGAATTAAAACAAATGAAAAAACTTTTGAAATGAGTTGTGCGAAAAATGGCTGAATAAAAAAATCAGTGTTTAGATTTGGACGAATCTAAACACTGAGGCAGGGGGATTAAGATGGGTTAATTGTGTCTTGTCCAGTATGATTTCCAGATGAAGGGGGATCATAGGCAATCAAGGTTACATCTAATTTTTCTTCGAGTGACTTAAGTTCTTTAAGCTGCTCAGGTCCTAGATTGGCAATTTTGTTGTTTTCCAAATCAATCACTTCCTTATACCGTTATAAACAATAGTATGTGGAATTATTCCATGTTTATTCTTGAGCGAAATTATGCTATTAATGCGTTTGAGAAAGTCATTAAAATCATTGCATACTTTAGCGCTCAGGCTGATGTTTTTTTAGCATCTGCTGCAAATAGGAATCTGACTGGCCTATTGGGATACTTAAACTTTCCCAATTCTCACTTTTAATTTGTTTCCCAATGTAAACAATTTGCCCAATATGATAAGCATAATGTGCTAATTGTCTTTCAATTGCTTCGATGACCGAATGACCTTCCCCGCGAATAGTTACATTCTTTAATAAGTCTTCTTCACCAAGATTATTTAAGGTTTCAAAAAGAGTACCCCAACCTTCATCTAAAGTAGTAATCAATCCGGCTTTTGATGGAATGTTGTCAACAAATTCCAAATCGCGATTTCGATAAGGCTTCTCCCCATCGGAAATTAGGAAATCTGTCCATCTTGATACCATATTCCCACTTAAATGCGTCACGATAACGGCGACACTATTGGATGCTTCATTCAGTGCCCAATGAATATCCTCTTCTGCTAGTTGTTCAATGACCTTATCTCCAAGGTTCTTAATATCATTAAATCTTTCTTTTACCACCCTCAAATATTCTGTTTCGATGCTCATTTATTGAATACCTCCCAAATGAAATTTTGTGATTAGACTAAAATGCTTAGTTCTTCAACCTTATTTTACCATATATTTATAAAACTTAAGATGCTACACATAACAAAACTGAAACTTCACAAAATAAAAGAAAAAGGAGGCTATAAATTGAAATCGGTATTGAAAGGATTCCTTCTTTGCCTTACATTTACATTCATCTTTTCAGCGGTTGCCCATGCAGAAAAAAATGAATTTGAAAAAGGGAAAGACGACGAAGGAACTGTAGTTTACCATGTCCAATACGATTATGATGCCATCACTACTTTTTTAGGAATTAGTCGTGCTGAATATGATCAATACTGGAAAGAAGGGCTTTCGATTTCTGACATGGCGGAGAAACAAGGGATTTTAAGAAGGGATACTGAGGGATATTTCTATACTTTCCATTATGATGAGATGCAAAAATGGCGAACAAAAGGTGCTTTAAGCGAAAAGGATTATTTCCAGCTTGTTTATTTGTTAGCAGATGAAATCAAATGGTTTATCGACCGCAATCCAAATAGTTAATTAAAGATACAAGAACATTGATCCAATAATTAATTTATTTATTAACAAAAAGACTTGAACAAAACGTAAAAACACCATTTTTCTCATCGAGAAAAATGGTGTTTTTTGGGGGGGACTGTACCTAGTTGAAGTTGAGAAAGTTGGTCAATAATACATGAACTTTGTTTTTGTTTGAGGGTCTGACATCTTTTTTTAAGTTATTTGACTCAGTGTGTTCTAGAGGGGATGTACAAAGGGAATAGTTACTGAAATCGAAACAATTATTTGAATTGGAAAATAAATTCACACCCGCCATTATTAAAACCAATTGACAATGATAATCATTCTCGATATAATTCGGTTGGGATATGTTGGAATAGTGCGGAATGTATAAATACTATTTAGTGCAGATTATATATTTACTAAGGTGATAGGAACGGAAAATTAATTTGTAAACTATCGGAAAGTTCTAACTATTAATTAGAGGTATTTAAAAAATTAATTAAGTTATTTCGGATAAGATGGGGTCACTTTTATATTTTATAGTCAGTTCCTTAAATTCTAGTTACATATTACAAGTCGTAGGTTGACCATTTATCTCAAATAAATAATTTAAAAATAAATTACAGTAGTAAGGAAAGGAATGTAAAAATGAATACGAGAAAACAACTGTTAATTGGTCTCACATTGGGAAGGCGTCAACCTAGAGTCTCTGTTAAAGACCGACAAATAACGTTGGAAGAAGAGTATGCAAGCAGTATTAAAGAACAAATTGAAATTGCTCAACAAGCAGAACGTGCAAAATTAGATTTTTTATTTAAGGCGGATTATGTCGTGGCTCATCCTACTTTTATGAAAAAAAGTAAAGGCATTGCTACCGATCCTACTTTATTATTCAGCATTATTAGTCAATATACAGAGAAAATTGGACTTGTTACAACAGCCTCTACCTCATTTGTTCCACCATATTTATTAGCAAGACAATTACAGTCATTACAATGGTTAAGTGGTGGAAGGGCAGGATGGAATGTCGTGACCTCAATAGAAGGTTTTGAGAATTTTAGCTATGAGGAACGGCCAACTTCGAAAATACGTTATGAAAAAGCTGTGGAGTGCACGCGTGTTGTCAAGCAATTATGGACGAGTTATCCCCACAAAGTAATTACGGGGGAGTATTCAGAAAGCTCGATAGAAGTTTTGAATCATAAAGGTTCTCACTTCGCCGTAAAGGGTCCCTTAAACGTCATTTCTCATCCGAAAGGAACGCCGCCTTTATTTCAAGCGGGTGCTTCTGATGAAGGAAGAGCTTTCGCAGCAGCGAATGCAGATGCCATTTTTGCAGCCACACCTGAATTATCGGTAGCTATTGAACTAAGAGCAGACTTGAGGAGCCGTGCAGTCGTAATAGGGCGTCATGTAGATGAAATACGTCTTTTACCTGGTTGCTATTTCTTTGTTGGTAATACAAAGGAAGAAGCTGAAGAAATGCATCGTCAAGCTCATGCCCACATCACGATGGAACAAAAATATAATGCGGCTGAGGAATTACTACGTGTTTCTTTACGAGAATTTGCATTAACAGATGTGATTACTGAAGAGACTTTACCTCCACTAGATTCAACTATTCGTAGTCGCACACATAGTGAATTATTATACCTATACATCGAAAAAAATCATCCGACTGTTGAAGAAATTTTAAGTCGAACAGAAGTGATGCACTCTGCTCACTGGGTGGTCGTCGGAACTGCAGAAGAAGTAGCAAAAGAAATCATACGTTGGTACGAAGCGGATGCAATAGATGGAATAATTGCAGTCCCTGGCGGATCAGATATTTCATTAACATTATTTTTAGAGCAGGTTATACCAAAACTAGCAGAGCAAGGTTTATTTCGTAATGAATACACTGGTTCAACGTTAAGAGAACATTTAGGAATGGATACACAATACAAAGGAGAAGATAAATGATGAAAAAACAACTGAGTTTATTACTATTTGCATTAATGGCAATTTTAGTTCTTGTTGCATGTACAGATACAATGGAAGTAGAAAAAATACCACAGGGGGATGAAAAGGAGACGAATGTTGCAAAAGAAAGTCCAATACAGAATGGCATGAAAGAAATTACTTATTTAGGTAATACATACTCAGTGCCAGAAAAAGTAGAGCGTATCGTGATTGCAGGTACGATGGAAGCGATGGAAGATGCAACAGCTTTAAACATAGAGCCAGTTGGGGCTATCACTGTTGCAGGAGAGTTTCCAGAAATCTTTAAGTCAGCAATGGGAAAAGCAGAGTCTATCGGTGAAAAGCAACAACCGAATTTTGAAAAAATCTTAGAATTACAACCTGATGTTATTTTAGGGACAACTAAATTCCCAGATGAAGTGGTGCAAAAATTAGAAGAAATCTCAACTACGATTTTAGTGTCTCACATTTCATCGAATTGGCAAGATAACCTTATGCTAATGGCGCAATTAGGAGATAAAGAAGAGGAAGCGAAAGCACTTTTAGCTCTATACGGCAAAGATCTCCAATCTGCTAAGACTACATTAAAAGAAGAATTTGAAAATGACACAGTGATGACACTTCGCATTCGTGGTGGTCAAATGTATGTTTATCCAGAAGATGTATTCTTCAATCCTTCTTTATACAATGAGCTTGGACTAGAAGTTCCAGAAGTAGTCCAAAAAGCAAAAACACAAGAAGCGATTTCGATTGAGCAATTAGCACAAGTCAATCCAGATGTTCTCTTCATACAAGTTCAACAAAGTGGAAACCAAGAAAATGAACAAGCTTATGAAACACTGAAAAAGAATCCAATTATTCAAAATATCACAGCTTTCAAAAATGAACATGTCTATATCAATATTGTAGATTCATTGTTAGAAGGAGGTACAGTATTTAGTAAAATTGAATTTTTGAAAGCGTTACAACATGATGTATTAAAGAAATAGAGGGAAGCTAAATGACTATGATTCGGCAGAATAAGATTTTGATAGCTCTCTTTTTATTGAGTTTATTTATAATTACAATTGCTTGTTCAACAATGTATGGTGCTACCAATTATTCTGTTTCTACTATTTGGAAAGCATTTGTTCATTTTGATTCGACAAACATGGAACATTTAATAATACGATCATCAAGGATTCCTCGAGTGCTAGGTGCTTTATTAGTCGGGGCATTCGTTGCGATATCAGGGGCACTTATGCAAGGAATGACGAGGAACTATTTAGCTTCACCCGACATTATGGGGGTAACAGATGGTTCAGTCTTTATCATTACAATATCTATGATATTTTTACCAAATCTTCAACCACTTACTCTAATTTTCTTTTCTTTTGTAGGTTCAATTTTAGGAGTAGCGTTCGTTTTTGGTATCGCAAAAATCATTCCGGGTGGGCTGACTCCCATATCGCTCGTGATTATTGGAACGATTTTAGGGATGTTTTTAAGCGGTGTTTCTCAAGCTTTAGCTACTTATTTTCAAGTCTCTCAAAACATTAGCTTTTGGTATAATACGAGACTTCATCAAATCGACTTGATCATGATTCAATGGGCTATGCCTTTAGCAATAATCGGATTTGTGATTGCACTATACGTTGCAAAGTCTGTGACTGCGATTTCACTAGGAGATGAAGTTGCACAAGGTTTAGGAATTAACATAGTAGTGATGAAAGTATTGACGTTGGTGAGTGTTGCATTGTTGACAGGAATATCTGTAGCTTTAGTAGGGAAAGTAACATTCATTGGTTTAGTAATTCCACACATTACTCGCTTTTTGATTGGGGAAGATTATAGGAGGATTATTCCATATGCGGGTTTGTTCGGAGCACTGTTTTTTGCATGGGCAGATATATTAAGTCGTGCAGTTAATCCACCTTTCGAAACACCAGTCGGCGTCATTACCGCACTTGTAGGTGTCCCTTATTTCCTTTATCTCATTCGGATAAGGGGGGGAAAGCAGTATGCCTAACCGCAAACCAAATATCCTTTTTTTTATAGTAGGTAGTATCGGAATTGCTTTTGCGTTATTGATTTTCTATTTCAGTTTAACAAGTGGTGCGTATCCTTTGACCACACCCGAAACGTTTCGAACGTTGTTTGGTATAGATCATATCTCGGATCATGAACTTGTTATCTTCGGTTTCCGGATGCCTAGAATTGTAATTGGTGTGTTAATTGGTTTAGCACTTGGAATAGTTGGAGCCATTTTACAAGGTATAACTAAAAATGATTTAGCCGATCCGGGAATTTTAGGTATCCAGTCTGCTGTAGGGCTCGCTGTAGTACTTTATATGTTCATCGCCCAAGGTAATATTAAAGAAATGTCGAGTCTCGGTATTGTCGGGATGTCTGTATGGGGTTGGATTGGTGGCATGATTGCAGCGTTGTTACTCTTTGTGCTTTCAAGATATAGGGGAGAGCTTGATCCAAAACGTTTAATTTTAGTAGGAATAGCGTTAAATGCTGGCTTTGGTGCTTTTACTCTTTTCATTTCGCTGAAGATGAACCCTCAAGATTTTGAGATGGCGACAGTATGGTTATCGGGAAGTATTTATAGCGCCTCATGGCAACAAGTCATTTCTATGTTGCCATGGGTAATCATTATTATTCCATTAATAATTTGGAAAGCACCAATTCTCAATATTTTACAACTCCATGAAGTAGCGATTATTGGATTAGGGGTTCGAGCAAACCGAGAACGTATCATTTTATTAGTAGGATCGGTTGGCTTAATTAGTGCAAGTGTTGTCGTTTCTGGAAGTATTTCATTTGTCGGATTACTGGCTCCACATATTTCGAGAAGGTTAGTAGGGATTCATCATCAACATATCATTCCGATTAGTGGGATTGTCGGTGTAATCCTTGTTTTAACAGGCGATTGGATTGGGAAAACGATATTTGCACCTGCAGAATTACCAGTCGGGATTGTCATTTCTATTATTGGAGTGCCGTATTTCATTTATTTATTAATCCGAAAAAGTCGCAAAGTAACATGATATAGAATTGAGGTAAGTTATGAGTTATACACATGTAGTAAAAACAATGCGTCATCCTTTGTTGCAAACTGCCTACCGAATGACAATCGCAATACCAAAAGAACCAGCACCGAGAGAAGGGTATCCAGTTCTTTATGTTTTGGATGGCAATGCTTATGGAGGTCTATTTGAAAATATTGTGACATTGCAGTCGCGACGTACTGAAAAAACAGGTGTGCCTTTGTCGGTAATTGTATCGATTGGATATGAGAAGGAAGAAGTATTTAATTCACTGCGAGTTTATGACTTCACACCGCAAAGTGAAGTAGTCAATTTACCGGAACATCCTTCTGGAAAACCTTGGCCTATTTCTGGAGGAGCAGAGAATTTTTTAGAAATATTAAAAGAAGTGAAAGAAATTGTTCGACAACTAATTAAGGTAGATGAAGAAAAACAACTTATTTTCGGACATTCTTTAGGAGGCCTATTTCTCGTTCATATGCTCGTTCGAGAGACAAAGTTATTTTCACATTATTTTATTTGCAGTCCGTCACTTTGGTGGAATCAAGAGCAAGTATTACAAGAGGCTCTTCAAATACCAACTTTAGAATGTAGGATTTTCATAGCAGTGGAGCGAGAATCAAAACATAAAATGTATGAAAATGCGTGCTCTTTATTTCGTCATTTAGAAGCATTACGTTTACAATCGGTGAAATTTCATGCACCACCAGATGAAAATCATATGTCAATCGTTCCAACGAGTATCAGTCAAGCATTACGATTTTTAATGAATACAAAGTCTTTCTCGCCAGATCAACAGAAAATAAAAGAATAACTTGAGAAGATGAGGTGAAAGAAATGATAGCTGTTGAACAGATTACGGTCGGTTATGGAACGACAATTATTATAGAAGAATTAAGTATCACTATACCAAAAGGTCAAATTTCCACTATTATTGGACCCAATGGATGTGGTAAATCTACTTTACTCAAAACAATTGCACGGATTCTTAAAGCAAGTCATGGCGCTGTTTTTATCAATCAACAAGCGATTCACGAGACAAGTTCTAAGGAAATCGCGAAGAAGATGGCAATTTTACCTCAAACAGCTGAAGCACCAGCAGGTTTGACGGTGCGTGAATTAATTACATACGGTCGATTTCCACATCAAACTAGCTTCGGCCGTTTAAAAGAAGAAGATGTAAAAGCGATTGATTGGGCGTTAGAGGCGACAAACTTAACTGAATTTCAACAGCGACCAATCGAAGCGTTGTCTGGTGGGCAGCGGCAACGCGTTTGGATTGCAATGGCTCTGGCACAAGATACAGATATTTTAATTTTAGATGAGCCGACGACTTATCTAGACATGGCACACCAACTCGATATTTTACAATTGTTAGAAAGACTCAATAAGGAGCAAGGAAAGACCATTGTTATGGTTTTACACGATTTAAATCATGCATCTCGTTTTTCGCACTATTTAATCGCAATGCGAGATGGCGCTCTGATAACAGAGGGTACACCTAACCGTGTAATGACTGGCGATCATTTACAAGGTATCTTTCAAATTCAAGCAATATTAACGACTTGTCCATTCAGCCAAAATCCGATTTGTTTATCTTATGGAAAAATAGAGGGGAATGTATCATGAATGATTGTTATGATGTGACGATTATTGGCGCAGGACCAGCAGGCTTATTCTCAGCTTTTTATGCAGGATTACGTCAAATGAAAACAAAAATTATCGATAATCACAGTACGTTGGGAGGGAAATTGCACGTCTATCCTGAAAAGATGATTTGGGATGTAGGCGGGATTACACCGATTCTAGGTGAAGATTTAATGCTTCAATTAACCGAGCAAGCGCAAACATTTGACCCGACGATTATTTTAGAAAAAACGGTTACGAAAATTGAACAGTCTGAAAATCAAACATTTAAGATTACGACGAACGCAGGTGAAATTCACTTATCAAAAACGGTTATTTTAGCGGTAGGTGGAGGAATTTTATCACCGAAGAAAATTGGTTTTTCTAAAGAGGAGCATTTCGAAAAAACAAACCTTCACTATACCGTAGATAAACTTGCTAATTTCAGAGACAAAACGGTCCTCATTTCAGGAGGAGGAAAATCTGCAGTCGACTGGGCGAATACATTAGAGCCAATCGCAAAAAAGGTCATCATGACATATCGGAAAGGTGAATTAACAGGTCACGAGGCAGAAATTCAACGTTTGATTAATAGCTCTGCAGAGATTATATACCATACGGAAATTAAAGATGTGGAAGGAGACGATTATATTGAACGTGCCATCATACATCAAGTCGAGACAGATGAGCGTTTTCATCTCGAGGTGGATGAAGTAATTATTAACCATGGTTATGATCGAGATAATGATTTATATGAGCAATCTCCTTTAGAATTTATGATGCATGAGCAACACGGATTGGCGGGTTCGGCTTATGGAGATATTTCTGTGCCTGGTATTTTTGCGGCGGGAGATAGTTTGAACTACAATGGTAAACTCCATCTAATAGCAGGGGCTTTCCAAGATGCTGCGAATGCTGTTAATCGTGCGAAACAATGGGTTGAACCAGATGCAGATAAAGTGGCGATGGTATCTTCTCATAATGCACTATTAAAAGAGAAAAATAAGCCTTTATTTGAGCAATTATCGAAACAATAGATTTTTAATGCTTCATAAAAAATGAATGAAATGGCAGGAATCGCTGTTGTTTTTAAATACATTGATTCCTGCGCTTCATCTATATTTGGCATAGTGATACTAAGTACCATACCCCTATTATCGACTGTCACAAAATAACTTCTGTGACTCCAACTTTAGAAATTACCTCTCATACAATAACACTCATATTTAAGAAATAATAGGCTATTTATTATGAGTAGAATTCAAGCACAGATTAAATAATTTTGTCTAGTTTTGTATGGATATTCATTGCTGATGTTATTTGAGCATTTGCTGCAAACAGAATTCTGAATTGCCTATTGGAATACTTAGGGTTTCCGAATTATTCCTTTTAGTTTGTTGTGCAATATAAACAATGTGCCCAGTTAGCCGAGGTATAATTGATTTTTAAATAATAATTAGTATAATTAACCTGAAAAAACAATATTGAACGGGAGAATAAAATGAAGATTTCTAATATAATATCGATACTTTTAATGTGCATTTTTTTAGTAGGATGCAGTACATCTAATTCACAGGAAAAAGAACCAGTTATTGACGAAGAATCCGCTCAAATAACATATGAGCCTATTGTAAAAAAAGACCAAGTGGCAACGGATGTAACGAATCAGAAGAAACAGGAAGGGCATATTGAAGTGATTCACGGCAAAATGATTGATCAACAAGTTGTGTCGCCCATTGGTCAAAGCGAAACACCATTTAACGTATATGGCGATATGGCAGTTAAAGTATACATATTGAATACCGGTACTGAAAGCTTTATATATAGAATTCAAAATGTAGACGATGATAAGAGGCTTGATTATGGAATTTTAAAGGGAAAAGAAAGTTTTGAGCGAGTATTTTATGACTTGCCAGAAGGGTCATACATAATTTCTTATTTAGTTGAAGAAGAAGGTTTTCCAATGGATATCGCTTTTACAGAACAGGTTTATATTGTTGAATAGGGGGTATTAAAGTTGATGGACTGTGGACTTGAACAGTAAAAAAGGAAATAGACTTAATCGTCCATTTCCTCCTGCACTATCCGCCAACTCACTTTATATTTTGCTTTAGGAATACCGTGGTATTGCTCATAGCGGCACGTCCTACAAGAACAGTGAACCTTTCCTTTACTTAATGATCCACGGACGGGTAAAAACTCGTCTTCCATTTTGAAAACATTTTTTAATATGGCCCATTTTTTTCGGATGATTCGCTCCCGATGATGACGAGTGTAAGATTTTGAACGGTTTTTCATGTACATCAGCTCCCTTGAGAAACCCAAGCTTGCAAGGAATGTCAAGGGATGTTATAGCACTCCCTACAAGCTTGGTATCGAGCTGATATACGGAATTAATCGATTCATAGCATAATTCCTTTCATTGTTTATATGAAGTTAGTATCACATAAAAGTTCCAATAAACAAATGATTATTTCGATAGAGATTTGTGTTGAGTGTCCCAAAAGTTAATTGAATACTAAATATCACAACGAAAATGACTGAATATTTTGAAGGTATTGCGCGGGAAATAAGCGAAAAATATTTGATGTGTTTAAGCTTAATGCAAACTAAAACCTAAATACTTACTTCTAACATTCGAAATGTGAAAAAATATACTAATAGAAGATGAAAAGTATTTACGATTGCTACCTTGAGTTCCTTCATTATAATAGTATTCCTCTCTTTATAATTTCAGGACCAGCAGTAATACTTGTGACTGCTCAAACAACTCATAAAGGGATGGCTTAATGAAGAAGGGATTGTTGTCCAAACAACGAATTAGTAGTTGTAAGGATGTATTTTATTTACTAATTAGGGGGGATATACATGATTCTTGGATTACATCACGCACAGATAACGATTCCAAAAGGTGCTGAAGAGGAATGTAAGAATTTTTATTGCAATTTATTAGGATTAGAAGAAATTGAAAAGCCAGTATCACTTCAAGGTAGAGGGGGATTTTGGCTACGAGTTGGCGATAAAGAAGTGCATGTGGGAACAGAAGATGGCTTTGATAGATTATCAACAAAAGGTCACTTAGCATATCAGGTTGAAGATGTATCCTATTGGAAAAGTGTATTAGTGGAAAACAATATAAAAATATTGGATTCAGTTCCAATTCCTAATTTTGAACGTTTTGAGTTTAGAGATCCTTTTGGTAACAGAGTGGAGTTTATTAAAGAAATTTAAGACTCTTTATTTAAGTACCAGGTGAATTAGTTTAGTTAATGATTTGTGGGCTTTATTCGTTGGGAATGCCTAAGTGATTCGGAAATTGATTTTCAAAAATGTATCAAAAGGCTGTTATTCGACCGTCGTTAATTTTATGGTAGAAAATTAATTAGAGGTGAATCCATCCTTTTTGAAATTAGTGAATAAAAGGAAGTGAATATTTGATTATTATTAAATATCTAAGTAGCAATGGAAATGAAATAGGCGAACACCATTTTAATTCGAACTCTGTCGAAGAGGCTGTATCGTATGCAGAACTACAATTAAAAAGTGCTTTTATTTATACGAAATCAAATAATGATACGGAAATTACTAAATTTGATAGTAAATATGTTGCCGGATATAAATTAATCGTTACAGAAAAAGCGAAAGTAGCAGCAAGCCCATCTTAATATGAAGCCTTCCACTGAAAAATGTGGAGGGCTTTAATTATGCTGTGAACTTAATCGAAAGCCAACTAGTGGTACACCCCTTAAAGAATGGTTGGGTACTATTCAAAGAAAATCACTGATTCTATACAAAATGATGGGATTTCTTTATTGCTTAAATAGGAATGTTTGTTCTGTAATGAAGGGGTGACGAATTTTTTTAGAGGGAGTGTCTGAGCAATGTCGGCTAATTTTAAAAATCTATCTACAAATCAACGAGTATTTCGAGATACGACGAGCGAAAGATTAAATGTCATTAATGCTGCAAGGATTCAATTAAAGGTTATAGTTATAAAAGTTTATTAATACTTTATTGCCTTTTAATTCGTATAAAGACAGCCAGCTACCAGCGAATTCAGCGAAACATACATCACTTGAAAATGAGTGCTGCTTCTGAAGGGCAGCGATACGGTCCAAAATCTTCCTTTCAGCTTCTTTTTTAGTTTTACCTCTTCTAGTAACTTGTCTTCGCTTTCCAGTAGTTGGATTACGAGGACCCTCTCCAATACATCGCCACATATTTTTTTCGATTTTTTCGCAAAACATAATACATCACCTCATGCATATCACTAGTTGTTTCTAAATGTCCTTATAATGTATTACATATTTAATCGAATAGCTGTTCTAATATGGAACGTAGTATTTATTGCTTATGTATTTCTCTAAACGAATGTGAGCAAATTCATACTCAACATTGAACAGTTGCCGTACACGATGAATCGTTTGAGAAGTACAATCCATAAATTCCAATTGATTCAGCATAAATGTAGGCATGCAGGCATGGTACATAAAATTATTGGCTTTAAACCTCCTGATATTCACGGAATAGGGGAGGCATGTTAAATTGATCCCCAGTATGCAGCAATGGATGACACAGTTCATGGCAAAAATCTTGCCATTGTAATTGATTGCTAAGGTGACTGTCTATAAAAATAGCAGTCATATTATTGTATAAAATAGCTTCACTGGTTCGTTCCCAGTAGAATACTTTTATGTCCATAGCGTTTGGAATGGTCTTAATGTTTAACTGCAAGGGCTTTTGGATATCAATTAGTTGATAGAGTTTATGGATGAAATCTTCTAAATGACTATTAACCTTCATAAGTATAACCACCTTGTTAGGAATGTATGTTCTTTTTGGTGTACAATAAAACCCTACTATTTAGAGGTAGGGTTTATAATACTCTTGCATTTTGTAAGAATAATCGAATGAGTAATCCTGTTAATTTGATAGCGAAAAACATGGCATAAATGAATAACCATAATTCAAACAAAAAAAGATAAGTTAAATAAATAGGTTGTATATTGCCTAATTCATACAAATAGGGAGCAACTGTTGAGATTATAATTACACATCCCCATAATACTACTAAATACCAAAAAGGGAATAAAAACTTGTGCAATAGCCTGGTTTTCTCCAATGGTTCTAATACTTTTTGATTAAAAATAGTCATTGATACTGCTAAAGCAGCTATAACTATCCCAAATATTGATGCACTCATTCCAGAAATTCTATTATACAAGTCTTTTGCTATTTCAGGTGTGTAGACGTTGAAATCAGTTAGCTCAAAGCCGCTAAAAATATAATGAATGAAACCAATTAATAACAAAGAGTTTAAAAGAGTGAAGTTAAAAACTAATTTTGGCCCACTAATTCTAAACATACCAAAAAATGTAGTTTCTTTATATTTTGACTCCATTCCTTTTCTCAATGTTTACACCTCCCCGAAAATTCTCTTGATTTCTTCATGTACTTTTCCCAGTATACTGACTTTATCACTATCTCTGGTTTTTAAAAACCGAGGAAACTTTGCAGAAGTAGCTGATTTATATTTTTTCTTCTTTTTATTCCTATTTTTCCGTTTGCCTGGAACTTCAGATTCGATGTAACCTTTTACCTCAACTGTACCATAAGCACTTTCTGTTAATGATATACCACTTTCAATAGAATCTGTAAACTCCCCTGTTTCCTCTTTTTTATATTTTATGCCCTTTGCATTAGACATATTAATGTCCAATTGCTTCAAATTATTATCATTAATAATTCTTTCGAAATCATAATATTCTTTAGATCCGGGATTATTAGGTTTAATTAGATTGAAGTTTATATCTGTAACAACATCCAATTCTTTGAAAAAATCACGAATACTATTAACAGAAGTATATGGGATAACTTTTATATCACCAACTCTGGCATCAATTTCAATAATTTTTCTAAAGTTTTCTATGAATTTTTCAGAATCTATTTCAGTACATGTCCGATATGCAACAACCTCTTTTTCTATATTATAAAAAAAATCAACTGGAATTGCTTTAACATCTTCAAAAGTCTTTTCACGCGTTTGATTTCCTTCTAAAATAGTTGCAGTCATTTTCGTAGATCTAGTAAGATTACCTGAGATGTAATTAGAACCACTCAGTGAATATTTATTTGTATCGGTTATTCTAAAGTCGTATTTATCGTAATCAATTACGGATTCTTTGTTTAGAATTGCATTTGGAATATATGTATTTATAATGCTATATCTATCTTCTACAGACGAGAAAATATTTTCACTAATACTGATTTTTGCTAAATAATATTTTTTTTGACGCAACTTACAAACCCCCAACAAATTTAATCTAATATCATTTATATATTTAAATAAATCATGTTATTTCATAGTTAACAAATTACTTTGCGTAAAGTTGAGTATAAATACCACAACGAAACTACTTTTTAGGACATACAATAATTGCATGCCCTAATTAATTACAGGCTATTATCTCTCACATGCCCATCCATCATTATCGCGGTCACGTGCTGAAGCATAAGCAGGGTGGCCTTCTGGTACACCTTTTGGATATACTGCGTTCATTTCTTTGCAATTGCTGAAATATTCTCGTTCAACAACAGGCTCTTGACGCTTTTGTTCGGCTTGTCTTTCTAATTCTTTCTGGCGCTCTAGTTCTGCTTGTTTCTCTAATTCTTTTTGACGCTCTAGTTCTGCTTGTTTCTCTAATTCCTTTTGGCGTTCTAGTTCTGCTTGTTTTTCTAATTCTTTTTGACGTTCTAGTTCTTCTTGTCTTTCCAGTTCTTTCTGACGCTCTAACTCTTCTTGTTGCTTTTTCAATTCTAGTTGGCGTTTAGCTTCTTCCTTTTCTTTTAATTCTATCTGCTTTTGTTCTTCTGCTTCTTTAACAGCTAGTGTACATCCGGAAATAGATAAAACACATCCAAATATGATGATAATTGGTATCAAATTTGATTTTGCTTTAAGTTGTTTATTAATCTTGTACTCACGTATTCCCCATACAATTAAAATAATTCCTATTATTACTAAGGGGTATTGTATTACTATTACCAGTGCAATTATAGCTAAAATTACCGTTAAACAACCCTTCATTTTAATTCCTCCACAAGCTTGAAACCTTTTGTTTTAAGGTACTTCATATTATGTTCGAAAGTTTCGATCGTATCAGAGCAATCTATATCTTCAAATTGTAAATTCTCTATGTCCATTCGATTTACGCGTGTTGAAAGTATACAGCCCATTTTTGGTAATGGTTCGGCTTGGCTGAAATCGTAAACATGGATAAGTACAGTATCAATAGGTATGATGGCAAATACTTCTCTAGCAATACGAATGACGCAGCTGCAAACATAATCCTGATAAAGTGCTAAATAATTAGTTGCACTCATTTTTTTCCTAGATACTTTATTTGTTGCTGTAAGATTTAATGTATCTATTGGAACAACTTCTTTATTTCCGACTGTAAAATTCACAATCAGTTCATTGTTTTGAATATTAAAGTTCAATTTACATCCAAAATCTTCGATATCCTCAAATGGTGCATATTCAATTAAAGCATTTGTCCACATTTTACTGTCACCATTTAAAATGCCCGAAGCAATGTCTTTTAATCTTCCTTTTTTCTGATGAAGAGCCATATCGAATTCTCTAGCCTCGGGTAACTTTTCTTCAATCATCATTTTCCTAGCATTAACACGATTAAATAGCTTGTCACGCCAAGTGGGTTTATAATTAGCAGCCTCGTCCAAAACTGATTTTACATTAGGACCTTCATTTAACAAGTATGATAGATCTTCACCGGCAATTGCATGCCAATCAACATTATCCTCTACTTCCAAATGAACAGAAGTTAGCATATTGATGTAAGCATTGTGTTTTTCGACCTCTTGTATATTTTGTGAGATATTAGCATCTATATTATTCGTAGATTCGTAAGCAACCCTTTGCGGTCGTTTTTTCCGTTTTGTTGTTTGCGTAGAATAAGAAATACCGGTGCCAGGAAGTGAAACAGAATTTGTTCTTCTACCTTTTCCGATTGTTGTTCTAGCATATTTATTGCCTACCGTAACGCTAGCACCTTTTTTACCGAAGTTAACCTTTACTCCTGGAGCAAGCTTAACGCTTTTTCTAAATCGAAAGCCCATTGTTCGCACCTCATTATTAGTTGTATTTTCACTTAAAAGTACAAAAAATTTACATCTATACATAGAAAAGAAGGCATGCCAATGCATACCTTGCACATCATTAAGTTACTTTTCACTACTTTTCAAAATCTCCCTCTTTCGATTTTGGTAACTTTTTCTACCAAATTTGCAGGGGAGTGTTGTTGGCGAAGTCTAGAAACACTTTTTCATCATTTTCACCTTGAGTATAAATCGGTTGCCTTTATTCATTAAATTATGAGGCGAAAAAATTGTATAGTACTAGTAAAAAGACAATATTACGCAAAATACTTATATAATTGTTAATTATACACTTAATGAGTAGTGAATAAAAGCTCTTAAATACACGAAATATGTCATATATATTGGGGGTAATTGGATGTTGGTGGTTAAAGGATATTAGGAAAAGTAATAATTTAACGTAAAACAGGTTGCTGAGATTGTTGAAAGCACCTTGCTCAAACCGGAATTGGGATACGAATACTTGGAAAAAATATGAATACTTACAGATCTCATCAGGAAAAGGTAGGGGAACTATTTTGGCGAATTCCGTTTAACAATACATCAATGATGTAGAAAACCCTGGTGAATTACCATTCAATTTCTAGGATGCTAACGAAACGATTGATAGTATCCACCGTAATTTAAAAGACTTACAAGGTAAGAATAAAGCAACTGCAATTAATCTTGAGTATACAGTAGGAACAAGACAAGAATTTAGAGGGTGTGTAAACGTGACGATGGGTTTAGCGGCAGTTAACGCAGCCATGACATTCATAGCAACTATTTGGCTTATTGCGTATCTATATTAAATTGTAATTCTAAAATTAGATAGACAGTAATGTAAAAGCTCCATATCGATGGAAATTAAATGGATAAGCCCTCCTTGATATGATAGAATATTCTCGCAAACATATTTGATATTCATTATTGGGGGAAAATAAGTTGAAAAGGTATTTATTAGTGACAATTATTATGTTGTTAAGCACATTTGTTGCAGCATGTGGGAATGACGATGAAAAAGATACGAAGGGCGATAAACTAGAAGTAGATAAAGGCTTGCTTAGCGTAGAAATTACATTACCTGCTACGATGTTTGAAGGGCAAGATGCAGATGAAGTTATCTCGGATGCCAAAGAAGACGGTGTAAATGAGGTAATTAGCAATGACGATGGCTCATTTACTTTTAAAATGTCAAAGGCGAAACATAAAGAATTGCTGGAAGAAATGAAAGTTAGCGTATTAGAAGGAATAGAAGAAACTAAATCAAGCGAGGATTTTGCTTCAATTGAGGATGTTACTTCTAACAAGGATTTTACAGAGTTTACAATGGTTGTTGACAAAGAGAAGTTTGAAAATAGTTTTGATGGTTTTGCGGCCATGGGTTTAGCCATATCTGGACTTTACTATCAGACGTTTAATGGTGTGAAAGAGGATAAAGTAAAAGCTACTATTATCATTAAAGATAAAACATCAGGGGAAACGATAGATACTATTGTTTATCCGGATGATTTAAATCAATAAAATAATATAGATTAAAAAGCACTATCAATTGTAGTCTGTCATTTAATGCAATCATTAACTGTAAGCATGATTGAAATTATATATCATTCATCGATAATTAAGTATTAATATTAAATTCAAAGCCCGTTTCCTTCATGGAGATGGGTTTATTTTTATTTTAAAAGTAGAAAAACGCACCCGTTGCGTTTTTGGAAACCTCATTTTTCCAAAAACCAAAAAGGTAACACAAAGGTAACATAAATCCTGAAACAATCCGAAACCCTACGAAAATCCAATCTTTGTACAACCACCAAATACCCTGCTATACTAGGCTTTGTGAATACATATGAAAAAGAAAGAGGTTATGAAAAATGACAAATGCTTATGATGAATATATGAGACAAGTAACACAGCCAATGCGCGATGAACTAGAAAACTCAGGATTTACACAATTAACAACTGCGGATAGTGTGCATGAATTTATGGCGGAGACGAAGGGGACTTCTTTAGTTGTCATCAACTCGGTATGTGGATGTGCAGCGGGCTTAGCTCGCCCGGCAGCGCGTGAGGCAGTTGCGGAAATTAAGCCGGATCATTTAGTGACGGTTTTTGCAGGTCAAGATCCAGAAGCAACAGTTGCGATGCGTGGTTATTTTGATGAAGTGCCAGCAAGCTCACCTTCAATGGCTATTTTGAAAGACGGGCAATTAGCTTATTTCATTCCACGTGAACAAATTGAAGGTTTCCCAATGGAACAAATTCGTGAGCATTTAACAGATGTTTTAAAGCAAGTATGTGCGGAGTAACCATTGTTACAACAGCTGGAAGACCGGATGAACTGTCTTTACAACTTGTCAATACAGCAAGCAAAGCTTTAAATGCACAAGTTGTTCCACGGAAAAAGCGTTCGGTTTCTAAGCTGATGAATGAATATGCAGCTAATGTAATAATCGCAGGTAAAAATCGATATGAATATTATGCATATGGTGCTGATTCGCCATTCTTTTTTCATCCGAACTCTGCCGCTTTTCGTTTGAAACGGGTGGCGCGCGGTGAGGAAGAACCTTTATTGAAAGCATGTCAATTACAGCGCGGCGATTCATTTTTAGATTGTACACTTGGCATTGGTTCGGACAGTATGGTTGCGGCTTTTGCTGTCGGGGCAAAGGGACGAGTAATTGGCCTTGAAGCGGATCAAAATATTGCATTCATTGTTCAAAATGGCATGAAAACGTATGATACAACGGAGCTTCCATTAACGGAATGCATGCGTCAAATTGAAGTTGTTCATACGAAAGCTGTGGATTTTTTACAACAGCAGCCAGATGATAGCTTTGATGTTGTTTATTTGGATCCAATGTTTGAGGAAATCATAGAAGAATCAACAAATTTTGAAGCTTTGCGCCATGCGGGGAGCCATATCGCACTCGATGCACAGTGGATTCGCGAGGCTAAACGAGTTGCGAAAAAACGTGTTGTATTAAAAGCCCATTATAAATCAGCCTTTTTTGAGCAATACGATTTTGAACGAGATATTCGGTTAACAGCTAAATTTCATTACGGCGTTTGGGAGAAATAAAACGGTACTTGCTCTTGTAGTTGGAGCGAGTATTTTTTTATACATGCAGATTATGTTTGAAGAATCAAAATTTCCCAAAGTTCCCCTTAGACAATCACTAGCAAATCATATTACACTAGTATTATAAGGGGGCGTTTTTTATGGAATGGCAGCAATTACAACAGCAAGCTGAAAATTACCGATTGCAATTACTGAACGTCGATAAATGGAAGAAGCAACAAACGACGCTTGAACGATTAATTCAAAATACAAAGCGCGAAATAAAGCATTATGAAACGGAATTAATAGCGGCGAAGAAAGAGCTTCAAAAATTAGAAAAAACTTCGATACTTAATTTATTCCGTGAATGGTCTGGCAAAAAAGATGAGCTGATTGAACAGCGCCTTGATGTCGTGGCAGTCAGCGAGTTGAAATTTATTGAAGCGCAGTTAACGCATGAGGATTTACAAGATGATTTGGTTGATCTTATGCATAAAATAAATGCGGTCAATGAGGATTACGTCGCGCAAGAGCTTCAAAAACTAGAACGAAAGCGAGAATATTGGCTTATGCAGCATGCCTCACATGTTGCGAAAGAATTAACGAAGCTAATCGAAAGTGAACTGCTATTAAAGCAATTATTAATTGAAATTCATGAAGCAAATGATGCGGGAAAAAATGCATTACGTGCTTTAGCCGATGCTGCAAATTCATTAAAAACTGCAAGTTCCTATTCAACTTGGGACACATTTTTCGGTGGTGGGTTTATTGCGACCGCTTTGAAACATGACAAGTTGGATGAATCTAATAGCGCGATTCACAAAGCGCAAATTTCGTTGCAGCGCTTCCATAATGAATTATTGGATGTTCAGCAAATGAAACATGATACGTTAAATATCGATACGGATGGTTTTGTGAAATTTGCAGACTATTTCTTTGATGATATTTTCTCGGCATGGTCAATCCATTCGAAAATTTCTACATCCATGAATCAAATCTCACGCGTGCAAGACGATGTTAATAATACATTGCAGCAACTTCAAATAAAGCTAGATACTACATTGGAGAAGCAACAGGAAATTTTGACACAAAAGCAAGCCATTTACGAATCCGATGAACAAGCATTGTTTTTTCAAAAATAGCGGCGTAAAATAAGGGATAGCTAGTTTTAATAAAGGGGAGTGTTTCGAGATGAATAGTCGTTTAGTTAATGAATTTTTAGAATTAGTACAAATTGATTCTGAAACAAAACATGAGGAAATTATTGCACCTGTATTAGTAGAAAAGCTGACTGAAATGGGCTTTGACGTTTTCCAAGATGATTCACATACGCGCACAGGTCATGGTGCAGGAAATATTATTGCAACATTGCATGGTGATCAGGCAATTGATCCGATTTACTTTACAGTACATATGGATACGGTCGTGCCGGGCAAAGGGATTAAGCCTGAAATTCGTGAAGATGGCTATATTTATTCGGATGGCACGACGATTTTAGGTGCAGATGATAAAGCAGGGGTGGCGGCTTTATTTGAAATGGCACGTCGTTTAAAAGAACAAAATATTGCACATGGGACGATTCAATTCATTATTACTGCTGGTGAAGAAAGTGGCTTAGTTGGTGCAAAAGAATTGGACCCAACACTGATTAATGCAAAATATGGTTTCGCCGTTGATAGTGATGGAAAAGTGGGCGGTATCGTTGTAGCGGCACCATTCCAAGCAAAAGTAATGGCAAAAATAATCGGTAAAACGGCTCACGCTGGTGTTGCACCAGAAAAAGGGATTTCTGCGATTACACTTGCTGCCAAAGCAGTTGCGCAAATGAAATTAGGGCGTTTAGATGAAGAAACGACTGCAAATATTGGGCGTTTTGAAGGTGGACAAGCGACAAATATCGTTTGTGATGAAGTGAATATCCTTGCTGAAGCGCGTTCAATCGACGAAGCCAAATTAAACGTGCAAACGGCTCATATGAAAGAAACATTTGAGCGAATTGCACAGGAAAATGGCGGTCGTGCCGAGGTTGAAGTAAAATTAATGTACCCAGGTTTCCGCGTGACGGAACAAGATAAAGTCGTTCAAATTGCGATGGCTGCGGTTGAAGCAGTAGACCGTACGCCATTACTAGGTATTTCTGGTGGCGGTAGCGATGCCAATGTAATCGCGGGGTTCGGTATTCCAACTGTTAATTTATCAGTAGGCTATGAGGAAATTCATACGACAAATGAAAGAATGCCAGTTGAAGAGTTAGAAAAATTAGCTGATTTATTAGTGGAAGTTGTGAAACAAACAACAAAGTAGGAGGTGGCAACATGAATTTTGAACAAGCGGTCGTGTTTGCATGTGGAAACGAAGAATATGCAGTGCCAATTGAGCAAGTTGTGTCGATTGAAAAGTTGGAGCGTGTTACACCGATTCCGCATTTACCGAGCTATTTATTAGGCTTCTCGAGAAATCGCGGAGAGCTAATTCCAGTAATTGATTTACAACGAATTTTATACAATCGTTCGACGTCGGGAGATATTGCCCGTGTCATCATTTTAAATACCGAGCTTGTGAATTATGGTTTATATGTTTCAGATGCGAGAGAAATTTTAAATATTGCGCCAGAACTGATTAAGCAAATGGGATTGGTGAATTATGAGAAAACGAAATATTTTACAGCGGTTGCGAATTTAGAAGACCGCATGATTTCTTGCATTGATCCCAATATTTTAGTCAATTCACTAGAAGGTATTCGTGAAATTGTTCAATACTTACACAAAATGCTTGAAAATGAAACAGAAGAAACTTCAATATAAAAGGGCTAGGCAAAAAAACGCATATCGAAAAATGATGTGCGTTTTTTCAAGTTGAATAGTTAACCAAATAATTGGAACTTTATAGCACCGCGACTCGTATATTTGGGAAGGATGGTGTTAATGAATACATATTATCGACCAGTTTTACAAATCGAGAAATCAACTTCAGAACGTGCAGCGAACGTCATTGGGTACGTATCACTTGTTGCAATGATTGTTTACTTGCTATTGAAATGGTTTTCATTACCAGCGGAAGTACCTGCACATTTCAATGCAGTTGGAGAAGTGGATCGCTGGGGGTCAAAATATGAACTTCTCATTTTGCCAGTTATCGCGATTGTGGTAACGTTTTTCATGGAGCTTATTGAACGGTATCCACATGTCCATAATTACCCGGAAAGGCTATGTGATGCGAATGTCCACGCCTTTTACTTAAATAGTCGGCAAATGTTAAACTATATGAAAAACATTGTAAATCTGTTATTTGCCTTACTTGTTTATGAAAGTATCAGCATTTCTTTAGGTGACGATACTTCACTAGGCATTTCATTTGCACTCATACTTGTCGCGTTGTTTGCCGTCATGATATGGAAAATAATTGTTAGTTCAAAAATTAAATAATTGAAATGGAGTAATAAAAATGAAAGCATATTTAGCAAATGGTTTATTTTCAATAGGAGATCGTTACGTCAATGAGGTGTTGGCAGCGAAAATACGTGAAGCTGTGCCAACGATTGAATTGTATGTGCCACAAGAAAATGCGGCGATTAATGATAAAAATAGTTATGCCAATAGTTTAGCGATTGCAGAGGCGGATTTAGCAAGCTTGCAAGTAAGTGATGTATTAATTGCTGTTATTGATGGCATTGAAATTGACTCAGGTGTAGCAGCAGAAATCGGTGCATTTTCTGCATTAAATCGACCAATTATTGCGCTGTTTTCAGATGTGCGCCAAATGGGACGTACAAATACGAAAAAAATTGAAGCGTTAATTGAAGACGGCACAGAAAATCAATTTATTTACCGCAATTTATTCGTTGTGGGACTCATTAAGCGAAACGGTAAAATTGTTACAACAATGGAAGAAGTAGTGGAAGAAATAAAGTTACATGTTTGAATGGGAGTTTTAAAACTAAACGTTAAAGGTGGGGAAAAGTAGATGAAAGTCTTAGAAAATGAAGTTGTGAAATTAGTACCAATTAACACTGAGCATATTGACGGAATATATAAAACAGCGCAGTTTCCTGAAATTTGGGAGCATTTGTCGGTAACATTATTTGACCTGGAAAGTGTTGTTCAATATGTAGAAGACGGTATAAAAAAGCGAGAAGCGAAAACCGATTTTCAATTCGTCATTATTGATGCACAAACAAATGAAGTAATTGGTTCGACTACTTTTATGGATATTTCAATGGCACATAAATGCCTCGAAATCGGCTCTACTTGGCTCACACCTGCATATTGGCGTTCAAACATAAATACAAACTGCAAATTTTTATTATTGCAACATGGTTTTGAAGAACTTGGTTTAAATCGCATTCAAATTAAAACAGGTCATGAAAATATCCGCTCGCAAAAAGCGATCGAGCGTCTAGGTGCCGTAAAAGAGGGCATTTTACGCAACCATATGATTCGAAAAGAAGGCACGATTCGCCATACTGTAATGTACAGTATTACAATTGAAGAATGGCCGGAAATGAAAAAACGTTTCTTGGCTGAGCTTTTATAAGGGAAATCAAAGTGGAAAAGGGCGTACAACCAGCCCTTTTCCATTTTTTTACTGTACAGGGACTAATATTTCACACAAATGGTTAGCGATCATTGTAGAAGTATATCTTTCAATAATGGGTTGTTCTCTGACGGCTAAATTATTTTTATCTATTTCAGAAAAGATAGTGCCCCAAAATTCGCTAACTGCCTCTTTTGTATGGTCAAGCAAGAAAATAGCATATTTCCCGCCAGCAAAAGTACCAACTTGAGCAGGTTCTTCCACTTGAAAAACTTTATCTATTACAACGCAAACATCATAACGACATTCTGCTTTAGGGGTCACCTCTGGGTTATCTTGTGGGATACCTAAAATTATAGAATTCTCAAATAACCCATTCAACTGTGCCCATCTTTTAAATGACTCCATTAATTCTTTATTTTGCTTTTCACCGTACGCTCCAACGTTACGGAAATAAGCAATCCTTGATTCAGGTAATTCTTCAATAGTTAATTGCATATTTTATTCCTCCCTTCCTAGAAAAGGTAATACGATATAAAATGTTTTTCAAGCTCTTTTTTAAAAAATTGGATTAGGTGCCGGTATAATTTACCGGTTATTTCCCTGCATAATAAAATTTAGAAAGGATTTCTTATTCGATAATTCTCTTCCTTATGAATAGAATTTAATAAAAATGTAAGAAATATGCTATTGAATACACCCATCACTAGTACTTATTGAAAATTCCTATTGTAATACAATAAATTAGTTGGTAGTATATGATATAGTACAATAATAGTGTTGGACGCGAGTTATTAGATGTTGGAAATTTTCAACACCAAATAGGCATACAAATGCATAAAGTATCATTGCGTAGATCGTTGTGGATAAAACTACAAACGGGAGCAGTTTCTGGAGAGAGCGCATCAATTGCGTCGCCGAAGGGTTCACAATCTCAGGCAAAAGGACAGAAGGGTAATAATAGTAGACGTTTTTTTGTGTTTAAAAACGTTGTTATTTTTTATTCTTAAGTTATAGAGACTGATTCCATTTTAGGGATCAGTCTCTTTTTTTCAGGAAAAATGATTCACCGCGAACCTCATCGCTATTATTTCGATCCATACGAAAAATATGGAGCAAAATAATGATATCGGAGGAAAACATCTTGGCACAACAACAGTTAAAACGAGAACTAAAAAATCGACATGTTCAATTGATCGCAATTGGTGGAACGATTGGGACAGGGTTATTTTTAGGCTCGGGTAAAGCGATTGCATTAGCAGGGCCATCTATTATTTTGGCGTATTTAATTGTCGGCATTGCACTATTTTTCGTTATGCGTGCATTAGGAGAATTATTACTATCAAAAGGCGGCTATCAATCCTTCACTGAATTTGCGACAGAATACATAGGGGATTGGGCAGGCTATGTGACAGGATGGACGTATTGGTTTTGCTGGATCATGACTGCAATGGCCGACATTATTGCGGTCGGCATGTACACACAGTATTGGTTTGACATCCCGCAATGGGTGCCAGCAATTGCTTGTTTAGTCGTATTACTAGGTTTAAATTTATTAACGGTAAAACTTTTCGGAGAGTTAGAGTTTTGGTTTGCGCTCATTAAAATTATTACGATTGTAGCATTAATCGTAATTGGCGTTATTTTATTAATTATTGGATTTGAAACAAACACAGGTCAAGTAGCCGTATCGAATTTGTGGGAACATGGTGGATTATTCCCGAATGGCGCATTTGGCTTCTTAATGGCCTTCCAAATGGTCGTATTTGCCTTCGTTGGGGTAGAATTAGTCGGTGTTTCGGCAGCGGAAACAGCGAATCCGCAAAAAAATATTCCTTCTGCGATTAATAAAATTCCACTGCGTATTTTATTATTTTACGTTGGTGCGTTATTCATCATTTTAACGATCAATCCATGGAATACATTAAGTGCGGAAAGCTCGCCATTTGTGCAAGTGTTTGCATTAGTCGGCATTCCAGTGGCAGCGGGATTAATTAACTTTGTTGTATTAACATCCGCAGCATCTGCCGGAAATAGTGGTTTATTTTCAACGAGCCGTATGTTGTTTAGTCTTGGCTCGAACAATCAAGCTTCAAAAAAATTCGGTACTTTAAATAAAAGAAGTGTGCCACAAAACGGTTTAATTTTTTCAGCAGTTGTCGTGTCAATTGGAGCGTTATTAAGTTATTTCATGCCAGAGGATGCTTTTGGAATTGTCACGACGATTAGTGCGATTTGTTTTATTTGGGTATGGAGCATCATTTTAATTTCGCATATTCTTTATAAAAAACGTCACCCAGAATTGCATGCAACTTCTACTTTTAAAGCACCATTAACACCGTTTATTAACTATTTAGTATTAGCTTTCTTCGCATTTTTACTTGTCATTATGGCGATTTCAGAAGCGACTCGAACAGCGTTAATGCTCACACCGCTTTGGTTTATTTTGCTATTCGTGCTTTATCGAATGAAAAGAAAATAACAAGTAGTCCGAACTTCACTGACTGAAGTTCGGATTTTTTTGATTCCAGTTATAATTCATATTAAAATAGAGGAAAAGGCGGTGGGAATAGTGGCGGGAAGGGTTATTTTTCATGTGGATATGAATAGTTTTTATGCGTCTGTTGAACAAGCACATGATCCGAGCTTAAAAGGAAAACCGATTGCGATTGCAGGGAATGTGAAAGAGCGTCGAGGGATTATTGTAACGAGCTCATATGAGGCAAGGGCGCATGGGATTTATACAACAATGACGGTTGGAGAAGCAATGAGAAAATGTCCACAGTTGCTATTATTACCACCCGATTTTGCTAAGTACCGGGTCGCAAGTGCGGCAATATTTACGATTTTACGAAGCTATACAGATTTAGTTGAACCTGTTTCGATTGATGAAGGTTACTTAGATGTTACCGAACGTTCGAAAACACAGCATCCTGTGAAAATTGCTGAGGAAATCCAGCAACGCATAATAACTGAACTAGATTTACCTTGTTCGATTGGCATTGCACCGAATAAGTTTTTAGCGAAAACCGCATCGGACATGAAAAAGCCACTCGGAATTACCGTACTGCGGAAGCGTGAAATCCAACAATTGTTATGGCCGCAAAAAGTGATTGAAATGCATGGTATTGGGGAAAGTACTGCTAAAAAATTAGCAACATTTGGGATTTTGACAATAGGCGATTTGGCAAATGCGGATGAACGGATGCTTCAAAACAAATTAGGGAAGAATGGGGTGCGCTTAAAAAATAGAGCGAACGGGATAGACGAGCGAAATGTCGATCCCAATTCGATTTATGATACGAAAAGTGTGGGCAATTCCACGACATTACCAAGGGATGAAACCGAATATTACATTTTGAAAGAGACGTTTGAAAAATTAAGTCGCAGTGTAGCAGAGCGTTTAAAGGCGAAATATTTAGTTGGTACAACGGTCAGTATTCAAATTCGTAATTTTGAATGGAAAAATCAAACACGGAGCAAATCGGTTCGAAATGCGCTTCAAAATGCGGATGCGATTTTTGATATTGCTTGGAAACTATTTACCCAAAATTGGGATGAAACTCCGGTAAGGCTCGTGGGGATTACCGTATCAAATGTTGTTGATCAAGCAGAAACGACGCAGCAATTGAATATATTTAACTTTGAACAGCATGCGAAAGACGAACCGATTGTTGAACTTGTTCAGTCAATCGAAAAGAAGTTTGGGAAAGGGAGTTTACAAAGGGGAGTACGCGCAAAAAAATCAAGTTATGCTTCTAAAACAAGCTTCAGTAAAGACTTTTTGGAAGATCATAAGCAAGATTTATAACGAGCACTGAATTTTTCTATATTTAGACACGAATCGACTATTTATCGGATGAATAATTGTTTCAAATAGGTTTCTTGTCCTACTCCATGCTATAATGAGATGTACGATTTTGCTATGGAGGAGGAGTTGGACATTCATCCGATACGTTTTTTAAGGATAATGGGAATATTAGATGGCGTATCACTTATTACGCTATTATGTATCGCCATGCCACTTAAATATTTTGCAAATATGCCAATTTTCGTCACGATTAATGGTAGTTTACACGGTGGGATTTTCGTTTTATATATAATCGCAATCGCCCTTGTTCAAATCCGCATTAGGTGGAATATTATTTGGTCCATTTCTGCCATTATTGTTGCATTTATACCGTTTGGTAACTTCATTTATGAGTTGAAATTAAAGAAAATGCAACCACAATTCCAAGTTAAACCAATTCCAAAGCAATGGCTTGTGTATGTCATCATTTTCTTCTCATTTTTTGATCTATTTGTACAGCTACCTGTTATGAGTACATATGCGCTATCTATTGGTGCGACGACATTTATCGCCGGAATTGTTGTAGGCATGTATTCCTTTATGAATACGTTTGGTAATATATTTTCTGGCGTTTTTACAGACAAAATAGGGGCTTTTAAAATACTTGTTTTTGGCTTAATTGCGTCTGTTCTATCATTGTTCGCGTATCAATTTGTTGATGACACGACAACTTTATTAATTGTCCGTTGTATACATGGCTTTAGTAGTGGTTTTATAACACCAGCTGCTTTTACGTTATTAGCGAACACTACGGCAAATTCAAAGCAGGGGAGCGGAAGTGCGATTACGGGTTCCTTTGTAGGAATCGCGGCAATTGTTGGTCCTGCTACGAGTGGTATTTTAGCGAGTAAAATTTCTGTACCAAATGTGTTAAGTTTAGTTGCCCTATATGGATTGTTATCATTAATAGGGATGCTTTTATTTTTACGGAAGACGCCACTCACTAAAAAATCAAGTTCACAGAAAAAAGACAAGTTTCAATGGAATAATGGGTTAATGAAAGCATATGGAGGCGCATTTTTCCTTATGTTTTCACAAGGTGTTTTAGCTTATTTATTGCCGATGTACGTGGAAGATTTGGGATATAGTTCGCGTATGTCCGGTACGTTATTGAGTGTTTTTGGGATTGTTGCGGTATTAGTGTTCCTATTGCCAACAAACCGAATTTTTGATTATCTCAACTCAAGCTATACATTACTCATTGGTGTGACGGTGTTAGGAACTAGCCAAGTTATTATTGGGCAATCCACAACGTCTTTAACATTGTACGCCGCGCTTGCATTTTATGGAGTGGGATTCGCCTTTTTCTTCCCAGCGATTAATTCCATTTTGGTCGAATCTACGACAAAAGAAACGCGTGGGAAAGCATATGGCTTTTTTTATGCCTTTTTCTCCATGGGCGTTGTTGCAGGTTCATTCTTGCTTGGAACACTAGATTTAACCGGAACAGCAGGATTTTTGTTTACAGGGCTCGTTTTATTTTCATTTAGTGCAGTAATTATTGTTTCTACAATTCGCTCAAAGCAAGATTCTATTTCTTGGCGAAAAAAAGTAAATGATTGACGAGCAATTTTTAAAAAGTGATTTATTTATATAGTAAGATACATCAAATCGCATGTGTCCATTGGAAGTAAGAGAGGAAGAATAGGATGATTTTAAATTTAGAAGTAGTAGAACGTTGTAGTAAAGAAACAGAAGAAACAATTGCGGTTGCAGAAGCAGCATTTATAAATACACCGATTAGCTATTTAAAAGAAAATCAAAGCGAGTTTATTTTTGCGCAAAGTACGCAATTTCAAGACATTCGTATTGATGAAATGGCGCTTGAATTCGATGATGCCTTTCGTTTATATACGGCACTTTTTGGTTTAAAGGTACAAAAAAAACATAGTGATGCCATTCGTCGTTACTTAAAAGAAAATGTAAAATCTGCATTAGGCAGCAGCAGTGCTTCTTTTTCTATGCAAGAAGGTTTATGGGAGCTAAATGTTGCGGTGGACTGTTTAGAAGGATTCAATGAGCAATTAACGATCCAACAAGTATATGAACTGCTTTATCAATTTGTTGCGCAATTATTAGAAACGATTGAATTATAAGTATGAAATATCTATATAGTTTTGCTTGGCGAAAGGATGAGTACGAGCTTTCACGACTGGAAATGCGCACATTTTTTAATTTCCATGTGGAAGGCAATGTCCTTTTAAGTGAGCAAAAAATTGAGCCAAGTCGCAGTCCGTTTATGCGTTTGCGCTTGGATATTATGTGTGAGGCGACAACACTTGAAGAGTTAGTTGCATTCGCATCGACAATCGAACTGACGGACAAGACGTTTAAAATCAGTTGCTTAAATAATAAAGATGATGCGATTGAACCAAAAATAGCACGACCAATCCGCAATGCATATATGAAAGAAATTGGGTTAGCCATTTCGGCTGAACCAAATTTAGACGCGCCAGATGTGGAATTTGGGCTTGTTATATATGAAGATACATTTTATTTCGGTGAATTAGTGCACGGGGAATCGGTTTGGCTAAAGCATATGCAAAAGCCAGAGATGTATTCCACTGCTCTGAGCACAAGAGATGCAAGGGCACTCGTCAATATTGCGGCGCCGTTTCCAGAAGGGCTTCGTATTATCGATCCATGCTGCGGCATTGGAACGGTATTAGTGGAAGCAATGAGCATGGGTATTCCAATCGAAGGACGAGATATTAATAAACGCGTTGTTTGGGGCTCTGAGATTAATTTGCGTCATTTTGGCTATGAACCAAATGTACAAATTGGTCCGATAGAAGAAGCATCAGATGGTTATGATGTGGCGATTATTGATATGCCGTATAATTTATTTACACATGCATCAAGTGATTTGCAACAGAGTATCATTACGCATGCAAGAAGAATTGCTAAAAGAGTAGTCATCGTGACGATTGAACCGATGGACGACAAAATAGCAAATGCCGGCTTAACAATTATGGACCGTGCAATTGTGCAAAAGGGTAATTTTAAGCGCGAACTCGTTGTATGTGAATGAATTGATAGTAATGAATAAGAAGACAGCAACTTACACAAATTATGTGTAGGTTGCTTTTTTAGTTTAATGGGGTGGAAGAGGAGCTAAAATAAATAGTAGGAAAATAAATATCTCAAATTCAAAATAACTTTCGGCAAATGTGTTGACAGTCTTTTTTATACATGGTATATTTATCTCGAATTAAAGATAAATGAATTCGTAACGATAAGGAGGATTGCCGATGAGTGACTATCATAAGCAGTTAAAAGCATTTACCGTATTGCTACGTGCAGCAAATACTGTGCAAGAAGTTTCACGAAAAGATATTACAGCAAATGATTTGAATTTAACGGAATTTGCCGTATTGGAGTTACTTTATCATAAAGGTGATCAACCAATTCAAATAATTGGTAAAAAAGTACTCATTGCTAGCAGTAGCATTACGTATGTCGTAGATAAGCTCGAAAAAAGAGGATTTGTCCAAAGACTTGCTTGCCCTAGTGATCGACGGGTAACTTTTGCATCGCTCACAGATGAGGGGACAGCATTTATTGAAGGCATTTTTCCAAAACATGAAAAAAAAGTCGCACAAGTATTCGACGTACTGACGGAGGAAGAGCTTGAAACGTTTACAATATTAACAAAGCGAATCGGACTTCATGCAGAACGTCTTTAACTTGATTCAGCTGAATCAAGTCAAGCCCCGGCGGATGTCACAGATTTTTAAAGGAAGATTTTCGAGTGAACTCGAAAAAAATCTGGACGCAATTACGCCAAGGCGAAATTGATTTTTTTGAGGTTATATCTCGAATTCAAGGTAACGGAGGGGTTAGAATGAACCATATTAAAGGAATTCACCATGTAACAGCCATTACGAGCAGTGCAGAAAAGAACTATGATTTTTTCACAAATGTTTTAGGTATGCGTTTAGTGAAAAAAACAGTGAACCAAGACGACATTCAAACGTATCATTTATTTTTCGCAGACGATAAAGGATCTGCTGGTACAGATATGACATTTTTCGATTTTCCAGGTATTCCTAAAGGGGTACATGGTACGAATGAAATATATAAAACTGCATTCCGAGTGCCTACAGATGTAGCACTTGACTACTGGGTAAAACGCTTTGATCGTTTAAGCGTTGCGCATACAGGAATTAAAACACAATTTGGCAAACAATCATTATCTTTCGTAGACTTTGATGACCAACAATATATGTTTATTTCGGATGAATTGAATAAAGGAATCGAATCGGGTACACCATGGCAAAAGGGGCCGATTCCACTTGAATTTGCGATTACAGGCTTAGGACCTGTACACATCCGTATTGCACAATTTGACCATTTCAAAGAGGTACTTGAAAAAGTAATGATCATGCGTGAAACGGCTCAAGAAGGCTCACTTCATTTATTTGAAGTTGGAGAAGGTGGAAATGGTGCATCGGTAATTGTCGAGCATAACACGGTATTGCCTCAAGGTCGTCAAGGTTACGGTACGGTCCATCACGCTGCATTCCGATTAGAAGATACGGCTGTATTACATGAATGGATTAATCGTTTAGAAAGTTTTGGTTTTGGTACATCTGGTTATGTAGATCGATTCTTCTTCGAGTCATTATACGCACGTGTCGCACAAGGTATTTTATTTGAATGGGCAACGGAAGGACCAGGATTCATGGGGGATGAACCTTATGAAACAGTAGGAGAAATTTTATCATTACCACCATTCCTAGAGTCAAAACGTGACTATATTGAGAGCGTTGTTCGCCCAATTGATACAGTGCGCTCAACGAAAGAATTCGAAAAAGAGTATGAATGAAAATAAACAATGTAAGGAAGACTGAACAGTGGGATTTATCAAAAATTTATTCAATAAAAAAACAACGGAAATTCAGGAGGAAAAACAAATGACTAAATTAAACATCGGTATTATTATTGGATCAACTCGACAAGGACGTGTTTCACCACAAGTAGCAAACTGGGTAAAAGAAATTGCTGATAAGCGCGGCGATGCGAACTATACAATTATTGATATTGCAGATTATAACTTACCGTTTTTAGGTACGGCAGATGCACCAGGCGCAGCAGAATGGTCAAAAGCAGTTGGCGCACAAGACGGTTTTGTATTCATCGTACAAGAATACAATCACTCCATTACAGGCGCATTAAAAAATGCATTGGATTATTTACGTGATGAGTGGAATAATAAGGCAGCGGGTATCGTTTCTTACGGTTCAGTAGGTGGTGCGCGTGCAGCGGAACATTTACGCGGTATTTTAGGTGAATTATTAGTGGCAGATGTTCGTGTACACCCAGCATTATCATTATTTACAGACTTTGAAAACGGAACAGATTTCAAACCAAAAGAAGTGCAAGCAGATTCAGTAAATCAAATGTTAGATCAAGTAATTCCTTGGTCAACAGCTTTAAAAACAATTCGCTAATAACAAAATCAATTACGCCTTGGCGTAATTGTGTCCAGATTTTTTCGAGTTCGCTCGAAAAACACCTTTAAAAAATCTGTGACATCCGCCGGGGCTTAACTTGATTCAGCTAGGGTTTGAATCGCCACTGAATAGAATTGTATATTTGGTATTCATCCTCCACATATAGAAGGAGGGACCTCTGCTGAATTAAGTTAAGAAGCCATTTGATCATCAAATGGCTTCTTACTCATAATAGATGATTGGGGTTATGTAAAATGCAACATATTTATAAAGAGGGAAATAAAGAAAAACCGGTATTGTTCTTACTTCATGGAACAGGTGGAGATGAAAATAGTTTGCTAGCTTTAGCGGAAATTGTTGATGCTGAAGCGGCTGTATTAAGTGTGCGCGGTAATGTTTTAGAAAATGGGATGCCACGATTTTTCCGTCGTTTAACTGAAGGTGTTTTTGATATGGAGGATTTAGCTTTCCGTACGAAAGAACTCCATGAATTTCTGAATGACGCAGCGATACAATACGGCTTTGATCGTCAAAATGTTGTAGCGATTGGTTATTCTAACGGGGCGAATATTGCAGCGAATTTATTATTTAACTATGAAAATACGTTAAAGGGTGCGATTTTACATCATCCTATGGTTCCAAATCGTGATGCGAAATTGCCAAGTCAAACAGGTACGAAAGTGTTTATTGCGGCTGGCGTGAATGATCCACTTTGTACAAAAGAAGAAGCAATGGATTTAGAAAAATTCTTAACGGATGCGGGTGCCGATGTGACACTAGAGTGGGAAACAAATGGCCATCAATTAACGATGAATGAAGTGCAAAAAGCAAAGGTTTGGTATGAAGCAAATTATTAATAGTTTGTATGGATGATAGATTCATAATGGATTTCTTAAAACTGTTTTGGTGTAACAATCAAAATAGTTTTTTGCGTTTCGTAAGACTTTTTCGGGTTGGAAACGGATAAAAAGCGGAAAGTGACGGATAAAAGTTAAAAAGTGTTGGATAAAACTCGAAAAGTGACGGATAGAGCCATCCAGTTCAGCAGATAGACTGCGATAACTTATTTAGATTAATCTAATCCTTTCATAATGTGTATAAATCCATCATAATTTTGTACAAGTTGTGTCTTTCTGAAAAAAACATTTATAATAGGGAAAAGGGAGGCGAATTTATGGAAAAACAGGCATTGATCCTATTTGGCTCAGCGGGTATTAACATTGCTGAATATTATCGACAGCAATTTACGCGGCCAATTCCAATCGTTCTTTTTGAAACACATAAAACGGACTATCAAGCAGAGCGTGGAGCAAAAATTATTGAGGCTGCAATACACTGGAAAAATGAACAAAAGAGCACGCACGTAATCGAAAGTGCGGCCGAATTAACAGCAAATTATTTCCAAAACATCCCGGATTATATGCATGGTGAAAAAGGGGAAATGCTGTTCTTTACAACGGCGGAAGAACAATTTGGCAATAGTAATTTTGAAAAAACATTAATGCGCGCGGAATTATATGAACAAGAAATGAAACAAATTTTAAAAAATTATAAATCCATTGTCATCATTGCTTGTTTAGGTGGGGCGGTTAGTTCAGCAGTTGCGCCGTATGTGGCAAATCTAGCGCATAAGCTTCATATAGACACAAAGGTTATCGCAACGATGCCCGCAAAATTTGAAGGCAAAAAGCGTTTAGCTCAAGCACAAAGAGGGCTAGACTTATTGCATAAAAATGGTCCGGTTACACAAGTGAAAATTGATCCTGAAAGCGAGGATTTAATTCGCTATTTTAAAATGAAAGATGAAGCGATTGTTAATGCAATTGAGAAATTATTACGAAATGAACAATAGGTTGGAGTGAATAGAATGCAACTGCATTTTTTAGGAACGGGCGCAGGAATGCCCTCAAAGGATCGAAATACGAGTGCGATGGCCCTAAAATTACTAGAGGAACGCGGCTCGATTTGGTTGTTCGATTGCGGGGAGGCCACACAGCATCAAATACTCCATACGACGATTAAGCCGCGAAAAGTGGATAAAGTATTTATTACCCATTTGCACGGGGATCATATATTTGGCTTACCAGGTTTTATTAGCTCACGTTCATTTTTAGGTGGGGAAGAGCCACTTACGATTTATGGACCTAAAGGCTTGAAGGAATGGCTCGAGCAAACATTAAAGCTGACAAAAACACATTTGACTTATGAATTACATATTGAAGAGGTGGAAGAGGGCATTGTTTTTGAAGATGCGCAATTTATCGTAAAAGCGATGCCTCTGGAGCATGTCATTGAATGTTTCGGTTATCGGATTGAGCAAAAGCCATTAGCTGGTGAGTTATTGATCGATAAAGCGATTGCATTAGGCGTGCCAAAAGGACCGTTACTTGGACAATTAAAAGCGGGAAATGATGTTGAGTTGGAAAATGGGACGGTTGTGCATAGCACGGATGTTACGTCATCGCCGCAAAATGGTATTACTGTGGCAATTTTAGGGGATACAAAGTATTGTGAAAATGCGAAAGTTCTTGCTCATGAAGCGAATATTGTCGTTCATGAAGCGACATTTGATCATGCAACTATTCATTTAGCTGCACAATATGGCCATTCGACAAATACTGAGGCTGCTCAAATCGCGAAAGAGGCGAATGCACAAGCCCTTATTTTAAACCATATTAGTGCACGCTTTTTAGAGAAGGATTTAGCTCGATTTTTAAAAGAAGCACAGAATGTATTCCCCAATACGTTCATCGCGCATGACCAACAGCAAGTAGATTGGAAGCAAAATGAAGTGATCGTGAAAAAGTAGCGATTGAAGATGGTGGATGATTCTATTTTGCAAGAATCTTTAGAAAAACATAGTAAATGATAGCATAATTCCGTTATAATAGAGAAAAGGGGGATGTATGTTATGCAACAACCAACAATTTCACCAAAATTTCTTCGTTTACTCGTCATCTTTCCAAATGTGATGAGCTATATTTTACTATTCGGTGTTGTCGTATTCATTCGAACGAACTTAGCTGAGTTAAAAGCAACGGACTCGTTAACAATGTGGCTTATTATTGCTGCGATACTTGGACCGATTTCAATTTATACAACATTCAGCATCGCCAAACGAATTAAAGCAGGCGTATTATAATACATATTCGTTTGGAACGAATGCATAAAGGGGTCCCGTGTAAGATTTTTTTCATACATAGGATTCCTTTTGTTTTCAAATAACTAAATTTTATCATTCCTACAAATTAATATTAAGAGACTTTAATACGTTATCTACAAATTCTGCACTGCCATCTTGGAACATAAACAATGAGAAAGCAATCATACAAACGCCTAATAACAAAGTCGTTAATCTTTTGAAAATATTGATTGGTCGTTTTATAAGTGCCCTAATTATTAAAAAGAGGCCTATAAATAATAGTAGAAAGTACCAAAAACCCAATAATATCGCCCCTTTCTATTCTTTGTTATTAACGACGACTAAATCATCCAAATGGTTTCTTAATAGTTAGAAAATTATGTGTTGATTGTGCTTATTAATCGGGTGTACTATTCTAACTACTTACTTTACAATCGAAAGAGTTGGAGAACCGAGTTTTGTTATTTAACACTAATTCGGTAACGTTTTTCTGAATAGATATAAATCAATAGCAGTTATATATACTCCCCCATTAATCATTTTAATAATCGATTTAAAATCAAATCAATTTATACTTCTTTAAAGCCCACTCAATCCCGTCTTCATTAGAATCTTTCGTAACAAAATTAGCAATGGACTTTAATCGTTTATTTGCATTTCCCATCGCAATACTTAAGTCTACAAATTCTAACATGTCAATGTCATTCTCTCCATCACCAAAAGCGATTGCCTCTTCCTTAGTCATTCCGAAATAATTTAGCACTTTTTTGATTGCCACAGACTTTGAAACCTCTTCTTCAAGTACATTCACAATATAGGGATGCCAACGTTTGAACTGGATTTCAGGGAACTTTTTCTTGTACTTTTCAATTTCTTTTTCATCAACAAACAAACAGAGTAAATACGTCTCGGACAGATGTGCTTCCGTATTAATAGGTGGAAATTCCTCCAACCTCAATGTTTCATAAAGCGCCAGCTGTACTTTAGGATTTCGCACCTCATTTATATGTAAAGTATCCGAATAAAAAGTAAGTGCATGTTGTTGTTCGGCAGCAAATTTGTTAAACGTATGAACGGTTTCGCAAGGTAATACAATTTTATGTATGCACACTCCTTGATGTGTAACATAGGCACCATTAGCAGTAATAAATGTTTCTACCCCCAGTTCGGCAATTTCTTCACACATTGATAAAGGTCTACCCGTTGCTGCTACCACTTTAAATCCATTGTATAACAGCTTTTTAATTGCTATTTTTGTGCTTTGTGGAATCGTGCCGTCTTTATAATTTGTAATGGTACCATCTACGTCAAAAAATATGATTTTATACTTCACCTTACCACCCCTAATAAGTTATACTTTTCTTTATATTCCATATTATTCTAATCCAATGAGGTGAAAAATGTTATCTTTATTTTATTATAATTGGCAAGTACGTGAAGATTGGCTGAATTGGTGTCAAACAATATCTAAAGAAGAATTTCACAAAGAACGTATAGGTGGAATGAAAAGTATTCGAGAAACATTCATACATATAATCGATTGTGAGCTACTGTGGCTAAATTCAATAGTTGAAAATAAGATAATTTTTGAAAATCGAAATACAATTAACAATTTACATGATATAAAAGCATATGCTGCTTTTGTTAAATCTCATACTGAATGTTTCCTTCAACAATTTCCTTCAGGATATGCAAATAAAATTATTGAAGTAAAACGTCGGGATGGTACTCTTTTACACTTTACTCAAAAAAAGATCTTATCTCATATGATTACACATGAAATTCATCACATTGGGCAATTATCTGTTTGGGCTAGAGAGTTACAGCTTAAACCTATTTCATCTGATTTGATTATAAGAAATTATGATTAGTGCTGTAGATATTTTGATTTGCGCTAATATTGTTTATGCATCGGGTACATTGATTATCTTTTTGTCCCCGAAAAAATATTAATTGTATAAGGTGGTTGGAGGTCTTATGAAAAAGGTGATTTTTGTAATTTGTATTATTGCTGTTATAGGTATAGCTGCTGTTTTATTAGGAAATCGAGCGAGTCAAGATACAGTTTTAGCGAATGAAATTGACAACCTCTTAGAACAAGGAGAAACGCAAATTGATTTAACAGAGGTAACTGATTTCAAATGGAAGGCGGTCAGTCTATTTGGGCCTTATACAACAGACGAAGTGATTGAAGAATCAATGGGTATAAACTTTAAAGGGAATAATGGTGGAATTGATATGCTAGATGACCGTTTTTTATTGGTATTTGCGAATAAAAAACATGCAGTCAAAACCGTTGTACTTTCAAGGAAACACGGTACTTACACCATAAAAGATAATAAATTTTTAGTTGTTGACCGATAATTTTATGTTAAGGATTTAATATTCAATTCATTAAACTATCGAGATAGATTAAATATTGTAAAGGAAGTGAATTTTATTAAAAGAGACGAGAGAGGTAGAGAGAAAGATCTGCCTTGGATTCCGGAAAAGAACATGGCAACTGGATTTACTTTTAAAGGATTTTTTATACTCATAATCCTTATAATTATTGGAAGCCTTATAAAATATATATTTTTTTAAACCCTACAAAACTTTAATATCTATCATTTAGCTTCGTTTGTATTTTTTGTGCATTCTGTACAACCAACCGGCCACTATTAGGATAAATCAAAACTCTAAATTCCACTTTAATAACAGCCCAATTGTAGAAAAGTTCTTCATTCTAAAGTCCAATTTTATCCTTTTAGATAATACGGTAACTTTTTATTAAAAGAATGACTAAGGGAGATAAAGCTGATGGATATCATCAATGCAAAGTTGAAAACAGAAAAACTGAAAGAGATGAAGGAATTTTATGAACAAATTTTAGGCTTTTCCATAGAGAACGAAACGTCAAATAGTTTTCGAATTACGTTAGGTAAGAGTTCAATTGAATTTAATGATCAAGAGGTAATTGGAATGCCTTATTACCATTTTGCATGCGACATTCCTTCGAATCAATTTGAAGAGGCAAAAAATTGGATTAAAAATAAAACGAATCTTTTAACTGAAGATGGAACAGACGAAATTTATTTTGCTTTTTCCGTTGCCAAATCATTTTATTTTGAAGATCCTTCAGGTAATATTATTGAATTTATTGCGAGATTAGAAGACAATCCGCCAAGTAATCATCCATTTTCTATAGACAGCATTCAAAAACTTTCAGAAATGAGTTTAATCGTGCCGGATAAAATGGCTGTTGCAAATCAAATGATAAACAATCATATTGTAGAGCGCGGTGATTCAGAAATTATGAGCACGTCTCTGTCTTTTATGAGTGATAAAAAGACAAAGGTATATTTATTATTAGCCGGACCTAATAGAAGGTGGTTGTTTTCTAATAAGGTTTCTAAAGTTTTTCCGATAGAAATTACGTTAGATTCAGGCACTGTATTAGGTGTAAATGATAAAGGTGAGTTTTATATTAATAATTAAATGGGCGTTCTTCTAGAAAGAGCCCGTTCACTTTATAAAGTGAGTGAAAAAATAGCTACGGAAGTATTTGTAGTAAGGTCAGATGTAGAGTGAGCTTGAAATATAGATAATTTTGCAACAACTCTAAAAGGTAAAAAGTAGTGAGAGGAGAATTAATATGTTAAAAGTAAGACCATTAGACAATACAGATTATGAATTGATTAAGGAAGCAGAAAAAGTAATTGAAAAAAACTATAAATACGAACGACATCACATTGGTTCAGCGGTAAGGACGAAATCGGGTAAAATTTACGCTGCCGTACACGTTGAAGCAAACGTAGGGAGAATTACAGTATGTGGCGAAGCAATGGCTATGGGAAAGTCCATATCTGAGGGAGATCATGAATTTGCAACAATTGTTGCAGTGGCTCACCCTCATCCACACGAGAATATAGAAAAATGTTGGGTAGTTGCACCGTGTGGGATGTGCCGCGAGCTAATAAGTGATTATGGGAAAGATACGGATGTGATTATCCCTTATAAAGGTGAATTAGTAAAGTGTAATGTCATGCAATTACTACCTGAAAAATATACAAGTGATATTGAATGACTTTATTAGTAGGGCTTTAGCATAAGCAAGGTTTTATTGTTTCGTGCACCTGACACATTTAATCAGACTGAAAAGGGAGAGAATACAGTGACTAAAAATAAAAGGATTTTAGTTTGCTTAGTAATCGCATTCATATTTGGATTTCCATTTAGCTGGATTCAATATAAAGGTGAAAAGATGATATCAATATTTCAAGTATTTAATTTAGGAAAAAATAATTTGTTTTTTGACTTTTCGTTATTAGCTATTAACGCTTTCATAATTTTCATCATTTGGTCTGGAATTATAAAATTTGCCGACATTAAGTTAGCAAAGTCATAGTTTTATTTTTTTGCGCCCGATGAACAATGCCGATGTATGTTAAAATAATAAGAAATTCTAAGCTATATGACTGATTAGCAAACGGTCGTGATAAATTTGATTATTGAAATTGATGGCTTTTATCAACAGGTATTATTAATAGGTGAAATATGTACTAAACAACAACTACAGCAAAAATATCGCCAAACGAAAAAGCAAGCTAGACATACAAGAGAAATTCCCGATGTATTTTGTAAACTTTATAATTTCAAAAAAATCCCATATAATATTAATTTGAAAGTTGATTTCGTAATTGATTCTGATACAGATAGAATCTATTCACCTTTCTATTAAACTAACATGTGCTTCCATATTTCAAAATGTACCCACACACCAGTTTGGCAGGTTATTATAATAGGTGAAATTATATTGTATAAGAGGATTTTATAGGCATGATTTTAAAACGAGGAGTAACAGGTTTTACTGAAAATGATTTAACACTTGAACGCGATTGGGATGCATGTAGAGCCAAATTTAAAAAGCATTGTTATTCGTATGTGCAACAGTTAAAAGGCAGTGTTTTAGAATGGCATGAGCCGGATGTTGATGTTCGTTATACTCATGCTCATGTGAAAATTGATAGGGAATGTTTTTACATTTTCTATAACGATATGTATGATTATATAGCTTTTGCAAATAACTGTTCGATTGGGGACTTAGATTTTATTGACCAACCTGTATTGAAAACACTATTTGAAAATCGCTACAAGGTATTAACAGTTCGGGCATTAGAGGAGCCCTTAATACGTCAAGCTAAAGATAGTGGTAAAATTTTATTCTATGAGGATGCGCTTGATAATGTTGACCTTCTTGATAGTGATAATATCCTTTTGAATGAAAACGATCTTAAGGATGTTGAAATTCGTTTTATGAATCATTTTTGGTCACGCACGGTAGGGGATTTAGTGTTTAATTATTGGGATTAATAAAGTATACAAAGTCATATAGAATTCTATAAAAAGGTGAAAGTTGGACACTTGGATCATCGCAGCGAAAAGCCCCAAAAGTAAACAGTACTTTTGAGGTGTTATTTCTTGATTGTCATCATTGCAAAGGTTTCAAAGCCTTCGTTTGATCGATGTAAATAAATGCATCGTACCTATTCCCAACTTTGGAAGGGACGTAATTTCCGTAAGCTTCAAAATCGGGATTATACACGACGCCAATCGCGCGGTGACCAATCCACTCATTAAATAACGCTCTATTTTTATCATTAAATAATAATACTTTATCTTCTGGACTTGCTGCATGGAGTTGACCTTCCCAGTTGTTTAGTGGTGCAGGTGGGACCTTTATGATTTTTAAAGGATCCCCCCAACTATCGGCAGCAATGACAGTGCCTTCATATGTGCCAAAACCAATGGCATAGGTGTTTTCCTTCCCATATTGCTCTCGAATAATTTGGCCGACATTGATCAGTTGCTCATTTTTCATGGATGTTTCAGAAGCATCTCCAATATGTGTGTTATGTTCCCAAATGATGATTTTTGATTCTTCTCCGTAATAGTTGCGTAATTCATGAATCGCTTCCACCATATGATAATCGCGCGTATTCCACGACTTCCCATCTGACATCATCTCTCGGTAGTATGCCTCTGCATTTTTGGCTACGAGTGCGTTCATCACAACATTTAAATCTTCTTCCTGCCTACTCGAATAATGTTCTTCATGATTTCGTAATGCGTGTAATAAGGTAGCAACTTCGCTAATACATGCATCAGAAAATTGAGCTGTGGAAAGGGCGTAATGTTCTGGCATCCGATTGTACGGTTCAAAGCAAGTAAAAGCCTTTTTTGCATGCTCTAAATCAACCTGGTACTTTGGATTATTCGATAAAAACTTTAATACTTCATCAATGGATTCAAATAAGCTATATAAATCGATCCCATAAAAGCCGACTTTTTGTTCGCGATTTCGATTGATCTCTTTTAGCCATTCCGCAAAGGTTGCGACTTCTTCATTTGCCCACATCCACGTTGGCCAACGATGGAAAGCTGTCATTAAAATATCTTTTATGTTTTCACCTTCCACACTATAGCCCTTTACATATCGGTTCACTGCTTGAGCGGATGGCCAATCTCCTTCTACAGCAATGAGTTGAAAACCTTTTTGTTCAATTAACTTTTTTGAAAGCTCAGCACGAATCGTATAAAATTCAGATGTTCCATGGGATGCTTCGCCAATCATCACAATTTTCGCGTCTCCAATTGCCTCCACAATTTTATTTAAACTTGCATCGTTTAATGGCAGGGAATGTTCAGAAATTGCCTGAATTAATTTTTTCGTCATAAGAAACTCCTTTTGAAAATGAATGTTTCTTTATTATGAACGAATTAATGTAAAGCTATGAAATGAAATGACAAAAACCAATCTTGCTTTTTTTACTAATTATTTGAAAGTAATCAGAATGAAGTTTTAACTCCATTTTAGTATGTTTAAAAAGGGAATAACTCTGAAGCTGTTTAAAGTAATGTTCATAGGGGCAATGTAAAAGGAAATCGTTTGTGAAAGCTTGCAAAGTGCGTTAAAAGCCTTTCTAAACTTTTTATTCTTTGGCTATAAAAATTAAACGAGGTAGGAGAGAATTTCGATGGGAAACCCACATCTAAACGATCCACGTAATAAATTTTATACAGGAAAATTCCCGGATCAAGAGCAGAACACTCCAGCGTTACAAAATAAAATGAAACCTAAACCTGACTGCGGAGAAGAATCATATAAAGGATACAATCGCTTGGAAGGGCGCAATGCCTTAATTACTGGTGGTGATTCAGGAATTGGCCGTGCAACTGCCATTGCCTATGCGCGTGAAGGAGCAAATGTAGCAATCCAATTTTTCCCTGGAGAAGAAGTGGATGCGAACGCAGTCAAGGAGTTAATTGAAAAAGCAGGCAGAAAAGCATTACTGCTACCATATGACTTGCGGGAAGATGGCACAGCGACTGAAATTGTTACAAAAACAGTGGAAGCTTTTGGCGGATTGGACACGCTAGTATTGAATGCTGCGCAACAAATTGCACAACCAACCTTAAGTGATTTAGCAATCAAACAAGTGCAGGATACCTTCAAAATAAATATCATCAGCATGTTTGAGACCGTAAAAGCTGCCGAAGAGTATTTGGAACCAGGAAGTGCGATTGTTACTACCTCATCAGTTCAATCTTTCAATCCGTCCAAAGCTTTAATGGATTATGCCGCTACAAAAAGTGCGATAAGCAACTTTACATTAAACCTTTCCTCGTACTTTGCATCTAAGGGGGTGCGTGTTAATGGAGTTGCGCCAGGACCAATTTGGACGCCGTTGCAGTTGGATCACGGACAATTGGAAGGACAAATCCCTAAGTTTGGCCAAAATACACCCCTTGGCCGTGCTGGACAGCCAGTAGAGCTTGCACCGGTGTACGTTCTTCTGGCCTCCGATGAAGGAAGTTATATCACTGGTCAGATTTACGGGGTAACAGGTGGCGAGCAGATTGACTTGTAATTTAAAGGGTGAGTCAATAAACACCACGCTCGAATTCAGCGATGTTCCACTCCATCTTTTTTCGGTACAGGAACTCGTAATAGGTGGACTAACAGCTTCAGCATTGATAATGTGAAACGCAATAAATGATAAGGTGCCTCCTACAGTTGGTGTTTTGTATCCAATTGTAGGAGACATCTTAATACTTTTCTTTAATAACAGTCTTCAACAATCGAGCGCATTTCTTTAATAAGGAGTGCGTTTTTTTTATTAAAGAGGTTAGATTGTAAAAAGTAAATTTGTTGAAAAATGAGTATTTATTTTTCGGGTGAAGTGTTGAACTCATGAATAGACAAGACTACCTACTAATAAAAATAGGAAGGTGTAAAAGAGTGCTAAGAGATGAGTTCTTTTTACGGTTAAGTAATCACTAATAACTCAATGCCATTTTAAAAATTTGAGCGAGTGGTCAGACTGAGTATCAGACCACTTGTTTACTTTTCTAACAGCGTTCTATACACCTATTCATTTATTTGATTAAAGGAAGTAATACTATAAAAAATGGCTGATCAATAATAAAGATCAGCTTTTTTGTATTGTTGTTATAAAAAAGGATGAAAAACTAGGTGGATCAATTATAACTTTTTAACATAAGTAGACTAGAAATTGAATATACTTAATCATTTACCCTATTTAATTCTATTTTTTCATATCATTTTGCAATGAGAAAATGGTCCATTAATTGAAGAGGATGAATAGAGGGAAAAACTAAATTGTTTCTACAAGGTATCTTGTACTTAATGAAGGAGGGAGTTTTACTAGTTTTATCGTAAAAGAATGCTAGGTCTATGAGAAAAGGAGAGTTACGATGAAAAAATTACATGTAAAATTAAGGATTATGCTTCTACTTACTTTAGCAATATCCATATGTATGGGTTTTTCTTCAAATGGAACTTTACCAAGTGAGCTTAACCTACTTGCACCAGATACCATTTATTGGAATGGGACGATTATTACGATGAATTCAGACTCTCCTTCTGCTAATGCAGTCGCTATTAAAGATGGAAAAATTGTCTCAGTCGGAACTGACCAAGATATCCGTAAATTAGCTGGACAAAATACAAAAACAATTGATTTGGAAGGGAAAGTAATGATTCCTGGATTAATCGACGCTCATAGTCATTTTCCAACCTCTGGATTAGATGATTTAGTTTACGCTAATTTAAACAGTCCACCCGTTGGAACGATTGAAACAATTGAAAATATTGTTGAGGTGTTGAAATTAAGTTTGAAAGATACAGCAGATGGGGAATGGATTCTTGGGAGAGGTTACGACCAAACGTTAATAAAAGAACAACGTCATCCTTCTCGTTTGGACTTAGATAAAGTATCCGTCAAACATCCAATTGTGATAACACATACTTCGGGGCATTTAGTCGTAGCTAATAGCGCGGCGCTTAAACTAGCAGGGATAACAAAGGAAACACCAGACCCTAGTGGAGGGAAAATATGGAGAGATGTTGAAACGGGAGAGCCAACTGGTTTATTGGAAGAAAGCGCTATGCAATTAGTTAACAAACATATCCCGCCTGTTTCATTTGAGCAAAATGTTGAAAGTGTGAAAGAGGCCGTCGAACAATATACAGCAGCTGGCGTGACAACTTCTATCATCGCCCATGGAACTAAAGAAGGTTTAATCGATTTGCAAAAATATTCGAAAATGGGGATTTTACCTATTAGAATCACTTCTATGGGTTCTGGAGGGTTAGGTGATGCTTCTAAATCTTCAGTAGAATTAGGTGGTATTGTTACTGGATTTGGTAATGATTTGTTGAAAGTCGGACCAATTAAACTATGGCAAGATGGATCCATCCAAGGATATACCGGATACCTTGATAAACCATATCATGTGCCTCCAGGTGATGATCCTGAATATCGCGGACATCCCATTCAAAGTCGTGAAGCATTAACAGAACAAGTTATCGAGTTACACAAGGCAGGATATCAGATTGCTGTTCACGCTAATGGTGATGCAGCTATTGATGATATTTTATATGCCTATCGCAAAGCGCAAGAAGCATTTCCACGCAATGATGCTCGTCACCGGATTGAGCATGCACAAATGGCTAGAGAAGATCAACTAGATGCTATGAAGGAACTCGAAATAACGCCTTCCTTCTATGTGTCGCATACGTACTTTTGGGGAGATCAACATTGGGAAACATTTATGGGTCCTGAAAGAGCTGCGCGTATGAGTCCACTTCAATCCGCTGAAGATAGGGGCATTAAATTCAGTATTCATTTGGATACGCCAGTTACGCCAATGAGCCCACTACAAGCAGTTTGGTCTGCTGTCAATCGAACGACAAGAAGTAATGAGGTGGTAGGTGCTGAGCAACGAATCACACCGATACAAGCTTTACGTGCCGTAACAATTGATGCAGCATGGCAAAATTTCGAGGAGGACATTAAGGGATCTATTGAAAAAGGTAAATATGCGGATTTCGTTATTTTAGAAAAAAATCCATTAAGTATTGACCAAGCTAAAATAAAAGATATAAAAATATTAGAGACGATTATTAACGGGAAAAGTGTTTATAAAAATAATAAATAACTCGTTTGCAAGCCATGGAACGCAAAATCAGTACTTCATGGATAGCTAGTAGGTAGCTTTACTGGAAAATCAGTGAATTTCAAATGCAGCACTTTACTAAATTGTTGGTACATCTGTTGAGTTTTAATTTCGATTATGATACGAAATAGAAAATGGAGAAGGATGACTGAATAATGATCATCCTTTTTTTAGTGTAATAAAGTAGTCGTTAAAGTTATGGATAATTATTGCAATTACTAAACATTCAATTACCAAATTGTGTATAATGGAAGTGTAAACATATGTTTTACGAAAAAGAGATAGGGGGATAAAAAATGGTCACATTTAAAAAGGCGGGTGCATTGTTATCTGCAACAGCGTTATCTGTTGGCTTATTAGCACCAATGGCAAGCGCCTCTACGTTAGGATTTGAGCGTATGGAGACATTGCCAATTCAAGTCGCGCAAACGAATACAACGGTAACAAAAAATGATTTAATGAAGCGTTTTCGAGAGCTATTTCCAAGTGAATTTCCAAATGTAACCGAAAATGATTTTCGTATGGGGACAGGCTACTCACATCCTAAAGACTCAACGGTGCGTTATGAACTTAATTTCTCAAAGAACATTGATAATCAAAATGAATATGGAAGCTTTACATTCGTTGGAGAAACGTTAGAGTTAGAACAATTTTATTATCAACCAATAAATTCAAAGGATGTATTGTTCCCAGCAAAATATTCAAAAGGGGAAGCTCAAAAAGTGGCGAATAAGTTTATTGAAAAGTTCGATAAAAGTGAAGGGTATGAGCTTGTACCAAATGAATTCAATTATTATTCATCATCTATTTTAACGCAACCCGTTCAATACTCATTTACGTATATGAAGAAAAAATCGGGTGTACCAATTTCAGATCAAACTATTAATATAGGTGTATTAGGGGATGGTACAGTATCATCTTATTATAAAACAAAAAATGTAACAGATAATTTTACGTATGATGATTTATCCAAGATACAAAATGAATCAGTTATTGCCGATCGTTTACGGGATGCATTAAAAGCGCAGTTGTCATACAAGGTTGAAACAGATTATTCAACAGGGGATAACACAGTAAAGCTTGTTTATAAACCGAATAGCCAGGTTACATCAGGTGTACATGCTCTTACGGGGGAATGGCTAACAACAGAAGGACTATCCTCAACGTTATCAAATCAAAAGATTACACCAATTGTGACGAAATCACTAGCGGCAAAACAGCCAAACTTAACATCAGAGCAGGCACAAGCGATGGCGCAGAAGTTGCTTGCAACAGATCAGCCAGGTGTAAAACTAACGATTGAGTCCATTGACGAAAAAACAACGGAGACTGGTAAGGAAGTATTTAACATTCAATATATGTATCACTATAGAAATGGTGGGACAGGTACAGAATTAATAATTGATAAAGCAACGGGTGAGATTATTAATTATAATGATATTAAAAATCACCTCGAAGTACAAGATGATGATAGTAATACAGTAGTAGAATTAACACGACAACAGGCAAGAGAAAAGGCGATTGCCTATGTGAAAGAATGGGTACCATCTTATGCACATAAGTATGCATTACCAGTAGATGAGGCCTTATACCAGGATTATAATGACAGTTATTTCTTTATGTTCCCACGGATTGTAAATGGTTTAACGGTAGAAGGAGACCAAATCTCAGTAAATGTTGATGCCAAAACAGGTAACTTATTAGGTTTGCAAGTGAACGCGTATGATGATATTCAGTGGCCAGCTGCAACAGATATTTTGACACAACAAGAAGCATCGAATTTATTGAAAGATCAATTAAAGTTGGATTTACAATATGTAAACCATCCAAAAGTGGAAAATGATCAACATTATAGCTTAGCATATCAACCGATCTTAAATGAAGGCACGTATACTTTCATTGATGCCAAAACAGGGGAATGGTTAGATGCTTTAGGTATGGTTATTTCAGATAAGCCGACAATCAAGCATCCAACAGCTGCGGAGGAATTAAATTATTTAATTCATGCAGGTATTTTAGAGGTAGATGAAAAATTCCATCCAGATGCGCATGTTACAAAAGAGGAAGCGCTAAAAATTTTAATGAAATCTGTAACGTATATGTATTATAGTTCTAGATATGATGACTTTGAAACGACGAATCAAACATTTACAGATATTGCGCCAGATCATGCTTTATATCCATATGTAACTCGTGCATTGAAAATGGGCATGCTTGAAGGGTCTACTAACACGTTTAATGCAGCTTCATCCCTTTCAAATCAGGAATTAGCAAAATGGGTAATTGGTACGCTGAAGCTAAATAAAGTAGCGCAACATAGCGATATTTATGAGTTAAATTACAGTGATGCTGCACAAGTAGATAAGGAACTACGTGGCCATGTTGCATTAGCGCATGCAATTGGATTACTTGAAGCGGAAAATAATCAGCTGAAGCCAAAAAGTGAAGTAACATATGCACAATTAGCACAAGTGACAATTCGTTTAGCTCATAAGATGAACGAATATCAGATTGACAACTATTAATAAGTATATGGGCGAACAACGCGTCCAATAAATGTAATAATCCCCTTGCCGATTAATAGCAAGGGGATTATTACATTTGTAAGTGACAAATACAACACATAATGTACAAAAAACTACCAGTCTTTCTTAACATATAAAATTTCAGAAACGTTAGCGGGACCCTAATTAGTGCTTTAAATGACAAAATCAAATCAATCACTTAGAAAGTAAGAGTCATAATGGATAATGACATTGCAGTTATTAATCACCGAACTATCCAAAGTAAAACACTAAATAATTCGAAAAAATCTTGAAATAGAGGTATAAGATGGGAATTCACCCAAAAAGAAAAACCAGTAAACATTGATAAATCAACGTTTACTGGCATTCTGTTGATAAACGCCATCGTCAATAGATATTCTGTGAAAATTCGGGTAAAGTCCCTTCAAATCATAATTTTTATGAATTGGAGGGACTTTTATGTTTTTTATGCATTCACGTCAAGAAATCGAAAAAAATCGCCAGTTTTATATATGTATGTTCGATTCCAGTCATCAATTAATTCAACTAGACAAACTCATCGATTGGCAGTGGATTTGTCAAAAACTCTTACCTTATTATTCTTCTACAAGAACGGGTCGTCCTACTGTTGACCCTCTTTTTCTAATTAAAATTCTTGTGATTCAGGGACTAGAAGGTTTTCGTTCGGTTCGCTTTGCCTGTAAACAAATCCAGTGCAATGCGACCTATCGTTGGTTTTTAGGGATTTCTCCATTTCAAAAGGTGCCGCATCATAGTACCGTTTCACGTTTTTTATGGGGACGCCTACAAGGTGCTTCTTTTTGGCGAGCACTACATCATACACAACTCCTTACACTTCAAGCTGAGAGTTTTATCGCGAAGGAAACGTGGGCAGCGGATGAAACAGAATTAAAAGCGAATGCGAATAAACGCTTTCGCCAAAAGCTCATTGTCCCAAAAATGGTTCTAGAGAAATCAGAAGACCTCGAAACTATCAATGACTTTCGCACACGTCAAGGAAAGAAGGCGTTACAGCCAGCTGAACCTAAAATCGAATATGCTTCAACGAATTTTAGTCTGATTGATGCCAATGCTCGGCTTTCTGTTAAACACGTTGAACGGCGGCAGTTTGCGTATTTTGAACATCGAATTGTCGATACACTTCATGGCTTTATTATTGCGATAGACGTCACAGCCGCTAATATTCCGGGTCATAAAATCTTACCTGGACAAGTCGATCAATTAAATAAACTGTTTGGGGCTTATGCAAAGGAAATTACATTAGATGCAGGGTATTACAATGCGACATGTGCGAAGGCTTTATTCGCCGAAAAAAATTTTTTTCGGTACCCTATAAACGATCGCGGTCAAAAGAACATCCTCAATGTAAAAGAGTTCAATTTAAACAGGTGACGGAAACTCTTTACTGTTGTCCGAATGGCGTACCTTTCACATACTCTACGACGACGCGTCAAGGCTATCATGAGTTTAAGGCTCCTAAGAGAAGTTGTTTCAACTGTCCTTTCGCTCTCAGAGAAGACACCAATCGGATCTTAAGAATCTCGATTCATCAACCGACATATGACCATTTAAGAGAAATGCGATTTTCATGGAGGGGGAAAACTTGAGTGTTGTACGGCCACAAACCATTGAACTAAGTTTTGCCCAAAGTAAAGAAAACCACGGTCATCCCCGTTACGCCAGATACCGCGGTCTTCAAAAAGTAGAAACACAAGTTTTGATGACAGCCATCATTCAAAACTCGAAGTAATGGACCAAGCTCCGTTCACTACAACAAGTTGGAATCCATCTCACATATAAAGTTATAGAAGAATTTTGATGAAAATTCAAAAAATCCCGTTTAAAGTTCAACTGGATTTCATTGACAGTTTTGTTTTTCAACACTGTGAAACCGAACGACTTTTCAATAGTCGTTCGGTTTTTTAAATTTACTTATTATGCGTTTGTTATTTCTCCTCTACAGGCTTCGGTAAACCGATGACCGGGTCACCGAGTAAAGGTGTAGATAGGACATACATGCCATGGTTTGAAAATGCCCAAATTAAATTTCGATCCCATTCGACGAAAATGCCGTGTACCGGATTAGAATGATCGCTTGTCGTAGTTGTACCATCTTCATTTGGAATTTCTCCAGACATCTTCGGCACAAAGTATGCTTCAATTGTTGATTCTGTAGGATTGGTTACGTCAAAAATTTGGACACCTGCATTGTAGAAGGCGTAAGGGATATATTGGTCGCTCGGAACACCCGGATTAATGGTTGCATAACCGCTACGCTTCGGTCCAAAGCTGCCGCGACGTTGGCAAAAGTCTGTGAATGATGCTGATTCTGGTGGTGTCGGGCGTTTTAACGTACTAATGATTTTAGGCTGAAGCGGATCGTTGACGTCGATTGCGTAAATTTCCTTATAAGGCTCATGGCAATCTTCGCTAAGTGGATAGCCGCTATAGTAAACAATGCCCGTGCTTTCGACTTTGGAAACGTCAATATTATCCCCTTCAGTACCGCTAATACTCATTGGCATCTCAATATGTGAAACCGTTTTCATATTTGCCGGATCGGATATGTCAACAATATAAAACCCAAAGCCACCCATTGCTGCATAACCGTACTTGCCACCCTTTTCTACAGGTGTCGGAATGAATAGCGGCATGCGAGCGCCCATCCATGTTGTTTTGTTGCCAGCGCGGGGGTTTTTGTTATAAGCTTCTTCTTCGCCTACACGTTGACCTGGCACCCACCAAGTAGAAAGAGGTTTCGGATTAGATGGGTCTGAAATATCAAAGGCCATTTGTGCTCCAGAGTATAAATAGCTTTTATACTCTGTATTGATGAAGGAATCATCAGGTGCACCTGCAACAAATAAATAATCTCCACCATCATAGACAGGTATGTCTTGACAGCCAGATCCTTCTTGTACAAGGTCACTTGCATTTGCTTTCGCATCTAAAGGTGTTTCAGATAGCAGATTCCAATCTGAAAATAATGGGCTTGTGACTTCGAAAATGCGGAATCCACGCAGCATTTCTTTGTCTTTAATAGCCTTTATTTGCTCAGGGTATTTATATTTATTCGATAGAACACCATAACGCGGTACTTCGTAACATTGAACGGCAATTGTTTTGTCCAACTTTTTATTGTATTTTACTGTCATTGGACCGAACCGTTTGTCTCCCTTATCTGTGTCAATTAATTTATTGGCGATACGCTTGGCATTTTTAGGATCTGTAATATCGAATACATTGTACATATCTGTTTCAAGATCGTATAAGTAGCGACGACCGTCTAGATCGAATGTAGCTTGCCAGCTATGTCCCCAACCAATAACGTATGGATAGAATGCTTCTACATTCATATTTTTCGTATATTGATTTTGATCTAGATAAGGCAAACTCCCTTCAAATGGTTGTGGACCTTCATTATCCGGTGTTGCGGCTGGGTGAGTGAAAATCCCTGTCTTCGCATCATAGCCCCAGCTGCCAGGCGCGGGCTCTTTAGGTTCACCGGGTAAAAGCCTTGTTGGGCCTTCCTTTTTCTTTGGCAGCGGTGCATCAGCTGCATTTTTGTTCAGACCTGTGCGCGGTGCTTCCTGTTTTTCTTCTTTTTTAGCTTCATCGTTCGCTAAGGCAGTGCCTAAAGGCAAGAAGATTATAATGCCCATCATAAGAAAGGTAAGAGCTAAATTACTCAGAAAAGGATGTAACTTAAATTTTTTTATCAACGCAATCCCCCTAGAAATCTATGAATTTTTTAAATCATAAGAGCATTTTACTAAAGACATATAGATTGTATAGGCGACAAATAATTTGAAGCTGAAAAATTGTAAAATTTAGTTGTTCCGGAACTAAATAAATACTACATATTATATATATGACGTGGTGTCAACTTTTATTTTTTGAACATTGAAACTTTATGGGATTTGAGTCTTCTATCCTACCTATACGCTAAAATTAGATCTCAAACAAGTTATAAAACTAGATCAAGATAAACCTCCTGTTGACTAACCTAATTTCATATGACAATATAAAACACCTCTAAAATGGGCATGCGACATGTAATGATATGCTCCCCATTAGGTAGACATATAAAAATAAAATCTGATTATCAAATGGGGAGCATATCAATTAACTGTGGAGGGCTGTTTTTTAATCTTGTATTGTTTTTCATATAACTACATAGTAATTGCAGTGTTAAATTTGAGTTATGTAAAGCGCTTGCCCGAACGTTATTTTAAATGAAAAATGAGCTTTAAAATAATTCGTCACATATCCGACACGCAACAGTAAAAATACTTCAGTTTTAGGTTTTATTTAGGGAATAAAAAAAGCTGAAAACCCTTATTAATAAAGGTTTTCAGCGTGATGGTCCCGACTGGTCTCGAACCAGCGACCCCCACCTTGTCGAGGTGGTGCTCTCCCAACTGAGCTACAAGACCGTAATAAGATAAAAAGCGTGTTCTTATTTATCATCATAGCATTTTAATTGGAAGGGGTACATAGGAAATTACTAATTTAACTTTTTATGTTACTTTCGAAATAGAATGATCGCCCATTTCTCTCATGCACTAACGTCTTTTCTTTTTATCGTCTTTTAGTAATAGTTCCTTCTTTATTAATTTCTCTAATACCACTTGGACTTGATATTTATTTTCTTCAATTTGGATGACATCTACAACCTTGCCATTCCGCCCTTTAATTCTGATACTTTCATCGACTTCTGGTATACGTCTTAAACATTGACTTAGTACGGATATGTTTTTTTCATAAAAATGAATTGCAAACATTTTGATACACTCCTTATAAACTCAACTAAAACATTGAGTGAACTTTTTTCCAATTTATGATGAATCCGAGGCGTATAGAACTGTCAGAAAAGGAGATTAATAAAAAATGAAAAATAGTTTCCGACTTTCAATAATAGGATAGGGTAATCGAATGAATTGAGGTGGAGAAGAAATTAAGAAAAAATGGGGTTTACTTGCTGTACTAACATTTGGTCTGTACGTTGTGGCGATGTATTTCTATTTTTTCCATAGCCAAAATAGTGAGATACCAGCCGCTCTGAAAGGAACGGCAGCAGATCCAAGTACTTTTCTAACAGCGCGGGAATTGGTGTTAAGTGAGGATTTATCAAAAATAAGAAATTTCCTATTTTTTATCGCAACGCCGTTTGAATGGTTGCTTTACTTTGTTATTTTGATTGCGGGTATTTCATGTTTGTTCGAAGGAAGGAGCCCCAGCCAACATAAATGGGCCATTTGGGGAAATGCACAGTATTTATTTTTTCTATCGCTTCTATTGTTTGTTCTACAATTTCCACTAGATTATTACCGGTATGTACTGAGTAAAAGCTATGGCATTAGTACGCAGCCTTTTTCCTCATGGATGAGGGATAATATGATTGATTTTTGGATGGCTTTTGCGATGTCCGTTATCGTGGTTACGATTCTCTATTGGCTCATCAAAAAAAGTCCGAAGAGATGGTGGTTATTTGCATGGGCATTAACTGTGCCATTTTCAATTTTCCTTATGTTCATCCAGCCAGTCGTGATCGACCCCATATACAATGATTTTTCTCCACTCAAAGATAAAGCATTAGAGACGAAAATTTTGTCACTCGCAGCGCAAGCAGATATACCTTCAAATCATGTGTATGAAGTGAATATGTCAGAGAAGACGAATGCATTAAATGCGTATGTAACAGGGATTGGTGAAAATTCGAGGATTGTGTTGTGGGATACGACATTAAACCGATTAACGGATGAAGAAATACTCTTTATAATGGCACATGAGATGGGCCATTACGTGAAAAAGGATATTTACCTAAACATCATTGTCTACTTGTTGATGACACTCATTGGTCTAGGGGGTATTGCAAAAATCATGCCTTGGATGATTAGACGTTATGGACCGATATTAAAAATTAAACAAATGAGCAATATTCATTCATTGCCATTGTTTTTATTGATTTCATCTTTTCTAGTATTCTTTTCAAGCCCACTGTTCAATGCAGTTTCACGCTATCAAGAGGCCCGAGCTGATGAATATGCAATGGAACTAATGGGAAATCCCGAAGCTGCGGTCTCGACGTTTCAACAGTTGACCAAAGTCGGGCTGGGCGAAGTAAATCCATCAGTACTTGTCAAATGGTTTCGCTACTCCCATCCACCAATGTTAGAAAGGATCAATAATGTATCCGATCAAGCTGAAAAGGAATTGAACTAGGTTTGAATCAATTGAAAACGCATCAAACCCTTTCATACCCTAGATTTGATGCGTTTCCATTTTATCTGAGAAACATCTTAATTTCAATCATAAGTTGTAAAGTATTTTCCTTCCATTTTAATTAAAATGAAAGGAGGGGGAATGATGATGAAACGGTGGACACAAACATTACATATCGCACAATTTCGCATTGCGCGACCGACTGATAAATTAGATCAGATAGAACAATTTTATTGCGAGGGTCTAGGGCTTACAAAAATTGGAGAGTTCAAAGGACATCGCGGATACACGGGTATTATGATAGGGTTACCGGATTCGACGTATCATTTAGAATTTACTGAGCATGTTGATGGAAGTCCGTGCCTTGCACCAACTAATGATAATTTACTCGTTTTCTATATGCCAGATAACTCACAAATTCAAGCTGTACAATCTCGACTCGCTAATATGGGCTATCCTGAAATCCCACCAGAAAATCCATACTGGGAAGAAAATGGTGTGACCATTGCGGACCCTGATGGTTGGCGTATTGTATTGATGAATACTGAGGGGATTTAAATGATATCAGAAATACTAATTCAAAAAATGATCCTAAAGGTCGCGATTGTTGTTGAAAATCAACATTCACGGCTTTTTCTCTGTCTATTATTTCTTCTGTTTAATTCGAATGGAACTTTGTGGTAAAATTTACTATAAGGAGGTTGGAGAAATGTTAGATGAAATGAAAAATATGATTAATCAGTTGGATGAAAAAGAATTGAAGTCCGCATTATTTCTATTCTATTGCCGCGCACAAGCTGTTGAGGAAGGGAATGGTTATTCAGAGCAGCAATTCTATTTAGATATAAATAAATCATATAATGACCTATTAGAATACGGAAAAAATAAGGCGCGCGATGATCAAGACGCGCAATATGAAGCTACTCATATTGTATTTGGGTATTCTCCGATGGGTAGTTTAAGAGTGGCATTAAAAGAGTTAGGACTATACCAAAAAGAAAAAATTATTACTTTTTCCGATTTGTTTTCAATCGGTCCGATTTGGCAATTACATAACGCACAAGGGATGGATTATCGATATGAATGGTTAAGGATGCATATAAATATTGATGAAGAGGTGCTATCCAATTATCAAGATAACTTTGAACAAACTATTTTAAACATTGATCAAATCCCAACCCATCACCCAATTATTATTTGGGCTGGAGAAAATTCACATGAGCAAACGGGTTTAAGATTTGTACTCAATTTATTAAAAGAGAAAACAAACGATATCATTATCATTAATGTAAACGAAGCATACAAAGCTTATTTTGATCGACCCGAAATTGATTTTACGCCACGAAGCACGGGGGAAATCTCACATGAGCAAATCAAACAAATTTATGAAAAGGAGAAAAATCGGAACGTCCTAACGCAAGCGGAACGGAAAACGCTTGAACAGCAATGGAAACAACTATGTGAGAAAAAAGAAGTGTTAAGGATTTGGCAAGATCATAAAATAATGAATGTCCCTGAAACTTTTTACGACGAATACATCATTCAAACAGTTAAGAAATCTCATAGTGAGCGAAAAAACAATGACTTTATAAAATCAGCGAGAATCATTGGTGAAGTAATCGGTCATTTGGACCAATATGTTGGCGATGGATTTATCGAATATCGTGTTAGACGTTTAATTGTGGATGGCATATTTGACATGGAAGGTGTTCCAAGGGCAATGAGATATTACAGTATTAAAATGCGATAAGGCATGAACTACTTAGTCTATTTTGCAATATTTGCTAAAGCGAGGATTTATGCAGTAAAAAACTTAGCAATGAAGGGGCGATGATTATGGACAAAAGCAAAATGAGTACAATTTTAGGTGCTTTATCAATCTTGCCGGTGATTGTAAGTGGTACTGTATTTTTTGCATTAAGAGGTCCTAATGCGGATGCTTATTTAATCATTAATATTTTCGGTGTTTTATCAATTATTGGTATTATACTCGCTGTTTTTTCTATTTTTATGTCGATTTCAACTAGACTCATAAGAAAATTATTATTTGGATTGGTAGGGTTAAGCGCAAATATCTTCGTTCTATTTTTGGCTTTCTTATTATTGTTAGCGATGGGTATTAGTGAGGCTTAAGGTTTCAGAAAAGCAGTGAATTCATTGTGGAAGTTAAATAAATGATCAGTAATTAGGGGTGTATGAAAACAATATGGAATCTAAGCTGATTATTATACGGGGAAACGCTGGGAGTGGTAAAACGACTACTGCGAAGAGTCTTCAAAATCATTTAGGGCAGGGCACGTTGTTGGTTTCTCAGGATGCAGTCCGTCGCGATATGTTAATGGTTAAAGATAGAGAAGGCAACCTTTCAATTGATTTAATTCGCCAAATAGCAGAATACGGTAAAGATAAATGTGAATTTGTCATTGTAGAAGGAATCTTGAATAAAGATCGTTATGGAGAAATGTTGAATCATCTAATCCAGTTCTATGGTCAAAAAGCGTATACATATTATTATGATTTATCTTTTGAAGAAACGGTCAAACGTCATAATACTCGTTCGAAAAAGTCCGAATTTGGAGAAGAAACGTTACGTGCTTGGTGGAAACCAAACGACTATCTTGGCGTTGATGGAGAAGTAAAATTGACGGATAAGATGTCACAAAGCGATGTATTTGAGTTAATTATAAGTCAAATACAAAACTAATTCGATTTGACTTATAAAAAACAGTACCATGAAACCTTTTTTAAACTCCGGAGAGGACAAATTTTTAATTGTTAAAAATTGCATTTATTATATACTGAATATTGCAAAACGATGAAAGGGGTGTCCATATATTTTGGAGCTATCTACTACTTTTAAAAATGTAATAGATTCCGTAGATAATACATATCAAACATTAGATTGTACAGGCGCAGCACTTGTAATTTACCAAAACAACGAATTGCAGGTCGAACGATATTGGGGGAAACATTCTGCCAAAGAAGATGCTCGTTTTGTACAATCAGATACAAAGTTTCATATTGCTTCCTGTCGCAAAAGTTATGTCGCATTTGCTGTTGCGTATGCGCTCCATCATGGATTCATTCAATCATTAGACGATGAAATTTTAACTTACCTTCCAATATCGCAACAGAATGAATTGTATAAAGGAACGACAATTCGCCATCTTGTTACGCATTCACATGGTCTTATAGAAAGAAATGGAGAAGTGGTGAGGGAATTTACTGCTGGTACGAGCTGGGCATATCGTGATATTAATGTTGAGTTAATTGCTAAAATTATTCAACTTGCAACGAAAAAAACGATTGCTGAAATAGTAACCGATGAAGTTTTTACACCTTTACATTTTACTGAAACAAATTGGTACAACACATTTGATGATACATTCGTTGACGTCATAGGAAAAGAAAATAATAGGCATTGGGCTGCTTCCCTAAACCTTGATGGTAGCAAAAAGAATTTATATACCTCAGCACGTGAACTAGCGAAATGGGGGCTTTTACATTTAAATAATGGTTCGTTAAATGGAAAACAAGTGATTGATTCGAACATTTTTAAATTGGCTACGACTTTACAAAATCCTTCTTATTCGAATGCGGATTTACCTGAGAACGGGATTTTTTGGTTTGTGAAAGATACGCAGGCTAATCAATCCGAGATAGGGGAGCTTGTGCCAAATGGTGCCTATCAAATTTTAGGTTATACGACGGTTACACTTTTAGTCATTCCAAGTGAGAATATCGTAGCCGTCAGAGCATTTAATAGCTATGGAAATCCTGGAGGGTATGATTACTTGAAGGATGTTAGGGCTTTTGGTGATGCTGTTATGTTGGATTTAAAATAATTGATTTAAACAAATCACGTGCTATGGATATCAAAATAGCTTTTCTCTATACAATTATAGAAGAAAAACAGAAAGATTGGTTAATTTATTATGGAAATAAAATTCAAAAACTTTTTCAGAGAAGAACTATCAATCGATCAAATTCAAGAAGCCATGGATCGTGGTGAAATAACATCCAAAGAATTAGTTATGTATTATTTAAATCGAATTGCAAACCTTGACCAGACTGGACCACAAATTAATTCCATGCTTGAAATAAACGCTGAAGCGATATTTATAGCAGAAGCACTAGATAATGAAAGAAATTTAAAAGGTGCTAGAGGTCCTTTACACGGTATTCCGGTTGTACTCAAAGACAATATTGAAACAAAGGATTCCATGCATACAAGTGCTGGAACACTCGCATTAGAAAACCACTTAGCCTTTCAAGATGCTTTTCTTGTAAAAAAACTGCGTGAGGCAGGTGCTGTTATGTTAGGAAAGGCCAATATGACAGAATTAGCAAATGGTATGTCGAGTGAAATGTGGGCAGGTTATAGTGCTAGAGGAGGACAAACATTAAATCCATACGGCGACCCTACACTTTTTGTTGGTGGTTCTAGTTCTGGACCCGCAGTGGTAGTTGCTGCGAATTTTTCAGTACTAGCTGTTGGGACTGAAACAGATGCCTCCATTCTTAGTCCTGCTATTCAAAATTCGGTAGTGGGAATTAAGCCTACTGTTGGTTTAATCAGCCGCAATGGTATTATCCCTTTTACATATTCTCAAGATACTGCCGGACCGTTTGCGAGAACTGTTAAAGATGCAGCCATTTTATTAGGTGCATTAGGGGGAACAGATGACCATGGTATTGCTACTAATAAAAGTGAAGGGAACTCACAACAAAATTACACAAAAGATTTAGATTCGAAAGGATTAAACAACGCTAGAATTGGAATATTTAATGATGCACCGAAAGGCTATTATGACTCTGGAGAATATGATGTACAATTATTTCAAAATGCGATTCAAGTTTTAACTGAACAAGGCGCAACGATAATTGAAAATATCAATATTCCTTCTTTTCATAGAGATTGGAAATGGGACGTACCTTTATATGAATTGAAACATAGCCTAGATAATTACCTTTCTAAGTTGCCTTCTCATATGCCGGTTCATTCAATATCTGAATTGATTCAATTCAATCGAAAAATTGGCGAAAAAGCATTGAAATATGGGCAAGATAAATTAGAACGTAGAGAAAGTTATTCCAATACACTAAGAGACTCCGAATATTTAAATGCAAAATTAGAAGACTTATATTTTTCTCAAGAACAAGGAATTGACTATGCTTTGAAGAAGTATGACCTCGATGCAATTGTTTTTCCGTCTTATATTGGTTCAACCATTAGTGCGAAAGCGGGCTATCCATCTATAGCAGTACCAGCTGGCTATATGGACAATGGCAGACCATTCGGAATGACGTTTGCAGGCACGGCTTTTAGCGAAGGGAATTTAATCAAATTCGCTTTTGCATTTGAACAGGCAACAAAGCATCGTATTGCTCCAAAGTTATAGGGGATTTTATTTGAATATTATAAGGGGACGATGAAATGAATATAGCAACGGATCGATTAATCATACGCAAATTTACGTATGACGATTGGCAAAGTGTACATGAATATACATCCGATACAAAAGTTATGAAATATATTCCTGAGGGTGTGTTTACTGAAGAAGCTACGAAAGAATTTATAAATCAAAATATGGGGGATAAAGCAGGAAAGTTCCCTGTTATATTGAAAGATGAAAACATTCTTATTGGACATATCTTTTTTGACAAATATTTTGGTGACCATACATACGAAATTGGATGGGTATTCAATCCTAAATATTATAATAAAGGATATGCTTCTGAAGCAGCAAAAGCGATTTTACAATTTGGTTTTGAAAAAATGAAATTACATAGGATTATAGCAACTTGTCAGCCTCAGAATACCGCATCGTATCGAGTTATGGAGAAGATTGGGATGAAAAGGGAAGGGTATTTCAAAAAATGTATTCCAAACGGAAATGAGTGGTGGGATGAATATTATTACGCTATTTTAGAAGAAGATTGGAATACAGCTGCAATAAAACATTGAGTAGAATATTGTTTGTGCATCAGGTGTATAAATTTTATTAATAGCGAGAAATTATTTTAATGTAACGCAAATACATCGCATCCGAATCGTGAGGACGTGTTTTATTTACAAAAAAAATTGGTCATTGAGACAGAGGGAAGCTTTCGTTTTAATGACGTAATTACTCGCGAAGAAATGGTAGTGATGATTGCGAAAGCGAGAAATTTAAGTGGTACATCAAGTGAAACAAAATTTAATGATATACCAACATCGCATGATAATTCAGGTTTTATCCAATCAGCAGTTGATGCGGGCATTGTAAATGGCGTAACAGCAACAAAATTTGAGCCAAATGGAAAATTAAAACGTGGACAGTTGGCAATCTTGATCGCACGTGCATTTGAACTTCCAGATGGTACTTTTAAGCCAAATCTCGAAGTCACACGTATATACGCCGCAGCTGTTTTAGCGCGGGCAATGCAGTATGCGGATAGTGAATAATAGCTGAACATCGAGTTAGTTTAAAAACGAGCTGGATTGAAACTTAAGAAAACATGTAGGGAAACCAAACTTTATTTGATTATTTGGCACAATTTATGGAGATAGAGGGGTTAGGCTCACCAAATTAAGAAATAGGAATTAATAAATCTCTTTAAGAAACAGATAAAATGAACAGGAAAAGGTGAGGATATAATGGAATATAGATTTTCGTTAAAAGAACAGTTATTTCAACTGGAAGAAAAATTATTAAAACCAGAAATTAGGATATCAAATGATGAGCTAACGAATCTTCTAGCAGACAGTTTTTTTGAATTCGGAAGCTCGGGTAAAGTATTGTACAAAAATGAAAGTGTTGGGGAAATGAATCTTGGAATAGTGCAAATGGAAATGAGTGATTTTGAGATTCATCCATTGTCTGAAGAAATAGTTTTAACAACTTACCGGATTTATAACGCGATGACTGAACAACATTCATTACGCAGTTCGATATGGAAGTTAATTGACGGTCGTTGGAAGATGCATTTTCATCAGGGGACAAAGGTAACTTCTTAACTGTGATTATTGCAAAATTTACGATTGTTTTAATGAATCATGGGTCGATAAATTGGACAAAATAAACAAAACTGAATAAATGTCCCATTTGCAAGTTAGCGGACACCGTTAAGCCACGAATATTGTTAAGTCAATGCTCGTGGTTTTTTACCTGGGCGGATTGATTGCAATAGAAATTTACTCCCCTCCCAACCGTAATTTTAGCATCTAAGATATATATAATAATTGCTCCATTGTGAAATGAAAAAATCCAATAGGTTGTATATAACACTTAAATTAAAAACAAGCATTCTAACTGTCCTAAAATCACGTTTGGGAACTAAATTAAATTAAAATAGTCAACAATAAAAGGGGTTATTTAACATTATATCAAAAGTGACAATGGGGGTAGTTTATGACTGTTGAATCAAATGCAAAAGGGACAAAGCGAAAAAAGATAGTAAAAGTTATACTGATTATTAGTTTTTTATTTACGGGGTTTATTGGATATGGAGTGTATTGGGCATTTTTCGATATGAACAGGCTGCCAACGGGAGAATATCTTACGGAAGCAACCTCCCCTGATGGTACGTATACTTTAAAAACTTATGTATCGGGTACAAGCTTAAGCGCTGATGCTGTAAGAGGTGAATTAGTATTTAATAAACGTAATGGTAAAACAAAAAATATCTACTGGAATTATCGAGAATCAACAGCCAAAATTGAGTGGTTAGATAATAAAACAGTAGTAATTAATGGGCATACGCTCGAAGTACCTAATGGAAATTATGATTGGCGTAAACAATAATTGGGCTTACCTTGTTTTGTTTAGCTACAGTTCGAATGATATTTTTAAATAATGGTTAGAGAACGATACAAAATTTAAGTATAGGGATGGACCATTAAGCCACGAACATTCGTGGCTTTCACAGCTTTATCTCCAACATCCCTCGAAGGCTAACTCAAATCATTATATATGCGCACAAATTATCATTTCAAATACCGCATTATGCTTTCTAGATAGCACTTTCAAGCCCAATTCAGAAATAACGCGCATCAATGCGGCAGCCGCTTTAGAACGGGCAATGCAGTATGCGAATCGTCAATAATAGCTGAAAATCGAGTAGTTTAAAAATGGGATTGATTGACTCTTAAGAAACCATGTAGGGAAAATACGGAATTTACTAAATTTATTCAGTGTTTTCATGCATAATTAACACGTCTGCCTATTTATCAAAGATTCCCATTTTCATATCGATAAATTTCAACTACATAACCAAGATAATTTAATTGTTTCAATGCTGTAAGATACAATTCTTGTTTTGGATTTTCTTCATCTATTATTTGTTGAAGAATGGTAGAACAATCTTCAATCCAAGTGAATACTATTTCATCTTGTGCAAACTCTTTAAGCCCATTTAATCCATTTAGTCTTTCTTGTGCGTGTTCTTTATTTTCTATTCCTTCTGTGCCACCACCAAACAACTCCACCCACATGATTACAATTCCAAAATATTGTTCTTCTGTCGGTTTAACTATATCAGTAGAGTGATAAGGGGCTTGGTGTAGCATTTTATTTTTTGTGAAGAACTTATATCCGTTTTCATAAATGACAATTTCATATAAACTACCCTCATCTTCAAGTACTCCTCCTGCTGGTAGTTGGTAGTCCATCATTAATTCGTAAAATTCCCTTTGAACGTCATCCATTTCCATCTTGACAATCATATTAGAAGTATAATTAAAACAATAGATAGCTTCCTCTTCACACTCTGCTACATTTTCTACTATCTCTAAATCATCCCTAGAATTAATATCTTCATAAGACAATATCTCCATCTGTTCATTTGTTAATGATTCTTCAATTGAAGATTGTTGGTTAGAATTTGCAATCTCTTTTTCTGTTTCATCGATAAATTCGGTTTGTTCTAAGTTTTCAGTACAACCAAATAGAAAAAGTGTTGATAGTAATAAGATTAATCCGTTTAATTTCATCGGCTTCAAAGGATCGTCCCCCCAAGAATCATTTTTCGGAAATTTGTATTAACATCACTTCAAAAATTTGAAATTATTGTCCACGTGATATTCTTAGGCAGTAATACTGGAATAAATAAACATTTGGTCTGTCTGTTTATTATCTCATAGGAACATAAATACTACATACTTTTTTGTGAAGAAAGTTTCTCTTTCCTAGGTTGAGAGTTAAAATTTCATGGATGTTTTGTTACAAATACGCAATCTCACTTTTAAGCAAAAATATAAAATATTTGTAGTCCCAGCTGCCTATAGTTATATCAATTCCTTATTCTCAAACAATATATTTAAAATATAAATGACAATGATAATAATTATTTTGACTATCATCGTTGTCATTTTGACTTCTATCGTTTACAATCAATTTGAGGTGATGAAATGAAAAATAGATTAAAGGAGCTGCGAGCTAGAGATGGCCTGAACCAAACCGATTTAGCTAAAAAGGCAAAAATCTCTCGCCAGACAATTAGTCTAATCGAGAGAAATGAATATATGCCATCTTTGTTAATTGCTACAAAAATTGCCCATGTATTTAAAGAACCTATTGAACAAATTTTTATGTTTGAGAAGGAGGAACTTGAATGATTTTGTTAACAATTGCATTATTGATTACTTTTTACAGCGCACAACAATTATGGGGATCGTATACCGCTATTACTACAACAGAGTTACTTTTATTCATTTGCAATATAAGCAGTAGCCTATTAGTAGCCTTCGCAGCCGGTTATAATTTAAAACTAACACGTGCATTGAACCATCCATCGATTAATGATGAAGACGCTTTTTTTCACTCGCTTGAACGAAGGCATTATCGTATTTCGAACGCAGTTATAACAGCATTGATTATAGCTTTTTTAGCAACTGTCATAGGCTTTATCTTTTTACGAGATGAACATCCTCAAATTGTATTCGTGTCCATTATTATTGGCGCTATTTCATTTCTCTTTGCAATATCAGATTCTAAAATGACATCTATTATTTTTCCAAATTATTCGCCACCTAAACCGAATTCAAAGGAGCCTGTTCTAGATACATTAGATATGTTTGATGATGGACAAAAATATGTATTATTAAAATCATTGTATAAATTATATTTTCTAATTATATCGTTACTCGTCTTATTAATTTTCGCACTTATGTACTACTCTATCTTCTCCGGCAATAACCAAACTGTAAGTATTATTGGAATCGGGTTCATTTTATTCCTTTGTCTGTTAATCTTCTCAAGTAGTTTAAAACCGCAGAAGTCGCATAAAAATTAGGAGTTAAACTCTATTTTGGATACTGTTAAAAATATAAATTTATAATCTTAAGGCATTCGTAAAGATTTAAGTACATCATTTTGTTGGTTTAATAAAGAACCGTCAATCGCTAAATTTGAAAGGGGGTATAGCCATGTATAAAGAAATAAGTAAAAAAGAGAAAAAGGATGGAAAGTTAGCTTTGTCCATTTTTTAAGGAGCTAGTATTGGTGCCATAATTGGTTTACTAGCATATATTAAGGATTGGATTTAAAGTTTATTATTAACTAACCAGCTAATAGAATGTCAAGGAAAACATTTTAAATCGAAAAACACTTCATGTTATACTAAAAATGCGCAACACAAATAACCCTCCGAATTTATTTTGGAAGGTTTTTGTTTTATATGAAAATGCTACTATTATATATTTTCTTGGAACGGCGTTTTCGTTTTTAAAATCGCATAAATCCAGTGTAAAAGCTTATTAGCACAAGCGATAATGGCTACTTTATATGGCTTACCTTCTTCACGTTTTAAATCGTTTGTTCCGTGCAATAGTTTCTTCGGTTGTTTTCTTTTTACGGCTATCTCGAATCGAACAGCGAACGGCTGTGTAAAGCATATGCCGAAGTCTAGCTGATCCGCGTTTGGTAATGTGATTGTTCGTGCCTTTAAAGCGTCCAGATTCAAACACACTGGGATCTAGTCCCGCAAAAGCTACTAACTTTTTGGATGATTAAACCGGTCAATTTCCCCAATTTCTGAAAGTATCGTGGCAGCGATTTTTTCACCTACACCGGGAAGTGTCTGGATTAATTCATATTCTTCGAGTTGTGCCGCCAATTGATCAATCTCACGCTCTAACGTAGAAAGTTGTTGGCGGTACGCTTGAAGTAAATCAATATACATATTCAGACTGACGAGAAGGCTTTGATAAAGCGTTGACTGAAATGGGTTGCGTTCTGCAGCTGCGATTAATCCCTCAGCTCTTTCGTGCGCCCAATTAAATGAACGTGCTTTACAATGCTTATCAATAAAACGTGCAATCTCTTCTACACCTGCGCCTAGTACTGATTCAGATGTAGGGTAGGACTGTAAAGTCCTTAATGAAATCTCAGCGTACAAATCACCAAAAACTCCTTTATACTCAGGGAAAACTTGATCTAATACAGCTTGAAATTGTAGCTTTGTTTGAACCATAATTCCTGTCATATTTTCGTGTTGCCGTGTTAGATGTCGAAGGTTTAAAAGCTGAATACCACGCTTTTTCTGAGGCTCTAAATCCTCTTTGTAATACAGTTCACCTAAGTGATAGGCATCAATTGCATCTGTTTTCGTTTTTCGTAAATTAGAGCTTTTTGCTCGATAAGATACCAGTGGATTTACGATGATGACAATGTACTCTCTTGCCTCTAAAAACTGTACAACAGGGGCATGATAGTGACCTGTCGCTTCTAAAACAATAGGTGGTTTCATCCCTGTTTGACGCTCTAAATCTAGTAAATAAGCGTGTAACTCCTCAAGTCCTTCCACCGTATGTTCAACCTTCACACTGCTTTTATAGGGCATTTTTTTATCCAAGAACATTTGAACTTGACTTTCACCTTTTGCGATATCCAGGCCAACAACTGGATTCATAAATTATCTCCTCCTAGGATAATGGATTGACCGGTAACCTCTAACTACCTTGTCATTCATATGTTCGCTTGTTATACGGGATCACAATGTCCCAACCAGCCTAATCATGTGTTAACAAGTAGAGGGTGAACATGTTAGTTGTCGGGATTAAATCCCACGGGTGCTTCCGTTCTACCCCGGCTACTATCAATCTATAAATTGAATAAAAAATAGTCAACCAGATTTCTCTGGCTGACCTTATAATACGAGCGGGTGTTTTAGTCTAGCAATGGAAGAGCACACAAAAGAAATGGTTGCTGAAATTAAATCAAGAGATAAAAAATACAAACACGACAATATCTCACACAAACATTGTCCAGACTGTGGAAAACCAACGCTTGAAGTGAATGGTAAAAAGGGCAAAATGTTAGTATGTCAAGATCGTGAATGTGGTCACCGCAAGAACATGTAACAAACGCTCGCTGCCCTCAGTAAAAAGAAAAATGAACAACGTGGTGAAGGAGAAGGACAAACTTTTGCATGTAAATGCGGTTAGTCGCAAAAAAGAAGGAAGTGGCAAAATGGATAAACTTAGAGTACAGAAATATTTAAAACAACAAGAAAAAGAGGCTGAACCAATTAATAATCCATTTGCAGAATTATTAAAAGCAACGAAGTTTGATAAATAAAATAGTTACTGTACCACTTTTCATCAAAACTTACAAAAGATTCTTTTTTTCTATAGATGATAAATTTAAACAGATACTTAAGAATTGAATATTATCAGGCATTGTACTAATATCAACACTAGAAATAATCAAACTGTATGATAGAACAAAAAACCCCTAAACATAATGTATACTAAGTATATATTGTGTTTAGGGGTTTTTTATAAACAAAACACATTTTACAATGAAATTTAAACGATTTAACTTTCGTATATTATATACTTAGTATATAATATACGAAAGGATAGGAGGAATTAAAACATGATAAAGGTTAGAAATTTGAAAAAGGAATTTATACAGGGACAAGAAAGAACTGAAGTCTTGAAGGGATTTGATTTGAACGTTGAAGAAGGCGAATTTGTGGCTGTAATGGGTCCAAGTGGTTCTGGAAAGAGCACATTACTCCAACTTTTAGGGGGGCTTGATGTCCCTACTGAAGGAGATATAGTAATAAATCAAAGTAATTTAAGTAATATGACGGAAAAAGAAAGGACGATATTTCGTAGAAAGTATATCGGTTTTATTTTTCAGAACTACCAGCTACTCCCTACATTAAGTATAGAAGAAAATATAGCTTTTCCTCTTCATGCAGATGGCAGTTTAACTAAAAAGAAGAACCAAATTATTATGGAACTGCTTGATTCTGTCGGATTGAAAGGACTTGGTCGGAAACGTGCTAATTTGCTGAGTGGCGGTCAACAACAACGAGTTGCTATAGCCAGGGCATTAGTTAATAACCCTTCTGTTTTATTAGCCGATGAACCAACAGGAAATTTAGATAGAGGTAAAGCCGAAGAAATACTCGGATTATTGTTAAGATTCAATCGAGAAAATAATCAAACAATCATCATGGTAACGCATGATATTTTTGCAGCTGGATGTGCTGATCGAATTATTCTATTTAAGGATGGTGTTATTGATCAAGTGATTTCTAGAAAGGATAATGATTATGCTAAATATGTGGCGAATTTCATGGCGTAATATAACACAAAGTAAAAAAAGGTTTTTTATTTCCCTACTTGGGATAATCTTAGGTATAGCTTTTGTAACATCTATGCTTATTGCAGACAAAACAACAAATGATGTTTTTGATTATTATGAAGAAATGTATGTGGCAAATGCGGATTATTGGGTTCTAAGTGATGAACATACTTACTCTGAGGATGTGGTTTCGTCAGTTTTAACTAGTCCAATTGTGACGGAAACCTTGCTTGCACTTGATAAACAAGCTTTTTTTGAGCTGGAGGGTGATCAATCTCTAAATCAAAGATCCGTCCGAATTACAGGCGTGAATGATCAAAACAGCTCTTTATTGAAACTTCCTGTTATCGAAGGGAGTTTGGATAATGAAGGTTTGGTGATACCAAAAGCTGTTGCAAATCTGTTAAATAAAAACGTAGGAGATACAATTAGGTTTACCGATTTGGGAGAAGCTAAGGTTTCCGCCATTGTTGAATATACGCAGTTGCTTGCAAGTCCGAATAACTGGGAGCGTGCTGAATCAACCAGCTTCCGAATCATGGCTCCACTAGAATTGCTACAAGAATGGACTGGTATGGAGGATAAACTTTCCTATGTTAGATTTCAAACAAATGAAGAAGGAGAGAAACTTTTTCAATCTCTCCAGGAAGAATTTCGTAATTCAAATGCATATGTACAACCAGTTGTCGCGGATGATCGGCAAAGTAACGATATAGGGGGACTATATACGTTCTTTTACTTAATTGCTGGGTTGTCTATGTTTATTAGCGGATTCATTGTTTTTAATATGATTTATACAAGTGTTATGGAGAGAAAAAAGGAATTTGCAATCATGAAAAGTTTCGGATATCTACAAAGTTCTGTTTCCAGACTTATTCTAATTGAAGTACTACTGTTGGGGCTAATAGGTACAGCTGTTGGGGTGCCTATAGGAATTTGGCTTGGGGATATGTTCATGCAAACTTTACTAAGCGTATTTGAATTTGACGTGGTTTACACATTAAATTGGAAAATACCTGCATTAATAGCTGTACTTATTGGAATTTTATTTCCTGCCGTATCTTCATTATTTCCTATTTACAATGCGGGGAAAACCTCTGTGTTATTGACATTAAAAATGGCAAATCAAACGCAATCATCGAGAATCCTATACATAGTTAGGACAGTCCTAGGTGTTGGCTTGCTTGCTCTTGTATTTATCAATCATCCCATCTCTTATTTAGCGATTTTGGCAAGCATCATTTTGTTGTTTCCATTATTGTTACTTGGCATGAGCAGAGTATTTAAACCAGTTTTAAAATTATTCTTCGGTTACTCTGGTAGTCTGGCAACGCAAAGCCTTACAAAACAATTAAATCGAAATGCTAATACTGCTGCTATTCTTGCTGTGGGAATTGCAGTGATATTATTACTAAGTGCTGTTATTGAATCCGCACCTGAAGGTTATGAAAATGAAATCAGAAATACGTATGGAGGAGACCTGAGAGTTTCATCAGAAGCACCATGGTCTGATGTAGATAGAGAAAAGTTATTATCGTATGATGCTGTTGAAAATGTTGATCCTTTAACGGAAGCTACGCCAATTACATGGGCAACCACTGATGGGGAGAAGAGACAGTTTTCCATCTTTGCTGTAGGTGAAGAAGGACCCGCATTGTTTGAAAGTTCTAAAAAGGGAAATTTATATTATGAACTGGCAAAGGAGCCTTCTGTTGTTCTCGGCGAAAGAGCTTTTGATGAATGGGGTGGAAATATAGGAGAATATATTTACATTAATACACCTTCAGGTAAACAACAACTTGAAGTCCTTGAGGTAGTGAAAACATCGAATTACTCTGGCTATGTTGCATTTATGGATAAGAATCATTTAAATAATGAATTTGGTTGGGCGAATCATTTCGACATGTTATTAACTTTAAATGACGGATATACCGGTGAACAATTACGTAATGAGTTATGGTTGGATTTCAGCACTCATCTCTCAAAAGTAGAAACGGTAGAAGATGAAATTAAATCAACTACTTCAGCATTAACAGGTATGAATGAGTTAATTTTAGTCATGTTAGTTTTAATCATTGGACTAGCTAGTATCGGTACAGCAAACACTTTATTAATGAATACGTTGGAACGCACCACCGAGATAGGGACAATGCGAGCGCTTGGATTTACGAAACAGCAAGTTAAAATGATGATTATTAGTGAAGGTTTACTTATAGGATTGTCGGGGGTTATTGGTGGTATAATTTCAGGTGTAGTTTTACTTTATACAACTAGCCAATCCGAACTATTGGGAGGTTTTATATCTTTTCAATTACCTTTAGGGAATATTATTCTGGCACTGATTGCTGGTGTTTCTCTAAGTCTCTTTGCTTCTTGGATTTCCAGTACTACGGCTAGTAAAATAAATATTATATCATCACTTAAAGAAGGTTAAGCAATTATGTCGGTTAAGTACGGAATATTAACACTGCTATTTATAGAAAAAAATCATGGGTATGAATTAAAACTAGAGCTAGAATCTCTTCTGGGGGTTAAAGGGAGAGTTAATCCTGGTCAAATTTATACGACACTGGACCGTCTAGTACGTGATCAACTGGTCTTATCTGTAGGAATTGACGACCAAGAAAGAAAACTTTATAAAATCACTACGGAAGGTAAAAAAGAGTTGGAAAATTGGTTACTGGAACCTGTACCCTATCATTCTACTAAAGAAGACTTTCATTTTAAATGGAGCTGTGCTCGTAAGAGTGATTTCGAACAAGAAAAGAAAATGCTTGATCAACAAAAAGCGATGATAATGAAAGATGTCATGGAATTGACTAAATTTAAAATGGAATTTCTTCTTCAAGGTGACGAGAATAGGTATTTATTAATCACTGGTACCCTCTTGCATTTAGAAGCAGATTTAAACTGGATAAATCAAATTGAAAAGCGAAATAGCCCATAATTCTAGGTGAAGTTTTCCACTTTTAATAACCTTTGCCTTTATTAATCTTTTGAAAGGGAGTGAATATTTTTTGGATGTTATCCTAGATTACAATTGGGAATTGTTTATCTCTATAGAGGTATTGTCATTGGGATTCCTAATCTTATTCGGTATATTTCGCTATTTTTTTAAAAAACCTCGATATAGCCTAATATTTATTTTTTTATTTCTGTTTTTGTTGATAATTGAGGGATTACTCGGACTGTATGTCTATCGTCAAACAGGAGAAATATCAACTTTTCAAATCGTTATTATCATCTTTATCATCTTTATCATTTATGCTTTTACATTTGGTATACTCGATTTTATCAAATTGGATCGTTGGATGCGTAAAAAAATTGGAAAGTTACGTGGCGTTGAATTATTGACTGATAAAGATTATGAGATAATTGAAAAAAATAATAATCCTAAATATATTGCAAAGAAATATCGTGTATCATCCTATATTCATTTAGTTTTGTTCATAACAGTTCAAGCTATTCTGTGGGTAATTGGTACAGAAAGTTTCGCAGAAATAAAGATGTACTTAAGTGATTTTTCGTGGCTAGAAAATGAAAATGCTAAAGGATCACCTTATCCAAATGATGCTGCGTTTGCAATAGGTGTAATTTGGGGAATTGTATTTATTGCTGACTTTATTTATTCTTGGTCATATACATTGTTTCCTAAAAAATAGGGTAAGTTTGAATTAAAAAAATTCGCGCAATCACGACATATACAAGTTATAATCGCCATTTAATAATTAGTGGAAACAAGATATTATTCTATTCTTTGAATATATGTCCACAATTAACAGTGTTGTTTAATTTTACTTTTATAAAAAGGTATTGATAAAGTTACGACTTTATTATCATTACACAATATTTAGGTACCCCTTGTTCAATAAAATCAAGCCGATGATTCCTTAGTGTAGGCAATATCGGCTTTTTCCATGACGAAATTTGATAACATACGTTTTGCGCATTTTGTTGGTAGGGCCACTTTAATTATTTTTCAGTATGTTCTTAAAAAAGTCGGCTATATTAATTTAACTTTGAGTCTTTTCCTCCCTTAATAACGTAAGGTAATCTAATGGTTTAGAAAATATTTTCTTTAAAGCGGAATCAAAAAAACTAAATTTTCCTGAGAAAACTATTCTAGGAGAAAAAATTGTGAAATTAAATCTTGTTGCAGTTTATTCAATTGTTGTATATATTCATGTGATTTCTTTAACGATAATATACTTTCTTCTTTTATATTATGCTCTTTTTCAAGTTGTTCTATTTTGTGTTGCTTAGATTTTAATTCATTTTAAAGAGTTGTTTTTAATTCCTTATTTGTGATTTTATTCACTATTAGGTTTAATAAATTTTGTAATTCATAATTCTTTTCATGTCTTTGAAGTTTGTGAGATAGGGCTAAATTCACCTCATCTATTAATTATCTACCAGCCCGATTCTTTTTCTTCCAAAATGATTCTGACGGTAATTTAGGGATCTCTTGATTCTGATATAGTCCAATGCAATACTTGTGTAAGTCAATATATTGTATCCCTTTTGATACACCATGCTTCAGAACGTAGCTGTTCACTATCGGTTTACAAAATAAACCTAATCAACGTTTTCAAATGCAACTTTAAAAATAAAATTGAGAGCCACGAATGTTGTTCAAAATCAGCATTCGTGGCTCTTTGTATGAAGGGTTATTTATACAACTTTTTATATATGAAACCTCAAATATAGTTAATATAATGGCTAGTGTCCGTTTTACTTACATTGATACCCATTCTTTACCTGAGATTATGCATAAAAATCGGTTTCATAACATTGAAATAATATGCGCACTGGGGCATCATTCATTCCCCGCGCGCAAGCTCCCGTGACCTTGTCTCTGCACTGCGTATACAATTGGCAATGGCTTCGTTAAACTGCATTGCTTCCAACGCGCGAATGCCGGCTTCAGTTGTACCGCCTGGACTTGTTACTTTGCGTCTTAAAACTTCGGGTTCATCCTTGCCCGTTTTCATCATTTCTGCGGAACCGGCAATGGTTTGCACCATTAATTGGCGGACAATTTCTTTTGTAAGTCCAAACTCAGAACCAACCCGTTCAAATGCTTCTAATAAATAGTATAAATAGGCAGGCCCGCTTCCTGAAAGCGCGGTAACGGCATGTAATTTATCTTCTTCAACCTCAATTACAATGCCAACCGCTTCTAACAATTGACGGTATAAAGCACGCTGAACATTTGAAACGAGCGAATTGAATGCAATACCTGATGCGGACATCCCGATTGTGGCAGAAGTATTCGGCATGACGCGTGCAATGGCGCGTTGTCCAAGATGCTGTTCAATCGTTTCGATACTAATTCCAGCTAATATGGAAAGAATGGCAGTATTCGAACTAATAAAAGGTTGGATTTTGTTCATGGCTTCTTTCGCGTCTTTCGGTTTCATCGCTAAAATAATTAAATCTGCATCTACCATTTCGTCATACGCTGTTAATTGCTTAACACCATAGTCTGTTACGAGCTGCTGTAGTCGATCGTTATTAGAGCGATTTGATACAAAAATAGCGGCCGGATTGACGACTTTATTTTCAACCCAACCTTGTATGAGTGCTTCAGCCATTGAGCCTGCACCAATAAAAATAATTTTTTGCATAGTTTATTCCTCCAATTTTCTATCAATTTCGCCTCGGCCTAATCGCACCCCAATTTTGAATTGTGATAAGCTTTGCGATTTACACGGTTTATCACAAGTGAACACAAATAAAAAGCGCTCTCATCCTTAGCATTCGCAAGGACGAAAACGCTTGTTTCCGCGGTACCACCTTATGTTCACATTCATATGTGCAACTTCATTCGCCTTTTTATCGCAAAGGATACGGTTATGTTGTCATAACGGCTCCAAAGTAGGTTCAATTATTAGAGCGGGCTATGCCGATTTCAGCGATTACGGCACTCTCTTTAACCATCAAAATAATTTACTTTGCTTTTTCATCGCCTGTAAATTTAGAATTATCAAGAATTATATAAGTGTATGGTAAAACTGTCAACCTTTGACGTGACGAATCGAAGGAAAAGAGGTAGAATAAATGAATAATCATTCACAATTAGACAGACATAAAGGGGAAAAGACAATGGACATTTTTAAAATAGTAATACCAACACCATTTCCAGTAGGGGATGTGAATGCTTTTTTAGTAAAAGGGGATGCACTCACGTTATTTGATGTTGGTCCTAAAACCGAGGAAGCTTACGAAGCACTGAAATGGGGAATTCGAAGTGCGGGTTATGATATGAAGGATATTGAGCAGGTTGTATTAACCCATCATCACCCTGATCATGCGGGCTGGGTTGATGCTTTTAGTCATGCTGAAATACTAGGACATGCCTATATTGACCATTGGATGAAAAAAACACCTGAATTTCTTCAGTATCATGAAACATTTTATGCGAGACAATTAAGAGAAGGCGGCGTGCCAGAAAACTATATTCAAAAAGTTTTAAAAGTAAAAGGTGAAATTGAACTTTTTGGTTCCATTCCTTTAACGGGGTATTTAAAAGAAGGGGATGAAGTACCGGGTCACAAAGGGCTAATGGTTTATGAAACGCTTGGACATGGGCAAAGTCACCTCATTTTTTTAGAGGAAGGAACGAGAGAATGTATCGGTGGCGATTTATTACTTGAACGTACATCATCGAATCCGTTAATTGAACCGCCTGTTGATTTATCAATGGAACGACCGAAATCGTTATTACAATATAATGCTTCACTTCAAAGATTGAAGGCGTTAAATGTTTCGAAATTGTATACAGGTCATGGTGGGGAAATTACTGAAATAGGGGATTTAGTAGATGATCGCTTGGAACGCCAAAAGCAACGTGCATTAAAAGTATATGATTTACTCGTTAAGCCACAAACGAATTTTGAGCTAACGGCACAGCTATTTGAACGACTATATCATCAACAGCTCGGTTTAACGCTATCTGAAACGCTTGGACAGCTTGATTATTTAATAGATAATGAAATGATTGAAGCGAATATGCGAGACGGAGTTATTTATTATAGTAGATTATAGAATGAACGGAAGAAAGTCATCATTTTTTAGTGATGACTTTTTATTATTTCTAAAGCAGGAACATAGTTTTCCAAAAAGTTCTATATTAACTTTGAATTCATAGAATGAAAGCAAAAATTTGATAAACGGATGAATCTTCACTAAAATCATATAAGGATTGATTAGAACTTTTATAGAGAAATTGGAGGAAATCGAACATGAGGAAATATTGGATATTCCTTCTTTTATTCGTGTTAGCAGGTTGCAGTAGTAGTAAGAGCGACGGGGCAACGCAATTTACAGAACAGCAGGCGGTGCCATTTGAAATTGTTCATTACGAAGCAAAAATTGCACCAGTTTATGAGTCACTTGTCCCATATATTTCATATGCCGAAACAGAAGGGCAGTTAAAAGAGTTACAAGGGCGCTTTCAATTAGAGAATATAAATGTGGATATGGACAATTATATGGCGGTATTTCTTGTGACTTACTCGGATAGCTGTGGTATTGCGGCGGATGGTGTTTACAATGATGCTGGAAAATTAGCCGTTCAGCTTATGGCTGTGCAGGGGAAAGAATGTAAAAATGAAGGCATGCCACACACATTTGTGCTACAAGTACCAAAGGGAGAATATGAAAAAGTACAATTGTATAATGGCAATATTATTAAATCATCTACTGAGGTAATCAATTAGTAAGTAGTAAGTGCGCAAACAATGCGAGAAAATGTCATAAATGAAACCTGTTCACTTTACATCTGAGCAGGTTTTTCCTATTTTGCACTCAGTGAGGAATATTTTGACGCTTCCATTGAAAAGATGTAACGTATAACATGAATTATCCAATCTATTTCAAAGGAGCACGAAAATTGAGTGACTTTCTTTTTTTTACAATTATATTTCTAGTTGTACTTTTACTAACATTACTGTGTCTCCGTGCTTTTTTTGTGCAATGGCACATTCGAAAAGCTATTGGCAAAGGGCTTAAAATAAATAAACAACCATTACAAATAATGAGTGGTTATTCAGAAAGTGAACATCTAATTTATAATCAAGTGGAAGACTACGCCAAGGCGAAAACGGGCTATTTGCGTGTTTTTAGATCGCGGTACAAGCTAGATAGGCAAATACATCGCGAATTAAATCGTAAAACAAAAAATGCAATGACGCGCTTTTTTTCATGGCTGCTTGTGACAATTAAATTTGCTCTGTCGTTTGTATTAGTAGTTGCGAGCTTGCTATTTGGCTCGATTGTACGAGATGAATGGCAGGCGGCAGATTTATGCTTACCAACTTTAGATCCGAATTTAACGATTGCGCGGGACATTGATCCACGGAAAAGTATCGATGAGCTATTGGCTGTTTTTTCAGATAACCCAAAGCGGTTACAAACGTTTAATTATGCCGATTCGAATGATTTAATCGAACCAGTTTATCCAACGTATCAATTGCCAGAAGTCGTAAATTCGGCTGAAACATTAGGGCAAGCCATGTCTTTTTATATGGGGAATTTTAAAAGTGAATTTACTGTAAATGTAGATACAAGACAGCATGATATGAAGAAAATAATGGAAGAAGCCTATACGTGGATGGACAAAAATGAGCCGTATCTTTACCGCACAACGACAGAAATTCAATCAACTTACTATGATTATGGAAGCTATGCCGAAGTTCATTTTACGATGAATTATGATTTAACTGCCGAGCAGCATGCGCAAATGCACGGCAAGGTAAAGCAGCTTGTTGAGGAGATGCCGCCAAACTTATCCGATGTTGAAAAGGTGAAATATGTAAATGATTATATCGTTTCGCAAACGGTATATGAGCTAGATAGCAAAGCAAGTCCGTATACACCCTATTCTGTTTTAATGAACGGGGAAGGGGTTTGTCAAGGCTATGCATTAGCAGTGCTTCTATTGTTTGATGAAATGGGTATGGAAGCACAGTATGTTACGGGTGATGCGATTCCAGTTGGTGGACATGCGTGGAATTTAGTAAAGGTGGACGGGGAATGGTATCATTTGGATACGACATGGAATGACCCAATACCGGATCAAGGAAAAAATATTCGTTATGACTATTTTTTACTTGCAGATGAAACGTTGGCACGGGACCATGTGTGGGCGTTTGACGAATATCCTAAGACGGCAGATGTGGATTACTATTAAGCTAATTTGCGAAGATTGCTTTAATAATAAAGCAATAGTAGAAGACTGATAAAAAAGGGCTCGATTCCTATTTAGTGGAATCGAGCCTTTATAATTTATCGCACTTGCACCGATGTGTTGCCACACACACTCGACACATTGTGAGGTTGTTGAGTAGTTGTTTTATTTATTCAATTCCTTATATAAAACATATTTTATAGCAGAAAATTCATCTTCAGATAGTTTACCTTCAATTTCGAATAATACTTCATCCTTATTAATTGAACCGTTTTGTGCTTGTTCCTGAATATCAAGTAAACGATTAACGCCCACTTTTTTTATTAATACACGTGTCGCTTCTTCCTTAGTTTGGAAGGGGAGAGTTTCCGGATTTTTATTTGCCGCCTCGTTAATAAATTCTTGAACCTTCGAATCGTTCTCGATATAGGATTTTACTTCTTCTAGATTTTTGTCATCTAAAGTAGCTTCCACTTTTGCTATTATTTTTTCGGAAGCGATATTAGTCCCGAAATGCCACACAGCATAGCCAGCCGCTCCGAGTAAAACAAGAATTATTGTGGTAATAGTTAAAAACTTTTTCATCAACTCACTCCTGACATTTTGAATATAGCACAGCTACACAAAAACCACGAAGAAAAAGGTGTTTTCTATTATTGGTTTAATTACATTTATTTGCGAACCATGAACAGATAAATTTCCAACTTAATACATAGATATAAATTTCGAACTAAGTATCTACATTAATAATATTAATATTGTAATATACTATTATAAATAAGTTAACAAAGTTAATTTATGTTTTTTTCAAAGATCTCTAGAATGTTCAGTAAAAAAATGCTATGAGGAGTCCTAAAATGAAAAAGAAAATAAACTATTTAATCTTCCTATTAACAACAATCTTTATTGTTGGTTGTACTAACGTAGAAGATGCAACCGTTACAGATAAAGAAACAGATTCACAAAAAGTAGAAACGATCGCTACGGTTGTTGATGAGCCAGTAGTAGAGAAAACACCAACCCAATCAAAAAATGACAAGTTCTCAGGATACAAAATAATTGAAGTTGATGGTGGTAATTTGTCTGGATATCGTGAATCTAACGTCGTCGTTGACATTGGTTACGGAGACCGTGAATATTGGGCATTTACGAATGAATACGGGCAACTAGTACGTGTCATTGCTGACGAAATTATTCTACAAGATGACCGTAACGAACCTGTATTATCGACTGGCAGATACTATTCTGATGAGGCAAAGATACCTGGCGTCGAAAGTGAATTTTTAGATGAAGGACATGTAATTGCTGATTCTCTTGGAGGGGTATCGAATGCTTATAATATTACCCCACAAAATAGTACGCTTAACCGACATGGTGATCAAGCCTACATGGAAGACGCGATCCGTAAAGCAGGTGGAGCTACTAATTTTGAAGCAATTATCAAATATCCGAATACGGAAACCCAGATTCCTTCAAGTTATCAGTATACTTATACAATAAAGGGAAAAGTCGTTACGGATTCATTTGACAATGTGAACCCTGATGAAGTAAACAAATCTCTTGGACTAACTGGAAATAATAAGTCTGAGTCCAAATTAACAAGTTCTTCAACAAATGAAGGTGACCTTTCTAGTGTTGATACAAATGGAAATGGACAAGTGACAATCGCAGAAGCAAAAGCAGCTGGTTATAGCATGCCAATAACGCGCGAACACTGGTTGTATAAATTCATGGATGATCGCGATAACGACGGTATGGTAGGTGAATAAGCCCCGTTTAGCAAAACAAGTTGCCAAACAATGCTTTGGTAACTTTCTTATTACATAGTAGAATCAAAAAAGCGACGTAGGGGTGAAGAGCTGAAGCAGTTTGTTATACCAATTATAAAGACAATTGCAATAGAGCTTTTAGACGCAAAGAAGGATGATCCTATGTTTAGCATTAAATGTTTAAAATGCGGCTGTATTAGAGAATTAGAATATAATTTTTCTGGAAAATCTGGGAATATAGAAGTTTTTAATGACTAAAGCATTTTAAATGCTGACGAAATCTTTGTATCAATATAATGCAACAATTGTGGAAATAACCTAAACAGTTCAGAATATTAATGCACAGTTTCAGCAGGGGGAAACTAAAAAGGTTGCTAATTATGGTTACTGATCTTATTCAACTAAAGGGTGCTTTAGTGCAAGTAACCTAACAATTTTCCCAAACGCTTTGGGTGCATTTACATTATTCCGCAATCGAGACAGATTGTGGAATAATGTAAACAAATATTGATAATGTATTGTATTTGAATTTATAGTTACTACACTAAAAATAACGAAACTAAGTTATTTAATAAATGCTTTATACGTTGTTACTTTAATTTCTATTTATGCAACTAACTCTTATAGCACAGCAACGTACCTCTATAGCTAGAAAGCTAAATGCTTTTATAGAAATCCTATTAAGATTGACATAAAATTAATTCCTTTGTTAGTTGTTCGAATACGTCCTTTACTGTCCCTTGTTTAATCTCTTTAAAGCGTGTACTTGCCCAAAGTGACATGGCATGAGGATTTTGATCTTTTAATGCTTTTGCACGAATGGGCTGCGTTAATGTATGGACAGCAGGATAAATTGCTGGTGCAGAACTTTCATACGTAGACATAAAATCATTTTTTAATCCACGCGCAAGTCGACCTGTAAATGCTCGTGTAAGGGCTGTTTCGGAAAATTGATCCGATTGAAGGGCTTGTTTATAGATTGGGTTAGCTCCACTTTCATCCGTACAGAGAAAAGCTGTCCCAAGTTGTACAGCGTCAGCTCCCGCACATAACGCGAGATGAATATCCTTTCCATTCATCATTCCACCAGCAGCTATAGTAGGAATTCGGATTTCCTTACGAATGGTATAGATTAAATTAAGCAATGATACATAAGAAGCTTCATCCGCATTTTGAAATGTTGCACGATGTCCACCAGCTTCCATACCCTGTAAACAAATCGCATCGGCCCCATTATTTACTGCAATTTTAGCCTCTGACAAATTCGTCACTGTAACAATGACGTGACTACCAATCCTCTTTAATCGCTCAATTATTTCTTTCGATGGACAACCGAATGTAAAAGAAACATAAGGTACTTTATATTTCATTACTAACTCAAGCTTTTCCGCCCAAAAATCATCATGCGGTTCTTGAATCGTCAATTTTTTTTGAAAGTCTTCTTCAAGGCGATGTTGATATAAATATAAAGCCTCATTCATGGTATCGTTTTGCGGTACAAACAAGTTAACACCAAATGGTAAAGCCGCTGCATCACATTCTAAAATCTCTTGCTCGATTACTTCTGGGGTTTTATAGCCGGCTGCCAAAAAACCTAGTCCGCCATTATGTGATACTGCAAGTGCTAACTTAACAGTAGATACTCCCCCTGCCATCGGCGCTTGAATGATCGGATATTTTAATTCGTTAAGCATGTAAAATCCACTTCCTTTCAAAGATTGAATAGATAACAACCAATAGACTCGCTATTAGCACTGCAACACTCGCAAATATAAAAGCGGCACTAAAATGTAATCTATCTAATAGAAAGCCTGCAATCGCAGGTCCTATAATTTGTCCTAATGCATATAATGCAGTTAATATGCCAATTGCGGATACATTTATTTGTTTGACAATGGCATTGGTCAAAGCCGTAATACCCATAAATGTAAAGCCAAATAAAAAAGCGCTTAAAAAGAAACTCCAATTCGTTATACTAAGGGCAGGCAAGGCAATTCCAATTGCTTGTAATACAAGGGCTAAAGTTAACATACTTGCATAACCAAAATTTTCAGCTAATTGAATGAATAGCATACAGGACGGAATGGCTGCAACCCCTACAATGAGCCAAATAAGCGAACTATCGAATTGTATAGTTGGTGTACTATTAGCAACATTCACAATAAAAGTACCTGTAATAATATAGCCTAGCCCCTCTAGGAAATAAGCAAAATAGAGCCAATACAGAATGACTGTATTTTTACCTTTAGTTCTTGGCTGTACTGGCATAATCGGAATGGCTCGAATCAGGTAAAGTCCAATGATCCCTATAACGAAACTCATAACCGCAAGCAAGACCCATAGTCCTCCCGTATGTAAATGTGACGAAAATAACAGGATTAATATACTTGACCCGACAATACCAACACCGACCCCACTATATAAATAACCAGTAAAATGATTTTTTTGAATCGTTTGTATGTAAGTTAATATCATTTGTGTTGTGAAAATAAAGATAACGGCACTTGTTATACCAGATACAAATCGTGCTATAAAAATCAACCATATATTTTCCATCATTCCTAAAACTAATAGTGAAAGCATACTAATCAAAATCATCGCTATTAATGCGAATCGCTTATTTTTAAATACAACAAATGTACAAAGTAGAGAGCCAACAAAATAACCTAAGTAATTACTTAACGCTATAAAACCTGCTGTACTATTCGATAAATGTAATTCAGCTTGCATAAATGGTAAGAGAGGTGTATACGAAAACCTCCCAATCCCCATTGCTACCGCTAATAAAAGTACGCCTCCCAAAATAACCTTCATGTAAATCCCCCCTTAAACTATCGTACCAACATCTAGCTATAAATAAAAATTCAAATAATATATAATAGGTATTAATAAAATCAATACCAAGGAGGGCATAATGGATATTGAGGCATTAAAAGCATTCCGCTATATCGTAGAACTCGGGACTATTTCACAAGCAGCAGAGAAACTAAATTATTCCCAATCAAACGTGACAACGAAACTAGCAAAACTCGAAGATCAGCTTCAGACGAAATTATTACATCGTCATAATAGAGGTTGTGAAGTAACAGCAAAAGGAAAAGATTTATACGAGCATGCACTCCAAATCTTTATAATGATGGAAAAAGCAGAAAATGCAATGCAAGACGATCAGTCGCCAAAAGGTACCTTACAAATCGGTTCGATTGAAACTACAGCTGCGATCTATTTACCTAAAGTCTTAATGGATTATCATGATAATTATCCAAACGTGTTATTAAATGTACGGACACAACCAACAGCTATGTTAATAGAGCAAGTGCTACAGTATCAACTAGATGGAGCTTTTATTTCTGGACCATTAGAGCATAGTTTACTTGGTAAGCAATTGGTTGTGAATGAGGAACTTGTTTTCATTTTTGCACGGGGGAAAGATCCTGTGTTAGAGAATACAACCATTTTAGTTTTTCGTTCTGGATGTACATACCGATTTCAAATGGAGAAATACTTCCGTGAACACCATATTAAAACGTATCAAGTGATGGAAATGGGATCGCTTGAAGCCATTCTAGGCTGTGTACAAGCAGGGCTAGGGGTAACGTTATTACCAAAATCAGTCTTTGAACGATATTCACGCTATTTTGATTTAGACTTGAAAGAAACTGCCGAACATTATAAAAAAGTTCCTACAGAGTTTATTTATAGAAAAGATAATCCATCTGTTGCATTACGTTATTTTGTAAACAGTCTAGCAGTAATGAATGCAAAATTTGTGTCTCCCTAAACTTTTATTTGGGAATGTCTTTAGTTAATAACGATCTTCAACAATCAGGCGCGATTGCTGAAGAGTAAAAATTTATAAAGTATACAAAATAAACCTAAATAACGTTCCAAAATTAAATTTTTGGCGCAAACGAAAATCCTAGAAATCCTGATTTAATAGTATTTCTAGGATTTTTATATGAACATTATTTATAAGGTATTTTATGCATTTCTCTACAAAGCCAATTACAGCAATCGTTTGAGCGTTTTCTAGTGATAATCCAACGTTGATGTCGTTGCATAAATTCGTGCATATTCTTTAAGGTTGTAAATACGCATCTTTCTTACACTAACCCTCCGATAAAAGTGTAGGAATTTTAAGTTTTGTTCATTGCTCAAATGGAGATGTATCAACAGCTAAATGGTTTTATCCCTGAAAAGAATATCCTATACTGGAGGGGTATCGAATGCTTATAATATTACCCCGCAAAATAGTAGGCTTAACCGACATGGTGATCAAGCCTACATGGAAGACGCGATCCGTAAAGCACGTGGAGCTACTAATTTTGAAGCAATTATCAAATATCCGAATACGGAAACCCAGATTCCTTCAAGTTATCAGTATACCTATACAATAAAAGGAAATGTCATTACGGATTCATTTGAAAATGTGAACCCTGATGAAGTAAACAAATCTCTTGGACTAACTGGAAATAATAAGTCTGAGTCCAAATCAACAATTATTTCATCAAATGAAGGTGACCTTGCTAGTGTTGATACAAACGGAAATGGGCAAGTGACGATCGCAGAAGCAAAAGCAGCAGGTTATAGCATGCCAATAACGCGTGAGCACTGGTTGTATAAATTCATGGATGATCGTGATAACGACGGTTTGGTAGGTGAATAAGCTCCTAGAACTTTGAGGCAAAATAAATGAAAGAAAGAAAGAAAGAAAGAAAGAAAGAAAGAAAGAAAGAAAGAAAGAAAGAAAGAAAGTTTACCTCGTTGGATGAATTATTACAATTTTCAAATGGGTGTCTGTAAAGGAACAACTGAAGTAAATGGTACTATTATCTATAAAATATGTACTGTGAAAATATAATTATTTTTCATTAAAAGAAGTAGATCCACTTAATGAACGGAGATTCGGCAAATATATAATCTGTTTGTGATAATATAATAAAAAGTCTTTGTTTTAGGAGGATTATATGAGCTTGATCGCGCAACATCCTTATATAAAAATAGAAAGAATAGTGACAGGTTTAGAACAGTTTGAAATTAAGCATGACCGAATTATTTACTTATACAATAATAAGGTCGTTACACAGTATAGAGAGTTTCCGATTAAGATTGTGATGGATTTTTCTTATCGAGAAATTGCAAATCAAGGTGGTATACTCTATTTACATACGCTACAAGGTGTATATCCGTATATCGTGCAATCTTCACCAAAAGCTTTTATTACAGCTTATAGAGCATATTTCAAGTGAAAAATTGACACAATGAATTTATTGTTAAAGAACACCTCCTTCCATAATAACCCAATTAAAGTCGGTGCCTATTAGAAAAATGGATTATTTTTGAAGTTTTTAAGGGGAATTGTAATTATTTCTGTAATAATAGTAGGGAGGTGAACAAATGTTTTTTAGAAGATGTAAATTAATCAAAAATGATAAAAAGTTTAGTGCAAAATTGTTGTTTAAAGATGTATCACCCGAAAAATGGGATCAAGATAATTTGACGAAAGAGCATTTAGATTTTTCAATTGATAGTGTCCGTTTAGTGAATGAATATGCTGATCGGTTAATGAAGACTGACTTAGGCCAGCAACTTTTAAAGGAACATCCCGATAATTTTACTATGCGGATCGGAGCCTATTTAGGAGAAGTGATAAAAAATCATGCATCGGGACAATATCGTTGGTTTGATTTTACATCTATCAAAGTAAATACGGTTCATTTAAATGACTACATAATGAGTGTAGAAGACGAGGCTGTTCTTTACTCACGAAAATTAGACAAAGTGATCTGCCCAATCTATGAAGTTAAACAATATTTTAATGGAAAATCTAACTATAATAGTTATTTAACCTATGTAGAAGGTGCAATTAAAAACTAAGGTGAAAAGTCGGAATTATTCGGGGGAATGGTTATAATCTGGCGCATATTGTATTATCCACCGATAAACTTTTTTATTTTTGTGTCATTACACGAAATTTAAAAGAAACATCCAACGGTTACTAGAATAAAAAAATTACTTTAATGAAGTATTGAAAAATTAATAAATAATGGTAAAATGTATTTTAACCTGCGTTTGTGGGCAGTAAGAAAATAGTTAGCGTTGAGAAGGAAGAGTATGTAAGCCGCGTTATGTAGAGAGCTTCTGATGGTGGAAATGAAGCAAACAAAACTTACAGAATATGACCTTTGAGCTTCGTACCGAAATCGCAATTACGCCGAGGTGTATATTTGATGTAGGCTACGACGAGAATGGCACTCGTTACAACAGCAGCAGTATGAACACGTACTGATGGAGGCTAATAGTGTGAACTATTGGCAAAAACTTAGGTGGTACCACGAGTAAATTCGTCCTAATCGTATTAATGCGATTAGGGCTTTTTTTGTGGAAAAAAACAGAGAAATGAATCGACATTGGATGGATACGTTCAAGTCGCACAGGAGGAATTGCATCATGGCAGTATTAATCGGAGGCGCGTGGCCTTACGCAAATGGCTCGTTACATTTAGGGCATATTTCATCGTTATTACCAGGGGATATTTTAGCAAGATATTATCGTTTGAAAGGGGAAGAGGTGTTATATGTTTCCGGTAGTGATTGTAATGGAACGCCGATTTCCATTCGAGCAAATCAAGAAAATACAACGGTAACAGCGATTGCTAATCGTTACCACAAAGAGTTTGTTGAAACATTCCACCGACTTGGTTTTACATATGATTTTTATACGCGGACAGATGAAGAACATCACCATAGATCCGTAAAAAGTATTTTCCTACAACTATTAAACAACGGGCACTTATATAAAAAGAAACTCGAACAAGCATATTGTGCGATTGATCAGCAGTTTTTACCGGATCGTTTTGTTGAAGGAATTTGTCCAAATTGTGGGGCAAAAGCGCGCGGGGATCAATGTGATCAATGTTCGAAAATTTTAGATCCATTAGACTTGCTAGATAAACGTTGCAAAATATGTGGAAATGAACCAGAAATAAAAGAAACAGAACATTTTTATTTTGCATTTAGTCAATTTCAAAAACAATTAGAAGTATACGTTGAGCAAGCGGTGCAAGGAAAAAGATGGCGTGAAAATGCAATTCATTTAACGCAACGCTATTTACAAGAAGGGTTGCCTGACCGCGCTGTTACGAGAGATTTACCGAATGGCATTGATGTACCCGTTCCTGGATTTGAAGGGAAGAAGATTTATGTGTGGATTGAAGCGGTTGCTGGGTATTATACGGCGAGCATCGAGTGGGGGAAGCTGCATCAACAAGACATTACGAAATGGTGGAACGAGCAAACGAAGGCCTATTATGTACATGGCAAAGATAATATCCCGTTCCATAGTGTTATTTGGCCAGCTATTTTAATGGGCATCGAAAGCAAAGGCTTGCCGACAAATATTGTATCGAATGAATATTTAACGCTTGAGAAGCGAAAAATTTCAACTAGTTTAAATTGGGCAGTTTGGGCACCGTATATGTTAGAAAATTACCATCCGGATTCATTGCGCTACTTTTTAACAGTAAATGCGCCAGAAAGTCGAGATGCCGATTTTTCATGGAGAGAATTTATTTATAGTCATAATGGCGAACTTTTAGGGGCATTTGCGAATTTTGTGAATCGTAATTTGAAATTTATTGAAAAATCATTTGCAAGTCAAGTTCCTCAAGTTACGATAAATGCCACAATGGAAAAGCTTGTCAGGCAACAATATGAGCTTGTAGGTGAATACATTGAACAAGGGAATAGTAAGCCAGCGTTAGAATCGATTTTTGAATTGATCCGCGCTTCTAATCGTTATTTTGATGAGGAAAAGCCATGGCTAACAGTCAATGAAAAGCCTGTTCAATGTGCAGAAACGCTTGCAACATGTGTTTTTGTCATTCAAAATTTAGCACAATTATTGCAACCATTTTTACCATTTGCCTGCGAGGAAATTCAAAAGATGTTGGGTATTTCACTGAATTCATGGTCTATAAAAACGACATTACCACAAGCAATCAGCAACATTCAGCCACTTTATGAGCGCATTGATGTGAAGCGAATTGATGAAGAACTATTGAGAATGCAGGAAAATGAGAAGTAAGATGGAACAATTCATTATAAGTGGACAAATTATTAATGTAGATGTTCAGAAAACAGAAGCCTTGTATAAGGAACTCCCACTAATCTCTGATAAGGGACATTGTGGGTGTCCGGAATGTGTTTATTATACAAAAGCAATCACTCACACATCTCCTGAAATTCAGCAGTTTTTCCAAAAGTTTGGCATCGATCCAAGGAAAGAAGCAGAAGTTTGGCAAGCTTGTGAAAATGGCGATGGAACGTATTATTATGTAGCAGATTATCATTTCATTGGAGAAATTCAGGATGTAGATGAATTAGACTGGATTAAAGTTGACGGAGCATCCTTTGGTTTAGCAAATCGAACAGGGGAACTCCCCTCACCAATGATTCCCAAAACTTTTACACCACCAATTATTGAAATGATAGTACAAATAAATCTGCGAGGAGATCTTTAGTTCGGATATTAACGTAGATTTTGATTAGCAAATAATAAAAAATAGAACTTTCGCTTTTATGGAAGTTCTATTTTTTGCACTTCAAATCAAGTTCACCCTAGTGATTAGTATTTTTCATGCGAATAAATGAAGTAACATTATAGTTTTCAGAAAAAAATACACAATATCTACCCTTTGCATTTTGGTAAAATAAAGAAAGAATTATCGTAGCAAATGTTAAGGAGGGGACGTATGGCTTTTTTCAAAAAATACGGTGTGTTGCTAGGGGCACTTGGATTTTCTACTTTAGGAAATTGGATTTACTTAATCGCGTTAAATTTATCCGTATGGCATTTAACACATTCTCCAGCAGCAGTTGCGGGCATTTATATCGTTGGTCCTGTTGCCCGCATTATAAGCAGTTTTTTTGCAGGTTCTATTATTGATCGGCAAAATAAAAAGAACTTGATGATTATAAGTGATATTGTGCGAGGGCTCATCGTTTGTATGATGCCATTTATGACATCCATTTGGCTTATATATGTCCTCATATTTCTAGCGAATATCGCAGGTAGCTTTTTTGGACCAAGTAGTACGTATGTCATTACAAAGCTTGTGAAAGATGACGATAAGCAACGATTTAATGCGCTAAATAGTACGCTTAGTTCTGGCTCGTTTATGATTGGTCCTGCACTTGCCGGGGCGATTATTGCGGTAAGTAATACGAACGTTGCGATGTGGGTGAACGGCTTTACATTTTTCGCATGTGCATGGGCTATTTCTTTTCTGCCTACAATTGCGGAAGATGATGCAATGATGCGGCAAATGATTACATTGCAGATGATACGCGCCGATTTCCAACAAGTTTGGGTATTTATTCAAAAGCGACCGGCACTATTTAAATTTATAGCTGTCTACACAATCGCATTGATGATTGCCTTTGCGCTCGATTCACAGGAAATGACCTTTTTAAAAGATGTACTAGCCACATCTGATACAATGTACGGCATTGTTGTAAGTGTTGCGGGTGTGGGAGCCATAGTAGGAGGGATCGCTGCAACGATGCTCGTAAATAAGTTATCTCTTAAAGCATATACCGGTTTAGGTTTTCTATTAACAATTTTAAGTTATGCGCTCTTCTATGCTTCACTTACATTGACTTTCGCAATAATTAGCTTTATTGCGCTTGGCTTTTTCATGGCATTTAGCAACTCAGGCTATGCGACCATTTATCAAAAAACAATTCCACCAACATTAATGGGACGCTTTGGTAGTTCGTTAAATTTACTGCAAAGTGTTGCACAAATACTTTTCACATTGTTATTAGGCATGTTTGCAGAGTGGTATTCTTTGCAAATTGTGACGGTTGGCTTTGCGCTTGTAGCACTACTATTGGCGCTTTATTTATATCAACATGTCATTCGTAATATGGAACAAATACAGAAGGAGGATATTGTATGATTACGTATGAAATCATATGTTTTTGCTGTAAAAGTCCATTCTTTGTCGAGGAAGGCAGTCAAAAATATCAAGTTATAGCCCTGGCGGATGTCACAGATTTTTAAGGGGTGTTTTTCGAGCGAGCTCGAAAAAAAATCTGGACACAATTACACCGAGGCGTAATTGATAAAGAACAGGAATGGAAAGTTTGCTTGTGACGATTGAGATCATAAAGTGTATTTAGAAGCGAGGAAAGGTTTGGTGGGGAAAATTTTGCAAAGGGCTTCAGTAACTATATACAATTAATTAAAGAGTCGATCATTAATAGTCCTTACCCAATGGGACAAAACATATTAAGAATGACGCCGCCTCCCACGGCAAGCGGCGCAATAAATGCAGAAATTTTTAGAAGGCAAAGATTTTATATAGGCTGGCCTTGCACAAAGCACAAAGATGAGTCGTACAGATTTGTGGAACAAAGCTGTGCGCCTCATGTGCTTAGCCAGTCTAAACTAGCTAACACTTTATTAGAATACGCACACCATTTTACAAGACCCCGATAAATTTCCTAAGTATGTTTCCATCCGCAAAACATATAGTGTATATGGAACATATGTGATGTAAAAATCGTTATGTAAGGAAAGGGGATTTAGTGGACAAATCTTGGCTTAATAAGGGAAAAGATGAGGATGCGAAGGAACAACAGCTCGAACAGTTTATCGTAAATAATGACGGGAAAAAGATGACGACCAATCAAGGTGTAAAAGTTTCAAATGATGAGGATTCGTTAAAAGCAGGAGTTCGGGGTCCAACATTAATGGAGGATTTTCATTTCCGGGAGAAGATGACACATTTTGACCATGAGCGAATTCCAGAGCGTGTCGTTCATGCAAGAGGTTACGCAGCACACGGGGTATTTGAATTGTATGAGTCGATGAAAGAATATACCAGAGCTGGTTTTTTGCAAAAAAAAGGATCGAAAACGCCTGTCTTTTTACGATTTTCAAATGTTGTTGGGAGTTCTGGTTCGATGGATACTGCACGAGATGTCCGTGGTTTTGCTGTCAAGTTTTATACAGAAGAGGGCAATTATGATTTAGTTGGCAACAATATCCCGATATTCTTTATACAAGATGCGATGAAGTTTCCAGATTTAATACATGCCGCGAAGCCAGAGCCGAATAATGAAATGCCACAAGCAGCTACTGCACATGATACTTTTTGGGATTTTGTTGCGAACAATCAGGAAAGTGCTGCAATGGTTATGTGGTTAATGTCGGATCGAGCGATTCCTAAAAATTATCGAATGATGGAAGGTTTTGGTGTCCATACTTTCCGTTTTATCAATGATAAAGGGAAGTCCAGATTTGTAAAGTTCCATTGGAAACCAGTACTAGGTGTGCATTCACTCGTGTGGGATGAAGCGCAAATTATTGGCGGAAAAGATATCGATTTTCAACGTCGCGATTTATGGGAATCGATTGAAAACGGTTATTTCCCAGAGTACGAGTTTGGTGTACAAATGATTGACCAGGAAGAAGAATTTAAATTTGATTTTGATGTTTTAGATCCTACAAAACTTTGGCCTGAGGAAATCGTACCAATAAAAATTATTGGAAAAATGACATTGAATCGGAATGTGGACAATGTTTTTGCGGAAACTGAACAAGTGGCCTTCCATCCAGGTAATGTTGTACCAGGCATTGACTTTACGAATGATCCGCTATTACAAGGCCGTCTATTTTCTTATATCGATACACAGCTTATTCGTTTAGGTGGTCCCAATTTTGCTGAAATTCCGATTAACCGACCTGTTTGTCCGATTCACAATAATCAGCGCAATGGCTTTAGTCGCCAAACGATTAATAAAGGGCGCGTAAGTTATCATAAAAATTCACTTGCGGATAATACTCCTTCGACATCAACTGCAGCTGATGGTGGGTTTGTGCATTATGAGGAAAAAGTGGAAGGGCGTATTACACGGGCACGAAGTAAATCCTTTGATGATCATTTCTCACAAGCAAGGCTATTTTGGAATAGTATGTCCCCACCTGAAAAGCAACATATTATTAATGCCTTTAGTTTCGAAGTAGGGAAGGTGGCTAGTAAATCTGTTCGGCAACAAGTCGTGGATATGTTTGTCCATGTAGATAAAGAAATGGCGACGATACTTGCGAAAAATGTAGGCGTGAACAAACCAACTGGTGAACAATCAAAAGTGACAGCATCTTCGCCTGCACTCAGTCAAGCGAATACGATAAAACTACCACAAACACTTAAAGTCGGTGTGCTTATTGGCAATGGGTTCGATGCGGCAGAAGTGCATAATACGTTAAAAACGCTCACAAAATATGGGGTAAGATATAGTATTATTGCGGAACGGATAGGGGCAGTTGAAAGTAGCCAAGGCGTCCAATTAACGGCAACTGAAACTTATTTAACAACGGACTCTGTTTTGTTTGATGCTTTATATATTGTCGGTGTAAGGGCAGACAATCAAGCGAAATTTAATCAAGATTTATTAATTAATATTAACCAAGCATTTCGCCATTATAAACCAATTGGCGTTGCGCAAACAGGAATACCATTTTTACAAGCATCGAATGCCAAAGTTGGACCAGGCATTGTAGTAGCTACTGGTAATGCTAATTTTGGCGAACAATTTGTTGATGCGATTGCGGTGCAACGTTTTTGGGATCGAGATATTTATTCATCTTGATTCAGCCGTATTCCTCCACTTCTATAGGTGAGGGATGAATGCCAAAAAATGCAATTTTATTCAGTGGGATTCAAACCCTGGCTGAAGGAGATGAACCCAGGCTAAGAACGCCACATCGTGTGGCAACGCCTGAGTGACCAACATCGTGTTGGCCCAAGCCCTGGCGGATGTCACAGATTTTTAAAGGAAGTTTTTCGAGCAAGCTCGAAAAAATCTGGACGCAATTACGCCAAGGCGTAATTGATAAATCACAACGCAAAAAAATGCCCGCCCTCACAATGAATGGAGAGGCGGACATTTTTGTCATTTATATGCGTACTACTATAGGAAGTGGATTATTTCCATAAACCAGCTTTTTCTAATTTCTTTTTACCATTGAATGCAACAAATACTAATAGTGCATTTAAAATTAACATAAAGCCAATTGCGTACAGTACAAATGTATAGCTACCAGTGAATTCGAAAACATAACCGTATCCTGGTAATGCTACGATACCTGCAACTGCTAAACCGATTGCAGCTGTAGAATAAATTTGACTATATTCTTTGTTTCCGAATAACGCTGTTGTTAATAGAGGTCCCATTGTTCCTAGTGAAGAAATGATGAAACCAAAAATAACGATCGCTACCATAAATAGTGTTTTGTTATCAGGAACAGTTAGGAAAATACCTACTGGAATTAAACCGATTAACATCGCGAAAACTGCTGTGTTTTTTGCACCAATTTTATCACTTAATACACCAAATGATAAAGCACCAACTAAAATACCGATTTGCATTACACCAAGAGCAGTACCAGCAAATTTAATATCGTAACCAGCACCAATTGCGAATGGCGCTAAATGCTGACTGAAACTTGCAATCGACGTAATGAAGAAGAAGAATCCGAATAAAGCAAAGAATGCGCTTGATTTTTTAGCTACTGCAGCTGTTACACCTTTTGCTACATCTTCAGGAGCAGCAGTTTTATCCGTTGTTGCTACTTCATCCATACCAAGTGGTTGTAAACCTTTTTGTTTTGGTGACATACGAATAAATAATAGTGTCAGTGGAATAATAATCGCTGCTACGGCAATACCTGAAACGATATAAGAGAATCTCCATCCTTGATCGGCAATTAAAGTACCAACGACTGGTTGAATAATTGCACCAAATACACCACCGATTGCAACCATAAGACCGATTGCTAAACCATTATGTTTTTTGAACCAGTTGTTAATTAAAACAGGACCAGCCATTTGTGTAATGAAAATTGAACCAACTGCCATTGGAATACTGAATAAGTACCAGCCCCATACAGAGTTCATGAATCCGAACATTGCGAATGAACCTGCCATTAAAGCAACAGAAACGATTAAAATTAATCGAATATCATATTTCGCCATTAATTTACCTGCAATCGGTAAGAAAATCATTGTAACGATTGAAGCGATACTAAAGTAAAGTGTTAAGCTACCCATACCAATACCTAAGTCTTGAGTAACAGGAGCTAAGTATTGTCCACCTGCAGTTGAAATACCATTTTTACCGACTGCAACAATAATCGATACTGCGATTAATAGTAACCAAGCGTAATGGAATTTTTTATTTTGTTTACTCATAATAAAATCCTCTTTTCCCTAATTAATATATAATTCCGTTTGTTAGTGCTAAATGGTATTTAAGTTATTAATCAATACCACTTATTTGTTGTTATGATTCCTATATTCCTCCTTAGTATGCATATAAATATTGACATCTAAAATTGTTATAAATTTTAGAGTTATTTCTTGTAAACTCAATGCATTTTATAATTTTGTCATCTATCACGCTATAAGTTAATGAAGTGCAATACTACTATACGAGATATTGTAGCCTGTTAAATTGTTTAACGTTAAACTATAAAAGTTTGAGTTACTTTATGTAACTATAATAGCCCGAATAATTAAATGTGTCAATAATATGTATTTTAATTGATTAATCAATTAATTGCAGATTCGTATTTAAAGAATTTTATGATAATATATAGGGAGATAAATAAATCCTAGGTTACTATAAGTGTACTTAAAAAGGAGAGGTTAGTATTGATTACTCAATATAATGAATCTAAAGTTTGTGACAAAGTGGAAACAGCCTATCAATTAATTGGTAAGAAGTGGATGTGTTTGATCATCCATTCACTAATGGAAGAACCGAAAAGATTTAGTGAAATTAACGCCATTATTCCAGAATTAAGTAAACGTATGCTAACAGAGAGAATGAAAGAGTTGGAGGAATTTGGCGTTGTTCTGCGAAACGTCATAACAGAGCGGCCTATACGTACAGAGTATTCCTTAACGAGAAAGGGGCATGATTTAGGTCTATCCCTTCGAACGGTGGAGAACTGGGCGGAGAAATGGTTGTAAATGAATCGTTTTTATGAAAATATGCAACTGAGTAGATTTATACATAATGGTAGTAATGGTGATTAGTATGAGAAAAAGTTGGGCTTAATTGAACTCGCAGCAGCAATATTTACAATTGTGTTAACGGTCTTTTTAATAAAGAAGAAAAGGCGAGAACCTGTAATTGATAAGGTTTTCGCCTTTTTTATGGTCAAAGAAATTGGCTAGTTACGGCACTATTACGGCTAGTTTTCGATGTATTTTGGCGAGTAGCACTTCAAAATTGGCTAGTTTATGGAAAAAATTAGCTATTTACTACACGGAAATGGGAAAATCTATTGAAGAATGAGCCGCATCCCACTGCAAGTATCGCAATAAGAAAACACAAATTACTTAAATGAGATTGAATGGTGTAAAATGGTAAAAAGGATAATCAAAGGGGGAGGTCAGATCATGTTTCCTAAATTACAAACAGAACGGTTAGTTTTAAGGGAAATCAAACTTCAAGATGCAACACAGATTTATCAAGTTTTTTCAAATGATGAAGTGACAAAATACTACGGTTTGAAGACATTTAATAAGTTGGAGCAAGCTGAAAAGGTAATTGAGGCGTTTGCAACAAGCTTTCAAGAAAAAAGGGGGATTCGCTGGGGGATTGAACTAAAAGGAAAAGCAGGTTTAATCGGAACAATTGGCTTTAATTTATGGTCACCCGCGCATAGAAGGGCAGAAGTTGGTTATGAAGTTCATCCTGATTTTTGGAGATTCGGCTATACATCAGAAGCGTTAACGAAAATCGTTGAATACGGCTTTCAGGAAATGAAGTTGACACGTATAGGCGCGGTTGTTTTTCTAGAAAATGAAGCTTCCAATCAGTTATTGTTGAAACAAGGGTTTGAAAAAGAAGGCCAACTGAAAAACTATATGTATCAAAATAATAAGGCGCATGATGTCACGATGTTCTCAAAAATTCTCAAAAACAATTATAATGAAGTAATATAAACGCAAAATGAAAAAAACGTATTCGCAATTTGTCGAATACGTTTTTTATTTAAAGATTTTAAATTAAGCTTTTGTCGGAATTTGTAATGCCATTGCTGGTCCGAAAAATTCGTAATGGATTTTTTCAGAAGCAACACCCAGCTCTACTAATTGCTCGATAACAGCTTCCATGAATGGCGCAGGACCACACACATATACTTCTGAATCTGTTGTCAGAAGTGGTTCAATCATTGCTTTTGTAACAAAGCCTTCTGTATCGCTATAAAGCGCTTTATACGTACCATCTAATTGTGTGATTTTTTCTTCGATTGTTTCTTTAAATGCCGCTACTTTTTCGTTACGTGCACATTGAATGAACGAAGCTTTGCGACCTTCCATTGTTTTTAACATACTTTGTAATGGTGTAACACCTACACCACCACTAATGAATAATACAGGATTGTCATTATCTACTAATGTGAATACACCAGCTGGAGCACTTACTTCAAGCGCTGTACCAACTTCAGATGCATGCAAGAAGTTTGAAACAACACCGTTTGGATCATTATCATCTTCACGTTTTACAGAAATACGGAAATATTCATCTGTACCTTCTGTAATTGTGTATTGGCGATTCATTAAATATTCTTCGCCTGGTACTTGTACGCGAATACTAATGTATTGACCAGCTGTGAACGCAGGAAGTTTCTCACCATCTGCAGGCTGTAAATAGAATGATGTAACCGCATCGCTTTCTACTTCTTTTTTAGCGATTGTAAATCCTTTAAATAAACGCCAGCCGCCTACATTTTCAGTTGCTTTGTATAAATCTTCTTCGACAGAAATGAATACATCCGCAATCACGCCGTAAGCTTGACCCCATGCATCAATAATTTCATCTGTCGCAGCGTCGCCTAAAACTTCTTTAATTGCTTCTAATAAATATTTTCCAACAATCGGATAATGCTCCGGTAAAATACCTAAACTAACATGCTTATGCGCGATTTGCACAACAGCAGGTACGATTGCTTCTAAGTTTTCAATGTGTACAGCTGCTGCATAAACAGTATTTGCTAATGCAGTTTGTTGACGATCTTTCTTTTGGTTCGTGTGATTAAAAATGTTTAATAATTGAGGATTATCATTAAATAAGTTCGAGTAAAAAGTTTTAGTAATGGCTACTCCATGTACTTCCAATACCGGTACAGTAGCTTTAATCGTTTCAATTGTTTGTTTTGTTAACATGTTTGAACACGTCCCTTCGAAACCAATATACGACGGATGAATCTTTAAAGCAATATATAAAATGTATCTTTAACAAATTTGACACAAACCGGTATATAAAATACATCTTTAACAAAATCGACACATAGATGTATTTAAAATACTTCTTTGAAAATGAGCCCTTGTAGTCGAACTTTTTAAAGAAAATGTTATACTAATAAATAGAAAGATGGTGGTAGACGTGCGTTTAACAGTATACACGGATTATTCTTTACGTACGCTCATGTATTTAGGTGTTCGAGGCCAAGAGCATTTAGCAACAATACAAGAAATTGCAGACGCCTATCAAATTTCAAAAAATCATTTAATGAAAGTTACGTATGATTTAGGGCAGCATGGTTATATTGAAACGATTCGCGGTCGCGGTGGCGGAATTCGATTAGCAATGGCTCCTGAAGAAATAAATATTGGCGGGGTCGTAAGGAAAACAGAAGAAGACTTCCATATCGTGGAATGTTTTAATCCAGAAAGTAACTTATGTAAAATTTCTGCAGAATGTCAGCTAAAAGGTGCTTTATATAAAGCATTACAGGCTTATATTGCGGTGTTAGATTCTTACACACTTGCGGATGTCATCACAACAAAAGATGCGTTAGCCGAATTATTTGGCATAACGAGAAACTAGTAAACGAATAATAGTTTACTAGTTTTTTTATTGAAAAAGAAATGAGATACTTCTTATTAAAATAGTGTGTAGGTACATCGACTGGAAATGTTATTGTTAAATCATGACTATTTGCTAAAAAAATGAAGGATTTCTATATTTAAATAGAAATTTACTCTGTTAACATAAAGTGAAGTTCGATAAAATAGAAGTAATGGAAAAAGGTGGTGAAAACATGAAGAAAGCAATCTTTATTACAGGGGCGACGAGTGGAATTGGGTTAGAAATGACAAAGCAATTGATTGCACAAGGGCATACGGTTTATGCAACAGGTCGAAATCAGAGTGCATTAAACTCATTGGAGCATTTAGGTGCGGTCGCTATTCAGGCAGACCTACGCAATTCGGTTGATATTGACCGTATCGTTAACTTACTACCTGCGATTGACGTGGCCATTTTAAATGCCGGTTTAGGCTATTTTGCGAACGCTTTTGATTTGCGAGATGAAGAAGTTGATCAAATGCTGGAACTCAACGTAAAGGCGCCGATTTATTTAGCGAAGCGTTTAGCACCTCGAATGATAGAGCGAAAAAGTGGTCATTTTATTTTCGTCGGTTCACAGGCGGGAAAAGTGGCAACAAAAAAAGCGAGTGTTTATGCAGCGAGTAAGCATGCAATTACGGGGTTCGTCAATGGGTTACGCTTGGAGCTTGCTGAATACAAGATTGTAGTTACTGGTATCTACCCTGGACCAATTGATACCCCATTTTTACAAAAAGCGGATGCGACCAATGCTTATCGCGATGCTATTAGTAAATTTTTGATCCAGCCAAGTAAAGTAGCAAATGAAGTTGTCAAAGCAATCGAAACGAGGCCGCGAGAAGTAAATTTACCGCGCATCCTCGGAGTCACGAGTAAAATGTATGCAGTAGCCCCAAAAGTGGTGGAGTTTTTAGGTAGTGGTTTTTTTAATAAAAAATAATAACAAGTACATTATTTTTAAAATCAAATCATTAAAAGATGCATAGTATACATAATGCAGTAAATCAGTTATTTGTAACGACCCTTGTAATCAACTATTACAAGTTTACGAATGTTGGAATTTAGGGAATAAGGAAAACGTATAGAACGTATAAATTGAATGAGAGAAGGTAAATGAAGAAATGAAAAAAAGCGTTATGATTGGAATTATTGTGGCAGTGCTTGCACTTGGTGGAGGGGCAACAGCCTTTTTCATGTTTAACAAATCGGCAAAGCAGCAATATTTCCTTGCAGAAACAAAAACGATGGAAAAATCAATTGAGCTTTTCCAACAGAAGTATGCCAATGAATTTGCATGGTATGATAAATCGAAAAATGATATGACGGAATATGTGATGGAATTATCGGCAAATCCAGGTGAAGATATATTCGGTATTTTAGATCCACAAATGGTTGATATTATTGAAAACTCTTCAATAAAAATGACGACGCAATCGGATATGAAAAAAGGTGAAATCCTGGCAAAGCTCGATGCGAATGTGATGGATATTGAATTTAACGATTTTATTATGTATTTTACTACTGAAAAATTACTCGTTTCAGTTCCATTTTTAAAAGATACAATTCAATTGAATGACAAAGATTTTGGAAATGTAATGCGTATGATCGATCCAAGCTATGAGGGTCAAGAAACAATAGGGCTGGATCAAATGGTGGGGCAAAACCCTGTATATTCAGACGAAGTGTCAGAGCATTTGAAAAAGGAATATTTGATGTATTTCTATAATGAACTTCCTGAAGATGCCTTCACAATTGGGAGTAACGAAGAAGTAACAGTTGGCGATAAAAAGCTAACGGGTGAAAAGGTTACAATGAAATTAACAGAGCAACAAGTGAAAGATCTATTTGTGAAAGTGTTAGAAAAAGCGAAAAAAGATGATAAGTTAGATGATTTAATAAAAACAATGTATGAGCAAAGTTCTGGTATGGCTGTATCGACACTTGATATCGATTTCTCAAAAGAGATGGATACAATGTTTGAAGATATGATTCAAGGAATTAAAGATGCAAGCATGCCAAATGGTTTAACTTCAGAAATATGGCATCAAAAAGATTTAATTGTTCAACGTCATTTTGAAATGTCATTTGGAGAAGATAAAGTTGTCATTGATGGCAAACAGTCAATAGAAGATGCACAACAAATTTTTGAATATGCACTTGGTGATGGAACGGATAAAGTGACTGTTACAGGTGATTTAACTTGGAAAGACCAAAAAGCATTAGATACCGTTACTGTGAAAGTGGACGGAGAAGCTGGAGTCCTACAATACGACGGGGATGAATCATTAAAAGGGGATACGCGTACTTTTACAAGAACGATTACATTTGATGATGACTATTCAAACTTCGCGATGGATTGGTCAGGAGAAGCAAAGCATGAAAAGGATCAAATGAAGGTGGATCATCAGTTTGTCATTGCAATGGATGACAGCGATTTACTTGATCTCAATGTAAACCAAACGGCAAAAGTCATTAAAGAAGTGAAATTTGATGCGGGCGAAAACGTAATCAACATTGGTGAAATGGACCAAGAAGCATTCGATAAGTATTTTAATGAAACTTTATACGAACAGGCAGAAAATTGGATGGCGATTAAGTTCCTTGAATTTGAAAATCTGTTCTAATCAATTACGCCTCGGCGTAATTGCGTCCAGATTTTTTCGAGCTTGCTCGAAAAACTTCTCTTAAAAAATCTGTGACATCCGCTGGGGCTTGGGCCAACACGATGTTGGTCACTTAGGCGTTGCCACACGATGTGGCGTTCTTAGCCTAAGTTCCTTTATTCAGCTGGGGTTGTACCCCACTTAATAAATTTGCATATTCGGCATTCATCCTCCACTTATTGAAGTAGTGGACGTCCGCTGAATTAAGTTAAAGAAATCAGGTGATGAAGATGAAAAACTTTGTATTTTTCACACATCAATACTTGAAACAAATGAAGAAGAAGTGGTGGAAACTGCTTCTTCTTTTCGTGTTTCCATTGATGATAATTGCACTTTCCATCCTAGCAATAACACCGTTCTTATTGCAAAATGAACAGCAGAAAATATCGATTGCCATTGTCAATGAAGATTCTGCGAGTGAAAGTCAGCTTTTAACACAATTGATTGTGACAATTTTGAAAGAAAATACATATGTACAGGCAGAGCTTCTCTCAATGGAAGAAGCCGAAATGCGGATAAAACAAAATGACAGTACGGCTGCGATTATTTTTCCAAGTAATTTTGCTACGGATTTATATGAAGGCACTTCCGTAAAACTTTACGTGCTCGGCAACCCCGAAGAAAAAACGCAAAGTATGGTCGTCAATGAACTTGTAGAAACGATTGCTCGCTATATTGCATCTGCACAGGCAAATATTTTGACGGTGTATCATTATGCGAAAGATACATCGATTTCACCCGAAGAGCTAGAAAATTTGAAGCTTGAGCTCTTAATGGATTTTACATTTTATACAATGGGGAAAAGCAAGATTTTACGTGAATATGAATGGGTTTTGCAGCCATTTGAAAATCCAATGCATTACTTCTCTTTTGCTATTTTATTTTGTTTAACAATCATTTGGTCGATTTTACTGTTTGTATTTCTATCGAAGCAAACATCGAAAAGCTTACAAGTACGCTTAAAATTGGCCGGTGTTGCATTTTGGCAGGAGCATGTTGCGCGGATTTTCACGACGTTTATGACTGTGTTTCTCCTTTCGAATGTCTTTTTCGTTATCGGACTTGCGCAATTGGAGGCCCATTATTTTGCGCTAGATTATATGAGGATTTTCCTATTTGTCAGCTTGCTTATCCTGCTAACAATCGTTTTATGTGCCATTTTCGATGTTATTTTCCATTCGGGTAAAATAAAACTACTCATTTCGTTACTTTTATGCGTGTTTCTTATAGCTGTCAGTGGGGCAATTTTCCCGACAATCTATTTCCCTTATAGTATGCAGCAACTGTTCCCGTATTTTTATCCATTTGATATTTGGAAATGGTTGACGGATCTTATTTTTGAAGAGCGTAATTATGCATCTTATACAAAAAGTGGATTGCTGCTCCTGTTAGCATTCGCTTTGTATAGTAGCATTATTTATATAAAAGGGAGGTTGGCACGTTGAAAACATTCCTTTTTACAAGAATGCTCCTGTTGAAAAGGCATTCGCTTTCTATTTTACTATGGCTATTCATGCCACTCATTTTAACGGTTGTGATTGTACACTGGGGGAATGCCGCTGCCCAGGATGCACAAATACCAATCGCTATTGTGGATGAAGATAATAGTGAGCTATCCCAAGCATTCATTCAGGAATTACAGCAAATCGATCTTTTAACAATTCAGTTGATGAGCAAGCAAAAAGCGCTCTATGCATTAGAGAAAAATCAGCTAGATAGCGTATTTATTATAAAGCGCAATTTTGAAAAACAATTGCGCAATAATAAACGAGATCAGTTGATTGAGGCATATTCGACGAATCGTTCGTATTTTTATTTTGCGGTCAAAGAAAATATTAGTTCTCTTGCACAGCGCAAGGCGATACAAGCAAAAGCGGCACATGAAGTGAAGAGCTTATTAAAAAAATATGACAGTGCTATTCACTGGTCATTCGATGAAATCGTGGCACAAGGACAAAAACGCGAGGAACGCTATGAATTATTGACAGTGGAATTTTCCTATTTTAATGAAAATGAATCTTCTACCCCTACCGAAAAAACCAATTTACTGGCTTCGTGGGGCATTTGGGCATTTTTTACGCTCATTTCAACCTTTTATTTATTCGATTGGGTTATTAAAGAATCGAATCACCCAGTTGTTGTGCGCTGGTTGCAATGTAAAGTTTCGTACACCGCCTATTTTTTCAGTACATTAGGGATTTATTTATTCGTTATGCTCCTTGTTGATTTTTTGACGTATCGAATAATTGAAACGCAATTTTTATGGTCGCAAGTTTTAGCTATTGGCGTTTTTCGATTGTGTTGTGCTGCACTCGCTCTATTCGTTGCTGTTCATATGAAAATAACGACGAGCTATTACTTTATTACACTAATCTTTTCATTATTGCTCGCACTAATTGGAGGCTCATTTATCCCAATGGAAAGACTTTTTGCGAAATGGCCTTTAATGAGTGAACTGAGTCCCATTTATGCATTATTACAATGGGATATATCTCTTGTTTGGACTGTTTTTATCGTATTAATATGCATGTATGTGTATCGAAAGGAGTCGAGCCGATTTGCTTGAAGTGAAAAACATATCAAAAAAATACCGCAATCATGAAATTTTGCAAAATGTTTCGATGAATATTACCCGTGGTGAAGTGGTCGGGCTTGTTGGACAAAATGGCGTAGGGAAATCGACCTTTTTGCAAATTGTTGCAACGGCGATGAGTGCCAATTCAGGTGATTTGCTGCTAGACGGCCTTTCTTATAATGGCAATTTAAAAGCGATACGCCGCCAAATTGGCTATGTTCCTCAAGAGGTTGCATTGTGGGATCAATTAACCGTTCGAGAAAATATGCTGTTCTTTTCAAAGTTAAGTTGGAGGAAATTATCTGAAGAACAATGTCGCGCAATTTGTGTAAATATGCAATTACATGAATGGGATAAGCAAGTTAGTAAGCTATCAGGCGGCATGAAACGCAAGCTTAATATCGCATTAAGCCTTATTGATGATCCGCAGCTTCTATTATTAGATGAGCCGACAGTTGGCATTGATTTAAAATCAAAAACAGAAATTGCTCGCTTCCTCACGCAGCAAGCAAAAGAACAGCAAAAAATGATTCTTTACACGTCTCATGATATGGAAGAAATTACGACATACTGTGACCGCGTTTATATAATAGGAGAGGACCCATTTTATTATGACTATTTACAGGGAAAAGGAATTGCTATCGAAAAAATGTGAAATATCTTCATCCTCTGTGACAAAACGTATTTAGCATGAATAAACGGATTTAACGAGTATTCTGAAAACCGCTTAGAATGATTGTTTTCAGATATAGCGAAAGAGTTAAAAAATTTATATAAATACAGTTGCGTTTATTTTTATTCCATGTTATTATTCGTGTATAAACAATTAATAGAATGTATAAACATACATAAAGGTGGAGGCAATTAACATGGCAAATAAAAAAGTAGTTTTAGCATATTCAGGTGGTCTTGATACATCAGTAGCAATTCCGTGGTTAACAGAACAAGGTTGGGACGTTATCGCGGTATGTCTAGACGTTGGTGAAGGGAAAGACCTAGAATTCATTAAAAACAAAGCGCTTCAAGTAGGTGCTGTTGAATCATATATGGTAGACGCAAAAGATGAATTTGCAGAAGATTACGCATTAATTTCTTTACAAGGTCACACATGGTACGAGCAAAAATATCCATTAGTATCGGCTTTATCTCGTCCATTAATTTCAAAAAAATTAGTTGAAATTGCGACGGAAGTAAATGCAGATGCAGTCGCACATGGTTGTACGGGTAAAGGGAATGACCAAGTTCGTTTTGAAGTGTCAATTAAAGCATTAAACCCAGACTTAGAAGTTTTAGCACCTGTACGTGAGTGGGGCTGGAGCCGTGATGAAGAAATCGAATATGCACAAAAGCATGGTGTTCCGATTCCTGCAACGCTTGACTCACCATTCTCTATTGACCAAAACTTATGGGGCCGTGCGAATGAAGCGGGCGTAATGGAAGATCCATGGGTAGCACCACCAGAAGAAGCGTATGGCTTAACGGTTGCACTTGAAAACACACCTGATCAAGCGGAAATCGTAGAAATCGAATTTGTAGCAGGTAAACCAGTTTCATTAAATGGTGAAGCGATGAAACTAGCAGATTTAATTGAAAAATTAAATGAAGTAGCTGGTGCGCACGGTATTGGACGTATTGATCACGTAGAAAACCGTTTAGTTGGTATTAAATCGCGTGAAGTTTACGAAATTCCAGGTGCACAAGTGTTATTAACGGCACATAAAGAATTAGAAGATATTACATTAGTTAAAGAGCTTGCACACTTCAAGCCGATGATCGAGCATAAATTATCTGAAATCATTTACAATGGTTTATGGTTCAACCCAATCCGTACTGCTATAGAAGCTTTCCTAAAAGAAACGCAAAAGTATGTAAATGGGACAGTGCGCGTGAAATTATTCAAAGGTCATGCGATTGTTGAAGGTCGTAAATCACCAAATTCTTTATACTCTGAAGAATTAGCAACATACTCAAAACATGACAAGTTCAATCACGCATCAGCAGTAGGCTTCATCGAATTATGGGGTATGCCAACAGTTGTCGCATCAGAAGTAGCGAAAAATAAATAATTTGATTCAGCATAAATCCTTATGAATAAGGATGGGATGTGTACCAAAAATGACCTAAAATCAGTGAGGTTCCATCCCTAGCTGAATCAAATTATGCCCCGGCGGATGTCACAGATTTTTAAAGGAGTTTTTCGAGCGAGCACGAAAAAAATCTGGACACAATTACGCCGAGGCGTAATTGATTAAATGAGTGAGCGATTCGCATGTCGAGTCGCTCTTACTTTTAAATAGGAGTGTTGAAGATGGCAAAATTATGGGGCGGGCGTTTCCAAAAATCGGCTGAAGCTTGGGTAGATGAATTTGGAGCGTCAATTGGCTTTGATCAACAATTAGTGCTGGAAGATCTTGAAGGTTCTGTTGCACACGTAACAATGCTTGGTGCACAGGAAATTTTACCGCAAGAAGATGTTGAGAAAATTTTAGCGGGATTAGCGCAATTAAAAGTGAAGGCAGAAGCAGGGGAGCTTGAATTTTCTGTTGCCAATGAAGATATCCATTTAAACTTAGAAAAAATGTTAATTGATCTGATTGGTCCAGTCGGTGGCAAATTACATACAGGGCGTTCTCGAAATGACCAAGTCGCAACGGATATGCATTTATTCTTAAAGAAACGCGTACCGGAAGTGATTGGTTTAATCGAAAACTTTCAAAAAACGATACTTGAGCAAGCGCAACAACATGTTGAAACGATTGCACCAGGCTATACGCACTTGCAACGTGCACAGCCGATTTCATTTGCGCATCATTTAATGGTGTACTTCTGGCAGTTACAGCGCGATAAAGAGCGTTTTGGTGAATCGATGAAGCGTATTGATATTTTACCATTAGGTGCGGGTGCAATGGCGGGCACTACATTCCCGATTGATCGCCTAAAATCTGCGGAATTACTTGGCTTTAGTGAAGTGTATGCGAATTCTATGGATGCGGTAAGTGATCGTGACTTTATCGTAGAGTTTTTATCGAATTCAGCGCTGTTAATGACGCATTTATCACGTTTTGCGGAAGAGATCATCATTTGGTCTACCGATGAATTTAAATTTATCGAATTAGATGATGCCTTTTCTACCGGTTCGTCGATTATGCCACAAAAGAAAAATCCGGATATGGCGGAGTTAATTCGTGGGAAAGCGGGTCGTGCATTTGGTAATTTAGTCGGTTTACTAACGGTTTTAAAAGGGACACCGCTTACGTACAACAAAGATATGCAAGAGGACAAAGAGGGCATGTTCGATACGATGGAAACGGTGCTCGGTTCACTGAAGATTTTCGAAGGTATGGTGCGCACGATGACGGTCAATACGGCGCGTTTACATAGCGCGGTACATTCGGACTTCTCCAATGCGACAGAACTTGCGGATTATTTAGCAACAAAAGGTATGCCATTCCGCGAAGCCCATGAAGTAACGGGGAAATTAGTATTTACATGTATACAGCAAGGTATATATTTACTGGATCTGCCGCTTGAGGAAATGCAAAAAGAGTCGGCATTAATCGAGGCAGATATTTACGATGTGCTGGCACCAGTAGCAGCGGTAAGTCGTCGTAATTCACTTGGCGGTACAGGTTTTGCGCAAGTGAAAATTCAATTACAAAAAGCATCAGACCTATTAGGTTAATGATGAAATCCCGTTCTGTAAATGTTAGCAGAGCGGGATTTTTTTTGTTTGGTGGATAGAAATGGGGAAGTGGTGGATAAAAACGCAAAAGTGACGGATAGAAATGAGAAAGTGTTGGATAGAACAACAAATGTGACGGATAGCCGAAAAATCGGTGCGCGTACATAAGGCATATAAAAAAGTTTAAAATCTATTTGAACGAAATGGAAAAAATCCACGTCTAATGAGTAAGGGGGCGAAAATATGGAGCAGGATCTGGTGAAAAGAGCCATACGAGGTAATCAAGAAGCGATTTTACAGCTCATTGAAAAGGATGAAGAAATCTTCTACCGTATGGCTTTTACGTATGTGAAAAATGAACACGATGCACTTGATGTGATGCAAGATTTCACATATAAGGTGTTAAAAAAGATGCATACCGTCAAAAATCCAGACTATGCAAGAACATGGCTTGTACGCGTGTTAATACATAGTTGCATCGATTTTTTAAGGAAGCGACCACAAACGATGCCGTTAGAAGAACAGCATCTTATTGAAAATGCTGTGCACTATGATGTGGAAAGGATGCTTACTAATTTAACATTAAATGAGCAACAAATTATGTATTTAAAGTATTATGAACAACGGAAAAATAAAGAAATTGCGGAAATTCAACAAATTCCAGAAGGTACAGTGAAATCGAAAATTCACCATATTTTATTAAAACTTCGCAAACACGCAGGAGAAAGGGAGGATTGGCTATGAGTGAGCAGCATGATATTCAAGTGCCGAAAGCGCAACTTCATCAAATGAGACAGGAAATGCTTCAAAAAGTAAAAAAAGAGAAAAAGCGTCGGCAAAGATTCCTGTCATCTACCTTGTTATTTGTTGTGTTGTTTAGCTTCGTGTTAAGCATACGTATGTCACCAACGATTGCGAGCTATGTTGCGAAAATCCCAGGTTTGGACCCCATTGTGACGAAGATGGTTTCATATGATAAAGGAGTCAAGGCAATTCTAGATAACGACTATTTTGAAGAAGTACAGGCAATAGCCAGTGCGAATGGTTTAACGGTGACAGTTGTAGACGTTTTTGCGGATCAGTCAGGGATGGTCTTTTCTTATGAAATAGATGCACCGTTTGATATTTCGAAGCTGAGATTCAATGAAGTGCAGCTTTTACAAGGCGGAGAGGATGTATTGGCAAGCATGACTTTTGGTTATATTGACGATGAACCAACACAGCATGTGGAAGGGGTAATCGAGCTTGCGAAAAATTCAGGTATTTCTTATGAATCTAAAGAATTCGAACTTATTCTCCATTTTGATGATAAAAAGAATACGAAAATTCAAATTCCGTTTACATTAAAAAATGACATCCAGTCTGAAAAGGTTATTACTTACAATAAAGAAGTAGACGTAAATGGACAAAAATTTACAATCGAAAAAGTACGGACTTCTCCATTGCGCATCGCATTAGATATTAGCGTTGATCCGTCTAACACGATGCAGTTATTAAAATTAGAGCATTTAAAATTAATCGATGAGAATGGAGAAAAATGGGGGGCGATTGTAAACGGAATTAGTACTTCAGGAGATATTCGAGATGGTCACTTTACATTGTATTTGCAAAGTAATTATTTTGAACGACCGAAACAGTTAACACTTGAGATTAGTTCTGTATATGCCATTCCGAAAGGGCAAGATTTTATTGAAGTTGATTTTTCGAAGCAGGAAGTGGTGTCAAAGCCAGATTATTTAGAGTGGCAAATCGATGTTCAAGGGAAAGATGTATCGATCCATACCGATATATGGGCGGATCGTGGGAGAATATTGTTATATAAAGCGTTAAGTAACGAAAAAGTTATTGAACCGTCTAAAGTAAAATGGGAATATGGGGATCAGGGATCTGATTTATTTGTAACGTATGAAGAAGCAGAAGGATTAACAAAGATTGATATTAATTTTTACTCAAATATTATTGGAGAGTTAATAGAAATTCCGATACCACTAGATGAATAGTTATGCAAATTCCCGGTTCAAAAACATGCCCGCACTTGAACTATTCCAAAAAACACATTAAGGTTAGTGTAATACTTGATTGGAAATGAGGAAAATAATGATTTCATTAATTGTAGCACATGATAAAAACTATGTAATTGGTTATGAAAACGCGATGCCGTGGCACTTACCAGGAGATTTGAAATATTTTAAGGACATGACGATGGGCAAGCCGATTATTATGGGAAGAAAGACATTTGAATCGATCGGTCGTCCATTACCAGGTCGCCGCAATATCGTTATTTCGCGCAATGCGCAGTACGCAGCAGAAGGTATTGAAGTAGTAGGGAGTTTAGATGCGGCACTCGCACTTGTAAAAGATGTAGAGGAAATTATGATTATTGGCGGTGCGCAAATATTCGAGCAATCGATGGAAATCGCAGATAAATTATACATTACAGAAATTCATCACGAATTTAACGGGGATACGTATTTCCCAAAATATGAAGCTTGGCACCGTACGTCTTGTCAGGAGCCGATTACCGCAAAAGAAGGTTTTACATTCCAATACTGTATTTTTGAAAAATAATAAAACAGCTGTTACTCGACCTAATAAGAGTAACAGCTGTTTTTGAAAATCAATCATTTGGATATTTTATTCATTCAGTGAAGGTTCCACAGGTGGCTTTCCTTCAAGATGGTCATTTAATTTTGTACTAATATCGTGCAGTTCTTCCTCATCGAAAATATAGTACCATAAGCCATCTTTTTTTCGAACGCCGTCGCCTTTTTCGAATTGAAGTTGCTCAATGTTTTTATCAAGCTTGCCATAAAGCTTTTGTAAATTTAAAATTTGTTTTTGAGAGAAATTCATCGTAACATTTTCGCCCATTACTTCGAATATATCGTCAAGCTTCAAGAGAATAGATGGATTTTTCGCTTTTGCAAAAAGTGCCTCCAACAATTGCTTTTGACGAAGCTGGCGACCGAAATCACCGCGCGGATCCTCGTAGCGAATACGAGAGAAAATTAACGCTTCATCACCGTTAAGCGATATATTTCCTTTGGGGAAGGTATATTCATTACGGATTAATTCCATATCGTTATTAACCTCGATATTCCCAAGGACGTCGATGAGCGATAAGAAGCCTTCCATATTGACCGCTACATAAAAATCGATTGGAACATCAAGTGCTTCTTCTACTGTCGCAATGGACATCGGAATACCGCCACGCGCATAGGCATGATTGATCTTTTCTGTTGTGTCGTTCCCAACGATTTCCACGCGAGAATCACGAGGAATACTCAGCATTTTCATCGTACCTAAATCAGGATTCACCGTTACGACAATCATTGTATCTGTTCGACCTGTGTCATGTTCACGTTCATCAATGCCAAGCAATAAAACAGAGAATGGATCGATATGTGGCAAGATGTCTGGAATGGCATCAGGTACATTTTCCTCTGTGTTATTCATTTTTGAAAACGCTTTTTGAAATGAATTGTAATAATAAAAGCCGATGCCACCTAGTAACAGCGCGATTATTAACAAAGTCCATAAAATCACTTTTTTAATGGTCGATTTTTTATTTTTTGTACTGCGTAATTGCTTTTCAGTCATTATCGGACAAAACCTTTCTACGTTGAAATAAATTTTCACTTGATTCAGTCGGGGGTCCCCCGGCTGAATCAAGTGAAGCCCCAGCGGATGTCACAGATTTTTAAGGGAAGTTTTTCGAGCGAGCTCGAAAAAATCTGGACGCAATAACGCCGAGGCGTTATTGATCCTGTATAAGACGAAATTTATTCGGTTTCGGTTGCATACTTATTTCAGCCCACTTACGACACCGTTGCATTGATTATCCGATAAATTATTTAAATTGGAAAGTGATACACATTGATACAGGGCATTTTATTGAAATTTACTTGAAAATAGTTGCTTTCTACAAGTAAAAATAAATACAGCTGACCATGCAACCACAGCCCATAATGACGAATAGATGCCAAATTGCATGATTATACGGCAAGCGCGTCCATGCGTAAAAAATAGCACCGAATGTAAAAAATAGTCCGCCTGCAAGGAGCATTAAAAAGCCATCCCATTGTAAATAGGCATAAATCGGTTTTACAGCAAAAATGATGAGCCAGCCCATTACTAAATACAACAGCAGCGAGACACGTTCAAAACGATGGATAAATAAACATTTAAACACAACGCCAAAAATCGCGAGCCCCCAAATAATACAAAGCAGTACGATGCCCAATGTGCCGCCAATCGCAATTAATAAAAAGGGTGTATATGTCCCCGCAATTAATAAATAAATAGAGGAATGATCCAATATTGAGAAAAAACGTTTGTACTTTTGTGGTGCACTATGTAAAAGGGTAGACATTAAAAATAGGATGATTAATGTTGCACCAAAAATAGAATAAGAAACTACATGCATAGTTGTGCCGTTTTGGACCGCATATATAATTAATAAAACACATGCCGGAATACTTAAAATGAACCCAAATCCATGTGTAATAGCATTCCAAAGCTCTTCTTTAAAATTTTTATAATCAAATGCATTTTCATAGTGCATTTTCTTTCACGCTCCCTTTTCATTCAATCAGTATTCATAATCGGGAGGCATTCCCCGTTTGCTCATGTTGATTTTATTGTAATATAATAAACAGGGAGTAAATATTGTAATTTGTCATATTGTTATACTAGAATATGTCATGACGTAACTTATGATAAATCATGGGTTTATTGAGTGACAAATGTCATATTGGTAAATAATTGATTATTAATTATAATTAAGTGAAGAAATAAAAAGGATGTGTAAAAATTGGGACAAATTCATTTCGTAACGGATTCAACTTGTGATTTAACGAATGAGGAAATTAAGCAACATGGAATCCATATCGTTCCATTAACAGTACAAATTAATGGGGAAACATATAAAGACCGCATTGATTTACAACCAGAAACATTTATAGATTTAATGAAAAATGCAGACGAACTACCAAAAAGCTCGCAGCCAGCCCCAGGTGTTTTTAAAGAAATTTATGATGAGTTAGGGAAAGACGGCGATCAAATTATTTCGATACATATGACGGGTGGACTAAGTGGAACAGTCCAATCAGCTCGTCAAGCATCGGAAATGTCTGATTCGGATGTTACCGTTATTGACTCGCGTTATATCGCATTTGCTTTAGCCTTCCAATTACGTGAAGCGGTTCGTCTACGTGATGCAGGAGCAACGGTTGAAGAAATTGTTGCAGCTATAAATCAGTTACGTGAAAATTCTCGTTTATTCGTTGTATTGAATACACTTGATAACATGGTAAAAGGCGGACGTATTGGGAAAGGGAAAGCAGCAGTCAGTTCGTTATTAAATATTAAACCTGTTGCACACCTAGATACGGGAGAAGTAACAATTTGCGCAAAACCACGTAGCTATAAGCAAGTAATCAAATTTTTAATGAGTGAGTTTGAAAAAGATACGGCAGGAAAAACGGTCAAATCAATCGGAATTTCTCATGCCAATGCGATTGAAACATTAGTCAATCCATTAATCGAGCAAATTAAAGCGACAGGCTATGATAAAGAAATTGAAATTGCTTATACATCACCTGTCATTAGTACACATACAGGTGAAGGCGCAATTGGTTTTATGTATTACGCGGAATAATTATTCATCATGATTTAAAGTACTCTAATCCGATCAATGGGTTAGAGTATTTTTTATTCGAATGAATCAATGGAATTTAAGTGAAATTCATGTTCATTTTTTTTTATCGTTTTCCGACAGAAGACTCCCACTTCAAGGAATGTGCAGGGCATAGCCCAATAAGTAAGTGGGAGATGAATGTCGGTTGGCGGTAGCCTAAGTTTCTCACTCAAACTTGCGAACGTACATTCTGATTGGTGAAATAAAAGAAGAGGAGGTGAACAATATGTCAAAGAAGAAAGCCATTAAAGTGTTACGCAAAAAGAAGAAACTCGACAACATTCAACGTTTCACGCAAAAACAAAACATCGGAAGGTCTCAATTGACAGCGAAAGATTTTCGTTTGCTCCAGCGGATGACGCACAGCTCGAAAGCATTGAGAAATGTTGGGTTATATACAATCAAGCAAAGCTACTTAAATGAGAATCGGATGGCAACTACGAGGGAAATAGATGCTGCCATGAAACAGGACATCAACTATTGGGGCATTCAATCGAACTCTGTGCAGGCGATTCGCAGGACATTACTAAGCGAAACCAAAAGCTTTTTCAAAGCACTCGAAGCATGGAAAAAAGAATCGAGTAAGTTTACGGGTCGACCACAGTTCCCAAACTATTCAAGATCTACGGAAAAGCGAATCATTGAAATCTACCAAGTTCCGAAAATAGACAAAGATGGTTATTGGTCGATTCCGATGAATGTTGCATTTCGAAAACGCTTTAGCTCGATGAAAATTCGAATGCCTAAAAACTTGTTACACAAAAAAGTCTCTTACATTGAAATCGTACCGAAGCAAAATGGTCGGTTCTTTGAGGTGCATTACACGTATGAAGTGCAAGCAGCTCAAATGAAAAAGCAACCTACGACAACGAAAAATGCATTAAGTTGCGATTTAGGTGTAAATCGATTGATAAGCTGTGTAACGAATGCTGGCGATACATTCCTAATTAATGGGAAGAAGTTGAAATCCATTAACCAATACTTCAACAAGGCGATTAGTGAACTTCAACAGCGGAATATTGAAAACGGTATTTCTAAGCGGGTTGTCACAAATCAAATAGCTAAACTATGGATGAAGCGAAACAATCAGATAAACGGGTACATTTCCCAAGCTGTTGGCTTACTATTCAAGAAAGTCAAAGAGTTGAATGTTGATACGATTATTGTCGGGTATAACGAAGGGTGGAAGCAAAATAGCAATCTAGGTAAAAAGAATAACCAACACTTTGTTCAAATACCGTTCAACAAATTGATGAGCGCCATCGAAAACAAGTGCTTAAAAGAAGGCATCTGCTTTGTCAAACAGGAAGAAAGCTACACATCGAAGTCAAGCTTCCTTGATAAGGATGAGCTGCCTGTCTGGTCCTCTGACGACAAGAGAAAGTATGTATTTAGTGGAAAACGAGTGAACCGTGGGCAATACCAAGCGCTATCAGGAGAATGTATCCATGCCGACATCAACGCAGCATTCAATATTTTGAGGAAATCAGACATCGTGGACCTGGACGAGCATCTAGAAGTCAGAAATCCGTTCGTACTCGAAGTTCAAAAACGTAAAACCGTTGCTTAGGCACGGTCTAGTGGGTGCGTCAACCATCCTTGTGTACTCGACTTGTCGGGGCTTGTAGCACACGCCAGCAACGCTGAGTGGTGGCTTCTTTCGCAGGAAAGAACTGCTCTTTTTCGGAAGGGTGGTGCAAGTGGGCAAGCGATCATTCATCGCCAAGCCCAACCAAAAACAGTATTTGGGGAGCGTCTTTTGGATGCTTGTCACACAGAACGTCAAATTGGGCAAGGAAGACCTGTGTGATAAACTCAAGCCCCCACTGAAAAGCTTCATCTCAGTGGGGGTATGTTGACCGAGGGGGGCTTATGCTAAACGAAAAGAAATATTAAGAAATTGAGGCAGTTCGTTGTTCCAATCGCAGCAAAATAACTTATAATTGAATTATAAAGAATTGAAGGGGAAGTTAGTATGTGGCGATTTTTTTTCATCATCATCTTTGTGTTAAGTCTTGCGGGATGCTCGGTAACGATTGATTCAAAAAATAGTGAATCTAATAGTGATGAGCTAAGTCAAGAACAGCAACAAAAAGACGAAACGAACGGGACTGACTCCGTTGCTGAGCAAGACAGTGAACAAAATCAGGATTCCAATGGATTTATTGATTTACTTGAAAATGTATTTAATATAGACTGGTCCACTAGGGTTGATATAGAGGCGAGAGATGTAAGGTATTTAGCGTTGGGCGATTCCTTAACGAGAGGTGTAGGGGATGAAACGCAGGAATTCGGATACACAATCAGGCTTCAAAAGGAACTGGAAAAATGGCCAGCTGTTAAACAAGTTGAACTCGATAATCGTGGGAAAAATGGCCGACGCAGTGATCAATTATTAGGGCTCTTGCAAAAGGGGCATTATGATGAAGAAATAGCGGAGGCAGACTTGATTACGCTGACACTCGGTGGTAATGATGTCATGAAAGTAGTAAAAAAGCATTTATTTTCAATGCAAAAATCAATGTTTGATAAACAGTTACCGAAATTTATGGTCAATTATGAAGAAATTATGTCAGAAATTCGTATGAGAAATCCGGAAGTCCCGATTATTTTAGTTGGTTTTTATAATCCCTTCTCTATCATTGTTGACGAAACTACACCATTCGATCCAATTATCCATGAATGGAATATAGAAATTGAAAAAATGGCGCAACAGGATGAAAATGCATGTTTTGTTTCGATTGAAGATTTATTTACATCAAATGAGGACATGGTATATCATGTAGATTTCTTTCATCCGAACAGTGCTGGATATGATCGAATGACAAGACGAATTATTGAAACGATGCAACAATGTAATATTAAAGAAATGTCGGATGGTTTATTTGGTTTTGAGGAGTGGGAGAATGGGAATGAATAAGTGGAAAATTGCATTTTTAATCCTAGCTGGAGCAATCATTTTCGCTGCAGCTGGACTTTTTTATTATGCTACGGCAGACGTTGAGCAGGCGATCATAAAGGATCCTGTGTTTCCAGAAGGCAATGTGCTAACAGTTGAAACGACTGTAAACGAATTTGAATCGATTGTTAAAAAGTATTTAGGGGAAGAATTGAAAAAAACGCCGATTCAATTGGAAATGGCGATTGAGGATAAAATTTATTTATATAGCACATTGAAGGTGTTTAATGTGGATTTGGCGATTCAAATGGATTATGATCCGGAAGTGAAAAACGGCAATATTGTTTTAAAGCAGACGGCTATCCATGTAGGGAAAGCAAATATTTCGCCAAAAACGGTGTTGAAGCTAATGAAAGACAATGTCGAATTCCCCCCTTGGATTACGGTTCAACCAAATGATGAGCAAATTTATGTGGATTTATCACTGATTAATATTGCGTCGGGTTCAAGAGTACGTGCAAAAGAAATTGATTTAGCGAATGATAAAATCTTATTAGAAGTAATCATTCCGAATGATAAAAAGTAGGGAGGAAGTATAACAATGACAACTCAGTTAGCAACATTTGCAGGAGGGTGTTTTTGGTGTATGGTGAAGCCTTTTGATGAGCAGCCTGGCATTAAGAGCGTATTATCTGGTTATACAGGGGGACATGTTGTAAACCCTACATATGAGCAAGTTTGTAGCGAAACAACGGGTCATTTAGAGGCAGTGCAAATTGCTTTTGATCCGGAAATTTATCCATATGAGCAGCTCGTAGAATTGTACTGGACATTAATTGATCCAACAGATGCAGGCGGACAATTTTTTGACCGCGGGCAATCGTATTCCACAGCGATTTTTTATGAAAATGAACAGCAAAAGGACATTGCAGAGGCGTCAAAAGCTCGTCTTGAAGCGAGTGGGAAATTTCGTGCACCGATCGCTGTGAAAATCCTTCCAGCAAAAACATTTTATGAGGCGGAAGAATACCATCAGCATTATTATAAGAAAAATCCAGCACATTACAACCGATATTCAGTCGGCTCAGGCCGCGTAGCATTTATCGAAAAGCATTGGGGGCAAAATGAACATGAATAAAGATCAACGCTTAAAAGAATTAACACAAATGCAATATTATGTAACACAGCAGCAAGGAACAGAGCCACCCTATCAAAATGAGTTTGATCAGCATTTTGAAGAGGGCATTTACGTAGACATCGTATCCGGGAAGCCATTATTTAGCTCAAAGGACAAGTATGATGCAGGCTGCGGTTGGCCCGCTTTCACAAAGCCATTAGATGCACCTGAAGTATCGGAACATGTAGATAGTTCACATGGCATGCGCCGAGTAGAAGTGCGCAGTAAAACGGCTGATTCGCATTTAGGACATGTTTTCCCAGATGGACCACAACAATATGGGGGCCTACGTTATTGTATTAACTCGGCAGCCTTACGCTTTATTCCAGTATCAAAATTGCAAGCTGAAGGTTATGGGGAGTATGTAGCTTATTTTAAATAATATAAAACTTCTATCTGTGGGGATTTTACTGCGGAGGAATAGAAAAAAACTTACGAAATGGCGCCATTTCGTAAGTTTTTTGATGTGAAGAGCATATTGAATTTATCCAGTGAATACAATCAATTACACCTTGGCGTAATTGCGTCCAGATTTTTTCGAGCTCGCTCACTAGGGATGTTAGCCTAAGTTCGTCGCGTCCATGCGACAACGGCTAACTGACCTGCATCACGCAGGCCTCCTTAAAAATCTGTGACATCCGCCGGGGCTTCACTTAATTCAGCCGGGGTTTGAACCCCGCTGAATAGACTTGCCTTTTTGGCATTCATCCCCACTTATAGAAGTAGGGGATGAATGCTGAATTAAGTTAGATTTTAAATTCATTCACAACACTTCTTAAATCATCTGCCTGTGATGCAAGTTCCACTGCTGAGGCGTTAATTTGCTGCATAGAAGCAGACCCTTGTATCGCTGCAGAGGCACTTCTTTCCGTATTCGACGCAGTATTTTCTGCAATCGCTGTAACGTGAACGAAAGAAGCTGTTACATCATGACTATTTAATAGGGTATGCTCAATTTGCTGAACCATATGGCTTAAAATCGTCGATGTTGTTTCTGTTTGTTTCAAAATATTTTGAAGAGAATCTGTCGTTTCATTTGTTACCTCGACACCACGAATAACGGTTTGCACGCCAGTAACATTTTGCTCGATAATCGAACTAACTTCACTTTGAATCGAGCCGACAATCGTTGTAACTTTGCTCGCAGCCAGTTGCGATTGCTCGGCTAATTTCCGAACCTCATCTGCTACCACTGCAAATCCACGCCCATGCTCACCAGCTCTTGCCGCCTCAATCGCTGCATTTAATGCTAGTAAATTCGTTTGTTCTGCAATGGCTGTTATTGTACCAATAATCGATGTGATGTCCGCTGACTTGCGACCTAAAGCTTCAACAGTAGCCGATGTAGTAGCCATTGTTTCTTCTATATCTTGCATGACATTGGACGATTGTGTAACGGATTGACTGCCAATGTATGCTGCATTTTTCATCTCAATCGATGCTTGCTGTACTTCTTGTGCTTTTTTCGTTAACTCGTGCATCGAATGTTCGAGCTTGTTCATTTCGTTTGCTGCCACACCAATACTCGTCATAATCTCTGTACTATCATTGGCGATATCCTGTGTCGAATTGGCAATGGAATCAATTGTGTGTGAGTTTACATCGGCTAAAGCCATCAGCTCCTGAGAACTACCCGACACATTTTCTGCTAAGTTTGATACACGTTTCACTAACGTCGAAATCGAATCAATTAAAATATTTGTTGAATCCGCTATTTGCGCAAATTCGTCTTTTGTTTTGACTTGTACACGGCGTGTTAAATCACCACCAGCTTGCGCAATATCTAAAATCGAATGATTGATGGCATATGTATTCCGGCGAATCGATTTAGATAGAACGATACTTAATGAGATCGTAATGAACATGGCAATTGCGGATAAAATGAAAAATGATATTTTCGATGCAAGCGCAAACGCTTCCAAATTTAAAATCGTTTTCTCATTATTTTGCTGTAATAAATGGATTAGCTTTTCTGTATTTTCATCGATATAATTTTTGAAATTTTGACTTCCGCTATTTTTAAAAATACTTGCCGCATTTTCATACCCATATTTTTGACGCACTTCAATCGTCGTATTAGAATAGGAAATATAGTTCGCATAGAATTGTTGAATTGCGCTTGCTGCCTTGGATTCCTCTTCTCGATTTTCAAGGGAAGTAATAATTGCTTCTAAATTCGTATCAATTAGTGATTTTGTATTTTCAAATGCTTGTAAATATTTTTCGTCACCTGTAATTAAAAATGTTTGTTCATGACTGGTAAGCTTTGCAATATCACTAGCTAAACTGTTGATTTGCATTTGTTCTTTTAAGTTTTCATCGGCAAAATCCCTTAGACTATTTTGCAAATTTGTAATATTAATATACGATAAAATTTGCATGGCGATAATGATTGCCAATAATGTGGAGAAACTTAAAATAATCCTACCACGAATGGAATGAAAGAAAAAAAACTTTACATTCGTTTTTTTAGATGCTTTCTTGCTTTTTCCACCTTGATGCTTAATTTTCCTTCTCTTAAGCAAAAAACTCACCACTTTCTGAAAAATCAATATTTTACTATCTTACTATATAAGCTTCACAATTAATACGTTTTATTGTAATAAATGTAAACTTGGAGGAATATTATTGGGTAAATCATTTTATCACTATGTTTTAACGTTTCGAGGGGGAGAATGGTCTGACGAAAAGACTAGATTTTCGGAAGGGATGTTCATTGAACCTGGATTTCCGAAATACTCTGAAAGTTTTGAAGAACTTTCGACCTATATCGAATTGCAGTCTAATGAGTATTTGACAATATCTGCATTCGATGAACTCTGGGATTTATATGCGCAAAAGTATGATGTATAACGAGTTGTGCATAGTTAATAAAAGAGATGGGTATATAAAGGGAGGGAAGGAGTAGATTTGATAAATAATTTAGTAAAGAAAGACGTCTAACGATTGAATACCTATGCGAAAAAAAGTATAATTTATAATGAGTAACTAAAGAAAAGAGGTAATGTTAATGAGCATTCATATTAATGCAAAACAAGGTGAAATTGCAGAAATCGTTTTACTACCAGGAGATCCACTTCGCGCAAAATATATTGCAGAAACATTTTTAGAGGATGTTGTTCAATATAATGAAGTTCGAAATATTTTAGGTTATACAGGTACATACAAAGGGAAACGCGTATCTGTTCAAGGAACTGGGATGGGTGTTCCATCTTTCTCAATCTATGCAACAGAATTAATGCAAGAATATGGCGTAAAAAAACTAATTCGTGTAGGTACTTGTGGTGCCATCCAAAAAGACGTAAAAGTACGTGACGTTATTATTTCGCAAAGCTCCTCTTCAGATTCAAACATGAACCGTGTTATTTTTGGCGGCAATATCGACTTCGCACCAACAGCGGACTTTGACTTATTGTTAAAAGCTTATAACGCTGGTAAAGATGCAGGCTTAAACTTAAGAGTCGGCAATACTTTCACAGCGGACATGTTCTACTCAGATGAAGAACAAAATGAGAAATTAGCAAAATATGGCGTATTAGCTATTGAAATGGAAATTACAGCACTTTACACATTAGCTGCAAAATTCGGCCGTCAAGCATTAGGAATTTTAACTGTATCAGACCACATCCTTACAGGTGAAGTAACAACTTCAGAAGAACGTCAAACGACTTTCAATGACATGATGGTGGTAGCTTTAGAAGCAGCTATTCAAGACTAATAATACCAAGGATTTATGAGTTGTAGATATTGGCGAGAGACCAAAAGAGACCAAAGTGATTTTTCACAGGTTATCGAAAAGGTCGCTCGCTTTTTTGCTCTCTATCAATGTTTGAATAGGTGTTTATTGCTTCACAAATGTTAACATGACCAAGCTGTTCTTGAATGGCTTTAATGTTTAGCCTACGTCCCCAAGAAGACGATAAAGTGTTATAATATTGTAAGTTTAGGAGGGGTAAGTGGTGGAAGAAAAGTTTAAGTCTACTTTACAAGCGATTATTAAAGGAACAAAGGATTATAAAATTACTTGGGAATACCTTTCAGATGGTTACTATGACAATATTGAAGCTTGTTATGATAGAAAATTTAAATATGATGATAGAAAATTTAAAATGTCTTTTGATTCAGGATTCGAAGTGGCATATGAAGGATTATTATTTTTACTATTATGTATCGATGTAAAGTCTAAAAAACGAAAGAAAAAGAAGAACAAATCTAATGATAATAAACATATCTTATATGATGTTGAAGAAATGTTTGAATTACGAATCTATCCATATGATGTAAGAGATAAATCGATTATTGAAGCTATTGATTTTGATTTTGAATCTACTTTGCTATTGTTTAACTCATTGGAAGAAAAGTATGAGCAAGAGCTTCAGCAATTATATTCTCTTGCGGCGGGCAGTGCTAGTGGGGCAGACCGAGTTATGGATAAAATTATAAATGAATTAGGAAATGAAAAAAACTTACCTGTTTAAGAATTTTAGCACATCACTAATTTGTGGTGTGTTTTTTTTATTGAACCTCCCCCTATCTCAAATATTGGAATTGTGTTAACATATATTTGAATATTTCAACTTTAGAGAATATAAAGGAAGTGTGATCATCACATATGAAAAAGTTAATAAAACCATTGATTAGTGTTATTGCTATTGGTGCGCTCTCGCTATCTATAAGCACGGATAAACATGTATTAGCTAATGATATTGCAAATACATGTGAGTATGATTCGGCATCGAAAGTAAACCCTGATTTTTCCACAATGAACTGTTTGTTAACCGAAACAGCACTGAAATATAATGTTCCACCTGAAATTGTGAAGGCAATAGCTGAAGGGGAAAGTGGAAATTGGCGTCATTTTGATATGAATGGTGAAGCGATTGTGACAGCTGATAATGGAATTGGCGTTATGCAAATTACAAATCAAGCGGGCTACAATCAAGATCGACTAAAAAGCGATATTGTCTATAATATTCAAGCTGGTGTAGAGACGCTAGATAATATGTTTAAGCGGAAGGATTTGCCTAGAATCAACGGTGGGGAAAGAGATGTTTTGGAACATTGGTACTTCGCTATCATGGCTTATAACGGCACTAAGCCAGTAAATAGTCCAATTTTCCAAGCAACGGGTGAAAGAAATGCAAATGCCTATCAAGAGAGGATTTTCCAGATTATCGATGAAATGGGGTTAATAGACTTAACAGAGTTGCCTTTTTCACGCGATCATTTTCAATATGACTCTAACAGCACAGAAAATATTAAATTTTCAGCGATGACCTATGATTTTGATTTACCATTAACAAAATCAAAGCATTATTTTGAAACAAGTAAAAAAGTTAGTGCAACAACTAATGTAAAAATTAGGACAAGGCCTACTACGGATAGTCCTTCTATGGGTACATTAAGTGAAGGTGAAATTGTTAGCATTACGGGTCCTTTTGAATATGAAGAAGCAGCAACGAAGAAAAACCATTTTGTTTGGTATCCTGTGAAAAGAAATGATGGGACAAAGGGGTATGTAGCATCGACGTATTTAAACTACGCAACAGCAACGTCAACACCAAAGCCATTACCACCAGTTACCTCTGCAAGAAATGACGTAGTAGTTGTCGATGGTGGGAAAGTAGTAAACGGCAGGACACTTGTGCCTATTCGTGTAATTTCCGAAGAGTTTCGTTCAAAAGTAGATTGGAATCAAAAGTCAAAAACAGTAACAATTAATGACGGTACAAGCGAAGTTGTTTTAACTGCAAATTCTAAAAAGATTACAGTTAATGGTCAACCAAAGATCATTGATGTTCCAGTTCGAGTTGAGAATGGAAAGACTCTCGTTCCTTTAGTTGTTGCTAGTCCAAGCGGATCAAAAGCTTCATGGGATCAGAATAAGAAACAAGCTAGTATTTCATTTAATGGCAAAACTGTTATTGTCAATGTCAATCCTAACAATCAAAATTAATCTAGCCTATTAACTAACGAGAGAAAGATAACGCTTATTTCAAAAGCTGATCATATCATAACAGGTGGGGTAAAAACTTCTAAAAAACGTCAAACTACGTTCAAAGATATGATCGTTGTTGCGTTACAAGCGGATATTTAAGAATAGCAGTGTTTTCAAGGGTTTTAGAGGTTAATTCCTAATTTGATTTTAAGGGCAAGCGACCAAAAAGCGACCAACTTTATAAAAGTGGTTGAAAAATATCGCTTGCTCTTTTTTGTTCTCTGTCGATGTGACTTTGTGTGTTCAATAGGGTGGTCCATATAGGGGAAATATGGACCACCCCTGCAAGGACGTAAAAAAATAAGTAAAGCGGGTGAATAGCTAGTGATGGCTCCTCCAGCTGACACAGTGGCGACGATCGAAAATGAAATTAACGAGCGACATGAATCGTTTTCTGTGAATTAAGTGAATCATTTTGCTATAGGGGGTGAATGATAATACAGTAAATAACAGTTTATTCACTGATGCTTAGAAAGGGAATTTGAAATGGAAAAAGAGAAGATTATTGAAAGATTAAGCGATATTAGATACGAGTTAATGAAAAGAGAAAATGAACTATTTGAAATTTATGGATTTGAACCAAATAGCCCTGGTGCGATTTTATCCGATATTTCTTATCATGTTGCAAACCTTACTGAAAATATAAAAACCAATTATTAACCTTTTAGTCGAAACTGACTGTAACTAGCAAAGTGTAACAGGATTTTAAAGGGGTTTGACGAGATTGTGAGAAGAGCTGGAAGTGCTATTTACATAGGCGATTCAATCTAAAGCATTAGGGTTCAATTATGTAGTTGCGTCCATTATGCCTGAATTTTTCCTAGGGGGCTAAATGAACTTTGTTTATGTATGCAAGCCATTAACATAATTTCAAATCGATAGCCATATAAAATTAGATACAAACAATAAAAGGATGGTTTATTGACACATGGCTGGTTAATCGGATTTTTCTCAACTTTTGTTGGAATTGGTGTAGGTGGCGTTATTGCAAGCTTTTTTAATGGCTTTAAGCGAAGCATTGGTACAATCTATGCGGTATGTACAGGGCTAATTTTAGGGTTATTAAGTTTCGAAATCGTACCAGAGGCCATACATCTAGGAAATTGGGTTGTTTTTTTCTTAGGTTTCTTTGTTGGCGTTATTTTATTTAAGCTAATCCATTTGGGATTTCATAAAAATCCTATTATTTCAACAGAATTACGTAAACAACATCATTTAAGAATCGGATTATTCCTTGCTTTAATTATTGCTATTCACAATTTTCCTGTTGGAGTAGTTTTTGGAACGAGTGAACATTCACAATTTAGTCTCGTATTATTACAAGCGTTAATATTGCACAATATACCTGAGGGGATGATCCTATTTACACCATTATTTATTGCTGGAATTAGATATTATCTGTTGTTTTTACTCTCCATTACCATTGCCGTTCCCGTTGCACTTGGGGCAATAATTGGAGAGATGATCGGTCAGCAAAACAGTCTAGTATGGGCATTCTTAATAAGTTTGACAGTAGGAACAATTTATATGGTTACGATAAAGGAAATCCTACCAGAATCCATTAAGCAATCATCCAATAAGTATAGTTTTTTCGTCGCGCTAATTGCATTTTTTTTAATGGGTGCGTATTTGATGTATTAATTAAATTTGCTACTTCAATTTAATGGTAATTGTTTAATTATTTCTTGATCTTCTGGATATTAATGTATGATGTTTTCTATTTCGTCTAGATTCTTCCAAGCAATTTCTTCAATCGTTCCATCAGGGACATTTATCTAACAATCTACAACGTTTACGACTATTTCATCAAAAAATAATTCGTTAAAATATATTTTTAATTTCCATAATCCACTTGTAGGGAATACCATATTAGATGATGTATGAAAACCAGCACCATTATTTGGACCAATATTCAGCTGTGGATATTCCCACACTAAATTGTTTCCAACTACTAATATGATGCTCTTCACCTTTTTCGTTAATCCCAACTACTTTAAAATCACCGATAATGTCATTCTCTTTTCCCCAAAAATGCCGCATATACTTATTCACTTGATTGGCTTTAATGGGTAGGGTTGTTGCTTCTCCTCTTTTCTCAGAACCAATTAAAAAGCCAACTTTACCTGCTTTCCCGATCAATAAATAATTACCTTCATTATAATAAATATATCATTGAGGCATGGAAGTTAGGATTGAAAAATTATGAATAAGCGATTGTGGTACTTAGCAGAGAGTGTTTTCAACAGGCATTAGGTGGGTATACTGGAAACTAAATTAAGCACAAAGGAGTGACCGAATGGATTCATCCAAACCATCCAAGTCGGTTCGGCTATTGAATGTTATTGAGGAAAAAGGCAATAAACTACCGCATCCTATTACGATTTTTATGATTTTTACGTTAATTGTGATTGCTTTATCGCATATTTTTTATGTCATGGGGACAGGCGTCCGTTTTGAAGGGGTTCATCCTGAAACAAGACAAATTGAGATGCTGACGGTCAAGGCAGTCAGTTTACTTGTTCCCGAAGGCATTGCTTATATGTTTTCAAATGTTGTTGCAAACTTTACCTCTTTTGTAGCGCTTGGCCCGGTGCTTGTGGCAATGCTTGGCGTTGGTGTTGCGGAGAAAAGCGGCTATATTAGTGCGTTAATGACGAATACGGTGACAAAAGCACCTAAGAAATTTGTCACACCGATTGTCGTGCTAATGGGAGTCTTGTCCAATGTTGCAGCATCTGTAGGATACGTTGTGCTTGTACCACTTGGCGCTATTATCTTTTTAGGGTTTAAACGGCATCCGTTAGCGGGTTTATCGGCTGCGTTTGCAGGTGTTGCAGGAGGCTATTCCGCTAATCTATTTTTGGGGACGAACGATCCGTTACTAAGCGGAATTACAACAGAGGCGGCGCATATATTGGATGTCGGATATGTTGTCAATCCGACAGATAACTGGTTTTTCATGTTCGTTTCGACTTTTCTTATTGTCATAATTGGAACACTTGTGACGGATAAACTCATTGAGCCTAAATTGGGTACATATGTACCGAGCGAGCCGCTGGAACATGAAAATAAGATCTCCGCTTTAGAGAAGAGAGGGCTTTTCTGGGCGAACTTGTCCATCTTATTTACTGTCATCGTCATTGCGCTACTTATTGCTCCAGAAAACGGAGTATTAAGAGGTGAGGGTGGTAGTATCATCAAATCACCCTTCATGAGTAGTATTATTTTCATCATGATGCTGATTTTTTTAGTGCCAGGAGTCGTTTATGGATTTATGACAAAGTCGATTCGGAACGATAAGGATATTGCTAATTTAATGACATCCTCATTGGAAACAATGTCTGGATTTATTGTATTGATCTTTTTTGCTGCACAATTTGTAGCGTTATTTAATTATACGAATTTAGGGACAATCATTGCAGTAAAAGGGGCAGATTTTTTACAGTCGATTCATCTGGATGGCGCGCCTCTACTTGTGGCACTGATTATGATTACGACAATTATTAACTTATTTATCGCAGCAGATTCAGCGAAATGGGCGATTATGGCGCCTGTTTTTGTGCCGATGTTCATGCAGATGGGCATTGCGCCAGAAGTAACCCAAGTGGCGTATCGAGTTGGAGACTCTGCGACGAATATCATTTCACCGCTAATGCCATTCTTTCCGCTTGTCGTTGCTTTTGCACAACGTTACGGCAAGAAGAACGGCGTGGGGACAGTCATTTCTCTTATGTTGCCCTATTCAATCATCATATTAATTAGCTGGACGATTTTCTTCATTATTTGGTACGTATTCGGTATTCCGGTCGGTCCGGGTGCCAATTTGAATTACTGAGAAAGGGTGGATAGATATGAAAGTAACGACAACATGGACTGGTGGGCGTGCCTTTACAGCAGTCGGAGATTCAGGATATGACATCAATATGGATGCAACGGAATTGTATGGCGGCCTAGGGAAAGGAGCTACACCTACCGAAATGCTACTCAGTGCCGTAGCGGGGTGCATTGGAATCGATGTCACGATGATTTTAAGACCCCATCTGGAGAACATTCATAAAATCGAGATTATAACAGACGGAACGAGGAAGGAAGAACCTCCTAAAGGTTTTATAGCGATTGAGGTGACATTTCTGATTGAAGGCGACATTGACAGTAGGAAAGTGTGGCGGGCTATTCGTCTAGGCAAAGATAAATATTGTTCCGTTTCGGATTCGTTAAAGGCGGGTGTGCAGTTTAAATTGGTGTTGAATGGGGAAGAGCAGGAAGAAGTATAGTATGTACGACTAATGAGAGCGTAAAGAAAAGAGTGTCTGGCATCCATCAGTATGGTGCAGGCACTTTTTTTGTTCTTTTCAAAAGCCATCATACCTATTTTCGGTGATCGAAGAGTGGAAGGGTTAAAATTACAATTTAATAATTATTTAACAAAATCATCATCGGTAGTTGGATAAATAAGGATTTATGTATGTTAAAATAAGATTGAAAAGAGAGTTTTATATGATTGCCAAATGGTGGACTCGTAATCATTCATAAATAAGAAAGGAGTGAGTGAATATGGGCGTTTCGATTTATTACACTTGATGTATCCACAGTGCGATATCGCGACCGCGCGGATGGTTTATTGGCTTATGGAACCAAGTTATTATTATGAAGAGTTTGGCGGACTAGATCGGACACCTGAAAATTCCGTGAACTATGCGGATGCGCGGCTATTGGCAAAAATCGAAGAAAAAGCGGGTGCCTGATTATTTCGAAGTGGGCTACAGGTGGCTGAAGAGGGAAATTTTGCACCAGAATTTGAAGACACGCCACCGTATCATCAAATTCCAGCAGTTCTTTGGAAAGTAGCGTCATAAATGGGTAGAGAAGAGGGGATGGAGATAAGTCTGTATATTGAGCGATGGTGGAAAGAATATGTTGGCGGCACCGATGATACATGTAGTTTGATTGACTACTTAACTAATCGGGAATTTCGGCATGATAGTACAGTAGAAATCCAATTGACAAAGATTTTGCAAGACTTTCAATTAACGGCTACGCGGGAAATAGAAGAGATACGCCAAACAATAGATATTTACTATGTCTTTGGTGAAGGGTTTCAACTCGACATTCATTGTGCTATTAATTTGTTGATGGATGTGACGGCGATTTTATTGGAATGTCAGAAGAATGGACAAGTTCGCATGCTGGATTTGGACCATACATATAAAGATGAGTCTGCGATTATCGCAATAAAGGCAGAATCGGAAGATGTCATGCTGTTGAAAAACTGGATGGCTGATTTTATTCAAAACCCTTTACGTTATGATTTAGCGGAGTTTTGTCCAGAAGAGGAGATGCAAGAGATTGCCACCCAGTGTCAAGCAATCGTAGCTGAACTAACTATTGATGAGGAGAGACATTATGAATAAACAACAGGAAATCGCTACATTTTTACATGAGCCAACAGAAGAAGCATTAGACAAGCTATGGGAAGAGGACGAACTAGTCGTGTGGATTGATTGGCGGGAATGTGAAGAGGATATAATTGGTTACTTCAATGAGCATTTAGCAGAAACGTTCCAAATCGAGTGTGAGGTGATAGAGATTGATAAGCCGCGGGGAGTCGATATTGTACTGACATCGACAGAACAAAGCATGAGGATTCCTTTTGCCGATGATAAGACGGACAGAGACAGTGCAATTCGGGCGATGCAGGAGTTGATTGCGCCACATCATCAGATTCGTTGGTTCAAGGAGTCTTTAGGTGGAGATACATTGGCATTTGTGCTACTGCCAACTGGACAGTGGGATGAGTTAGAGCAGCTATTTGGCAAGGAGAAAGTGCAGTTTTATTTTCAAGTCATTACCAATGATTGTATGATGTTTGACATGAGCATGGAGGAAATGGATGCAGAAATGCAAGCGAGAGATCAGGCGCGTGCGGAGAATTTCTGAACGAGAAAGCCCACTTCTATAAAGGGGAGATAAAAGAGAGGTCGAAATAGGTATATCTATAGATGGCGGAATGTTTCGATTTTTATTGAATAAGGAACGTACGCTCTATATAATTTGAATGACAACTAGAAAGGAGAAGACACCTTTCAAATGTTGTTCTCCCAAGTTTCGTCTCTGGCCTTTTCTATAAAGGAGTGTAAGCGAAATGGCTGCAAAAAAGCATCCCATTGCTTTACCATTTGGAGTAGTCAAAAAATCTGAAAAGTATCGCCTATTATAATCTATTATTGTGAAGGAGATGTAAGAATGAATCATCATTGTGGCACATCGATTGGTTTTAAAGGAGTATGTTGGAAGTGTAAATCGGAACAGGATAGAAACAAAGTATTGGCATGGACAGAAGAGCAGATTGCTAGCAAAATCCAACAGTTGATTGCGCATGTGGATCGATTGGATGACTGGGATACGGATGAATATGAAGCTTGCTGTAATCTATTAGAAGTCCATGGAATTTATCCGCCAGCGCTACAGCGCGCGGCATTGGACGCAAAGGTATTTTCGCTGGAACGGCTTTATTACAAAGCTCCCGTAGATGTACGTGATGGACTCATCACATCGCTCATGTACACTACAGATCCACGTGAAGCGAGTGAGCTGATGATCTGTTTGGCGATGCAAGGGGATGACCAAGTTTTGAAAATGTTACTGGAGCTAGAACAGAATCCACAGCCGTGGCGTGAACAATTATATGTCAATCCATCAATCTACGCTCAAGCGGCGGGCTGGACGTTTGACCAAGAGGGAAATCGCCGCGAGTTGAATTATACTACTTGTTATGCAATGGAAAAGGGCGATAAAAGTGCAGATAAAGCAGCTGATATTGGACGATTACGTGAGGATAGCTGTCCACATTGTGGCTGTCCATTAGTCGATATACTCGTGTTAGATGGACGGGAAAAACGGTTACAGTTTCTAATGATTGAGGGGATTTTCACTGCCACTTGTTGCCCGAATTGCTGTTGTTTTTCGGAAGCCGTATTCAGTCGATTTACAAAGGATGGTGGTAGTACGCCAGTCTTTCCTTATAACGAATTGATAGACAACCTGGAAAATTATATCGATGAAGATACATTAAAAGAGCTTTGTTCAAATTCCTATATATTAGGAAAAACGCCCGTGCCACTTTTTTACGGTGCAGGGAGTGAGGATCTCAATACAATTGGAGGTTTTGCTTCTTGGGTGCAAGATTCGCAATACATAGATTGCCCGGATTGCAGTCAGTCGATGAAATATGTAGCACAAATTCAATGGGATACTATCATGGATTATAGCGAAGGGACATTATATATCGAAGTGTGCCCGGATTGCTCGATAGCGTCTATGCATCATCAACAAACATAAGTGAGCTAGAAAGAGAGTGCAGTTTATGAACAAGGAACGAATGAAGGATTTGGATAGATGGTTTAACGAGGATCAGCATGAGTTGATTATTCAAGAACTAACAAAAGCAGAGTTGGATTAAGGCCGAATGCTAAACTTAAACTATATGCTAAAGCCATTATAAGTACACATTTATTCTGTTATAGATATAGCTTGCATTGAGGAGGAAATGTTTTGACTATACAGTTACCACAAGCATTTGAAAAATACCGTTCAATTATAGAACCAACTTTGCAACCGGTTATACATATTGACACGGTTGAACGGCCGACATCATTATTTGAAAGCAAGTTCGAAGGCAATCCCTACTTCCCATTAGGTATGGAATATCCTAAAAATGAAAGTGGACAGCCGTTAAAGCTTTTAGCACAAATTAATTTTGCGGATGTGCCAAAACATCTTCCCCATTTTCCGACGGAGGGTATTTTGCAATTTTATATCGATGGCTATGATGATGTTTTTGGCTTGGATTTTAAAAATGGGCAACACCAAGCTGGATTTCGTGTCATTTTCCATGAAGAAATTATTCAAGATGAATTACAACTCCTACAAGATTTTTCGTTTGTTACAGTAGAAGATGAAGAGCTGTATTTCCCTGTGACCAAAGAAATGGCTGTAACGTTTGCACCGGCTATTGAACCTTTATCTGTAAATGATTTTCGTTCATATGATGTGTATGAGGCCATTTGGCAAGAAATAGATGATGCAGATCAATACGGTCTGGATGATCAATTTTATACATCTTTTGGGTGTACGGGTCATCGAATTGGCGGCTATCCCTTCTTTACGCAAGCCGATCCACGTGAGGATGATTACTTCGGAGATTCTACGGTTTTGTTATTGCAAATAGATAGCGTAGGGAATCATGTCATGTGGGGCGACACAGGGGTTGGTAATTTCTTTATTACGGAGGATGAGTTAAAACGAAAAGACTTTAGTAAAGTGCTTTATAATTGGGATTGTTGCTAAATCAATTGGATAGCAAAGGTAAGGCAGCTGTGGCAAAATATCATGAAAATTACAAGTGGCTATTTTTCCATTGCAGAAAATGAAGCTTCTTATGATGGAGACATGACAATTGCACTTTTTAAGAAATATGTAAATGAGATTCAAGGTTTAATGAAAGGTCAGGGTATTCTTTGTATAAAGGCAGATGGCAGTACATTAGTTGACCATTGCATTGTGAAAGATACGAACCCTGAACTTTTTGATTTTGATGTTTTTGAGTTACTGAATTATCAAAATTACGGTTTGGAGCCAATGGAAGAGGAAAGAAAACAGGTTTTACAGCAATCATTAAGGGCTGAAAAAATTAAACAAACATTCGTCTTTGCCTGCTATATGAACGATACGGACCGAATTAGAGAGCTCGTTATTCATGCGAAAAAGTCTAATTTAAATAAAGTATTGAAATATCGCGGTACGCCACTACAACTTTGCACGATGCATAATAATGTGGAGGCATTTCAACTATTAGCTGAACAAGGGGCAGATGTAGGGAAACGCGCATTAGGACAAACACCATTGGAAATGGCTTTTACCTATTCAACTGATATTGTGAAATATATTTATTCAGCATTTCCAGCTATTTATGATAAGGAAGTAACAAAGAAAGGCTTTAGTATTGCGCTTCATTCTCATGAGGAAGCTTTGCTAGAAGACATCTCTAAATGGGGGATCGACCTGGATCAAGAAGGAAAGCCATTCCCACCACTACAAAACTTTGCGGATACGAATAATGTTGTCGGGATTCAATTTCTTCTGGACCGTGGGGCGATTATTGAGTGCAGAAATCAGTATAAACAAACCGCATTGTAAAGAGCGATTCGAGCTGGGAATATTGCTGCTGTTGAAGTGCTATTAAAATATGGCGCGGATATTCAGGCTAAAGATAATGATGGAAAAACAGCTGTGGATTTAGCGGAAGCTTGTGGGAATGGAGATATTGCAAATTATATTGCGAATCTAACAAATGGATGAGCGAAAGGGGCATATCAATAATCATGTCCGATAAAAGAGCATTTCACATAGGAGAGATAACATGAATAGCAACAAATTTCTAAATATAATTGAACAGTCGGATATTGGAATGCATAAAGAGTACCTACACCAAGCTTTGAGGCCAGCTATTGATTTACTTAAGTATAATGAGGCTGAACTTCAATTGGGCTGTAGTCGTTTTGGCGGAGAACCTGATTTACCGGTTGGAAGTGACTGGCCTACTTATGGTATGAATCCTTACCGTTTCCTTGGGCAAATCAACTTTGCAGAAATTCCTCCAAACGAAGGAAACTTACCAACAAAAGGTCTTTTAAGTCTTTTTGTAGCAGATGATTATCCAAATTATGATTGTTATTTAGAAGTATTTGAAGAGGGGTATATTCATGGTATATATACCCCTGAACTTACAAACCTAGAGACCCTAATTTCGCCAAATCCAAGTATAGGCAATGCTATAGCAATTAAGTTTTCTTCGACGATTGATATACCTCATGACGAATACCAATTGAAGGACTGGCCTTTTACGGATAATCAAAATGACATATACACCGAAATACGGGACTCTTTACATAAAAGTTCAGCCTATCTTTTAGGCTATCCTTCACATTATACACTGGCATATGATCCAACGCCGGGGGAAGAATGGTGCTCACTCCTAACAATTGATTCAGATGATGATCTGGAGTGGGGTTGGAACGATGGTAATAAATTAATGGTATTTATCGAATTAGACCGACTGAAGAATTTGGACTTTAGTAGACTAATGTCTGACGCAGGCTAAAGAGAAATCTATCGTAATAAAGTAGTGGGGAAATACAAAATATTACGTATAACTATTGCAGTTAGAGCACTTATTATATTGACTACATCACTTATTTTAGAAGTCAACGAACCCCCACTGAGGTAAAGCAATTCAGTAGGGGCTTGAAAACGCCAGTTCAGGTCTTTCCGTCTGAGAGACGAGTGACGCTCTGAGTAACGATTTTCAAATCACTGTTTTTGGTCGGCACTTAACGTACCACTTGCACCACCCTAAGAAGAGCTGTACAAGCCCCGACAAGTCGAGTACACAAGGATGATTGACGCACCCACTAGACCGTGCCTAAGCAACGGTTTTACGTGTTTTTCACAAGTGCTTGGATATTTTACGTGACAAAGCTTTTTCTTGTCACAACCCCCTCTATCCAGTTATCAAGGAACAACGTATCGTATTATTTTAACACAGAACAAACGTTTCGGCTAACGCCAACCAACATTCATCTCCACCTGAATCGTTGGGCTTTGTCCGTAACACGAATCAGATGGAGTCTTCTGTCGGAGAAAGATAAAAACGAATACAACAGTCAAATAGTAATCCATATAGCACAAAGATGAGTCGTACAGATTTGTGCAAAAATTGTCTGTGCGCCTCATGTGCTTAGCCAGCCTAAATTAGCCAATACTTTATTAGAACACTTACATCATAAACATAGAATCTTTTGTTTAACTTATCTAGTAGAAAGCTTTCTTCTCATTAATTTGAGACTAAGGCTTTTTTGCATTCTAAATATTATAAATCTGTGGTACACAAAACATGTTTCATCATGCAAATATAAATTTGTAGTATTGATTGTTACTCGTTGGTGCATTCTGACGAATAGGTATGACAAGTTCTTTCTGTGTTACTTATGTTAAATTGCTGGGAAATGGAGTCTTTATAATAAGTACTGTGGAATATTAAGGAGGAAATGAATTATATGTATGATGTTGTTATTATTGGCGGGGGGCCTTGTGGATTATCAACGGGTCTTGCTCTTCAAGAAAAAGGAATTACCTATTTAATTATTGAAAAGGAAGCGATTGTTAATTCTATTGTCAATTGTCCATTACACATGACTTTTTACAGTACTTCAGATCGCTTAGAAATTGGCAATATTCCATTCGTATCTCAAGATGTTCGCCCAAATCGAACGGAATTATTGAAATATTATCGCCTTGTAACTGAAAGGCAAAAACTGAATGTTAAATGCTATCAAAAGGTTATTTCGATTTCAAAGAACGCAGAATTTTTTTCTATCCACGCAATAGATCGTAAAGACAACACAATTTCTTATGAAGCGAAGATGATTGTTATAGCCACAGGAATTTTCGATACACCTAGACAACTTGAGGTTGACGGACATAATTTAGCGAAAGTATCGCATTATTATAAGGAAGGTCATCTCTTTTATGACCAACATGTTACAGTTGTAGGCGGCAAGAATTCAGCAATTGAAGCTGCGATTGACCTTTATCGTAACGGTGCTCATGTTACACTTGTACACCGTGGAGAAACTGTTTTAGAAGGTATCAAACCATCTTTGTTATTAGATATGCGCAACCTTCTTAAAAAGGGGGAAATTGATTTCTATCCAAATTCTAGTATTGCCTCTATTGACGAGTCCAACATATGCATAAACACTCCTGAAGGAATCGTTTCACTTCAAAATGACTATGTATTTTCCCTCATAGGATATCAACCTAATATTTCATTGCTTCGAAGTGTTGGAATCCAAACGGACACCTCTTCATTAGTCCCATCTTTTCATCCAGACACATATGAATCCAATGTTAAGAACGTTTTTTTATCTGGCGTTGTTACAGGGGGGATTACAAATCGGGTATATATTGAAGATGGACGCTTTCATGGTTTGAAAATCGCCGATGAAATTGCCCAACGTTTGCCCACATTCCAAAGTAAATCATGATGTAAAAAGCTCTGCAAATTACGATTAGCGTAATTTACAGAGCTTTTTTACAATACATCGGGTGCGCGAATAATTGCACATCCAAAAATATGTGTGCTTTTGGAATTTCTTATTTAAACAGATTGATTGTCGTAATAATGATCGGCATACCGAATACATCGATTAGGAAAGCGCCTACAATTGGTACAATAAGGAATGCTGTACGTGATGGACCGAATTTAGCAACAACTGCTGACATATTGGCCATTGCGTTTGGTGTCGCACCTAGTCCATGACCAAGGAAACCGGATACCATAATCGCAGCATCGAAGTTTTTGCCAAGTATGCGGAAAAGAACGAACACAGCAAATAATACGATGAAGAGTACCTGTGCGAAAACGATTATAAATAATGGTAGGGCTAAGTCTGCAACTTCCCATAATTTAATACTCATTAATGCCATTGATAAGAAGATTCCTAATGAAATATCACCAATTAAATTGATTTCTTTCATGTTGATAATATCTGGATTGAAGCGGTCTACGATATTGCGGACGATTACCGCAACGAACATTGCCCCAACATAGGCTGGCAATACGAAGCCTGTTAGCGTTGAGAACCAGTCTCCGATATATGTTCCGATAGCCATACTAAATGTAATTAAGAAAACTTGTAACATGAATGATTTTTCTGTAACGGGATGCTCGGCCTTTTCAACATATGTTTCTACTTCCTCAGAAGAAGGCTTTAAGTCATATTTACGAATTAAGTATTGGACAACGGGACCGCCAACAAGCGCCCCTGCAATTAGACCACAAGTTGCTGCAGCCATTCCGATTGAGATAGCTGAAGGGATACCTAAACTTTCAATTGTTTGTCCATAGGCAGCAGCAGAACCATGTCCACCTTCCATTGAAACAGCACCGATCATTACACCGATTAATGGGTGGATGTCCAAAAGTTTGGCTAATGAAACGCCAATTACGTTTTGCATTAAAGCTAAAAATCCACAAGCTAACCAATAAATAATAAGCAATTTCCCGCCAAGTTTAACAAGTTTGAAACTTGCACCAAGTCCAACGGTTGTGAAGAAGGTAATCATGAAAATGGATTGAAGCGAAGTATCCAATGTAATTTCAATAATGTCGAAGCTTTTTAATAATGTTGCGAGAATTGCAAATAATAAGCCCCCAACTACAGGTGCAGGAATGCAAAAACGATTTAAGAAAGGAACCTTTTTTACTAAGAATGTACCAACTAAAAATAATGTGACTGCTAAGCATAATGTTGTAATTTGATCGAATGACATATATTTCCTCCTTTATTTAATCGTTGCTGTTCATAATGACTTCATTAATAAAGTATGCGCCTAATTTTGCTGTTCGATTATTTATATCTAATGAAGGGTTCACTTCACAAATACTAAAGCTTACCGTTTTTTTATGCGCGGCCATTTGACGTAAAAGTTCTCTGACTTTCAACGCGGTTAAGCCAAATGGTGATGGTGCACTGACACCAGGTGCTTCGGCAGCATTTAGAACATCCATACAAAGTGTAACGAGCAATACATCGTGTGTATCCATAAACTCATTTAATGCTGTAGTGAATGTTGTTGAATCCAATTCATCATCTAAAAAGTATCGTACATTGTATTGATCAGCTGTATTGAAAAGGGCCGTTGTATTACCATATTGCTGAATACCGCATACGAAATAATGGGCATTAGGATCCTCATCTAAAATTTGCTTAAACATTGTTCCTGACGAGGTTTGTACTTCATATGGACGCATATCAAAGTGTGCATCAATATTAAGTAGACCGATGGATGCTGTGGGGCCAACTGCTTTTCGCACTCCTAGGTATTGTCCATAAAGTGTTTCATGTCCACCTCCAAGTACAATCGCCTTGCCATGAGTTAAAATGGTGGAAACTTTTTCTCCTAATTCTTGCTGGGCACGTTCCAAATCCTCGCCCTCGCAAACAATATCGCCAAAATCGATTAAACAATTTTTATCGGAAGACTTTCGCCATGGCAATGATGCTAACTGCTTCCTTAAGGCAAGTGGTCCGTCCTTTGCGCCAACATTTCCGTTATTACGGCGCACACCTTCATCACAAGAAAAACCAATTAATCCAATGGAGCCCGCATTTGGTTCAGTGGCAACTCGAACAACTTGGTGATAACGAAAGTATGTTTCATCTGTTTCATGATCGATACGTCCTTGCCAGATTTTTGAATCCGCTTTTTTATACATTACGATCTCTCCTTTATGAATGAAATGTTATATTAATATTATAATTGTAAATATTTATAATAACAAATATTAATTTTTTATCTTATAATAGCATTAAACTATAAATGAGGTGGCAAAATGGACCTAAAGAAGATGTATTATTTTGCTGCGGTTGTAAAGTTCCAAAGTTTTTCAAGGGCAGCCAATGCATTACATATTTCACAACCTTCATTAAGTAATGCGGTCAAAACACTCGAACGAGATATTGGTGCATTACTTATTGATCGAACTACAAAACAATTTCAATTAACGGAATTAGGAGATCAATTTTACGAGCGTTCTAATCGTTTAATCGCACAATTTGAAGTAATGGAAACCGAATTAAAAGAATTTGCAAAAGGTGAGCACATTGAAATTCGATTAGGCATGATTGAATCCGCGAATTATTGGTTTTCACAAGTAATGATTGCCTACAAACAACAATACCCACATAATAAAATTACAATCATAGATACACTCTACAACCAGACTGTGCGCCAAGCATTGTTACGTTTAAATGTCCATGCAGTTATTACGAATCAACATATTATTGATCATGAAATTAAAAGTGAATTGTTGTATAACGAACCGTACGTAATTTTAACCAAAAAAGATCATCCCTTTGCATCGAAGAAAATAATAAAGCTTGTCGATTTTTCGGACGAAACATTAATTATCGGGATGCCTGAATTTCAAACGAGCGGACAAATATTAAAAGCTTTCGAACAGGAAAATGTAACACCGCATATTCAATATAAAATAGAGCGATTTGAGATGATTAAAATATTGGTAGAAGAAGGGTTAGGGATAGCGATTCTGCCTCAGCATTATGTAGCCCAGCCATTGCCAGAATGCTTAATGACGCATCAGTTACAGAGTGAGTTTTTAAATCGCAATGTATACTTAAGCACGATGAAGGATCGTACATTTCCAGAAAGTATAGAAAAGTTATTTGAGCTCATCAAAACAATGCATTGAGTAGAAGGGGATTATTTTGAAAATCCCTATTACAACATTGACAATGAAAAGATAGAAACTTTTGTTGAATTTATATACCATAAAAAAAATTCCCTTCTCGAATTGAGATGGGAATTCCCTGATAAAAGTGAATTCTTTTTCATTCAGCTTTTCTTATTTTTGATCTGGAACAATGCGCTCTTCTGTTTCAATATCAAAGAAATGGGCTTTGCTCATATTTAATGCCAATGTAAGAACTTCGCCTGCTTTAACTTCAATGGAAGCATCGACACGGGAAATAAATGATTGCTCCTCGATTTGAGAGTAAAGAATGGTTTCAGCACCGAGTAATTCCGCTACTTCTATTTTCACCTCAACTTTGGAACTTTGAGAAGCTTCAACAGAGTCCAGATCGGTATGGAAGTCTTCTGGACGAATGCCTAGCGTAATTTCTTTGTTTACATAACCTTGCGCACGTAAATAGCTCATTTTTTCTTCTGGGATGGCAAGCGAAATATTGCCAATGGTCATTTTTCCATCCAATAAGGTGCCTGTGAAGAAGTTCATTGCAGGCGAGCCGATAAAACCGCCGACAAAAACATTTTTCGGTTGCTCGTACACTTCTTTTGGTGTTCCAACTTGTTGAATAATGCCGTCTTTCATTACAACAAGTCGACTTGCCATTGTCATTGCTTCTGTTTGGTCATGCGTTACATAAATCGTCGTTGTTTGTAATCGCTGATGAAGTTTCGTAATCTCAGCACGCATATGAACACGAAGCTTTGCATCTAAATTGGATAAAGGCTCATCCATTAAGAAAACTCTTGCATCACGAACGATTGCACGACCTAACGCAACACGCTGACGTTGACCACCTGATAAAGCTTTCGGTTTCCGATTTAAATATTGCTCAAGATCTAGAATTTTGGCCGCTTCCTTTACACGACGATCAATTTCATCTTTTGGCAGTTTTCGTAACTTCAAGCCAAATGCCATGTTTTCATACACGCTCATATGCGGGTAGAGGGCATAGTTTTGGAAAACCATCGCAATATCACGGTCTTTAGGCGCAACATCATTCATCCGTTTCCCATCGATTAGTAATTCCCCTTGAGAAATCTCCTCCAAACCAGCTACCATACGCAATGTCGTCGATTTCCCACAACCTGAAGGACCAACGAAAACAATAAACTCTTTATCTTGAATTTCAAGGTTAAAATCTTTTACCGCTGTTACATTTTTATCATAAACTTTAAAAATATTTTTTAATGTTAATTCAGCCATTGTCCATATCCCCCTTAAAAATGAAAGCGTTTTTTATAGTGTAGTAGAAAGTGATTGAAAATGTAAATGTTCACTTTGCACAAAATTTCCAATCTGTTTGTAGGGCACTTTGTACAATACTATTCATCTGAAAAATCGAAATCCTAAATTACGGCGAAGAAATCATTCAATTTCCTTCGTTGTTAATGGTATCGCAAGCGCTAAAAATGCTGCATTAGAAAACTCCCGGCAGTCAATGCCTGTTTTATTAATTAATTTATCCAATCGGTATTGCAGGCTATTGCGATGAATATGCAATCGTTTTGCAGCTAGAGAAATATTTAAATTATATTGTAAAAACACATTTAACGTATGAAGCATTTCTCCGTCCTGAAGGCTTTCGATTAAGTAGTTGGAAAGTAGTTTAGGGTCAATCAAATGTGTTGATGTAACAAGAAGTTTAGGGACAGCCTCATAAAATAGCACTGTCTTTTCTTGTTCAACATAACTAAGCAATTCTTGAAAGCATTGTTTTTCCAGACTAAATTTCTCTTTTAAAGACAAATCTGCCCTATGTAATTGTCCGATAAAACTATAAATCACAACAAGAAAGTCACTCGTTAATGTGTCACTTAACTGAATAAATTCCTCTTTATCAAAAATACTTTGCGGTTTTTCCTCAATAATAATTCCATACTGATTGTGTATCCATAGTACGATCGGTTGATAAAAAGCCCCTTTAATCGCTTCTTCAAAGTTTATCGAGTCAGCGATTGGTTGTTTTAAACGAAAATAAATAAAACGAATCGATTCAATATCATCTGAAAAAGGTAAGTCGTTTGAATGACCAAATAAAAAGTGTTGCCATTTCAACTGAACAATCGTATTTTTTGAATTTGTTTCGGTGTCCTCAATTAAAACAAATAATGTTCGTAAAAGGTTTAGCTCGACTTCAGTGAGCGCGGATTTTAGTATGCCAAATATTTCGCCCTGTTCTGTTTGGAACCAATAATTCGCTGTGTTATCAGGTGTGAATTCGGTCGTAAAAGCCATTTGGAAATGGTTTGCTAGTTTCTCAATCATATACGGCCCCTTCTTTCAGGTAATTACTCACAGTACTTTTTATAAATTTGCTTGAAAAGGTGAACTTTGTCAATGGATAGAAAATGATAGAATCCGCTATGAAAATAATTTCCTAAAAAATAAAATATTCAGAAAATTATTTACATACTTTAAAGTGTAGTATATGATTGCTTGTAAGCGTTAACAAGAAGAAATTGGGAGGGACGTTGGGGAATTAAGTAATTACTACATTAAGTTTAGGTGGGGTCAAAGTGAACTTAGAAAAATTTAAAGGAATATTTCCTGCATTTTACGCTTGTTATGATGATGAAGGAGATGTTTCAGAAAATCGAACGAAAGCATTATGCGACTATTTGTACAACAAAGGGGTTAAAGGTCTTTACGTTGGTGGCAGTTCAGGAGAATGCATTTATCAAAACCTTGAAGAAAGAAAAGCGACATTAAAATTTGTTGCTGAAAGTTTAAGAGGGAAATGCACATTAATCGCACATGTTGGCGCACCATCTACGAGAGAAAGTGTCATTCTAGCAAAATATGCAAGTGAATTAGGATATGATGCGCTATCTGCAATTCCACCAATCTATTTCAAATTACCTGAAAGTTCAATCTATAAGTATTGGACTGAAATTATGGATGCAACGGACTTACCATTTATTATTTACAATATTCCGCAAACGACAGGATATAGCCTTTCTATTCAATTATTTGAGAAACTATTAAAGAATAAAAAGGTTATAGGAGTTAAAAATTCTTCCATGCCTGTAATGGATATTGAACGATTCAAGGCGGTTGATGAAAATGTCATCGTCTTTAATGGACCAGATGAACAATATGTTGCTGGAAGATTAATTGGTGCGGATAGTGGCATCGGTGGAACGTATGGCGTGATGCCAGAACTTTTCTTAATGGCGGAGCAGTTTGTCTCAACAGGAAACTTCGATGATGCGAGAAAAATTCAAAGAGATATTAATGACATCATTATCGCTTTATGCTCATTGAATGGCTCGATGTATTCGGCTATTAAAGAAGTGATTAAGTTAGATGGGGTTAATATTGGTAGTGTTCGAGGACCATTAGAGCCAGTTATAGGAGAAGACTTGGCCAAAGTAAAAGACATTAAACAGTTGATTGATCAAGCCATTTCTACGTATCTAAAGGCAACTAAATGAAAAGAAGAATCGTATGTTTTGGAGATTCAAATACATGGGGCTATAACGCGAAAACGAAGGAGAGATTTCCAGAAGGGGCAAGGTGGACGAGTCTATTAGCTGAAATGCTAGGAGATGAGTTTCAAGTAATTGAGGAAGGATTATCCGGGAGAACGAGTGTCATGGATGATCCATTATTCGAAGGGCTAAATGGGTATTCCTACATTCATCCGTGCTTAATGAGCCATGCACCTTTAGAACTGGTCATTATTATGCTTGGCACAAATGATACAAAGGAAAGATTTCATTTAACTTCTTATAATATCGCGCAAGGAATTGCGAGACTTTCACAAAAGGCAAAAACGACTCCGGCTGCTTCAATGGGAGGCTTTCCGAAAATATTAGTCATTGCACCACCTCCAATTGAAAAAGGATACTCCGAAACGGAAGTAGGTCCTGCAATGGGAAGTGAATGTGATCTTAAATCAGAGGAAATGTCAAAGTATTTAAAGGAACTACTTGCTGTTCAAGGTACGGAATTTCTTGATACAAAGGGGCTTGTACCAATGAATAACATTGATTTTATGCATCTTGATGAAGAAGGACACGAGCTATTATCAAAGCTAGTATTTCATAAAATCAAAAGCATTTTATCATATTAATTGGATGAATAAGGGGGAAATGTTCATGTTTAAAAAACGCTTTTTGACAATGGGTTTAGCGGCAGGGCTTGTCCTATCAGCATTGGCGGGTTGTACAGAAAAAGAGTCGGGTCAGTCGGATGTGGAATCTGATTCAGGTAAAGCAGTTGAACTTAGAGTTTGGTTAACACCACAGTGGAAAGGTGTTTTAGATGGTTCAGAAGAGGGAGCGGACTATGATAGCTTCTTCAAACATGCAGCAGAAAGATTTGAGAAGGAATATAAGGACCACAAAGTAAACGTCAATGTAGAAGTCGTTGCAGGTGATCAAAGGGACGAGCTGTTAAACGTAAATCTTAACGGTGGAACGCCTCCAGATGTGTTCTTTGAGAGCGTATTCGCTATGGGAGATTATGCTCACCGAGGCGCATTAGTACCTTTAAATGATATTGTGGACGATGCAGCAAAAAAAGATATCTCTCAAAACTATTGGGATAATGTAACTTTCGGTGATGATATTTATTTCTACCCATTTTCACATAACCCAGGTACTTTAGCTTATAATGCGGAAATGTTTAAAGCGGCGGGACTTGAAAAATACATTGGTGGGGAAGAAGAAATTAAAACTTGGACTCTAGCGGAGTATGAGGAAATTTTGAATGGTTTGAAAGAAAATCTACCAAAAGAAACGTATTCAAACGCATATCCAATGGGCTTATTTGCGCTTAATAATCAAGGGGATACATGGAACCTTGCGTATTTAAGAATGTTTGGCAATCAATTCTTTGATAATAACGGGCAATTAATTGTTAATGATGCAAATGGTGTGAAGGCGGCAAACTGGATGAAGGGCATTTATGATGCTGGTTTAACAAATCCAGGTGCAGAGTCTGTTTCTTCAAATGATGTAAATGCAATGTTCCAAAATCAACAGTTAGCAATTAGCTTTACGAACGCGATTTTATACAGTAACGCAATGGCTGATATGGAAAGTGGAAAAGCTCCTAAATTTGATATGAGACTTGCGAATATTCCATCTGAAAGTGGCGATCCATTATCATTCACTTATGTGACAGGTGCAAATGTTTTTGATACGAAAGACGAAACAAGAATTAAAGTAAGTAAAGATTTCGTGAAATTTATCTCAACAGATCCAGAACTAGTAAAGGCTTCTAAAAATGGCGTACCAGTAAGAACATCTGTTGCAGAAGAATTTAGTGCAGAAAAACCTTTCTTCGCAGCGTATTCAGCAAACGATCCTTACGTGTTTAATTTCACAGGGAATGTACCAGGATACAGCCAATTACGACAAGTGTTATATCCAGAACTACAAGCATTATATACAGGTGCAAAAACTGCTGAAGAAGTGGTAGAAAGCTATCAAACAAAAGGGAATAAAGTAATTGAAGAGGCAAAAGCAAATTCAGTCATTTATAAATAAAATTCTCACATGAACTATAACTTTATATCAATTTAAGCCCCTTCCAAGGGGCTTAAATTGTAGAAAGGTAAATGATGCGCATGAAAATCATCAAAGAGTCTAATAAAGAAAATATTACGGGCTATTTATTTGTCGCACCTCAAATATTGCTTTTTTTAATCTTCCTAGTTTACCCGATTATTGAAGGTATCCGATTAAGTTTATTCCAAATCAACTATCAAGATGAAATATTTGTTGGATTGGACAATTACCGAAAACTATTTAGTGATCCTGTCTTCATTCAATCGACAATTAACACCGTCATTTTTGTTGTATTTATTGTTGCATTAACGGTTGTTTTTGCCATGTTTGTATCTGCAGCTGTGTTTGATAAAAATGCGAAATATGTGTCATTTATTAGAGGGGCATATTATATTCCAGTCATGGTTTCGATGGTTGTCATGAGTATGATTTGGAGCTTTTTACTAAACCCAGCCAATGGTCTTATTCCATTTGTAGCAAGGGAATTGGAAGTTGCATCTGTGAATTTTTTAGGTGATACAAGATTGGTACTCCCTGTCATTATTTTCGTAACTTTTGCGACGAATGTTGGGCAAGCAATCATCCTGTACATAGCATCTATGATTGGCGTACCAAAGGAGCTTTTTGAAGCAGCTGAAGTAGACGGGGCAAGTCGAATGAAAGTAATTTTTAAGATTATCATTCCAATGGTCAAGCCAACAACAATCTACATCATTATTATGAACATTATTGCGGTACTTAAAATATTCGTTGTCATCCAGCTCTTAACGGGTGGAGGACCAAACAATGCCTCTACAACGCTTATGTACTACTTATATAATAATGCATTCAAATATAATCAGCTTGGTATCGCTTCGGCAGTCGGTGTCATTATGTTCTTAATTACGTTGCTACTTTCGATTCCACAGCTAAGAATTATGTTTAAGAAGGATTAGGGGTGAACAACAATGTTTAAAAAGAAGGCGAAGAAGAGAGAGAAAATCGATATTATCTTCAATATTATCGTCACATTTTTTGCTGTTCTAAGTTTATTTCCACTTTACTGGCTTGTAACAAGTTCCTTTAAAAACAGCTCGGATGTTGTGAAAATGCCGCCAGATTGGTTCCCAAAAACCTTTACTTGGAGCAACTATACAGATGTTTTTAACAATCAGCCCGCATTTACATGGACGTACAATAGTTTAGTTGTTGCTTTAGTTTCCACGTTTGCCTTAATTATTGTAAGTTCCCTTGCAGCTTATGCCTTTTCAAAGCTTCAATTTAAAGGGAAAAATATTCTGTTCATTATTTTTATATCAAGTTTAATGATTCCAAAAGAAGTCATGATTGTTCCGTTGTTTCGAATTATTCAAGACTTCGGTATGGTCAATACGTTAAGTGGGATGATTTTCCCGAACGTTGCAACGGCTTTTGGCGTATTTTTACTAAAAGGATTTTTTGATACAATACCTGATTCTTTAAGGGAAGCGGCAAAAATCGATGGCGCGAGTGAATTTAAAATCTTTTATAAAATCATGCTACCTCTAGCAAAGCCGGGGATTGGTGCCTTATTTATTCTTAACTTTGTTCAAGTGTGGAATGATTATTTATGGCAGCTTGTAGTTGGGCAAGATAAAGCTTCAAAAACGCTCATGGTGGGGGTTGCAACATTGATGCAAGATTTAAATCCAAACTTTGCTTACAAAATGGCTGGAGCAACAGTCGCAGCGATTCCGATGTTACTTATATTTATTTTCTTCCAGAAGTATTTTACAAAAGGAATTACGCTTGGATCGGATAAGTAATATTTTTTACGTGGAGATGTATGTAAATGAATAAAAAACAGGAAATTTTCAGCCGCATTCGAGGGCAATTAATTGTTTCATGTCAGGCACTGCCAGAAGAACCCCTTCATAGTCCTTTTATTATGAGTAAAATGGCTTATGCTGCAATGCTAGGAGGGGCAAAGGGGATTCGCGCCAATAGTGTGGAAGATATTAAAGAGATGAAAAAGGTCGTTGATTTGCCGATTATTGGAATTATAAAACAGGTGCATGAAGGATCAGATGTATTCATCACTCCGACGAATAAAGAGATTGAACTTCTTTACGATGAAGGTGTAGATATTATTGCACTGGATGCAACGAAAAGGATTCGACCGGATGGAAAGACGATTAGTGAAGTATTCCCTAAAATTCGAGAAACGTATAAAGAGCAAATTTTTATGGCGGATTGCTCGACTTATGAAGAAGCAAAAGAGGCGTATGAATTAGGGTTTGATTGCTTAGGCACAACGTTGAGCGGCTATACGGAATATACAAAAAATCGGTCATTACCTGATCTACAGTTAATGGAACGATTAGTGCAAGATTTTCCAATTCCAGTTATTGCAGAAGGGGGAATTTGGACGCCTGAGCAACTGAAGCATGTTTTTGAAGTAGGTGTTCATACAGCGGTAGTGGGTACGGCAATTACACGACCAATGGAAATAACTAAGCGATTTATTATTGCACTAAATGATAAATAGGGAAGATGCTTTATTGTATAAATTCTTTCCTCCAATGCAAAAAACGGCATTTATTATGCATGAAGAGATAGATGTAGAGGGTGACGAAAATGAAAATATTGGCAGCCGATATTGGTGGGACATCTATAAAAGTTGGCATCTCAAATAAAGAGGGCAGGATTGAGTTATTTCAAGAGTTCGACACGGAAAGTAAAAAAGGTGGAAAATATTTAGTTGAAAAACTAATTAAGATAATGAGCGAATTCGAGGGTTTTGATGCGATTGGCATTAGCACAGCTGGGCAGGTGGATAGCAGGGAAGGTTCGATCATTTATGCGAATGACAATATCCCAAACTATACCGGCACACAATTAAAGATGATTTTAGAAAATCATTTTAAAGTTCCCGTTAAAGTTGAAAATGATGTATATGCGGCCGCTTTAGGAGAACAAAAATTCGGGGTTGCGAAGGACTTTAATGATTTTCTTTGCTTAACATATGGTACAGGTATTGGTGGTGCCATTGTAATGAATTCTAAAATTTATAGAGGGCATAACGGTTTGGCGGCGATGTGTGGACATATCATTACCCATCCTTTTGGAAATCCGTGTAACTGTAGTAAGGCTGGTTGCTATGAAACATATGCTTCGACAACTGCTTTAATCAAGAAGGCGAGGGAAATACATCCCGATGTAATGAATGGTCGTATGTTTTTTGAACGGCTAGCTAAGGGAGATAAAAGTCTCGAAAGCATTCTGAATGACTGGGTTGAAGAAGTAGCGTTAGGCCTCACATCTCTGATTCATATTTTTAATCCACCTGCAATTATTATCGGTGGTGGCGTGATGGAGCAAGAAACAGTTGTCAATATAGTATCAAGTAAAGTCCTAGAGTTGACGATGGAGTGCTTTTCAGATGTGAAAATTATGAAAGCCTCCCTTGGAAATAAAGCGGGTCTACTTGGTGCAGTATCATTACATTTAAGTTGAAATTGAAATTGAAATTGAAATTGAAATAAAGGGAGCTCCAACATGGCAAACCAAGATATTTTTTCACTCATTCATTCGAGGTACAATGCATTTACGAACACAGAGAAGAAAGTAGCTGACTATATTCTTGAAAATATTAAAGATGTAATTTATATGTCCATCACGGATTTGGCAGATGCATGTAATGTAGGGGAATCCAGTGTATTTAGATTTTGCAAAACGATGGATTTAAAAGGATATCAAGAATTTAAAATTGTGTTAGCACATAGCATTTCTCTTGATGACGAAACACCGCAACTTTCCAACATTATTACAATGCAGGATACAATTGGCGAAATTGCATCGAAAGCGTTATCTTCAAATGTCCATGCACTGACAGAGACGTATAATTTAATGTCAGAAAAAGATATTTCCGATGCGGTTGAAAGTATGGTACAAGCAGAAAGAATTCACTTTTTTGGCGTAGGATCCTCCTTAATGACTGCAATGGAAGCAAAAAATAAGTTTATGCGAATTACGAATAAAACAGAATGCTCTCTCGACTCGCATCTTCAAGTAATGTCTGCTGCCTTAATGACAGAGAAAGATGTAGCTGTTCTCATTTCCTATTCAGGTTCAACAAAAGATACGATCGAAGTGGCAAAAGTAGCAAAAGAAAGCGGCGCAAAAATTATTTCCATCACAAGATTCGCAAAATCTCCTTTGACGAGCTACTCGGATATTACCTTGCTTTGCGGTGCAAATGAAGGACCACTTCAAGGGGGGAGTTTATCTGCAAAGATCGCGCAACTGTACCTTTTAGATTTGCTCTACTTTGAATATTTTAAACGAACGAATAAGGAAGCCGTTCCCAACAAAGAACGAACGGCTAATGCTGTTATTGAAAAAATGCTGTAAAGTGGAAATCTATGAATTTGGATATTTAAACTGTTGCGAATAGTCAGGACCATATTGACTGTTCGTAATTGTTTTATATAACAAAATATGACTTAGAAAACTGCTTTTTTAACTATAATTAACTGAAAATTCAAAACTCTTAGGGGGTTATAGTGAAATTAAGCGATTGAGTGATATTTTGAACTAAAAAATGAGGAGGAGTTTATTTGAAAAAAGGATTATTCGTAACGGCAATGGCATCTTTATTGATTTTAAGTGGGGGTATTGGTGGACAAGTAAGTGCTGCTGAGGGTGGAAAACCAGTAGAAAGAATCGTTTGGGAACATGCAGGACAGTTAGAAGCACAAAAGGGATTTGATAAAAATATTGGAACTGCAGGCGTTTTAGCTGGGTCTTATAAGGATTATGTCATCGTTGGGGGAGGGGCAAATTTCCCTTACGAAACGGTTTTAGATGGGGGTGCAAAGCAACATTACTCGGATATCTATGTATTAAAGAAGAGTAATAATAAATTAACAATGGTCGAGCATACAAATCTTGATCATGAGATTGGCTATGGATCTTCCGTAACGACTGACGATGGGGTTTATTACATTGGAGGTAGCCCAGAAAAAGAATTCGCAGATGACATTACATTGCTAACTGTGGACAAAAAAAATAAACTAAACGCAAAAAAAGTAGGCGATTTACCATTTACGATTAGTGATGGAATTGCAGCTGAAAAAGATGGGAAATTGTATATTGGACTGGGCAAACAAGATGGAAAAGAGAGCAATAAATTATATGAATATGATTTAAAAACGTCAAAAACACGTGAATTAGCCTCTATTCCAGGAGAAGCGGTGCGCAATCAAAGTGTGGCGCAAATTTTAAATGGACAGTTGTACGTATTTAGTGGTGGAGGATCTATCGCGTATACAGATGGTTATAAATACAATATTGAAAAAAATACGTGGTCAAAAGCTTCTTCAGTAAAAGTGGGCAAAAAAGAAATTTCATTATTAGGCGCAAACTCAGTCAAATTAAATAAAGATGAAATGATGGTCATTGGCGGGTTCAATAAAGAAGTATATGATCATGCCGTAAAAAATTTGGGCACATTACAAGGGGATGACTTAGTAGCTTTCAGAACGAAATACTTCACGACAGACCCTGTTGATTTCAATTGGAATAAAGATATTTTAATTTATAACGCTAAAAATGATACTTGGAGATCAATAGGGAAAGTTCCGTTTGATGCACCTTGTGGGGAAGGTCTCGTTTTAATGAAGGATACGATTTATTCAATCAATGGCGAAACGAAACCAGGAGTAAGAACAAATGCTATTTATTCGGGAACAATCCTCTCGAAGTAAATTAAGTTTAGGTGGAAATACTCGACATTGATTAGAAAAAATTATAATCATCCCCTGTTCTTATTTAAAGAGAATAGGGGATTAAGTTTTGAATGAGATTATAGTAAGGAAATTTTATCGTTATCCGACAGAAAACTCCTTCTTCAAGTGCTGTATTTACAGATTGCGGGTATTCTTTTACAAACTCGATTATTCATTCATAAATTGAATAAAATCATTTTTATAAAAAGCATTAAGGATACATGATTGCTTTTCCTTATTTTCTAAAAATTTATGTTCTTGGGGAAACTCATTTTCAACGTTTAATCGAATAAATGGTAACTTTTGTTGGGCTTTTTGAGAGCGGATATTGACAGTTCTTGCACCTGCAAACACGACATCTAATCGAAGTTCTTCAAACGCTAGTTTTAACATGTCTATTTTAGAAAGTAAATTGTATCCTTGTCCCCAATATTCATAGCCAATCCAACTACCGATATGACAACTATTCTTCGCGCGATCGATGAACATTAGAGATGTGACGCCAATCAATTTCCCTTCCTCATTTAAAATAAGACGTGAAACAGTTTTACCGTTCTTTTCATCTTCTAACATACGATAATTAAACTCTTTTGTATCCTCAATTGTTTGATCCGGTAACCCGAGTGCATTTTTTACTTCTGGTGCTTGTGATAAGCGGTGAATATCAAATGCAAATTGATTATCATGCTTGATTAATTTAATTGTTTTCATAAATCTTTTCTCCTATTCATTTTACTATTAACCGAAAAACCTTATTTAGGGATTATAGCATAATTATATGGAGTGGTAATGGCAACAAGTGAGATTGACTACTATTTCTACGATTATTAATATCTTTTCAAAGTGTTGTATACCATGATGGAACAAAATTGTGAATGTGAAGGCGTATGAAGCAACCCCAGTAGATACTACAGGCGCAGGGGATACGTTTACTAGGGCATTTACGTAGGCTATCACGAGCGGAAATTCACTACTTAAAAGTATTAAAATTGGCAATTTATGCGCTGCTACATCAATTGAAAAGCTTGGTGCGCAAGATGGAATACCGTTACTTAAAGAAATCAATTACGCCTCGGCGTAATTGACTTACATAATGTAGAGTAACTTCAGCCCATTCTCTATAGATTTTTGAAACGAAAGAAAAAGTCCATTGCGCGGAAAAAAATTTCTATTATAATCAGAAAAATCATATTATTTTTAGAAGAAAGAGAAAAGAGGGATGATCATGGTCAATGTGACGCTTTTTATTATTACATGTGTGCTATTAATTATTTTACCTGGCCCAGATACGGCGATTGTGACGAAAAATACGGTTGTCGGTGGGCGTAATGCGGGTATGCAAACGATGATTGGCTCGTGTCTTGGCTTAGTCATTCATACGATTGCAGCGGTGGCAGGCTTGTCGGCTATTATCGTAAAATCAGCTATCGCATTTTCGACTTTAAAATACGTCGGTGCAGCTTATCTTTGTTATTTAGGAATTCGGACGTTGATGAATATGCGCGCAAAGAAAAATCAAGTGGATGAAGAAATCCTCGTAGTGGCGAAGGGAAATTCTTTTTTTAAACAAGGTTTTATTACGAATATTACGAATCCGAAAGTGGCAGTGTTTTTTCTAACATTTTTACCACAGTTTTTAGCGCTAGGCAGTGAGCCATTTTGGTCATTTTTATTGATGGGCGTCATTTATACGGTGTTGACGTTACTTTGGTTTGTTCTCTATGTATTTTTACTTGGGATTATCCGCAATTTCATGAAACGTCCAGCAACGCAATCAGTCATTGAAGTGTTGACAGGAAGTGTATTAATCGGCTTTGGAATGAAGCTGGCGTTGGAAAAAACAAATGGATGACCAAGGCAGTAATGCTAGCGGGTTTTAGCTAGTGTTGCTGTTTTTTTTGCGGGTCATTATGCAGCCTAAATAAGGGAACGTATAATTCTGGAAGGTCATATATTAAATGAAAACAAAGTAATCGACGAAAATTAGGAGTGTGTGTATGTCAGCGATGACTGGACAACAGTATATTGACCGTATTGATGCATTGAAAACATATATTTCGATAGATGGGGAGGTTGTCGCAGGGAAAGTTTCGGAGCATCCAGCATTCAAAGGGATTATGCAAAGCCAGGCAAAGCTGTTTGATTTACAGCATCGAGATGGACTGAAAGATGTGATGCTGTATTTGTCCCCAATGAGTGGTGAACACGTTGGGATGTCGTTTTTACAGCCAATAACGAAGGAAGATTTAGTGAAGCGGAGACATGCGGCACGGGAATGGGCGTTATCGCATCATGGTTTCATGGGACGTAGCCCGGATTATATGAATACGACCTTAATGGCACTTGCATCAGCAGCGGACTTTTTGAAAGGGAAGCCGAATTGTTTTCCGGAGCATTTACTTCAATTTTATGAATATGCACGCGAACAAGATTTGACGATGACTCATACATTTATTGAGCCACAAGTAAATCGACAAAAGTTTTATTTTGAAGAGGATGAAGTGACAATTGCAGCAAAAATAGTAAATAAAACGAGTGAAGGTTTAGTAATAAAAGGGGCTAGATTGCTTGCTACTCAAGGTGGAATTACGGATGAATTACTTGTTTTATCAACAAATGGCTATGATGAAGGAAAAGGCTTTTGCTTTTCAATCCCGAGTAATACAAAAGGATTGAAGTTCCATTGTCGGCAATCATTTGTCGGAGGAGCGTCCACGTTTGATCATCCGTTAAGTAGTCGCTTTGAAGAAATGGATGCGATTGTTGTATTTGATGATGTTGTTGTACCGTGGCATCGGGTATTTTATTACGATAATATTGGAGTGGCCAATCAGTTTATGAATGTAAGTGGATTCCAAGCGTTTTCCTTGCATCAAGTATTGTCGCGGCAAATTACTAAGACAGAATTTGTTTTAGGGGTTGTGCAATCGATTGTTGACACGATCAATATTGGCAATTATCAGCATGTTCAGCAAAAGGTTGTCGAAGTAATTGTCGCTTTAGAAACGATGAAGGCGCTATTGCTAAAGTCAGAGGAAGAGGCGAAACGGGATGGCTTTGGCTATTTAAGACCAGATCATCCGACGCTGCAAGTAGCGATTCAAATTTTCCCAAAGGTATATCCGACCTTTACGGAAATTATTCAATTGCTCGGTGCCAGTGGTTTAATGTCCATCCCAACTGAGAAGGCCTTTCAAGCTGATGACGGTGATTTGGAGCAGTATTTACAGTCAGCTCTTGACGGGGGAGAGGAGCGGGTGAAAAAATTTCGTCTCGCTTGGGATTTAACGATGAGTAGTTTCGGCACAAGGCAAACGCTATACGAACGCTTTTTCTTTGGTGATCCAGTGCGCTTATCGAGCAATTTGTATCAATCATATAGCAGAGAACATCTAGTGAAGCGGATGGAAGACTTTTTACGGAAGTCATAGTGTTTTAGAAAATAGTTTGTGAAATCGTCCTGATTTTGCAAGCTATTTTTTTTTTGGATATCCATCAAACTGGCGATTCTATCCGTCACATTTCAAGTTCTAACCGTTTGCCTAATGGAATAGTCAAAAAATCAAGTGAGTGGTAAAATTAGGTATAAACAAATTTTTCCGGAAAAAATATTATTCGAGGTGACGACAATGACTATTCGAAAAGCAACGATGCAAGACGCACAAGGAATTGCAAAAGTACATGTAGATAGTTGGCGTACTACATACAAAGGAATCTTACCATCAAGTTTTTTAGATAATCTTTCTTATGTTAAACGGGAAGAGTTATGGCGAAATAATATTGCCGTTGAAAAAAACGTTGTATTAGTGGCGGAAAATGAAAAAGGTGAGATTGTCGGCTTTGCAGATGGCGCCACAAGGGAAACTAATTTAGTGCCAAATGCAAGCGACCTAACCACAATTTATTTATTAGAGCAATATCAAGGGCGGGGAATTGGCAAAAAGCTATTGAAGGAAATGATGCTATCGTTCAAGGAAAGGCAGTTTCAAACAATTTACGTTGACGTATTAGCCGACAATAAAACGCGCTATTATTATGAATATTATGGTGCGGAGTATGTGAAATCCGTCCCATTAACCATTGGTGGAACGGTCGTAGAGGAAGCGATTTATGTCTGGAAAGATGTAAATGCTGTAATTGAAAAGCTAAGTAAATAAACGATAGAAATGGGGATTTTTCATGAAATGGGAACAACTGCTAATTGAAACAGCGCGCGGAACATTTGAAATCTTTAAAACGGGGCAAGGGCAGCCGATAGATTTAGTCCACTTTTCTAACTTGCTTTGTTCGATTTGAAGGAGGTTTAATTGTGAGTCAGAAATTGAAGTTGATCGGTCTTTTGCTATTGCCCTTATTATTGTATGTAGTAGGTTTGATAGCTTATTTTTCTGATACGATTAATAGTTTTGTATTCCTTCCACTAATAATGGTTGGGCTAACTTTATCTATTATTTTCGTTATTCTATTTAAAAAACAGCAAAATATATTTTTAGCGATAGCCATTCTCTTGGTGATATTATTCCTGTTTGAGCTGCGTCTAGTATCATACGAAGCGAATACATATATAGCCATGAGTTACATGGAGCCTATCGAGGTAGTTGAAAAATCGGGAATCTATGTGATGGCAGTTTCAACAACGAACGTACCATATATTGAAGACCCTAAATACATGATTGAGTCATTGGAATACACGCAGCATAGAGAAGTTTTGGAATATGAATCGGTAACAAACCGAATACGTTACTTTTCCAAAAACAATGAATTACTCGGCTACATCGGATTCAAGACGAACGATTTTAATGATATGAAAAGTAATGTAAATGCCTATTTGCAGTCCGATTCACCGAGCATCAAAAATTTCTTTAATCGAGAAGATTTAGAAGGGGATAGTGCAGGGTTAGCGCTAGCATTAAGCGGACTTTATGAAAAAGGGCAGCTGGAAAATACATTGTCATTAGCTGTGACAGGTGCAATTGATAACAAGGGGAATGTATCCGCAATTGGTAGTGTCATTTCTAAAATACTCATAGCAGAAAAAAATAATATGCCTTATATCATTTTACCAATCGGAAATGAAGTCGAAGCTCAAAAAGTTAAGCTAGAGAAAAAGTTGAAAATTGAAATCATTGCGGTTGAACATATAGATGAAGCAGTGAAAGAAATTGAGAAAATCAATGTGTCGAATTATGCTACAATAAAATTAATATAATAGCAGCTAGGTTATATGATCTGCACTAGTAGTTGAAATATCTTTATGATAAATAATGGGCCCTTATCAAACATGTACTTGACTTAAAATAAATCCGACTATACGTAAGCGTTCGATTATAGTGATATGTGTTGGCAAGTACAGGCTATGGTGTAGAGTCAAAAAAAGGAGAGGTTTTATTAGTTATGTTTAAAAATTTTTTCGGCAAGTATGTAGTAACTTTCTTGGTGTTACTGTTACTAATCCCTATTTTAACAAATCAAAAAGCTACAGCTAATTCACTACCTAAAAATGAAATGCGTGCAGCCTGGATTTCAACAATCAATAATATTGATATGAAGTCAGGTATGAGTCAAGCCCAATATATGCAATGGGCTCAAAAAACTTTAGACAAATTAAAAGCTGATAACTTTAATACTGTTATTTTTCAAGTTAAGCCATTAAATGATGCACTGTATCCGTCTAAGCTTGCTCCGTGGTCAGCGTACATAACAGGCAAAAAACAAGGGACCAACCCGGGTTTTGATCCATTGCAAATTATGCTGGACGAAGCACATAAGCGAGGCCTAGAACTTCATGCTTGGGTAAACCCATATAGGATCACTATGCCTTCACATTCTTTGTCTGATTTAACTACTGACAATGTAGCGCGCAAAAATCCTAGTTGGGTAGTGAAATACGGTAAACAATACTACTTAAATCCTGGTTTGCCAGAAGTACAAAATTACTTAGTATCAACTGTCAGAGAATTAGTAAGCAACTATGATATCGATGCTGTACATATGGATGATTACTTTTATCCTTATAAAATTAAAGGTGAGAATTTTCCAGATCAACAAACTTTTAAAAAATATGGTGGCTCTTTCAAAAATATTGAAGACTGGCGCCGAGATAATGTAAATCAATTAGTAAAAAAGGTTTATGCAAGCATTAACGATATTAAACCACATGTTCAATATGGCATATCTCCGTTTGGCATTTGGCGCAACAAAGGGCAAGATGCTACAGGTAGTAACACAAATGGCATGAGTAACTACAGTGACCTCTATGCGGATACAAGACAGTGGATGAAAGATGGCAGTATCGATTACATTACTCCCCAAATCTATTGGTCTAGAAGTCATAAAGTAGCCAATTACTCTGTTTTATTAGATTGGTGGGGAAAAGAAGTTGAAACGTACGCAATAGCCCATCCTGTCAATCTGTATATTGGGACGGCCGATTATAAAGTTGGCAATGACGCAGATGCTGCATGGAAAAATAAGACGGAACTTGCCAGCCAAGTAATCGACAACAGAGCAAATAAAAATGCTCAAGGACAAATGCATTTTTCTCTAAGAAGCATTAACAATAACGGACTTGGCTATGCTGCTAATCTAAAACAGCAACTATACAATACTAAAGCTTTAACACCTGCAACTTTTTGGAAAGACCCTACAGTACCGATGCATCCATCCGATGTTAAATTGAGTAAAGAGACCTCTGGCATGAAGCTTGCTATTACAGATGAAAATAGTACGCAACCAAGGAAATATGTCATATACCGATTTGATGGAGTAGAAGAAGGATCATATGAAGATGTTAAAAATATAGTAGACGTAGTTTATAACACAAAAGGGAATACTGTTTATGTAGATACTACTGCAAACAAGAATAAAGTGTACACATATGGCATAAAGGCACTATCTGCTACAGGTGTGGAAAGTGAAACCACTTTTGTTTTAAAAGACGGAATACCTATGTACCCAGCCGCTGAAGAGCTAGAGTAACCCCTACAAGCCATCCATACTATGAGGCGATTAGGAAACTTCAACAAGCGGGCATCATAGACGGCTCAAACGGTGCATTTAATCCAAACGTATCGCTAACGCGTGCGCAACTGGCAAAAATACTTGTACTCGCATTTAGTATCACACCAAGTGGGACAAGTACCTTCCAAGATGTTCCGAAAACGCATTTATTCAAATTGTCGAATTCACTATACAACATATTTTAAAATAAGCGTCAATTCAGTGCTTTAGTACCTATTTGACGCTTATTAATATTTAAGTAGCATATCAATTTTGACAACTAGCCTTTTACGTTTGAAAAATTAGGTGCAGCAACATAACAATTAGTTTCTTCGAGTTTTAGAAAAAAAGATAAACCCTAAAAGTACAATCGCAAAAATTCCTAAACCTCGATAAATGTATTGGGTGAAATCTTCTTTGTATGTGTATTCGCCATCTCGATTCGCTTTTATAAATTGACCATTTTCATCTTGAACTGCGATGGCGATCATCGGATCAACATCCTTGATAGAATAATATTTCGTCCCTTTTGGATAGACATTTGAGAAATTGCCGCCATATGATTCCATATCTGAATACGCAGTTACTTTGCCGATTTTTTTATCAATATCCGTAACTGTCTCCTTGCTAATTACATAAATATGTTCATCCCAAACGACAAAAGAATAAACCCAACTTGTTGCATTCGCCGTGAATGGAAATAATGAAGCGGTTAAAATACTTATTGCTACTACGAAAGGTAAAAAAGTTTTAGAATGCAAATTTACACACTCCCGATATAGTTGATAGTAATAAGACTTATTATATTGAATCATTAGGGAAATTGCACAATTAATTGACAGGATATTGGAAATTAACGTATGGTAATTATAGTAAATAACGCTTTAAAGGGGTAAATAATGACAACAACCAATTTTGAAGAATATGATGATCCAATTTTATATGACAAAGAGAATGATGCATATTTGCTTGAAATCCCATTGTTATTAAAATGGGCAGCAGAAAAGCAAGGTCCCATTATTGATTTAGCTTGTGGAACCGGGAGAGTAACGATTCCATTAGCGAAAAATGGATTGGAAATGATCGGGGTAGACTTACATAGAGGGATGCTAAATGAAGCACGCAATAAATCCGAGCTGCTTGGTTTACCGATTGAATGGATTGAGCAAGATTGTACGAAGCTAAGTTTAGTTACCAAAAGCAATCTAATTTATTCAGTCGGCAATTCGTTTCAGCATTTCCTTACGAATAAAGCGCAGGATGAATTACTAACCTCAGTAAACAATCATTTAGAGCTTGGCGGAGTTTTTATTTTTGACACTAGATTCCCAAGTGTGGAGGAGTTGCTACAACCCGCAAATGAAGAATATTGGAAATCGTACACCGACCTTGAACCCCAGCAAACAGTGGATGTTTTTACGATTAGTAACTATGATTCCTTAGATCAAGTTCAACATTATACGACAATAAGGAAATATAAAAACGAAAATGGTCAAATCATAAACGAAAAAAGGACAAATATTCGTTTACGCTACGTATTTCCAAAAGAAATGGAAAGACTTTTACACGCGCATGGTTTTGAAATTCTTCACCTATACAAGGATTGGGAAGAAACGCCCATAACAAATGATAGTTATGAGATGGTTTATGTTTGTAAGAAAATGAGGGAACATTCCGCATAACAGCCTAAAAAATAAGGAAACCAACTATTATAGAGAAAAAATAAAAATTTGTATTTTATTTAGAGGGCTATTAAAATTCTATTACATAAAATTATCGAAACCTTCTAAAAAGGTGGTGATATTCGGAAAAATCCCTAATTATCACTACTTTTTTCTATTATTAAAGCAACCTTATAAAAAAAATAGCGTCTGTTCTTTTCTAACTGGGAGTAAACTGCTATTATGGGTATAGTGTGACAACAGTCAGTGAATTATGAGAGTGGTGAAATTGAATGGATGAACAAAAGAAAGATGGGGAACAACACGAACAAAATGAACAACAAGCACAAGTCGTAAAGCCTGCGGGTAAATTTTTACAACTGAAACCATTTGCGTTCATTATGATCCTGTTCCTAACAATTTTGGTCACTGCTGGACTAACAATTTTTGCCTTAACATTTGGTGAGAAAAAGGTTGTTGAAGTAAAGGTACCAGTAGAACGAGCAGAATTTAAAAAATTATATGAAGCGTATGATAAATTAAATTCAAAATATTACGTTGAAATTGATCAAGAAAAAGTGCTTTATGGCGCGATTAACGGAATGTTTGATGCGCTTGGTGATCCTTATTCGGATTATATGAATCAGGAAGAAGCGAAATCATTTAATGAAAGCTTATCTTCTAGCTTCCAAGGAATTGGTGCTGAAATTCAAGAACGTAATGGATACATTATGATTGTATCACCGATTAAAAATACACCAGCTGAAAAAGCGGGACTTCAACCAAAAGATATGATTCTTGCGGTTGATGGGAAAAGTGTTAAAGGGTTGAGCGCAACAGAAGCAGTACTTTTAATCCGTGGCGAAAAAGGGACAAATGTTACACTAAAAGTTCAACGCGGTGATGCAGAGCCGATGGAATTTACATTGGTTCGAGCGGATATTCCAGTAGAAACGGTTTATGGTGATATGGGCGAGGATAAAATTGCACATATTCAAATTACCTCATTTAGTGAAGATACAACAAATGAGTTAGATAAGCTGTTGAAGGAATATGAAAATCTTGGGATGAAAGGAATCGTCCTTGATGTCCGTCAAAATCCAGGTGGCTATTTAAATGGAGCCATTGAAATTTCCAATATGTTTGTAGAAGAGGGCAAGGCAATCGTTCAAATTGAAGAACGTGACGCAGCGCCACAAACGATCTTTGCTGAAAAGGGTCCAAAATATCAATTACCTATTACGGTACTCATTGATGAAGGAAGTGCATCTGCTTCAGAAATTTTAGCAGCGGCATTAAGTGAATCAGCAGGTGCCAAAATTGTTGGATTAAAATCGTTTGGTAAAGGCACAATGCAAGAAGTCATTTATTTAGAAGATGGTGCGAATCTGAAATTTACTACAGGTAAATGGTTAACACCAAAAGGCAATTGGATTAATGAAAAAGGAATCAAACCAGATGTAGAAGTGAAGTACCCTGATTATGCTTCGTTATCTTATATTGATCCAAAGCAACAATATGAAGTAGGTTCAGAAAATGCGGTCATTACTTCTGCAGAACGAATTTTAGAAGTATTAGGCTATTCACCTGGAACTGTGGATAAAATTTTCGATGAAGAAACAGAAAAAGCATTGAAACAATTCCAAGAAGCGAATACTTTAGAAGTAAACGGCATTCTAACTGGAGAAACAACGTATGCTTTACTCGATGCGATCAGTCAAAAGTTAAAAACAGATGACCCGCAAATTGTAAAAGCGAAGGAAATATTAGGCGTGACACCAGTGGAAGAAGAAACAACAAGTAATTAATTCGAACGAACAAAATAAATGGGCTGGTACGGGATGTTTTATTTCATCTTGTTGCCAGCCTATTGTTATAGGAAGTGATTGGATGAAGGACGTATATTTATTTAGTGGATTTTTGGGAAGCGGTAAAACATCGATGTTGACGGATGTCATCAGGCAATTGAAGGGAAAGGGATTAAAACCAGCTGTTATTATGAACGAACTTGGTAAGCTGCCCTTTGACTCCCAAGCAGTGGAAGAGGATGTACCATTAAAAGAAATGCTCGAAGGATGTATTTGTTGTACGGGTTCTGAGAAGACAGAGGCGCAAATACAGTCATTACTACATGATCAGGAGTTTGATGTACTCATTATCGAAACAACGGGCGCAGCGCATCCTGTAGAGGCATTAGACGCGGTATACTCCCCAATTTTTGCAGGGCAACTTAATATTAAAGGGATTATTACCGTTGCAGATAGTAAATTATGGCTTGACCGGGCGAGTTTAACACCACAAATCCGTTCATTATTTATGGAACAAATTCGCCATGCGCATTTATTACTAGCAAATAAAATGGATTTACTAACAGAGTCCAAGCAAGCTCAAGTAGTATTGGAATTGCAAGGGGTAAATCCGAGTGCCTTTATTTTACAAACGACAAATGGACGAGTACCGCTTCATTTACTAGAGAAAATGCAATCAACTGCGAGGGTTTCGAAAGATGAAATTGTTTCGGCGCGCATCGGGAAAAGCTTCAATTTAGGCTCTAGACTTGTAGAATTCAAAGGAAGCTTTACACAGGAACAGTTTGAAGATTGGGTACGCATACTGCCAGACACAGTTTATCGAATGAAAGGTTTTGTGCCAATTGAAGGTGTAAAAAATCCAATGTTGTTCCAATATGCATACGGAATGGTGCAATGGCTACCAGAGTTCATCAAAATGCCCGCAAACTTAGTGATAATCGGGGAAAATATAGAAAGTTTACATGTTATTGGGGATGAAGATTAATCCGTCAACCCCTTTTGAAATGTAATAATCTCTTACATTGGCAAATTTTATAGTGAAAATAGATAGGGAAATACAATAAAAAAGGCTTATAGATTGGTAGATGGCGTCATTACCAATTTATAGGCCGTTTTTTTTTTGAATTGTATTTTACGATAGGAGCATGAAAGGAGGCGTACAAAGTGAAAAAACAGTTTATGACATTTTGTGCAGTAATACTTTTAGCAACGCAAGCACCAATTGCCAATGCATCGGAAGCTACCCCGAAATCACCAGAGTTACCGAAGCGCGGCTACAACCATCAGTTAGCAACATACAATCCATATGAAATGGTGAAATTTAAATATAATGAAATGACGAGTTTAGAAGATTCGTCGATGATTGCAGTTTCTTACTATGGTTTGAAATTACAAATTCCGAAAGTAAATTGGGGGCAAATTGTAAAACCAAGTCAGAAACCAAATTGGAATTTGATTGTAAAACCAGAGTGGAAGCCAAGTGAAAAGCCAGTTTGGAAACCAGAGTGGAAGCCAAGCGAAAAACCAGTTTGGAAACCAGAGTGGAAGCCGAGTGAAAAACCAGAAGATAAACCAGTGGACAAGCCGAGTGAAAAACCAGAAGATAAACCAGTGGACAAGCCGATCGAAAAACCAGAAGATAAACCAGTGGACAAGCCAATCGAAAAACCAGAAGATAAACCAGTGGACAAGCCGAGTGAAAAGCCAGAAGATAAACCAGTGGACAAGCCAATCGAAAAACCAGAAGATAAACCAGTGGACAAGCCGATCGAAAAACCAGAAGATAAACCAGTTGATAAGCCGATCGAAAAACCAGAAGATAAGCCAAGCGAAAAACCAGAAGATCAACCTGTAGTAAAACCAGGTGAACCAGAGGGTGATAAGCAAGAACAAGGCTCATCAACAATTGATGCAATCGAAGCAAAAGTTGTAGAATTAACAAATGTGGAACGTGCGAAAAGCGGGTTAAAACCACTTCAAATTGATCGTCCGTTAATGGCGTCGGCACGTGAAAAATCGCAGGATATGAAAATTAATAATTACTTTTCACATACATCACCGACATGGGGAAGCCCATTTGATCAATTAAAGAAGCGAGGTATTTCATATAGTTCAGCAGGTGAAAATATCGCAAAAGGTCAACAAACTGCAGAAAAAGTAGTGGAAGGTTGGATGAATTCAGCTGGACACCGTGCCAATATTTTAGATGGTAACTATACGCATATTGGTGTGGGTTATGTGAAAGATGGTAACATTTGGACGCAACAATTTATAAAAAAATAAGCACACTTACAACCTACTTCTAATATGGAAGTAGGTTGTGTTTATTTTTCAGAGGAGTATATTGCGTAAAATGAAGCAAATCATTTATAGTAATTTAGACCTTAAAATAGCTGTGCATACATTCAATTTATGATATATCGCCATTTTTTCTCGCATTAGGATTTTTTTGAACGTAGTAATTGTGCTACAATATCGTTATAGACAAGCATATGGTAACTTAACGTGCTTGTTAACTTTTTTAAATTAAAAGAAGAAAAGGCATGGATTCAAAAAACATGGCATAAAATTATAAAAGAGAATTGATTGTGTTAGGAGTAAACGTATGAAAGAAAAGACAATTATATTAACAGGTGGGGGAACAGCTGGGCACGTTTCTTTAAATGAAGCAATTATTCCGTCACTTATTGAAGCTGGTTATAACGTTCACTATATTGGTTCACATGATGGAATCGAAAAAGAATTAATTGGGAATGCGTTTCCCGAGTTACCTTACCATAGCATTTCGAGTGGGAAATTACGCCGCTATTTTTCAATGAAAAACTTTAGTGATCCGTTCCGCGTATTAGCGGGGGTTGTGCAAGCATTTACGATAATAAAAAAAATAAAGCCCTCGATTATTTTCTCTAAAGGTGGATTTGTATCTGTTCCAGTTGTCATGGCAGCTAAGCTTGCGAATGTACCCGTTGTCGTGCATGAATCGGATGTAACACCAGGGTTAGCCAATAAATTAGCGTTGCCATTTGCTTCTCATATTTTTACTGTTTTTAAAGAGACGATGAAGCATTTACCTAATGACAAAGCAACGTGTACGGGATCCATTATCCGTCAACAATTATTTGATGGCGATAAAGCGCGCGGGTTAGCCTATTGTGGTTTCACTGATGAAAAGAAAGTGTTGTTAGTGATGGGTGGAAGTTTAGGCTCTGTCGTAATTAATGATGCACTACGCGAAAATCTCGATGAATTATTAAAAGATTATCAAATTATTCATCTTTGCGGTAAGGGGAATGTGGATAGTCGTTTGACGTCATTGTCAGGATACAAACAATTTGATTATGTGACGACGGAATTACCTGATTTACTCTATGCTTCTGATTATATTGTATCAAGAGCGGGTTCAAATTCTATTTTTGAATTTTTAGCACTGCATAAACCGATGCTGTTAATTCCATTATCTGCAGCGAAAAGTAGAGGGGATCAAATTTTGAATGCACGGTTATTTAAAAAACAAGGTTTTGCAGATATTTTAGATGAAGAATCGATATCAAAGTCGTCATTTTTACGTGCGATTAAAAACTTAGAAGCGCATGCCGATGAAATGCAAGATCGCATGTTTGATGTAGAACACCCAAAAACTCCAGCAGAAATGGTGTCGTTAATTACACAGTATGAGATTTAAAACGCAAATAATGGCATTCTGACTTATCGTCGGAATGCCATTATTTTTAATTTTACATTGCTTGCTCTTCTTCATCACTTTGCGTATGAGCAGTTGTAATATAGAATAAATCTTTCGGTATTTTAAATAGATGAAATTTTATCTCACCTAGATTAATTTGTTCGAAAAGGATTGGATTTGTCTGTTCCGCATCAATGACATAAGGTAATTTTAATGCGGCAGCTTTTGAACGTTCATTTTCTTTGCGAATTCGCAGAAACACGGTGTTGAAGTCATACTCAAAAAAGAGTTCGTTTAAAAAGGCTAATTTCGCTTTCTGATTATAGCCTAATCCTTGGTATGGCTTGCCAATCCATGTACCTAAAAATCCAGCGCCATCTTGAATATCAAAAATACTAATGGTACCAATCGGAATGCCCCACTCATCAGTAATTGTTCTAGAAATGGCTTTTTCGTTAATTTCTTCTTCCATTAATTGTTTTGTCATAAATAGATATTCTTCAGCAGAAGTTGCTTTTTGTCGAACAAAAGGAAATACAGCAGGATGTTTTATGAGTTCATATAGTTCTGCAGTTTCGTATAGTTCTCGTTGTTTTAACATGTGAAACGCCTCCTTTTAAGGAAAATGGTAGAGCCTGTTTGAAAGTGTTAGAAATGCAAGTTTTTCTAAAATAGAAAAACTTTTTAGTGGATAAAAGATTACTCATATTGGAAAATCCACATAAGGAATGGCAGTCACTTAATCAATATTGATTGAGTGGTGTTTTTCTAATCACAAGGCAGTAGTCATTTCGAACTTGATCCAATCTAAAAGAAATAGACGTTAAACTATGGCGTTGGCTTCCGTTGTAGCGATCTATACTTGGCTTTGAAAAACAATATCGAAATAAGATTATTACTGTTATTTTATAATAAAATAAACTCACTTAGCAAGTAGAATACTCGAAAAAACAATTATTTACTCGAGAAAGTTGATTTGTTCAGATTAGTCAAAAAACGAAAAAGGTGAGATTAGTTGTCGTTTTAAGGTAGAGATATTATATGTAATAGAAAGGTGAGTTTATGCTTTGTAAAGTAGTGAAGGTTGGAGGATAAGGGAATCCGATTATTTATACGAATCATTATATGAGCAGAAGTTAGATTGGGTTCATTTAACTTAATTCAGCATTCATCCCCTACTTCTATAAGTGGGGGATGAATGCCAAAAAGGCAATTCTATTCAGTGGGGGTTCAAACCCCGGCTGAATCAAGTTAAGCCCCGGCGGATGCCACAGATTTTTAAGGGAAGTTTTTCGAGCGAGCTCGAAAAAATCTGGACGCAATTACGCCGAGGCGTAATTGATATTTTATCACGAGAAGATCCATTCATTGAGTGTGCTCAAAAAAGTTGAACAAGAGTTTGTGAAGGTGGAATGGATATTAAAAAGCCATTTTTCTTGTTGGTATAAGTGGAAGTTATTGTTACCTGCTATTCGAAGACCATATAGTTGTATGGACATACGAACGTGGTGTAGGATTTATAAAACATATATTGTCCAGCAATAATGTTTTTTTACAGGAACCGTAAAATAAAGTTGTTTAATTTAATAGGAAAAAGTTGCTATAAAAGAACAAGTGATTTCGTGCAATATATGGTAATCGGAATAAATACGTTTGACAACCGATCCGATTATTATTGGGAATCCAAAAAAGTGTTTCCTATGAATTGGAAAATTTAAATGGCGAAAGTCAGATAATTAGTTGTGAAATATTGGATGAAATTGTACAATGTTAAAAATGGAATAAAAATGTAAAGTTAAAATGAAGAATTTACTGGGCTAAAATAGAGGGTTAGGGGGGCGAAAATGACTAGCTTAGTCTATACATTTGAACAATTAAATATGCTTTTTAAAAATAGTCGCGATGCGGTATTTTACATGGAAAAAATAGACGATGATTACAAGTATATTTATTTAAATATGGCAGCGATGAAATTAATTGAAATGGATCCAATTGGAACAACAGTTAGTCATTCAATACCTCCTCATTTATCCAAAAATATTATATATTATTACAATCTATCGCTTGAAAAAAGAGAGCAAGTTGATTTTGAAGATTTTACGTATAAAAGATTGGAAATTCGCAAGCAAAAAACATCTGTTATCCCGATTGAAGAAGGGGATAATCGATTTATTCTAGCAACAACTAAGGACGTTTCCATTGATCGTGATATTGAAGACAAATACTTGTTTATGCGCTCGGTATTTTATAAATCTTTTTTGTCTACCGTATTAATTTCGACGGATTTTCAATTGCTCGAAGCCAATCCGAAATTTATTGAAGAATTTAATATACAACTAGATGATATGCAAGGGGGAAATATCCTTAATTCACCAATTCTTGATAAAGAAAGCGCCCCTTTATTAAAAAAATATATAACACAGGCTCAAAACGGTGCAAATATTACATCTAAAATGCTCTATCTTATAGATAAAGATAATGTACGTAGATGTTTTACGGCGACATTCTCATCGCTCACAAGCAATGATCAAGTCATTGCAGTTTTCGTGATTATGCAAGAGATTACGCAATTCATTCAACAGGAAGAAGCGTTAAAAACGACATCGCATGGATTTGAAACATTTAAAGAGGCGATGAACTCTGCTGCGGACGTGATTCTTGCAGATATAGAGGGCAAGATTCTTGAAGTGAATGACCGGGTTGTTCAAAATACAGGATACACACGTGAGGAATTGTATGGCGAATCGCATACTATTTTCAATTCGGGTATTCATTCAGATGATTTCTTTAATGATTTATGGACAACTGTAAATACAGGTGAGGTTTGGCGCAATGAAGTTTGCAATCGCAAGAAAGATGGGGATACGTATTGGGTAGATTCCACTATTATCCCTATGTTAAATGAGTTTGGGGAAATCCATCAGTTTTTAACGATTCAATTTAATATTTCTATGAAAAAGAAAATGATGTCTGAGCTTTACAAGGTGGAACGAACTTTCCGGGCGATTACAGAAAACACGAATGATTTTATCGTAGTGACAGATTTAACGGGTAGAATCAAATATGCCTCACCCTCATATATCAGAAAATTAGGTTATTTGGAAAGCGAGCTGATGGACAAGTCCTATGAGCAATTATTATGTGAGGAAAGCTTAGAAAAATGGCAGCAAATCATTTCGCAAACGAGTCCTAATTATAACGTAGAAAATAAAATTGAATTGCTGCTCCAAACAAATGAAGCTGAAAGAATATGGACGGAAGGGAACTATACGATTACGAATGACTTTTCTCAAAATGAAATTATTATGGTTTCCCGTGAAATTACTGAACGTAAAGAATTAGAAAATAAGCTGATGTTTATGGCCTATCATGATAGCCTGACACATTTGCCAAATCGCCGTTTATTAAATAAGGAATTCATCCCGATTTTGGAGAAGGCGAATGCCAACTTTAAAGCGATTGCCCTATTTTATATTGATGGGGACAACTTCAAAAAAGTAAATGATGATTTCGGACATGACATTGGGGATGAGTTTTTGACGGAATTTGGACAAGCTCTTGTCAGAAGTGTCAAATGTGATGACTTAGTCGTGCGCTTAGGAGGCGATGAATTTTTAATCGTCATTACCGAATTATCTCGTTATGAGGAAGTTCGTCTGCAACAAGTAGAAAATTATGTGGAAAGTATTCGAGATACATTAAAAATAGGTTGGGAAATTCGAGGTCATCATTTCTCGCCAACATCCTCAATCGGCATTTCCATGTATCCAGAGCATGGCGATACATTAGATGAATTGATTGATTTAGCAGATCGCGCTTTATATAAAGCAAAGCAGATTTGTAAAAATAATTATCAAATTTGCGATGTCGTATCGAGGGTTTAAAGTGGAATTGGAAATGGATATCATTTATTAAAGCTTGTTGTACATGTAAAGTGTACACAAGCTTTTCTTTTTGTTTCGGAAAGTAAATTCATGTTAACAGATCGATTAACATGTTAAGATTAGTGGACAAAGCCACATTTTAAATAAGTTGTGAGGTAATGAGATGAAACAAAAAATACTCGTAGTAGAAGATGAAAAAAATATATCACGATTTCTAGAACTCGAATTAAAGCATGAGCAATTTGAGGTAACAGTCGCATATGATGGCAGAGCAGGGCTTGAATTGGCCATGAACGAAAAATTTGATTGTATTTTATTAGATGTAATGTTGCCAGAACTCAATGGCATTGAAGTGTGTCGAAGAATTCGCAAGCACAGTGATGTACCGGTACTACTCCTAACCGCGCGGGATGAAGTGATGGATCGTGTTGCGGGATTAGATGCGGGTGCGGATGATTATATTGTGAAACCATTCGCCATTGAAGAATTACTTGCAAGAATTCGTTCCATTTTGAGACGTGTAGGGCAAGTAAAAGTGAGTGAACAGCTACAAGTCCGCGAGTTAATTATTGATACAGACGCGTATGAGGTGACATTTGAAGGACGAAAACTGGAGTTAACGCGAACAGAATATGATTTATTGAAATTATTAATAGAAAATTTAAACCGCGTTTGTACGAGAGAACTTATTTTAGAAATGGTTTGGGGATTTGATAATGAGGTAGAAACAAATGTAGTGGATGTTTATATTCGACATCTGCGCTCAAAACTGCAAACAATGGGGGCGCCCTATATTGAAACGGTGCGAGGTGTAGGATATGTGGTGAGAGGATGAAAAAGGTCAAACAAACCATTTTAAATCTGTCACTAAAAACGAAATGGATATTAACTGTAGGAGCAACAATTTTTATAAGTTATGCGATTATTTCAATCGTACTATTTATCGCCCTTCAAACATGGCTTTTGCACAATGAAGAAAAAAATGCGATGCGCACAGTAGATGATATTACGAGCTTCTTTGAGTCACAAAGTAGCGCTGTTACAATACAGCAATTGCAAAATAATACCGCCCTTATGAAAGCTATTTTAAATCAAGAGCAAACAGTTCGGATTTTTAATTTTGATGGCGTTGAAGTGATTCGCATTAATGATGTGATGCATGCAGCACCTTTACCTCAAATGACCGGGGACTATTTTTCGCCCATTATAAAACAACAAAAGGTTGAAACTACGGATGCCTTTGTTGTTCATAAAATTGTTCAAATCGGCCCATTTCAAGGAATGATGCAAATGATTCACCCATTAACGACGTTTCATGCCATGTTAAAGTATATTTTGACGACGATTATTATTGTTGGGTTAGGGGCATTGTTATTTTCCGTTTCGATTAGTTATTATTTAGCCAACTTTTTAATAAAACCACTTGTTCAACTAAGAGATGCAATGATTGATGTACGGAAAAGAGGTTTTTCAGCGCAACCACCGTTTAATTATAGGGCGGATGATGAAATTGGGGATTTATTAACGATGTACCGGTCGATGATGAATGAACTTGAAATATCGTTTACGAGGCAGCAACAATTTGTTGCGGATGCTTCACATGAGCTGCGTACACCGATTCAAGTGATTGAAGGTCATCTTTCATTAATTAAGCGATGGGGAAAAGATGATCCTGAAGTTTTAGCTGAGGCATTGGATACTTCACTAGAAGAAATTGTTCGGATGAAAAAAATGATTGAGGAATTATTGCAGCTGGCTAGACGGGAAGAAGTAGATGGTCATGCAATTGCTGATGTGGAACTCGTACTGAAAAATGTTGAGCGAGAATTAGTGCAACTTTATCCGAATGTGCAATTTGAATACGATGTTATAGGACAGAAAGAACTTGCTTCGATTACTGAACAGGCGGCAGGGCAAATTTTTAGAAATATTATTAGTAATGGAATTCGATATAATGAGCAAGAGCCAACGATTCAACTTTCAATCCAATATACTAAACTAGCTATTATTGTCACGATAAGCGATAATGGAATAGGTATTTCAGAAAAGCATTTACCTTTTATTTTTGATCGTTTTTATCGAGTTGATGAAGCGCGGACAAATCATATCGGTGGGACCGGTTTAGGCTTAAGTATTTTAAAAATGCTCGCTGAAAAATACCGTATTGAAATAAATGTAAAAAGTTCTGTGGATAAAGGGACTTCATTTATACTTAATTTTCCGTTAAATTAGACGATTTCTAGCGCTTCAAATTTAAATTTCAATAGTTAACGAAAAAAAATGCTTAATTTGCTAAAAAGAGTTGTATTTTCTGTGAAGAGTAGTAAGATTGAGATGGAAAAAATGTTCTTCTAAACATCATGTTACAATATTGTAAGTTGTTTATTATGAATAGAAGAATGATAAAACGTTATTTGTTTTATTGTAGTAAATTATTGGAACAACCAATAGGCAAAATTTGGAGGTTATTTTCATGTCGAACAATGTATTACCTGCAGGTTCCGTTTGGTCAGCATTCTCTGGTCCTAACTTAGGTTATGTGATGGAACAGTATGACCTATACTTGCAAACTCCTGAAGAGGTAGACCTACAATTAGTAGAATTATTCCAAGCATATGGTGCACCGGTATTTTCTGACGGTGAGACTGTTGTTTCAGGGGACACAACAGGCACAGGCGATTACACGAAAGTTTTAGCTGCCGTAAATTTAGCAACAGCAATTCGTGAACATGGTCATTTAGCTGCGGATTTATATCCTTTAAAAAACCGTACATTAGACACTACTCGCATTAAAGAAAGCGTATTCAATTTAACGGATGCAGATTTAGCAGCAATTCCAGCAACAGTATTTTTCAAAAATGTACCAGCTGGTATTGCAAATGGTAAAGATGCGATCGCTTACTTAAAAGCTATTTACACTGATAAAGTGGGCGTTGAATATTCACATTTACAAAATGAAGTAGAGCGTGAATGGATTCAATCTAAAATTGAGTCAGGCGTATTTAAAAATGCATTATCTATAGATGAGAAAAAAGCGATTTTAGAGCGCTTAACGCGCGTTGAAAATTTCGAGAAATTTATCCATAAAACGTTTGTTGGTCAAAAACGTTTCTCAGGTGAAGGTTTAGATACACAAATTATTTTATTAGATGAAATTTTAAAAGGCTCAGAAAACAATGGCGTTAAAAACGCGCGTATCGGTATGGCTCACCGTGGTCGTTTAAATGTATTAACTCATATTTTAAACAAACCATATGACATGATGTTCTCTGACTTTGCACATGTTTCAAACGAATTATTTATGCCAGAAGACGGCAAACTTGAAATTACAAAAGGTTGGACGGGCGACGTTAAATATCACATGGGTGCATCGTATATGCGTGCATCTGGAATGAATGTGAAACTTGCTTACAACCCATCACACTTAGAAGTTGGGAATCCAGTTGTATTAGGTGCGGCTCGTGCTGTACAAGATGATACAACAGCTCCAGGGGCAGCGAAGCATGATGCGTCAAAAGCAGTAGGTATTTTACTTCATGGTGACGCAGCGTTTGCTGGTCAAGGTATCGTCACGGAAGGCTTTAACTTCTCTCAAACAGAAGGCTTCTCTACAGGTGGTACAGTTCACATTATTGCGAACAACATGATTGGTTTCACAACGGAATTATATGATTCACGTTCATCTGTTTATTCATCAGATCCTGCAAAAGGCTATGATATTCCAGTGATCCATGTAAATGCAGATAGCCCGGAAACGGTAGCGCAAGTAGGTCGTTTCATCGCTGAATACCGTGCGAAATTCGGTAAGGACATCGTAATTGACTTAATCGGTTACCGTCGTTATGGTCACAACGAAACAGATGATCCGACAGTAACAAACCCAGAAACATATAAATTAGTAGCAAAACATGAGCCAATCCGTACGCTTTACGGTGCTGAATTAGCGGTTGAAAATGTTGTAACTGCTGAGCAAGTAAAAGAGCTAGATACGAATATTTATGCAGAAATGCAAGCAGCATATGATCATGTAAAAGCAATGGCAGAAAAAGACGAGCATACTGTACTTGAAATGCCAGAAGAATTAAAGGTAGAATTCCCAGAAATCGATACAACTGTTGATTTCGACCGTTTAAATAAAGTAAATGAAGATTTATTAGTGTTTGCGGATGGATTCGAACCACAGAACAAACTAGGTAGAATTTTAGAAAAACGTCGCGAGGCATTTGCAACGGATAAAATCGATTGGGGCCATGCGGAAACTTTAGCTTATGCGACAATTACGCAAGACGCTACACCAGTTCGTTTTACAGGTCAAGATGCACAACGCGGTACGTTCTCGCAACGTCACCTAGTATTACATGATAAAAACAATGGTAGCGAATACACGCCAATTCACCATATTGATGGTGTAAAAGCGTCATTCACAGTATATAATTCACCACTTACTGAACCAGGTGTTGTTGGTTATGAATATGGGTATAACTTAGAAAATGAAAATGTATTATCGATTTGGGAAGCACAATTCGGTGACTTCGCTAACATGGCGCAAGTAATGTTCGATAACTTCATTTCAAGTGCACGCTCTAAATGGGGCCAAAAATCAGGCTTTGTAATCCTTTTACCACATGGTTATGAAGGTCAAGGTCCTGAGCACTCATCTAGCCGTATGGAACGTTTCTTACAATTATCAGCTGAAAATAACTGGTTCGTAGCAAACTGTTCAAATGCAACTAACTACTACCACTTATTACGTCGTCAAGCTGGTTTACTTGGCACAGAAGGTGTACGTCCATTAGTAGTCGTTTCACCTAAATCATTATTACGTCACCCATTAGCAGCAGCTAGTGCGGAACAACTTGCAACAGGTCGCTTCCAAGAAGTAATTGAGCAAGAAGGCTTAGGCAAAAACGTAGCAGCAGTAGAAAAAGTAGTACTTGGTACAGGTAAAGTGATGATTGACTTAGCAGAACGTGTGAAAGACGGTGAAGGTTTCGACCACTTACACATCGTACGTGTTGAGCAAATCTACCCATTCCCAGCACAACAAGTTACGGACATTATTGCGCGCTTCCCGAACGTAAAAGAAATAGTTTGGGTACAAGAAGAGCCGAAAAACCAAGGTTCTTGGACGTATGTTCTTGAAACATTATATGATATAGCTGCTGGTAAAAAGGTAAGCTATGTAGGACGTCCAGCTATGAGCTCGACTTCTGAAGGAGACGGCGATTCACATAAAGCTGCTCAAACTAAATTAATTACAGAAGCTTTAGATAAATAATCGATTAATGAAAATAAAAAAAGGCTGCTTGTATAGCAAGCAGCCACCCTATACAAATTTGCGTAGGGTTTATTAAAGGAGGATATTAAAGTGGCTGAAATTAAAGTCCCTGAATTAGCAGAATCAATTACAGAAGGTACAATTGCACAATGGGTGAAACAAGTTGGAGATCGCGTAGAAAAAGGCGAATTCATCGTAGAATTAGAAACAGATAAAGTAAACGCTGAAATCATTTCTGAAGAAGCGGGTGTATTAACTCAAATTTTAGCTCCAGAAGGCGATACAGTTCTTGTAGGTCAAGTAATCGCAGTAGTTGAAGCGGGTGAAGGCGCAGCACCAGCTCCGGCAGCACCAGTTCAAGAAGCGGCACCTGCAGCTCCAGCGGCTCCGGTTGCAGCAGCACCTGTAGCACCAGCTCCAATCGTAGAAGAGTCTAATGATCGTGTAATTGCTTCTCCAGCAGCACGTAAATTAGCGCGTGAAAAAGGAATTGACTTAGCGGCAATCTCTCCAGTAGATCCACAAGGTCGTGTTCGCGTACAAGACGTGTCAGCTCATGGTACAGCACCAGTAGCTCAAGCGGCAGTAGCAGCAGTAGCAGCAAATGGTCCAATGGTATTCACTCCAGCAGGCGATTCTGATCGTGTAACTGTTGAAAAAATGTCTCGTCGTCGTCAAACGATTGCAAAACGTTTATTAGAAGTGAAACAATCAACGGCAATGTTAACAACATTTAACGAAATTGACATGACAAACATCATGGCATTACGTAAACGTAAACAAGAGCAATTCGTAAAAGATAATGACATCAAATTAGGTTTCATGTCATTCTTCACGAAAGCTGTTGTTGCAGCGCTTAAAAAATATCCATACGTGAACGCACAAATTAGCGGTGACGAACTGCACTTAAACAACTTCTTTGATATCGGTATTGCTGTATCAACTGAAGAAGGTTTAGTAGTACCTGTAGTGCGTGATGCAAACAGCAAAAACTTCGCTGAGATCGAGAAAAGCATTGGCGAATTAGCTGGTAAAGCACGCGATAAAAAATTAGGCTTAAACGACATGGCTGGTGGTTCTTTCACAATCACTAACGGTGGTGTATTCGGTTCATTAATGTCTACACCAATCATGAACGGTACACAAGCTGGTATTTTAGGTATGCACTCAATCGTTAACCGTCCAGTAGCGATTAACGGTGAAGTTCAAATCCGTCCAATGATGTACGTGGCATTATCTTATGACCACCGTATTATCGATGGTAAAGATTCTGTTGGCTTCTTAAAAACAGTAAAAGAAATGATCGAAAACCCAGAAGATTTATTATTAAACTCTTAATTATTACTATGAAAACGGGCATATCTCCAGTAGGGGATATGCTCGTTTTTTTCTATGTAATTATAACTATCAGAAAAGTATATGTTGACAGAAAGTAATGAATTATAGTATTATTTATACATTAAACAATTTAACTTAATTCAGCAGAAGTCCCCTACTATAAGTGGAGGATGAATGCGAAATAGGCAAATTTATTCAGTGGGGGTCCAAAACCTGGCTGAATAAAGTTAAGCCCCGGCGGATGTCACAGATTTTTAAGGGAAGTTTTTCGAGTGGACTCGAAAAAATCTGGACGCAATTACGCCAGGGCGTAATTTAATAATAACCTCACAGTCATGTGAGGTAGAGGCGCGGTATTTATTAGTTTTTCATGGAGCTTTGAGCATGCAACGAGATGAGAAAGAAGGAACTACCGCCGAAGTTTAAAAAGAGCTCTTTCTTTTTATGCTGGGTTTGCAGTGAATAATTGCAAGACTGTCTCGATTATCACTATGGTAATCGAGTTGAGCTATCTCTATATGGGATTGTAGGGGATTTGAGCTATTTATAAATATAGCGACCTAAGATCTTCTTTTAGGTCGTTTTTTTATTCGTTAAAAGCTCAAAAATATGAAGTTAATAGGGGAGAATGACTATGAAAAAGAAACTAGTATTATTGTTTGCAGTAATGATGACAATGCTTGTATTAGCAGCATGTGGCGCAGACAAAGAAGAAGGAACTGGAAGTGAAACAGAAGGAGATACAACAAAAAAAGTATTAAAAGTCGGGATGGAAGCAGCTTATGCACCATTTAACTGGACTCAAAACGATGATTCTTTTGGCGCAGTGGCAATACCAGGTTCGAAAGAGTTTGCAGGCGGGTACGATGTTGAGTTCGCAAAACGTATCGCTGAAGGTTTAAATATGGAATTAAAAATTGTAAAAACAGATTGGGACGGGTTAGTACCATCATTACAATCAGGTGCCATTGATTTAGTAATTGCGGGTATGTCACCAGTAGAGGAACGTAAAAAAGTAATTGATTTTACTGATAGCTACTATACAAGTGATTATGTACTTGTTGTGAAAGAAGATGGACCTTACGCTAACGCAAAATCAATCCATGACTTTGCAGGTGCAAAAGTGACAGGGCAACAAGGGACAACACATTATGATGTAATCGACCAAATGGACGGTGCTAAAAAGCAAGTAGCAGCTACGGACTTTGGTGCGATGCGTGTACAATTAATGTCAGGTGCGATTGATGCATATGTTTCGGAGCGTCCGGAAGGGATTACTGCTGAATTAGCGATGGATAACATTAAATACATCGTTCCAGAGCCAAACTTTGAAGCAGATCCAGCGGCAACGGCTATTGCAGTCGGTTTAAAAAAGGGCTCGGCTTTAACAGAAGAAATTAACAAAGTGTTAGCTGAAATTTCGGAAGAAGAGCGTCAGAAATTAATGGAAGACGCAATTGCAAATCAACCAGCAGCACAATAAGAGTTGCGAATAGAAAGGTTGTCTTGCCGGCAAACGGAAGGCAACCTTTTTCAATTTATATGAACATCTAAAAGAAAAGCTGCTTTCCGGGTAATGCATATGTATCCGCTTGTGGATATATATGTATGAGTAACGACAGCAAATGATATTGGGGGAGAGCAAGATGGCATTTTTAGATTCAACTTGGACATTGTTCATCAGTAACTGGGAAGTGTTTTTACGCGGAGCCTACACAGCGCTTATTTTAGCGGTTATCGGAACAATATTTGGTGTCCTTATTGGTTTTTTCATTGGTATTATGCATACGATTCCACAACGAAAAAAATCAGCAAAAACATATTTATTAAAACTCATTAATTTTATATTAACAGCCTATGTTGAAATTTTCCGTGGCACACCAATGATGGTACAAGCGATGGTTGTCTTTTATGGTTTAGTCTATTTAGGCATTGATATTGACCGCTTTTTAGCAGCTAGCATTGTTATTAGTTTAAATACCGGTGCATACATGTCGGAATACGTGCGTGGTGGCATTGTATCGGTTGATAAAGGTCAATTTGAAGCAGCGCAAGCTATTGGTATGAATCATCTACAAACAATGGTTCATATTGTATTACCACAAGTCGCACGAAATATTTTACCAGCAACAGGAAACCAACTTGTTATGAATATTAAAGATTCATCTGTGCTAAGCGTTATTTCAGTAGTGGAGCTATTCTTTACAGCCAACTCAGTTGCAGGAAGTAATTATAAATACATTGAAGCATTCTTCATTGCGACCGTACTGTACTTTACTATGACCTTTACTGTGACACGTTTCTTATTACGATTTGAAAAGAAAATGGATGGTCCAGAGGCTTTTAAAGTAGAGCTCATTACAGGAAGCAAGTTAGAAAAGGAAGGTGAATAATACAATGACAGCAGTGATTGAAATTCAACATCTAAACAAAAAATTCGGCGATCATGAAGTATTAAAAGATGTCAATTTCCAAGTAAATAAAGGGGAAGTTGTCACGCTAATTGGTTCTTCAGGTTCGGGTAAATCCACGCTACTCCGTTGTATTAACTTACTTGAAATGCCAACAGCTGGTGAAATTATTTATAATAATAAAACGATATTAGCGGAAAATCATGACATTGAAAAATACCGTACACATCTGGGCATGGTGTTTCAGTCCTTCAACTTATTCAATAATTTAAATGTGCTTGGCAACTGTGTTGTCGGCCAGCAAAAGGTGTTAAAACGCACGAAAGAACAAGCAGAAGCGAATGCGATGAAATATCTTGAACTTGTTGGGATGAGCGCTTACAAAAACGCAAAACCTCGCCAATTATCTGGTGGACAAAAACAGCGTGTGGCAATCGCGCGCGCACTCGCAATGGATCCAGATGTGATGCTGTTTGATGAACCGACCTCGGCGTTAGACCCGGAAATGGTAGGGGAAGTATTAAAAGTAATGCGCCACCTTGCAGACCAAGGGAATACAATGTTGATTGTGACGCATGAAATGGAGTTTGCGAAAGAAGTTTCAGACCGCATCGTTTTCATGGATAAAGGGGTTATCGTGGAAGAAGGTCACCCAAATGAAGTACTAGTCAATCCAAAACATGAACGTACAAAAGAATTTTTAAAACGTACGTTAGCATAATCGCATATATAAAAAGAGCTTGCAAAATTTTGCAAGCTTATTTTCTAGAATTCCACTCAGATATGATGAGAAATATAATAGCAAAAGCAATAGCGATTGCAAAAAACCACATCGGAACACTACCAAATGTCATGAAGCCCACCTCTTAAGAGCAGTGTAACATGTTCATAATGGACATTCAAACAAGCAATTGCAAAACGATCGCTTTATTTTGTAGGGGTACGCCAACTGCCATAAATTATTTATTTGCCCATGTTAGCCCCTTGAAAGGCATAAAGTCTTTCAAGGGAGGATAAAATTACGGTTCCTTTGTATAGGTACTATCATCTTAGGACAAAATCGTATAAAATAGATAATGATAATATACAAGTTATATAAAAGTGAGGTAAACAAATGTTACATTTAAAATGGAAAGATGCACCGACGATTCGTACTGTGAAATGTACGCACACGAACGCAGCGAAGTATTTAGTTTCAAATGTTTTAACAGTTGGCAAAGAATACGAAGTGAAAAATGAAACGGAAGAGTTCATTTTTGTTATCGACAATACAGGTCAAATTGGCGGCTACTATAAAGAGTATTTCGCTTAATTGCGTCCTGAAACGGTATAAAAACGATTTTGTACCGCCAACTATATGAAAATAAAACAGCTCGTCTCGTGAAGGGAATACCTTCCGAGACGAGCTGTTTTATTTTTGCTCTATAATAATATTTTCGATTTCATGGCGCTTTTCATTGCTCGTCACTTGTACGCGCAATGTATCTTCAATATCTTGTAGTAACCTTAATTGAGTTTCCTTGAAACGATTGATGTCCTCATGGTTCACAACAAGGCGCTGGCGATCTTTAGATGTTGTCTCAAGCATCTTGCCGTTTTTACGTAATAGCTCCTCAGAGGCATCCATTAAGCGCTGCTGAGACTGCATGGCACGTCGTTGGTTATTCATACTAAGGAGCATCGCAATTTGTGATTGCCAAAGCGGGATTGTATTCATAATCGAGCTTTGAATTTTTTCGATGAGCAACTGATTCGTCTGCTGAATTAATCGGATTTGTGGTGCGTATTGGATGGCTACCTCACGCGATATTTCTAGATCGTACATCCGTCGATCGAGCCATTCGATTTGCATGTGCAGATCATTCAATTCATTTTGTTTGAAGGGGTCTGTGTTTTCAAACAAAGCTTGCTGAATTGTAGGCAAAATGACCTCTTGGAGATGCTGTTTTTTTATTTCTAACGAAGCAATAAAAACATTGACCTCTTGGAAATATTCTTCATTCACTGCATATAACTCATTTAAAAATTGATAATCTGCTAATAATCCATTTCGCGTATGCGATAATTGAATACTGAGGCGATCGATCCGTTTACTGAGTTTGTTATAATGGGTCATAATTTCTTGAATCGATTGTTTTGGACGACTAAAAATACGTGCAAAAAATCCTCTTTCCTCTTCTACTAATGCATCCGGGTCGATTTCTTCCAAATGATGCATCAAATCAGACAGTACTTCTCCAACTCTCGAAACATCTTTTCGCTGGATATAATTAAGCATTTGCGATGTAAACTTTTTTAGTGCTTCTTGCGCAGGTAAACCGAATGCTAAAATTTGTTCATATTGATGAATTGGTAAATCTGCTGCTAAATGCACAGCCCGTTGTTTGGAAATTGTACTAAGTGACGCAAAAAGCGGTGTTGTTGCGTTGTTGGCAACATTCACCGCAAATTGTTCTCGTGAAGCTTGAATATCGGTACTTCCACTTGATGTGAAAGCATCGAAAGGGTTTATTTCAGTTCCCATGATTTATTCACCGCCGACTTTTAATCGTTCTTTGCGTTTTTCATTTGACATTTTTGCAAAATCAAGCTCAATTTTTAAATTTTCAATATCCGAAGCTAGCGCATTTTTTAAATCTTCTTCCATCGTGACATGTAGTTCTTTTAACGTTTTTCGTGTATCTTCTAGCGCTAAATGAATCTCATTGCCAGTCACTTGCTCTTTCGTTAATAATGTATATTTATCAGATAACTGAACAGCAGAAGGGAGATGTGCATAGAAGAAATCCTCTACCGCATAGAACTTTTGCGGATTTGTCTGAACGATATTAATAATCCGTTTTGTAAGTTTCGACATTTCATTAATTTGTTTAAATGAACGAACTGACCTTACACGGACAATTTGCTGTGTTAATGTTTGTGCATGAGCCTTTGCTTGTTTAAGCTGAGCCTCGATTAAATGGTATTCTGATTTAGATAATCCGATTTTCTTTCGTTGACTCGATTTTTGCACAGCCAATGTGATTTTATTGGATAAATAATAGGCACCTATTGTAAGCGGTAGTGATAGGATCATCGCAGCTCCTGAAATGTTAACTACCGATACGACGAATGCTGCAAAACCGGCTAGTGAGTTAATTAAATGGCGTGTTATAAAATTGATAGGACCAAGCATTTTTCGTACCTCCTTTACTCGATACTATATCTACGATTATGCGTCAAAAAAGTTTCAACTTAATTCAGCAGAAATCTCCTATTTCTATATGTATAGGGATGAATGCTAAATAGGCAAGACTATTCAGTGTGGATTCAAACCCTTGCTGAAATAGGGGAACAAAGGCTAAACCCGTCACGTCCTGTGACAACGCCTTTGTGATCAACATCGTGTTGACCTAAGCCCCGGCGGATGTCACAGATTTTTTAGGGGATTTTTTCGAGCAAGCTCAAAGAAATCTGGACATAATTACTCCAAGGCGTAATTGTTTTACCTACTCTTATCCTACAATTTTTTCGGGATAGTAGAAAGTAAAATGAATTGAATTCTATACAATATTAACTGTGAACGCATTAAAATGTTGTAGGGTTTGATTGATTGTTAGTTTTATTTCTGAAAACTCCGCGATATGTAACATTAATTTGGCGAATTCATTAATCGCCGTTCTTCTTCCCTCTACTTGAATGAGCCACAGTTCGTTATGGATATCGATCGTGCCTTTTAACGAAAGCTCTAAAGCCTTTGTATGAACATAGTGAGAGGGGACTTGAATCGGTGTATGGATGCAAATCGTTGCGTGTGCCTTCATCGCTGTCTCCTTTATCAATCTGTGACTTCCAGTAGGGTTTGAACCACTGCTAAATCAAGTTAATTGGATTATTGAATTAAGCGTTCTTTACTAATAATTTCAATTAAGTCATTAATATAGCTAATGACTTTTTTAGATGCTGCCTCGATTTCAAGTAAATGTTCTTCTGCCTTCATACGATTCCCAGCATTAAATTGCTCCACGGCCGATTTTGCACAATTATGCACTTGCATATGGTAGTGGTCCAGTTGTTTATAGGAATCATGTTGGCTAAAACGAGCAACGGTTTTATCAGATGTATACCATTTACCTAAGCGGCAATCAAGGTGAGAAGATACGTCACTAGATGATAATCTTTCTAAACCGAGGAACATATTGTATACACGCCATTTCCACAAAATATGGTCCGCTTTTGAAAGTTGAAGTAATGAAATACTCGAAAGCTGGACATTATTATTCGTTGTAATTTCGTTTCTAAAGCGTGTAATTTCTTGACCTAGTTTATGGATGTCACGGGATGTATCATTTCCGAATGCACGGATATCTTCTTGTAAGTTTGAAATTTGAACCATACGAACAGAAATTTCATCAATGGAAGCTGCTTGTTCTTCAGATGCAGAAGCCGTAATTGTTACATCTGCATTAATGCTTTCAATAATCTCAACAATGGCATTTAGTAAAGGTAAGGATTCTTTTGCTTCATCCGTTGCTTCACGAATTATTGTCGTTGTTTCAGAAATAGAAGACGCGACATTATTAGAATAGCTCTTTAACGATTGGACATTCGTTGAAACTTCGCTAAGTGCAGATACCGTATTTTCTGCTAATTTTCGAACTTCCTGTGCAACAACGGCAAAACCTTTGCCATGTTCACCAGCACGTGCTGCCTCAATGGAAGCATTTAGCGCAAGTAAATTTGTTTGATCGGCAATTTGATTAATTAATGTGACAACGCTTTCGATGTCATCTACATGTTTTTGTAGCTCTTTAAAACTGTGAACAATTTCAGTGAATGTTTCTTCTGTCGTAAAAATTTCGGTTAATGCATGTTCAATCGATTGCTTTCCTTTTATGGCGTTTTCAACCGATTCATTTGTTTTTTCTGCGATCGCGGATGACGAACGGGCAACTTCTGCAATGGAAGCCGCAAGTTCTTGGGAAGCTGCAGTAGAGCTTGCAATATCATCGGATTGCGTGTCTAAACTGTGAATTAAATCTTTCATATACATAATATTGGCATTCGCATCTGTTAAAGAAGAAAGCTCTTCAATGACGTGTTCAATTATACGTTCCGTCATTACTTCCACTAATAATTCTTGGTCAATATTCACAGCAGCAGATAAAGATTTCATATAGTTGAATGCAATAGTAGGTTTTAAAGCAAAGTTATGTAAAATTAAAGTGGTAACATAAAATGAAAATTGGTTAAAAACAACAATGAGTTTTCCTGGTTCAAATTGATTTTCACGTAATAAATTAAAGAAATGAATGGATTGATCCGCGTAATTATCATTACGTTCAGCTAAAAAGAATTGCTTTAAATATTGGTCAATTTGTCCTTCTGAAATTGGATTTTTACCATTGGGTGCGATTTCATTTAAATATGTATTAAAAATGACATTCATCGTTGGTGTTAATGTTTGAATACGCTCATATATTGACGCAAGATTGACTTGATCCGTTTGTTTGAAATTATTGAAAGTGAGCGTTTTTAAAAAGCGAGAAGTTGCAGTTAAATCAGTCCCTCTTTCAAAAAGATCTTGTAGCTCAGCTTTTGGCTTAAATTTAGAAAACATGGAATTGTTCCCCCATTATTATTGATGTATTTCCAAATAGTCTATCATAGGAAAGTAAGCAATAATAGACATAACTATGGGAAAAGTTTAAAATGAGAGAGAATCAGAAAGGAAAATGAACATGTATAAAATTATTTATATAAAAGCTGATTATGAGCCATGGTGGCAATTCGATGGTTGGGAAGAGCATATTGTTTCGACACAAAAATTTGAAAGTGAACAACAATTTAACAACGCCTTTACCGAACTGATTGGTCAATTTCGTCAAAAATATAACAATGAAGCGTGTAAACATGAGCGTTATTTCGCATTTTGGTCAGAAGAGGAATGTGAATTTTGTGAAGCATGTGATGAGGATGCACAAATTTATCATGGAATTATTATTCAAACACCTGAAGTATTAACTCAGTAACGATTATCGGTTGAATATTTTTACTATTTCAACAATTGGAATTGACATATATTATGAAGATAGATATACTAAATTTAACAATTAAATGGCGCTACTCGAAACAATGGATTCACCTATTATAAAGTGATCGATACTAGTTTTCGATACTTTTAATATGTGAATCTTCTTTATTAAGGACTTTTTTAATTGTTTACTTTAATTTTGGAGGTTTTTAACATGAAACAAGGTACAGTAAAATGGTTTAACTCAGAAAAAGGTTTTGGTTTTATCGAAGTAGAAGGGGAAAACGATGTATTTGTACACTTCTCATCGATCCAAGGTGAAGGTTTTAAAACACTTGATGAAGGTCAGAAAGTAGAATTTGAAGTGGTAGATGGCAATCGTGGTCCACAAGCAGCAAATTTAGTAAAACTATAGTTTATTTTAAACATTCACTTCACCGATTTCTATAAATGATACGGTGAATGTGGACTTTATAGCGATACAATGACCGTAAAATCATTGTATCGCTTTTCGTCTTTGTGAAAAAAACATCACGTGGAAAGTATATCCCGAAAATGACATATTTAGTATTGGATTAGTCGGAATTATCTGGGGGATTTATAGTATACTAAACTCGTAAGTAATAATATAGAAAATTCGGGGGCAAATGAGATGAAAAGAATGAAAAAACATGCGTTAGCAACAGTGCTAGGGACAACGCTAATCCTCACATCGGTTGTGCCAGCAATTCAAGCAGAGCAAGCGTTGCCGGATATTAGTGACTGGGCAGTTGAAACATTACATGAAGGAGAAAAATACGGGATTTTCCCAATGGAATGGTATTATGATGGCTTTCAATCGACAATTTCAATGGAACGCTTAAACAGTTTACTGAATTTAACGGATCAAAAAATTGCCAGCTTAAATTTACCGAAAAATGATCAGTTCAAACCTGCCAATGTGGAAGGGGACAATACGCGTGGTGATATCGTCAAGCGCTTATATAATTTAGTCGCGCCATATGATGCCAACGCGAGTCAGGACCCAGTTGCCTACTTACAGGCACGCCAAGTATTACAAGGCTCAGATAAAGGCTTAATGCTTGATCAGAAGGCAACAACACAACAAGCCGTGTTATTTGCAGCGCGTCTAATTAAAGATACGTATGCACAAGCAGAGCAAGGGGCAAAAGGGGTTGCATGGGTAGTAGAGGATGAAGATACGAAAATTTATTTATTAGGCTCAATCCACTTAGGCATTCCAGATTTATATCCGATGCATCCCAAGTTAACGACAGCATTTAATGAGTCCCAAGGTCTATTTGTAGAAGCGAATTTGCTAGATCCTGAAGGTGCGAATTATTATATTGAAAAAGCCATGTATACAGATGGAACGACAATTCAAGATGTACTTAGTGAGGAAACGTATCAAAAACTTGGAAAAATGGCCAAGGAATTAGGGATTCCAATGGAGGCGCTTCAAACTCAAAAGCCATGGTTAATCTCAAATGAATTATCACTTTTGGCGTCGGATGATGCATTTGGATTATCTGCTCAAGAAATGGCTGCGCACGGAATTGATATGCAGTTTTTATTAAGTGCGATGCTACAACAAAAGCCTATTTATGAGCTGGAAGGGGTGCAAGCGCAAGTAGATATGTTTGATTCTATATCAGCAGAAGCACAAGATCAGGCATTAGCGGATGTACTAGATATCCTATTAAATCCTTCTGATAAAACAATAGATGAGAACAATGCTTTACTAGGTGAATGGTTTACAAGTTGGAAACTGGGGGATGCTGAGGGCTTTGCGAAAAGTTTCAATGCAATAGAAGGTGAATCATCCGAACAAAATGCGATGCTATTTGGCAAGCGTGATGAAGACATGGCCCAAAAAATTGCGACTGTTTTAGAAGAGGATAAAGGAACGTATTTCTTAGTCGTAGGGGCAGGGCACTTTTTAGTCGACAAAAATATTCGTTATCATTTAGAAGAAAAAGGCTATAAAGTTGTACCATTTTATCAGTCAACGAACCCCCACTGAGTTAAAGCATTTCAGTAGGGGCTTGAAAACGCCAGTTCAGGTCTTTCTGTCTAAAAGACGAGTGACGCTCTGAGTGGAGATTTTCAAATCACTGTTTTTGGTCGGCACTTAACGTACCACTTGCACCACCCTAAGAAGAGCTGTACAAGCCCCGACAAGTCGAGTACACAAGGATGGTTGACGCACCCACTAGACCATGCCTAAGCAACGGTTTTACGTGTTTTTCACTGGTGCTTGGATATTTTACGTGACAAAGCTTCTTCTTGTCACAACCCCCTCTATCCAGTTATCAAGGAACAACGTATCGTATTATTTTAACACAGAACAAACGTTTCGGCTAACGCCAACCGACATTCATCTCCACCTGAATCGTTAGGCTTTGTCCGTAACACGAATCAGATGGAGTCTTCTGTCGGAGAAAGATAAAATATAGGCATTATGAAAAAGAGGCAGTGCTGTAAGGATTTTTCTTACAGCACCACCTCTTTTTCTATTGAAATTCAATAGCTGATAGTTTTGACGAAATGAGGTCTGTCGTTCCATCCTCATTCAAAATTTCGAATTCAGTGGCTACTAAGCCAATTCCTACTACAAAAAAGTTCCGCGTTGTTTGATTGTCTTCTTTTTTCATTGTGACAATGACGTGTTCAAAAGCTTTATAAGGTGTTTCATAGGGCATGTTCATTTTTTCGATTATCCAATCATTAAACTTCTGACCAACTTCCAGTGGCGTACCGATGAATGTTGAAATAGCGGGGAGGCCTTTTAATTGCTCAGCAGTTAAGGGTGTATTTTCATTTTCAACTTCTTTTATTACTGTAATACCATGCTCACCAACACGATAATAACGCGTCATGACCGAGCCACCATTGTCTGTGACTTCTCGCACTAAATTACTTGATAGCCAGTTCGTTTTCACTTGATAGCTTGCAAATTCATTACCAGTCCCTTCAAATGTTAAGGTAGAAAGATCTTCATGCATAAATAATTGCATTTCATTCGCATTTTCAAAGGCGCTACTATATTCAGAAGCAACATCCGTATGTGTAATCGTTTCTGTTGTTTCATTACCTGTAGAAAGCGTATTTGCTTGTGTGCAGCCTGTTAAAAGTAAAACGAGTATCAAAAAGGATCCTTTTTTCATCATCCGTCACTCACTTTCATGTTTCATTTGCCGTAGTTTATACTATATGAGCCGATGTATAGTTAATATTCCTCGGAATGTGAAAGTTGAAACAATGGATTGTGAGAAAGTTGTGAGAGGATAAAGGTCGGATGCTTACTAGTTTTCCATATAAAAAAAGGTAAAAACACCTTGGAATTAGGGAAGAATTTGAATGTATGAAAGGTATTTTCAGAGATGTATTTATGAGTGATATTCTTGAATCGGAAAAAGCTATTGAACAAAGAAAAACGATATTAAAGAGAATCGTTCGTTGGTATGTGTGCAGTGTGGTGCTAAGTATTTTTCGAGGTAAAATTGGATTTATATATATGTAAAGAATTGCACTGTGAAATATCTAGAAATAAATGAACACTTTGTTAATTGTGGGGAGGAGCAAGTGAGGTAGAGGAATAAAAAATTGTGCAGGGAGTTGGAAATAAAAATGAACAAGAGAGTATTGTCATCGTTACATATATGTTAGATTCCTCAACTCACGGAAATAGTAGATCTAAAAGGTAACGTGGAAATTCAAATGCAAATTTATGCAGTGGGCAAGCAATTACAGCAGCAGGGTCTCCACGGGATTTAAATATACAAATGTATTTAAGCTTTAAGAAACGGGGGCTTACAGATACACAGGTGACGTTTTCGTGTGGTTAAACGAAGGGCTATGTAAATAGATTCAAACGAGCACATGGTATCACTAAAACTTGGTGGAAGGAACAATTCTATGAATCAACTTAATATTTTTCATGTAATCGGTCTTAATACAGACCCAGTGTACAATTCTATCTGTACAATCCCGAATAATAGCGAAATTCAAATCGATCACAACGTCATTCGTAAAACAGAAAAATATTTCGAAGTAGAAAACGATGACGAACACCTTCTTTTTAGGACGATAGAAGAATGTTATCAATTTGTCAGTGGAATTATCATTCACCCATCAAAAAAGCTAACGGTTGCACCCGTTAGCTTGGATTTAGAACTACCCTTTGATAGCGTCATTAATATTATATCAGAGGGGTGTTAGGATGAGAATGCAAGAATTGAAAATTAATGTCGACGGGAAGCTAATTGCTGATATAATGGAATTGCCTGACAGTTGTGTGATTATATTGTCGCAAGGTAAAGCCAAAGTCGCCGAGCTTCCCGCATTTGCCGAAACCAAAATCGTCACACATCAAGGGCAGGTGAAACGAATTAGATGGGACGAGGGTGAGGAGTTTTGACTAGCAAAGAATCACAACGTTATATAGACGATTTAATTATTTATCAAGCTTTTGAAAAAAAATGCAGAGAACTTATTGCCGAGATTCTAGATGAATTTAAAATAAAGTATCATACCATAACTTCAAGAGTTAAAGATGTCAAAAGTTTAGAAAGTAAGATCAAGGATAAAAAACAAGAATATATCGAAAAAGGTATTGAGAAAGAAATAGAAATTACTGATTTATTAGGTATACGCATTATCACTGAATACGAAGATGTTGTTGATGAGATTGCGGATATTTTGAAACAAGAATTTTCAGTGGATGCAGATAATTGTATAGATAAAAGAAGAAAAAAAGAAGATGAGTTTGGATATTTATCTTTACATTTAGTATTAGAATTAAATCAAGCTAGAGGTAATTTACCTGAATATAGAAGATTTAAAAAATTGAAATTTGAAGTTCAAATTCGCTCATTATTACAACATGCTTGGGCCGTTGTAAGTCATGATTTAAAGTATAAAAATGATAAATCAATGCCAGATAATATACACAGAAAATTAAATCGCCAAGCAAGTATCCTTGAAGAGGTAGATGATAATTTTAAAAGTATACGAAAAATGACAAAAGATTACAAAGAAAATGTTGAAGAAGAGGTAAGAGAAGAAAAATTAAATGAGCTAATTAATGCAATATCATTAACAACTTACCTTAATGAATCTACCATTGTTAAGAAGACGCTTTTAGAAATGATGAAAATTATTAATCCAAATGCTTCTGTAGTATATCCAGCAAATCTTATTCATAATAGTATTGAAAAATTAAATATGTTGGAGATTTTTAACTTACAACAATTAGATGAATTAATAAAAAGGGAAGGTTCTAAAATCCCGAATTTATTTAATAATTGGCTAGATATTGTTGGAAAGAAAGAAATGTATTCGAGTTTAGACGGTTTAACTATGGATACATTTATTTTCTACCTAGTGATTTTAGAAATAATTAAATCCGATGAAATAACCGAAGATATTGTAGATAACTTCTTTGAAGGATTAGTTCCGTTAGAATCAAAGGGTAAAAAACAAATAGTAGAAAATTTAAAAGCTTTGAAGCAAATTTATACACAATAAAATAGTTCTACCAGCCATCTGGAGGACAACAATTGATAGCAGTTTTAGCTGCCGTCATTTGTTGTCCTCTTTTTTTATCTATTTTACAGCAAAGCAATTGAAAGTAGTATTCCAGTTTGGCATAAAGGGGTGGGTACGATGCGCACATTACGGTCAGAAATTGTACGACATGGATTATGTAATAAGGAAAAGAAGGTGGCGACAAAAAGACGTCCACCTCCACCGAAGAAAAAGGAAGTATTGAGCACACGTGAAATTGAAGATTTGATGGGAATGAGGCGGGACACATTCAAAAGAGTGAATGGTGCAATACGCAGACAATAAGGAGTGGGGAATCCATGGAAATGTTAAGAAATATTGATGGAAAAGAAACGCAAAAAGCAATTGAAAAAGTACTTAGACAATATCGTACGTATCAGTTAACAACGCCAGAAGAATTACTACCAACAATCACACCGAGGTACACAATGGAAATGCCATCATTTGGAGGCGGCGTGCAATCGAAAGTAGAAAGCGCGGCGATTAAAAATGTAGAGCACTATAAACAGGCCGAGAAGTTTTTTGCTCGTTTCAATCATGGCTTCTTCAAGTTAACAAAAAAAGAACGTCAATTGATCATCATGGCATTCTTAGAGGAAATACCTAAATTTAATTATGAAATATCTGATGAGTTATCTATCAGTGAGCGCACTTTCTATCGCATGAAAGCACAGGCACTGTATAAACTTGCATTAGCTTTACGTGTAGAAGTGTATGAGGACGAGGTGAAGTCTTCATGAATTTCGTTCAGCCGATACGGGATTTAGAAAAGATTTCAGAAGTTCGATTATTCTTGGCTAATAAAAATAAACGGGATGAATTATTATTCTGCTTTGGTATATTTACCGGTTTGCGGATCAGTGATATCCTGTCTGTTAAAGTGCAAGATGTATTGGGTAAAGACCATTTTTATATCATCGAACAAAAGACCAAAAAAGCAAAGCAACGAAGTAAGAAACACACAGTACGTAAAAGAGTTCCTATTGTTACTAAACTACAAAGGCTAATTAATAATCATTGCGCGGACATGAACCCAACTGACTATCTTTTTAAATCGAGGGAAGGAAAGAATCGCCCAATCACTCGGGTAAGGGCATATGATATTTTAAGAGAGGCAGCACATCATTGTGGCCTGAAAGAGATTGGTACACATACGCTTCGGAAAACATTTGGCTATCTTGTTTACCAAAACGATAAAGATGTAGCATTGCTGCAGGATATTTTTAACCACAGTTCTCAGTACATTACTTTAAAATATATTGGCGTGAACCAAGATGCAATTGAAGAAGCATACAGCGCTTTAAATAATTTGAGGATATAAAATGCGGCAAACAAAAATTAAATACCAATATTTATGAAGCATCTCGCGAAAATACGGGATGCTTTTATTTTGTTGTTTTTCGGAAACGAGCAGGAAATTTATTCGCTTTCACACGTTAATGCACGAATAACATTTACTCAATAAGAACTTGTAAAGCTCATAAATGATATAGGAGTAAAAGTATTGGTATGACAGTGTTTTAAAGGCTGTATGCAGATTAACAGAATATAAGATATGTTAATGTGAAATCTATTTTTAATTTTATTCTTATTAATAAATATCCAAATTTTCACTGGTAGTTTATAATTGAAACATAGTATATAAATTTTGGAGGTAAGCATTAATGAAAGCGATCGAAAGTTCAAAAATATATAATAAATTATTAGAATTATCAAAGGATGATTCAGATGTGAATTCACTTGTTACTATTGTAGAAAATGGAGTTAGTTACGCCTTAGATAGAACAAAAATCATTATTAGATACATGGATGAATATACATTACATGATGAAACACATTTACATAGAGTACTCACTTTAATGGAAAAATTAATTCCTGAATCAACATTAAATAATTTAAAACCTTTAGAGTTGAGTTTATTAATATTAAGTGCTTATTTTCATGATTTAGGTATGGCTCCTATGGAAAAAGAAATTAAAATATATAAAGGATTAATTTCTAAGGAGGAAAAATTAAGTAAAGAAGAAGAAAAAATGTTTGAAGATTTTAATCTTTATTGTGAAGCTAAAGTATCTTTGAAACATAGAATAGATCATGCTTATAAAAATGAAGATAAAGGACTAGCAAGAGTATTAGAAAATCATAGGGTAACGGAGTATATAAGAATTAATCATGGAAAAAAAGTTAAGAACATTATTCAAGAGATAGAAAATAATGAAACTTGGGCAATGGGATTAAAGTATAAAAACTTTGGTTTTGGAAAATATTTATCAAAAATATGTGAAAGTCATAATGAAAATATATTAGAAATAAACAATCCCTTACTAAGTACATCGATACCAGTAGCATCAGATGAGTATTTAAATTCAATATTTATAGCAGTAGTGCTAAGACTGGCGGATATTTTGGATTTTGATGCAGAAAGAACTCCAGATGTTTTATACAATCACCTTGATATACGTAATCCTATAAGTATGCAGGAATGGCAAAAACATCGTTCTATTCAATCTTGGTCTATCAGTAGTGAAAGAATAATGTTTGCAGCTGAATGCGAACATCCTGCAATTGAAAAAACTATTAAAGATTTTTGTAATTATATAGAGGAAGAACTTTATGCATGCAAAATTGTTTTAAATAATATGTACGATAGGCAAAGAGAAGATTTAAAAACTATATATGATATGCCTCTACCATATGAAGTAGAGACAATAGAAGTTAGAGCTAAAGTAGATTACGATGGGAATCCTATATATATATACAAAGATTTAAGTTTTAATTTAGATCAGAATGAGATTATTAAATTATTAATGGGTACAAGTTTATATGGAAACAGTCATGTAGCATTTAGAGAATTACTTCAAAATGCAATAGATGCATGTAGATTTAGAAAAATTTGTAGCGTCGAATGGGGAGATATTGGATATAAATCTATAATAAAAATAAAGACTTTCGAAGATCAAGGTGATTATTATTTTGAAATAACAGATAATGGAATAGGTATGGATGAAGATATTATCCTTAATTATTTTTCAAATGTTGGAAAGTCTTATTATAAATCAGAGGAATTTTTAAAATTTAAGACCAGAGTTAAAAGTAATTTCAAACCAATTTCTAATTTTGGAATTGGATTCCTATCTTGTTTTATGGTGGCCGATCAAATTAAAGTCCAAACTACTAAAATTGTTGATAGATATAAAAGTTCACAAGCATTAGATCTAACTCTAGATAGTTTGTCAGGTTTATTTTATTTTAATAAAGGTACTAGAAATGAAGTTGGGACTAAAGTGATTTTAAAATTAAAGAAAGAACATAAAATAACCAATAATATAGCAGAATTAAAGGGTTATATAGCAAATTTAGTAAGTTTTTCTGATGATATTGAGCTATATTTTAATGAAGAATTAATAGAAACTTCCGAGAAACAATTGATAGAAGACTATGAATGGGGTAGGAAATCTAATATTGGATATTATACTTTAAATATATGTGAATTTGGTATTTCGGGTAAAATTAAGATAGCTTTAATAGAGGTAGATGATCTTTTTTATAATTCAATGATTGTTGATACTAATGAAGTTGAGGGTATAGAATTAAATGAAATGATAAGAATTAGTGATAATTATATAAAACAAGAAACAGATTCTATAGAATTTGATGGTTCTACTAATTCAGGATGGTCATCATTTATTGAAACGGAAGGGAATTTTTATTTAAAAGGCATTTTAGTTGAAGATTCAATATTTAAATCTACAGATCTTTGGAGAAGAAGCTATAATAATTTTAATAAAATAGAATGGCCATTCCCAGTAAATTTCGAATTAAATTATGATGGTGAATATAATTTAAATTTAAATGCTGCTAGAGATAAAATAATTTTGGATGAAGAATGGGATAAATTTAAATATACTTTAACTCAAATTGTTTTGAGAAACTTAGTAAAGCATTTTGATGATGTTGATAAGATAAATTCTTTTAAAAGTGTATATAAGGGTTCAACTGATGAATATAATGAAATATTAGAAGATGTAGTGAATGATAGAAATAAAGAACTAATGCTTGTATAAAGGTAATACTTAATAAATATTTATTAATGGCAGAATTTTGGCAGGAAGTTGGCACACTTTTTCAAAATGAACGTGCTATTATGGTAGTATGCAATAAATATCAAACAACATAATGACAGGCGATGTGGCTCATGCTGCGTCGTCTTTTTTGTTGCGAATTTTATTCTATAAAAAAAATTTAGGTTCTCCTAGAGGCTTTTCGAAAGCCTGCGGGTCTCGCGAGTCCCGGAAACGGTCTAGATATATGCGGGAAAATAGCGTTCCTTCCATCCTAAATGGATTTCAATATTATCTTCAAAGAATCGAGGTGGGGAAATGTCAGATACAGCCAAGACAAAGTTAGATGATAAAACGCCAATACCATTTAACAAACAGCTAAAATTTGTCGGTGGAAAGTTATATGACGGTGCCACGCCTATCACTGGCAATCTAACAGACGGCGTACCACACACTTTGAAAATCTGGGCGCAGGATGGCGATGGTGGTCAATCAGCTATCACAGAGCGCACATTTTATGCCGTGCCAAACCGTCCACCAGTATTAACAGTTGATACAGTGCAGCCAAATGGCATCATTAATACAGACAAATTTACAGTAAGCGGTACGGCAAGTGATCCAGACGGAAACCCAGTCACAGCAGCTTATCGCATTAACGGTGGCAATAGCGTCAACCTACAAATCACAGACGGCAAATGGGCTTTTGACATCGCCCTGGCTCAATTACAAGTCGGTCAAAATACAATCGTTGTCGAGCTAACAGATAGCTATAATTTCAAAGTTTCCAAAACGATTAAATTGAATAAAGCAGAAGTCAAAACGCCTATTTTGGATGCCGTCGCTCGTTATAAAATCGAGCCACCTAAAGGATCTGCAAAAGGCGTTTTATTGTGGATTCAACGTGATGAAGATTTAACTGATTTAAAAGTCCAACTATCCATGACGCTGCAGGGAGAACAAGAAAGCTATGTCACGTTAACACCAACCAATACGGCACCGGTAGATAGCGAAACAGTAGAAGATGAATTCTATTTCGAGGCAGACGAAGCTAAAAATAACATCATTTTAAAATTTTCCACGTCACGTCCAGACAACAATATTGACCATAAAATCCACTTAATTTCGGGGGTGCTTGAGTAATGCGACGACGCAAACGATTACCAGGTGGAGGCTTTGGTGAGCTTGAGAAAATCGGTTCGGTGTTGACCACTGAGGAACAAGTAGATGCCCTTGGGATGCAACTAGCGCAAGAGAAATTTGCAAGTATGCAAAAGGATGTGCTTGTTAACGGGCTAGGTGCACAGGTAGCACAAATGAAGCTAGAAATCATGGCACTTAAAGGAGGTGGGGCATAATGGCATTCTGGAAAATGGCGTACAATCAAAAATGGGTAACTGCTGAACAATTACGTTTGGCGGTAGTAACTGAATCAAATCCGTTTGGTGAAATTTCGGCTGAAGAGTACAAAGAAATTACAAAGCAGGATTTCTAAGGCGCAGTCAATCGACTAGCGTTATATTATTTTCCAATTCTTTCATTTATACTAGTATTGAATGGAGGGGGGAAGATGTTAAAAAGAGTTGAAGAGTTAGAGGTAATTAATAGAGAAATGAAAGAAGAATTGAATCTGTTAAATGAAAAATTAAATATGGTAGATTCTTATTCGCAACATTTTATGTCACAGTCATTAACTCTGATAAGTATTGTTATTGCTATTGCAGGATTAGTAATAGTTGGTGCAGCGTATTTTATGATCAAAAATATGCTTAATACTAAAGTTGATAAAGAGGTAGAAAATATTGTATTGAAGGTCTTGCGTAAATCAAAACCTATTTATTATGCAAACGGTAAAAGCCTACCAAATGAAAAAAATGAAATTATTATTTCAAATGAGATCGAAGGAGTGGATGAGTTACTACCTGATACTTTAATGATGCTCGAAGTAAGTGTAAATAAATTAACGTGGGGACAATTAGGCACTGGTCTATTTTCAAGGTTAATAATAAACGAAAACGGTCAAAGAATAATTGTAATTGACAACTACGTTGAAAATGGAGAAGAGGTTTCTTGGGTATTAGCTTGGGTACGGAAAAATTATCAATATTAGATAAATAAATTACTATTTATGCCTTCCACATAACTCGTGGAGGGCTTTTATTATGCAAAAAAGGAAGGTGTCAAATGAATTACTTACGTGAATACACACAATTGTTAGCAGCACATCCAGCCATTAGCGCAACTGGGTCCATCGCTTTATCCGTAATAAATTTTATGTACGGTACAGGCATCACATTAACCTTTGCGGGTATCTTTGGAGCAATCCTTGCGTTGGATTGGTTATCTGGTCGCGCAGCATCTAAAAGAGACGGAACGATGGCGAGCGAATACGGCATTAATGGCGCTTATCGTTCAGCATTTATGATTGGAATTTTGGCTCTAGCTTATCGCGTAGATATTGCGCTAGGTTTGCCATATGTATTATTTGGTTACTTCCTATTAAATTTCGGTTTACCTACATGGAAGTCAATGACCGCAAATGTCTTTCGTGCGGGTTGGGAAGTATGGATTCCGCAGTCTGTTTTATTACGTGTGGCAGATGAGATTGAGCACAAGACTGCACGTGCCAACAAAAGATTAGCCGAACGCGAGCAATATTTAAACGTCAGAAATGATACAGGTGATGAACAATGAGTAATTTTATTATGCCAGTAGAAAACCCAAAGCTCACAAGTAAGTATGATCCTAAACGTATTCATCCCGTTTTAAAAATCGTTCGCAAGCACGCCGGAGTAGATTTAATCAATACTAAAATCGCAAAAGCACCAATTTTTGCAGCAGCTGCAGGTACTGTACGATTAGTTAAGACGACAAAAGATGGGTACGGCAAACACATTATTATTACCCATCAAATTAATGGGCAAAAATACGAAACGCTCTATGCGCATTTAAATAGTTTCACAGTTAAACAAGGGCAAGCTGTCAAGCAAGGTCAACAAATCGGTGTCATGGGCAATACAGGTATCGGCACCGGGATTCATCTGCACTTTGAAATTCACCGGGGCACTCACATTTTTGATAATTACAAATATCCAAACGCGATTGATCCTTGGCCATTAATTAGCAATACAATGAAGGTTTCAAAAGTTGGACTAGCACTTGTACAAAAGTGGGAAGGTTTTTACGCAAATGCATATTTATGTCCAGCAAATAAATGGACGATTGGGTACGGTACAACAAAGTGGCCAAATGGTAAAGCTGTGAAAAAAGGCGATACAATCACGAAAAAGGAAGCTTTATCATTACTGGAACAACAAGTTAATGAACATGCTACTGCAATGTTTAATTATGTGAAGGTACCTTTAACACAAAATCAATTCGATGCCTTGGCGAGCTTCCATTACAACTTAGGAGCACATATTTTAAGTAAAGATAAGGTACTTGTGAATTATATCAATGCAAAGGATTGGGCGAATACAACGCGAGTTATGCAGCTATATAAAAAAAGCGGTGGGAAGGTGCTTCAAGGTCTAGTAGATCGCCGTAAAGAGGAAGCAGAATTATTCTTAAAATCAATTACAAAGGAAGTGTTAAAATTGAATGAAACAGGCCGTAATGAAATCCGTGATTTGCTAAAAAAGGCACGTAAAGCAGGAATTATCGATGCAACGTTTCACACTGATCAAAAAATTAATGCATACACAGACACAGAACTATTAAGCTATCAAGCCGCTGTGATTAATCGTACTTTTAAATAATTTCAAAGTCCGTCACACTGTACAAAATACAGTTGTGACGGACTTTTTTGCATTTATGGATTACATAATGTTAATAAATTTAAAAATTCTGTATATTTAAAGGGTATTTAGAATCAGAAATAGAATGTTCTAAGTAAGACATTAGAAGGGGGATTATACGAATGAGAAAAACAATCGTTATAGTCGAATTTCATTATAAGTATAAAGAACTTATTGTCGAGGGAACTTCTGCTTTATTTTTTGATGAGGGTGCAACTATACCGATGACCGATACCGAACTTTTACATGAAATCAAGTTACAATATGGATACGACGCCATTAAAATTTTATATAAACAAAAGGCATAAAAACAATAGCCATCCACTAAATTGTGGATGGCTATTGTTTGTTTTTCCCTATTAAAAAATGCACCTGCCATGCAAAATTTTAAATAAAATCTGCCCCAAATCTGCCCCAAAATGAGTGGGGTAGAACGGGTTATTACGGTATAGTGGAAAATTTACCCATTCAACAAAACATTGATATATCAACACTTTGAGAGTTAAAAGGGTTACTTAATTTTCTCTTTATCTTTCCACTCAAGGAATTCATCATACGTTAATTGCTTATCAAGGATTGAACCGTCTTCACGGATTTCAATTACGCGATTCGCAATTGTTTGGATGAATTGGTGGTCATGTGATGTGAATAACATGGCACCTTTGAAGCGGATTAAACCTTCATTTAGCGCTTGGATTGACTCAAGGTCTAAGTGGTTTGTTGGCTCATCTAGTAATAATACGTTGGCGTTGTTTAACATCATTTTTGATAGCATACAACGTACTTTTTCTCCACCTGAAAGAACGCCAGGAGATTTTTTAACTTCTTCACCAGAGAATAGCATACGACCTAGGAAGCCACGTAAGAAGCTTTCTGTTTCGTCTTCAGGTGAGTATGGGCGCAACCATTCTACTAATGATTTTTCGCCGCCACCGAAGTATTGGTCATGATCCATTTCGAAATAGCTTTGAGATGTCGTAACACCCCATTTAAATGTGCCTGCTTCAGCTTCTTTGCTCTCCATTAAAATGTCCATTAACGCAGATTTCGCGATTGGGCTACCTAATAAAATGATTTTGTCTTCTTTGTTCATGTTGAAGCGAATGTCTTTGAATACATTTTGCCCCTCATGAGAAGCTGTTAAACCATCTACTGTTAACACATCATTCCCGATTTCACGACCAATTTGGAAGTTAATGAATGGGTATTTACGGCTTGATGGTTGGATATCATCTAGTTCAATTTTATCTAACATCTTTTTACGAGATGTTGCTTGAGAAGATTTCGATGCGTTTGCAGAGAAACGGGCAACGAATTCTTTTAGCTCTTTAATTTTTTCTTCTTTTTTCGCATTTTGGTCAGCCATTAACTTTTGAGCTAATTGAGAAGACTCATACCAGAAGTCATAGTTACCAACAAACAACTTAATTTTACCGAAGTCTAAGTCCGCAATATGTGTACATACTTTGTTTAAGAAGTGACGGTCATGCGAAACAACGATAACTGTGTTATCAAAGTTCATTAAGAAATCTTCTAGCCATTTGATTGCTTTAATGTCTAAGTGGTTGGTAGGCTCATCCAGTAGTAATACGTCTGGTTTACCGAATAAAGCTTGAGCAAGTAACACTTTAACTTTGTCCGAACCTTCAAGGTCAGCCATCATCATGTAGTGTAACTCATCGCCAATACCTAAACCGCCAAGTAAAGTTGCAGCTTCAGATTCTGCTTCCCAACCGTTTAAGTCTGCGAATTCGCCTTCAAGCTCAGCAGCACGCATGCCATCTTCATCAGAAAAATCTTCTTTTGCATAGATTGCGTCTTTTTCTGCTTTTACTTCCCATAAACGTTTGTTCCCCATTACAACTGTATCTAATACGTTGAACTCATCGTATTCGAAGTGGTTTTGTTTTAGGACAGATAAACGCTCATCTTTACCCATTGATACGTTACCTTCTTGGGCCTCAATATCACCAGATAAAATTTTAATGAAAGTTGATTTACCAGCACCGTTTGCACCAATAAGGCCGTAACAGTTTCCTGGTGTGAATTTAATATTTACATCGTCAAATAATTTGCGGTCGCCGTAACGAAGACCTACACCTGATACTTGAATCATGCAAGTACCTCCTTGAGAATTTAGATTGTTATTTTGTGGTTTGTTAATGATTAAAACCTTTTTACACAATACTTTTAATTATACCACATTGAGTGAGTAAAATTAAGTATAAAGATGAAATCGGATAGAGGGAGGGTAATGCGGATGTAAATGTAATGAATTTTCTTTGATTATGGCAGCAAAATGAAAGGATTTGCATAAAGGAAAGGGGAGCACGTCAATTCCATTGTCACACCTTTTGGAATATGCTTTACTAACATAGAACCGACTAACTAAAAAATGAGGAATTATAATGCAAATAAATCAATCTTGGAAATACGCATTACTAATATTGGCAATCTTCTTCGTTTCGATTAACTTACGACCAGCCATTACTTCTATTGGTCCATTGCTTACAACGATTGGCGGGTCGTTACAAGTATCGAGTACACAAATGAGCTTACTTACTTCAATTCCTGTCTTTTGTATGGGCCTTTTTGCGCCATTAGCTGTACCGCTACAAAAGAAATTCGGCTATCGGAATGCCATTGTCTTTTTCGTTTTTTTAATTGGGATCGCTACATTAGCGCGTATTTATTTCATTAATTATAGCGGTCTACTAATAACAAGTTTTGTTGTAGGCATAGGAATTGCGAATATTAGCCCGATGATGAATGCATTTATTAAGGAAAAATTCCCGACAAAATTTGGGTCCGTTATTGGTGTTTATTCGTTTGCGATGGGTTTTGGTGCAACGATTAGTGCTGGATTTACGGGTATTTTTTATGAGCAATTTCATAGCAATTGGGCATTAGCATTAGGGGTCTGGGGGATATTGGCGTTTGTCGCAATCCTGTGCTGGCTAGTTGCAGTGGGAGGCAATCAAACGGTTGAAGTTGGGCAAAATCAAACAGAAGAAGTTCGCAACCCTTGGAAAAATAAACAGGCTTGGGCGATTTTACTTTATTTTGGCTTACAAACATCATTATTTTTTAGCTTAACGACGTGGTTGGCCTCAATTGCAATGGAGCAGGGCATGACGTTGTTAATTGCGGGATCTGTCTTAACATTAATGTCGGTCGTGCAGCTCGTCGGAAATATTTTTATTCCGGTTGTGATGAATCATTACCCAAACCGTATAAAATGGTTAGCAAGTTTAATCGGAATTGGTTTTATAGCTGCGTTTATTTTCTTTATTGATACCAACTGGGCGATTTGGACGAGCGCGGTTTTATTTGGTGTTGTGCTAAGTGGCTTATTTCCAATTGGCTTAATGCTTCCATTAGATGAGGCAAAAAATAATCAGGAAGCGAATGCTTGGAGCTCAATGGTTTTATCAGGTGGCTTTATGATGGGTGCCATTATACCTTTAGTCATTGGTGTTATTTTTGATATGACGGGTAATCACTTGATGACAAAAGTTGTGATTGTACTGCTATTTATTGCGTTAGCCATTTCGGTATTGATTATGAAAAGTTTAAAAAGAGTACAATATGCGTAAGTAAGGGGATTATAGTTTACATAATACTATTATTGAAAAGGAGATTTGAATGAAGAAATTATTATTGCTCTTTGTGATAGTGTTATTAACAGCCTGCTCAGAGCCAGAAGAAAATCAGTCGGTTGCGCAAATGCTCCCGAGTAAGGAAAAAGAACCGCTACCAACCTATCATTCACAAGTATCTATTTATACGACAAATGGGGCAACAACGGGATTTGTTATTGCTGAGGATGACCGGACGAAATGGATTTTAACGAATGCACGAGATGTTTCCTATCATCCGAATGTGCTGATTCATGATGAGTTGATGCTCATTGGAGAGGTACAAGGCATCGATGTGCAGCATAATTTAGCAATTATTCGTATGCGAAATAGCCATGACTTTAATGTGATGAAGCTAGTAAATACACCAATTGTGGGCGGAGTAAATACAGCAACGAATGAAATGCAGTATTTTATAACGGTTTCAGCGGATGGTAAATCCAATAATATATCAAAAGAAATAATTGAAACGTTGCTAAAACAAACGATTGCTGAGCCATTAAAATGGCAAGAGCGTTTTGAAAAAAATACACAGTTGCAAGCAGAAAAATTAGAAAGTCCAGAAAATTCGATTACAAAATTTTATGAAAAAAATATCTTCACTTATAATCCGGATCAGTTGAAAAACTATGCGATGACGTTTATTGCACAATTGAATACAAGTGTGGAAGCGCAAAATTTCACGAATCTAAAATCCTTTGTTGCGTCAGATGATGTGTTAGAAAACCTGGAATATTTGAAAAAACCGATTGAGAAGTATGAAATAAAGGAGTCCAAGAAGGAAGGGGTCTATTATTTCGTCAATGGAATCGATGAGGAAAAAAAGGAAGTGCGCCTTACGATTATTAAACAGCAAGACCAATTTCAAGTGATTGGCACAAATTTAATTGAAGAATCAAAAATCGAGGATGAAAAAACACCATTAATTACGCTGAATCAAGAGGGAATAGAAAAGCAAAAGACGGTCCTACAACTGTTTTTACGTAACCATTTAACTGCAATTAAATTAAAATCACCTGTAGATCAAACAATATTTTATTTGAAGCATCAGGATAAACAGATCAGCGTAAAAATGGAAGGTACAGAAAAAACATTTGATTGCAATGAGCTTGTCGTAAATGAAGCACAATTGAAGGTTCAATTAGTAGGTTGTTCGGGTGGAGAGCAGGAAAGTTACACGTGGAAATATGAGTGAGAGAGTGAAAACTATGCCATATTTACGGGGCAAACTGACAAATCCTAAAATAGACGGATATATTTGAGCTAGAAGAAAAAGCTGCGCGGCGAACTCAAAATCCGCGCAGCTTTTTTATGATTTCACGACGGATGTAGCGGGTACTTTAATCGTAAATGATGTTGGCAGTAGGAAGCACACAACACTGGCGATAATGCAGAGAATGCCGGCAATTGAAAACGACACGACATACGTATTGTACGTTTCATAAATCCAACCACCGAAAAATGTACCGAATGCTGCACCAATTTGATGCCCGATGAAAAACGCCCATGCATTTAATGGTCCAAGTAATTTTAATCCGTAGTAATCACCTAAAGAGGCGGTCGACATGGCAATGGAACCTGACCAAACGAGTCCGCAGCATAACGCAACGGTAAATAATTGTATGTTCGTTGTGGAAAGGACAAGAAAAATAAAACCTAAACCTCGAACGAAATATACGATAAACAATAAATTTTTGCGCGGGAATCGATCGGCAAGCTGCGCTAAAAATAATGAACCAAATATCGCAACAAAACCAATCATGCCGATTCCAAAGGCAGCTGTTTTCGAATCAAATCCATGACTCATCAGCATAGGTACACCGTGAGACCCAAGTAAGTTCATGCCAAACCCACAGGCAAACAAGCCAATAACAATTTGCCAAAATGGTAGTGTTTTGACGACATCTGTTATCCGAGCACCACTATCGAAGTTAATTTTATTTGCAAGCTTCTGCCCAGGAATTAAGTCTGCACCATCTGGAGCGTTTTCTTTAATAATAAAAAAAGCCATTGGAATGACAAGAACAGCAAACATCGCCGAAATAATGATCAAAGTCATTTTCCATCCGAAATAATCGATTAAAAAGGTGGAAAGGGGTGTCATCACGGCTAATCCAGCCATTCCACCTGTAGAAAGGTAAAATAAAGCTTTACCACGTTGGCGAATAAACCATTTACTAATGAGTGGAGAGAGCGCAATATTGCTTAAACAAGCTAAACCGATGGACATTAAAATGCCGTAATTTAGCATAAACAGCCAGTAGTTTGCAAAGGAAATAGTGCCTAGGACAGATAAAATTAATATCCCTAAACCGAATAATAGCATTCCTTTAGCATTAAATTTCGCATAAAAATAAGCAGCAATCGGCATCCCAATTCCATAGAAAATCATGCCTACTGCAATTACCGTTGAAAGCGCCGTTCGAGAGTAGCCTAACTCCGTCATAATTGGCTCAACGAATGGACCAATGCCCATACGCATCCCCATAGTCAATACGACCATAATCGAACCCGCTAACACCATATACCAGCCAAAATAAATATTTTTCATAACACCCATCCTATCTCTGTCTATTTTTGGATATGTACATGATATACAATTAAACATTTTTGCTAGTAAACTATTGAATTTTCTAGATTAATCACTATTTTAAGTGAAAAGGGGATTATTGTATATATTTTGAACATTAAAATATAATTACATATTATACGACACTAAATATAGAAAATTAAAAAACAAAAAAAAGCCACTAAGAAAAAAGGAATTATCAAATAGTTGTGTAATAAACAAGTAAAGAAGCTTCAATTTTAAAATAAATTTTTGTATTTATTCGAGGAGGGGAATTATGCATTTTCCAAAGCAAATCGAAATAATCGAAGTCGGTCCTCGTGATGGGCTTCAAAATGAACCGATTTTTGTTTCAACTGAAAAAAAGCAAACACTCGTCAAACTTTTAGCAAAAACAAGAGTAAAGCGAATTGAAACGGCATCATTTATACATCCAAACGCAGTACCACAAATGGCGGATGCGAAGGAAATGGTGCGATTTAGTGTAGAACAAGGGCTATCATTTTTGGCGTTAACACCGAACAAGAAAGCACTGGAACTAGCCATTCAAAATCATGTGTCACAAATTGCTGTTTTTGTTGGGGCATCTGAAACATTCAATCAAAAAAATATACGGCGGACGATCGACGAATCATTAGCTGAATGCACGGAAATGTTTATGCGGGCAAAAGAGGAGCAATTATTTATTCGCGGCTATGTGTCCATGTGTTTTAGCTGCCCGTATGAAGGGGTCATTTCTTATGATCAAGTAAAAAAAGTTGTAAGCCATTTCGTCCAGCACGGGGTGGATGAAATTTCGATTGGGGATACGAATGGGCAAGCGAATCCTAAAATCGTGTATGAGCGCTTTCTAAAATTAAGAGAGGACTTTCCGCAAATTATATTTGTCGGCCATTTTCATGATACAAATGGCTTGGCACTGCCCAATATTTTAGCGGCGATACAAGCAGGTGTTGAAAGATTTGATGCATCCATAAGCGGTTTAGGGGGCTGTCCATTTTCACCAGGAGCAACAGGTAATGTCGCAACAGAAAAAGTCGTATCCATGCTGCATCAAATGGGTATTGAAACGGGGATAGATGAACGAAACTTAGCTGAAGCAAGTGCCTTTGTGAAAACATTATTCAAATGACGTCAAAATATTAAGTTTACATAATCATGTTATGTAAACTAAATTAATTCGTAACCTATGCCAAAAAAGAGTATAATAAAAATCACTATGTTTTATTTACTGGAGGTACTATGTTAAATCTTGCATTACAACAATTGAAAACGTATTTTGGCTATGATGCATTTCGTCCAGGACAATCCAATGTGATCGAAAATGTTTTAAATCGCAATGATACGCTTGTCATTATGCCAACAGGTGGCGGTAAATCACTTTGTTATCAAATTCCAGCCCTATGTTTGGAAGGGACAACGATCGTTATTTCGCCCCTTATTTCGCTAATGAAGGATCAGGTAGATATGCTTGTGTCGAGTGGGATTGATGCGGCGTTTATTAATAGTTCATTAAGCTTTGAAGAAGTACAAAATGTGATGTACCGCGTAAGAAGTGGACAAGTTAAGCTGTTATACATAGCGCCAGAGCGTTTAGAAAATGAACGATTTTGTCAGGAACTCGCTCAAATTCAAGTGCCGATCCTTGCGATTGATGAGGCACATTGTATTTCACAATGGGGTCATGATTTCCGTCCGAGCTATCGAACAATTCAAAAGTTACTTACATTATGGGAAAACAAACCGACCATCCTTGCTTTAACCGCTACGGCGACAAAGGAAGTTGGCCAAGATATTCGAGAATTATTAAGCATTGAACAGCACAGCACGTTTATTACTGGCTTCGAGCGCGATAATTTAAAGTTTTCCGTATTGCTTGGTGAAAATAAGGAAGCTTTCATTAAAAGTTTCATTAAAAATAATGCGAATGAAGCGGGGATCATTTATGCGTCCACACGTAAATCGGTGGAATCAGTTTATGAGTTACTAGCAAGAGCGGGAGTCAAAGTTGCTAAATATCACGGTGGCATGGCGGAAGAAGACCGGACATATGAACAAAACCGTTTCTTAAATGATGAAGTGCAAATAATGATTGCGACAAACGCTTTTGGGATGGGAATTAATAAAACGAATGTGCGCTTTGTCCTGCATTACAATATGCCGCGCAATATCGAAAGCTATTATCAGGAGGCCGGGCGAGCAGGGCGAGACGGTTTACCGAGTGAATGTATTTTACTGTATGCGTCAGCGGATGAACAAACACAGCGCTTTTTAATCGACCAAGCACAGGACCGTTCAAGAATTCCAATGGAGCTTACAAAACTTCATAAAATGATTGATTATTGCCATACAGAGCAATGTTCACAGCGCTATATTGTGGATTATTTCGATGATGAGCAAAATCATGCAGATTGTGGACGTTGTGCGAATTGCTTAGATGAGCGTCCGAAGCAAGATGTCACGGAAGATGCACAAAAAGTGTTGTCTTGTATCGTGCGCATGGGGCAAAAATTCGGGAAGCAAATAACCGCTTCTGTTTTAGCAGGCTCACGCAGTAAAAAGGTGTTAGAGTTCAACTTCCAAAAGTTACCGACGTACGGTATTTTACGACATATGAATGCGAAGGAAATTGCTAGCTTTATCGAGTTTTTAATTGCAGAAAAGCTGATAGAAGTGAGCAATGGGCAGTTTCCAATCTTATTTATTTCTGATGAGGGGAGAACGGTGTTAATGGGCAAACAACAAGTGCTGCGTAAAGCAATGTTGCCCATTAAAACGGTGTTCGAGGAAAATGATCCGCTATTTGAAGTGTTGCGTAAAATTCGTAAAGAAATTGCCGATCGCGAAAAGGTACCACCATTCGTTGTCTTTTCAGATAAATCGTTGAAAGATATGTGTGTGCGTCGCCCGAAAAACAGCGCGCAATTTTTAGAAGTGAGCGGTGTTGGGGAAAGCAAGTTAGAGAAGTACGGGAAAACTTTCGTTGATGCGATTATAGCTTATGAATAAAGGGTAAATGAAAACGCACGAATGCCATGTAATATCATGACGTTCGTGCGTTCTTTAATTGGTCTTATTCCCAATGCCCCTCAATAAACTCATCACGGCCTGATTTTGCGCGATCTTCTTTGTAATGGGCTTCTTCTTTTTTATAATAGTCTTGATGATAGTCTTCAGCTGGCCAAAACGTTTTAGCAGCTGTAATTTCCGTCACAATCGGCTTTTTAAAACGACCGCTCGCTGCTAGTTGAACTTTTGATTGCTGCGCTAACTTTTCTTGTTCTTCGCCATGTGTATAAATGACCGTTTTATACGATTCACCGCGGTCTTGGAATTGCCCGCCTGCATCTGTCGGGTCAATTTGCATCCAGTAAATTTCAAGTAATTGCTCGTAGCTAAACTTTTCTGGGTCAAAAATAATTTCAACGACTTCAACATGACCAGAGTCACCGCGCTTCACATCTTCATATGTAGGGTTTTCTATATGACCGCCCATATAGCCACTTGTTACTTTCTCAATTCCGTCCCACTGATCAAACGGCTTGACCATACACCAAAAACAGCCACCCGCAAATGTTGCCTTTTCCATCTTACATCACTCCAATATTCTAAATACTCAAATATGTTGCATTCTATCATGGAAAGGAAATCCAATCAATTTATTTGAAAACTTCGACATTATAGAAAGTATAGTATTATCATGTATGATGAATATGGGGAATATTCGGTCATTAAGAGCTTTAGTGATGAACAATATGGAGGAAGAAAAATGAAAATATTAGAACTACCAATTGAGTTTGAATTTAATGGACAAAAAAATTACATTTATCCAAGCTTAATTATTTTGAATAATGAACTAACCTTGGTCGATACGGGGTATACTAAGTTTCTATCTTTAATTGAAAATGAAATTATTAAAAATGGGTATGAAATGAAGAGTTTGAAAAATATAATCATTACTCATTATGATGATGATCATATAGGATCATTATATAATTTCAAAGAAAAATATCCTTGGATTAACATTATAGCAAGTGAAAAAGAATCAAAATATATTAGTGGTGAAATGAAGTCAGAGAGGTTAGTTCAAGCCGAAACCATGTTGGATAAGATGCCGAATGAAGAAATCGAATTTGGGAAATGGTTTGTACAGCAATTAAAGAATTTGAAGCATGTTTCAATTGATGAAAAGGTTCATGATGGGGATATGATTTTAGATAACAAGTGTAGAGTAATCGCAACACCAGGGCATACTTCAGGTCATATTTCATTATATTTTCCAAGTTTAAAAAGTGTAATTACTGGAGATGCAGCTGTTCATGAGAAACAGGAATTGGTTATTGCGAATCCACATTTTTGTTTAAATATTGAGCAAGCAGAACAGTCTTTGAGAAAGGTTAAAAATATACAGGCTGAAACTTACTATTGCTATCATGGTGGGAAACTGACTTCATAGTGATGCTAAACATAAATTTACCGCTCTCAAATTAAACATCATTAATACCCTTTCAATCAATTCAACATTGGAAGGGTATTGGCTTAGTAACGAAATAATTAATTATTTCAGTTCACAAGTTGAGGATGTTAACAGAAGTTCATCAAGAATCGTGTGATAACAGCTAATTAATCTACATAGTGTACATAGATTTTAATAATAGTGAAGCGCATTTGAATTATTTCGTATACAATAATATTAAACATGGGAATGGTATAAAAAAGGGGAAATTGATTGAATTTTCTGACCGCAATGCATCTTATTTTCGTATAGTAGAGGGGGAGTATGTAATGGAAGAGAATACGCGACAAACACGTCATCAAAAAAAGAAAAAATTGCGTAAAGGACGCTTCGTAATAACGATACTGCTATTAGTCATTGTAGCTACAAGTATTTATGCGTATGCGCAATTTAAAAGTGGTTTAGATATGGCTAGTGATACGAAAATAACTGTAAATGACTTTCAACCAGATGAATTCCAAGAGCGGATTGAAACGTATCTCATTATGGGTGTGGATGCACGGGGGATAGAAAAATCTCGTACAGATACGATGATGTTGCTCGCATGGAATCATGATACGAATGATATGAAGCTTGTATCATTTATGCGCGATATTTATGCGGATATCCCGGGCTACCAGTCATATAAGCTTAATACTGCCTATTTTTTAGGGGGCGTACCTTTACTAAAGGCAACGTTAAATGAAATGTTTGATGTTCCAGTGCATCACTATGCGTTAATTGACTTTAAAAGTTTTGAAACAATGATAGATATTTTAGCGCCAAATGGAATTAAAATGGATGTTGAAAAAAATATGGGCGGCGAAATTGACGTGGAGATTAAAAAAGGGCTACAGCAATTAAACGGGAAAGAACTTTTAGGGTATGCGCGATTCCGTTCAGATGCAGAAGGTGATTTTGGTCGTGTCAATCGTCAGCAAAAAGTGATTGAAGCTTTAAAGGATGAAATGTTATCTCCATCGAATGTGAAAAATTTCCCGAAACTTGTCGGAGCAGCGCAAGGGTATATTACAACGGATTTAACAGGAACGGATCAATTATCGACAATTTTTAAAGCGATAACAGGGGGCGACGGGTTGGATATCGAAAAAATGACCATACCTGCAGAGGGCAGCTATCAATTTGCCAATTATCGCCATGCGGGATCAGTCCTTGAAATAAATGTCGAAAAAAATAAACAATTGCTTCATGATTTTTTACAATTGCAGGAGTAAGCATAGCACCTTTCTACAAAATCCATGATAAAATATAGGAAATATGAAAATTTGGTAAAATGTTGGGGTGGTATTTTGGGAAACGACAACGAGAGAAATGAAGAGAAACGTCCTTTGCAGGAAAAATCGACGTTTTTCTCCACAAGCTTCATACGATTTTTAGGCGGGAAAAATTTATTGTTTTTCCTATTGATCACACTGTTACTAGGTGTCATTATCTTTGTTTACGATAAAATTTCTTTTATTTTTGCACCACTTCAAGTGCTATTTAATGTGATTATTTTACCGGGTGTATTAGGCGTTATTTTGTATTACTTATTACGACCACCATTGAAATTACTCGTTAAATGGAAAGTACCGCGCTCGTTAGGTATACTTATTTTATATATCGTAGTAGCTGGCTTCCTTACATTACTTGCGCTACTCGTATTTCCGTTTTTACGTGATCAATTTACAAATTTAGTACAGGATTTCCCGATTTACTTTATGTCTGTTGCTGAAACGATTGTGTCATTTTTAAACAATTCTCGAATTAATGAATATTTCCAAACGGTCAACTTTGAATTTGATGAATTTTTAATGGATTTCCAAGAAGATCTTGTCGTAACGGTAAAAGATACAATGGCAAATATTGCAAGCGGTGTTGCTTCAGGTATTACTGGGTTTGTTTCTACTGTGACAGGTATTTTATTATCCCTTGTCATCGTGCCATTCATTGCATTTTATTTATTGTATGAAGGCGAAAAATTGCCGAAATTTATATTGAAGATATTCCCGCCACGCATGCGAAATGAGGTAGGCGAAGTTTTACATGATATGGACAAGCAAATTAGTTCGTATATTCAAGGGCAAATTTTAGTATCCTTTTGTATCGGTATCATGATGACGATTGGCTTCACCATTATTGGTCTTGATTACGCATTGCTATTAGGGTTCATTGCAATGATAACGAGCGTTGTTCCGTATTTAGGTCCAGCCATTGCAGCGACTCCAGCAGGTATTATTGCGATCGTCCATTCGCCATTCATGATTGTCAAATTAATCATCGTGTGGACAATCGTTCAATTAATTGAAGGTAAATTTATTTCACCGCAAATTATGGGGAAATCATTAAGTATCCATCCGATTACAATTATTTTTGTGTTATTAACAGCGGGCTCATTATTCGGTGTACCAGGGGTCGTTTTAGGGATTCCAGGTTATGCTTTAATAAAAGTGCTCATTACACATGCGTATCGCTTATTTAAAAATCGGTACAATGCATTCCAAACAAATGAAGCGAATAAGTTTGAGGAAAAAGTAAAATGATTTTAAATCGGTGGCGCCTGCTGCCGATTTTTTTTTATCTAATAGTTAGCAAACTAATCTAAATAAAGCGGGAGATAGATAGGGATTCACTTACGATGGGGTACCTTGGTATTAAATAGTGTTTAAAAGCTAAATTATAATATATAATAACTATATATTTTAATTTTTAAATTAGATTTGAAGGATGATTATATTGGATAAAAATATGGATAATTCAATTCGAGCTTTAACGGAAGTAATGTTTAATATTCAAATGAAATCGAACAACTTTATGCATTTGCTTACTTATGACGAAGACCTTTCTGAAAATTTAGTTCTATTATTATTAAGACTAAAATTATTTAGATTTTTAAAAGTTACTGAAATTTCAGAGGCATTTCTCGTAACACCAGGTGCAGCAACGAATATGTGCGATAAACTAGAAAGACTTGATTACATTGAAAGAATACGATTAAAAGATGACCGTAGAGTAGTAAGAATTACTTTAACAAAAAAGGGCGAGGAAAGAGTGGATAAAATATTTTCTAAGTTTTCAATAGAAAATTTGGAGAATATTACAAATGTCTTATCTGAAGTAAATATTTTATTAAATAAAATTGAAAAGAACATTTAAAACAGATCATTAAATTGATCTGTTTTTTTGTTGATATTAACATTTAACGGTTATATATTATACATGTTAAATATTTTAATAACTAAAGTATTTAATTACCTAATGAAAAGAGGTAATAATATTGGAGAAAAATAAGCTTCTATGGGGAGGAATTATTATTGTGTCATTATTATTGTTAAGTTCATTAAATAATGTTAAAAATCCATTTGAATTCGAGTCGCAAATTAAAAAAGTGGATCGTATTTTTGTACAAACTGACCTTTCGAACATTCAGGTGATTAGCAATCATTCAGATTTATTTATTAAATATCAAGGTGAAAAAACAACATTTGGAGAGCCAAAGATTGAAATAAGTTACATTCATGACAAGGCCATTATTAGTGTATTTACAAACGGCATAGGTTGGAAAAAGTTTCTACCAATTAAGACACGACGAGGTAATCTCGTTTTAAATATTCCTCCACAACTATTAGAAGAACTACATTTAGAAACAAAGAACGGGAATATTGATATCGGTCAAACAACTGGAATAAATCAGTTATCCCTTATTTCTAATGTTGGTACAATTCATTTAGATAACTTTCAAGGTGAATTATTAAATGTGAAATCTGGGAATGGGTCTATTTATTTAGGCGAGGTAGATGGGCGAATTAATATCCGAAATAAAGTAGGAAGTTTAAAAAGTTTAACCCTCAAAAGTATAAAAGAAGAAAATACGATTGATGTTTCTAATGGGAATGTCAAGGTGAACCTACCGAATAGAATGGAGGAAGTAGGGCTAAATATTTCGACGAAAAACGGCACGATAAAATATACTGATAGCAAATGGCCAATCATCAAAAAGGGGGCAGGAAAAGAACTAAAAAATGAGCTACATAATAGTGATGGAAAATTAAATATATCTGTTTCAGTTGGTACGATTGATATTAATTAAAAGAACTTCATTTGTAAAAGAAAATTGAGTAGCCACACGGTCTATCTGTCCATATGATATTTGCCAATCAAAAACTGCATCTGATAAGGATGCAGTTTTTGATTGGAGAAATTATTGAACGAATGTTTTTAACCGCTCCACAGCTTTTGAAAGTTGTTCTACAGGCTGAACTAACGCAAGACGTACATAACCTTCTCCTGCTGTACCAAAGGCTGTCCCAGGTACCATGACAACCCCCGTTTTTTCAATGGCTTTAAAAGCGAATTCAACGCTATTTAAGCTGCTTGGAAATTTTGCCCAAACGAACATGCCACCATCACTCGGTGCGACTTCCCAGCCGATAGCAGTTAAGCCTTCCATTAATGTTTTATGGCGCTCAGAAAACGTTTTACGTAAGGGAGCCGTTATTTCCTCTGCATTGTCTAATGCAAGGGCAGCAACCTGTTGAATCGGCTCGAAAATACCGAAGTCTAAATTCGATTTTAATTGCTTAATAATCGCAACCATCTCTGCATTCCCCACAATATAGGCAATACGCGTTCCAGCTAAGCTAAAACTTTTAGAAAGCGAGTTAATTTCAAGCCCGACTTCCATTGCACCCGGCGTTGCTAAAAAGCTAATTGGTGCATCCCCTTTAAAGTAAAACTCTGAATAAGCAGCATCATGCAACACAATGATATTATGTTTTTTAGCAAATGCGACAACTTCCTCGAAATATTGGATAGAAGGCATTGCAGGTACGGGATTGCCTGGTAAATTTAAAATGAGCAATTTGGCTTTTTGTGCGATTTCTTCCGGCACAGCTTGTAAATCCGGTAAGTAATTATTTTCTTTCGTTAATGGCATATAGTAGGGCTCTGCTCCGGCTAAATGAATTCCTGCATCATACGCGACATATGCAGGGTTTGTTGTTAATACGATATCACCTGGATCACAAAATGCGACAGGTAAGTGCACTAACCCTTCCTGCGAGCCGATTGTTTGGACCACTTCTGTAGCTGGATCGAGCTTCACATAATTAATTCGCTCATAATAGCGACAAACAGCTTCGTTAAATGTTTGAATACCAGTTAACGTATAACCGTAAGAAGATGAAAGTGCTGATAATTCCGACATCTTATCGCGCAATTTTTTGGAAGGTGGGACATCTGGACTTCCTAGACTTAGATCGATTAATTCCATACCTTTTTGCTGTTGTAACTGTGCTTGTTTTTTTAAATCACCAAAAATAGCAGGCGCAAACAAAGCCATTTTTTTGGATGGTTGTATATTCACATGTAACACTCCTTAAAACTTTTAAAATGTATGCCCCATTTTATCATATTCATCCTTTATAATGGGGAGGATATTAAAAATCAGAATGAATCAATGTTTATTAAGCAAAAATTGAACACTCTGAGTAGCGTGTGTGATGAAATGAAAACATATATTAACCATAAATAACTAAGGAGAAAAATGATGGAAATTTATTCTTTAAGTGGTCCTAGTGGTACGGGGAAAAGTACGAGTGCGCTGCAATTTGCACATGATCATCAAATTCAAGCGATTATTGATGATGGTCTATTAATCGTGAATGGTGAAAAAGTGGCTGGTACTTCTGCAAAATTCGAAAAAAATGTGGTGACAGCTGTTCGCCGCGCTATTTTTGACGAGGAGTGGCATAAGGCAGATATAATTGGTGCTTTAGGCAATGTTGCTATTGAGTCGATTCTTATTATTGGCACGTCCGATAAGATGACAAAAAGAATCGCAAAACGGTTGGAATTAGGGGATGTTGATCACTATTATTATGTGGAAGATGTCCGTTCAACGAAAGAAATCCAAATGGCGCGCTTTGTTCGTGAAATCCAAGGCAAACATGTCATGCCAGTCCCATATAAGCAAGTGGAGCAAAACTTCTTCAAACGGCTTGTGCAAAGAGGAAAAGAGATCTTTTCACCGAACCGAGAAAAGCTAGGGGAAACGACGATTGTACGACCGGATTTCCATCAACAAACAATTACCATTTCGCATACGGTTTATACGGACATTATTAAGCACGTCGTAGCAAATAACCCGCACATAATACGCATGAATCAGTTACAGTTTTCTGTCGCAACTGTCCCAACGATGCGGATGGACGTATCGATTTTGGCACCAGTTAATTATTTTGTACCGGATATATTGAAACAACTTCAACAAGAAATTGCGCAAAGCTTTTTATTTCATTTCCAAGTGGAGCCTGAAGAAATTACGATTATCGTATCGAATACAGAGTCGAAAAAGCCGCATTAAGAGGAGAACACAGAAAGTCCACTATTCTAATTAAATGATAGTGGACTACTGGAGCATTTTTATTCTTCCTTAATCAATCTTAATTTTTCATAACCCTTCACAGATAATGAAAGGGGATCGTGCTCATTCCATATACTATAAGGGAATACTGAATTAATTGTAGTGTATCCATCAGCATATTCAATTCTCGCACCATTCGGAAAAAATTCTTCATTACTGTTATTTATTAATGCTGTATTGAAATAGTAATTTTCATCTTTAACATTACGATTGATTTTATAGGATATATGCATCGAACCGTTTGTTAACGTAGCTTGTAGTAATTCAAGACCTGCTACCTCATTTTCTGCTACAAAATCTTGTGTTTCAACAGTCCCAGGTTGTAAATCAAATATCCATTCTCCGTCTACAGAAATGACGCCCTCTTTATTGGTGTAAAAGTGCATCGTTTCAATAGCAATTTTCGCACCATCTAAAGGAGGAACAGCTTTCGCACTAGAATCTGCCAGCATTTCTAGAGTTGCGGTATTCTTTTTCAGATTTTCCAATTGAAATGTGTTTCCTGAAAACAATAATGGACCTGCTATTGGCTTTGTATCAGATAAATGACTATCGATCACTTCACCTTGAGCGTTATAGAGGAGATATTCCATGTCGATAAAATACAAATCATCCATTTGAATTTCTTCCGTTTCAATATTTAGTTGCAGGCCTAGTTTAAAAGCATCTGCAAAAAAATGTTCCATTGTAATTTTAATACCTTCTGATTGTGTAGCTTGACCTACATATTGCACATCACCGTTTTCACTCGCTGTATTTAATCCGGAATCATTAAACCCGAAAAAAGCTTGTAATTTCGCTAAGACCGTATCATTTGTTAATAAAATGGCTGAGCTTAATGCAATTGTTGCCACTGCTGCAGATACAGGCTTTAGCCATGATTTTTTTCTCTTTTTCTTTGACTGCTGACGAATTTTTTCATAGGATTGATCAAAAGTTATTCGAATCGATGAAGGTAATTCTTGCTCTTTATTCATTTCCTGCTGTAGATGTTCCTCTTCATTGTTTTTCATTGTGGTTGCGCCTCCTCAACATAATAATTGTTTTTCAAATGCTGTTTTGCCCTCGAAATTCTCGATTTAATCGTGCCTTCTGGTTCAGAAAGAAATTCACTAATTTCCTTTGTTGTGAGCCCATTTACATAGTAAAGTGTTAACGCAATCCGGTGATTATCATCTAAACTATTTAACATATCATCAAGCTCTAATGGTAAATTATCTTGATGAGTCAATGCATTGAGTGTTTCTGAATCAAGTAGTACCACTTGCTTATGCTGTTTCATAAATCGATAACAATTATTCAATAAGATGCGACAAATCCACGTATTAAAATATTGCGCCTTTTTTAACGTACCAATCTTTTCAAACGCTGTTAAAACCGTTTCTTGCAATAAGTCTGCAATATCCTCATCATTCAGTCCTAGTCTCTTTGCTGTACGATAAAGAATCAATTCGTATTGACTAATTAATTGAATAAACGCTTCTCCATCTCCTTTTTGCGCTTTTTTTACTAGAAATTCAAGTTCCAATTTTACCACCTCTTTTTTGCTGTCATATCGTTAGAGTATTTTGATATGTAATTAGTTGCGTGGAATGTAAATATTTTTAAAAGGGCCGTATTTTTAGGGGAACTTTCCGTTTGAAAGAATAAAATTGTAAGAGTAGGGGCGCGCTAAAATGAAATGATAAAAGCGTGGAATTTGAAACAAGAGCAAACTTCAGACTGAATGATCGAAGTTTGCTCTTGTCTTTGATTGTATTTATAATTTACGTGCAAATTGTGGCTGACGTTTTTCCACGAAAGCGCGAACACCTTCTGAGAAATCAGTAGGAGATACGAAAGGTGTAGAGCCTTCCCAAAGCGCAGGTGTAGAATCAACACATTCTTTTACCGCACGTTTCACTGCGAGTAATGAATCTGGTGACATTCCAGCGACGAGTTTCCCCATGCGAATTGCGAAACGGTTTAAATCCTTTTCTGCGACTAAGTAATTGAGCATGCCAGCTTTAAACGCTTCTTCGGCTTTGTACATACGGCCTGTAAAGACGAAATCTTTCGTTGCAGATGGTCCGACTAAATCAACAAGGCGCTTCGCAAATTTATTGTTCAACGTAATGCCTAATTTCCCAACTGGGATGCCCATTTTTGTTTTATCAGAGCCAATGCGAATATCACAAGCAAGCGCAAGTTCAAGCCCCGCGCCCATTGCAGGTCCATTAATGACACCAATAACTGGAATCGGTAAATTTTCGATAATGGAAATCGTTTTCTCCATATGAATGAATGCTTCTTCCGCTTTTTCAAGTGAAATCGAATTAAATTCCTTAATATCCGATCCCGCTGTAAAGTTTTCACCTGATCCGCGTAAAAGTAATACTTTATTTTTAGGGTTTTCTAATGTACTTAGGGCAATTTTCGCTAATTGATCCCACATATTTGCTGTTAATGCATTTTTTAATTGAGGACGGTGAATTGTAATGATCGCTAATCCAGCCGTTTCTTGATAAATGATTTTTGCGTCTTCCGCTTCAAGTCTTGTCGTACGTACTTGCATATCCTTATTTCCTCCTAAACCTTCGATGCGACTATTATAGCCTATCTTCTATTGAGAAACATGACATATAGAACTTTCGAGTGAAATGACGTAATATATAGAAAATTTAGTCGAATACAATATCGAACGTCTGTGCTTTCCATGTTACAATGATAAAAAAGGGGGAATGACCATGGAAGAAATTATGCCCTATGTAAAGGCATTCGAGGCATATTTACGTTCACTCAATAAGTCTCCCTACACGGTAAAACAATATACATTAGACGCTAAGCAGTTTGCAGAAATCGTTGCGCCGCAGACTACTATTGAAGACGCACTACAACTGTATGAAGAAACGATTACAAAGCAATACCAATCGGTCAATTCAATCAATCGAAAATATGCGGCAACTCGCCATTTCCTAAGCTTTTTACAGCTGAGGGATGTCATAAAAACATATTCACCGAAATACCTTCAGCCGTTAAATAAAGAGCATACGGTCATTAAAACATTAGCCCCGCAGCAAGCCAAAAAGGCGCTAGCTGCCTGGTTCCAAATGTATGAGCAGGCAAAAAATGAAGAGGATGCATGGTTGGCACTACGGAATGCGACGATCGTAGCGGTCATTGCAGAGCTCGGAATCAAATCTGCGGAAGTTGTGCGAATGGAATGGAAACATTTTCATGAAGAAACGCAGCAATGGACGGTTATTGCCGCGAAGAAGTCACGAAAATTAGAGTTGTCAAATACACTTTTACAGCAGTTGTTATTTTACAAAGAAGTAACGAAGAAATGGATGCCGATTGCGAATGAAGTGTCCGTCGTATGGCTCGGACTTGGCAATAAAAAAGGCGAGTCCATTACGGTAAAAACGATTGAACGCATCTTTTTTACGATTTCACAACAAGTTGGATTTAAAGTGACGACGACTAATTTGCGATACCGCGCCATTCAAAATGAGCTTGCTGATTTTCATGAACCAACCGAGCTATATGAGCATTTTGGCTATGCGCGAAAAGGGGTTTTTACAGAACGGCAACAACGGATTACAAAACGAGCAGAGCGATGATTATATTTGCGAAATATAAATACAAACTGATGGACATTTCACTTTATGTTACAATAACTAAATGAAAGAAAAAGGGGGAAATTCAATTGGCTATTTCATTAATGGAAGCTTATATTATCGAAACATTAAAGGCGCATCCTTATACATATAAGGAAGTAGCGGGTTATTTACAGGAAGGAAATTTAGAAGTTTTTTCAAAAGACTATGATTATGATTTTACTTTATTGCAAAAACTGTATACAACGGATGAAGCCGCGTTTAAAGCTGCTTACACAGAGCGTTATACGGTGAAATACGTAACAATTAACGGGTTAGTCGGTTTATTACGCATGAGATTCGGCATTGAGGATGGCATTACGAAGCATGAAACTAGTGTGACAGGTATTGAAGTGAATGGAGAAGTAGAAGAAGAAATTCGCTATATGCTCTCTTCTAATTGGAATGTCACGCGTGAAGGGGCTTACATTACGATCTCAGCATAGGAGATGTAAATGGATTTACTTATTTTTATAATTGTCGCTATTGTTTTAATTCCATTGTTTTTTAAAGTTCTAGGGAAGGTTTTTAAATGGATTATCATTGCTATTATTCTCTATTATCTTTATACAAATTTTATAGCAATCGGCTAACGGTAAGGAAGAGGGTGTCTTTTGGTGTTTGCTAAAGAGCAAGATGCGATTGAAACGTATATCGAATCACCAGAAAAGTTGAAAAAGCTCTATAAACGCGTGTTATTTGTCGTCAGTCTTTCACAAATTTTTGGTGGAGCAGGGCTGGCGGCAGGTGTTACGGTCGGTGCATTATTAGCGCAACAAATGCTTGGGACGGATGCTTATGCTGGATTACCGGTTGCTTTATTAACGTTAGGTTCAGCATGCGCGGCTTTTCTCGTTGGGAAACTATCACAAAGTCGTGGGCGCCGTATCGGGCTTTCTACTGGATTTATCGTAGGTGGGCTTGGTGCAATGGGTGTCGTTATCGCGGCAATGCTAAATAGTGTGCTGTTATTATTTGCCTCGCTTTTATTTTATGGTGCGGGGACGGCAACAAATTTACAAGCCCGATATGCAGGCACAGATTTAGCGAGTACGAAACAACGAGCAACAGCCATTAGTACGACGATGATGATGACGACATTTGGTGCGGTTGCGGGTCCGAACTTAGTTGGCGTGATGGGGAATGTTGCTACATCCATGGGCATCCCTTCACTTGCAGGTCCCTTCATTTTATCAGCAGCAGCTTTTATTTTAGCAGGGATTGTTCTATTTATAATGCTCCGTCCAGATCCATTACATATCGCGAATGAAATCGCAAAATATCAACAGCAAAATGGAAATTCTACAACATCCGATACACAAAAGGCGGGTAATAAAAAGGGCTTAGCAGTCGGTGCAACAGTCATGGTGCTGACACAAATTGTGATGGTAGCGGTCATGACGATGACTCCAGTTCATATGCAACATCATGGGTATCATATGGCAGACGTAGGATTAGTCATTGGTTTCCATGTAGCTGCAATGTATTTGCCATCCTTATTTACAGGAATTCTTGTTGATAAAATAGGTCGAACAGCAATGAGCATTGCAGCGGGTGTTATTTTATTACTCGCGGGATTATTTGCGGCATTCGCACCGAATGATTCTTTACTTATGCTAATTGTTGCATTGTCTTTACTTGGTCTTGGGTGGAATTTCGGTTTAATTAGTGGAACGGCTCAAGTAGTCGATTCAACCGAACCATCTACACGCGCAAAAACGCAAGGGAAATTAGACGTATTAATTGCGTTAGCAGGCGCATCTGGTGGGGCGCTGTCAGGAATGGTCGTGGCAAGTTCTAGCTATGACGTGTTAGCTTTAGGTGGAGGGTTACTCGCTTTACTGCTAGTACCAGTAGTTATTTGGTCTCGAAAAAGGTAATAATTGAAAATAATGGCGCGTCCTGTATGGGATGGCGCTGTTTTTTTCATGTGTAAACGATAAGCATCTGCACAATGAGCAATTAACCGAGCTACTATTAGCATATATTGCAATGAACAACGATTGAAATTAAAAAGGAGGGCTCAATTTTAACGGAAATTATACATTGTTGGACTGGAAAACAGGGGATGTCAACGGGGATGGTGTTTTAGATAATGTTTATTTATATGGCAATGTCGATAGTCCGCCAAGTATATATGCCGACAACATTGCGCTTGTAATTCATGAAGGGGTGTCAAATAGAAGTACAACCGTTCATTTTAAAAATAACGCGGGCTATAATGCGAGGTTGTTTCTTGGTGACTTTAATCAAGACCATATATCCGACATTATGGTAAGTATTGATACGGGCGGTAGCGGTGGATATGGCATCTTCTATATTTATTCTTTTATAAATAATCATTTAACAGAACTTTTTAACTCTGACCAATATAATGCAGCATACACATTCCAAGTAAATTACGCCGATTTTTATAAGGTTCATATTGAAAGCCACTCGCCTTATCGGCTGTTCATTATGGACATAAGCACGAAAGGATCAGATTACTTATCAGAGTTTTACGATGCCAATGGAAAACTTAAAAAACCAGTAGAAGGGGGAGTTTTGGCATTAGGCGCGGTTAATCCAATTATTACAAATAATAAAAGCTATAATTTTGACTTACTTGCCCAACAGCGAATTATTGGTCCAACCAATGCCGATACGTTAGGATATGTTGAAAATCTCCTGTCGTGGAAAGATGCACAATTTCATTCAACTCGCTTGTCTGTTTCTGTTCCATTTTGAAAAAATAGATTTACTAATCTCAATACACGATAAATCAAGCCTGCTCAAATTATAACGTGAGCGGGCTTTTTAGATTGTTTTTAAAAATCATTTAATGAATATGAAATCCTCCTAAATTTAACCATAAATATCACTTTTTCAAATATGCTCTGAGACGAATCGACCTATAACATTGCCCACAAAGATGAAATTCACTTCGTTACAATGCGAAATCACGTAACGGGAATATATGTTCGTTTTTACAAGTGAAACCTGTGATATTCATCCATTTTATTGAAAATAATCTATTAAAATCTCTATATTTCACAATAAAGTTCCCAAATATGAATTTGGGAACTTTATTTCGTGCTATAATAGCGTTAGAGGTGAGGGAATTGACGAAAACCGCTTTGCCAAAAGTTTTGAGAGATTTTTTAGTCTACTTAACGACGATTACCGGAAAGTCGCCACGCACTCGGAAAGAATACGAATATGATCTCGTATTGTTTTTTCGATTTTTAAAAAGCGTGGAAAAAGATATAACTCCGGATCTTATACATACAATTGATATTTCAGATGTGAATGCTGACTGGATTAAAGAATTATCACTGGAGGATTTGTATTACTTTATGGAATATTGTGAAGTCCAGAGGGGAAATTCAGCATCAGCAAGAGCGCGCAAAGTGGCGACACTGAAATCCTTTTTTAAATATTTGAAAGGTAAACGACGACTCATTGAAGAAAATCCAGCTGAAGAGCTTGAATCACCGAAAATTGGACGACGAAAACCGATTTATTTAAATATGGAAGAGGCTCAAACGTTTCTAAAGGCCATTGATGAGCAATATTATTCTACACGGGACTACTGTATGATGGTGTTTTTCTTAAATTTGGGTATACGTGTTTCGGAGTTGTGTTCATTAAACGTCGACTCGATTCATGGACGCCAGTTAACGGTCATTGGTAAGGGAAATAAGGAGCGCACCGTTTATTTAAATGACGCTTGTGTTGCTGCATTAGAGCGTTATACAGAAGAGCGACATACATATAAAGGGGAGGGCCCAGAGCCGTTATTTGTTTCACAAAAAGGGACGCGTTTTGCTCGTCAAACGGTTGCAAAAATGGTGAAGAAAATTAATGGGCAATCGATTCAAAAGGATAAGTTAACACCACATAAGCTGCGCCATACTTCCGCGACAATGATGTACAAAGCAGGCGCGGACATTCGAAGTTTGCAACATATTTTAGGGCACTCAAGCGTTGCAACGACGCAAATTTACACGCATATTGAAGACGAGCAAATTCAAGACGTACTGAAAAACAACCCGTTTAATACCATAAAATGATTATGTAAACTAAATTCACTTTCTAATGCGCATACGGGTATAGAGGGAGAAAATTTGAAACATAAAGACGTTTGTTTAAGGAAAGAACTTTATTATCCTGAAACTGAAACGGCAAAATTAAATAACGATTGATCTTAAAGACCGCTGCTTTTATAGCTAATGGTCTTTTTTGAATTTGAAAACCTCTTATTAAATCTTATAATAATATTATGTAAACTATGTTGCATAGGACAAGGGTGTAATCGGAAATTAGATAATACTAAATTTTTCGAATTTTTATTTACTTAAAAATAAACAAATATATCAGTGGAACAACTCGTAAATGGATATGAAGAAAGTGATGATGTGTACCGTTGTTTATTTTGTGAGCAGCAGTACGGTAAGCTCGAGGTTTTTCGAGTAGAAGGGCGTTTTTTCACAGCACTCAAGATGATCAAGCAACATCAAAAAGAAGTGCATCGTTCCGTTTTTGATGCATTGATTCAGCTCGATAAGAAGCATACAGGACTATCAGATATTCAAATTGAATTACTGACGCTATTTGCACAAGGGTTGCCAGATAAGGAGATTGTTCAGCATACATCTGCAAACAGTGTATCAACAATCCGTCAGCATCGCTTTAAATTGAGGGAAAAAGAGAAACAGGCAAAAGTCTTTTTGGCGATTATGCAAGCGTTTGATGAAATCGAACAGTACGAACCGATACATAAGGGAGCTAAACAAGTGGATGAACGTTATGCGATTACACCGGAAGAAAAGAAAAAAGTGTTAGAAACGTATTATAAGGAAGGCTTAGAAGGACCCATTAGGACGTTTCCAAGTAAAGAAAAGCGTAAAATTATTTTATTGCAACAAATTATGACGAATTTTGAAGTCGGGAAAAAGTATTTGGAAAAAGAATTGAACGAAATATTGAAGCCTATCTATATTGATTATGTAACGATTCGACGTTATTTAATTCAATATGGGTTCATGGAACGTACCGACGACTGTGCATTTTATTGGGTGAAGGAAAACTAAATGAACTATTTTGTACACGAGGAGGATTACAATGGAAATTGAATTGACGCGGTTTAAAGTAAAAGAAGGAAAATCAAAGCGCGTGGATGAATGGCTCAAGTTTTTGAATGATAACATGGACGATGTGCTCGTCGCTTTAGAGGGCGAAAAAATGTATGTGGAGACGATTTTTCGTGAGCATCTGAACATTGGATTGATAAAGAGCATTTACAATTTTGGGAGGAATGCATTGATAAAACATTTCGCCCCGTTGATTTAAATACTGAAGTTGTGATGATACCTCCTAGAGTAAAAGCAGCGATGCACGATAATTGATAGCTAGATGCGTAAAAATCCTATCTTAACTTGAAAGGATTTTTTTATATCCTAAAAAATCAGGGAATGTGTGAAAATATCGTTGACAACTGTACTATAACTGTACTATATTTAATTCAATAAATAATTTCTGTTATAGTACAAAAAGGGAGCGGATAAAAATGACAATGTATCGACAAGGGTATGAAGTATATGTGAAAAAATGTGAGCAATTCGGGCTGGAGCCAATTAACTTTCGCTATTATGTAATTCAATTATCACCGAAACAATTAAGTGATTACAATGACCAAGCAATGCAACAAGAAGGGGGGAAGTAAGATGCATGATTATCGAATGGGGTATGAATATTATAAAGAATCTTGTGAAAAATTTGGATTAGAGCCGATCAACTTTCATTATTATATTTTAAACTTATCTCAGGAACAGTTAGACGCCTACAACTACCACGCTACGGAGAATCGAGGGAAATATGAGTTTGCAACTTTATAAAGTCAGATAAAAAAATCTTCCAATGATAAGGGAGATTTTTTTTGTTATTGTGAGGATTATTACTTTCGCATCAAAAAGTCAAAATGAAGCGGTAGAAAGCTTAAATCATGTTTTTTTGGAACCAAGCCAAATTTCAAAATATATGAAAAAAATAACAGACAAAATTGCATAGATGTGGGTAAAATAGAATAGTAAGGACGTATAAATGTTTGATGCTTAATATTGAGGCTACATGAAGAAAAGAAAAGCAATCATTTCTCAAAAATTGGATTTATAAGTTAATAACTATTATAATTTTCTATGAATGGTAAATTTAGTAGAATCAATTTAGAATGGGGAGATAGTTATGCAGGAGGAAAATAATTCAAAAATTCTCGAATCAATGGATTTTTCGTATGAACAGCTCGTAAATTTAAAGGCAGCACTTGATAAGACATCCATCGTTGCAGTAACAGATCGAATGGGTAAAATTATGATGGTAAACGATCAATTTTGCGAAATATCGAAGTATTCACGCGAAGAATTAATTGGACAGGACCATCGCGTTTTAAATTCAGGTTTCCATCCGAAATCTTTTTACAAAGAAATGTGGCGTACAATTGGACTAGGACAAACGTGGCATGGGGAAATATGTAACCGCGCAAAAGATGGTTCGTTATATTGGGTTAAAACAACGATTGTTCCATTTTTAGGGGAAAATAAAGTGCCAAATCAATATATTTCGATTCGTACAGATATTACCGCTCAAAAAAACATTAAAAAGATTGCTCACATTGCATATCATGATGATTTGACGGGCTTACCAAATCGTCGTAGCTTAACAAAGCGCATTGAAAATGAAATTGCGAACGGAATGCGTACAAAAATTCCATTTGCACTGTTTTTCTTTGATGTTAACCGCTTTAAAAATATTAATGATAGCCTTGGTCATAAAATTGGTGACTTATTTTTAAAAGAATTGGGCTCACGTTTTCGTGGTATTGATATTCAAACCGATTCATTTTATCGTCTAAATGGAGATGAATTTGTCTATATACTAGAAGATATTTCATTGATAGACGAAATGGCCGAGAAGATTTTGGATGTTTGTACAACTAGCTTTGTTTTTGATACGTATGAATTTTATGCGAGTATCAGCATCGGCGTAAGTGTGTATCCAGCGCATGGTGAATCTGCCGCAAAACTATTGAAAACAGCGAGTGTAGCGATGAATGCTGCAAAAGTAAAGAATGGCAATAGCTATAATGTATATAAAAAAGAAATGCGCGGTACAAATGACCAATTTTTACGTTTAGAGACAAAGTTACATAAGGCTTTAAAAGAGAATGCATTTGAGCTTTATTACGAACCGAAGTTTAATCTCCAAACGAATGCGCTAATTGGGGCGGAAGCGTTAATTCAGTGGGTGGACGAAGAAGTTGGCACAATGATGCAAGCGCAATTGATTCCGTTCGTAGAGCAATGTGGACTCATCAATGAGATTGACTATTGGGTAATAAGAAATGCAGCGATGCAATTGCAGCAATGGCAATCTATTGTGTCACCACAATTTAAAGTGTCGGTGAATGTTTCAACAAATTATATAAATGAAGATGAATTTATTGATCAATTAAAAACAATTCTAGAAGAGACAAATTTGAACCCACATCAACTAGAGTTAGAAATTTCTGAAATGAGCATGCTTGATTGTTCAGCAGAATTAATTGAAAAAATTCAAGAACTGAATACATTAGGCATTGAAATATCCATTGATGATTTTGGGACGGGGTATTCGCCATTAAGTTATTTGCGTGAAGTGCCTGTTTCTTCCCTAAAAATCGATCATTCGTTTACACAAGATTTAAATTTAGTTCCGGCAAATGCCAAGATGGTGTCATCCATTATCTCATTGGCACACGCACTTGATTTACAGGTGGTAGCGGAAGGTGTGGCGAATGGCGAGGATTTAGCTATTTTAAAAGAATTGAAATGCGAGTTCGTACAAGGATTTTATTTAAGTGCCCCTTTAAACAAGGATGAATTTGCAGACTATATAAAATCTCAAGAATAACTAAAAATGCACCTTTCCAAAGACTGATATGCTCCCCATTAGGTAGACAGATTAAAAAATAAAATCTGTTTATCTAAATGGGGAGTTTTTTTCATGCCAAAAAAGGTATTTTCACTAGATGTTAAAATCTTAGCACTTCAATATTTAGAAGAAGGACGTCATACCCAACTTGAAATTTGTAAGATGTTTTCGGTCAATCGACAAACTCTTCAAGAATGGCGCGCTCTTTTTAAATTTGGAGGAATAGAGGCGTTAACACGATCTAAGAAAAATAAGGTGTACTCAAAAGAATTAAAACAAAGTGCCGTCGAGGATTATTTATCAGAACGCTATTCTATGCTTGATATCCTTGCTAAATACGGGATTAGTAGTTTAACAGTGTTCAAAAAGTGGGTGAAAATTTATACTGGTCATAGTGAATTAAAAGATTCGGGTAGAGGAATGAGCCAAACTATGACTAAAGGAAGAAAAACAACTGTAGAAGAGCGTATTGAAATTGCAAAGGCATGCCTAGCGAAGGGGAAGAATTATCAAGAAACAGCAGCACAATATGATGTGTCCTACCAACAAGTTTATCAATGGGTAAAAAAGTTTGAAGAGAGTGGCGATCACGCTTTAGAGGATCGTCGTGGCAAAACAAAACCTACAGAAGAGCGTACACCAGAAGATGGATTGCGTTTAAAAATTCAACAGATGGAGCGTGAAAACGAACGGTTACGTGCAGAAAATCTATTATTAAAAAAGTTAGAGGAAATCGAAAGGAGGCGTCGTTAAGTAGAGTTCGTATTCAGAGCCGTTACATCGCGATTCAAGAGTTGGCGGAGAATGAAAACTTATCGATTGTTTTATTGTGTGAAATCGCTGAGGTTTCACGTGCAGCTTATTATAAATGGATGAAACGTCAGCCATCTGTACGAGAAAGAGAAAACGAACAGCTAGTAGAATCGATTCAACATCTTTATTCGCAAGTAAATGGTATTTATGGCTACCGCCGCATTACAATGACAATTAATCGCCAAAGAACAAAAATGGGCCTAGCTAAAGTTAATAAGAAGCGTATTTACCGCCTGATGCAGATTTGTGGTCTGGAAGCGGTTATTCGACGTAAGCCAAAACGATACCGTAAATCAAAGCCGGATTATGTGGCTGAAAATATTTTAGCACGTGATTTTACTGCGGAAAAACCGAATCAGAAATGGTGTACCGATGTGACAGAATTTAAATACGGCAAAGGTAGAAAAGCTTATTTAAGCGCGATTATTGATTTACACGACAATTCAATTGTCAGTTATGTATTAGGACATTCGAATAACAATAAATTAGTTTTTGACACCATGATTCCTGCAATACAGGAGCTAAAAGAAGGTGAGCAACCGCTTATTCATAGTGATCGAGGTTATCAATATACATCAAAATTCTTCAAACGCATGACAGAAGAAGCGAATATGATTCACAGTATGTCGAGGGTCGGTCGTTGTATCGATAACGGACCAATCGAGGCTTTTTGGGGTACTCTGAAAGTCGAAAAGTATTATTTAAACAAATATGATACATACGAGGCGTTAGAAGAAGCAATCAATACATATATTACGTTCTATCATAACAAACGTTACCAAGAAAGATTAAACGGCTTGAGCCCTCTAGAATACAGGACGCAAGCCGCTTAAAGCATTTTTATTATTTCCACTGTCTACTTGACAGGGAGCAGTTCAGACAAGTGGAAGGGTGCATTTTATTATTCTTTAAAAATATGATTCTAATCGTTCGAACTCATCATAATCAATACAATCCATATATTTATATAAAGTATCTAAGTCTACTTTAATTTGGTCTTTATGTCTTAAGTAAAAAGGTTCTGTCAAATGGCATATAATGAGTGGAACAGGTTGCTGGTGATTGAACTTATTCATATGCTCAGATAAAAAAGCTTCATCTAGAATGCAATAAATATTACACCCAAGTGCCTGGAAATCGATATGATCCAAATGGGCAGTTAAAAAATCTGCAGTTAAATTTTCGTTGTACTGACTAATCGCCTGCCAATCTAATTGACTTTGATAACGGCTCAGCCAGTGCAAAGGAGCAAATCCGCTGAAAAGCTGCAATTGAATCGCACTATATTGCGCTATATTTTTATCCATATCGCTATTTGTTAATTTTTTATCTCCATAACGATCATATTGTTGGCAGTATAAAGAAGGAATGCCCTTTACTAAATGCTCCCCACCTGGCCATTTGTCGTTTCCACAATCATATTCAAAAAATAATAACTCCATTTCGGGAATTTCGTCTACCTCTGGCAAGTAAACGACATCATGTAAGTTGAAAAAAACATTGCTTTCTATGAATTCTTCCAATTGGTTTTTAAATTCATCGTTTATTGCTTTTTGTTGTAGTTTTAATGAATGAACAAGATGGGCTTTAAACGACGCAGTTAAGCGAGCTAGGACGGGTTTATTATATTGTAACGCATCAAAATCTACCTGCTCGATAAAATCAATTAAAAATTGCTCTGAAAGAAATGGATTAGCATAGCAAATATAAGAAAATGGTAAGTAATCCAAATAATCTAGTAGTTTGCTATGGTGCTCTGTCACGACAATTTGGCACCAATGCATATAGGACTCTACAAAAGCGCGGTCATAATGCGCTAAATTTGCATACAGTGTTTCATCTTGGTTTTGAAATTGTTGAAACTGTTTAATCTGATTGAAGTCTTGTAAACTAAAACATTCTGGAAATTTTATATTTTGAAAAGATTGTTTGATTGGAAATGGTCGTTTTGAGCGATTTGTCACAAAACTATAAGAACCGATTGCACCGCGTTCTTCCAATAGGATATAAGCAAGCTCTTGGCGCTGATCACGCGTTAGTTTTGAATCCTTTGGAAACTTAACGGACGCAAAAAATTGTACTTTTGCCATATCATAAAAAAATTTATAGTCTCCATCTTTTGTAAAAGGTGCATCGGACGTATTTTTTTGCCAATAGAGTAGGGCACCAGAGATGGGTTTATAGTTTGAAAATGTAATATTCGCAACAGAAAAGAAATTTTGAGTAAGTGATTCATCGTAGTTGACTTTGATGAATTCAATTTTTTTTATTTTTAGCATCGTACACCCCCTTTAGTTATTATATACGTTTTACAAAATTCGACTAGGTATAAGTCTTGAATTAAATATTTTTAACTTCTTTCTATAGTATTGGGTGTTTGGCACCAACAAAATGAAGCTAGGTCATATTTAAATTAGAGGTTTAGAAAATGAAAAGAACGGATATTATATAAGTAGTAAAGTTACAGTCACGCAATATTGTTAAAAGTTTTGTGAAATAGTAACACAATGTAATAAAAAGATTTCAATTAACTTCGTTGTATGCGTTTTTTTTACAATATGTAAACATGGTTTATTGTTTTTGAAAATAATTAAATTTATTAGGCAATTGATTGACAAAATGTTTTAACGAAGGTTTTCGAAAGAGGCTACTATTTTTTGCGAACAAAATGCATAAACGAGCAGATTTAAAGACGAACAAATTGGCTTTTAAGTATTTTTGGTAAAGAAACTATGGTGGATATAATACAACTGAATAGGCATGTACCGACTGTAACTTTACGCCATTCACTCCTTATCCCATAAGGAGTGTTTTTATTTGGTTAAATTTATTATAATAGAAGGTAAAGGTGGGGAATTACATGTGGAAAATCGTCAATCATAAATTAATTCAAACGACCGACGAATCACGAGCACGTTATAAAAGTCGTATAAGCGCGGCGTTGATTGAACAATTGAAGCAATTAGCGACAGAGCATAATACGCATATCGGTTATTTACTCGAAAACGGGTATCTGAATCTATTGCAGAGCGAATCAATTTCTTATAATAAAAAAAACCGACCAAAAGATCGTGTAGAGTTCAGAACAACATGTGATGAACAATTGCTCGCACATTTAAAAGACTTTGCGAAGCAGCAACAATTGAATTTAAATGATGTCATTGAGGAAAGTGTCAAATATATTCAGTTCGATGAAGTGAAAAATGCAAGCTGGCGCTATCGGGTAGAACTGTAAATTAGCATCCTAATTTTTGGGGGAATGATACGGATACATATTTTTTGACGCAGTCTACTATTTAAGATATGATATGTTAGTAAGCACTAACAAATCGAGGTGAACTGATGACAAACAAAACACGTGAGCGCATATTACATGCTGCGAGTACATTGATGGAGGCAAGAGGATACAATCAAGTGCCTGTAAAAGAAATTGCGGAACTTGCTGGTGTTAGTGAAATGACGATATTCCGTCACTTTGAAACAAAGATTGGTATTTTGGAGGCGCTTATTCAGCAGCAATCGTATATACCGTATTTTGAACAGTTTTTTAAATCATCGATAACATTTGATGTGAAAAAGGACTTAATTGAAATTGCACATCAATATTTGCTGTACATGAACAAAAACAAAGTCATTTTTCTCATTAGTATTCAAGAGCGGGGAAATTTACCTGAACTGTCAGGTCTCATTACGGAAGCGAATACGAATCAGCTTCAATCATTACTCGCGGCATATTTTGATCAATTAATTGAAAAAGGTCTATTAAAACCGTTTCAATCTGAATCACAAGCCATTATTTTTTTAACAACAATGTTCGGTTATTTTGCAACAACTGTAATTTCAACGAATCATTTTTTAAAAAATCAACAAACTATGTTTATTAACAATTATGTAGAAACTTTTTTATATGGTGTTACAATGTAACATCATTTTATTTACATCAAAATGTTAGTTATCACTAACAAACACTTGGAGGTTATTTTATGCAACAAACGATTACAAATTCAAAAAGGACACTCATTGTAGCGATTGTTTTATCGGCAGCATTTGTTTCGATTCTCAATCAAACATTACTCATGATTGCGATGCCGCCGATTATGGCTGATTTCCAAATCGACGCCAGTGCGGCACAATGGTTAACGACAATTTATTTATTAACGAACGGAATATTAATTCCCATTACAGCGTATTTAATTGGTCGATTTTCAAATAGGGCATTGTTATTGACCGCGTTAAGTTTGTTTACAGTTGGTACATTAATCGGAGCATTTGCACCAAATTATCCGGTTTTACTCGGGGCACGGGTTATCCAGGCAGCTGGAGCAGGTATTATTATGCCGTTAATGCAAACGATTATATTAACGCTTTATCCGAAAGAACAGCGCGGTTCAGTAATGGGGATTGCAGGGCTCGTAACAGGCTTTGCACCAGCAGTTGGACCAACTTTAGCAGGCTGGTTGCTCACATACTTTACATGGCGCCATTTATTTTACACGGTGTTGCCTGTAGCACTTGTCGTGATACTACTTGTCTTCGTATTTATGAAAAACGTTACACCAAAACAAGAGAGACAATTTGATATGCTTTCAATTGTTTATTCCACATTTGGTTGGGGCGGTTTATTATACGGATTTAGTATGGTTGGCTCAGTTGGATTTACGTCTTGGTATGTTCTTATATCGTTAGCAGTTGGTATTGTCGCACTGTTTATGTTCATACGTCGTCAATTTAAGTTACCAACGCCAATTTTAGAGTTTCGTGTGTTCCAATCTAAAGTATTCACAATTTCAACATTGTTATCTGTTTTAGTGTATGCCCTTATGATTGGTACTCAAATTTTATTAACGTTTTATGTGCAAAATGTTCGAGAGCTTTCAGCGTTACAAACTGGAATTATCCTATTACCTGGTGCCTTACTAATGGGCTTCATGTCACCAGTAACCGGGAAGATTTTCGATAAATTTGGTGGACGAGGATTAGCTTTATACGGGTTTACATCGATTACATTCGCATTAGCGGTTTATATGTTCTTGTCTGTAACGACTCCTATTTGGATTATTGCGATACTATTTGCATTCATTTCATTGGGAATTGCAATGATCATGATGCCTCTAACAACTGCTGGAATGAATGCGTTACCAGGACATTTAATGCCTCATGGTACTGCTGTTAACAGTACATTACGTATGGTCGGCGGTGCCATTGTCACAGCGTTACTCGTTACAGCGATGTCAGGGACAATGAGTTATTTAGATGACGTATCAGCGGATGCGATGCTTATTGGAATTCGCGTGGCCTTTGTCATTGCAACGATTTTAAGTGTTTTAGGATTAGCACTTTCATTCATGTTAAAGGAAAATAAGCGCAATTCATAAAAAATATAATAAAGCACTTTCGGATACATGACAAATGTATTTGGAGGTGCTTTATTTTAATTGCAATCCTTCCAATATATAGTAATATAAAACTACCAAAAGGTGGTGATACATAAAATGGAATATTGAAATGATATTAAAGTGCTATGAAATAAAGTATTTTTTTAAAAATTATTTTTATTTTTTAACCTAGTTTTAACCTTTTCTGTTTATATTTAGATTTATGGAATGGGAAAGGATTACTTACATGTTCAAATTAATACATATTACCTACTAAAAAAATGATTTTATTCAAAACCAGGTATTGTATATGTATTGTATAGGTCGTCCTTCTATAGGTAAGAATCTATAAATATGTCGGATATGATAGATTGCTTGTCACTATTTAGGTCCTCATTATTTTGAAAAGAAAGGTGCGTTTATTGGATGAAAAATATGTTAAAAGTTATTGCGTTTTGTTACACCTTTACAATTCCACTATTTTTTATAGCAACAGAAACAGCTCAGGGCGCCTATTATGTTGCCCCGAATGGAAGTGATGCATCAGAAGGCACGATTGATTCACCTTGGAAAACCATTCAATATGCTGTAAATCAGGCAGAATCGGGTGATGTTATCAATGTTCGAGCAGGGATTTATAAAGAAATGGTCGTTGTTTCAGAAAAACAGGCGATAGACGACCAATTCATTACGATTCAAAATTATCCGTATGAAAAACCAATTATTGATGCGGAAGGTTTAGAAATCTCATCGCAACGGGCAGGATTTGAAATTAAGAACTCTGAAGGGATTCAAATCAAAGGTTTTGAAATACGTAATGTGAAAACGGATTCCAGTAAGTCTTATCCTGCAGGTATAGTAGTGCGAAAAAGCAATAAAAATATCGAAATAGTAAACAATGACATCCATCATATTGCCAACTATGCAAATAAAGGGAATGCACATGGCATTATTGTATACGGTGATCAACCTCAGCCGATTGAGGATATCAGAATTTTGAAAAATCACTTGCATGATTTAACGCTCGGTAGTAGTGAATCCTTAACATTAAGTGGCAATATTGAAAATTTCACGATTGATGGAAATCGCCTTTCTCATAACAATAATATTGGCATTGATGTCGCAGGGCGGTACGGTGCTTGTAAAAGTGATGGATGCACGGATTATGCTCGAAATGGTGTTGTTTCAAATAACATCGTGACCTATATCTCCTCTGGGGACAACCCCGCCTATGAAGGAGATGCATCCGCTGCAGGTATATATGTCGATGGCGCACAAAACGTCGTCGTGAAAAACAATTATGTTGGCAATAGTGACTATGGAATTTCGATATCAAGTGAACAAGAAGGCTTTTCTGCTGAAAATATTACGATAAAGGATAACTATATTGCTAGAAATACAAAAGCAGGACTTGTCATAGGAGGATCGGGCATTGATAATGGTGGCGCCGAGAATAGCTCCATTACGAATAATTTGTTTTCGTTTAACGATCAATCTAATAAAGGGTATCGAGAAATTACGATACAGCAATATACACGTGGTAACGAATTTTCAGGTAATCGTTATTTTGTTTGTGGCTCAAAAGAATATCTCAATATTTCGAAAAAAATAACTGCGGATAATCGCTTCATAGATGAGTCCGTATATCCACGGATCAAGTGTAAAAAGTAAGACGGGGAGAGGGTTTTTATGAAAGTACTAATAACGGGTGGCTATGGTTTTATCGGTTCACATGTGGCGGATCGATTTTATAAGGAAGGTTATGAGGTACATATTATCGATAACCTAGTAACAGGGAAAGCAGAAAACATTTCATTTAAGCATAAATTTTATCATCTCTCTATAGAAGACCCAAAATGTCGAAAAGTGTTTGCTGCGTATCACTTTGATGTTGTTGTTCATTTAGCTGCTCAAGCAAGTGTTGCGACATCGATGCAAAATCCAACCTTTGATGCACAGAGCAATATTATTGGACTTGTGCAAATGTTAAAATTTGCGACGGAATATAAGGTGAAGAAATTCATCTTTGCTTCCTCGGCGGCTGTGTATGGTGAACAATCTAAATTCCCTATAACAGAGGAAATGCATACGGACCCGATCTCGCCATATGGCTTAAGTAAGCTTGGTGGGGAAAAATATTGTAGAAATTGGGCAGCAAGTCAAGGATTATCGTCCATTTGTTTCCGTTTTTCGAATGTTTATGGACCGCGCCAAACGCATGAAGGAGAAGGTGGCGTCGTTTCCATATTCTTGAATCGTATTTTGACGAATGACAAGCTCCATATTCACGGAAACGGCAATCAAACGAGGGATTTTATTTATGTTGAAGATGTAGCTTTTGCGATTTACCGAGCTTCACAAAGTACGCTGACAGGTATTTATAACTTATCTACAAATACAGAAGCAAGTGTAAAAGATCTAATCCAGCATTTTGAAAAATTCCATGGCGCTATTGAGACGGTTCAAATGGCATCACGGGAGGGGGATATTCAGCGCTCTGTTTTAAATAATGCGCGCATCATTCAAGATTTGGACTGGGTACCGATGTATTCGCTGGAAGATGGCCTTCAAAAAACATACGAGTGGGGAACAACTTGTAAACCTTTGGAACAAGCGGTTATCAAAGAAAAGAAAGTTGCGCCAATTTGGTATTCAAATATCAAACCTTACATTGAAAATTTTGTGTTATTTTTCATTTTAAGTGCGCTTGTATTAAGTGTGGATAACCCTATTTTCTCAGTGTTTCAAGTGGGTATATTCTATATCATTACTGTCGGTGCGATTTATGGTAATAGACAAGCGTTCTTTGCAGTTAGTTTATCCATTAGTTTGCTGTTAATCGATTATTTCCGTCAAGGACGAGAACTTGTTTCGCTCATGTATGATACGACGTTCTTTTTCCAAATCGCAATCTTTTTATTTATTGGTTTAGTTGTGGGTTACTCCGTACAGCGAAAAAACATTAAAATATCGGAACAACAAGAAACGCTTAATGAACTTAATACCCGCTATGACTTTTTAGAAAACATTCATGAGGAACTGCGTGGTGTAAAAGATGAGTTACAATTGCGCGTACTAAATAACGAGGATAGTTTCGGGAAAATTTATTCGATTACAAAAGAACTGAATGAGATTGAGCCGGAAAAAATCTTTACGCGGACAATCGAAGTGGTACAAAAGACGATGCGTTGTGAAAATGTTTCAATCTATTTATTAAATGAGGATCAGACATACTTGCGACTCGTGGCAAGTTCTTACTTACAAGATGAAAAGCCACAAATAAGTTCCTTAAAAGTAGCGGATACACATTACATTCAACAAATGATTAATACGCAGGCGATTTTTTCTAATCGAAATTTACTTGCAAATGTACCGGTAATGGCCGCACCAATATTCCATGATAATAAAATAAAAGCGATACTCACAATTAATGAATTACCATTCTCTAGCTTTTCAAACTATCATGAAAATTTATTCAAAGTCATTGCAGGTCTAATCGAAACATCCTTAAGCCGCGCCTTTGAATATATTCATTTTACTGGGGATAGTCGTTATATTGGTCAATCCTTTATTTTACAACCAGATGTATTTCATGAAATCTTGAGCAGCAAAATTCACGCAAAAGAAAAATACAATATGCCATATGAGCTTGTAAAAATCCAAGTAGATCCAAGTGTTTCGCAGCAAGTAGCGGAAAAAGCGAACCAATTATTAAGGGAAACGGATTATATTAGCTATATGGGGGATGCACTTTATATTTTACTGTCAAATACAACGCAAGAAGATATTCCATTGATTACTAAGCGATTTAGCAAGGTTGGAATTGAAGCGATGGTCCATAATGGGGTGCTTGTATGACTATAATGCTTATTTTTATCCTATACATGATTATATCTGCCATTGTTTTATGGTTCCTTACTCTTGGTCATTTTCAAGATTGGCTATTTAGATGTACGCTCGTTTTATTTTTACCAGTAATCGGCTGGTTTATCCCAAGCGTATGGCCTAAGAAAATACTTAAAAATAAAGGAGAACTATTTGAAGCCTATATGAATGCCCAAACAGATGATATTCCAATCGAGTTGCGTTCCTCGAAAATGGTTATTGAAAGAGATCGTGAATTAGCTGTTGTTTCAATTGAAGAGGCATTAATTATTAGTGATTTTACATCTCGCCGGCGTGTCATGTTGGATCTATTAAAACAAGATGCGATGAAGTATTTAGATATTTTACAAACGGCAGTTATGAATGAGGATACGGAAACATCCCACTATGCCGTATCCGCAGTAATCGAAGTAAAACGCGAGTTATCCTTGCTTCTGCAAAAATTATCTGTGGAATTTAGTCAAAACCCACAGGATTTAGAAGTTGGGCTCACATATGTACAAGTAATCAAGGAATATTTACGCAGTGGTTTCCTAGATAAACAGTCTACTAAAAATTATCGTATGACCTATATTCAAGTCATACAATCAATCATCGAAAAGAATCAAGCGACGGAAGCGTTATTCAATGAAAAAATAAATATGGAAATAACACTCGGCGAACTACAGGCTGCTGAACAAACGGCACTGTTATTTAAAGAGCGTTATCCACATTCTGAAAAACCGTATTTACAATTGTTAGCGATCTATTGTGAATTAAAAGCAGATACTAAATTTACAATCGTTTTGAATAATTTAAAAAATGCACCGATTATGTTAACTAATGAAGCGTTAGTAACGGTGCGCTATTGGTCGACTGGAGTGAATCATACAGATGAAATGGTTATGGGATAATCAAAAAATCATCTTTGTCGTCGTACTACTTTTTTTATGTGGGATTACTTTACAAATAACAAGATCTCAAATGGTACTGAAAATGGTCGATAATGAAGACATTTTGGAAATGAAGGAACTAGTCGTTTCTGCAAATATGAATAAAGAGCAAAAGAATGATTCAGAAAATCCAGCTTATTGTATCGTATACGATGAAAGTTCGGTCGTATTAAAAAACAATGCAGAAAAGACACTTGAATATATGCAAAAAAGCACGCGGGCGTATGATGTCGCAACAGAAATGGTGGAATTTGATCGATGTCCTACCATTATGCTAAGTACGCCATCTTTAGAAAATCTCGGAACGGTCGAGGAGATTGAAAACTACGTGTCAGATGGTGGACAACTCTTTTTAATGAACGTCCTTAATATGGATTCGCACTTCGAAATTTTGTATCGGAAGATGGGGATTTTAGATTATGAAACCTATGTTACGACAACTGGAATGCATATGAAATCAAATGTTTTAATTGGTACAACAGGACAAACATTTTTTGAAGATGCAATGGATGATGTCGGTTTAGGGGTAGCGTTAAATAATGAGGCGACTATATATATAGAAAGTACAACAAAAAATCCATTGCTTTGGAAAGCAAAGTATGGGGAAGGTACATTTATGGTGTTTAATGGGGGGTTACTTTTCCAAAAATCCTCTCGAGGAATCATTACAGGCGCGGTTAGCTTAATGGAGCCGGATTATGTATATCCTATATTTAATACGAAAACCTTTTTTATAGATGACTTCCCAGCCCCAATTGCAAAGGGACGAAACGATCTCATTTATGAGGAATACAAGAAAAGTCTTGCATCCTTCTATCAATCGATTTGGTGGCCGAATATGTTAAAAACTTCGGCAAGGGCAGATATTCGATATACTGGCGCTATCATTGAGTCATATTTGGATAATGTTACCCCACCATTCGATAATGTAGAAGATAAAGAGTTTATCTATTTAATTTCCTTTGGTAGAGAATTGATACAAAATGGAGGGGAAATCGGCTTTCATGGGTATAATCATCAATCTCTAACGATGGATCAAAATGTTTCTAGGTTGTATGGATATAATTCTTGGAAAAGTAACACGCATATGGAGCAATCAATCCAGGAACTACAAAACTATACAAAACAAGCTTTTCCATCCTATAAAGTAACGACGTATGTGCCTCCCTCTAATGTCCTTTCAGAAGATGGGCGCCAGGCGTTAGTCGATAGTTGGCCGGATTTAACAACGATTTCTTCTTTATATTTGGAAGATATAAACGGCAACTCTTATCATCAGGAATTCGAAGTGGCTGACGACGGGATTATTGAAATGCCACGTATTACTTCTGGTTATTCGCGTGTTAATTCTGACGATTGGGCAATAGCCAATACATTAACGAGCATTGGTGTTTTTTCTCACTTTGTCCATCCAGATGATGTCATTAGTACAGACCGATCTGGAGGAAGTTGGTCGGAAATGTATGAAGAGTTCGATGCGTTTATGAAAGATATTCACAAAACTTATCCATGGCTTCGTGCATTGACGGCATCCGAATCGGCGATGGCCATTGCTTCTACTTTGCAAACGACAATTACAATCGAAAAAAATAATAATGTCGTGAAAGGGAACATCGATAATTATTTGAAAGAACAACATTTTATTTTGCGAACAGATAAAAAAATTGGAAGACTAGATAATTGTAAGGTTACTAAAATTGACGATGGTACTTATTTAATTAAGGCTTTAGATGCGCAATTTGAAGTGACATTAAAGGAGTAGTAATAGGACATGAGAATTTGTTTAATCGCAGAAGGCTCTTACCCCTACGTAACGGGTGGTGTATCTAGTTGGATTCATAGTTTAATGCATGCAATGCCAGAACATGAATTTATCATTTATGCTATTGCAGCTGAACGTAAGCAACAAGGGCAATTTAAATATGCACTGCCAACAAACGTAATTGAAGTACACGAATTTTTTTTAGACGATCATATATATGAAGAAGCTAAGTGGGGGAAACGTTATCATTTAACGGATGTTCAAAGAAATAGCTTAATTTCATTAGTAAATGGTTCGAATAATGTAGATTGGGCTGCGTTATTCCAACTGATTAGAAGTAATCAATTCACGAATGTGGGTGAATTTTTATCGAGCAAGGATTATTACGAGCTTGTGGAACATTTAGCGAAAACAAAATATACGCATGTTCCATTTACAGAATTATTTTGGACTGTAAGCTCTATGATTTTACCTTTATTCATGCTGTTGCGCGGTGATGTTCCAAAGGCAGACATATATCACGCGGTTTCTACGGGATATGCTGGGGTAGTGGGTGCTCTTGCGAAAATCATTTATGATAAGCCGCTTATTTTAACGGAACATGGGATCTATTCAAGAGAGCGAGAAGAAGAAATTATTAAAGCCAATTGGGTAAAGGGTTATTTCAAAGATTTATGGATTAATTATTTTTACACATTATCTCATTCTATTTATTCATTAGCAGACGAAATCATTACATTGTTTGGTCGTAATAAGGAAATTCAAGTGGAACTCGGTTGCGAACCAGAGCGCATACGAATTATACCGAATGGCATTGATATCCATGATTATAATCAAGTCGTACGAACGGTCAAAGACGATACAATAAGGATTGGTGCAATTGTCCGTCTTGTTCCGATTAAGGATATTAAAATGATGATTCAAGCATTTGCATTAGTGGAACAACAATTGTCAAATGTTGAATTGTTTATTATGGGACCAGCTGAAGAAAACGAGGAATATTATGAAGAATGCCTGCAGCTCGTGCAACTGTTAAATATTCGAAATATTAAATTTACAGGAATGGTCAATATTAAAGAGTATTTAGGCGATATGGACTTTCTGTTACTTTCAAGTATTAGTGAAGGACAACCATTAGCGATTTTAGAAGGCTTTGCATGTAGTAAGCCGTTTATTTCAACGAATGTAGGGAGCTGTCGAGAATTGATAGAAGGGCGTCTAGATGATCATTTTGGGCCTGCTGGATTTATCGTACCCGTTATGCATTATGAGGAGATGGCGAATTACATGGTGAAGCTCTGTTTAGATGAACCACTACGACTTGAGATGGGGAAAAATGGTTTTAACCGTGTTGCATGTGATTACACTCGCCAAGCATTTATAACGAGTTACAAAGAAATATATAGAACGTTAGGGGCGGTGATGTAAATGGCTGGAATCGGTTTTGAACTGCGAAAGTTGTATAGAGAACAGGGACTCGCTCAAAATATGAAAGCGTACGGCTACTCAACGATGACGACAGTTGGTCCTATGATTCTCTGTTTAATACTCGTCTTCGCCCAGCAACTGATGATGCGAGAAAATAATAGTACGTTCTTACAAAATGAATTATTTATAGCGACGATTGCTTATAGCTTCGTATTTTCAGTTATCGTTACTTCGGGTTTGTCGATGCTCGTAACAAGATTCATCGCAGATAAAATATATGATCGCAAATACGAGCAAATTATTACGGCGTATTACGGGAGTTTACTCGTAATTATACCGATTAGTGCCATTATTGCAGCGGTGTTTTTATGGGGCGTGAATGAGCATATAGGCTATAAAATTGTCGCGTATATTTATTTTATTGAGCTAATTGTTATTTGGATGCAAAATGTTTTCTTATCTGCATTGAAGGATTATAAGCGGATATTTAGAGGATTTGTCATTGCCGTATTACTTTCTGTTGTGACGAGCTTTTTATTGTTTTATTTCACGTCATGGGATCCAGTTATCATTGCACTGCTCGGGATGAATATTGGCTTTGCAAGCATTATTATATTGTCGGCTCTCCATTTTGAACATGTATTTCCACGCAATGAAAAGCGCGATTATTTTCAATTTTTGCGGATGGTAAAAACGTATCCAGGAGCTTTATTTATAGGGGCATTCGTATATTCGGGTGTATATATCCACAATATTATTTATTGGGTATTTGCAGATAACAATACGCAAGTTTCCAATCAGTTTTTACTGATGCCACTTTATGATGTCGCCGTATTTTATGCTTATTTAACCGTTTTACCATCTTTAATATTCTTTGTTGTCATAATCGAAACGGATTTTTATGAGAAATTTTTAAATTACTATAAAAATGTTCTTGATGGGGGAACTTATGAGAGTATTCAACAAGCAAAACAGCGATTGCAAAAAGTAATCATTCATAAAACCGGTTTTTTAGCGGAAATTCAATTACTTTTTACAACACTATCGATTGCACTTGGCATTTTATTTTTACCAAGAATGGGATTCTCCATGGAACAATTAGACTTATTTATTATTTTATGTTTCGCGTATTTCTTTTTTATTATGATGTTTTTATTACTTCATTTACTTATGTATTTCGACGATCGAAAAGGACTGTTAGCAATAAGTGGGACTTTCATCATTTTGAATGCCATTTTATCGTATATTACAATGGAATTTAATTTGCACGGAATGGGCATGTTTATTGCGTCGTTTATTGGACTTTGTCTAACATTTTTCCGCTTGAATTATATTTCAGAAAATATCGATTACGTTACTTTCTGTCCACAACCATTATTAACGATTGGATCTAAAAAGAAATTAGGTGAAACTTTGAGCAAAAAATCTACAACACTCATGTCACTGTTATTGCTTACATTAGTATTGGCTGGGTGTAACGATAAATTAACGACCGAAAAGATAGAACGAAATTCAGGTCAACCTACAACCTCAATGATGAACAGTATTCAAATTGATGATAAAAGACTTTATGAACGGGATCAAGATGATTCTATCAAAACACTTTATATAACGGTTTTACCTAATGAAAAAAAGCCTGAACTTGATTGGTATGGGTTAAATCGAATTACAGAACGGTATAGCGAAGAAAAGTTAGACATTATCGTTTCTGAAGGTGAGCCAAACGGTGCTGGACCGAAATCGGGGATGTTCGGGGCAAATGAAGCAAATGCGAATGCTAAAATTAGTATTCGCGGGAACTCAGCTCGAAAACAGCCTCAAAAATCATACAAAATTAAGTTGATGGATAGCGCGGGAACTTGGAATGATCAGAGAACGATCAATTTAAATAAACATGTTTCAGATGGAAGTCGACTATTAAATAAGTTAAGTTTCGACTTGATGGAGCCGATACCGAATATTTCAAGTTTACGCACGCAGTTTATTCACCTTTACGTAAAGGACGCAACAGCTGGATCAACAAGCTATGTCGATTATGGACTGTATACACAAATGGAACAACCAAATAAGCAGTTTTTACGAAATCATCTTTTTGATCCAAATGGTTATTTGTATAAAGTAACTTTTTTCGAATTTAATCGATATCCAGATAAAATTCGCTCTAGTACGGATGAAAAATATGATAAAAAAGCATTTGAATCGATTTTAGAAATAAAAGGGCGCGAAGAACATGAAAAGTTAATTCAAATGTTAGAAGATGTGAATGATTATAGTTTACCGATTAATGAAGTAATCGAACATCATTTTGATGAAGAAAATCTTCTAACGTGGACAGCGATAAACATTTTAATGGACAATATGGATACAGATGCGAATAACTTTTTCCTCTACTCACCTTTAAATTTAGATACGTGGCTCATCTTACCATGGGATTATGATGATGGTTGGGATGCTGGACGTAGCCAAAATTTTGTCAGACCCTATCAATCAGGTATTAGTAATTTTTGGGGAAATCGTTTATTGAATCGATATTTTAGAGCACAGGAAAATGTTGATAAATTAACAGCTAAATTGGAAGAATTACATGCAACGTATATTAATGAGACAACTGCACAGGAACAGTTAGATTTATATGTACCTTTAGTTAAACCGTATGTTCAAAGATATCCTGACAATCAATATTTACCGATTGTTAGTAAAGACTATGATCAAGTAGTAAAAAATATTATACAGACTCCTAAAAATGCACTAGAACGTTACTATGAAGATCTTGAAAAACCAAAACCTTTCTATATGTCACAAGAGATACCAAGTGAAGGGAATGAACATGTCTTCGGTTGGGAAGTATCTTTTGATTTGCAAGGGGACGATCTCTATTATGATGTAGCGATTGCGCGTGACCCAGAAATGCAGCAAGTCATTCATTCAGAAAAAGGCTTGCGTATGAATGAATTTCGTATACCGAAATTAAATAAAGGGGTTTATTATTGGAAAGTCACAGTGACAGATGCACAAGGAAATACTCAAACTTCATTCGAAATGTATAAGGATGAAGAAACAAACATTTATCATTTTGGCATCCTACGATTTGAGGTAGAATAATAAATTTCGATAGTAGTAATCATTGTTTACTGTTCACTGTTATTACTAACGATTGGATTTAAACTGAAATTAGGTGGAAATTTGAGCAAAAAATCTGCAATATTAACGACTTTTATATTATTCACATTAATTATTGTTGGATGCAAAGAAAAATCATCGAATGAAGAGGTAGAACTAAGTTTGGGACAACCAATACCATTAACGGACAATCGTGTTCAAATTGATGACAAAAGGCTCTATGAACGTGATCAGGATGATTCCATAAAAACACTATATGTAACCGTTTTACCTAATGAAAAAACGCCCGATTTTGACTGGTACGGTTTAAATAGAATCACAGAACGATATAGTGATGAAAAATTAGATATTATCGTTTCAGAAGGCGAGCCAAATCGTGCAGGACCAAAAGCAGGCATGTTTGGAGCAGATGAAACAAAAGCGAATGCTAAAATTAGCATTCGAGGGAATTCATCGCGTAATAAAACCCAAAAGTCATACAAAATTAAGTTGATGGATAGTGTGGGAACTTGGAATGATCAAAGAACGATTAATTTAAATAAACATGTTTCAGATGGAAGTCGTTTATTAAATAAATTAAGCTTCGATTTGATGGAACCAATTCCGAATATTTCAAGTTTGCGGACTCAATTCGTTCACCTTTATGTAAAAGATTCAACTCGTGGGGCAACGAGTTATGATGATTACGGATTGTATACCCATACAGAACAACCAAATAAGCAGTTTTTACGAAATCATCTTTTTGATCCGAATGGCTATTTGTATAAAGTAACCTTTTTTGAATTTAACCGATACCCTGATCAAATACGCGCACATACAGATGTTAAGTATGAAAAAGAAGTATTTGAATCTATTTTGGAAATTAAAGGGCGAGAAGAGCATGATAAATTAATTTCAATGCTGGATGATGTCAATGATTACAGCATCCCTATTGATGAAGTGGTAAAACGTCATTTTGATGAAGAAAATTTGCTAACGTGGACAGCGATTAACATTTTAATGGACAATATGGATACAGATGCTAATAATTTCTTCCTCTATTCACCTTTAAATTTAGATACATGGCTCATTTTACCTTGGGATTATGATGGTGGTTGGGATTTACAACGTAGCAGGGAATATGTGAGACCTTATCAAGCCGGGATCAGTAACTACTGGTCGAACCGGTTATTAAATCGTTATTTCCGAAAACAAGAAAATATCGATAAATTAACAGCTAAGTTGGAAGAGTTAAACGCAATGTATATTAACGAAAAAACGATAAAAAAGCAATTAGATTTATATGTACCTTTAATTAAACCATATGTACAACGCTCACCTGATAATCAATATTTGCCAATTATAGGTGAACATTACGATCGTATATTAGGGGGTATTATTGATACACCTAAAAATTCTTTAGTACGGTACTATGAAGACCTTGAAAAACCAAAACCATTTTTTATGTCAGAAAAGATTCCATTAGAGGGTAATCAACATGTCTTTGGATGGGAAATATCCTTTGATTTACAGGGGGATGATCTTTACTATGATGTGAAGATTGCACGTGATCCTAACATGCAGCAAGTGCTTTATTTAGAAAAGGGCATGCGAATGAATGAATATCGCGTTCCAAAATTAGATAAAGGTATTTATTATTGGGAAGTTACCGTAACAGATTCACAAGGAAACAAACAAACTTCTTTCGAGCTATATAGAGATGATGAAACAGACACTAATCATTTTGGTGTCCTACAATTTGAGGTGGAGTAATAATGGCTTTTGAAAATAAACACTTTCGACATGAACTAAAATATTATATTACGTATTTTGAAATGATTGCACTTCGAAAAAAGGTTTCTAGTTTTTTATCATTAGATAAGAATGCTTTGAGTCCCGAAGGCTATAATATTCGAAGTTTGTACTTTGATGGAATACATGATCATAGTACTTACGATAAAAATGACGGTATATTTGCACGTGAAAAATATCGAATTCGTATTTATAACGAAAATGACGCGATTATTAAACTAGAAAGAAAAAGTAAATATGGTGATTATATTAATAAAGAAGCAGTGCCATTAACACGTGGGGACTATGATGCGATTTTACACGGAGACTATGATTGTTTAAAAGAGCGGACAGAAACACTCACTCAAGATTTTTACCGTGCATTAGCGTTCCGGAGATTTCAACCTCGTGTCATTGTAGATTACATACGTGAGGCGTATATATATGAGTTAGGGAATGTCCGTATCACATTTGATAAAGAATTACGCGCGGGCATTAATGGCGTCGACTTATTTGACAAAAATATTGTGTATCAAGAAATTCTTTATCCAGAACAAGTGATATTAGAAGTAAAATACGATGATTTCTTACCAGATGTTATTCGGCAACTATTACAGCCAGAGCGGTTAACGCGTTCGGCTATTTCGAAATATGTCCTTTGTCGGGAAAGAACAATCCAATATTTTAAACTATAAAGACAGGGTGTATATTACATGATAAAGCAGTTACTAAAGGAGTCTAATTATGAATGATCAATTGAATTTCCAAAATATTATAAAAAAGAGTGTACTCGGGTTAGATTCTTTTACTAGTGTTTCATATATAGAAATCATTTTCGGATTACTATGTTCATTCGGTATCGGTATGTTTATTTACTGGGTGTATAAGCGTTGTTTCCGAGGGGTTGTCTATAGCTACAACTATAACGTGTCCTTCGTTTTGATGACGATGATTACGACACTTATTATTATGACCATCAGCACAAATATCGTCCTATCTCTAGGGATGGTTGGAGCTCTGAGTATTGTTCGTTTCCGTACAGCGGTAAAAGATCCATTAGATATCGTGTATATGTTTTGGTCGATTGCAGCAGGTATTGCCATTGGTGCGCAAATGTATCCTCTAGCAATAATGGGCTCATTAGCATTCGGTGCAACATTAGCATGGTTATCGAAGAAAAAAGTGCGCGGCGAAACGTACTTATTAATTCTCCAACATAATGAAGATGCTGGGGAAGAGGTGCGTAAAATATTACAAAAATTAAATACAAAGCTCAAATCAAAAACAATTCGAAACGGTTTTATTGAAATGACGGTCGAAATTCGATTAGTTGATGATAATACGGGGTTCATGAATAGTTTAAACAATATAGAAGGTGTGCATTCTTGTTCACTTGTAAACTATACAGGGGATTATGCACAATAAATAGTAAAGCACTTCCACATACGTTTCTCCAGCGTATAGGGAAGTGCTTTTTGTATATTTATTATTGCAAAAATCATTGTCACTATATAATATAAGTATATCGTTATATAGTGATGGAGGTTTTGAAGATGGAAATTGAATTAATCGAAAAGCAATTAAAGGCTGTGGCGGATGCCAATCGATTAAAAATACTCGCTTGTTTAAAGAAGGGCGAGGTATGTGTGTGTGACTTCACGGATGTATTGGGTATTTCTCAACCAGCAGTGAGTCAGCATTTACGTAAATTAAAAGAGGCAGGGATCATTACAGAACGTAAAGTCGGGACTTGGAAGCATTATCGCATCCAAGAGAATCAAACAACGATAATGCAAGGGATAATTGCTTCCATTAATGAAGAGTGGACATGTGGTTGTAAAATTGATCGTGAATGTGTGGGGGACTAAAAATTGAATCTATTTGTAATAGCGGCACTTATTTTTATTGTGACACTTATTTTTGTTATATGGCAGCCTAAAGGACTGAACATCGGATGGTCTGCGATGGCCGGCGCTTTGATTGCGTTACTTGTAGGTGTTGTTGATTTTAATGATGTCGGTACAGTTATTGATATTACGTGGAATGCGACATTATCATTTATTGCGATTATTTTAATTTCGCTTGTGTTAGATGAAATCGGTCTTTTTGAATGGGCAGCCTTACGTATGGCGCGGATTGCAAAGGGAAGTGGTATTAAAATGTTTGTCTATGTCAGCTTGCTTGGCGCAGGTGTTGCAGCCTTATTTGCGAATGACGGGGCAGCCTTGATTTTAACACCAATCGTTCTTGCAATGGTACGTAATTTGCAATTTAGTGAAAAAATGATTTTCCCGTTCATTATGGCGAGCGGTTTTATTGCCGATACGACGAGTTTGCCTTTTGTTGTGAGTAACTTAGTGAATATCGTCTCAGCGGACTTTTTTGATATTGGGTTCGTTGAATATGCCACGCGTATGATCATTCCGAATTTATTCTCACTTGTGGCAACGATTGTTGTGTTACTCATTTACTTCAACAAGGCGATTCCACGTGAATATAATGAATTGATGCTAAAGGAGCCACGTCTAGCCATTAAAGACATGAAAATGTTTAAGATGTCTTGGTTTGTCCTAGCTATTTTAGTTGTTGGGTATTTCTCAAGTGAATTTATTGGTGTGCCTGTTTCACTCGTTGCAGGTCTTGTCGCGATTTTCTTCTTAATCATGGCACGTCAAAGCGCGGTCGTTGATACAAAAGCAGTAGTGAAGGGGGCGCCTTGGAATATCGTGTTCTTCTCAATTGGGATGTACGTCGTCGTATATGGTCTTGGCAATGCGGGATTAACGCCGGCACTTGCAAGTGTTATTGAGTGGACAGCAGAGCAAGGATTATTTGTGGCAACAGTCGGTATGGGCTTTATTGCAGCCTTTCTTTCATCAATTATGAACAATATGCCAACTGTGATGGTTAACGCATTAGCAATTGCTGAAACATCTACAAATGGCACATTACGTGAAGCGCTCATTTATGCGAATGTCATTGGTTCTGACTTAGGACCAAAAATTACACCAATCGGATCACTTGCAACACTTGTTTGGTTGTATGTACTGTCCCAAAAAGGTGTAAAAATCTCCTGGGGAACTTACTTTAAAACGGGAATCGTGTTAACGGTGCCGATTTTAATCTTTACGTTAATAGGGCTTTACATTACATTAATAATTTTTTAAACAAACTAATGTTAGTATGTGTTTTCTGTTTCCCTGTGCTACGGGATAAAAGAGATTTAAGAAGGAGCTATTAATATGCTTGTAAGAGAAAAACTAGAAAATAATCAAGTTCTTGTCTACATATATATGATTCTAAATATTCTGCTACGCGAGAAATAAAATAAATCCTGGAAATTAGTGGACACCTTAAATAGGACTGCTTAAAACCGATAATTTTTAACATAATAAAAGTAATATTAAAAATTAAAGGTGTGATGAGATTGAAAAGAGCAGTTTTTTTAGATCGAGATGGAGTAATAAATGAAGTACTAACTGATCGAGTAAAATTTGTAAATGAACCGAATCAATTTTATTTTTTACCTGGTGTAGAGGAAGCAATTAAAAGTTTAAATGAGTATTTTGATTATGTATTTGTTGTAACAAATCAAGGTGGAATTGGATTAGGTTATATGAAGGAAAAGCAGTTACATATAATTCATGACTATATGGTGGCTGAACTGGAGAAAGAGGGAGCAACGATTCATGAGGTTGCCTATTGTCCACATAAACCAAAGGCTGGGTGTGAATGTAGAAAACCAAATAGCAAAATGGTTTTAGATTTAGGAGAAAAACACAAAATTGATCTTGAAAAATCATATATGGTTGGAGATACTGATACGGATATTCAGGCAGGTAAAAAAGCAGGTACAAGAACGGTTTTTATTGGTGAGAGTGATCCATTAGCAAATGCAGTATGTCCAAATTTAAAAGAGGCAGCACAATGGATTATTAGTGATATTAAAAATGATAAGAAATAGTTGTTGATGGATAAGAACAATCTCAGTTGGATAAAATATTTGTGAACATAAAAAGTTCAAATTTCAAGGATTGGGAGGACTAAATATGTCATCTGAAATGGGAGAAATACATCGTACAGGTCGAGACATTAACGACGAAATAGTACATTTTGGTGGGCAAGCTGAGAGTGTTTTTAGTTCATTAGCTGAACAAGGTCGACTTTCAATACAAAAGAAAGCAGACGAATTAGCTGCACAGTATTTTGAAAGTAATCCTAATCAAGATTATTATGATTGTGTTAAAATTGTAGCAGAGGGAGTTTTGACAGCAGGGAACGAAATAAAGGCTAGCAGTGGTTCTTGGGATGAATCAGTAGATGCAGCGCTTGCTGCTGGTGTTGGAGTTCCAGCAGCAAAAATAGCTTGTAAAAGAATAACGATGTCTTAACATTAATTTTTGAGAAAGCATAGGCGTAAAAGGCTTATGCTTTTTGATATTTAATGAAAATTACATGGAAGAAATCAGAACAGCATTATCTATGGCTGGTATGAAGCCACCTTATGTCTTAATGCCTCATTCTGTGTCCGGAGTTTATAGCGAATCGCTGCAGCTAAATCAACAGGGCCAGCACCTAGGATTGCAACAGGATAAGCCTTATTTAATTGAAAAGCCCAGCTTTATTGCGAAATAATTTACATATACAGCCTATCTTCTAGTAAACTTAATAGTAAAAGAATGCTAAAGAGGAGAACGAGATGTATATATATTTAGATGATTCTGGAGTGATAAATGCTCAAGGAGGAAAATTTTATGTTTGGGCAGGTTTCTCTATAAAATCAGGATATAAAAAGTTAGCACAATTATTAGATCCTGTCTTTGCAGAAATTAAAGCAGAACAACTGGTACATAACTTAAAAATTTTAGAAGCAAAAGGGAATATAGCAACGCATGAACAAAGAAAAAAGGTTTTTGAAGTTTTAGCAAATTGGGATGATCTAAGAATTTGTTACATTGCTGTTGATAAATCGCTTCTAAATGACTCACATCGTGTTTTTAACAGAGATTGGAGTGGCAGACATAGGGAACAAACTGAAAATTATTTTATAGGTAAGGTAGTGAGCAGACTGGCAGAACCCATACCAAATGATACAAGTAAAAGCATTATTTTAACGATAGATGGCCAACCTAAAAGAGCAAGTGAATCTACTATTCGGCTCCATGAATACTTATCATTAAGAATTAATTATCCAAAATGGAAGAAAGACGATTATTGGAATAATTTTAATATCAAGTACGATCAACAATTAAATCATTCATTATTGCAAGCAGCAGATTTTATCGCTAGTTTTACAAACGAATACTATGCATATATGGAATATACAAGCAAAAGGGATTCTAAAAAAATCGTATCTTACTACGAATTATGGGATATATTAAATCCAAAAATATACCATAAAATAATTGAATTAAAAAATACCTCAAAGTTGTAAGAAATGATTCATATCTTGAAAAGTATTACATAATATATTATAATGAGTACCAAAGATAATCGAATAAATCCAGTTTACCTAAATGTCTAATAATGCATTTAACTTATTAGCATTGGTATAGGGTAGGTAATTATCTTTTGTATTCAGAAGAGTATTTAAGATAAAATCTTTTATTTTCAGTTTCTAGGAATAAAACCAGTGAGAAGTAATGTAATTTCCATCTGTTTTAGGAAATACATCTTTGAAAGGTACCTAGTAAACACAAAGAAAGACAGTATTATGTACTGTCTTTTTTTGTGTTTAAATATATTGTCTTATAAAAAGTTTGAACAACTAAACTTTTTATAAGACATATTTATACTTTGCTACGGGGGGACTTATGAAAATTCATTATTATTTAGGTTGGTTTAACAAATTTTTTCCGGAGAATCTGGGCAAGGTATTACAGGAGGATATAACTGATAGAAAATCACTTGTCATGATTAGCTCAAATCCATCAATCTATGAGGCAGATGGCGCCGCTGAACGCTCGTGGCTTGACCAGACCGGTATTATATTTGATGAATATCATTTAATTAATTATCGCGTACAGAAAGAAGATGCCCAAACGTTAATTCAAAATGCTTCAGTCATTTTCTTGTTAGGTGGAAGCATTCTTAATTTAAATGGTTTCTTAATAGATTATGAATTGTCGAAGTTGATTAAAAAAAGCAGCGCCGTTGTGATGGGAGCTAGCGCGGGTGCCATCAATATGTCTGCTAAATGGCTATGCTCGAAGAACTTTGGAGATGAAACAAACTCTGTTTACAATGGAATCGGACTTGACAATTTTTCCGTCCTATCTCATTTTGACCTTGAAAATAACATGGCATTGGTACAGGACGAACTGTCTCCTTTATCGGAAGAAATTAATATATATGCGTCAAACAAAGATTGCGCTGTACGAGTAAAGGGAGGAAAAGTCGATATTTTAGGCAATGTGTATTTAATCTCTCACTCAAAAATTCAAAAATTGGAGGAGACGCTTTAGTTGTGATGTTTTGTTTAAATTTAGTGAAGGAAAACTACACAAAATAGGAATATTTCTTCGATAAAAAGAAGCGGCTTTTATTTTTACTATAGGGTCAAATAATTGATGACGTTATAATACTTAAAAAAAGGAGGGAGTAATTTGCAGTTTCCCACAAGAATAAATGTAGATAATGACGGATATATTTTGAACAAAATTACGTTAAATAAAATTGATAGTGTATACGAAGGACTTCTTAGTCAAGTTCTTGATATTTTAAAAAGATGTGCAGGGGAGAAATTACATAGCGTTTATATCTATGGAAGTGTGGGTCGAGGCGAGGCTGTATTAGGTACTTCAGATATTGATTTATCAGTAATTTTGACATCATCATTCTCTTCTCAAGAAATGGCACATCTAGATGATGAAACAAAAATGTTTATTCGTGACAATCCAATCGTGCCAAAAGTAGATTACGATATAGGAGTTACAGCAGATCTATTTAAAGAAGATAGCCAATATTATTGGGGATTTTGGTTGAGACACGTCTGTACTTGTATTTATGGAGAGGATTTGTCTGTACACTTTCCTAAAATGAAGCCAAATGTTCATATCTGTAAGGCGTTAAATGAAGATCTTATCGACACACTCACAAGTTATCGTGAAGTAATTTTGAAAAAGGAAGCTAGCCAAGGGACATTATTATCAATTTTAAAACGTATTGTAAGAGGAGCTTATTGCTATGTAGCTGAAAGAGATAAAAGTTGGTCTACAAATATTCTAGAAAATCTTATAATTCTTCAGCATTATTTCCCTAGAGAAGAATATTTTAAAGAAATCGAGTGTGTATTTCTTCAACAAAAGGTCCCAACCTTGGATGATGTAATAAATTACATTGATTATTTTCTTAATTGGTTTAATGAAAATACCATTGAAGGTGAATAGAGAAAGAGAATTGAAATCGCTGTAGATCCACAAATTAAAGAGCAGTTAACGAATGTAACGTATATTAGAAAATAAATTTAATATAGGGGTAGATTTATATGGCCAAAATGGACAATATGTTGGCGATTTTATGGTTGCTTCGTTCAGGTGAAAAAATTACCGCAAAACAAATTTCAGAAAGGTTAGAGATGAATATAAGGACTGTGTATCGTTATATTGATACAATTTCAGCAAGTGGCGTACCTATAATTTCAGAACCAGGACATAACGGTGGATACACTTTAATGAACAATTTTATTGAAGCGCCTCTTTTTTTCGATTTTGAGGAGAAAACTTCACTATTTCACGCTGCTGTGTTTGCAGAAGAAGCCGGATATTATGGTGGTGAAGCACTAAATAGGGCCATTTCAAAACTAAGTAAATACTCAAATCAAGAGCAGGAAATAAAGATAAACCAACAATTAGCTAGTCTTGAAGTAATAAGCCGATTAAGTTCACTCTCTATAGACCCTTTTTTGAAGGAGTTGGAGCAGGCCGTAGCTGACGGGAACTCAGTAAAAATTCATTACCGTAAAAGTGGTGAAAAGCAATTAAATGATCGATTGGTCGATCCATACAGAATTATCTATTGGAATAATAAGTGGTATATGATTGGATTTTGCCATCTTAGAAATGATAACCGTAGTTTTAGAGTTGATCGAATTGAAAATCTAATATTAACCGAAAATAAGTTTAACCAGCCAGAAAATTTTTCAGCAAGTGACTTTTTTATAAAAAATCTTCTTCCAACGATAGAAGATAAGGAAGGGATTATTGCTTTAGTTATTAATGGGGATAAAAACGTAATAGCTGATATTTGCCAACATTGGTTTTTAGGACATTATTTACAAGAACGGACGTCAAATCAAGCAATTTTTCTTCTTGAAAAAGATGTGATCCATACATATGTGCCTTACTTACTTTTACCATATAATAAATCGATTAAAGTGATTGAGCCAATAAGCCTTAAGAAAAGACTTGTTGAAGTTCTGTCGGAATTAATAGAATTTCATCAAATTTGATAACTTCACTGACGCTATCTGTCAGGGGAGCAATGTTATAGTTGGATCTATCAAATGTGATTGGAGTGCTATTGGATGCAAACGAAAAAAGTTTTTTTATATGTATTTAATACAATGTCGGACTGGGAATATGGATATTTAATTGCTGAACTAAACTCAGGAAGGTATTTTAAAAAAGGTTTAGCACCTTTAAAAGTAGTTACAGTAGGAGCTAATTATGAAATGATTACTACTATGGGAGGTCTAAGTATAAAACCAGATATATCCCTTGATGAATGTGTTCTTGAAAGTAAAGATCTTTTAATTTTACCAGGAGGGACTACTTGGAGCGAAGAAATTCATCAACCTATCTTAGAAAGGATTGATCATGCTTTAAAGCGCGGCACTATTGTTGCTGCAATTTGTGGTGCAACGGATGCCCTCGCGAATATGGGATACTTAGATACTAGAAAGCATACAAGTAATAACTTAGAATATACTAAAATGGTATGTCCAAATTATAAAGGGGAAAAGTTCTATGTGATGGGATCTGCGGTATGTGATACGAATTTAATTACTGCATCAGGAATAGCTCCTTTGGAATTTGCGATGGAAGTATTGAAAAAATTAGATGTATTTGAACTAGATACATTGCATTCATGGTATAACTTAAATAAGACTCATAATCCTGAATATTTCTTCGAGTTAATGAGTTCAATAAATAAATAAATAAAGTAACTGATAAGCTCAATTTCTCTATTTTGATTTGTAGAGAAGTTGGGCTTTTTAGTTTGGAATTTGCTTATCGTTGTAAATCCGCATTTTCCTGACGCTATCAACTGTATATCGCAAACCAATATTGAGCTTATGAGCCACTTTACACTATCTTTCTTTTTCAGAAGCGCATCTTGGCTTTATTTGGAGTGTCGGGCTGTATACCCTTATGTTAGCGTTAATTCCTTTTTTAAGCGGATTAATTATACGCAATCTTTTTAAAGGGAAGAATTTTAAACTTTCATTGAACATGGTTAAGGTTATTTCGTCTAAATATTTTGATAGCAATAAAAATACTATTCTTGACTATGTATTTTTTAGGGTGGTTTGAAATGATTCTAGCTACAACTTTAACAATATGAAACATTCGACTAACCAATATTGATAATGATTTAGAGGAAAAAATCGCAATAGTGTGATAGAATAATATTGATTTAAAAATTGTAAATATAAGGGGAAAATTATTATGCTAAATTCGGATTTAGACATGCGTTTAGAGCCACGCATTAAGGAATTATATGAATTACATAAGCTGCGTGCCGCCAATATTGACTGGAGTTATCACGAGTTTATACCTTGGGACAAGGCGATGTCATTTAAACGAGTGCCATGGGATGAGAGTCAAGTTACTCTTCCTGAAGGGGTCATTATTGCCATTGAGACAGCATTGCTGACAGAGGTAAATTTACCTTGGTACACAACGCATTTAGATTACACGTTTAAAAATTCAATGGATGTAATTAGCGATTTTGTTCGTACATGGACATCTGAAGAGGATCAGCACTCGAGCTTGCTGGAAACGTATTTATTAGTAACAAGAAATGTAAACCCTGCAAGATTACATGCATTAAGAAAACGAGTAGTAGAAACGGGCTGGTTCCCGGAATTTACAAATCCATTAGCAACGATGGCTTATACATCGTTACAAGAGTTAGCGACACTTGTTTTCTACAATAATGTAGCAAGAATAGCAGGTCCACATGATCCAGATTTAGCGACATTACTTCGACGTTTAGCAAAGGATGAGGCGCTCCATTATGCATTTTACCGTGATACAGTGAAAGCGCATCTTGAACTTGATCCGAATTTTATTGTATTTTTTGAAAAGGTTATTATTAATTTTTCGATGCCAGGCGTTGTTATGCCTGACTTTGAAGATCGTATGAAAACCATTGCAATCGAGGCAAATTATGGACCGTTACAATTCTTTGACCAAGTGTTAGATGTTGTGGTGAAATATTGGGATATTGCAAATTTACAACCTACAACGGAAGAGGCTATTGCAGCAAAAAACAATATTTTAAAATATCATGGGCGTTTAAAGAGATTAAAAGACCGTGCCGAAGCGAGAAAATAAAAGTCAAATCAATGAAAGGATTTTTATATTATGCAAACAACATGTGAATTATGCAATAAAGAAACAAATGATAAAGTTAGCTATTTAGAGTTAGAAACATGGGAATTTGATTTTTTAAAGAAAGAACAAAAAGATTTTTACACAATTTGTTATGCTTGTTTTGATAAGCATACGGACTATTTTATCGATCAAGAAACAGATTTGGCATTACGAAAACAACGAGCACTATCAGTAGACAAAGACATACAAGCAGAAATTGAAGCGATTCTTGATTTGGAGATTATTGACTGAAAAATTAAACTAATGTGAATAGCACGATTGAATTGTCATTTGCAACGGGGGATTAAGATTCTTTTGACGGATACATTTTTACAGTAAGGTTATTTAGCGACGATGGAAGTTTAAACGAAGCGTATTCGAGATTTTTTTGAATACGCTTTTATAGTAGTGAAAATTGTGTTCTAAAGAGCAGTGTGGTGTACTCTTTATGTAGTTTATATTTGGGGACACGGTCATAATATATATTATAGGAAGTTACATCTCATTGGATAAGTATACTTTAAATAGTGAGACAAAATGAAAATTTAAAGGATTTGGGATTAAATTTCAACCCCTTTAAAAAACTTTGGATAATATTGCTCCAAAGTTTTATATATTATTAAGATTTTTACTCATAATTATGTGATTCCATATCCAGCATTCGCATCTTAAGGAATTCATCTTCAAATTTCAATTGGTTTGTAGCAATGCTTAAAGATGCATTCAAACGCTTTATCAATGCAAATTGACCGCTTGATCAAACATCATTGCCATCTTACTTTAAAACTTGCACCGCGCCTTTACTTGGTTAACCATATTGATATTAAGCAATATTCTCATCAAATCGATCTGCGATTGTCATAATCTCATCAAAATCCAATTCTTCATCGATAAGTGCTTCTTTCAAAGGAATTGTCCCAACGTCATTTTTACGAGCCAACATGACTTCTTGCATATGGGTATCATAAAGCACATCTATTTGCTCTTTTGCACGAATTTCATTATCAAACATTACTGTCACCTACCTTACCCATTACAATTTATTCTACATACTTTCCATACAATACATTTTTGGGATTTATAATGATAATTAAAACCGCGACTACTAAGTAAAAAATTGCGTTATACATGATTAAATCGATTAAGTTTCCGTTGATTATGCCAATAAAAAAATTGAAAAATTGGTGGATGATGATCGGAATGATTAAATTTTGATTTAAGTTATAAAAGGCTGTCATAACAATCTTAGTAGACATGATTGCTAGCATAAAGAATAGGATGTATTTGATTAAATCTCTTCCTACAAGGCCTGTAGTAAACCATATAGGTAGATGCCAAATCCCCCACCAAAAGCCAATGATTATCGAAGCAATTAATGGTGAATGTTTCTTTTGAAGTTCAATTTGAGCGAAACCTCTCCATCCTAGTTCTTCACCTATTGGTCCAGAAAGTAGGTTTTTAAAAAAGAAATAGATCAACATGCCCCATGAAGAAACCGTAAAAGTAGAGTCTACTTCACTATTATTAGTAACAATGAGCAAAATCATAAAAAATATAAAAGTCTGAATCATAACCGCCGTCAAAATAACAGAGAGCTTAAGTTTTTTCTCAAATTTCCCTTTTACAAATGGAATAAAACGCTGCCCTGGATAGATTTTTTTAAACAATAATACAAAAGCAAATGTTGATGACCAAGCTGCTATACAAAATGTTACATCACTAATCCATGTTGGAAACCCTAACATGGATGTTGCTCCTACAAGTAAAAAAAGCGGTAAAAAAATAATATTCGTTAGTAAAATAAAACTTGCTACTGGTTTTTTTAGTTTCTTTTCTCTATTCATGTACAATCCCCGCTTCAAGCTAAATATTTAATAAATATAACAATGCGTATACTTACTAATACTTTCAGCTTAAACCTAGGAGTTACTCACAGGTCAATACATGACTATGTTATTTTATAGGTGCATAAATTTCTAAAAATACACGTTCAAGTCCATCTTCATAAGTGGTAAGTAATAGATTAATATGAACGAGTCCAAAAAGTTCATATCCTTTTTCCAGTGCAATATTTCTTAAGCTGGCTTCTACGTTATGATCAATATTTTCCCCACCAGTTGACCATCTACCATTTTCAATAACTGTATAAATACATTTAGGATAGTAGAGGATTTCCCCTTCAATATCTTTATCAAAGTGTTCAAGTTTTCTTCCAATGATAAACTTTTCTTCTATAATCCCTTCTTCATTAAAGCGTATAATTCTACTTAAAGATGTTAGAGTAACTGCCTTTTTTAAGCTGTCGTTTTTCTTTTTTAGGATGTCATATTCATCATACGCAGTAAAATGTTCTATTTCCCCTTTTATTTCTAAAGGTTTCATTTCTTTTATTGTATAAATACCTAAAAAATGTTTAACTTTTTCGCAATCTTCTTTTACGAGCCGGATCTTTTTTAAAAGTAGTTTTTTATATTCTATTTCCTCTAAAACTTCTTGTTCTTTTTCTTCTAACAATGATTTTATGCCGTCTATGCTCTTACTTTTTCTTAGTTCTTGGATTTTTTTTATTTCAATATCAATTTCTCTATAAAAATTCACTGTTGTTAAATCATATATATCAAAATGATTATATTTTCTATAGCCATTCTCTATATGTTGCTCTGGCTTGACTAATTCCTTTTCTTCATAAAATTTCAACGTATCTCTAGACATACCTAAAAATTTTGCGACTTGTCCAATTGTATACATTCTATTCTCCTCTAACTCGTATATTTTAAATTCAAATAAAAAACCAGAGTGATAGTTCCTCGTCACTCTGGTTGTTCGTTAATATTTAAAGCTATGAATCGATTCCTGCAATTCAATCGCCATTTGTGATAAATGAGTAGATGCTGCTGCGACTTCTTCCATCGCGGCATTTTGTTCTTCAGATGCTGCAGCAACACTTTGAATATGATCGTTTGAATCAACGGAAATTTCATTAATATCATTAATTTCAGTAACTAGTTTTTTCACATCTTCTGCGATGACACGGATTGCCTGCGTTACGTTGGACGTTTGATCCTGCACATGATTAATGGCCGTATCAATTTGTAGGAAAGTTTCGCGTGTAACCGCCACTTTTTCTTTACCGGCTTCAACCGATTGATCATTATGCATAATATCTTCTTCAATAATACGTGTGCTTTCTAAAATGTCTGCTACGATGTGCTCGATTTCAACAGCTGCGACATTCGAATTGTCGGCAAGTTTACGTACTTCATCAGCTACGACTGCAAAGCCCTTCCCTGCCTCCCCCGCGCGTGCAGCTTCGATCGACGCATTTAACGCTAATAAATTCGTTTGCTCAGCAATTGTTTTAATCACTTGAATGGCCGTTGAAATTTTTGCAGTATTATTATTTAATTCTTCGACACGTGTATTTAATGCGGATGTATTGTCATCAATGATATCCATCTGCTCGATGACATTGCGAACAGATTGGCGCCCTTCTGAAGCCATTTGCTTGGAATAAAGGGAAGATTCATTTACTTCATCAATACTTGTGGAAATATCATCTACTTTTCTCATTAAATGATCTGAAAAGCGTTTTGCGTCACTCGTCATTTGTTGCTGGTCAGCCATCCCTACTGCAATATCAGAAATGGACTCTGTTACGACCTCGGTTGCATGTGTCACTTCTAAACTACTTGCTGTTAGTTGCTCAGATGTACCGGCAACTTGTTCAGAGGAGCTCCCTACTTGTTCCACCGTATCTCCTAGCTTTTGCGCCATGTTATTAAAGGAATCCGCTAATTGACCGAATTCATCTTTCGCTTTTACATGTAAACGTGTTGTTAAATCGCCATGTGAGAACTTTTGCATCCCTTTCATAACAGCTTGCATATTAAGTGCGATACGACGTGCAAACACTGTTGAAATGATAAAGCTTGTAACAAGCGCGATTAGTGCTAACACAGCTACTTGAATCATACTCGCTTTACTAAGTGAATAGAAATCGGTAATAACCGTTTGTGTCTCCTCGTTTATACTTGTTGCTAATGATTTCGCATACACGACTAACTCCAGAGAACCAGCGCCTAAAACCGGTTTGGCTATTTTTTGTGCTTGTTCAAGTTCGCCACGTTCAATCGTTGGAATGATTTCATTATCAATGGCATTTTCCCATGCCGTTAATTTTGACTCAAATTCTTGAAAATCTTCATTTGTCCCAGCTGCTTTTAAATTTCCCACTTGTTCATTTAATGTAGCGCGAATTTCATAATGGTTGGCTCTCATACTATCGTCTATATACAGCATATAGCCTCGGATCGCTGCATTCGCACGGACTGCTTGGAACGCAATGTCATTATACATTTCTACTAATTTTGTATCTTGCTCGATTTGCTCAAGTTTTTCGGTATTATTATTAATAATGTAAATACTTAACCCTGAGATTAGCATTAAAAATAGGAGGATAACCCCGAAAGAAAGTTGGAGCTTTAATTTCACGTTTAGCTTCATTTTATTTCCTCATTTCACAAATTCTATATAACCTCCCATGAGTATTCCATAGTTTAAAAGGTAGGTCAATTGTTCCTCTACTATATAGGATAAATATTCTAGAAATTGTTCGGAAATAATTCGCTACCATTTATTGAAAATCAAATTAATTAGCCTAAAATAGTTGCTTCAAAATAAAGTCGCCCTTTTGTTTTGATGTTTTTTTGATTATAACTCTCAAAATTTACGGGTTTTTACTTTCTGTAAATCAAATTTTTATTATTTTTGTATAAGTGTCTTTTTTGACTTAGCATTTCTCTATCATCTTATAAAAAAATGAAAATCCAAAATTTTAGTCTTCTCTAATTTTTGTTTAGAACTTTTTGAATTCATTATGAATGTTAACCTAAGTTCGTTTCGTTCATATGACAGCAACTGACGAACCTCCATCCACATAGACCGCGCTAAAAAAATCTTTTACTGTTAAAACAAGTTCAATAAATTTTATTAATTAAAAAATAGCAAAAAAATATTATTCCTTAGATTGTTATATAACAATAAGACCTACATTTCAAAAATAGACCTATTTCGTTATTTTAAAGTAACGAAATATTATATTCTGCTTAATGTATTTAATTTACTAGGAAAAATGTAAATTCGATAATAAATAACATTTAGCATAATATTTGAATAGTAAAAACAAGGAAATCTATATGTAAATTTTATGAAAAGTGCTTGTTAATTCTATGTATTAAAGAGTTTGTTGATTTTGAGTTTTCTGAAAAATGTTATTGCATAATAGAGAATTCCCTATTACAATATGGTTTATCGACGTGATATTAAAGTAATATTGCGTTTAGAACAGAATAATAATCCTTAAGGGGGAAATTACAATGGTGGATGAAAAACAAAGAAAATCCAAAAAACACGATAATATTAACTATGATGTTATAGATCGTATGGATAGTTTCAATGCATTTGTAAAGAAGAAAAACACGTTATTGTTCGGTATTACTGCAACATTTTTAACATTTTACATTTTGTTACCGATTTTAGCGTTCACTTCTGTATTACAACAACAAGCGATTGGTACAATTACATGGGTATGGGTTTATTCTCTTGCTCTATTTATTATGACGATTGTGCTTTGCATGATTTACGTTAAAATGGCTGGGAAATTTGATAAAGAAGCAGCCGCAGTTTTAGAAGAGTATAAAAAGGCAGGTGTGGCACGATGAATTTAGTATCAGCAGGATTTTTCTTAGGTATTGTAGGTTTAACTTTAATCGTTACGTACATAGCGGCAAAACGTACTTCTTCAGCAAGTGACTTTTACACAGCGGGTGGCGGATTAAAAGGATGGCAAAATGGTTTTGCTATTGCGGGTGACTATTTATCAGCTGCAGCGTTTTTAGGGGTATCCGGTGCGATTGCTCTAACGGGTTTTGATGGGTTCTTCTTCTCTGTTGGTTATGTTGTAGCAAACTTAGTTCTATTATATATGATCGCAGAGCCAATGCGTAACTTAGGTCGATTCACTTTAGCGGATATGTTAACAGCTCGCTTTAATGAAAAGCGTATTCGTGGTGTTGCGGCAACTGGAACGATTATTATCGTTATTTTATACATGATCGCACAGCTTGTTGGTGCCGGTGCGTTAATTAAACTTCTATTTGGTATTGACTATTGGTTGGCAGTATTAATAGTAGGTGTCATGATGACGACTTACGTATTATTCGGAGGTATGACGGCTACTTCATGGGTACAGATCATTAAAGCCGGCTTACTCTTATTTGGTACATTCTTATTAGCAATTTTAGTATTGAATAAATTTAACTTTAATTTAATGACGATGTTTAATACGATTAGTGATAATTATGGGGATCAATACTTGGTTCCAGGAATGAAATATAGTTCAAGTATCGACTCGGTTTCAATGATGATGGCATTAGTATTAGGTACATCAGGGTTACCACATATTTTAATGCGTTTCTTCACAGTTAAAGATGCAAAAACAGCACGTTCTTCTATTTCATGGACAACTTGGATTACGGCGATCTTCTTCTCTTTAACGATCTTCTTAGGTTTTGGTGCAATGCACTTCGTAGGATTTGATGCGATTATTGCGGAAAATGCTGCTGGAAATACAGCTGCCCCATTATTAGCAGAGTTTTTAGGTGGGAATGTTTTATTATCATTCATCTGTGCGGTTGCTTTTGCGACGATTTTAGCAGTTGTTTCAGGATTAGTATTAACAGGTGCTTCTGCTATTTCACATGATATTTATGGGGAAATTTTGAATGATGGTAAATTAACAGAGAAGCAGCAAGTGTTAGCTGCGCGTATTGGATCAATTTCAATTGCGATTATTTCTATTATTCTTGCGTTATTCGCGCAAAACTTAAATGTATCATTCTTAGTGTCATTTGCGTTCTGTATCGGTGCATCGGCGAACTTACCAGTTATTTTGTACACAATCTATTGGAAGAAGTTCAATGCAAACGGTGCGGTTGCTGCGATGGTAACAGGTCTTGTATCTTGTTTAGTGTTAGGTGCAATGGGTCCAAATATTTGGAGTCCAACAGGTAATGCGATTTTCGTTGGAGACCCACTTGTAAACTTATCAGTACCTGCTATTATTACAATTCCACTGAGCTTCTTTGCAGGCTATTTAGGAACGGTATTAACTGCGCATAAAGTAGAAAAAGAGGAAGCAGAACGTATTTATCAAGAAATTCGAGTAAAAGCGCATACAGGTGTTTCTGTTCAAGATGTATCACATTAATAAAGTATGAAGAGAAAAAGTAGGGATTACTCCCCTACTTTTTCTCTTTTTTGTGGGGAAAAGTGTGGATGATTTTGCAGGTTTTTATAGAAAATTTGCTCGGTTTATTGTGTAAAACATAAAAAAAGTCGATTTTTTAGTGAAGTGTGAAAGATAATAATTCAAAACAAAACACTTTTTAAATATTATGATTATGAAAAAAGTGAATTCTATTTTTAGGTTACTATTTTCTCGGTAAAACATATATTTCGTTTGTCAAACTATTTAGAAACGTTGGTAATTCAACGTTTTTAGGGAGTATTCATTTTGATGATATTTAATTTTAGCTTAAATTCACTCTTATTTTCTCTCTTAAACTTGTTTTTGTAAAATTTTTTTTAAAATAATTTGTCAGAAAAGTATTGCAATTTTGTGACAGCTAAAATAGAATGAAAATGTAAAATGCTTGAAAGTAGAATTTTACAAACATAGAGCAGTGAATTTTATCACAATTGGGGGAATGTTTATGGGGAAAAATCAACCGCGAAAAATTGATTATGACAAAATCGCATCGCAAGAATCTTTTAAGGCGCTTACTAAGCGTAAAAGTGGTTTCCTTTGGTCGGTGACAGCGTTTTTCTTAGCAGCATACATGCTGTTACCAATCCTAACGTCGTACACAGATATTTTGCATAAAAAAGCGATCGGGGAAATTACATGGGTTTGGGTTTACTCAGCAGGATTGTTTATTATGACTTGGGTATTAGCTCACTTCTATGTAGCGAAAGCCAATCGTTTTGACAAAGATGCGAAAGCAATTATCGCAGAATATGAAGGGGGTCGCTAATTATGAACGATTTAAGTTTCACAGCGATATTCTTCTTCGTAGCTATCGTAGGTTTAACATTAGTCATTACTTGGTGGGCATCTAAACGTACATCAAGTGCAAGTGACTTCTATACAGCAGGTGGAGGCTTAACAGGCTGGCAAAATGGTCTAGCAATCTCGGGTGACTACTTATCAGCTGCATCATTCTTAGGGATTGCGGGTTCGATTGCTTTATTCGGATTTGACGGTTTCTTCTTCTCTCTAGGATATTTAGTAGCTTACTTAGTGGTACTTTACATCGTAGCAGAGCCACTACGTAACTTAGGCCGCTTCACATTAGCGGATATGATTACAGCACGTTTTGACAAAGCAAAAGTTCGTGGAACAGCTGCTTTATCAACAATTACAATCGTATTATTTTACATGATCGCACAGCTTGTTGGTGCGGGTGGTCTTATCCAATTATTATTAGGTATTGAGTACTGGGCTGCAGTATTACTTGTAGGTGTCATGATGACAATCTATGTATTATTCGGCGGTATGACAGCAACTTCATGGGTACAAATTGTAAAAGCTGTCCTATTAATGTTAGGTACAATCATTATTTCATTCCTAGTATTAGCGAAATTCAATTTCAGTCTTTTAACAATGTTTGCTGAAATGGCAACAGTAACAGAGCATGGTTCTGCTTACTTAAACCCAGGCTTACGTTACACTGATGGTATTGATACAATCTCAATGTTAATCGCTTTAGTACTTGGTACTGCGGGTCTTCCACATATCTTAATGCGTTTCTTCACAGTAAAAGACGCAAAGACAGCTCGTTCTTCAGTTATTTGGGCTACTTGGATTGTAGGTGGATTCTACGTATTAACAATCTTCTTAGGCTTCGGTGCTGCGGCATTCGTTGGTAAAGAAGAAATTATTGCGGCGAACCCAGCTGGTAACATGGCCGCTCCATTATTAGCACGAGCACTTGGCGGAGAGATTTTATTCTCATTCGTATGTGCGGTAGCATTTGCGACAATTTTAGCGGTAGTAGCAGGTCTTGTACTTTCTGGTGCATCTGCCCTATCACATGATATTTACGGTCAAATTATTAAAAAAGGTAAAATCACTGAGAAAGAAGCAGTTAAGGCTGCTCGTATCGGTTCAATCGTTATTTCGATTGTATCTATCTTATTAGCATTAGGTGCACAAACATTAAACGTAGCGTTCTTAGTATCATTAGCGTTCTGTATTGCAGCTTCGTCAAACTTACCAGTAATCATCTACACGATTTACTGGAAACGTTTCAACACAAATGGTGCAGTAGCAGCAATGTTAACAGGATTAATCTCTGCATTAGTATTAGTAGCAGTTTCACCAAACGTTTGGAATCCAGTTGCAGGTAAAGCAATTTTCGTTGGTGAACCATTAATTATGTTAACAAACCCAGCGATTATCTCAGTACCTCTTGGCTTCTTAGGCGGTGTCATCGGAACGTTACTATCTAAAGAACAAGACGATGCGAAATACCGTGAAGTAGAAGTAAAAGCTCAAACTGGTATTTCTGTACAAGACGTATCGCACTAAAAAACAAAACCGCTCTCCCCTTCATTCATTTGAAGGCAGAGCGGTTTTTTCGTGCTGTCAAATGCATTTAAATTGTTATCCCCTTCCTAATCAATTGGTATATAAGCATACGAGGAATGAAAAAAGACATCGACCAATGCAATTTGCATGGCGATGTCTTTTTCATTAATTATTCTTCTCGATATAAGCCCGTACAAGCTTACCATCTGTAGTTGGGTCCACGCGCAATGAGCCGTTAGAATAGCGGTCAGCACGTGTCAGCGTTGTTATTTGAATGGCTTCTTGAACGCCTTTTTCTGTTTCTAAAACAACGGTATTACTAAAGTGAACAACTAATACTTCAAAAATACGATGTGGATTTGCTTTTAATTCTTTTAATGTCACGACCCCGCGCTTAGCACGGTTGCCAAGTTCAATTTCAGAAATGCTCATGCGCTTAATAGCTCCGCGCTGCGTAACAATGACAAGTTCCTGCGCGCTATTTGGCTGTAAAACGGCCACTGCTGCAAGATATTCCTCGTCTTTTATAACAATCCCTTTCACCCCTGCTGTCCTCACCCCTGTAACAGGTAGTTCATTCATTGGGAAGCGAATTGTATAGCTTGTATTCGTTACTAACAATAGCTCATCATTTTCCGTTACAAGAGTAGCAAAAATCATTTCATCTTGTTCTTTGACGTTCATCGTTTTAATCGGCTTAGAATAGCGTGTAACGACATAATCGGACAAGGATGAACGTTTAATCTGCCCGTCCTTTGTCGCAGTAAATACATACTTCTCAGGCTGCTCAAACGTATCAATGCCAATGACTTGAAGAATTTCTTCATTTGCCTCTAACGGAACGATACTTGAAATATGTTGACCGAGATCTTTCCAACGAATATCGGGTAGTTCATGGACCGGTTGGAAAATATAATTGCCGCGATTTGTAAAGAGCAATAGATGATGCTGTGTATTGATATTTGCTTCAAATAATAAATAATCCGATTCTTTCATGGCGAAATCTTTGCCGTTCGAAGCATTATGTGAACGTAGGCTAGTGCGTTTTACATAACCATCTTTCGTTACAGTTACGATGACTTCCTCACTTGGAACGAGTACATCAAGCGTGATTTTTAGTTCTTCAATTTCTGCTTCAATTGTTGAAAGACGTGGCACAGCAAAACGTTTACGAATATCTGTCAATTCCGTTTTGATCACACGAATTAATTTCTTCTCATCCGCTAAAATGGCTGTCAATTTAATGACAAGTTGATCTAACTCTTCATGCTCATGTTGTAGCTCCGTAATATCAGTATTCGTTAAACGATATAGTTGCAAGCTGACAATAGACTCTGCTTGTTCCTCGGAAAAATCAAATTTGTTAATAATATTTGTTTTCGCATCACGCTTATCTTTAGAAGCACGGATTGTAGCGATGACTTCATCTAAAATCGATAAAGCCTTCATTAGCCCCTCAACAATATGTAAACGGTCTTCTGCACGTTTTAAATCATATTGACAGCGACGACGGATGATTTCTTTTTGATGGTCGATGTAGGCATCTAGCATTAAAGGTAATGTCATCATCGTTGGACGGCGTTCGTGAATGGCAATCATATTGAAGTTGTAAGAAACTTGTAAGTCTGTTGATTTAAATAGGAAATTTAAGATGCCTTGTGATGGCACGTCTTTTTTCAACTCAATGACAATACGTAAACCATTGCGGTCCGATTCATCACGAATTTCAGAAATTCCTTCTAATCGGCGATCGCTCACACGTAGCTCATCCATTTTGCGAATTAAATTGGCTTTATTCACTTCGAATGGGATTTCGGTAATGATAATTTGTTCTTTACTGCCTTTAATTGCTTCGATTTCGGTACGGGAGCGAACGATAATTTTGCCCTTCCCTGTTTCGTACGCCTTTTTAATCCCGTCTACGCCCTGAATAATGCCACCTGTTGGAAAATCTGGTCCTTTAATAACGGTCATCAGTTCATCCGTCGTACAGTTCGGTTTGTCTAGACGCATTAATACGCCATCTAATACTTCTTGTAAATTATGTGGTGGAATATCTGTCGCATAACCAGCAGATATTCCGGTAGCACCATTGACAAGTAAATTTGGGAAACGTGATGGTAACACAGTCGGTTCCATATCTTGGTCATCAAAGTTAGGTACGAATTCAACGGTGTTTTTATTAATATCGCGAAGCATTTCCGCAGCAATGGACGATAAACGTGCTTCTGTATAACGCATCGCTGCTGGTGAATCACCATCGACAGAACCGTTATTCCCGTGCATTTCGATTAACATATGACGTGATTTCCAGTCCTGACTCATGCGGACCATTGCTTCATAAACGGATGAATCGCCATGTGGGTGATAGTTACCGATAACGTTTCCGACTGTTTTCGCAGACTTTCGGAATGGCTTATCGAACGTATTGCCCTCATGGAACATCGCATATAAAATACGGCGTTGTACAGGTTTTAGCCCATCACGTGTATCCGGTAATGCGCGATCTTGAATAATATATTTGGAGTACCGTCCGAAACGGTCTCCCATTACTTCTTCTAGTGGTAAATCTTGAAATTTTTCAACAAAGCTCATTTAGTTAACCTCCTCATGTTGGATGAATTCATTTTCTAAAATGCTTGCATCCTCTTCCATGCCGAAGTTTACATTCTTTTCAATCCATTTGCGGCGCGGTTCTACTTTATCACCCATTAATGTTGTGACGTGACGTTCTGCACGTGCGCCGTCTTCAATTTTTACGCGAATTAATGTACGCGTTTCAGGATTCATCGTTGTATCCCATAATTGATCGGCATTCATCTCACCTAAACCTTTATAACGTTGGATAATATAACCTTTACCGATTTTTTTGATGGCGGCCTGTAATTCGGTTTCTGTCCATGCATAAACGAGTTCTTGTTTTTTGCCCGCTCCTTTTGACACTTTATAAAGCGGCGGTAAAGCGATAAATACTTTCCCTGCCTCGATAAGTGGTCGCATATAACGGTAAAAGAATGTTAATAAAAGCACTTGAATATGCGCGCCATCTGTATCGGCATCGGTCATAATAACAACTTTGTCATAGGCTGCATCCGCTACTGTAAAGTCTGCACCAACACCAGCACCAATCGTATGGATAATGGTTGCGATTTCTTCATTTTTCATAATGTCTTGTAACTTGGCTTTTTCGGTATTAATGACTTTTCCGCGCAACGGTAAAATCGCTTGGAATGTGCGGTCGCGTCCTTGTTTCGCTGAGCCACCTGCCGAATCACCCTCTACTAGGTATAATTCATTGCGTGCGGCATTTTTTGACTGTGCCGGTGTCAGCTTACCTGATAGCAACGTACTGGATTTTTTCTTTTTCCCGTTACGTGCATCATCTCGTGCTTTTCGGGCTGCTTCACGGACTTGCTGAGCTCGAAGCGCCTTACGTACTAACGATGCCGACAGTTCTGCATTTTCTTCTAATACGTATAGTAATTTTTCAAACACGACCGTATCCACAGCAGAACGTGCCTCACTCGTACCAAGTTTGCCTTTTGTTTGGCCTTCAAATTGCAGTAATTGTTCCGGAATTCGAACGGAAACGATCCCTGTTAAGCCTTCGCGAATATCGGCACCTTCTAGATTTTTATCTTTTTCCTTAAGTAAGCCAATTTTTCGTGCATACTCATTGAATACTCGTGTTAATGCAGCTTTGGCACCTGTCTCATGCGTTCCACCATCTTTTGTGCGGACGTTATTTACGAACGATAAAATGGTTTCTGAATAGCCATCATTAAATTGGAAAGCAAACTCAACTTCAATTTCTGAAATGAGCCCTTCTACGTATTTAACCGGGTGAAGAACATCTTTTTCCTCGTTTAAATAACTTACAAACGCCTCAATACCGTTTTCATAGTGGAATACTTCATGCTTTCCTTCTCCACGTTCGTCGATTAATTCGATTTTTAATCCCTTTAATAAAAAGGCTGACTCTCTTAAGCGCTCCGCTAAAGTATCGTAGTTATACTTTGTTACAGAGAAAATCGTCTCATCCGGTAAGAAATGGACGAATGTTCCCGTTTCTTTCGTTTTGCCGATAATATCTAGCGATGTAACAGGCTTCCCGCCATCCTCAAAACGTTGGCGGAAAATTTCACCTTCCCGATGAATGGTTACTTCTAAAAAAGTTGATAAAGCATTTACAACAGAGGAGCCTACCCCATGCAAGCCACCACTCGTTTTGTAACCGCCTTGTCCAAACTTTCCACCTGCATGGAGCACGGTGAAAATAATTTCAGGCGTTGGTTTGCCCATTTTATGCATTCCTGTAGGCATACCCCGTCCGAAGTCGCGTACAGTAATACTATTATCTTTATGAATCTTTACTGTAATATGATTACCAAATCCAGCAAGTGCTTCATCAACGGCATTATCTACAATTTCAAATACTAAATGATGAAGACCTCGGCTATCAGTGGAACCAATATACATTCCTGGTCTTTTACGAACGGCTTCTAAACCTTCTAATACTTGTATGGCATCGTCATTATATGCGATGCCCGGTTGGTTTTTAACCAAAATGAAATCCCCTCCAAAACACAAACGAACGTTCTATTTACATTATTAATCGTACATACTATCGTACTTACTGTCAATTAGTGAATATGAAATAATCCACTTTGCAAAGATTAATTGTACCATCAACGAATGCGCATTAAAAGTTCATCATGCAATTCAATCATTACAATGTAACTTTTTTCCTGTATTAGCTCCGTTTTATAAGAAAAAATAATTCTTTCCTTCCATTCTAAAACGGTGTAGAATAATCATCACATAGTATTAGTACCAACTATTAATTTTGAAATTTGAAAGGAGCGCAACTAATGATTAATGGATTCATTCTCCTTTGTGCTTATGTAATCGGTTCGATACCTTCAGGGCTTTGGATCGGAAAAATATTTTATAATACAGATATTCGCCAGCATGGTAGTGGGAACTTAGGCGCAACCAATACATTTCGTGTGCTAGGAAAAAAACCAGGTCTTGTTGTTACATTAATTGACGTTTTTAAAGGGACAGCAGCAGTTCTATTATTAGCACTGCCATTCTTTTCAGACGCAACCATTCATCCGCTAATTTTAGGTGTTGTGGCGGTTGTTGGTCATATGTTCCCTATTTTTGCAGGCTTCCGCGGTGGGAAAGCTGTCGCAACAAGTGCAGGTGTTATTCTCGGTTATTCTTTGCCGCTTTTTATCGTGCTATTCTTCACATTTTTCCTGTCACTTAAAATGACGAAAATGGTCAGCTTAACGTCGATGATTACAGCGGTTGTTGCATTAATTTATAGCTCTGTTTATTGGATTGTTACTGGAGATTTTGCACTTTTCATTTTGATCGCCTTTTTAGCGACATTTATATTTTATCGTCACCGTGAAAATATAACACGTATTAAAAACGGGACAGAACCAAAAGTGAAATGGATTTAACTTGATTTAGCAAATAGAGGAACTTAGGCTAAGAACGCCACGTCGTGTGGCAACGCCTGAGTGACCAACATCGTGTTGGCCCAAGCATCAGTGGATGTCGCAGATTTTTAAAGGAATCTTTTCGAGCGTGCTTGAAAAAATCTGGACGCAATTACGCCGAGGCGTAATTGATAAGCTATGATAAATTCAAAACACATCTTTTTTCGCGATAAGAAAAAAGGTGTGTTTTTTAGTGGGAAAAGTCGATTTTTGTGGAAATTTAGGTCATCAACTTGTATGATTTGAGTTGAGACATGTATTGCATAATAGATTTTGAGGTGAGCTTATGGAAATTATACTATCAAACGAAGCAATTGAATGGTTCCGCAATGAAATGGAAATTGAAAATGGCGACTTTATTCGCTTTTATGCACGCTACGGTGGTTCCTCCCCTTTTCACGAAGGATTTTCATTAGGGATGAATCGTGAGTTACCACATGAAATGGGTGTAAATGTTGTTGTAGAGGATGTTCATTTTTATATTGAAAAGTCCGATGAATGGTTTTTTAATGAGCATAATTTAATCGTAAACGTCGATAAAAGCTTAGATGAATTAAGTTATACGTATGAAAAATAGTTAAGCCTTGGCATAATTGATCTGCAAGGTGAATTTTTAGAATTAATAGTTATCCCTCTTTTTCTCTTGTTGTCGTTATAATGGTAGTTAGATTATGACAACTAAGATGAAATATAGAGGGATTTTTTTATGAAGATAAAGCAAGAATTTTATTGGCGCTGCCTATTTTTTATAACAGGAATTATCGTGCTTTCTTTAGGCGTGACATTGACAATAAAGGGACAAGTACTTGGCGTCGGCTCGTGGGACGTGCTACATATCGGACTTGCGAAAAATGCGGGTTTGACGATTGGTGCATGGTCAATTTTATTGGGTGTGCTCATTTTAGTTATTGATGCACTTATTACGAAGCGGTTACCTCGAGCGGGTACGTATATCGATATGTTTTTAACAGGTATTTTTATTGATATATTTAACTTTTTATTACCAAATGCGAATGGGCTTATGGAGCAAACAATCGCCTTTATACTCGGCTTACTATTGCTTAGTTTTGGTTGTGGCATGTATATTGTCGCGAATTTAGGTGTAGGGCCGCGTGATACATTGATGCTACTCATTGTTAAAAAGCTAAACTGGTCTGTTAAGCGCGCACGTACAACGATTGAAATTAGCGTTGCGGTACTAGGTTTCCTATTGGGCGGACCGATTGGTATTGGAACGGTTATAATGGCTTTTGCTTTAGGACCGATTATACAGTGGGCTCTAAGCGTCAATGAAAAGCTATTTTACCGCGCTGCTGGTGTAGAAAGCGCGATTAATTAACTTGATTCAGCAAATGAATTTGCTGAATTAAGTTAAGCCCCGGCGGATGTCACAGATTTTTTAGGGGAGTTTTTCGAGCGAGCTCGAAAAAATCTGGACGCAATTACGCCAAGGCGTAATTGATTTAATAAAAAAGAGCTGAGATGAATCGACAAGTAGTATACCTTACTACAGGATATTTCGATTCGTCTCAGCTTTGTTTTGTCTTGCAATGAGTTATGTTTAAAACGCAGGTATTGCTGTCTCTTTATGGTTTTCCTCTAAAAATTTACGAACAGTATCGCTTGTCATTGCTGCTTTTAATTTTTGAATTGCTTCGTCATTTTGATTTTCTTCACGCGTAACGAGTTGAATCGCAAATTCATTCCCTTCGCCTTCCGTTAAAATCGCATCTTCTGAAGGTGTTAGGCCAAGTGGCGCGGCATACGCTGGATACATAACTACCGCATCCGCCTCATCATACATACGTGCAAGCATTAACAAATCCACTTCTTTAAATTGCAGATTTTTCACGTTTGTCGTAATGTCCTTTATAGTAAAATAAGGACCCGTTTTTTCTTGCAGTTCAATCGCATCTGACATTGCTAATAGACGTAATGTCCGGTCGATATTTGATGCATCATTTGCGATCGCAATCGAAGCCCCCTCAGGTAAAGCATCCCATGACTCAAAGTTTTTTGCGTAAATGCCAAAGTTCGGGTAATAAATTTCTTGAATGGCAACTAAATCACTATTGTTGTTGCGATTATATTCCTGCATAAAGAATTGATGTTGGAAAAAGTTCGCATCCACTTCATTTGCTGCTAAAGCGGCATTTGGTTGTACATTATCCCCTAAAATAACGACTTCTAGTTCAATGTTATCCGCTGCTAAAATCGGTTTAACTTGCTCTAAAATTTCTGTCATTGGTGGAATCAATGATGCTACTTTTAAAACCGTTTTTTCTGTTGATGTCGTATCCACATCTTTTTCTTTCTTGTCACCACAAGCAGCTAATACAAGGACGAATAGCGCGGTAACAACGAACAAATATTTCTTCATTTGAATTCTCCCTACCTATCGTTTATCTATTTTTCTTGCAACTGTCATTCCAATGATTTGAATGAGCTGTACAAGAAGTATCATAATGATGATCATATACATCATAAGATCCGTTCGGAATTGCTGATAGCCATAGCGGATAGCAAAGTCTCCAATGCCTCCACCACCTACGACGCCCATTATCGTCGAATAAGAAATAAAACTAATGGTCGAAGTTGTTAAACCAAGCACAAGACCTGATCGTGCTTCAACATATAAAAACTTGAAAATAATAGCGTTTACAGAAGCGCCCATTGAAATTGCAGCTTCTATAACACCTTTTGGCACATCCAATAATGATTGCTCAACCAAACGAGAATAATGCGCAATTGCGATAATTGCAAGCGGAACAATCGCCGCAGTCGTACCAATGGCTGTCCCTACAAGCAAACGTGTAAATGGAATTAAAAAAACAACTAATAATAAAAACGGAAACGAACGGATAATGTTAACGAGCAAATTGAGTACAGTATGAATAAATTTGTTCTCTAACACTTTTCCTTTTTGACATAAAAACAGCAATGTCCCGACTGGCAATCCGACTAAAACAGCTGCTAGTATAGAAGCACCAACCATTATGAATGTTTCTAAAATGGCTTGTACAATTTCTGCTTGATACTGAATGAGTACATCTGGCATCTAGTTATTCGCCCCCATTCGTAAAGCGTCTACAAATGACTGCGGATGTGCTTCAATCGCATGAATACCTATCGGCTTAATGTCGAGTGTCTCATAAATTTGCCCTTGTGAGAGGACGCTTACACAGGTACAAATGCTTTTAATAACATCCATTTCATGACTAACAATTACAATGGTCACGCCTAGCGCCTCATTGATCGACTGTAAAACGGATAAAATCTCATTCGTTGTAGAAGGATCCAGTGATGAGGTCGGCTCATCGCATAATAAAATCGTTGGATTGTTCGCAATGGCACGAGCAATAGCAACACGCTGTTTTTGCCCACCGCTTAGTTGTGCAGGATATTTTTGATGCATCGCTTCCAACCCGACAAATTGTAAGCATTCCCCTACCCTAGCCTTACGTTCGCTTTTTGGAAAATTAGCGAGTTCTAAGGCAATTTCGATATTTTGAAAGACGGTTTTATTCGCAACAAGATTGAACTGCTGAAAAATCATCCCAATCGATTTCCGTGCCTCACGTAGCCTTCCATTCGATAAATTCGTCAAGTTTTGTCCCTCTATAAACACTTCTCCAGCAGTTGGACGTTCTAACAAATTCATCATACGTAGCAATGTGGATTTCCCCGCTCCACTTGGACCAATCAATCCATAAATAGCCCCTTTTTGAATGGATATCGATACGTCAAGAATGGCCATTTCATTATTAAATTTTTTACTTACTGTTTTTAATTGAATCATAAAAGAATCCCTACCTATGTATTAACTTGCTTCATACCGATTTTAAGTATAACGTTTTTTATTTAAATTGAAAGGAATATTCATTCTTTTTGCTTAACTTTTTCAAAGGAGGCGATAAAAAAACGTCTAAAATGCTGGATTAACAACGTTTTGAGAGGATTTTTTATTATATAGAATATTCTACTGAGTTTGTAATGAAATGCTATTCAATTGAGAGGTATTGCCTTTTTTATTAAAAATCTCCGCATGTACTTTCTGAATTTTATAAAATATTGCATAATTAGAAGTGGAGGTGTTTTAAATGATACATATCGAAAATATTCATCTTTACCGCAATGAAAAAGTCATACTGAAAGATTTCAGTTGGCACGTTGAAAGAGATCAGCATTGGGCGATTTTAGGCTTAAATGGTTCGGGGAAAACAACTTTATTAAAGGTGATTAACGGCTATATTTGGCCAAATGCGGGAACGGTGCAAGTGCTGGGAGAAACGTATGGTAAAACGTATATTCCAAAGCTTCGAATGCGAATCGGATGGGTAAGTAATGCGATGATTGACAACTTTAATCTGCAGGACAATGCGGTTGAAATTGTACTGAGTGGGATGTTTGGAGCGTTGCGCTTATTTGAAGAAGTAACTGATGCCGATATAAAGAAAGCGGTAGAAATAATGACGCATTTTAATTGTGCCCATTTAGCGAATAAAACGTTTGAACATCTATCTCAAGGGGAAAGACAGCGCGTTCAAATTGCGCGGGCGATAATGGCCAATCCGGAAATATTAATTTTGGATGAACCTTGTGGTGGTTTAGATTTGATTGAACGAGAAAATTTGCTGCAAACGATTGAAAAAATTTCACAGCAACCAGGTGGACCGACACTTATTTATGTAACGCATCATGTAGAAGAAATATTACCTTGTTTTTCTCACGTTTTGCTTATGAAGGATGGTCAGGCGTACGATCAAGGAAATCGGCAAGCCTTGTTAACCGAGCAGCAGTTAAGCGCCTTTTTCAATACCCCTGTTCACCTTCAAATGGAACGTGATCGCACATGGGTGGCGTTGAAGTAAGATATGAATGAATTAAATCAGCTCCTATCGTCAATTTTAGTGATAGGAGCTAGATTCGTTTTAAATATGATATTCTAATGCATCTTCAACAAAATGCCATTCATATGGTGTTTCTTGGTACACATAATAGTTCAACCAGTTATAAAATAGTAAATGTGAATGTGCACGCCAAGTATTTTTTGGTTCTTTTTGTGGATCATTATTTGGGAAGTAATTGACCGGAATTTCTGTTTGTTCCGGGTCCTTCTCCAAATCACGGAAATATTCATCCGATAGTGTTGTTGCATCGTATTCTAAATGACCGGTAATCATAATATGCTTATTATTTTTTGATTGGACGATAAATACCCCAGCATCATCTGAATAACTCAACAAACGCAATTCTGGATGGGCGCGGACTTCCTCAATCGAAACCGAGGTATGACGTGAATGTGGTGCGACATAATGATCACTGAAGCCGCGCACTAAATCTACGGTTAAATCCGTTATAACATGTGAATAAATACCCGAGCATTTTTTCGGTAATTCAAATTTCCCTATGCCGAAGCGATGGTATAATGCCGCTTGTGCTCCCCAACATATATGCATAATCGACGTGACATTTTTATCCGCCCAATCCATCACTTCCTGAATCTCTTGCCAATAACCAACCTCTTCAAATTCCATCTTTTCAACAGGAGCCCCAGTAATAATGAGTCCGTCATAGCGGCGATGTTTAATTTCATCAAATGTTTGATAAAACGTGTCTAAATGTGACTTCGAGACATTTTTGGATTCGTATGTAGCTGTGTTTAAAAATGTCACGTTCACTTGTAATGGTGTATTGCCAAGTAAGCGTAAAAGTTGTAGCTCCGTTTTTTCCTTTTCCGGCATTAAATTAAACACTAAAATATTTAACGGACGAATTTGCTGTGTTTTCGCGCGGTCTTCTTCCATTACGAAAATTTTCTCTTGTCGCAGTAATTCCCCAGCTGGTAATTGTTTTTGAATGTTAATAGGCATGCTCGTTCCCCCAATTTTTCTTTATTAAAATCAAAAATCCCTCATTCCAGAAAAAGAATGAGGGACTCTAAGTTCGCTCTTATCTTTCAAGGGAAAATCCCTTGCTGGAAGTAGCACCTTTCTAATCTAAATTAGAGGTTGCTGAAGCTTCATCGGGCCATTCCCCTCCGCTTCTCTTGATAAGTCTTATTGAATTGTTAACCATCGTAACATGGATTTGGGAATTTTGCAATAATTCTTAAAAATGTGTTACCAGAACATTGTAAATCGCCAAAATCCTGACACTAATCGCTCTTCTCTTAAGTTATTTTCCATCGTTCCTTCCAACAATCACTTATTGCTTGGCATCTTTTCAAGCTCTACTTCCTTCCAGTCTGTACGATCATCCTTGTCGTAACCAGTCATCTCAGAAGCATTCACCATTTCGCCTGTTTTGACATCAAAAAATACGGTCATCCTTAAGCTGTCATTCTCGCTGTTAGGAGAATTCGGTGAAATCCCCATGATTCTAAGCAAATAACGTCGTTCAGAGGAGTTTGGGTCAGTAAGAAATCCAGAAATACTAAAATGATACCCCTTAATCCAGTCATCCTCTACTTTAGGATCCTCTGGCTGTATATCCAATACTTCAATCGCTTTTTTAATTGCCTCGGGAGAATCAATTTTAATGTCAGAAACAGCATATTGTCCCTTCTGAAGCAAATTGTTATCGTCCTCGCTCATCCAGGCATCGACTTTTCCATCATTGATATATAGGTTAATATGAATATTCCCCTTTTTACTCCCAAATAGAACATTCCACGCAATTCTTTTACCGTCCGCACCTTCATTTTTTCCTTGCGAACTAGTCGTATCATCTGTACTTGTCAAATGGATAAGCAAGGGTTCTTCTTCTGTATACTTCTTCGCCTCTTCATATCCAAGGAGCACAGCTTCCATCATGGATAATGTTTTCTTTTCACCGGTTTGCTCTTTGCTTATTGATGTAGCCTGTTCTACTGGTTTATGTATAGAACCGCCGGATTGGCCAATCTTTAGTGTATATAATAGAAAGACTGCACTCGCAATCAATATAACAAAAACTATGCTAATATATCTATTCTTTAACAAGTGCATTCTCTCCTAAGGTCGTAAAGTTGATTTACGACGAATACTCATAATCAAGTTTGGTAACCCCATACTTAATTGCAGATGTAGGTGTTACACGAATGATAAGTTATTTGGCAGGTGACAATCTGCATCTCTTATAAGACCAATGATTAGTATTGGTGTGGCGGCTGCCTGTTCCACCCTTAAAAATGTATTATTTTACGAGGTCCCTATTTTACTTTTGTGCTGAGTCTTTGCAATATATTAACAGCTTTCATATTACTTTGATAACCGATTAAATTGCCAAACTTAAAATTTTTTGATGCTCTTGCCCCAAACTCAGCAATCCAATCTCTGCGCCCATTCCTATCAGCAGGTGTTTCACACATATTAAAACTAGATGGAACACCTGGTACATTTTGTTTTAAATGGTTAGTAGCACGCTCGAAATCAAATGTCATAAGCATATGTTCTTTGGAAGATATTTCTCCTGCCTCAAATAATGCATTGGATATTTCAACAATTTCTTCAAAAGTAGCACTTCGAACATCGTATTTACTAGAAAGTTCTTCATAAACAGTAGATGAGTCTTTTTGTGTAGTCGCTATCGTTTGGGGGATATTAAATGCCCTTCCCCCAGTGTCCATCTTGGCGGTGTTTTTCGCATAGAAAGCTTTTGTTTGATAAGATGCAGCGGTACTAATATTCATGTAATGATTCCCCTCTTCACATATATAATTTTCTGAATTAATACTTATATCGGTTATCAAACCTATATTTTGGAGTAATTTTTGTGCAATATTTACCTTGAGTTTCCTTATAAACATCAACGTATCATCTGTGGAAACAGTCAATCTTTTTTGAACCATATTCATCTCGCACCTATAATTATAAATGTGCTACACTATTTATAGAACTGATTATTCAGTCATTAATGAAAAGATCATCAATTTAAGACGTAAATAAGGTGGGACAAGTGATGGGAGCATGGATAGGTCAAATAATAATTTTCCTTATATTATTAGCTATGATTTATGGTGTTTATTATGCGATTCGATTAACTTTCTCTATTGTAAAAAAATATAAAGATGATATTTAAACGGGTAAATTCGCTAATAGACGGACAAAACTTGAAATAAACGCATAAATTCTAAAATAGACGGACAAAACTCAAAATAGACGCATAAAGTCCAAAATAGACGAACAAAACTCGAAATATGATGTAATTTTGAAATAGCCATCAAATAAAGGACTTGCAAGTATGATTGATTATCATTTATGCAAGTCCTTTTGTTAGATTCATTTAACTCTTTTACCAGGTTTCCTTCTCATGCATAAAAACAACCGAAGCCACTTCTACATCCCATTCATTCGTCAACGTGTTATAAACCCGTACTTCATGCCGCTCTTCCTTTTGATCGTAAAGGACAAAGCACAGCACGGGCACATCATTAATTTGAATGGATTCCGTTGCATGGATGGACGTAATAAATGTTTGCACTTCATCTTCTGCAAGTTCGTTTTCTTGTTCGAGTGTCTGCAAATGCTCGATTAACATCGCTTCATCAAGTGCCCCGATTTCCTCGGACTCCATATACGGGAAGCTGTCAGGAAACTGTTCGATATCTAATAATGCCTCAATATCCCCTTGTAATACGTCCTTGTGCAACGCGCTATATTGTAAGTGACGCGACACAAGCGGCAATTCTTCTTCAAAAATCCCCGCCTGTAGCTGCGCAAGCCCTTTCGTCGTCAATGTGTAATGCTCGTCTTTTTCAATCATATGAAGATGCATCATTTTATTCGTTAAATCGTGAATAAAAAGCGGCTCTACTAATAAAATATCCGCTAAAATCGCAGGGCTTTGTAGTTTCGCTTTTTGAAAGGAAAGCAGCATCATTTTCATTAAAATATCCATCGCATTGCGGACAACGGGATGATAACTCACTTCCAATGTATGAACGGGTATGGAATACTGCAGTTGTTTTTTTATTTCAATGTTCGGATTTTGCAGCAGCTCTTTTGCTAATTTTTCTTGAAATGCATGTAAATCCATTGTTTTGCTCCTTTCTTACGATTTAATTAAGTGGTAGCCATCCTGCTGCTTCACGGTTTCAAGTAACTGTCCGTACATTGCCTTTGTTTTTTCCTGCTTCGGACGTTTTGTAAACATTGTGGCACTTCCAATCAGCATAAGCAGCTCACGGGCACGAGATAAGGCGACATTTAAACGGCGGTAATCTTTCGCAAAGCCAATATCCCCGCGCTCATTTGCATGATTACGCACCATGCTGACGATGATGACATCCATCTCCATCCCTTGGAATTTATCGACAGAACCTGTACGAATATGCAGATGCGGAACGGAAATTTCTTGTTCAATTAAACGATTAATGCGCTTCACTTGCTCCGCATAGAAAGAAATAACACCGACGGATTTCAATGCATCTTCGGCAATAAGTCCTTGTTGCTTGGCGTTTGCAGTTGCTTCGTTCATTGCAATAAGCTGCTGTTTTATTTGCTCAAGTTCACTAGCATTAAATAAGCTGGAACCTTCTTTCATACGTTCCTCGAAATGCTGCTTGTCATTTGGAACATCAAGCCACATTAAATGGTTTTCACGCTTCACTAAATCGGTTTCTAAATAATGATCCCGTAATTGATCGGAATCTTCTAACCCACATTGCAATGTTTCATTTTCATTTTTATAAAACGGTGCAATGGTCGCCATAATATTTTCATGCATGCGGTATTGAATCGCGAGCATCGTTTTATTTTGCTTCGGAAGGTTTTTATACAAACGCTCGAATAAGGACTCTTCCAGTAATTTTTCAAGCTCACGTTTCTCTTCAAATGTCGTACTTTCCTTCACCACTTGCTCTAACGTTTCTTCAAATGTTTCGTCGCCTACAAGTGGTGGCAACTGATGATGATCCCCTACTAAGATGACTTTCGCGCCTTTCAGCATCGGTAAAAGAAGCTCGGGTGGTGTCGCTTTGGAAACTTCGTCAATGATTACGACATCAAACGTCGGATAATTGTCCATAAATTCTTTGTTGGCAGAAGCAACGCATGTTGTGCCGATCACATTGGCATGTTTTACATATAGCTTACGGATTTCTTCTAAGTCATGACTGTTTGCCTGTCCTAATAAGCTATGCCACTCTGTTTGCAGCTGTTGCGTAACCGGTAGCATGTCGATTTTTAAGCGTAAGCCAACAATTTCTTCATTGCATGTGTTCAATGCTTCTTCCGTTTGTGCAAGCGCTTGTTCAGGGTTTGACCGTGTTAATTGTTCCAGTTCCGCGCGTCGTTTTTCAAGCTGAACTCCTTGTACATTAATTTCTTTGAATTTTCCGGTTTGTTGTTCGAGTGTTTCATTGCCAAGCGATAATTGCTCTGTCAGCACTTGAAGTTCTTCAAACTTTTTCACATGTTGTGTTTCAAGCTTTTCACGATTGCCGATTTGCGTTTCGATTTTCACTTGTTCTAACTCGTTATGTGAAAGCTGTTCTTCTAACTCATCAATTGATACAGCAGGAATAAAATCAGTAGGGATCGCGTCTTGAATCGTCGTCATTTGTAGCGAGATTTTTTCGAGCTCCTGTTGTAATCCCTGTGATTTTTGAGCTTTTTCACTATTTTGCTCTTTGAACTGGGTAATGATTTCTTCTTTTAGCTTTTCAAAAATGAGTACTGTTTCACGAATGCCGTCCATAAATTTTCCATTGAGCTGATCGAGGTATTGCTTACGTAAATGAAGCCCCTGAATCGAGCGTGTTCCGTTAGTTGCATTCACCTTTTTGTCCCGAAAAGCCGTGCTCAGCTTCGTTAAAAACTCACTTACTTCTGCTAATGAATACGTATGATTCATCGGTAAATCAGCAGGTGTCACATGAATCCCAAGTGCCGTTTCGCTATATTTAATCGCTTTTTCAATTCGCTCGTATACTTCTTTAATCGGTTTATACTGTTCCATTTCAGGTTGAAGTCGCTCGAGTGCCGTCAACAAACGATCCATCGCATAATTACGACGAATATTGTACTGCTCCATAAACTCTTCAATTTGAACAACCTTTTTCAAAGCGGCAATTGTATCAATTAATGACTCATAATTGGATGTTTCCTGCTCGCGTTCTATTGCTTGTGCGAGCTGCTGTTGTTTTGCTTCAAGCTGTTGGAGTTGACGACTTTGCTGAGAAAAATGAATCTTTTCGGTAGCGGTTTTTTTGTCCTTTTGTAGCTGCTGTAATTTTTCTTGTAAGGCGTTAGTCGTTTCACCTTGTTCAAGCTGTGTAATGAAGCCTTGGACAATCTCGTTAAGCGGTGTATGCGTTTGCTGTAATTTCTCTAATGTGCGCTCCGTTTCATCGAGTGCTTTATTGCAAACGGTTAACTCCTTTTTTAATGCTGATATTTTTTCTGCTAATAGATGAAGTTCAGCTTCGGCGGCTTGCTTTTGATCAATCTGCTGCTGAAGTTCCAACTGTTTTTGTTGTAACGTAGTAATATCTTCTTCAATTGCTTGTATGTTTTCCGTTAATAATTGCTCTTTTTGTGCATGCAAAGAAATTTCATCTGAAATCGCTTCAAACGTTTGTTTTTGCCAGTAAGATGCGACATTTTCTTCGATGAATTTCTTGCCTTCCTCTTCAATACTTTCCGTGCGACCGTAGCGTAAAATGCGGATGTCCTGATTCGAAAGTAAACGGCTGAGCGCATTATCTACGGCTAAGTTCGATTGGGAGGCAACGAGCGTTTTCAATCCGGCCTTCGCATTTTGATAGCAAATTTCTGAAATAACCGTCGTTTTACCGGTTCCGGGCGGGCCTTGGATGACGTACAAATCTTCCGCACTCATCGCTCCTGCAACAGCGGCTTGTTGGAATTCATTTAAACGATTATGAAATTCGAGCTCGACCGCTTTGTTATGCTCAGCTAGAACAGGCTTGTCTTCAAATAAAATTGTTTCGAGATTGGCATTGGCCGCTAAGCCTTCTTTTAATCGCTCAAAGCCCTTTAATAGACGTTTAAGCTGAGATTTTGTGGAGGCATTAGAAAATGAAACATCCTCTGATTGAAAATGAAGTTCGTTTTTTCGTGCTAATTGCGCGTTAAACGGTTTTAATTCAATTTCAACCGATTGCTCTGCGCGGTTCACTTTTACTACTTCGCCAATTTCCTGCACATAGCCACGTAGGCGCGCACTCAGTCCTTTTATTTGCTGCCACTGCTTTTTCTCCACATTGGCAAGGCGCATCGTCATATGTGAAAAAGCGGCATTATACGTAACGGTCGAAAAACGCGCATGAATATCTTCAATGTCGGCGTTTTTATTTTGTACTTTTAAATACCCTTCCCAACTCGAAATCCGTTTATTGACATAGTCAAATCGCTCCTGAGCAATGGGCAAAGCAGCAAGCATTTGCGTAAAGTTTTCTTTATATGTATGTCCGCTAATGCGTGATGGCACAAAATGAATTTGCATCGCTTGACGTCGATTTGTTGCGACTGGAGTCCCTTTGCCTCGCGTTCGGAAGCTTTTTGCTAGGAGTCCATTTTTCGGATCAAATACACAATCCATAATGACGACACGTTCATTAAATTTTTGCTTTAACGTTTTATTTTTTTCATTATCAAAATAAAGTGTGATATTCATTTGCTCATCTTCCACTGAAACCTTCTCAATATGAACGATGAAATATTGTTGGAAATTAAAAAAGGCGTGTTCATCTGGAACATGCTGCTTCAACGCTTCACGCGCGGTATTCGTCAATAAAATGTGACAGCGCGTTTGCTCATATGTCATTGTTTTCTGAACCATGAACACTCTCCTCTCAATCAATTACGCCTCGGCGTAATTGTGTCCAGATTTTTTCGAGCTCGCTCGAAAAGCTCCTCTTAAAATCTGTGACATCCGCCGGGGGATTTAAGATGATTCAGCTTGGTGCTGAATCATCTTAAATAGTCATAGCTCCCATTATACCAAGATTTCACGCGGTTAGAAAGTAACAAGTGCGGGTAAAAGTCAGTAGTAAATGAATGCGGAAAAACTGTCACCTCTAATTAAATTGAAAGCTAAAAATATTGTAATAGACGAAAAATATTCCAATGTTATAATCATATAATGTTAGAATATTTATTGTTGTCCAAAAATAGACAGGAGCGAGGAAGAGAAAAATTGAATATACAAGAATTGAAGTTGTTAGATTTACAGAAAAAAAACTTTACCTTAATGCTAGCATATGGGATTGCGGGATCACTTGGTGTGATTGCACAAATTGCATTGGGTGAACCTTTTGTCGTCATTATTTCACTCGGTTTACCATTAGTTATTTCATTAGTCGTGTTTGCATTAACGAAAAAAAATGCAACGATGAATCTAATTTTCCCTTATATTATTGTTCTGGCAGGAGCCGCCACGACAATCGCTACAAGTGTATCTGACGTAGTTAATGTATCCACAATTATATTAGCGCTCTTTATATTAATTTTAGGTGGTTTACATAATAGTCAAGCTGTTTTCATTTTCGGTTACATTTGGTCGCTCATTGTGATGAGTGTGAATGTCATGTTTGATGAGAGTGGTATTATTGGAGACGAAATGGCCAATGTATTTTTGATCCAAACAATCATCGCTTTAGGTATTTTCTTACAAGTTAGACAAAGTACAAAGCTATTTACAAATGTAGAGGAATTAATGGAAATCGGGACGCAAAAAGCATTAGAGGAAGAGAAATTAATGCAAAAGCTCGAATCCTCTGTGTCGGTTATCTCATCAAATTTAGAACAAATCCGTACAAATACAGCTGCTTCAAATAATGCCCAGCAAGATATGTTAATAGCCGTTGAAGAAGTAAGTATCGGTTCGCAACGTCAGTCGAATCACGTCAGCGACATCGTGAACAATACAGAAAATACAACGAATGCTGTTAGAGAAATGGTGAATCACCTAAATAACATTGTGAATCAAGCAGAGTTGGCAGAAAAAAATGCGACAAATGGTTCTGGAGTAATGGAAACAATGAAGGATGAAATCATTCAATTTACAGTGTTCTTTGAAGAGTTGAATCAAACTTTCCAAGAACTTTCCAAGAAAATAAGTGAAACAAATACGTTCGCAGGTGCGATACGACAAATTACGGAGCAAACGAATTTACTCGCGTTAAACGCATCCATCGAGGCAGCAAGAGCTGGAGAACATGGAAAAGGTTTTGCTGTTGTAGCAGAGGAAATCCGCAAGCTAGCGGGTGTAACGGATCAAACACTTGGAAAAATCGATGGCAATTTAAGTGAAGTGAATCAATATAATGAAGCAGCACTTATCAAACTAGACAATGGATTCACCCAAATATCGAAGCAAGTGCAAACAGCTGAGCAATCTAATCAATCATTCCAGGATGTACATGAAACAATGCAAAAACTACAAAAAAGCTTAGCTGAATTCACACAAGATGTCCAAATCATATCGGCGAACAGTGAATCGATTCATACGAGCACAAATGAATTTGCTGCCATCATTCAAGAAAGTACAGCAACAATTGAAGAGTTAAGTGCAACATTGATGAATATTTCAGCGGATCAAAATAAGATTGCCAAATATATTGATGATACTTATGAAGTAGCGCAATCGATTTGAGTCTAGCTTTCATATAAAGTAAACCCCCATTTCGCCGAGTTGAGCGAAATGGGGGTTTGCTTATGAGTCTAAATTAAGTACGTGCAATTTCTACGTATTTTGCATCCCACTCAGGATTGATTTTCTTTAATGAAACGGGACGGAAATTTTCCTTTTTCACAAGAATGTGCACAGATGTCGCAGTTGCTGCTACCGTCCCATCTTCATGCAAAATTTCATAGCCATATGTTGAGCGCAGTTTTGTATGTTCCTCAATCCACGTGCGAACTGTCGCTGTTTGACCGTACCGTATTGCCGCTTTATATTGAATCGAAAAATCGATTACCGGTGACACATAACCATCTGCCTCAAGCTCCGCATAGTTAAAGCCAAGGTCCTGGATAATTTTTGAGCGACCAATCTCGCACCAAATCAAATAATTGGCATGGTACACGACACCCATCTGATCCGTCTCCGCATAACGGATGTCTACTTTTGTTTCTGATATATACATTACTTTCACCTCTAGTGGGTATTATACCGCTAAATCTATTGGTATGTAAGGGTTTGATGGGAAATGTTTTTTTAGGATAATGTTGGGGTGGGTGTGGAATGGAGACGATAAAGAATTTAGTTGTTTTATAATAATTGGGTTAAAAATCCGAATAAACGTTATTAAACATTATAAAGTGGGGTCCCAGTGAGGTCCAAAATAAAATAAATGCTTGGTAGGTATTCAATATAAAGTGTATTTTAAGCAGTGACATCTAAGAAATTGAAATCATTAATAAAGAAACGTTAAACCTATAGTCCCATGAGTGTGCTAGCTTGTAGGACAAGCCATTCTCCCCTTTTGACCTCCGTTAAAATAATACCGCCTACTTCTTTTGAGTTCTTCAATGCTACATAGGAATGCATATACGCAATGTAGTTGCCATAATCATCTTCAAATGGTCGTCCCTTTGAATTAAATGTAAAATCGATCTATTTCTGCAACACATCTCGGGCGCTCAACAAAATACTATTAGCCAGTTCCGCTTTCAGGCGATTTATTTCTATTGGCACCTTATCATTTTTATTCAATCGGCTGCCATTCGACAGAGCGGAAACGTAGTCGCATCCATATCCTTTTTATAAACTTTTGTGGCATTCCAATACTTTACTTAATACATACAAAAAAGTAACTACTTTTTGTTCAAACCGTCACTGGAGACGAGTTCGTACTTTATAGTTGATTGTGATTTTACAGATTCAGTTGTAGATTTCTTTTCGTTCTTTTTAGATTAGGAGCAGCTTTTGTAGAACATTATATTTGATTTCTCCTCAAGCTAATTGTCCTACTTATCTTTACTTTTCCAGCCGTGCGTGCCTTCTGCAACGCCTAATTGTTCAGTAATTGCGGTTATCTTGATGTCACCATTAGCTGCCTTATTAAGTTCATATGTTTTATCGCGATTTGGACCTCTTACTCTAGCCATCTAACATAACCACCATCTCCAGGGCATTTGTTTGTTTTGTAATACCCTCTTGTTGCTAGTTGCATAGAAAGTATAAAAAGGAACACCTTTAAGGCATCCCTCTGCTTTACATATTAATAATTTGGATAGGCTATATTTAGCTGGACATTATTTATAAGGAATAAGGAGAATTCCTAATCCTATCAGCGAAGAAGAGCTTTACGTGGAGCAATTGTTTGATACCCCTCATTTGGCTGCCATGCCTTAAATTTATATTGTTGTTCCAATTGGCTAGCTCCCTTCACTATATTGACAAAATGTTGGTTAAAGCAATTCTTTATATTCATAAAGTTCATTAGTTTGTCGAAGTATACATAAAGTATATTTTTCACAAAAATCCCATTTGCAAAAGAATCTAATAAAACAAAAATGTGAAAAACTAGATAATTCTAATGACCACTAATGGATTCATACTAAAACCTCCCGAATTTTATTAAAGGCTTCCTTCCCTTAATGTCGAATACTGACATTAGAGAGAGGTGTTAAGAATGAATAGACAATTTGTCTCTTCAAGTCGTATGCGTAGTGTTGGATGGGAAAATGATATCTTAGAAATTGAATTTAGCGACGGCGCCATCTATCATTACTACGATGTTTCTGAATCTGAGTACCTAAGCTTTATGAATTCTAGTTCATTAGGTTCTGAAATTTCAAGACTTGATAAAATCAAACGTTATAAACGCATTAATTAGTTTTCGGGATGCCGATAACATCCACAACCACTCTGGTGAAATCTTGAGTAATCTCTATATGACAGTGCGGATTAAAATTGTTGTGTAGAAATTCAATTAACGGAGCAGCAAGTACTTCAAGTTCATCCATTAATTGAACTGATTTTTTCTCGTCTTGCTTCACAATCTTGTGAATTAATATCTGTGCAAGACCATTAAACTCATGTGCGCGCTGGTCTTGCACAATCTGAAACGTTTCGTATGGGGCATGCCATTATGACATCTTCTTTCAAAATACTACATTTGTAAAAATTAAATATTTTTGTTTTTTTATTATTAACCTAGTTATATTTTCACGTGAAGATATAACTAGGTTAATAAATAGCAAACTAGGAGGGTTTTACATGGAGAAATTTATTGAGCATCTGAAAAGTTTATCAGTCCGCATTGATTCTATGAAGGAATCAATTAAAACAGAAGAAGCAACAAAAACTGCAATTGTTATGCCTTTCTTTCAAATATTGGGCTATGATGTATTTAATCCTTTAGAATTTAGTCCTGAATTCATTGCCGATGTCGGGATTAAAAAAGGTGAAAAAGTAGATTACGCTATTTTAAATGACGGTGAACCAGTTATTTTAATTGAATGTAAAAGTATCACAGAAAATCTAACAAAGCATGATTCACAGTTATTCCGTTATTTTGGTACTACTACAGCTAAATTTGGGATACTCACAAATGGTATAGAATACAAGTTTTTTACAGATTTAGAAGAGCCAAATAAAATGGACACTACACCATTCTTTACATTTAACATTTCGGAATTACGTGATATTCACGTTCAAGAAATTGCGAAATTCCGTAAAGAATCATTTGACCTTGAAAATATTTCAAGTAATGCTTCTGATTTAAAATATTTAAATGCGCTTAAAAGTTATTTATCTGTACAGTTTGACACACCCAATGAGGATTTTGTGAAATTCCTTGTGCATCAAATTTATGATGGTTTAAAAACCAAAACGACTTTAGAAAAATTTACTCCAATAATTTCTAAAGGCTTGAAGCAAATGATTACAGAAAAAGTTAACGAAAAATTAAATGCAGCTTTAAAATCAACTGGCGATAACAAAGTACGTGTTGTGCTACCTGATCCAGAAGAAGAACTATTACCACCAGTTGAAGTAACAAAGGACGATGGCATTGTTACAACTCCAGAAGAGCTTGAAACATATTCGATCGTCAAAGTTATTCTTAAGGATACAATAACCCCAGACCGTGTATTTTATCGTGATAATAGAAGCTATTTTAATATCATTATTGATAATAGTATTCGTAAATGGATTGTACGTGTATACTTTGAAAAAAATCGTAATTATATTGTACTTAATGACTCAGCAACAGATAAAGAACGTACAGTCATTGAATTTATCCACCCCATAGATCTCTTGGCGCACAATGAACAAATCATTAATTCTGTCCAGTCATATGTGGAAGCTACAATCTAGTTTTCTCATTTAACTGTATAACGGAAATAAGTAAGGTGTGCGTTTGCATGCCTTTTTTAATAGTCGATCAGCAAGGGATTATAACTAGAAAGTATCGCATCTACTTTAATTTGTAGAAGGGACACGAATAAATGAGAAGACCTATTCAACTTGAAGATGATTACGTTTTTAATATACCCGATTCTAAGTTATTTGAAGAAGCAACGTCTAATTTCTTCCACGAATTTTTGAAGTCATATGAACAAACAGTAAAAGAAAAATTTGCAGAATTATATGAAGAGTTTCCGGAAGTATTTCCTTTTATAGAGAAGGCTCGTTATAGCGTTGTTATCTTCCACGACACTTATATTAAATTCAATATTTATCAAGAAAAAACGATGTTATTATCATTTATTCATGCTCAGTATAAAACTTTTGGTGATTATAAAAAAATAAAAGACCTAAATGAAATAGAACGGGATCAGAAAATGCTAAATCTAATAGGAAGAACTGACGCACCTTTGGTTAGTTTTACCATTCCTTATGGTTTTTGAAGGACCTACCCTTGATGGAAGCCCAGGAAATGCTTCTGAAGATCCTGGAGATTTAACTGAAATGGGCCAAATAAAAGGTCGTGAATTTGCTTACCTTCATAACGATACATTTGTTAAAGAGAAAAAGGATCGTTTTAATGTATTTGGACTAGAAGAAATTGTCTACAAAATAAACTCCCCTAGCTTCGAATACGAATTAGGAGAATCTATAAAAACATATAAGTCTGGATTATATTTAGCCGCTGCCGCAACTGGTGGAATTACTTTAGAAAATATTTTGAGAATATTGATTGTAAATAGATTAGGTACTGATCAACTACCTAAAAATACTTATATACTTTAGTCTTTGGATGTCTTAATAGCTAATTCAATTATTCCTGGAAGACTTGAAAAGGAAATACGAGCACAGAATACGATTAGAAGCGGCAATGCTCATACAAATGAAGATCCAGTACAAAAAGAAACCGTCGATACGTTATACCGAGTTATCAGGGACATTAGTTTGCTTTTGGATTAAGGAATATTTTAAATGTTTAAACTGAGCTAATAATACACCCGCTTCTTGTTCGTTCCATTCGAACCAGCCTATTTCTAAATTAGATATTATCGTATCAATTTCTGAGTGATTTAAACTAACAAGAAGATAATCATTTCCGGGTATATGCATAAGGACGCCCCTCCTTATTAATAACCTTTAAAATAATTATATCTTTAATTATTTAAGAAATGAAGTCTTTGCATGAGGGATAAAATAAAAATGAAGAACCTAGGTGTGCAATAGCATGCCTTCTTTTCCATGTATAGATGTAAAATATTTGTACTTTCAAGTTATATTTACTTGTTATTTATTCTAAAAATAGGAGTGATCTTTATGTTTAATTCTTCTCACGCACATATTATTGGAAACACTAACTTATATCCGGCTCAAATTGAGGCTTATCAAGCTGTTGTATCTCACTATAAAGAATTTAAGGATAACCCAAAATATAGAGAATCACTTGTTGTGATGCCCACTGGTTCGGGTAAATCTGGCGTTATGGCTTTACTTCCATTTGGGTTATCAAGTAAACGTGTACTAATTATTACTCCTGGTAAAATTGTCCGATCCGCAGTATATAAAAATTTAAATACCGCTGAGAACCCTGAAAAATCATTTTGGATAAAGCAGAAAGTTATATTTGATTACGCAAAATTGCCCAGATCTTATAAGTATGAAGGGTTTAACCATGAAAAGGAAGGCGTTAAAGAAGCTATCATGTTCTTGTTAGAACGAGCTAACTTAGTTATAACGAATGTTCATAAAATCGTTGGAAGTTCAGAGGAAATAAATTTAAAAAATATGCTCCCTCGTGACTTCTTTGATTTAATTATTGTTGATGAAGCGCATCATGTAGCTGCAGAAATGTGGCAGGAATCACTTAATTATTTCAATACCGCAAAGGTGGTTAAATTAACTGCAACACCATTTAGAAGTGATAATTTAAGCATAATTAATCATGAGTTAGACCCTATTTACGAATATACACTTGGTCAAGCAATAGATGATGGTTTATTAAAAGAAGTGATTAAGGAGGAGGCTATTCCAGATCACGTAACCTTTACTCGAAATGATGGAAAAGTACTAACTTTAGCAGATGCTAAACATTTACTGGGCGGTGATGCTGTTAGTGCCAGTATTGCTATGTCGGAAGAAAGTTCAAAAGATGTTATTAATTTTACCAAAAAAGCATATATTACAAAACAGCAAAATAGTAATCAAAATCATCAAATACTAGCTGTTGCATGTAACGATCAACATGCTCAAAATCTTTGTCAATGGTTTAATGAAGCTGGGCTTTCAGCAACTTATGTGAGTACTAGATCATTATCACCTAATCAAAATGAAGAAAGACTCGCAGCATTCACAAAGGGTGACTTTAAGGTTATTGTTAGTATTCAATTGCTTGGTGAAGGTTATGATAATCCTAATATCTCGATTATATCTATATTTAGGCCATACCGTACTCTTGGTCCCTACGCACAAGCTATTGGACGAGGGTTAAGAAAAATATATGACGGGAACGATTTTGATAATATTTGTAATGTAATTTATCACCAGGAACTAAATTTAGAAAAACTTTGGGAATATTATAAAAATCAACGAGACACGGCTACTGCAATGAAAAAGCAATTACAAAATATATCTGAACAACTTTCATTACCATTCGATGAATTAGGGTTTGTTGAAAAAAGAAGTTTTGGTAGTAAACCTACAGATAAAGAGCTTTCCGATAAAGATTATCAAGAACTGACATTGGCAGTTACCCAACATTCTGCTACAAACGTAGGAAATATCGATAGCTTTTCCTCACAAGGTATTGCGATATATTTAAGAGAAAAAGATAGAATAGAAAAAGAAGTAGAACAAAATTTCAATGACCAAATTGCACAATATAAAGAGTTAAAAGATAAAGGAACTTTATCAGAAAAAGATTATGAAATTTTAGTACAAGCGCAACGTGAAAATATACAGCAAGTTATTGTTAATAACAATGATACTTTCCACGATCAAATTCTTGCAATTAGTTTAAAAAAGGACTTTACTATATGGGTTAATCAACAGGTGGAAGTCTTTTTTGAAAAAACTACTCTTGAAAAAGACGGGTACGAATTAGAAAATACGAGTGTAGGTCTAGGGACTCTAGACAGTATAAGCAATCTAAGTTATATTGTAAAAAATATTAGGGTTAGTCTCTTTGACGAATTTAAAAAATCCGTAGATTTATATAATCTAAAAGACTATGCGGATGCAAAATTGTTTGTAAGCGACAAATTAAATAACTTAATTCAACTCTTTTTAAAGGAGGGATAATTATCATGCCAACTTTAGCTGTCGAAAAAATCCATACTACTAACCACTATTTAGATGTGATTGCTAAATTAAATAGTCATGGAAGTGAGCTATTATTTTTGACAATGGAAGAACAGGATTTTCAAAATATCATTCACTTTCAACATAAATTTCCTCACTCTTCAATGATTTTTGATGAAATTATGACATATGAAAAAAATACTTCAAACTTATTGAGCTGGAAAACATCAAGTATTTATGGTTCGGTAAATATTGTATAATTTTTTCACCCCACTAACAAACAGTGGGGTTTTATTGTACTCTTAAAAAGAGCGTACGTTCTATTTGATAACTGTAAGCCCCACGCAGCTAAATATTATAGACGATTTCAAATGTAATGGGTATCAAGGGTCTTCTTATGGGAAAAAAACAGTGAAGCGATTTTATACAACGATATGACTGTAATATTTATTGATAGTCGCATTAGCAATCAATTACAATGGCAGGATTTTTGCCATGAACTATGTCAACCTTTGCTGCATACTGGGGATCAATTTAACATACCTCCTCTATTCCGTGAATATCAGGAGTTTAAAGTCAATAATTTTATGTGCCACCTTTGCATGCCTACATTTATGCAGGATTAATTGGAAATTATGGATTGTACTTCTCAAACGATTCATTGCGTGCGACAACTGTTCAACGTCGAGTATGAATTTGCTCGAGTTCATTTAGAGAAATATATATACAAGAAATGCTCTGTTCCATATTCAAACATTTAAATTTCTTTTGATGATATATAGATAGTAATTTGAAAGGAGCGATGCAATTGGTTGTCTCCAATAAGTCACCTGCCCGTGCGTTTAAGGAGCAATCAAAATGGCTATAGAACCATATTTTAAAACAAAACTTCAACCATTTAATTCCCAACAATATTTTTACTCAATATGCATTTAACCTTGTCTCTTGGGACAGCAAGCAATACAGCTCCCCTTTCATCATAAAGAAAGTAAGATCCATCTTTTATTTCAACCGAATTCACTGATTTCACCTTATATGGTTTGAAATCTTGTAAATGCACAATATAATCCATAATTAGGTACACCTCCAATGATATATATCATATTTTATGACATGAACCGCCCTTCCCATTCAGGAAATTTAAACTTGCTGTTAATGTAATAAACCTTGTCATCTTTACCATGTGTAGTACGGCAATACGGATGGGAAGGATTGGCGGACCTGGCTCAATATTTTTGTATCATTAGCAATTTCAATTGTATATGGAATTGGTGTGCAGTTCATTAAAATTGAGCTTAAAGGCAATCATGTCTAATCACCCATTTCATGTTAGCCTTAAAGCATAATTATATTTGAATAAATTGGAGGGATAAATGTCTGATAATTTACGTTTCTATACGCAAATTGTTTCAATAATTTTATTTATCATCTTTGTTTTCATGAATTTTTTAGGGTATTGGACAGCAGACAGATTCGTTCAAGTACTATTTTTCTTAGGTATGATTTTCGCTATTTTCAGTGTTGGTATTGAAACGGAGAAAAGAATAAAAATAGAAATAGAAGTTGATTGGAATAATTTAATCGGCTTTTTTGCTGCACAAAATAATTCAATTACAACGAACTAAACCGCCTAAAAGAATGTATACTTCTTTCCTTTTACCTCAGGACAATCATTCACAAAAGTTCCTCATCCGTTTTAGAATTTCGATAAGTATTGGTGGATAAGTAATCAATTCATTAAATTTTAAAAAAATGAGGATAATAAAAATACTTCTGAACAGACTAAATTCGGGAGGTGAAATCCATGCAAAATAATAATAACGAACGATACGTTAACGAAATTAAACAAAAAATCCAACAAGCAGAAGCAAACAAAAATTTTGCTTCCGGTCGATTTGCAACCCAAAATGCAATGAACCCAATGAACGAAGAATTCGGAAGTGAGACAGACTTTAACGAAGTAAAACAACAGGTTCAACAAGCAGAAGCGCACAAAAATCAAGCTTCTGGTCAATTTGCAACCCAAAATGCAATGAACTCAATGAACGAAGAATTCGGAAGTGAGACGGACGTAAACGAAATAAAACAACAGGTTCAACAAGCAGAAGCGAATAAAAATCGAGCTTCCGGTCAATTTGCAAATAATAATAATGAAAACAATATGAATTAAGTTGATTCATCCTAAACCGGCAGCTCTTTTTCTGCCGGTTTTTCTTTCTTCTAATAACTACTTTCTCATTTTTTTAATGATATGTATTTTATCGGAATTAATTATCCCCATAAAAACTTCATTACAAATCCAGCTGTCATTCCTAATATGATGCTTAACATCGTACCAATCAAATAGTATTCAGAAAAACTTTTATCATCAAATTGTTTGAACCTTGTTAATGCTTTCATTGCAATTAAAAATCCAATGCTGGACAAATGATTGGATACGCAAAGGATCAAAATTAAGTTTCTTTCTAAAATACCAATCCATAAACCAGCCTTTGGAGGCGAATCACTAATAAATGAAATCTTTTTATTCAATTTCACATCATCTTCCGCTTTGGTTACATATTTATTTAATTGCGTTTCGATGTTTGATTCACTAAACCCTTCATATCTCAAATTAGTATTACTAGAAGTGAAGCTCCCCTCAATGGAAGTTTCGATTATTTTATTCGCCGGTCTAAATTCTGCTAACATTTTACCTATAAGATGTCCAAAAAAATATGTATTTATTAACAAAATAATAAACGTGCTAATTACCTTAGTTTCAAAATTTAATACAATCGTCTCACGGTTTGTTGCAAATTCTACTAATTTGTTTGGCAAACTACTATAATCGTCAAATAGTAGAATTGCGAATACGACAATACTGAAAATATGGATGAATTGATCTAAAATATACAATAAAGTAAGTCTCATTGACATTTGGTGTGGTGTTAAATTGCTACTTTTTACTATTCGATCATTTAACTTTTCTTTCATTAAATCTATTAGTAAATGGAGTAAGCAAATAAGAAATAGATAAAAAATAATGGTGCCATTAAATTCAATCAAATCAAAATAAATACCTATCATTAATAACACGAAATACGTTATAAAATGGATTCCGACATGTTGAAATACACCAAGAGCCCCACTTTGCTTTTTCTTTACTAAACGATCAGATTGTAATGGATAATCAGCTATTAAATGTCCCAATAAAAATAGTAATATTAACATTTTAGTACTCCTGACCAAATTGAAATAGTGTAATATTCCTTCTTAATTCTTCTTCAAACATTTTTTGAACTGTATTTATTTGATTATTTCCCATTATTGATAGTGGCTCTTTTAAAGTAAGTATGTGATAAAGTGATTCTGCAGATTCTATTATTAAATCTATTTTTCCAGCCGTATAGTGACCTGAAATGGTAGAAGTAGATTTGCCAATCCGCGCGGCAATTGTTTTTTGTGAGCGCAGAAGGCTAAATAAAGCTAAAATTTCCCTTTGCTTCGCGGTTTGCTCTAAGATTGCTGCACCTTGAAATTGCAATAAAATATTCATTAATTCAATTTCACTATTTTCATTGTCATTTAAAGGGTTAATTTCAATTAACTTTTTACGATTTTTATTTTCTTTCATTTTATCATTTGCCAACCTTGCATTTTTAACTAAAATATTGTTCCAAGTTTCAATATTGATTTGATCGATTTCTTCTTCAATCAATCCGCAAGAAACACCGAAATAAGGCATATGATCTTGATATTCCCAATTGTAAATCATATAGTTGGCAATCATTAGTGCACTTGGATACCCTTCGACGAGACAGATAATTTCATCGCCCATTCGATGCTTAACGGCTATTTTCCTTGTACCATTCGTATTCGCTATAACATTTTGCCATTTTGAAAGATATTCACTTAATTCTAGTCCATTTTTAAATTTACTTGAATCTGTCACATCTAATATAAATACAGAGACCGCGTTTCGCACGAATCCCCCCCCTTTTCTATTGTACATATAGTAAATTATAACTTATAAATTCGGCTAATCAAGCGTACTTTTAGGAATTCGTCTTAAAAGCCGTATTTGCTAGAATCCGTATTAAGAGCCGTAATTGCATTAACTAATGTCCATCTAACATCATTAGCCCTTTCCCTAAATATATACAGACCCCCTCCCCTTTAATATGGAAAAGAAAAACTACATGCTAAGCATTAGTATTAATTGAAATTACATAATTTTTTTTTTCTTCATGTACTTATTTCGACAATAGGAGGAATTTACCTTTAATAAATTATCGTTTTCGAATACACTTAATTTCTCATCTTTTGTATATTTTTATTGTGTGCTGTCATCATTATCTCCGTCAATTATAGTTGTTATATTTTAATATAAAAGTAAAGGTTTATCGATAAAATTCAGCGCTGTGAGACGCATCGAGATAATGATTTACAGGTAGTTGTCCATGTCGATTACGCTCACAGCTCATTTGGAAAATCATTCGCCAAACCTCAAAATCCCACTTTACTCTATAAATTCAGATACCTCTTGCTGGTTAAAAATATCATTTCTTAACCTTTGCAACTTCTCATTTCCCTGAATCATTTTTTGTTCTACTTGATCTTCCCCATCCAAATTAAATTTCCCTTCATGTGCCGATGCAATTCCGTATTGTCCCCATTCCTCAGTCCAACCAAGAAACAGCAAATATGTATTACCTTGTTCCATTTTTGTATAGTCGCCATAAAAGACTTCATATTTACCAGGTAATATCCCTTTTTCCATCGTGTAATAGGGTTCCCTAACATCGATTATCATTTGGTCATGTTCATTGTTTCCTTTTATGACATTCGAAATTTTTATTTTACTTACATGATGACCGTCTGGAAAACCGCCTCCATAAGGTGTCAATACATTTAGAGGCTCGTTAACTAACTTTGCAATTACGACTAAATCGCTGCCATTAAGGCGTTCTTCATAATTTTCATATGAAGTCATCATGCCCCCATCGAGATTTTTTGTTTCTACTATATATTGATCAGCAACAAAATAAATACTGATGGCAAGTACTAGCATTAGAAAAATGCATAAAGTCACTCTTTTTTTCAACTTCAATTCCCCCGTTTACTTAGAAAATATAATTTATCACTTGATGCAACCCATTCGCATTTTTAAAATTTGGTTTTATCCAAAGAAATTAATGAAAACGATCACAAATATATTATCACTATAAATGCATATTTACCTATGCAAAATTTACCTTGAAAAATCACTATACAGTTGAAATGTATAGTTGACCTATATATAATACAACTATATAGTCTGACTGAATAGTTAAATAATAAGGAAGGTAGTTAAATGAAAAGACATAAGTTACTTCCCTTAACGGAAACAATGCATTATATATTGTTGGCTTTAAGAGAGCCACTACATGGTTATGCAATTATGCAAAAAATTGAAGTGATGAGTGAGGGGCAAGTTCGGATAGCTGCGGGTACATTATATGGCGCAATTGAAAATCTATTGAAATACGATTGGATTGTACTTGTCCCTTCAGAAGATCCAAGAAGAAAAGTATATCGTATTACAAACGATGGGCTCGCTATTTTACAAACTGAAAAAGAACGTTTAAATCATATTCTCTCACTTTATGAAGGAGTCGAGTAAAATGAAGAAGTTTAGATTGTTTATTGATCAACAAAAAGAAGAAAAATGGTTAAATGAGATGATTCAAAAAGGATGGGTATGCAGGAGAATCAGTTCATTTGGCGTATATAATTTCGAAAAAATCAATCATTTCGAGCAAGCAATTCGCCTTGATTTTCAATCGTTCAAGTCAAAAGATATGTATCAGCAATATACATTATTGCATGAGGACTTTGGTTGGAAGCATATAGGCGGTTCACGGTGGTCTTCATTACAATACTGGCTCAAACCTACAGATGGTCTGGATGAATTATATTCAGATAATGCCTCAGAAAAATGTTATTTGGAACGTTTGGTTAAATATTATGGTGCTTGTACATTTTTATTTATCATATTAACGGTGGGTTTATTTAATAACGCGTTACAATACACAAATCTAAAGTCAGCCTATTTTACTCCCGGGCTTTGGGACAAAGAGGGTACCGCATTTATATTCGCTTTTTTATTTGAAACACCATTTGCCCTTTTAAGATTTGGCAGCCCTTGGTTTATCATTATTTGTGGTATCGCTTTTACGACGACGTATTTAAAGTACAAGAAAGAGTTGGAAAAAACGGCGTAACATTGTAGGATTAAATTCGGTTTTAACTCAAATCAGATGAATTTTCAATATTCGAATTATAAAAGGAGTTTGTTAAATGGAGAAATCTAAACTTCAATCTTTTTGTCTCACACTACCTGGAACGACACATGATTACCAAGTAGACTGGCAAGCGGATCGTTATCATGTTGGTGGAAAAATGTTCGCAATGATGGGTGGAGATGTTGAAAGAAAGCCCATCATCACTTTAAAATGCGATCCCGCGCGTGCGGAAGAGTTACGAGAAACCTATCCAGGTATTATTCCTGGTTATTATATGAATAAGACGCACTGGAATTCTATTTATTTTGATTCAGATTTATCTAATGAATTGATAGAAAATCTAATTCTCCATTCTTATCAGCTGGTTTTTGAGAAACTAACAAAGAAAGTTCAAAATGAAATCGATCCTAAACACGATTAAGAATAGATTGATGTCGAATATCTTGGTCTATATCTTTTATGTGCGCAAACTGCCTTCCTTCAAATACCAGCTTATAATCACCCACGCAAAAAGCTTATCGGATACAGCAACGCACTATCCAATAAGCTTTTTGTATTATCCATCTTTATATTAACTATAACAATAAAACCCCTGTCCTGTTTTCCATCGATAATGCCCTGCACGTACTAGTTTTTTCAGCAATAAAGAAATGCGATATTTTGAATTACCGGTTTCATTAAGTAGCGTTTCTTGAACGTACAGTAACATATCCAAGCCAATCATATCCGCAAGTTTTAAAGGGCCGATTGGTTGATTTGTTCCTAAAACCATTCCTTTATCAATACCTTCATCTAAAACAAAAATGACTTCACGAAATTTTTTATAGCTTAAACTCACACACCTGCATCCTCTTTAGGTCGCAATGTATGCTTCATCACTTTACCGGAAGCGTTTCTCGGCAATTCATTCAAAAATTCTACTTCCACTGGCACTTTATATTTTGCGAGCTGTGTTGCCGAGTAGTTCTTCACTTGGTCCTCCGTCAGTGATTGCCCTTCCTTCAATACGACGTAAGCTTTTGGCACTTCTCCGTATACGGGATGTGGGACGCCGACTACTGCCGCTTCCAATAGTTCAGGAATTTGATAAAGTACATCTTCTACTTCAATGGGGTAAACATTTTCTCCGCCTCGATTAATCATGTCTTTTTTACGGTCAACAATATACAGTAGACCGTCCTCGTCAAAGCGGCCTAAATCACCTGAATAGAGCCAGCCTTCTTTAATTGTGCGCGCTGTTTCTTCCTCATTTTTTAAATAGCCTTTCATCACTTGAGGTCCCTTAACAACAATTTCCCCCACCTGTCCAATAGGTAGTGACTTTCCATATTCATCGACTACTCGTACTTCCGTTTGTGGCAAAGGTTCACCAACAGAGCCGATTTTGCTTAGCGCATGATGGTCTTTGAGTGAAGAAGCAGCAGGTGAATTTTCCGTTTGGCCATATAAATTTTGTACTTTAATGTTTGGGAAGGTTTCTTTCAATTTCTTCAATATTTCATAAGGCATTGGTGCGGCACCGTAACCGAATAAACGCAATGTTGGAAGCTCAATTTCTTTTATATGTGGTAAATTTAATAGAATTGTATACATCGCTGGAACACCGAAGAACATCGTCGGCTTGGCATTTTGTAAAAGCGCTAGTGTTTTGTCAGTTGAAAATGCCTCTTCAATAATGATTGTGCCGCCTTTATACGTAACCGGGACAACGAAAACATGCGCTGCTGCACAGTGAAATAATGGAGTGGATACAAGCATGCGGTCATTTTCTGTAATATCCATGACTTCTGACCAAATTTCCCCAGCCGCCATAATATTTCTGTGCGTCAGCATTACTCCTTTAGGCTTCCCGGTTGTTCCAGATGTGTACATAATGACGGATGTATCATGTTCCCCTAATGGCACAGGTGTAAAGTGGAGGGTTTCATCCGTAAGAATTTTCCCAAGCTGATCTTCACCGCCGATTGCGAGTTTTTCATGGAAGACATGTTGCGTTTCATTAATGACATGTTCAATTCGGACATCGTAAATAAGTGACTTGGCTTTTGAATGATTGAAAATATATTCCACTTCAGGTACAGCGAGCTTTGTATTAACGGGCATTACAGAAAATCCACCCAATTGTAAACCGAAATAACATACTAAAAATAGATCCGTGTTTAATGAATAAAGCGCGATAATATCTTCCTTTTCATAGCATTTTGATTGAAAATAAGCTGCGATTCGTTTCGCTTTTTCGTAAAACTCACGATATGTCCACTCACGTCCGTTATAAGAAGTAAACACTTTGTCTGGTTGATTTTTCGCATAATTTCCGAATAATTCAGGTAGTAACATAGTAATCTCCCCTTTATTTCAATAGTTTAATAATATACGCTGCAAATTGCTGTTTTAGCTCTTCCTTCGTCATTCTGCCAGTCGGGTTATACCACTGTTGAATCCAGTTCATTGCACCGAGTATCATCATTCGGACAATAATCGGCTCTTTCACATGGAATTCCCCTGAAGTGACCCCTTTTTCAATAGCCTGATCAAATAAATTAGAATAATATTTTCGTAATTTCAGCACAGGTTCAATTTGCTCTGGATTAAACATTTGTTTCGGCTCGATAATTAAGTTGAACGTTTCTTTTTCATCTACTGCATAGTTAATATGCGTGGCGACCATTTTTCGTAGTAGATGTTCCGCAGAGCCTTCTTCCAGTAAAATTTCTTCAAGCTCCTCAGTTGCTTGCGCGAGAACAAGTTTATGACATTGGTACATGAGATCGCCTTTATTTTTAAAGTAATAATATAATGAACCTTTTGTCATCAACATTTCTGCCGCAATTTCTTCCATTGTTGCACCGTCATAACCTCTCCGATTCACGATTGTAATGGCAGATAATAAAATTTGTTCTTTCTTCTTTAAGATCTTTTTCTCAGAGAGTTTCATTTGCAACCTCCTACGACAGTATTTTCTTCGCGATAATGCCTTTCATAATTTCGGTCGTACCAGCGTAAATAGACGTCACCGAAATGTCGCGGTATCTTCGGGCAATTTCGTATTCCTCCATATAGCCATAGCCACCATGGAGTTGAAGGCATTCTGCTGCTACTCGTTTCGCCATTTCACTAATCCACCACTTGGCCATCGAAACTTCTTTTACGATATCCTCGCCATTTATATGTTTTTCGGTCAAAGTATTCACATACGTTCTCCCGATGTCAATTTCTGTCGCCATTTCAGCAAGTTTAAATTGTGTGTTTTGGAAATCAGCAATTCGGCTACCGAAAGCTTTACGCTCTTTCACATAATTAATTGTTAGTTTCAGCATTTCCTCCGCTTCCACTTGAACTTGGAGCGCTACGACAAGGCGCTCTTGTTGCAGTTTTTCCATTAAGTAATAAAAGCCTTTTCCTTCTTCCCCAAGCAAATTTTCGACAGGTACTTTTACATCCTCAAAAATAAGCTCTGCTGTATCACCAGAATGCATGCCGATTTTATTTAACTTTTTACCTCGTTTGAAGCCGGCTATGCCATTTTCCACAATGAGTAAACTAATTCCTCGGTGCGCGGGTTGTGCATGGGGATCTGTTTTACAAACAACAACGACGTAATCTGCGTGCATGCCGTTTGTAATGAATGTTTTCTCCCCATTTAAAATATAGTGATCCCCGTCTTTACGCGCGGTCGTTTTGATGCCGGCTAAGTCGGAACCAGCTCCTGGCTCTGTCATAGCAATGGCGGAAATAAATTCCCCTGAAACGCTCTTTGGCAGCCACTTTTGTTTTTGCTGCTCGGTGCCATACGCCGCGATGTAAGGGCTTACAATATCAGAGTGCAAACAAATGCCACTTGCTAAACCAACGCCTACCTTTTCTAACTCTTCCGTTAAAATCATAGAGTAAGAAAAATCAAGCCCAAGTCCCCCATACTGTTCATCCACCCATGGAAGTAAGAAACCATTTTCCCCTAGCTTTAACCAAAAGTCGCGTGGAATATCGCGTTGTTCTTCCCATTTTTCGTAATAGGGATACGCTTCTTTTTGGAGCATTTTGTGAAGCGCTTCTCGAAACATATCATGCTCTTTTGTTAAGAATTTAGCTTTCATGTATAAGTAATCCTCCTTTGAGTTTAGAATTTGTTTTCTGTAAATTCTGAATTAATTTCCATTTTAGCTGTCTATTTATTAAAATGCAACGCTTTTTTAAACCGTGTTCAATTTTTAATCTATGTTCAAAATTTGAAAATCATTCATGATGAGAGGTCGGAATATTTAGGGGGTTCTACTAATAATATGCACTTTTTATGTAACAAAACTGATGACACAACATTCCCCCAAAAAAATTCAAACCGTTGTTGGAAGTGGATTTGTATAATAATGCATAAAATATCGTATAAACAATGGGCAACCAAAAAACCACAAAACGTTGAGTTAACAACGTTTTGTGGTTTTGGGTGTCACTTCATAGATAGTCGGTGATTTCCTTTACATCAGTTCTGCATATTTGATTCCTTTGACAAATAATCTTCTAATTGATTGAAGGTGCCTGAGAATCCTTCTTGAACCATATCTTGTGATTCTACAAAGGTTTTAAGTTCCTCTTCGGTTGCTGATACAGGAGTCTCAATCATCGTAAGGGTTGTTTTGCCATCGTGTTCTAAGAACGTAAATGTATTCCGTATTTTCAGAGGCCAGGTATTGTCAAATGGTGCACGCACGAGATTGCCTTCTTCATCGGAAAAGAATTGGGTATAAATAAACTTTTCCGGGGTGCTAATTTCATCATAAATGAATTTGACCCACATGATATCGCCATCAGGGGATTTCTGGCTATAGTGGAAAACACCATCCTGGCTGAACTCGAACGTAGAAATGTTAAAATCCCATCCTTTTGGTCCCCACCAATTTCGCAGATGTTCTGCTTGGGTGAATGCCTTAAAAACAATCTCCCGAGCAGCATTTAAAGTGTAGATGATTTCAATTTTAGTAGACATAATTTTCCCTCCAATAGTTTAACTTCTCCCAACGCGAACATGCCGTTAGGGGAATATCCGTGTCAAGGAATTGAGTTTTTTATAATAAAAGTAATGTGGTCCATTTTATAATATCCTAAGCATCAAATTTTACACATAATGTTTCAAATGTGTCAAAAGATTTTTCAGTAAAGTTAAGACTACTTCATCAATCTGGCCCGTTTGTTGAACACATGTTAAACAACACTCTTCAACTAAAATGGATTTAATTAAAGGATCAGGCAAAAACATAAATGGAATTATGTGACCGTTCATGTATAGGGAGAAGTCGAACTATTAGAGGAGGAACAGGAGGTTAATGAGCTCTTTACATGATATGGTGCTAAAATACGAAGCTCCTGACAGTTCATACAATTTGCAAGATGTAGATGCCGGATTTCTTGCTGGTATGAACAAAGGAGTTCAAGGTTTCAAAATAAAAATTAACAAAATAGAGGGGAAAGCAAAGTTAAGTCAAAATCATTCATCGCAAAGACAAGAGTTAGTTATTCATCAACTTGAACAGATTTCAAATACAGATGAGCAACAAATTTCTTTATTAATGAAGGCAAACCTAAAAAAACTACAATAATGTGTATCTCGTTTAACAAGCCCAATTAAAAAGTCGATTTCCCCCAACAAAAATAGACTACTAATTGTAAAGCCAATTAGCAGTCTATTCCGGTTCATCAAATATCAAAGGTTGTATACCATATATTCAATAGACAAATCTTACCTTACATACTGATAAAACAACCCATCTTTCGTATCGTACCAGAACATTTGACCCAATTTTTTCTTTGGCAGCCTTACGTTCAAACCCCATTCAGGGTATTGTTTGATCAGTTGGATTTGTTCCCCTGTTGCAAAGGCTACAAACGAAATATAATGTTCCTTTGTCATCGGGTGTTCGCTGGAAACGAACCATTCATTGTCAATCATCTCAACGCTTAATTTTTCAGCGTTTGTAGCTTTTTTTGCTTCAAGTGGCTCAAGTTTTCGACCACAGCATGATACCGTGAAGTTTCCTGTTGCAAGCCCAATGTTTGTACAATTTGGGCATACATAATAAAGTGATTTTTTCATATTTCCTCCTACCATTTCGTTCATAGTAACTTCCCCATCTAATAAGTCTTCAATCGGTACTTCTAGGAGGGCTGATAATTGCGGTAGCAACGTAATATCAGGACATCCATAACCGCGCTCCCATTTTGAAATCGTGCGGTCAGAAAGATGCATTTCATCCGCTAGTTGTTTTTGAGTTAACCCTTTTTCTTTCCGCAATTGATAAATAAGATGACCAATTTTTTCATTATCCACGTTAATCCCTCCTACTGCTTCTATCATAATGTAACTTAAATCGCATAACAACAAACGCTCCGTAGAGTTTGTGAAAAAGAAAGAAAAACAGCCTGCGAAAAAATTCCACAGGCTGTTTTTCAACTATTAATTATCTCTCACATCTTTCCGATTTTTCTTCAGCATTTTCGATAATAGTTCATACACAATTGGTACGACGATTAGCGTTAATAATGTTGATGATAATAAACCGCCAATTACGGTAATCGCTAAATCTTGTGAAATTAAACCACCACCAGCACCGCCAAATGCCATTGGGACCATTGCCCCAATTGTTGCGATTGCTGTCATTAAAATTGGACGTAATCGCGTTGCACCAGCTTCTAAAATTGCCTCGCGCATATTCATACCATCATGTTCCATATGAATAATACGGTCGACGAGTACAATCGCATTCGTCACGACGATTCCGATTAACATAAGTAGACCCATTAATACAGAAACCGAAATTGTTTGACCCGATGCCCATAAGCCAACCCATGAACCGATTACCGCGAATGGTAATGAGAAAAGAATCGCAAATGGTGCTAAACCTTCACCGAATGTTACTACTAAAATGAAGTAAACAATCGCAATTGCTGCTACCATCGCTAACCCAAGTTGTGTAAATGTTTGAGCCATATCTGCTGCAACCCCACCGACACCAGTTGTAACGCCTTTTGGTAAATCTAAGTCTGCGATTTTTTCATCGGCAGCTGATGTGGCTTTTGAAATATCTTTATCTGTAATTGTACCTGAAACTGTCGCAAAGAATTCACCTTTTTGACGAGATAAAGAAGTTAACGTTGTGCCTTCTTCCACTTTTACTAACTCACCAAGCGTCATTGTAGTACCCATTGCTGTTTGAACAGGTGTTTTTAATAATTCATCAATCGAAGCCGCGCTTGCTTTGGCATCACGTTGAACAACTACATTAATATCTTTACCGTTATTTTCAACAGTCGTTAATACTTCTTTTGATGTATCCACTTGTAACGCCATTAAAATTTGAGCTGTTGTTAAGCCATATTGTAAAACGTCTTGCTGATCTACTTTTAATACATGCTCAACATATGGGTTCGAAGCATTCGATTTAATATCTTCTAAACCTTTAATATCTTGTAAAGCACCCTCTACTTGAGAAACGGCTGTACGTAGCTTATCTAAGTCTTCACTGTAAAGCGTGTAGCTTACTTCATTAGAAGACATGCCACCCATGCCGAAGTTTTGTGTTTTCCATTCACCAGATTGACCGATGTTGAAAATATAATCTTCTACTTCTTTTTTCGCTTTTGTGAATTTTGCTGCTTCCATTTCTGGATCAAAAATTAAGAACATTAATCCACTACCAGCACTGCCGCCCATCATCATAGCAGACGGGTCTGTTGAAGCTTCTGTTGTTACCGATAATTGAATAATATCAACATCGTCACGTTTTAATAATTCTTTTTCAACTTCTTCAATATTCGCTAATGTGTTATCAATTAGTTCACCTGTGCCTGGTGAATATGTTAAATACATCATTTTCTCTTCTTGTGAACCCATGAAGCTAAAGCCGATTAATGGTGTTAGCATTAATGAACCAACAAGCATTGCCACAGCAACAATTGAAGTAATCCATTTATGGTTTAAACATTTTTCTAGGAAATTACGATAAGCAACCGCCAGTTTCCCAACTTCTTTATGTTGACTTTCTGCTTTTTCCCCGTAAATTTTCTTACGGAATAAGAAGTGTGAAAGTGCCGGAACAATTGTAACTGCAACGATTAATGACGCAATTAATGCAAATGACATTGTTAAAGCAAATGGTAAGAACAGTTCACTCACCATACCTCCAACAAAAATAAGTGGTGCGAATACAGCCACTGTTACTAATGTTGAAGAGAAGATTGGTTTGAACATTTCTAGTGTTGCCTCACGAATGAGTGCACGTCCTTGTAGCTTTTCATCTTTCAAGTGCATGCGTCGGTAAATATTTTCGACAACAACGATGGAGTCATCAATTACACGACCAATTGCGACCGTGATGGCACCAAGCGTCATAATATTTAACGTAATACCTAACCAGTTTAATAATAGTAATGCCATAAATACTGAAACTGGAATGGAAATAATCGAAATAATTGTCGATTTAAAGTCACGTAAGAATAATAAAATAATTAAGATGGCAATTAATCCACCAAATACTGCTTTCTCAATCATTGTGAAAACAGAATCTTCAATTGGCTGACCTTGGTCAAGTGAAATATCGACTTTTAAGCCTTTAATTAATTTTTCTTCTTCCGCCATTAAATCTTTCACGGCATTAACAACCGTTACCGTATTAGCATCTTGCCCTTTAACGATTTGGATGGCAATCGCATCTTTACCGTTTGTACGTGAAACGGATTGAACTTTACCAACCGTTTTGATGTCGGCAATATCCCCTAATTTCACGAATGGTGATGGATTTGCTGCAGATGGTGTAACTGGAATGAGCATTTCTTTTAAGTCTTCCATCGTTTTGAACTTACCATCAATTGCAACGGCTTGTTCCCCATCTTTAAATTCATATAAACCAAGCGAAATGGCTAAGTCACTTGCTTGAACCATTTGCTTCACGGAATCCTCTGTTAAACCAAGGTCCGCCATTTTCTTTTCATCATATGTGAAAGCAACTTCTTCAATATGTTGACCTGTAATCGATGCAGATGCTACACCGTCAATTTTATTAATTTTTGGTAGAATAATATCTTCCACTGTCGATGTTAGCTCGACAATTTCTTCTTCCGTGCTACTTATTGATAAAGCAACAACGGGCATCATATTCATACTAATCGCCATAACAGTTGGCTTTTGTACGTCTTTAGGTAATGTAATATTATCTAACGCCGACTCTAACTGGCGCTTTTTTTCATCCATATCTACGCCGTACTCATATTCTACTTGAACTTGAGAAACGTTTGACGAAGAAGTTGAATATACACCTTTTACGTCTTCTAAACTTTCAATTGCTTTTTCAAATGGTACGGAAACATCATCCATAACCTGTTCTGGTGTTGCTCCAGGATAAACGCCCATTACGATTAAGAATGGGATTGAAATATCCGGAATGGACTCCATTTTCATACGCGTCGCAGAATAAATTCCTGAAAACGTGATGATTAATGTCAGTAACCATACCGCTAATTTATTCTTTATGACGAAATTCACTAAACCGTTCACTGTTCCACCTTACCTTTCTTGACTTGCTAACATTACCATTTTATAATAATGACTATACGGTCAACTGTCAATTCAAAGGGGTATGTAAAATTTATGACAAAAAAACAAATCATTATTGATGCTGCGCTTGAATTATTTGCGGCTAAAGGAATTGAAGCAACATCTGTTCAGCAAATTACAGAGCATTGTGGTATTTCAAAAGGTGCTTTTTATTTATCCTTTAAATCAAAAGAAGAACTAATAATCGCTATCATAGAGCATTTTATGAGCAATATTATTATGGATGTTGACCAATCAGTCAATGAAACGGAGAAGCAATCGGATAAGTTATTTGTGTATTTTGTAAAAACCTTTACAATTCTTTCCCAATACACTGGATTTGCAGAAATCTTTATGCGCGAAAGATCAACGACCATTAGTGAAAAATTAATCGAAAAAGTCCATTTCTTTGTCGCAATGGCCAATACCAATTTAACGAAGCTACTGTTTGATGTGTTTGGAGAACAAATTGAAGGAAAGCAATATGATTTGGTTGTGGTCATCAATGGTATGGTTCAATCCTATGCGCAATTGCTATTTGAAAATAAACAGTATATCGACATTGAAAAATTAGCCCAAACATTAGTAGAGAAAACAACCATTTTAGCAACAAACAGCCAGCTTGTATTTTTGAAACAACCCATTCATCCGCCGAATGCAACCGAGCAAGCCGTTCCTATTGAAGAAATTATTGATGGTCTCCAGCAAGAATCTACTTATTCATCTAATAAGTTGGAAAAAGAATCAGTTCAGCTATTAATTGAAGAACTTCAAAGTGAAACGACACGCACAGCGATTGTTTTAGGATTAGTGTCTAATATTGAAAAGAATGATAAGTTTGATTGGTATTGCTATTTGTTAAGAAAGCAGTTTCAATGATTAGAAAAAAGGGGAATCCGGCTAATCCGTTTCCCCCTCTGTTTATAAAAATTCACGGATCGCCTGAATAACCGCTTTCGAATCTTCGAGCATGCCTAAATGACCTGTATTCGTTGTTACTTTATGAACATGCCGATTGGACGTCTTGATTGGTTTGACTGCTTTGTCTTGCTCCCCCTCGATTATTAGTATTGGAATTTCAATAGTGTCTAACAGTTCACGCTGGTCCTTACGCGTCATCATCGCACCAAGCGCGGCAACTAAGCCATCTTCCATTGATTCATATGCTACTTCCTTCGCGAATAATAGATCATCTGTTTTGGCATCAGGTGCTAGAAATTGATCAATAATACCATCTACAAACGAACCGACACCCGATTTATGAATTTCATATTGTTGCTCCGTTCTTTTTTTAGTCGCTTCTGGTGTATCTGCCGAATCAGAAGAATAAAGTAAGATGGCTTTATCAATCGGAAATAGCTTTTTTTCCAACGCTGCTAAAGTAATATATCCGCCCATTGAATGACCTAACCAATAAGCACTTTCAACATTTTCTTTCAGAAGTACCTCTACCACTTCTTCCGCATAGCGCTGCATCGTATAGTCCTTGTCTTCCCCTACTTCACTTTGACCATGTCCAGGCAAATCAATCGTGATGATATCCATTGTTTGTGTGAGAGGTTCGATGATTTTATCGAAAATGGCAATACCGCCAAGAAAACCATGAATTAGTACAAGAACCTTCCCGGAACCTTTGCGTGTGTAATGTAACAAAAAACCACTCCCTACTTCAAACTATAACCTATCCATATCCCAGTTACGTTCAAATTAAACGTTGGGGGAAATTATTGTTGTTCAAGTACTGAGTTTCTTTATAATAAAAAAATACACCAGCTGTGAAAAGCGATGTACTTTTGGATAGTTTATTTATCTCGGCAAAATTTACACACTTGCACGGTTTCTTTAGACTCTAATTTATGTGTGTACAATAACTTTACTCTTTTCCGAGTACATAAAGGGCAATTACCTCGCCCATTCGAAGGCAGTCGATTTAATACTTTTCCGCGTTTACTTTTCGCCACAACCATTCACCTCTACTAAAAGATTGTTTGTTCGTTCTAGTAGATGTTGAATTTTTAAAAAGAGTGACGGTATAATTGAGTCAAATTTGAAAAAAGGTGGTTGCCTATGACTTTAGAAATGAATCAAGCCAAACTTTGTCCACTCTGTAAAAAAGATAATAAATGTGGGATGACCGACAATTCCTCAACAGAAGTATGCTGGTGTTATTCAAAAAGCTTTCCCAAAGAGATTTTCGACCAGGTACCACTGGATCGTCAAAAGAAGGTTTGTATTTGTGAAAATTGCTTGGTGGAATTTAAGGCTTAATATTTCAGGTTAATTGAAACTTTCTCCTAATTTAACTCGTATTTACATTAGGAGGTTGATTTAAATGATACATATTGCGATTCAATCAGGTGGCTACGAACAAAATCAAACTATTTTACACGATATTCATTTTGATCTGATACCAGGACAATTAGTTGGGTTAATTGGTTCAAATGGCGCTGGGAAAAGTACGACCATTCAAGCAATGATGGGGACGTTACCTCATATAGAAGGTACGGTGCAATTACCTCCATATGGATATGTACCGGAAAGACCGATATTGTATGAGTATTTTACGTTACAGGAACATATTGATTTTTTGATTCGTTCGGTTGAACAAGATGCTTCCGTGTTACAACAACGGGCAAATAAGCTATGCGAAACATTTCAGCTCACGACGAAATTATCGGAATACCCAATGAAATTTTCAAAAGGGATGCAACAAAAGGTCATGCTAATTTTAGCATTCACTCCCCTTTATTCTTTCTATATAGTAGATGAACCGTTTATGGGATTGGACCCACAGGCAATGCGTCGTTTACTGCAATTATTAGATGAGCTGAAACAGCAAGGTGCGAGCATATTAATGTCTACGCATGCACTTGATACGGCGGAGAAAATTTGCGATCGTTTCGTATTAATGCATGAAGGAACGATTTTAAAACAAGGGACATTAGAAGAAATAAAAGATGATGTACAGAGTGAGGACAATTCATTACTTGCTGCTTTCTATGCATTGCTTGAGGTGAAAAAATAATGGGACTCTTTAGAAAAAGATTGGGTAGACAATGGCAATTTAACCTCACCATATTCAAAAGCATCGCGGATTGGACGGTATGGATTTATCTTTTTATTCCAACGGCATTGTTTTCCTATTACCTCTATCGCGAAACAATTATGCAAAAACAATTTGGTTTGTTGGAATGGATACCTTTTGAAGTATTCCTTTATGTGCTTTTTTTACTCCTCCAAACAGGAACGATTCGAAGTTATTTAGAGTCTGCTGACCAATTATTTCTCATTCAGCAAAAAGCTCATTGTCGAAAGTTATTAACTGGAGGCCTTATTTATTCATTATCTTTGAAAATTTTAATGAACGGACTTTTTCTAGGTTTACTGTATATTGTCATTATTCATTTATACGATCGTACAATACTCGAAATTATATTCATCTTTTTGTTAGGATTCACTGCGTATGTATGGAAACAATTACTCGCTCGAACAAACTTTAGAGAATGGTTTCAATCCATTTTACAACTTCTCATACCGTTATTCATGACCGCGTTTTTATTAGTTGTACCTACGCCTTTAGGTATGATAATTAGTTGCATTCTCATTGCCCTATTTCTCACGCTATACATTCAACGCTATGTGTACCACCTTCATTCATTTGAAAAGCTTTTACGTGTGGACCGTGCGTAATATTATGCTTTAGTCGGAAACGTATTTTCGTTAAGTAAGGAATTGCAGAGTATGAAAGCACCGAAAGAATCGGGCAAAAAACCACGTTTCTTTACGAAGCGAATCATTCAAGATGAAGTGGCAGAACTAATTGTTAAAACCTTTATTCGAAATAAAACATACAAATGGGCTTATTTACGACTGATTGGTATTACATTATTTCTTTACTTCGTGCTCCCTTTTTGGGCGCAAATCCTTTTAGTTATTACGACTTACTTTATGCTTAAAGGGTATACGAATTCCGTCATTACTGAAATGAGAGAACACCCAATCCATGTCATCTTTCAAATTTCTGATGAACGTTGGAATGCTACGCAATTAACGGTAGTCAATAAACTAATTTGGTCTATTATGGTGTTTGTGATTGTTTATTTTATTGGTATTAACTTAATTTTTTAGGCTTTGTTAAAGATGAAAGTTGATATTTAATGAATCGTAATTTTTTATGTTTGCATTTTTAGGTGAGTTAAGCATTATTGTGTAATGTTACCAAATGAGGTTTTGGGAAGGTTTGTTTTACAATAACCCAAAACAATTTACAATGGAACGGGATTGGACGCTTTTATTAAAATTAAAATCCTAAAATTTTGAAACTATTATATTTGTTATTTCGTACTATATTTAAAGAATTATTATTGATTTTAAAGGAGAATTATGAATATCTTTAAAAAAATAATTGAGTTTCTTAACAAAATGAAAAAATTTAATATTTGGGGAGACGAAGATATGGAATTAACTGAGGAACAAATGAAGTATATTCGAATCCAAAATCCGTATGGTATGATAGCGGTTGTTCTTAGTATATTGGCATTCCTTTTCCCGCAATACGGTTTATCCATAATTACTTTGATTTTTTGTATACTAACCTACTTTACATTTGATAAGGAAAAAGAAGATAACCCTTGGCCCTTTTATATTGGTATCTTATTTTCATTGATGGGATTAATGTTGTTTTTTACAGGCGAAAATCACCAAATCGTAGTTTGATTTTGTGATAATAGCTTATACATCTCATAGTTAAATAACGTTCCCAAATCGAAGTTTTGGGGCAAAATAAAACACTTAAAACATCGTTATATGTTTTAAGTGTTTTTTCTTGTTGTAAATCAACCTTTACCTTTAACATAGCCATTTTTTTTATGAAATAGCCCGCTCAGTTGCATGAGTGGGCTATCGTTTGTATAACTATCGGTTGATCGATTTAATTAAAAGCACAATTGCTCCTACAATACTGATAGCTGCTAAAGTAATAGCAATTACAAATTTAGTAGTGCTCACAAGTAGTATGAATGAACACACTTCCAGGATAGCCAAAATTAAACCAAATAAAAAACCTTTTTGATCTTGTTTTCGCAAAGAAATAACTAATTGAATCGATATCATATTCGCTAATCCTATAATAGAAAATGCGATTAAATAATCTAGTATAGGGAAAAGGAGGCTATAGGAAAAGCTCCTATATTAATGCTGATAAAAACGCCGGCTAGTTTTCAATGTATTTTGGCGAGTAACGCTTGAACAACGGCTAGTACTAATTGGTTAATGGCTAATTTACGGAAAAAGTTGGCTAGTTTAAGGAAAACGGGAAACTTGATTGAAAAATATAGTTGTAACAACTAAAAAATCCTGCTCGTTTTTATCTTTCTCCGACAGAAGACTCCATCTGATTCGTGTTACGGATAAAGCCCAACGATTCAGGTGGAGATGAATGTCGGTTGGCGTTAGCCAAAACATTTGTTCTTTGTTAAAATAATCCTATACGTTGTTCCTTGATAACTGGATAGAGGGGGTTGTGACAAGAAAAGCTTTGTCACGTAAAATATCCAAGCACCAGTGAAAAACACGTAAAACCGTTGCTTAGGCACGGTCTAGTGGGTGCGTCAACCATCCTTGTGTACTCGACTTGTCGGGGCTTGTACAGCTCTTCTTTGGGTGGTGCAAGTGGTACATTAAGTGCCGACCGAAAACAGTGATTTGAAAATCGTCACTCAGAGCGTCACTCGTCTCTTAGACGGAAAGACCTGAACTGGCGTTTTCAAGCCCCTACTGAAATGCTTTACCTCAGTGGGGGTTCGTTGACACAAGCAGGCTTCCCTTTATAAACAAAATAAATCATATTCCTTTGACAACTTCTCCAAAAAATCAATGCCAGCAACGCTATTTCCAACATCATCAATCGCCGGTCCAAATAGTCCAATCCCAATGGGCCCTTTTAAATGCTCAATTTCACCGTCTTTTACAACGGCAATTATGGCACCGGATACTCCACTTTTTGCTGGTAAGCCTACGAACGCAGCGAATTTCCCTGAAAAATTGTACAGGCCACATGTCATCATTAACGCTTTAGCGAAATTGATAATTTTTTTACTACATTTAGCTTCACTATTATGACCATTTGTCGCTAAATACAGTGCAATTTTCGCTAAGTCAGAAGTATTCACTGAAATCGAACAAAGCTGTAAATAAACTTGCAGCGCTACTTCTACGTCGGATTTTAAGAATCCATTTGCCTGTAAAATGTATGCAATGGCGCGGTTATAATCAGCTGAATGATACTCTGATAGATACACTTCATTATTAATCGTCACTTGTTTATTTAAAATTTCCTCAAGAAAGGATGTTACGGATTTTACCTTTTCAAACATTGTTTGCCCTGGCAATAACGATGCGATGGTAATGGCACCCGCATTGATCATCGGATTGAAAGGCTTGTTCTTGTTACTTTCTAAGCGCACAATGGAGTTAAAGGAATCCCCTGTTGGCTCAACGTCTACATAACGCATAATTTCCTCTATACCATGATGATGCGTCGCCACCATGAAACTCAGCACTTTGACAACACTTTGAAGCGTAAACGTTTCTGAACAATTTCCCAGTTCAATAGTATCATCCATTGATATCATACTTACTGAAAATGCAGTAGAATCCGCTTCAGCTAATGCCGGTATATAGGACGCAGCCTTACCTTTACTGGTCATTGTATGTGCTTGTGCGTAAATTGTTTGGAGTTTTTCCATTTGTAATTTGCTAATCAAAATGACTAGCGTTCACCTCACGATACTTGTTCAATATGAATAGTTCTTTTCATTAACTTTACCCTTTTTTACGAATTTATATATCCTTTTTTGGCTCTTATAATTAAAAAGGTAGGGCGACGAAATTCTTTACTTAAGCTAGGCAGACTGTATAATGCTTCTTCAGTTGGTATTGGCTCAATAACTTTTTCGATTTGTAAACCATTTTCAATAAGCGTATTTAGAATGGTAGACAACGTCCGATGATACATTATAACATTATCAACTAGCCAATTTTGAGTACGCAAGCCTTCATTTTGATAGTTGTCTATTGCAAAATGAAGCAGATTCCCTTCTTCATTTGTAACCCAACTCTCTTTCCCCTTATTAGCAGTTACAATTGGATGCTCTAGGGAAAATAATAAAATGCCACCTTCACATAATGCTGTACTAATGTTCTTTATGAGTAGTTGAAAATCTGCTATATAGTGAAAAGCTAAGGAACTACTAATAAAATCGATTGTTCCATTCGGCACTTCCATATCTTCAAATGCAACCTGTTCAAAATATAAACCCTGATGAATATGATGCTTTTTTGCCTTTGTAATCATGTTTGAAGAAATATCAATGCCAGTAACATTTTTCGCTCCTTGGCTAATACAATATGCTGCAAAATCTCCTACACCACAGCCAATATCTAATACTGTTTTATTTTTAAGTGTTGGAAGAAGTGTAAAAAAGTTTGGCTGCTCAAGTAAATTATTATAATTATTTTCCCGTGCTCGTATTTCTTGATATTTCGAAAAAAACGTATTGTTATCATAAATATTTTGTTTCATTTCCCCCTGTCCCTTCTGTTCTTCAAAACATTTTAAATATTTGCGCAAACTTATTATCACACGTATAAATAAAATTGAATAGACTTATAATTCAGTTTCTGGTAGGGTGTAGATAGAGGCATGTCTACTTTAGCAAAATCATAAAAAACATATTAAAAGGCAGGAATCATAATCGATCACTGCCCTTTTTTCAATATAATTTAGGTTCCGTTGCCCTATATCTTAGTTGATGCGACGTATCCTCTAGTAAATAAGAAAGATCAATCTTCAACGACTTCAATTAAGTCAGTATGTATCGTAACAAAATAGGTTTCTAATAATTCTCTCAACGCATCATTAAGTTTGTAATATTCTTCAGTCGCTTTTTTAATGACATCATAAAACTCATCTTCATGAATTTCATCATTTTCTAAGGCAATGTACAAATCCCATATCTTTTTAAAATATTTTCTCTCAATAACTGCATAATCATGAGCACCTATTTTCTCAAGCACTCCGATTAATTTATTCAAGTAATGATCTATTCCTATCTCTTGAATATCTTGCCCAAACCATCTAAATAAGCTTTCGTGCCCCCCACTTTCAAGTTCAGAATAGTAATGATAGACAATTGCTGCTTTATTTAAGATATTATCTTCAGATGTTAAATTATGATCACTTAAAATATCCATAATGGCGTTTGAGATAGCTATCTTGCTCATTAAATCTTTTCTTTTCATTTTTGGTTTCATAGTATTTTCTCCAATGCTAATCAGTTAATTTTTATCTTTAAAAGTTTTATAGTATTCATTTGCTAAGATAATAAATCCTAATAATACACCTATAACAAATGGGAATCCTAAAAATAACGAATCAATGAACTCATCCCCATATCGCTTTTCTCCAAAAATAGCAAACCATAATTTAGAATCGCCTGACCAGGAGCTTATTGTAGTTGCATGTATAGCACCTGCTATAAAAATGCTTAGTGTAACTAATAATCCACTTAACATGATAAATCCACCAATTAAAATTCTTTTCAATAGGATCCCCCCTCGTTTATTAGATTTATGTTGTATGCTTAATAAATCTATATCGCACTGCTTTCCCATTCATAATCTAAAACACCATATAATAACGAGTCTCGCCAGCCATCTTTAATTAACAAATCGTCCCGAATTTTACCTTCTTTTATCATTCCGACTTTTTCTAAAACTTTTGATGACGCAATATTTCTTGGATCGCAAGTTGCATATATACGGTGAAGTTTAAGGTTTTTGAATCCAAAATCAACTAATAAAGTAGCGATTTCTGTTGCGATTCCTTTACCCCAATAATCTGGATTAACAATATAAGCAATCTCTCCAGCACGATTAGTGAAATCTCTAATATTAAACTCACCAGCACCAATCATTTTTTCCTTATAAATAATTGCAAACACAAATCTTTTCCTTGGTTCTTGCTTTGAATCTTCCAGTACTTGAGTCACAAAATTTTGTGATTCTTCTACTGTATTGGGTCCCCAAGGCTGGTATTGGCAAACGATTTCTTGAGATGCGTATTTATGAACATCTATCCAATCACTTTGAATAAATTCCCTTAATACTAACCTTTCATTTGAAAGCACCATTACTGACCCACCTTTATCCATTTTATTTAATATGCTTTTTAAATCGTTGTTGCACTTAAGTTCAAATAATTGTATTAGGTTTGTCTTCAATTTTTATGTAAAGAACCTCCAATACTAAATTGATTTGCTTCATCAACAGTTTGTAAATAACCGATCATTTGAATATGTGGATTGTTTGTTCCGAGTAACTCTTTATCTCCCATACCTTCAAATGGCGTAAATACATGTAATACTATATTTTCCCCTGGTTCAATATTTAATTTGTTTCCGCTTGCCTGAACTTTATAAACGTTTCCTTTATATGAATTTTCACCTTGTTTTATTGGGAAGGAAATAAAAACATTATTTTGTTTTATCACATAGTCACTATCATTAAGCAATTTTATAGAATAGGATATTCCATTTTCAGAGGTTTCCTGTTCAATTAGTTCTAGCTTGATTTTTTCCATATCTTCAACAGTAATTTGCTTTTCACTTTCACATGCTGCTAATAATATGAAAACGAATAAAGCGGATAATAATAATTTAAGTTTCAAAGGTCTTTCCCCACTTTCAATTTTGTTTTTGAGGCTGTAAAAGGTCCACTTTTTCAGTTCTATGTATCCCCCCTCATTTATACAATTTATTACATAAATTATATAACATTGGATTTTCTACTTCAATAATTAGCGAAAGAAGGTGTTTTTTATGCCGAAACAACCTTAAATAATGGTTTATTTAAATAAATTAGCATCGTGATTGCTACGTAAGAAGACTAGCCTTTTGCTAATTCCCCCATTCAAATCAAGCTAAAAACAATTAAAAAACACGTTATTTTGAACGGTTTTATTCCTTTTTTATGCAGCAAAAAATGGTTGGACCTTTTAAATTGCGCTGCTTATTTTTTCTAACACTTGGTTTAACAATGATTCAAAAAAAGTTATGCATTTTTTGAATCAATTTAGTACGATCCGTCCAAATCGACATACGACTTAAATATAAATAAGTGAAATACGGCCATTTTTGCCCCCAATAGCACTTATTTTTAAATAAGTAGTATATGAAATCCGCCAAATCACGAATAACCGAAAAAATATGTAAGACAAAATTATTTACACACGCATTTGAACTACTCCCACCTACGCTATCGCTTAGAGGAGGGAGATTCTTGGCTAAAATCTCGATTAGATGGAGATTCACCGAGCTAACCCCGTAGTCCCTACGGTTTGAAGCCTTAATGCTTCTTGTAGAATATTGATGCTTGCGTTAAGATCTCGGTCATGTTGCGTATGACAGTTTGGACACGTCCATGTGCGGATGGCGAGATTCTTCACGTCTTTATGTTGATAGCCGCAATGTGAACAAAGCTGGCTAGAGGCAAATGTTTTACCTACTCGAATAACTTGTTTACCGTACCACCTTGCTTTGTACTCGAGCATATGCGCGAATTCTGACCAGCTCGCATCACTAATCGCTTTGGCAAGTAGGTGATTCTTTTGCATCTTACTGACACGCAAATCTTCTATTCCAATGATGTCGTGGTTTTTGACAATTTCAGTGGAAATTTTGTGTAAGTAGTCATGCCGTGCATTGCGGATTTTCTCGTGAATTTTTGCTACTTTTATGCGTTGTTTTTGATAGTTTTTCGCTTCATCTAGTGGACAGTTTCGTTTGATTGCCCACTCTTTTTTACAGGCTAAAATGTGTTGTTCTTCTGCTAATTTTGCCTCTAGCTTACGGAATAACTGCGGGTTGGCATAGGTTGTACCGTCAGATAATTTCGCGAATTCTTTGAGACCAAGATCAATGCCTACGTTTTTCATTGTTTTTGGGTAGGCTTGGACGTCCGTTTCAGCTAAAACTGCGATGAAATACTTGCCTGTAGGGTTTCTTCTAATGGTTACGCTCATGATTTTTCCTGTAATTTCTTTGGATTTTGCGAATTTCACATGACCTAGTTTCGGGAGTTGAATGAGGTTGGCAATTATTTTGATATTTTCATTCGTCATTTTTGTCGTATAGCTTTGTGTGGGGTTTTTCTTCGATTTAAAACGCGGTGCTTCGTTTTGTTGTTTGAAAAAACGGTCATAGCTATCCGCTAAATATCGTACCGTTGTTTGAAGGGCTATGCTATCTACTTCTTTTAGCCAGCTTGTTTCCTCTTGTTGTTTTAACATTGGTAGCATCGCGGAGCATTTTGCATACGACAAGCCTTTACCTGTTTCCTTGTATGTGGCTTGCCACTCAGCTAGACAATGGTTGAAAATATAGCGACAACAGCCGATTGTTTTATTGATTAGCATCGTCTGTTCTTTTGTCGGATAGAGTCGGAATTTATACGCTTTATAGGTCACCAAGTGGATCACCTCCCTTTCTTTTATTCTACCAAACAGAATATACGTTCGCAAGTTTGAAAAGGAATTTTAGGCTACCGCCTACCGACATTCATCTCCCACTTACTCATTGGGTTAAACTCTACAGATTCCTTGAAGTAGGAGTCTTCTGTCGGATAATGATAAAATTTGCTCCACGCTTGTAACGACGGCATTTTTGAGGGGTGAATGAAAAAGTCGATTCATTTTCTTTACGTATTAATGGCCATTTTCCACAGAAGAAAATTAAGTTTTTGCTCAAAATAACAGTGTTTTTAATCTGAAATGTAATGCTTTTGAACAGAAATACCTCAGATGTTTTGGTGTGAAGATGAAAGATTGAAATTATTTAATAGTGTATTTTTATATTTCTATCTAGATTTTTAATCGCCAACATGGACTGATCCTGAATGATTCCTGTCTCTACAAAACCAAATGAAGCGTATAATGCTTTAGCTATTACATTATTTGTATGATAAAAGAGGGCTACATATTTTGCTTCCCCATGTGGCGCAGTTTCAATATCCATTAACATTTTTTCAAAAGCAAGTTTTCCAAAGCCCTTCCCCTGATACTCTTTTCCAATCATAATGTGCCAAATAAAATAGCACTTTTCCTCGTAAAAAGTTTCATTTTTAAATGATTCATGATCGAGTGTATCGTAAATATACATCAAAAATCCGACTACAACTTCATCGTTATAAATGGCAATAGGAGTTGCTGGTATCCCGTCTGCATTCATCATATGAGCGTCTGCAAAGCTTCTAAGGTTAGTCGTTTCTAGAAAGTCTTTCTGATCTTCACCAACTTCAAGTGCAATTATTTCATCAATGTTATCACCGGTGATTTTTCGTAATTCAAGCATTTTTGTATTCATAATGCGGCCCCTTTCAACTAGTCACTCCCGTGCTAAACTCCCATATGATTTTTATTTAGTTCCATGCTGGGTGGTAAATATCCGAATCACCTATCTAGAAATCAGCAGTAATCAATTTAATTTCAATAAAATTTTCCCAAGATGTTGTCGTTTTTCAAAATACTGATGCGCTTCTATTATATTTTCTAAATTAAATATTTGATCAATATGGAGTTGTAGTGTTTGGTTTGCAAATTGAGCGATCATTTTTTCGGCAAATGGACGAATAAATTCAGGCTTCAGTTTACGTGTCGTTCCTAAGCTAAACCCTTTAATGGACCGACAACTACTATGCACATCATTTGTAGAAAAGTTCCCTTTTTCTCCACTACTATTGCCAAGCTGAACGAGCGTGCCAAAAGGTGCTAAACAACGTAAGCTATCTACGGTAATATTTCCAGCAATTGAATCAAAAATGACTGTTGCACCATTAGCATTTGTAGCCTCAAGCGTTGTACCCACAAAATCTCCATATGTACATACAACATCTGCACCTAATGATTTCACATAGTTTATTTTGTTACGTGAACCTACTGTAGCGATAATTTTCTGACATTGAAGCTGTTTGCAAAGTTGGACAAGCATCGAGCCTACACCGCCTGCTGCACTATGAATAATCACCGTATCCTCTTTACTGACATTCCCAATAGCATTAACTAAGATTTCAGCTAAAAAGCTCACAGTAGGTATTGAAGCAGCCTGCTCAAATGAAAGGGTATTAGGAATTTTATAGGTCAAGCTTTCATGAGCGACAGCCAATTCTGCATAACTACCGTTTCTAGGAAATGCAATGACTCGATCCCCAACCTTAAATTTACTTGAGCAACTTTCGATTACTGTACCGGCTAAATCAAGACCAAGTGTTATTGGAAATGCCCCTTTTGCCTTAGCACCTGTTCGATTTTTAATATCTGCATAATTAATACTCGTATAAGCCCCTTTAATTAGCACTTCTCCACTAGATAAGTTTGGTATGTTTGTTTCATATAGTTGTAAAACATCGGCTGAACCAAATTCAAATTGTTGAATAATTTTCAATTTATCCCTCCTGTTAACAGATGGTTGGTAGTATTCATAATATACCAAAAATAAGCAATTAGAGTAAACATCACAATACATAATTACTGTTGCTAAAAATGACTTTCATGGTCGTGCATAAAAATTTTCTGAATGACATTCAAACAAAAAGCCATGGAATGTTGATCATTAAACAACACTCATGGCTTTTAGGCTAATTATATATCATTTGTTAATAATTAGAGATTGGTTCCGCGTAGTAGTTTAATCGCCAAGGATTTTAAACGGATACACATTTGGCTAGCTATGCATGTACAAGTTTTGTTTAATTAAGCAGTAAATCGCCGTTTCAACTTCCGCCCTATCAAAACTAACAGCAGCAAATACGTACCGACTAAAAGCATCGTGCTCCACCCGTTGTCTTCAAATTGCTGGCCAGCCATTGTAAATGCGACCATTGTTGGGAGTTTGCCAATAACTGTGGCGAAAGTAAATGCCCAAACAGACATAGATGTGACGCCTGCAATCGCATTTAACGCTGCTGAAGGCATGATGGGAATAAGGCGACCGATTAAAATGGCCAAAAATGCGTTGCGATCCAACATTGTAAAAAAGCCGTCCAACCGCGCATATACCGCGACCTTATTTCTTGCCCAGCGTGCTAAAATCGTTCGACTTAAATAAAACATGCCGATACAGCCGACTGTTGTGCCACCAAGGCTTATGAATAATGCGAGCCAAAACGGTTTATTGGTTGCAATGTACCCGACAATTAATGGAATGGGCATCGCTGGTACAAACGCTAATCCCACCATAATTAAAAAACTGAACCAAACACTCGCACTGCTTGTCTCCACCCAATTCATATAATATTTCACCTCTTTTATAGACTATTTCCTTTAATAGAAAAAAAGCGAAAACCCTGCAAATGTATGGGTTTTCGCCTTTTATTATTTCACTGTATCTACAATGTTTTTCGCGTGATCGCCAATTCGTTCTAAATTACTAATAATGTCCGCAAAAACAATGCCTGCTGAACCAGAGCAAATGCCTTCGTTTAGACGGTAAATATGCATTTTTCGCAATTTACGTTCCATCACATCAATTTCGTTTTCTCGTGCATACACTTCTTTTGCAAGTGCTGGATCATTTTTTTCAAGTGCTTGTAAGGCAGTGCGCACAGTTTCCATTGTAAATTCATACATTTCGACTAACTCTGCCTGCGCTTCTTTACTTAGTTTTACTTTATTTGCATCGCGGTATTGTAAAAACTCCACAATATTTTCTACATGGTCACCGATACGCTCGATATCACGAATATTATCAAATAAATTATGATGTAAATTCGATTCTGTGCGTGATAATGCTTGTTTCGATAGCTTCACTAAATAGTCCGTTGATTTACGGTCTAAGTTATTGATCGCTTCTTCTAACTGCTCAACATTACCTATCGCTTTTGTATCGCCAGTTTGTAAATAATGTAGGGCTTCTTCCATGCCTTGTACACTATAAGAACCCATATGCAATACTTCCATTTTTGCCTGACCTAGAGCAAGAGCTGGTGATTGGGTAATTAAATTTTCATCTAAATATTTTGGCTTCTGCTCAATTGTAGAATCCTCACCTGGAATAAGTTTCGTCACGATCCATGCGAGTGCACCAATAAATGGTAAGTGGATTAATGTGTTCACCACGTTAAAAGTACCATGAGCAAACGCAATTTGCATTTTACTTTCTAGGTTTAAAACACCCGTAATCCATTCCACATAGGCTGTGAACGGAAATAATAAAAGCATAAATATAACCGAACCAATGATGTTAAATAACACATGTGTTGCTGCGGCACGACGAGCTGCTACAGAAGCACCTAATGAAGCTAAAATCGCAGTAATCGTCGTTCCGATATTGTCACCGAATAAAACAGGTAGTGCCCCTTGTAAAGGTATTAAACCTTCTGCATAAAGTCCTTGTAAAATTCCGACAGTCGCAGAAGAAGATTGTACAATAAGTGTAAATATTGTACCAACAACAAGACCTAAAACTGGGATATCACTCATTTGTACTGTTAACTCTAAAAATGGTTGCCAGTCACGTAATGGTTTCATCCCACCACTCATCATTTCTAACCCGATGAATAGTCCAGCAAATCCGAATAAGATTTGTCCGATATTTTGGATTGTACTTTTCTTAAAGAAGAATAAGAAGATCGCTCCCAATGCCATAATTGGGTATGCATATTCACCTACATCAATCCCGATAATAAATGCGGTTACCGTTGTACCAATATTGGCACCCATAATAACACCGATTGCTTGTCTTAACGTCATAAAGCCCGCACTTACTAGTCCAACAGTAATAACCGTCGTCCCCGAGCTTGACTGAATTAAAACTGTTACCATCATCCCGACAAGTACGCCCATAAATGGATTTGTCGTGAACTTATCTAATATATCTCGTAGTCGATCTCCGGCTGCTTTTTGTAAGCCATCTCCCATATACTTAATGGCAAATAAGAAAAGCCCTAAACCGCCTAAAAATTGAAATATCATCTCTTGAAAATTAATCTCCATAGTCAACTACCTTTCAACATTATGTGCCTTATTATTATCATTCGCTTCTATAGAAATGTAAACAGTATTTACAATCTCTTAACATTATATTAACAATGGAAGCGAATACTTTAAATAAATGTCATATTGAGGTGGATAGATTTCAAAATGTAGTGGTTAGAATCTCAAATATGGTGGATAGCATAATCCCTTTTCCTGAGTGAAACCAAAAAATCCCCCGAAAAGGCTCGTTAAATGGCGAACAATTTCGAGGGTGTCAATTACTTTACAACTGGAGCAGGATAGTCAAAGCCTTTTGTGTCGACTTTAACTTTCTTCATTTGTTGATCTTGTAACGGTTTATCTGCTGCATCTCTTTCAGCATTAACAATGTTGTCCACTGTTTCGATGCCTTCGATTACTTTACCAAAAGCAGCGTAGTCTTCATCTAAATGAGGCGAGTTTTCTGCCATAATGAAAAATTGTGAGCCAGCTGAATCTGGATCCATCGAACGTGCCATTGAAATGACTCCACGCTCATGTGTTAAGTTATTTTCAAAGTTATTTGAAGTAAATTCACCTGCAATGCTATGACCTGGGCCACCAGTACCATTGCCTAGTGGGTCTCCACCTTGAATCATAAAGCCTGGGATGACACGGTGGAAAATAAGTCCATCATAAAAACCATCCTGTGCTAATGAAATGAAGTTTGCTACGGTATTCGGTGCAATTTTAGGATCTAATTCCACAACGATTTTCTCGTCATTCGCCATTGTAATTGTAACAATTGGATTTTCCTTAACATTTGCTGCGTAATCCTTTTGTTCAGTAGGTTCTTTTGCTGTGTCTTCTACTTCCTCTTTTTCCTTTTTATCGCCACAAGCTGATAAAACGAATAAAATGGCCATTAAGCTAAGGACAAGTAATCCTTTTTTTTGACTAAACATGTCGTTCCAACTCCTCTATGTAATTTCTTTACTCACTTATAGTATCAGATTCGACAAAGGTTTTCGCTGTTAAACGTCCAAAATGATAAAAAAGTGAACTTATGCATCAGTTTCTTTTTGATTCTTTTTTTCAACCACGTCAATTATATGATATAACACGGCTGTAATAATGGCATAAATAACTGCCCCCATTACTGGAATAGAAATCGATTCCATAACGTTCACTGCAATAAGCATCAACGTAATGGAAATGAGCAACTGCCCCCAAAACTTGTGAAAAGCGTGGTGACTTTGCATTTTTAATGCCACAAAGTTTTGCATAAAACTTGATAAAATAAATTCTACTATGCCGAACACAATAATAAATAGCGCAAAAGATTGCCAACTATCATATGTAAAGCCTAATAATATTAACGCGAACACTTCCACTGCAATGACTATGCCTATAATCACTAGGAAAGCGAATAATGCGATGAGGATGCCGAAAATACTTTTTAGTTTGTTCATGTAAACCTGTCCCTTCTTCATCAAAGCTCAGCTGTGGCAAATAGCTGCCGTCCTCTATTATACTCAATACTTTATAGAAAGTTTTAATTATCATCCTAATATATAGGTTTAACTTATGAAACTAACATCTCTTTAGAATGAATATCTAAATCGCCTCCCACGGCAGCGACGCACTCAATTGAGGAGGCTTTTATTAGAACGGAAAAATTTAATTCAGGGCTGGCCTGCTACATGCGCACACAGATGAGTCGTATAGATTTGTGCAAACATTGTCTGTGCGCTTCATGTGCTTAGCCAGCCCAACCTAGCGCATACTTTATTAGAATCCCTATTAGAATTCTTACAATGAAAAGATAGAAACTTTTGTTGAACTTATATAGAAGTAAATCTGTCTTAAAAAATTATTTTCATAATATTGATAGAAACCACCCGATTACATACGTATTAAGGTTATAAGGGCCCTTAGTTTGGAGGTACAAAATGGAGATTACAGAAGAAAATGTAGTAGAACAATTATTTAAGAAAAATGAAAAAGCGTTATTTTATGTGGTTGATCAATATGGCGGCATTATTAAGGCGGTTATGAAAAAATACTTAGGCAACTTAGAAATCATTCAAGATGAGTGTTTTGATGATGTACTCCTATTAGTTTGGAAAAACATGTCTGCTTACGACCCGAATAAAAATTCATTAAAAAACTGGATTGCTACGATTACGAAATATAAGGCGATTGATTATCAAAGGCAATATAAAAGATTTTTGCAGCAACATGAATTAGAGGATCATATGTTAATCGAGCATAACTCTGTAGAAGCACATGTCGTTGAAAATATGCTAAGCAGTGAGACAGAGCAAATACTCTCCTCCTTGAAAAAAGAGGATCAAGTCCTTTTTTTACAGCATTATGGCGAGCAAAAAACTGTGGACGAATTGGCTGAAGCACGCGGAGTTAATAAGTCGGTGATCTATAACCGATTATCGCGTGGTCGCAAAAAGTTACGCGCAGCCTTTCGTAACAGACTACATTTTTAGGAGGGATTCACTTGAAGGATTTACTGAAAAAATTTAATGATGAAAAAATAGATTTAGATCAATTGGATGTACAGCCATTAACCGATTTAGAAAAAAAGGTAATTAAAAAAAGACTCAAAAAGAAATTAATGAGACGACGCTCTATGCCAGTAAAAGTTATCGCGTCGGTTGCCTCTCTTGCTCTTGTTTCGATTATTGCAGTCAATTCTAATTTTGCTCTCGCGGATATTCCGATTATTGGTGCGAAATTAGAAGCATTCGTCTATTCACAGCAAGATTCACTGACAGATTACAAAACGATACTTGGTGAATCCGTTGAAGACAATGGCGTGAAAGTCACGTTAAATGAGGTTATTTTAGACGATGGTCAACTTCTTATTAGCAGCACCTTTCATACAAAGTTAAATGGCGATGATTTAAATTATAATTGGTTTTCTGATATTGATGTGTATATAGATGGGAGAAAAATCGAAATGGGTGGCGGCGGTGGTCCAGAAGAAATAACAGAGTCCTATATTCATTATTTTTGGAGTGCCGATGTTGGACAATTGGATTTACAAAAGGAAAAATCCATTCGCATCGTTTTTAATGATTTAAGAAGAAGTGATAGAGACGAAATAATCAAAGGAAAATGGCATTTTAAATTTAAAGCATCCGCAGAAAAATTATTCGCAAATACAAAAACGGTTCCGATTAATCAACAGTTTACTTTAGAAAATGGGCAAACGATTGACGTTCAATCCCTTGTTTTAACACCGATTTCTTCAAAAATTGTTTATGAAATGCCGAATGTTTCGGATTATGTTTACTTTAAAATCGAAAATGAACACGGAGAAGAAATTCAAGCAACTTCTGCCCAATATGGCGACGGTGGAAGCTATAATCGTTTTGTGGCGATTGATGGTGGAAAAATTAAAATTATTCCGGTGCTTGAGATGAGGGATCTCAATAATAGATACTTACCTGAACAGATTCTTGAGCATGAAGTTATCGAACTGGATTTAAGTAAGTAATAAATAGAGCCCTTGCACACGTATATCAACATGTACAAGGGCTTAATTTCTTACTATAAAAACGTGTCCTTTACATCATTTTTTTGGTTCATTTTCAAAAGTTAGCCCATACATATTTTCTTTTGCTTTCATATTCCAAACTGTTTTTTCATCTTTATCGTTTTTGGGATGGGCTTTATCTCCAACCATTGTGATTAAGATGTATAATAGTGAAACGACAACAATAATGACAACTAACATTAAGGAGATAAAAACTACTTTTCGTTTCAATTACTTCCCGCCCTTCGTTTGGCGCTCCCATAAAAGGAGTGATGGATAAGGGTCAAATGCCCACTCTGTTCGACCATTAAATTTATACATGCCATAATGCAAATGAGGTGCAAACTTACCGGAAGTGCCCTCTTTCCCGTAACCACTACTTCCGACATACCCAATGAGTGTCCCTGGTTCTACGATGTCACCTTGTGCAAGACCTTTTTGGAAACCGTTTAAATGGGCATAATAATGATACGTATTAAGATGATCACGAATGCCAATGCGCCAACCACCAAAATCATTCCAACCCATTATTTCAACGACGCCATAAGTTGTGGAATAGACTTGTGTCCCATATCCAGCAAAAAGGTCTGTCCCTTCATGCATGCGGCGCCCTCCCCAGCCGCGTTTTGCTCCCCATGTTCCTTTGTAGCTGTAATCATATTTAACTGGGAGTGGAAAATGACGTTTATCAAGGGCAATCGTATTAAAATTCTCATAAAGGCGGAAATTGGTCATAATTTGTTTAACGGCTTCTTCCTTTTGGTAATAGACCATTAATGCACGTTCAAAATCTTTTTCAGTCGTACCAAAACTACTTAAATAACTGACCAAAGAATGCAGTACATCATCATCTTGTTGTGGATCAGCTATACCATCCCCATTTCCATCCAAACCAAAACCGCCAAAATAGCCGATAGATGCAGGAGAAGTATCATCACTGTATGGATTGAGTTCACCAGCCCAAAACGCTTTTGAAAATTGGATAGCGGTAATCCCTTCTCGTTTTGGAATATCTGAACGGACGGCCATGATGCTTCGTTCATATTGATCCACTGCAGCAATTTGGAACCAAGGAACTGAAATTTCCTCAAAATGCTTATAATAAGCCATTCGCTGTTCAAAAATATCTTCTTGAGAAGGTGATTCTTGTGCAAATGTCACACTTGAAAAAACTGTACACCATAGCAAAATACATGTAAAAAAGCCCATGTGACGAACGAACATTAAGTAAACCTCCTTTCCTCCATTCATAGTGTGAGTTCAATTTTAATTTTCATGAGTTTAAATATTTTTTCGATGTTTAATAAATTTTTTATAGTATGGGAACAAAAATCAATATGAATGCATGTGATTGATTTCCAAAATAAAAAGGCATTCGAGCTATAATTCGAATGCTTTTTTTTAAAATTCCTTTATGAATGGAATAATTTCTGTATCTTTTTCTAAAATGAATTGCCTTACTTTACCACTATCTCGCCGAATCCCTATTATATTGCGATCAAAATCGAAAAAAAGTAATATATCGTTATCAGTACTTGGTTTCACGCATAAAAAATGAGGCATCTGTTGTAATTTGAAAAAATTTCAGCTACAATAAGCAGAACGTACATTCTGTTTTATGAGAGGAGAAATGATGAATAATCAAAGAAAATTAATGCTATTTATCGCCACAAGCTTAGATGGCTATATTGCAACAAAAAACGATACTTTAGAGTGGCTATTTAAAGTGGAGGGTGAAGGTGACAACGGATATTCCGCATTTTATGATACCGTGGATACCGTTTTGATGGGAAAAAGAACTTACGATTGGATTAAGGAAAATATGTCCGACGGTTTCCCCTATTTAGATAAGCAGTGTTACGTGTTTTCAAGATCAGCTCAAGGTGAGAATGAAGAAGTCACGTTTATCCAAGATGACATCCTGAACTTTACGAATAAATTAAAAGAACAAGACGGCAAAAATATTTGGTTAGTAGGCGGTGGCGAGTTATTACATTCCTTCATAAAGGAAAAAGTAGTTGATGAATTCATCATTACCGTTGCTCCTACAATCATTGGTAATGGGATTCCGTTATTCAAAGAACATGAATTTAATTTGGAGCTTTCTCTTAAAGGAATTCAACAGTTTAATCAATTTGTCGAACTCCATTATGAAGTAAAAAAATAATTAAAAACAACTACTTACACGGCACTGCCTGTCGTTTTTGAGACAGTAATAAAACACCTATTTTAAGCAACCTGTTGTCGGTATTTTACCGGTGACAGGTTGTTTAGTTTCGTTTGGATACGGGTATTATTATAATAATTTATATATTCTTCGACGATACGAATTACACATGCATTAGTCGTGCTGTGTATGTCGTCAAGATAAAACGTTTCTGACTTTAGCGAGGAGTGAAACGTTTCGATTGGGGAATTATCCGCTGGTGTGCCTTTACGAGACATACTCATGGTAATTCCTTTTTCTTTCACTTCTTTTTGATAATCGTAAGACGTATATACAGAACCTTGATCACTATGCAAGATGACGCCTTTTGGCAATTGTTTAAGCTGGTCAAGCGTTTCTAAGACAAACTCTGTATCTTGTGTTGAACCAATTGTATACGCGATGATTTCCCCATTATACAAATCCATAATGCTTGAAAGATATAACATCGACTGTCCAAAAGGCAAGTAAGTAATATCGGTTACGAGCTTTTGTAAAGGAGCTGTTGCGTTAAAGTCACGGTTTAACGTGTTATCAGCTACTTTAGATGGTTGACCAGTCCGTTTACGCTTTTTCACTTTTACCCGACATGACCAATTATATTTCTGCATCACTTTTTGGATAGTCTTTTCACTGATTCCAGAGAATAAGGCTGCTATTTTCCGATAACCATAACGATATTTATGGGTTGCACAAGCTTCACCAATCGCCTGATCTCGCTCGGCTTTTTTAGAAGTATTCCCGGTATTCTTTCGCCAACGATAATAGGACGCACGTGCTACACCCATATGCACACAAATCGATTGAATTGACATAAATCCTTTCAATCTTTCCACTAAATCTACGAATACTAGCCCAACCACTTCCTCTCCAATTCTACATACTTTTTTAAAACTTCGATTTGTTGTTTAAGATAAAGATTTTCAGCTTGTAAACGAGCTTCCTCAGAGTCATATTCTGGCCCTTTTCCGTAGGAATATTGCTTTCCTACCGGTTGATGCAATCGCTGAGTTTCTCCTGCTTTATACCATCGCATCCAAATCATTAATTGTGATTTATTCTTAATTTTTAATTCCTCTAGTATTTCCTTAACTGGAATACCTGCTAATCTCATTTCAATTGCTTTAATTTTAACTTCAGCTGGATAACTTACTCTTCTTCCCATAGAAAAAACACCTCCACGTTAATTTATTGGTATTAAATACCTGATTTAAACGTAAGGTGTTTTTTATTTGTCTCATTTTTTTAGGTCAGTGCGCACGGTTAAATGAGTAAGTAGTTGTTTTTTTATAAAATCATTCTAAAAGCAATACACAGCTATCAACGTAACTCTCCAAAGTTCTTCCAATCTATTAATCGTGGATATGTCACATGTTGGTTATAAGATTGATCCTTAACGATGACCTTTGTTGAAATAGAAGAAAGCGTATCCAGAACAGCAGGTTTATCATCTACGTAGTAATCAAGTTCGAGTGCCTTAATCGTGGCAATTTTTTCGTCGTCTTCCATGCCACAGAAGAAATGTCCTTCAGTAACAGGAAAGCCTTGTGCGATCATCCATTCTTTCGTACGTCCGCAAAATTGCTTTGGGCGTGACGTAATGTAATACACTTCATGTCCTTCTGCAACGAGTGTTTGTAAAGTTTCAAGTGCCCCTTCATACACGGGACAACTAGTGAAATAAATGGCTTCCATAGAACGCTGCCACATCGCGTGCCCTTCTTCATTTGTTAATCCGAAAGGGGCATGAATTTCTACTGTTGGAATGCCTTGAAAGACATCCATTCCAAAATTTTGATCAAATTCCTTGTTGTAAAGTTCAAATGCATGGCCGCGCAAATGAATTAATGTATCATCTATATCAAAACCAAATTTCATATTTTCCACCTAATCCATGACGATAAAATTTTGCGCGAAGCTTTGTTCTTTTTCAACTTGCATTTCGCGTAATTTAGCCGTTTGTTGTTTTCTCATTGTTGCACATTCTTTAAAGTTGGATTGCAAAATGGTGTTCGGATCAAGTAAATTCGCGAACACGTCCGCATCTTCCATTGCAGCATTGAGACCAAATGCTCCTGTTGGTGTCATTGTATGCACCGCGTCTCCAATCAGTATAACCCCATCTTTTCCCCAGTTTTCGCTTGTCGAGCTAAATACATCGAGCAATACAAAATCCTGCCATGACTTTATATGGCTATGGACACTATTTGTTAGTTCTGGAAATGCTTGCATGAGCTTATCAACAAATGGTGCGAATGGTTGTTTTCTTAGCTGCGGGTAACTACCTTTTTCAATATTCCAGCCAATTTGGACATAGCCTTTTGCCTGTGTGAACAATGAAATTTGCATACCATCAACAAGTGCCATTTTAATTGCTGGCGTCCAGTTAGCTGGTGTTGGAATGCGTGCCCACAGTAAATCATAGCCGTGACTATAAATTTGCGTATCAAGCCCAGCTTTTTTTCGAATCGTTGAATGTCGTCCATCTGCGCCTACTATGAGCGCTGCGTCAATCGTGAGCTCTTCCCCGTTATGCAAAGCTATTACTTGCGTGTAATGCCCGTTTTCATCTTGTACTAAACTTTTGACCGTCGTATTGAGGAATAAGTGAAAATTCGGGTATTGTACCGCTTCCTCTGTAATAGCTTGCAGCAAATGGACTTGTGGCACATGAATGCCGAGATGCCCAACAGCTGGGTCTGCTTTAATTGTTTTTACTGTCTGTCCGTTATGACAATATTCGAGCGTTTCCATGCGCAACAGACCAAGCTTTTCTACTTGGTCAAAAAGGCCATGTTTTTTCAAAATAGCTTCTCCCGTTTCATTTAAATGCTCGCCGCGGAATGCCTTTGCTAAAGAGTTTGTGCGTTCCACTAACAGTACAGAAAAGCTTTTTTTTACAAGCAATAAGCTGAGGAGTGCGCCACCTGGACCTGCTCCGACGATGCAAATATCAACTTCTTTATGCACGTTTATCACTCTTTTGAGGATAAGCTATGACACAAAGATCGTCACCAATCTTTTGCATCGTTGTAAAATCAAGCTGCATAGCCGCATCCATCGAGGACACAACATCACCACGGAACGGATTAATTGAATGCTCGCCACCTAACACTTTTGGTGCAATGTAAACGATGAATTTATCAATCAAGCCTGCACGAAGGAATGAGGCATTTACTGCTCCACCACCCTCCACTAAAATGTCAGTAATACCGCGCGCATAAAGCTGCGCTAGCATGTCTTCTAAATTTAAACCACGCTCATTTTTCCCAACGTGTACAATTTCCACGCCTTGTGCAATTAAGCTTTGTGCCTTTTCATTTGGTGCTTCTTGTGACGTAACGATAATTGTTTTCGCGTCAGCTGTATTTGCTACATGGCTTGTAAGCGGTGTCTGCAAAGTCGAATCTAAAATAATACGTACGGGATTTTTACTGTTCCGGTCATCTAGACGTGTTGTAAGCATCGGATTATCCGCGAGCACCGTTCCAACTCCTACTAAAATCGCATCCATCTCATGGCGTAGTTCATGCACATGTTTACGCGCTGCTTCTCCTGTAATCCATTTAGAATGTCCGTTTGCCGTCGCAATTTTACCATCAAGCGTCATCGCAAATTTCGACACAACAAAGGGACGACTTGTTAGCATATTATGAATAAAACGTTCATTTAAACGCAGTGCTTGCTCTTCCAACAAGCCTACTTCCACTACAATACCAGCATCACGTAGTAATTGAATACCGCGTCCTGCAACGGATGGATTCGGATCTTTCATTGCTACGAAAACACGTACGACACCTGATTCTTTCACTAAATTTGCACAAGGTGGTGTTTTGCCATAATGCGAGCAAGGTTCGAGCGTCACATAAAGGGTTGCACCTTTTGCATGCTCACCTGCCATACGAAAAGCATGTACTTCCGCATGGGGTTCACCTGACTTCCTATGTAAACCCGTGCCGACAATCACACCATCTTTTACAATGACTGCGCCGACAAGTGGATTCGGATTTGTATTGCCACGTGCACTTGCTGCTAAATCTAATGCTAGTTGCATATATGTTTGATCGTTTTGCATAGTATACCTCCCCCTTATCTCGTTATTTTTTGTTGAATATGACCTGATTTTTCTACCTTTGTTTGTAAATAATGACGGTTCGTATCTGTTACGCCACCCCATAAAGGTACATGCCCGTCTGTCAGTAGCCCGTGTGCTTGTAAGGCATCAAGTTTTTTCGGGTTGTTTGTAATGAGCGTCACAGGTTTTGTTCGCATTGAGCCGAGTACTTTTATCGCATCTTCATACGAACGTGTATCATCTTCAAAGCCGAGTGCATGGTTCGCTTCGACAGTATCAAAGCCTTCTTCTTGTAATAAGTACGCGAAAGTTTTCGAAAATAGCCCAATACCACGTCCTTCATGATCGGCTAAATAGAAAATAGCCCCACAGCCATGCTCGACAATCATTTTCATCGATTCATGTAACTGGTAGCCACAATCACAACGTTGCGAGCCAAAAATATCGCCTGTATGACAAATGCTATGCATACGGATAAGTGCATTGTCGGAATTTGCAAAATCACCATATACTAAAACAGAAGACTGTTGACCAAATGCGAGATTCATTTCATTTAAAGATGTAATGACTTCTTCTTTTGAATGTTCTTTATCTACCGGTAGCCAAGTATACCAGTTAAATGTTGCTTCTACGTCGCATTGCTTCACTGGTAATTTTACTGGACCAACAATTGCAATATTTTGAAAGTCGTTATACGCGACGAGGTTTGTTTTCTCTAGTAAAATCGAAAGTATATTTTTCATGTTGTCCACTCCAAGTTTTTAGTTACTTTATGTAAGTTAGTATATTATAATAACTTTTAAACGTCAATTGAATATGCCCGGTTTTATAGAGGCTTTTTTAATTTTCATTAAGTTTAGTAGAGCCATCTTTTTGAAAATGAAAAAGCTGTGCAAAAAGTTTTCACTTTCGGCACAGCTTTTGACTTAGGTTAAATATGGTAAGGTTGAACGTTATTATTCACCCTCAATAAATTTTAAAAATCGTGGGTTCCATAATAGCATCTCTACTTTAATTTCATCTCAATTCGAATTGCCTGTACTTGCTCCATCGTTTGATTTGCAACACGTGCAATCATTTCATCCGGAAATCCATTTTCGATCAAACCACCAATTACTTGTCTAATTCCTTGTTCTATTCCCTCATTTCGTTCCATCTCTAAAATCCCCGCTAGTGTTGGTGGTAAGTCCCCTTTAAATGACTCCAACATCCTTTCATCCTCCTTTCGAAATTCCGCCCGCATTTCTTGTTGTAGCTGCTCTGACATTTCCTTTGGTAATTTTAATAGATAGTCCACAAAATAAAATAAGGCGCTAACTTCCGTACGATTGGCTTTTTCTAATGTCCAAACTTCCCTCAATAACGCCCGCTTGTAATCACTTCGCAGATTCATTTTCTTGTTTGAATGAGTCATATAAAGTGAAGCTAATAGCGCTTTACTAAATAACTTCGGTGATGATTTCAACTCATCTTCATCAAAATCTGTAATAACATATTTATTAAAAGTATATGTTAATTCGGTGCCGAAATACAAGTTTGTGTATTGATTTGTACTCTTTATGCTCGGTTTTGTAAATAGCGCGATGGCGACGATTTTCTTGTCATACCGATATCTCTTTGAAAAGCTCTTGTTGCAAAAAATCGACTTCCGCATGAAATTCTGGTAAAAAGAACAACAAAAAATCTTCAAACAAATCCGCAATGACCTTTTTCCATAAATCGTCTTGGTTTACTTGAATCTTATTATAACTACTCGGCTTTTCAAAAACTTGTGAAATTCCCAATCAATCCTCTCCTTTCATTTTTATGAGCATAGTCAACTTACATGAAAGAATCAATGTTAGCTCTTGATTGATAAACCATTAAAATTGTCATTTTGTTTGATATTTATAATTGGAAAAATTGATTTAGTACAAATAACATTTTGAAAATATCTTTTTGTTCTATGAATACGCTAGATTCTTTCGCCTCCATTCTATACAATGGATAAATTAGGAACTTAAAAGGAGGATTCACTATGATTGAAATTCGAAAAGCAATGACTGGAGATGCTGAAGAGATTATAAGTGTGATGAGTGATGCAGAACAATCTGGTTTTATGCTGTTTGCACCTGGGGAAAGAAAGATGACGCCTGAAGGTTTGGGCAAGTTTATCGATTTAATCAATAGTCATACAAAATCAGGTATATTCATTGCATCTGAAGGTGACCGTATATTAGGCTATATGATTGTTCAAAATGAAAAGTCAAGGCGCGTTGCACATCGAGCATATATTGTCATTGGCGTACATAGTGATAGTCGAGGAAAAGGCGTCGGAAAGGCTCTTTTCACTTCAGTCCTTTCATGGGCAAAACAAGTGGAGCTTCACCGACTAGAGTTAACTGTTATTGCGACAAATGAAATAGCTGTTCACTTATATAAAAACATGGGCTTTGAAATAGAGGGCGTTAAGAAGGATTCCCTATTCATTGATGGGCAATACGTAGATGAATACTATATGGCTAGATTGTTATAATAGGAAAATCAATGGGGAGAAGCCACTGAGACGATCTCAGCGGCTTCCTTTTTGAATTTATAATTGATTCAATTTTTTAGCGTGAATCGTGTACTGTAGATCAGCTACATGATTTATAAATGTTTGGTCATGAGATACAAACACAATTGTCCCCTCATATGCAACGATAAATCTTTCTAATGCTTCAATCGCATAAATATCTAAGAAGTTGTTTGGTTCGTCTAACAATAAAATGTTATATTCCCCTAAAAAGAGCAGACAAAGTTGCAGGCGAATTGCTTCTCCACCACTTATAAATTGAACATTTTTAAGTATATCTGTCCCGACAAATTGCATAGCACTTAAAACATTTCTTAAAGTGCCATCACCGTATTTTGAACGATTTTTCAGGAATTGCAATATGGTTTCGTCACTTGTAAATTGATAGCTCATTTGACGGAAGTAACCAATCTTTGCTTTTGGTGATAGAGTTAAACCCGTACCACAAGTTGCAATATGTTGAAGTAATGTACTTTTGCCAGCCCCATTTGCACCTGTAATAGCTATTTTTTTACCAAGCGGAAATTGAAAGCTTACTTCATCCAATAGCACTTTATCCTTAATTTGAAGTGTGAATTGGTCTGCCATAATAGGAAACTTATTATGCAACTCCAATGCTTTTGACAGTCGGAATACGATATGCCTTTCCTCTTGTACAGCTTCGACTTCATAGAGTTTTTCCATTCGTTTTTCAATCGCTTTTGCTGCGCGATGGATTGCTTTTTGACTCGTACCTTTCGATTTTGTTTCAATCATTCTATTCGGCAATGCATTTGCTTCTTTTTTTGACATGTTTGATGCTTGTGCGATTTTCTCAGCTTTTTTCATTTTTTCTCGTGCTGCACGTTCAAGGCGACTTTTTTCTTTTACGAATTGTTCATGCGCTTGGATTTGTTGTTCACGTTCTAACTGTTTTTGGGTTACGTAATCATTATAGTTACCTGCATAAACATGTACCTCGCCGTCACTTACTTCCCAAATAGATGTGACAAGTTCATCTAAAATAGCACGATCATGACTAATTAGCACAAGTGCTCCATAATAATAACGTAATTCATCAAGTAAAAACGAAATTCCTTCTTGATCCAAATGGGTTGTCGGCTCATCGATTAATAGCGCTTCGTAATAATGCGTAAACAGTTGAGCAACCTTCAGCCTCGTTTGTTCCCCACCACTAAACTGCGCATCTTTTTGTGGTATGCCCAATTTTCCGAGCAACGTTGCATTAGCTTCAGCATCAGTGGGACCTTCCACTTGCTCAAAATAGCCGCTTTCCACATGACGCTTTACTTTCCCATTCGTAGGTTGAATTACCCCAACGAGCAACTTCAATAATGTGCTTTTCCCAGCTCCATTTTTCCCTACTATCCCGATACGGTCAAATTGATGGACAGCTAATTGTCCAATCTTCAAAACTTCTTTATCCAAGTAAGTAATTCCAATATTCTCTAATTCAAAACAAACTTTTTCCATTTTCGCTACCTCCGAAATTTGTGATTCCGTATCGATAGCTAGGACCGATACGAGCTTCTATTTCAAGCTCGTATTAATAGAAAAGTAACATCATCATAAAATATCCCTCCAAATAAAAAAAGTACACAGATTGCTCTGTGTACACAAAAATTGGCATAGATATCCCGTAGAACGAAAAAATTCTACAACTTATCTAACCTGTACACATAGCAAATAACCCTACCATTAGGGTGGATGCCTAAAATATGTGTATATGGATTAGTATAGTTGTAAAAATGCCATATTTATCGCTCCTTTTCATTTCTTCAATAATATGCTACCTAATTAAAAATAAAAAGTCAATTCCTTTTAGAAAGTTAGTATTTGATGCACATTAGCTTAACATCATCTTATAACCAAAACAAAAGCCCAATCCATTTAAAAAATGAATCGGGCTTCCTAATATTCTTACTCCATCAATAAATTCAACAACTGTGTCCGTGCTTGGAAAAATTCCTCAGTTTCTAACAGTTCTTTCGTGCGTTTTTTTGGAAACGGAACTTGGATTTCTGCTTTAATCTTCGCCGGACGATCCGAAAGCACATAAATGCGGTTTGCCAGGAACAGTGCTTCATCAATTTGATGTGTAATAAATAAAATCGACTTTTGGCGATTTTCCCACATTTCTAATAGCCAAACATGCATTTTATGACGCGTAATTTCATCCAATGCTGAAAACGGTTCGTCTAGACAGAGCAAGCTTTGTGGACTTAGTAAAGCACGTAAAAAAGAAATGCGCTGCTTCATGCCCCCTGAAATTTCGTGTGGGTAGGCATGGAGGTAATCCCCTAATCCAATCCGCTCAATCCATTCCGTTGCCTCTTCTTTATTAACCGTTCCTGATAATTCTTGGGCAAGCAATACATTTTGTAACACCGTGCGCCAAGGTAGTAAGCAGTGATGCTGTGGCATATAGCTAATATGTCCGCTTTCCCCATTAATTAACGTGTCGTCAATGAAAATTTGACCGGATGATGGTGGCAATATTCCACCAACACATTGCAATAATGTACTTTTCCCACTACCAGAAGGACCGAGCAATGCAACAATTTCCCCGTCTTGCACATGTAAATCAATACCTTGTAAAACGTCTTGCTGCTGAAATTGCTTATGAAGTGCTTGAATGGTTAGCATGTTGCGGTCCCTCCTTTTTATAGTTATGTACAACGCGTTCTTCAATAAGGCGAATAATTCCGAAAATGCATAAACTTAAAATGACAATAAGGGTAATCGCAACAAACACGCGATCCGTGCGAAAGGCCGATTGTGCAAGTGTCATGTACACCCCAATTCCCTGTTTCGCGCCTAGCCATTCCGTAATGACTGCACCCATCACACTATAAGTAGCGGCAATTTTTAACCCTGAAAATAATGCAGGCATCGCGAACGGCAGCTCAAGCTTCCAAAATTGCTGCCATTTTGTCGCACCAGCCATTTGGAAATATTGTCGTAGTTCGGGTGTCGTTTGACGTAACCCATCCAACAGAGCAATGGCAATTGGGAAGAAACAGACTAACCCAATAATGACGACTTTTGGCATCAATCCAAAACCAAACCAAATGATTAATAGCGGCGCAAGTACAAGCGTCGGGATATTTTGTGAAATAAGGATTAATGGATAGCCAATCTTATGGACAATCGGCAGTAGATGTAATAAAATCCCCACAATAAAACCGAGTACACTACCAGCAATTAATCCGATAAATGTTAGCTTAACCGTTGCCATAACATGTGGTAACAGTTCACCCGACGTTTGGAAGAGCTCTATTATTACGATGGATGGTGCTGGGAAAAGCCATGTTGGTAAATCAAGTAATCGCACTGCAATTTCTACGATGAGTAGTAAGCTAATTAAAAAGCCTACTGTAACACTATATTTTTTCAAAAAGTCCATTTAATCGTATTTCCCTGTTAATGTTTCAATCGCTGCGCCTTGTGGGTTATAAAATATTTTCACTTGAGAAATGACGCTGATTGCACCCATTTCCACCATTTTTTCATTCATCTTTTCGATTAGTTGTAGAAGTTGCGTTAGCTCACCTTCCATTGTAGTTTCCAGTGGACCTACTCTGTAAACAATGCCTGATGCATCAATCATCGCAATTGCTGCATCGACATATGGAATGACATCCTCATAACGCTCTGTTTTCGGGATAATTTGAATACTTACTAAACTGTTCGCCATTTTTTATTCCTCCGATAAAAATTGATTTGTAAATGCTTTTTCAGCATCAAGTTCTTTTTCAATTAATTGATTTTCGAACATCCAATTCGCGTAGTTTTCCCAAACTTCCAATGATTGAATGCCCCACTGTTTTGCATCTGCTTGGTATTGATCTGCTAACCAAATTGCACTGTTCACAACTAAATCTTCATCTAATTCTGGCACTGCTTTTAATAGCATACTTGCCGCTTCTTCCGGTTCGTTAATCGCTAGTTCATAGCCTTTAGTTACCGCTTGCATAAAGGCGCGAACCGTTTCGTCTTCCTTGGCAATGTATTTTTCATTCGCAATAATGACCGGTGTATAATAATCCAATTCTTTCGCATAATCCGTTAAATAAAGCATATCAATAGCTTGCCCACGTAACTCGGCTTCAATGCCTGTCCAGCCGTAGTACATCCATGCAAAATCAATGTTTTGTTTCATCATATTGAAAAAGTCTGCATTACCTGCATTAATAATGTCTACTTTATTGACATCTCCATCTGCCATTTCCATAACCGTTTTAATAATGGCCTGTTCAATTGGTGAACCCCATCCACCGTATGTTTTTCCTTCAAAATCTTTTGGCGTTTCAATGCCTGTTTCCTTTAGTGATGCAAAGCCTGATGTATTGTGCTGAATAATCGCTGCAATGGAAACGAGTGGGACACCTTGTAAACGTGCCTGTGTAACAGATTCTTGTGCACTAATGCCAAACTGTGCTTTGCCTGTTGCAACAAGCTGATCTGCACCAGCATCACCTGGTTGAATAATTTCAACATCTAGCCCTGCTTCCTCAAAATAGCCTTTTTCCTGCGCGACGTATAAGCCCGTATGATTCGTATTTGGTGTCCAATCAAGCACTACTTGAACTTTCGTTAAATCTGAATCTCCCGTTTTCGCATTTTGCTGACAGCCGACTAAAAGCAATGTCATGCCAATAATACTTAACCATTTCCACATGTAAATTCCTCCTTTTATTTGTATCAGAATGAAAATTACCATAGAAAAATGTAAAAAACGCCCGGTACAATATGCACCGAGCGTTAAACAAGCAACAGATAGTTATACGAAATCAATGACATAACAATCTACATGACAATGTTTCCTCCGCCGGTATTAACCAGTTCAGGTTCAAAGGGTAAGCCTCTCCATGGAACACTTTCTCAGCTAGCAACACTAGCACCCCTACATTTTTAGTCTATGAACTTTTCAATGCCTATCGTAACGATAACGACTGCATTGGTCAAGCTTAATTTATCTAGTTTTCCGATTTTTCACTTTAAAATCTTGTCATCTATACGCGAATAAAGTACGAATACTAGATAATTTTATGCGAAATGGCACGTATTTCATCTTTTTCAATTCATTAGACATATACTTTTTTTCTTCTAAAGGTTGGCTTGACCTCAGCGAATATAATGGCAACAAAAATTAACACACAACCAATCCACATGCGACCCGTTAAAATCTCGCTTAATAACCATACCGAAAACATCGTACCGAATAAAGCTTCCGTTGATAGAATAATTGCAGACTTTGTTGGATTGGCATATTGCATTCCAATATTTTGGCACACATACGCAACCGCTGTACAGAAAACCGCTAAGTAAAGAATGATGTAAATTCCTTCCGTAGAATATGTAGTTGGCACCTCACCAAGTGCAAGTAATGAAATCATACTTAAAATCGTTGCCGTATAAAACTGAACGATTGTTAAAGCAAGTGCATCCTCTGTTTTAACGAAAACATTCGTATAGAAAATATCAAAAGCAAAACCAACTGCACATAAAATAGACAGGAAATCGCCAAAGTTAATTGTGAGCGAGTCTTGTAGCGATAAAAAGCCAATTCCGACGATTGCCATGCCAGCAGCGATAAATTCGAAACGATCAATACGGCGTTTATAAATGACATACGCAATAATCGGCACAATAATGACATTTAATGCGGTTAAAAAAGCATTTTTCGATGGTGTCGTGTACTCCAGCCCCATCGTTTGCAATGTAAATGCGCCAAATAAGATCGCACCAAGTACAGCACCTTTCCAAAGAACACTTTTCGTAATTAATTTCAACTTTTTATAAAAAATAATACTTAAAATAATGGACGCTAATAAAAAGCGACCCGCCATTAGTTGAAAGACGGTCCAATATTCTAAGCCGACTGCCATCCCAATGAAACCGCTCCCCCACATGACGGCCGTTATGAGCATCAAAATTTCGCCTTTATACTTCTGCATAAATATTCCTTCTCTCTTTCTATATCAATTACGCCTCGGCGTAATTGCGTCCAGATTTTTTTCGGGCTTGCTCGAAAAACTCATCCAAAAAATCTGTGACATCCGCCGGGGCTTAACTTAATTTATCCAGGGGTTTGAACCCCGGATAAATTAAGTTAAACGAATAGTATAACAATAATCAATATTTGATTAAAATGGAAGGGAATTTTACTAAAATCGAAAATGTGGACGAAATTCAATGGAAATTGTTGTTGGTGTGAGGGTTGGACAATTACAAAGGGGCGCATTTATTAGTTGATTTCTCCAAACTATTTTTCCGCAATTTTATATAGTTTGGAGAAAGTAGAAGCTAATCCTAAAGCGTTTTTACATAGTTTGTCACATTCCCCAAACAGCAACTACCTTGAGGATTGTTTATCTCACAACCACATCGGTCAGCTTTCATATTTTCACGAATTTGTTCTAACGGATTAGGGGTATGCCCTTCATCAACATATTGGTTAATTTTTTCCTTTGTCCAACCGAAGCAATAGCAAACAGGCGTATCAAAGGAATCACTTTTTTGATGAACAGGAACCTTAATTTCAGATGTGACATACGTTTTTTTATTTGAATCAAAATAAACGACATCACAATCTTTTGATGCACAAAAATAATGAAGTAAATTTGCATCCAATGTACTTAAAATCGCTGGTTTTAGCATTGATTTTAATGTAATGATGTTTAATTTTTTACCTTTTAAATTACAAGACGGACACAATTCAGAACGATTATTTTCAGAAGTTTGTTCCTATGTATTACAACAATTAGACATATGCTACACCTTCCTAAAATGAATTATGTAATCTACAAAGTATAACATGCTTATTAACCCTATAAACTATTGTTGCACTAAAGCCATTCGTTAGCTGAAGTGCAACATTAATAACAATTGGTCCCCTTTATTTTAAAACTTAAACATCTCTTTCAATAAAACGAACAGCATATTTATCCCAATATTCTTTATAAACGCGATCATCTTGTCCGTCGAAGTTTAATTGATACATGCGGAATGTCACTAAAATATCTTTAGGTTGCCATTGTTCTTCAAAGGAATATTTATAGCTCATGCCAATTTTCTTCATTACTTCACCGCTGCGAGGATTTTTAATATCATGGGTAGCAGTGATATAGAGGAAACCATCTTTTTTGACTTGTTCAACAATGGCCTTACTTGCCTCTGTAACAATCCCTTTATGCCAAAATTCTTTTCTCAACCCATACCCTAAATCGTGGTTTTCCCCGGTATCGACTTTTATATAACCGATTGGGGTATTATCTGTTTTTAAACAAATCGCATATTGATATCCTCTTTCCTGCTTATAAGCCTCGGAATATTTCTCTTTAAAAAATTCCTTAGTTTCTTCCAATGAATTCAAAGGTAACCACGGCAAATAAGTATTCACTTCTTCATCACTATAAATTGCAAATAAGGCTTCAATGTCATTCTCAGTGAACCTTCTTAATATTAAACGCTCTGTTTCTATGGTTGGTGTATTATAATTTTTCATGTTCGACTTCCTCCAAATGATTTATATTTATAAGGATTGAGATATTCCATTTAAACTCGTATTGATCCATAACTTTGTCGACTTTCAAATAAAAAGGCAATAATGCTCTCATAATAGGGGATGAATTCTTTTTGCTCCATTAATTTAAAAATCTCTTCTTTTGATGCCCATTTTACCGCCTGGACTTCCTCATATTGTAATGTCAGTTCATCCAAGTCTACCTCTTGTTCAATCAAATAATAATCATCAAAGCCGCGCCCAAAATTAATCGTGCATTGTGGTCGCATGTTTTCAAAGCTATAATCAATGCCTAATTCCTCGAATAATTCTCTCGACGCAGCTTGTTGACTTGTATCCCCTGCAGTAGCACTTCCTCCACAAGTAATATCCCAAAGGTTCGACCATCCTTGTTTGAAAGGCTGACGTTGTTGAATGAGCATCTCTCCTTTTGAATTAAATATACAAACGTGGACGACTAAATGAAATTCTCCTGGTGGCAAAGGTTCTCCACGGGTGATTTGTTTGTCGATTTTTATACGATGCTTATTATATAAATCCCAAGTTTCCATTGAAAAGCTCCCCCTTATTTACGAATTGCTTGTCGTACTGAATGCCCCCTTAGTTGAAGGAATTAAATTCTTGAATTAGATCTTCATTAAAAACTTCTTTCTACCACACTTACAACATTTCAACTCTTTGAAAAATCTCTTTATAAAGTAAATCAAACTCTTTTTCATTTTTTAAATAGAAAAACCAAGCGTCTTCCCTATTTGTATCAACATCATATAAATAAATTGTCGTATGAGAACCGTTATTTAATGATTCCCAATGGGCCGTTCCATAAGTAATCCCTCCTCTAGTAAATGGATAATGCCGTTTTGGTGAATCGAAAAAAATAATGGGCATTTCAGAATTCTCATACGCTTCAACAAATTGATCATTGGATGCTTCTTCAAATATTACAGTTGTTATCATAACCGCATCAAAATTTGTTGAAGCCCGCAATGTGGCTTCGTTAAACTCATCTAATAAAATGGATTCGAAATGAATTTTTTCATTATTGAATTCAGGGATATTACCTATTACAGCTATTTTTAAATGTGCTCCATCATAACTAACTTCATTATGTGAGCATGCAACTAATAATAATAAACTTAAAAAGAAGATAACTTTTTTCAACGGTCTCACTCCTTCTTTTATATCGAAAATACTTGCATATTAAGGTTCAAAAAAAGATAATTTTAGAAATTTATCGTGAATAAAATATGGGAATTGTTTGTTTTGGGGCGAATTGATAAAAATAAGTTTCATATACATGTGTCGTATAATATGTATACTTTCCTATTCCAATTATTGAACTTTCTATGTCGAATCGTATAATTTCATTGATTTTCTATTCTTTTATACTTAAATGATGGAAATTTAATGCGATTTACTGTAAAATATAATTTTATAATATATTAGGGACGTGAATTGTTTGATTACTATTGAAATGCCAAAACCAACGCTTGTGATCCGTCAACGTGAACAAGTGATTAAACCAGGTGAAGTTGAAATTACACCTTACTTCGGCTTTATTGATTTCCACAAAATTACGCGTGAAGCTGGTGGAATTTTCTTCTTCTACAATGAACAAAATGAACTTTTATTTGTCGGTAAGGCACGTAAAATTCGCCAACGCATTAAAAAGCACTTTGAGGACAATGTTTCACCGATGAAAAATCACCGTACTGAAGTGCATAAAATTGAAGTATACGAAATTGAAGATCCAATGGAACGTGAAATTTACGAAACATATGCGATTAACCAATTCAAATCAAAATACAACATCGATAAAGTATTTTTCGAGCGTGTATAAGCGAAAGGACCGCCCCATTCATCGGGTGGTCCTTTTCTTTGTTTAGCAGAAGGTGCACCATTTCAATATTTGGACGCTATTATACTAGTGAAGTTTCCCCCACTCATTGACATTTCATTTTAGCCTCTATGCGCATAATCCAACATTTCATTAATTTTTTTTATATCACTTAAAATATCTTTCTTCTGTTTGGCAATGCCTTCATACCATTTATCTACTTGCTGCATCATCGCTTCTTCTACTTCTTTTCCGTCCGCCAGTAAATGTACCATAATATCAACTACTTTTGTCCGATCCTCGTAAAACTTTATGCGTGCTGCAAAATCTTTTCCTACCTCTTGCTGAAACACTTGCCCTAATCGGATGATGCCATTATTCATCATTTGCTCGGCATATAAAGTCGATCCTACAACAGCTAAACGCTCCGTGAAAGATGGTTCCTCTTTAATATAGCTTTGCATTAGTACGGATACTTGCTCTGAAAAGGATTTTAATTTGTTTTTTTGACCATCTAGTAAACTTTTCGTTTCTTCAAAGAGCTTTAACATCGCGTGCGTATGATCTAAATATTCTTTTACTTGCTTAAACTTGTCATCACTCGCATTATGTAAGCGTACTTGCACCGTTTCATAAACAAATTGGCGCTGCAAATAGGCTGTTAATAAAATAATTCCATTATAATGGATACTTGCTTCATAATTATTTGTCATACTTGTCCCCCACTGTATAATTTATTCACTTTTCTTACAATACCATATCGAGTGCTAGAAGTGGAATTCTTCTAGTTTTTTTACTTTATGAGTCGTTAAACTTACGATGATAAATGTAAAGAATGACACCACAATCGGAAGTGTAACGGTGTGCATACCAAATACATGTGGTGCTAATCGATCAATCGCGATGTACAGCGTTAAGCCGACAATCATCGAACTGATGGCACCATATTTATTCGCTTTTTTCCAATAAAGGCCGAAAACAACACTCCATAAAAACGCGGATTCTAAGCCGCCAAATGCAAATAAATTCAACCAAATTAACAATTCAGGTGGATTCAGTGCAAAAATGACTACAGCGAGTCCAATAATCGTCGTAACCGTATAGCTTCTTTTCTTAATTTGCTGTTCTGTCGCCTTTGGATTAATAAAGTTTAAATAAATATCTTTCACAACCGTTGAACTTACTAAAATAAGTAATGCGTTAACCGTTGACATAATGGCCGCCATTGGAGCAGCTAAAACGATGCCTGCTAATAACGGGGGCAATACTTCAAGCGTCACGATTGGCATAACTTTATCCCCAATAACAATACCTGGAACTACTGAACGAGCAAATACACCGATTAAATGCATGCCTAACATTATCGTGCCAATGCCGATTGTGCCGATTAAAATTGCGCGGTGTAGACTTTTGGCATCTTTATAACTCATAGCACGTACGGCAAGTTGTGGTAAACCTATGACACCGAGCCCGATTAAAATCCAAAATGTCGAAACATATAGCGGTGTTAAACTGCCGTCTGCTCCAAATGGTGAAACGAGTTTTGGATTTTCTGCTACGAGGTTTTGCATAATGTTTTCCACACCACCACCAGCAATGACTGTCCCGATGAGTAAAATGACTGTACCAATAATCATAATCGTGCCTTGAACTGCATCTGTTAACGCAACGGCGCGGAAACCACCAATAATTACATAGACAAGTACGGAAGCAGCGAAAATTAATAAGGCGCTTGTATAATTCAGTCCGGTTAATGCTTCAATTAATCGTGCACCACCAACCCATTGCGCAGTCATCGAGGCAAATAAAAACACAATAATACTAAATGCGGATAACAGAATAATTATATTGCTATCATAACGTTTCTTTAAAAAATCAATTAATGTAATCGCTTCAATACGACGCGACACTATTGCGAATTTTTTCCCAAGCACCATTAAGGCAAAATACCCTGCCGGAAGCTGTGCCATTGCGAGTAGCACCCAACCAAGTCCCGTATTATAGGCAACTCCTGGACCGCCGATAAAACTAGAAGCACTCCCATAGGTTGCCATCATTGTCATCGCGAGTATGAAGCCACCCATTTCACGTCCGCCTAAAAAATACTCTTGCATGAAGGAATTTGACGTACGAACTTGTTTATTCGCCCATATACCAATCCCAAAAATGACAACTAGAAAAAGTAATAGTGGAATAATAACTTGCCAGTGCATCATCGTTGCTCGTCCTCCTCTTCAAGTGATATTTCTTTGAAGAACAGTTTCATCGCTAGCCAAATGCATATAATCATGAAAACAGTGCCCGCCATACAACTATAAAAAAACCATGCAGGGAAGCCAAGCACATAGCGATATTCTAGGGGGTCCCCAGAGCCAAGTCCATAGGCAAACCCAAACCAAATCGCAAAATTTATGACAACAAGGCAGGCACCTATTAACGCTTCCTTGTGGGCTACTTTAAACCGCTTATCTTGCATATGGATCATCCTTTCTTATTTCTAATATAGACTTCTCTATCATACGTTTGAATTCAAGAGATGAAAAGACTTTATCGAAGAATAACGATAAAAAAACGACATCGCATGACACGACGTCGTTCTATTAAAATAATTATAGTAATTCTTTACGTAATTGTGCTGGTGATTTTGGTGAAAGTAGCCCGTACGGAATATCAAACACCGTTTTTGCACCACTGTCCCCTTTGGCACGTAATTTATGTGCAGCGCGTGCATAAGCAACAAGTACGCTTGATGTAAACATTGGATTAGATTGTAATTTTAAAGAGAACTCTAAAATTTGGTTATCCCCTTCGTCAGATTCTCCTGAGCGAATGACAAAACCACCGTGTGGCATTCCCGAATGATTTTGTTGCAACTCTTCTTCAGAAATAAAGTGGACTGTTGTATCATAGTCAGCAAAATAGTTTGGCATTTCAATAATTTCTTTTTCGATTTTTGCTTGATCTGCCCCTTCTTCTACAACAACAAAACATTCTCGTGCATGCTTTTCACGTGTCGTTAATTGTGGGTTTTCACCGTTACGCACACGATCCACTGCTTCTTTGATTGGCAAAGTGTACTGTACCCCACCTTTTACCCCTTCAATTCGGCGCACTGCATCGGAATGTCCTTGGCTTAAGCCATCTCCCCAAAAAGTATACGTCGTGCCTACTGGTAAAACCGTTTCGCCAAGCAGTCGATTTAATGAGAATAAACCTGGATCCCAGCCAACTGAAATGATTGACACCGTGCCATTTTGCTCAGCAACCGCATCAACGCTATCAAAGTATGCTGGAATTTTAGCATGCGTGTCATAACTATCAATTGTATTAAACCATTGTGCAAAATGCGGCACTTGCTCTGGTAAGTCCGTTGCTGAACCACCGCATAAAATCATCACATCAATTTGGTCTTTATAATTTTTTGCGTCTTCTACTAAATAAACAGGGGTATTTTCTGTTTTAAGTTTCACTGTTGATGGGTCGCGTCGTGAAAATACTGCAACCAATTCCATATCTTCATTTTGACGAATGGCCGCTTCCACGCCTCGTCCTAAATTACCATAGCCCACAATACCAATTCGAATTTTAGTCATTATTGTTCCTCCCAAATTAAGCATGCTATTCATTCTGATTTCAGAATAGCGTTTAAATTCACTATTTATCATACATTTTCACACATCTATATACAATCAATTTTTTGCTTTTCTACGAATCTTCTCCATAAGTTTGAAAGATTCCCTACAAAATGAATGCTAATCAGACTTATTGTTTTCTATCCTTGTTTCTTTTTGGTATACTAATAAAGTATAAGAATCGACAAATTGGGGGATCAACATGAAGAAATTATCAGCGATTTTATTAGCATTTGCACTTGTCTTTTCAAGTGTAGGATCAACATTATTATTTGCTAATGACGCACAAACAGTAGAAGCTAAATCTTACAAATCAGGGAAAAAGGGTTTCAATAATTCAAACTCTAATAACAATTCCAACATCCAAAAAAAGGATGACGCTACAAGTCCAACAACTGCAAAACAAAATAACGGCACAACAACGAAACAAGATACAGCTAAAAAATCTTCAGGCGGCTTAATGAAAGGCTTAATGCTTGGTGGTTTAGCTGGTTTATTATTCGGTAGTCTATTTGGTGGCATGGGTATGCTTGGTTCAATTTTAGGGTTCATGATCAATGCGCTAGCTATCGGGGCAGTAGTATTCTTCTTAGTGAAAATTTATCAATTAATTAAGCGTAAAAAAGAAAAAGAGGTTGCACAATCTTGGAAAAACTAACATTACTTGAACAAGATTTAATCAATTCGGTTTGCCACTTTCATGCAAAATTTAAAAATGTGGCACCTCAAGATATTGAAGTTGAGTTAATGTATGATGATATTGCAGGCTACTCTGCTGAAGCATTTTACAATGGTCAGCTAGACGTCTACAACTCGGTTAACTTTATTACAGCGATTCGTCTTTATATTGATGAGCAGCTAGGTCGTGACTCAATGTCAGCTCGTATTACGCTGGATATTCACGATGAAGAAGGTATGGTCGCATACATCGAATTTTAATTGAATGATCCAAGGGCGAGTCCATTAAACGGGCTTGCCTTTTTTTATTCATAGAACGATGAAAAAACACCGAACTAGGTTGCCCTGTTCGGTGTTTTAACTATTATTTTGTTGTTTCTTTTGCTTCTTCTTTTATTTCTGTTGCTTCTGTCGCTTCTTTATTTGATGTAGCTACATCCGTAATACGGCCTTCTGTAGTCGTTTTTACTTCTTTTAATGAAGTTAATTGCTCTACAAAGTTTTCGTAGTCAGATAAGCCTAAATCTTGTACTTTACCTGCATCATAGATTTTCTTAAATACTTCATAGTCATCGCCACCGCGTGCTGTGAAAGCATTTGTCGTTACTGTATACGTTTCATCTGCTTTAATATCAACATACGCTTTTGTTTTTTCATCATAGTACTTCAATGAAATGACACGTGAACCTACTTCTTTTGATGAATCAAATACAAGCTGGGCACCTGCAATGTGTAAGAACCCGCCATTTTCTTTTGGCGCTTGTCGAACAGAAAACTCGAATGCTTCAAGTAAATCAGCGCCCGTAATGTCCATGATCGCTAATGTGTTTGTGAATGGTAGTACAGTAATTGCTTGACCTAATGTTACATTACCCGCTGGAATATCCGAACGAATTCCCCCACCGTTTTGTAACGCCATGATCACATTTTTACCCGTAAATGATTTCGCTTTTGCTAACATACCATCTGTAATAATATTTCCTAAAGCCGTCTCACTATTACGAACACTTGCTGTGTCAGCAGTTGTATTCAAACGAGGGTTTGTAAGCGGCTCTTTTAATGTAACACCGATTTCCTTACTAGCAAATACATCTACTTTTTCTTTATATTGTGCGAGCATTTTAGTACCTTTTGGATCTGCGGCTAATTTCGCAACATCAATTAGTTGACCTTCATGAGCAACAACAACCCCTTGCTCGTCAAATTCAACATCTAAAGTGCCTAAGTAGTTCGCCTGCTCCCCTGCTTGAACAATAACCGTCGCATCTTTCTTTTCACCTACCGTGTTTGTGTCCACGATAAATGGTTTATCTAATTTCGTATGCGAATGACCACCAACGATAATATCAATTCCTGGTACTGATTGTGCTAAAATTTGATCATTGTCAATCTCAGCAGAATCATCAAATCCGATATGTGTTAGCGCAATAATTTTATTAATGCCCATGCCTTCAAATGCTTTTACCGCTTTTTCTGCCTCTTTAATGTAGTTTTCAAAAGTTACTTTATCAGGTGATGAAACGGATTCTGTTTCTTCAGTCGTTAAACCGAAAATCCCCACTTTTTCTCCGTTAATTTCTTTCACCATACCAGCGTAAATTTTACCGTTTTCAGGCTCACTTGAATTTAAATCCGTGAATAGACCTGTGAAATTTGTATCTTTAGTAAAATCAACGTTAGCCGAAATGAAAGGGAAGTTCGCTGCTTTAACAAAATCAGCTAATGCTTTATGTCCTTCTGGTGAAGAACCTAAATCGAATTCATGGTTACCGAATGTCATCGCATCGAAGCCTAGTTCATTGAAATACTGAATATCGGCTTGTCCTTTAAATTCAGAGAAATACAATGTCCCTGTAAATGCATCGCCTGAATGTAGTAAAAGTGACTCTGATGATGTTGCACGGAAATCATTAACAGCCGTCATTAATTTCGGGAAGTTTTCAACGCGTGCATGTGTATCGTTTACATGCATAACAGAAAGCTTGAAGTTTTCTGATGCTTCAGGTACTTCAGGAGTTTCCGGTAGTTCTGGTGTTGTTGCCCCTGCTAAAATCGTTGCTAAAATGCTAGATAATTCACCACGTGTTAATTCATTTGTTGGATTAAACGCTACATTTGACTCATTTAGAATGACTTGCGTATCAATTGGATACACAGCTGAAACATTTGTTAAAATCGCTGCAAATTGACCGTGTGTAATTTTTTCTGAGCTACGGAATGTGTTATCCTCGTAGCCTGAAATAAAGCCTGTCGCCACTAATGCAGAAATTGCGCCATAATAGTGATTGGATTGTGCAAGATCGCTAAACTTAGAATCTACTACATTTGTTGTATCTAATTTTAATGCGCCTGCAATCATTTTTGCGGCTTGTCCGCGTGTAACCGTAGCATCCGGCTTAAATGTTCCATCACCAAAGCCTGTTACAATTCCTGCTGCTGTTAGCGCTTGAATTGCTTCAGAGTATTTGTGCGAATCGCTTACATCTGAGTATACTGATTGATCTGCTAGTACACCTGTAGCTCCTACCATTACGGCTGTCACAGTCGCAAGAGTTGCGGCAGTGAATTGTTTACGTTTCTTCGTCATTTAAATACCCCATTTCAATCTATTATAATAGTACTCTACCATATTACCCAAATCCGCCCAACTATTCCATATGTATTGCAAGAATTTAATATAAATGTAATAGAATACAGGTTTCAACCCATGATGAAAGGGGTAGCCAATTTTGCAACGTTCCCTTTTTTGCTTTTGTATCGACCATTTTAGGTGCATTAAGTGAAGCTGTATGTAGTGAAAATACTCAGTTTTGGTCTATATCTTTTACGTATACAAAAATCGTCCTTGCTATATAGTCGTATCAATTACTCTTTTGTAAATTTCACTTCGGGTATACCCGTTATGCGAATGGTTTGATCCTCTTTTAGTTCTATGACTGCAAGTTTCACACCAATCTCTCCACTTGCATCTTTCACATCAAGTACTCCATTTGCATCAAGGAATTCATTAACTACTTGTTTTTCACCATCATATACAAGCAAACTTCCTTTCCCTATAAGGTAACCTAGAAGAATAGGTTCAACAATATATCTACCTGGTTCTATGTCTATTCCTACTGTCCAATTACCAGTAGATAAATTTAACCTTAATAATGGTGTTTTAGCAGGGGTTAATATTAATTCGTTTAATCCTGAAACCTCAATTTTCTGCCCTTCATATAAATCAAGCGTTACTGATGCGACACCAATTTCATTTGTAGCATCTAATATTTCATGAACTATTTGTACTTCCCCATCATATATGGAAAAGTTGCCATCTCCATTTCCAGTTAAAACATATCTTCCAACCGACACATCTTTGCCTACTTCAAAAGTTCCAGCATTAATTTTTGTTTCTTTTGCAGATGAGTTATCTCTAGTTAATTTACCTTCCTTGACATCTTTATTCTGCTCTGTGTCTAGGGGATTTTCCGTTTGGGTTTCTACTTCCCCTTCACTTTCTATTTCTTCTTTTTGGCATCCTACTGATATGATTGAGACTCCAATCAATAGAGTTGCTAACCATTTCTTTTTCATTGTATAACCTCCTTGAATATTACAATTATAACATTCTTTATATTCCAATATTTCGAAAATTATTGTACAAACATTCATATTTCTATAAAAGTTTAACGAAAGAATCCATCCTAATGATGTAAAAGTTCTAATATGGTTTCTCATAAAGTACCTGCTAGCTAAGAACCCATAAAAAAAGGTAAAGTCAATTAAGACTTTACCTTCTTTTTCTATCAATAGAATGGCTTATTGTTGTGCAGCTTTAGCACGTAATACCATTTGTAGGATACCGCCGTGACGGTAGTAATCTACTTCTACTTCAGAGTCAAAACGAGCTAACGCTTTGAACTCAGTTACTTTACCTTCTGGAGAAGTTGCAGTTACTGTTAAGATATCACGTGGTTTCACATCATCAGTTAAGTTAACTGAAATTGTTTCGTCACCTTTTAATCCTAAAGCATCAGCAGAGTCGCCAGCCATGAATTGAAGTGGTAAAACACCCATCATTACTAAGTTTGAACGGTGAATACGCTCATAAGATTGTGCGATTACAGTTTTAACGCCTAGTAAGAATGTACCTTTAGCAGCCCAGTCACGAGATGAACCCATACCGTAGTCGTTACCAGCTAATACTACTAAACCAGTGCCAGCTTCTTGGTACTTCATGCAAGCGTCATAAATGTATTCAACTTCACCAGTTGGCCAGTAAGTAGTGAAACCACCCTCTGTACCTGGAGCAACTTGGTTACGGATACGGATGTTAGCGAAAGTACCGCGCATCATTACTTCGTGGTTACCACGACGAGATCCGTAAGAGTTGAAGTCGCGAATTGCAACGCCATTTTCGATTAAATATTTACCAGCTGGTGTATCTTTACCGATTGCACCTGCAGGAGAAATATGGTCAGTTGTGATTGAATCACCGAACTTCGCCATTACGCGTAAACCGTCAAGACCTTTGATTGCTTCTGGCTCTTTAGAAAGACCCGTGAAGAATGGTGGGTTTTGAATGTAAGTTGATTTTTCATCGAATGTGTAAAGAGATTCAGTTGAAGTCTCGATTGCATTCCATTTTTCATTCGCAGTGAATACTGTTTCATATTCTTTTTGGAATAATTCACGCGTAACTACTTTGTTTAATACAGCATTAACTTCTTCAGTTGTTGGCCAGATATCAGCGAAGAATACTTCTTTGCCTTCTGGAGTTACAGCGATCGCGTCTTTTTGTAAGTCGATATCAACAGTACCAGCTAAAGCGTATGCAACTACTAGTGGTGGTGAAGCTAAGAAGTTAGCTTTTACTAGTGGGTGTACACGGCCTTCGAAGTTACGGTTACCAGAAAGTACTGAAGTTACGAATAAGTCATTTGATTTAATCGCGTCTTCGATTTCTGGAAGTAATGGACCTGAGTTACCGATACATGTTGTACAACCGTAACCAACTGTGTTGAATCCGATTTGATCAAAGTATGCTTGTAAGCCAGAATCTTCTAAGTAACCAGTTACTACTTTTGAACCTGGTGCTAAAGAAGTTTTAACCCATTTCGCAGGTTTAATGCCTAACTCAACTGCTTTTTTAGCTACTAAACCAGCTGCTAAAAGAACGTATGGGTTAGATGTATTTGTACAAGAAGTGATTGCAGCGATTGCTACAGCACCAGCTGGAACTTCTACAGTACCTTCTGCAAAGTTAGCAGGAGATTTTTTGTCGAATTCAGCTTCTGTTAAACCGAAACCTTGAGTTCCTTGAGGAGCTACTACAGATGAACGGTAAACAGATTTCATGTCAGTTAAAGGAATTAAATCTTGTGGACGTTTTGGACCAGAAAGGTTCGCTTCGATATCAGCAAGGTTAATTTCTAAAACTTCAGTGTATACAGGCTCTAAAGTTGCATCAAAGAACATGTCATTTGCTTTTAAGTAGTTTTCTACAACAGCGATATGCTCTTCATCACGGCCAGTTAGACGCATGTAATTTAATGATTCTTCGTCAACTGCGAAGAAACCACAAGTAGCACCATATTCTGGAGCCATGTTTGAAATTGTCGCACGGTCAGCAAGTGGTAAACCAGGTACGCCAGGTCCGAAGAACTCAACGAATTTGTTTACTACACCTTTTGCTCGTAATACTTGAGTAACTTTTAATGCTAAGTCAGTAGCTGTTGTTCCGTTTGGAAGTTCGCCTACTAATTTAACCCCGATAACTTCTGGGATTGGGAAGTATGATGGTTGGCCAAGCATACCAGCTTCAGCTTCGATACCACCAACACCCCATCCAAGAACACCGATACCGTTGATCATTGTTGTATGTGAGTCAGTACCTACTACTGAGTCTGGGAATGTTTCGAAAGTGCCATCAGCATTTTCTTTAACGTGTACGATTGGTGCTAAGTACTCTAAGTTAACTTGGTGTACGATACCAGTTGCTGGTGGTACAGCGCGGAAGTTATCATAAGAAGTTTGCGCCCATTTTAAGAAGTTATAACGCTCAGCATTACGCTCGAACTCAAGGTCCATGTTCGCATTTAATGCAGCAGCATTACCGTATTTGTCAACTTGTACTGAGTGGTCAATTACAAGGTCAACTGGGATTGCTGGGTTAATTTTGTCTGGGTCGCCACCCATTTCTTTCATTGCAGAACGTAGAGAAGCTAAGTCAACTACTACTGGTACACCAGTGAAGTCTTGTAAAACTACGCGAGATGGTTTGAATGGTACTTCTGCTTCAGTGTTTGCATCTTTACCCCATTTAGCTAATTCGTTTACGTGCTCTTCTTTAATTACGTAACCGTCGTATTGACGTAATACTGATTCTAATAATACTTTGATTGAATAAGGTAGGCGTGATACGTTTGCGATACCAGCTTCTTCAATAGCAGCTAAACGGAAGTAGTTATAAGACTTACCGTTTACTTCAAATGAAGCGCGGCTGTTGTGTAAGTTTTGTGCCATTTTGGTGTTCCCCCTAAAGTTTCATAATCGAAAAGGCTAATTAAGTTCTTTTCTCCAACGCCTATGATAGCGCATTCTTCGACATAAGTAAATTGCATTATTATTATCTTTTGCGATAAGTTTTAATTATGACCCATCGGAAATACAAAATTATTCTACAATAACATCATTTATTATCGGTTGTCTCGAATTCTCTTCATTCTTCTTTATCATTTTGCATTAATTATTATTTTTACGATAGTCTTAGCCATTGTTGAATAAAGCTGGATACCGTATCCCGTAGCTTGTCCGATTGCTTCGAGAATTTCAAATAGAAGTAGAACGTTTTCATCATATTTAACAGGTTTGTCCGCGCTTTAAACCACATTGCATCATAGCCACGCTCATAGGCAACCATTTCTAAACGGTCAAACAACTGCGTGGTCCATTCATTAAAAAGTGCATCCTCAATCCCTTTTGCCATAAGTGCCATAACAATTTTCGTAAATCGCTCCTCTTCGTCGTCTTGAAATACATAGCCCTTCCACAAGTTTGTACGAATCGCTTGTAAAATATGTGACGTAAAACGAATATGAAAATGTGGATGCCCGATAATCGCACAAAGAAGATCGGCTGTATGTGCGATACTATGTGCCCAGCCCGTTGTTTCATCTATATAGCTGCGAAAATCTTGTTCTTTCTCAAAAAGCTGGATCGCAGCAATTGTAAGATGTTCTACTTCTTCAGCTGTTAAAATACCAAGTTGACGATCCGCGTTAACGATAGCCGTTAAAAATAATGCAGAATATGAGCGCTGGATGACTGCCGATGGATTCGTTGTAGTAATTTCAAAAAGCAAACCTTTTTCTGCACCCAAATAATCAACATAATGATGTAAAATAGTTGCCGGTATAGTACTTTCAGATAGTAATTGAATAAATAGGCGGTAATTTTGCTGATCTCGAATAGCTGATTCCATATGACCTACATTCATCAAAATCGTATCAAAAATTGCATCTTGTCCTTTTACGAACTGTGCCCGCTGCTCAGGTAAAGCCTCTAGTAATGTCGAATAATCTGTAAACAAAAAAATTCCTCCTCAAACAATTGCTCATGCTTATTGTAAGAGACATTTGATTGTTTGACTATATATGTTTAATAAAAAAATCCAATAATTAAAAATCCTTTTTGAAAAAGGTGGAGTTGATTTCCATTTCAATCATGTATAAATGTCGTAGAATCTCTGTTCCTTTAGCACAAAAAATGAAGGCGTATTTGATTTTCCCAATTCGGAGGGTAACCTATTTTCCGATGACGTCGCCTCCCACGGCAGCGACGCACTTAATTGAGGAAGCTTTTTAGAACGGAAATACTTTAAAATAGGCTGGCCTTGCACAAAGCACAAAGATGAGTCGTGTAGATTTGTGACAACAAAGCTGTGCGCCTCATGTGCTTAGCCAGCCTAAACTAGCAAATACTTTATCAGAATACTTACAATGAATAGGTAGAAACTTTTGTTGAATTTATATAGATTGTAAAGGTAAAGTTAGAAAACAAACGCATCCTCCGCTTCAAATAGCTCATTTACTTCCATTATATGATCCGAAAATCTTTCGACTAACGTTAAATCTACGGCATTAAATAAATTCGTTAACACAATAGCCGAGCATTCAAATTGTTTTTGCTTTTTGATTTCATTAAATTCATCGATAAAGCTCGTTGGTAAAAAGCTGGAGCCATCCGTGACAAATAAAATATCCGCCTTATTAAACTCATTTTTCAATAAAATATTCAATGCTTCTCGCAACGGGTGTTCATAGTTAGTGCCGCCACCTAAAAAACGTTCGCTAAAATCCATAATTTGTTGGGATGTAGCTTGTCCTCTTTTAAAGAGTTGTACTTCCCCAACACCACTTGCAAATGGAATAATGGCGAAATCTCTCTTTTGCTGCCGTGCAATCATAAGGAGCGTGATGCAAAAGGCTTTACTTTGCTCTTTTATCGCGTTCATCGAGCTGCTTTCGTCCATGCAAATAATAATCGGTCCTCTCCCATTCTTCTCTTTCCCTTTTGTATCAAAGATAAACGTTTGTTGTTCCCCATAGCGCCGTAAGAAATCAAGCTTACTCGAGGGTAAAATAAAGTTTGCAAGCTCCGATGGCAACAATCTCGAAACTTCCTGACCAATCGAAATATTTTGCCGCGCCATCGTTTGTTTTTCCTTCATCTTGTGCTTTTTATGCGCAATTTTTTTAAAACGTCCGACCATTTCCGCAATGAGGAGCAAGCTTTTATGCGCACGAATTTTTTCAACTAATTCAAATTGATCTGTTAAAAGCAGCTGCTCTACTTTTTTCCCGTCCATCGTCCCTACAGCTACAATGGCATTTTTCGTGTGCAGAACTTTACTTTTATTGCTTGTAATGATCGAGCTAATAGAGACATCATCAAACTGGTTGATTTGGTTTTTTAGCTCTTCACGGGCTTGTCTAATTCTTTTATTTTCTTTTTCGATGTCTTTTTGAAGGTGATATTGGTGGTATCTCGCTTCGTCTGAAAGTGTGGTGCCAGATTGGCTTTTTCGTAGTTGATTGAGTTGATTTTGGATTAATTCTTTTACATGCTCGGCTGCCCTTTGTTGCTGCATCACTTGCGATTTTTGAAGGGTTGCTATCATTTGCTCCACCACTCCGACTGCCGTTAAAACACTGAGTAGTTCGTCGCCTTTCGTTAAAGTGTGCCAACGCCTGTACGCTTCATTTTTCAATAAATTGATGATAAAATCATGTTGGATTGCATCCTGTTCCATCACGTCTTTTACTTGCGGCTGTAATGCAAAAAAAGCCGTCCAGCAATCCCCAACTAAATTCGTAAAGCCTGGTAACATTTGCTCTCCTTCCAAACAGCATTCCCGCAGCATTGTCGCCATTTTTAGCAACGCATTAAAGCGCAATTGCTGATCCGTTGAAATATCAAAAATCGAATGACTATACAGCACCGGTCTCCCTCCTTCCTCTGTTACTTAAAAACCAATGACTTCTGTCGTCATTTGAAGTAGTCGTTTATGCATATCATTTTTTAATGTTTGTAATTCTGGACGGTTCGGTATTTGGCGATTCATATTTTGCACTTCTATAAATAGCGTTTTCCCTTGCATAAGGAGCTCGCTCAAAGCGGTACGTGCAAATGGCGTCTTGCTCATCATCGTGCTTTGCGCATTCATTAAAATTCCTTCAAACTCATATTGTACACGGTGAATGAACGTTTCGACTGTATCAAAAGCCAGCTCATGAATAATTTCTTCTGTCCTCATTTTTTGATCAACCGTCTCCCATAATACATTCGCCAAAATGAGGACATCTTCCTGTTGGACTTCCATTCGGCTTGCCATGTAGGCTTTTGCTTTTAAAATGGATAATGATTGTTTAAAGCGGCGATCTGACGGGCGAATCCCTTCGTCATAAAGACCTTTGCGTATTTTCGCAATCGTTTTGTAAATCGTGTCTGAAATATGAATACGCGAAACATACGCTTGATGATTGGAAAGTTCCTGAAGTGTCATTTTTGGAATTCGTATCGGTTGCTCATCTTTTAACATCGCAACAAAGGCTGTATCTTCACGAATATAATTTACTTCATAACGCAATAAAAAACGGTCAAAAAGTGCCTCTAAGCCTTCCCCGTCCTCAATGTATTCATTCGAAGACCCGACTAATGTCATTAATGGAGAGGCAATCGGAACGCCGTTATTATAGTAAACACGCTCATTAATTAACGTTAATAAGGAATTTAAAATAGCTGAATTAGCCTTAAAGATTTCATCAATAAAAGCAAAATGAGCTTCTGGCAACATACTTTTTACATTTCGTTTATAAATGCCTTGCTCTAAATCTTTCAATGACAACATTCCGAAAAGTTCTTCGGGTGTACTAAACGGTGTCAATAAATGCTGAAAATAATGGCTATCTTCTACAATTTCACCGAGCATCGCGGATAACGCACTTTTCCCCGTCCCTGCAGGACCAATAAACAAAATATGTTGTTTTGAAAGAAGTGCAGTCAATAACGCCTCTATTTCAACTTCACGGTCAAAAAATTTCTCATTTAAATGTTGCTGGATCACAAGTAATTGTTTATTTAACATACGAAACGCCCCTTCCCTTCAAAACCGCACCTTAAAAGTGATTCAATGGTCCGCTTTACTAAATTTTCACTTCTCTAGCGCTTTTTAAACATTTATATGATTTTTTTTGTCCATTCATTATTGAACACTCTGATTTCCTCGCTATTTTTTTAATAAATGGACTCGCTTACACATATAAAGGTAAAACTGTAGTTGATACGTAATTAATGCTATTTTGCGATTTAAGCATCTAAATTTTCATCAACTTGATTAATTTCAGTAAAATTAGTGAATATAAATGGTAGAGCATGACGAGTAGGAGGTTTTTTATGTCAATAATTAAAGTATCTACTTCTATTTTTTCCAAAATAAAAACGGTAAAACGCGCATTGGAAAAAGCACAGGGAGGCGATCAAATCCATCTTGCTGGTGGAAAATATAAGGAATCTATCACAATACTTGAGCATGTTACGATATGCGGTCATGTGACAAATCCTGTATTCGTTGAAGGGGTCATCATTATTCCAAAATCGGGCCATGCAACACTCGAAAATATGGCGATTTATCCAACGATGCAAATTTTAGTAGAAGGTGAACTTACCGTCAAAAACTGTACATTTAATGGCTTATTGTCTAATGTTATCCTCTCACTCAACAGCGGAAAGGCAACGTTTGTAGACTGCACCTTCTCCAATGCAAACGACATCGCAATTGCCCTAATCAATCAAAGTCATGCATCATTTATACACTGTACATTTGACAATAATGAAAAAGCACATCTATTAGCAGAAAATTCGACCGTTGAAATTAAAAATAGTGAATTTTCAAATGCACGTCATGCGATATGGGCAAAAACGCAGTCGCATATTTCAACCGAAAATGTCAAAATTCATAACCATTCCGGCACACAAATCATTGTTCAAAGCGAGTCTACGTTAACCGATTGCGGAAGTACGATTGAGCATGGAGATGGCAATGGGATTTATGCAACTGAACATACATTGGTCACGCTTACCGAAACAACGATGCAACATCATCACTTGCCACAATTATGGATTCAAAAGAGTAAATTTCAGCTCGATCGTTGCTTCATTCAACACGGGCAGGAATCTGGATTAATGCTAAGGGAATTCGCTGAGGGAACCATTTCAAATACGCTTTTTTCCTCCCACAGCATTGCAAATATTCAGCTGACAATGGAATCGTTGCTTCACATGACAGACTGCCAAATCATAAACTGCCAAGGCGTGGGCGTACAAGTGCGGGAAAAATCAATTCTTAATTTTAGTCAAACAACCTTTGCAGCGAATGTCTTATCGCAATTATTTGTCACGGAAAAATCGATTTGCTCGTTAAAAGATTCCACGATTAAAGATGGCAAGCAAGTGGGAATCTTCGTGGAAAAAGAGGCTTCTGTATCGGTCGTCGCAAGCGTCATAACTAAAAACGACAATTCAGGAGCCACGGTCATTGGTGCAGAATTAGTGATGATGGAATCCGAATTAAGGAACAATAAAGGCAATGGGATACTCGCTGCCAATCAAGCCAACATGACGATTGAAAACTGTCAATTTCAAGACAATTCCATGCCGCATATTGCAGGTAAAGAACAGGCAAACGTAGCTATTTCGAACAGTGAGTTTACGGGTGGGAAAAGCATTTTTATGTTGGAAGATTGTCAGTTGAATGTACATGATTCCACATTCAATAATGCTTTAGGTACACAAATTGAACTTGTTGGTCGGACGAAAGCAACCATTCATCGTTCAATAATTAGCGGCGGTACGGGTAATGCCATTAAAGTGCTGAAGGATGCGTCCCTCGAAATTTTTGAAAGTCAAATTTCCGCGCATCAAATGCCACAGATCGTCATTAATGATAGCTCACTCATTTTTAAAAATAGTGAGTTGCTGCAAGGCGAGCGCAATGGATTCATTATCGAAAATAATGCGGAAGCGTTCATCCAAGATTCGTTTATTTCCAACCATAAGTACTCGCAAATTTGGATGGACACAGATTCCACCGTCGAGCTTTCTGCTACTCAAATTACAGAAGGTCATGAATCGGATTTTTATGTACAAAACCACTCTTCTCTTCATGCGACCGATTGTATCATTCAAAATGAGCGTTTTAACTACAATGTGCAAGCGATTAATCATTCCAAAATTGAACTTGTTCGAACATCCGTTGAAAATTCATTTGGAGAAAAGTTTTATAGTGAAAATAATAGCCTCATCTCCCATACGTTTGATGAAGTGAATGAATAAGGTATTTTTTTTAGGTATTCATTAAAAACCAAAAGGCTGTTCAATCGTAGAACGTTTTTGAACAGCACTTTTCTTATTCCCTAATCCATTTCAGTTTTACATCATCTTCTAAACAACCGAGTTGATTGAAATGGCTCGCTATAATGTCAAAATAAATATTTTCATCTGCATTTACTTCGGCTTTACGTAGCGCATCATTAACGATATACGCGACATCCTCACCTAGTGCAAAAATTGTGTTGAAGGCACGTACGCGTATATTTTGGTCTATATCAAACAGAGCAAATAACAACTCATTAGTCGGAATTGGCTCACTAAAATGAGCATATGGATCTTCATAAGTTGCACAATAAATACGCTCTATTGCCTCCTCAAAGGTATCACCTAGTAATTCCCCCCCAGCAAAAATCCCCTTGTCCGTTTGCGAAAGATGAGCCAAATTAATTTCTTCAAAGTCCATATCTTTCACAATATAGTATTTGTCATTTTCGTTTAACGCCATAACATATGCATCCCAAGTAGTAACTTCTCCTGGTTCAGTATAAATTGCTGGACGATACAAGTATTTTGCTGTCACATCTTTGAAGAAAATCGTCCACTGCGCATAAGGGCTACCAAAACTAGATAAAACTCGTAATGCAAATCCCCCCTCGTTCTCAATTAGTTCGTCATACACATAATAGCCTTCAAGCTTCCCTTCTGTTTGTGTATCATGGAAAACTAACTGCACAATTGACTCGACTGTAAACCCACCACTCATATCTAATAGAAGCTTAAAATTATTTCCATGTTGCTCCGCATTTAAAATTTCACCATCATGCAAAGATTGTAAAAAAATAGTTTGTGCAGATGGATTAAAGCGTTCAACAATGGCTTTACGCTTGTCATGTATCGCATTCCCCTTTGTTGTGAACTCCTCCACTGTCACATTGCACCATTCTTCAAACTCTTCCATTAAAATAACATTTCGAAACAGAGTTCGTTCAATAATTCCTGGCAGAAACTTTTGTGGTAAGACAACCATAAGCCTGGTTAGCTGCTCATATAGAATATCTTCAAATTCAGCATCAGGCTCTTCTTCAAATGGGTATGTAAATGCTGCGTCGAATTCTTCCTGTCGTTTACTTGTTAAGAAAAACATCATTTCACTCCTTTTAAGTGAGTATACCATTCTAAGACCGTAGCTACGAAATCTTGTTTGCCATTGAAATTCTTGAATAAAAAATGCTCTTATTACGCTAAAAATCGGTAGAAATAACACTGTAAATATTGGTGTGAAGTTCCATTTTTTTGATACAATGAGAAAATAAACGAGGTGAATTATGCTGTTATATTTTACATTTGACAACGAAATGCAATTATACTTTTTTATTTTAACTTTAATACTTACCTCCAAATTTCTTCTTCTTGCAATTTTTAAACGAAAAAGGCAATTACTTGAATTGATATCGAATGCATTTTTGCTTCTCTTTCTAATTACTGTCATTGTTCTTGAAAGAGAAGTTATTTTTTATCGTTTTAATTTTGTTAGCGTTTTTATTGTATTGATTCTAATTGTGTACTCTATTTACTTTCTTTTTCAGATTTTTAAATACACGAAAAAAGTACAAGATTAATGACGTACAAATGACGCGATGGGCGAACAAATTAAAAGTCGTCTAGACACACTATATTGATCCTATTCATCTTAGTAAAATTAACCGAAATAATAGTAAAAGGACTTAGTTTTCATGTATAAACTAAGTCCTTTAATTGTTTAAATAATTGCTAATGTATGGACCTATATTCCGTTATTACTAAATAGGCTTATATTCTAGAAAAACCTGCAAACGATTTTACAATAATGATATAATGCTTTATTAGCGCGGACCTTGAGTATCATCGAATCGATTCTTGTTCTTACAATCTAACCAAAACATGAAGGAGTTTAATCTAATGCCATTAACATTCGCACATCCAGCTGCCGTATTACCTTTCTCTAGAAAAAGCAAATACATACATTTCCCTGCACTCGTTTTAGGTAGTATGGCACCTGATTTTGAATATTTTTTAAGAGGGCAACCAGTCGGAGCAATTGGGCATACCTTTTCGGGATTTTTGACTTACAATCTCCCTCTCGTTGTATTCTTTTATTTCGTTTATCATTTCTTTATTCATCGAACGCTCTTTGATCATTTGCCAGTAGCCTTGCAAGACCATACAAAAGGGCGTTTGCATACGAATTACGCACTAAGAGTGAGCATTTTTATGTATTGTGCTTTATTAGGAATGTTAACGCATGTAACATGGGATTCTTTTACACATAAATATGGCTATATGGTTCAGAAATTCCCTACGATTTTAGCAAATACGTTTACAATTTCCGGTTTTGATATCCCATTGTATAAATTTTTACAGCATGGGAGTACATTATTCGGATTAATTTTAATCGTGAGTTATTTGTATGTTAGGGCTTCATCACAAAAACAAAAAAAGACGAACATCCAGACGAAACAAAAACTCTTCTTTTGGCTATCTCTTATACTTTTAACACTAGTCATCGTATTTTTCTGGTATATCATCGACTATATTTCAATTTTAAGTTACGGAATCGTTGTCGTTCGGATAATCGATTCATTTTTTATTAGTTTATTTATTACATCACTATTTTATAAATATGTACTAAAAAGAAAGGAATAATGACTGCCTTTCATTTGCAAAGTACTCAATTTATGAGAAAATAGATTGTTAGAAAGGAAGATGTACAAATTATGACCACTTTAACTAAAATCACGCCGAGCTACGATCCGTGGGAAGCGTATTTAGATATCGAAAAACATGGGCAAATGACCCTATCGAATATTGAATTTACAACGACGAATCTTTGTAATATGCGCTGTGCACATTGCGCGGTCGGTTATACGCTCCAAACGAAAGATCCAGACGCTTTACCAATTGAGCTCCTAATACAGCGCTTAGACGAAATTCCACATTTACAAACGCTCTCTATTACTGGGGGCGAGCCAATGATGAGTAAAAAGTCGATTCAAAATTATGTATTACCATTACTAAAATATGCGCATAAGCGCGGCGTCCGAACACAGATGAACTCCAATTTAACGATGGACGGTGCACGTTATTTAGAAATTGCGCCGTATTTAGATGTACTACATATTTCGCATAACTGGGGAACGATTGAGGAATTTGTGGAGACTGGCTTTGCGATGATGGACCGAAAACCAACTGTGGAGCAAAGAGCGGCCCTGTTCCAACGCATGATTGATAATTCAAAAATGCTTGCAGAAAATGGCGTGATGGTATCCGCTGAAACGATGCTTAACAAAAAAACATTGCCTTATTTAGACCATATTCACCGCCAAATTGTGGAGGAAATGAAGTGCGCAAGACATGAAATTCACCCTATGTACCCTTCTGATTTCGCCTCTACCCTTAGTTCGTTATCTCTAGAAGAAACACGTGAAGCGATTCATCAAATACTCGATGCGCGCGATGAAAATACGTGGATGTTATTTGGGACGCTCCCATTCTATCCATGTAGTTCAAATGAAGAAGACCAAAAGCTATTACAAAGGCTACGTGAGGCAAAAAACGTCACATTACGTAATGATCCCGATGGGCGCTCGCGTTTAAATATTAATATCTTTACAGGCGAGGTCATCGTGACAGACTTTGGCGATACGCCAGCACTTGGCAATATTCAAAACGATTCTCTGCCAGCCGTATTTGATAAATGGCTTGCTACAGACATTGCGAAAAGCTTAAACTGCCACTGTCCTGCTGTAAAATGCTTAGGCCCTAATGTGTTAGTTAAAAATATGTATTATCAAGATGAAGCTTTTATTAGTGGTTCTGCTAAATAAATAAAACGAAGCCGCAAGTGTAAGGAAATGGTCCTGTACTTGCGGCTTTTGTATTAGATCTTCAATTCGTTCGGCGCTTCTGGTAGGTCGGACTTGACATCCGATTCCGTTAAGCTAAGGCCAACTAGTTTGTATTTCGATTCAAATTCGAGCTGTGCCATTAAATCATCTGGCTCTGGAATTGTGGAGCGATTATACAATGCTTTGTGCGTTAAATCTACCGCACAAATACACTCGATTGTATTGCGAACATGTAGTTTTTCCTGCTCAGAAAGAGGCAATTCCTCCCCTTCCATATAAGGTAATACCGCATCGCGTAAAAAGCCTTGTGCTTCCACAATGCAATTGAATTCAGCTAGCTTATTCACATAAGACTTTAGGAAGATTCGTTCATTTTTTCGTTGAATGTTTAAATCACTTAACTGGGAAACAATCGATTTTAATCGCTTTGTAGCAAGTTCATTTAAACGATTTTGAACCGCATATAAATTTCCACAAACGAAAACTTCATATCTTTGAATTGCTTCTAATTTTTCAATGCATTGTTGTTGAATTTTATTTAGTGTTGCAATACGATCCTTTAGGAATTCTTCATTTTCAGGGTCAACAATTGGGAAGGCTAAAGATTTTCCAGACAATTTTTTATATTGCTTTTCAAAGCGCGTGTATTCCATCGAATATTCCCCGTGCAATTTCCGATAATCTCGCACGAATTGTTGATACAACGCCGCATGTTCTTCATACTTTTCAACTTCTGCATCTCGTAAGTATAATTCGCTCGCTAATTTTTGCAGGAGCTGATACAGCGTTTGTACATTACTAAAAATAACACTTACATTCTCATACTCTTCTTCATATGAGGAAATCAACGCCCGATCACGCTGTTGGCGAGTAAATTCAAACTCCGCTTCAGAATTATGGCGCTCTACACTTTCAAAAGCTGAAATATATGGCTCTCGAGTCGGAATCATTTCAACTTCTTTTCGAAGGCGCTCCAACCAATGAATGAGTTGCTCTGAAACATGGCGCGTTTTCTTCTGCTTATCACTTACGATATGATGAATTAATTGCGTCAGTTCCGTAATACGCGAGTCGATCAGTAGTTGCATATTATGCGTCTTGCGCGCTTCTAACGCCTGCAATGCAGACACAGATACAATATCACCGATCGAATGTCCGTAGCGTGCTTTTTCCGATTCGATAAAGGCAGCAACATTCCCGCCTTCTTGGTCAATCCCGTTGACAATAAAATGGGGTGTAATCGCAAACGTTTCCATTTTCTTCAGTAAATTGATTTCATCATCCGTTGCGGGTGAACCATTTCGAAGTACCCAAAATACTTCATCTACACGTTGTAACAATGTTTGAGAAAAATAAGCTGTGTTATTTGGTCCTACTTCAAGTGCTACGGAATCTACAATCGTTACAGATTTCAATAAATCATGTTTAATATACACTTCAATATAATCTAAATGTTCTCGAATAATTTGGGCACTAAACGTATCAGATACTGTAATTAAATGCAATTTCGAAATATCAAATGTAGCAATAACACCGTCTAAGAAGAAGGCTTTAATGCACTCCTGTTCACCAAAACGGATAAATGTATTAATGCTCGTAGGCTGGTCTGTGCCCCCAGTAAATAATGCACGACCTAATAAACCATTAATTAATGTTGTTTTTCCTACGCGCTCTTTCCCTAATATAAGCAACATTGGTTGGCTTTCTGAATCATCAATAATTCGTTTTAGCCGACGTGTTGTATCTTTCACGTAAGAGTTTTGCGATAAAATTACATGTAATGGCTTAAGACGTTCAATCAATTGTTGCAATGATGATGGATTTTCTTTTACGAGTGGTTCAATAGTTTTTACTTCAGTCATCTGCCATACCCCCCTACTACTTCATTACTTCGATTATAAGCTGTATCCCCTTTTATGAAAGGTGATAATTATGAAAAAAATGAAAATTGAGTCAAGTGACACAGACAAAATATTCGAAATTAGGTATTAGCACATACTGTGTATACACACAGTATGTGCAGTTTTCGGCGTGCAATAGGATGTTAGGCGTAATTGTTCTTGAAAAATGTGCCTACATAATACTAAATCATAATTTCTGAGGGCAGCAAAAAGTTGTACGAGTTGTTCCTTTTTACGGTTGTTCCTTATTTCCGACAAAGGCAATCCATCGTATGATCATTCACCATACCAACTGCTTGCATAAAGGAATAGCAAATTGTACTGCCGACAAATTTGAAGCCGTCTTTTTTTAATTGCTTACTCATACGATCACTTATTTCGGTCGTAATCGGTACTTCCGTAATACTTTGCCAATGATTAATAATCGGTTGTCCGTCTACAAAGGACCATATATAGTTTGAAAAGGTGCCGTGCTTTTGCTGCATAGCCAAAAAGGCGTTGGCATTCGTGACGACACTTTTGATTTTTAAACGATTGCGTATAATCGCAGGATTTTCTTTTAATTCAGCTAATTTTACATCATCATAATGAATGATTTTTTCCGCATCAAATTGATCAAATGCATCGCGGTATCCTTGTCGTTTTTTTAAAATTGTCAACCAGCTCAGTCCAGCTTGTGCGCCCTCTAAGCATAGCATTTCAAAAAGGTGGCGATCGTCGTAAACAGGCACACCCCATTCCTCGTCGTGATACGTAACATAAATTGGTTCATCTAATTTAACCCATGCACATCGGTTCATTATTACTCCCTCTTTTATACCTTATTTTCTTCAGTTTAAATCATTGTACTTGTCACGACAATCGCATTATGTTATTTTTAACTGACGAACGTTAGGAAGGTGATACAATGACCATTCAAAAAATTAAAGCAGCTGCATTTAAGAGCTTTGCAGAAAACGGTTATGAAGGTGGTTCATTAGCGCAAATTGCGGAAGAGGTCGGCATAAAAAAGCAGTCCATCTATTCGTATTTTAAAAGTAAAGATGAGCTATACATGACCCTTTCAAAAGAAGCAATGGAATTCGAACTTGCCTATGTCGAACAGTTCATCGAAAAGAATAAAAAAGAAGAGATGGAGGAAACTTTATTTCAACTTTTACATGCTTGCGATTTGCGCTATGCTGGGCAAGATGTAACGAAATTCTTTTTACGTTCCGCCTTCTTCCCTCCAATGCATTTGGAAAAACAACTAATGGAACATGTTTATTTTTATTTAGACAGCCTTGAACAACAGTTTACGCACTTTTTTAAATCGCAATCAATCGCCGTTACGCCACGTGAAGCAGCTATTAGTTATTTAGCCTTGCTCGATAGCTTATTTGTTGAATTGCTCTACGGAGGTAAGGAGCGTTTCGAAAAGAGATTGCACGCGAGCTGGACTGTATTTTATCGGGGAATCAATTACGCTTAGGCGTAATTGCGTCCAGATTTTTTTCGAGTCCGCTCGAAAAACTCCCCTTCAAAATCTGTGACATCCTCCGGGCTTTACTTGATTCAGCAAGGTTTGAAGCTACACTGAATCAAGGTTATATTTGGCATTTATCTCCTACTTATAGAAGTGAAGGAGTTCTGTCGCTTCGCTTTCGGAACAAATCCGTTTGCTGAAGCAAGTAAAAAACTGAGGTGAAGCATCATGACGAAATATTGGCTACTTGTTTTTTTAGCTGGCTTAATAGAAATTATTTGGGCAATGGGGTTGAAATATGCGTCCACCCTTTGGATGTGGGGCGGGGTCGTCGTACTGATTGTCCTATCATTTTATATTTTAATTATTGCGAATGACAAGCTCCCTGTTGCGACGGTTTATGCAGTATTTACTGGAATCGGAACAGCTGGCACGGTCATCGTGGAAACGATCATTTTCAACGAACCACTTAGTCTGGCTAAAATCGGATTTATTGCTCTTCTCCTTGTTGGGGTAATCGGATTAAAACTTGTTTCCAATGAACCACAAGAAACGAGGGATGCGTAATGGCTTGGTTTTATTTAATTTTCGCAGGATTATTTGAAGTGAGCGGCGTTATCGGCATGAATAAAGTCGTTCAAAAGCGCTCGATTGGAGCTTTTGCTATTTTATTTGGTTCCTTTGCATGTAGCTTTACTTTACTTGCACTTGCTATGAAAACTTTGCCAATGGGGCTTTCTTATGCGGTGTGGACCGGCATTGGTACAGTTGGCGGGACGTTAGTTGGAATGATTTTTTATAAAGAATCAAAAAACTGGAAACGTATTTTATTTATTTCATTTATTTTAATTGCAGTTGTAGGATTGAAATTAACGCAATGAGTCTAATACTCGTTTAAGTGGAACAAAATTAATTCATGACAAAGATGAAAGAGGTTAAATAGTATGAAAATCATTGTTACGAGTTTATTCGTGGAAGATCAAGAAAAGGCACTAAAATTTTATACAGAAACGCTTGGATTTGTAAAAAAGCATGACGTTCCAAGTGGAAAATTCAGATGGATTACAGTCGTTTCTTCTGAAAATCCAAACGGCATCGAGCTTGTCCTTGAACCTAATGACAATCCGACCGCAAAAAATTATCAAACGAGTTTAGTAGCTCAAGGTATCCCAGCAACAATGTTTGGGGTTGAAGATATTCAAAATGAGTACAAACGATTAAGTGATTGCGGCGTAAAGTTTACGATGAAGCCAACAAAAATGGGCGATTTCACAATAGCTGTCCTCGATGATACATGTGGCAACCTTATTCAAATCATACAGAAATAACGAATATAAAAAAGGGATGCAGTTTCAATAACTTTGCATCCCTTTTTCCCTTTCTTTAACGAATATAAACGTTACTCATAAGCTTATCTTGAATCAATTCAGTTGGTATTTCAAATTCCACAAGTCCCATATACCCTGGTGCTACTTCATATTTATCAAAGGCAATGACTAATTTCCCTTGCTCTGTAATGTAGAAGTTTTGTTCATTTGAAATTGTTTCAAATAGTTCGAACAGATCCTCTTCAACTTTATCCGTTCCACCTACCCAATACGTAGAATCCCCATTTGTCGCGACCATTTCATCACGCATTTGCTGCTGAATGTATTCGCTAATAACTGGGACATAGCTTGCATCTTTAAATAGGCTTGGTAACGTTAAAACGATTTGTTTCTCTTTATCAACAGTTGTATATTGCATAACCGTTGACGACGATCCAACGATTTCAACAACATAGCGCCCCATCGACAGCAACTGATCAGTATCGGTTTTAACGATATAGCCACTATCCACTCCTAGATGGCCTCCATCCATGCCTTCCGTATCTTTTGTAAATTGCTCATATAACGCTTTCCCTTCTGCCTCAAATTGGGCATTTAATGATTGTATCGCGTCGGAATCACCTGTAATTTGAGGCACTTTAATATTGGCCTCATAATTGCCGTCTTTCACTTCGTATTCAGTAAAAGTTAATACTTCAACAACAGCAGAAAGCACTGGAATTTGGGCTAAGCTTCTTGCCATAGCTGGGCTTGCATTAAGACCTCCCACAAAAATCATGCTCGCCGCAGCTGCAGACCCAAGCCACCAGCTCACTTTATTACGTTTTTTCGGCTTGCGTTTTAAACTGTTTTCAATGACCTCATCTAACTCTTTTGGAATTTGTACATCCTCATATTGCTTTTTCATCTTTTTTAATTTGTCATCCATTTTACTTGCTCCCTTCCACACTTAACTCAATTTTTAATAATTTTAATGCCTTATAAAGTCTCGATTTTGCTGTACTTAATGGGATATTTAAAATAGTGGCTACATCTTCTAATTTCAAATCCTCAAAGAATCTTAAAATAATAACTTCTTTTAAAGGATATGGTAGTTGATCCATCGCATTTTCTAAGTCCACATCTTCATATGTATCCTGTTGTTGTGGCGATACATAGCTAATTTCTTCTTCATCCATCACTTGTATGCGTTTCATTTTACGTAAAAAATCAATCGCCGTACGCGCAACAATTTGATAAAACCAACTTTTCAATTGCGCTATTTTTTCTACTTTATGAAGGGATTGCCACGCTTTTTGAATACTATCTTGGATAATATCAAGTGCATCCTGTTCATTTTTTACATAGCTATAAGCGAATAAGTAAAGTGGTTTTTTGTTGTCCCGTACGAAATCGATGAACAATTGTTCTAAATTCACATCCATGTCAAAAATCCTCTCTTTTATTTGTCGACACTTATAAGACGGTCCGGGGGGAGGAAAAAGTTTACGGAAAACAAAAATACTATTAATTTCTTGAATTAATAGTACTTTGTCTATTGCTTATTTATTTCCCCATAACTGCATCGGGCTTTGTTGTTCGTTTTCTAATGGCATTTGTTTTATTGAAACAGTTCGTTCATCTCGGTCTTTTTTTAATTCATTGTAAATAAATTTCGATTTATCTAATCCCACTTTTGTTGCTTGCTCTACGGATTCGCCATAAAAAATATCTTTTATATTTGCAAAATACATGGCGCTTAAGCACATCGCACACGGTTCCCCGCTCGCATACATCGTAAATCCAGATAAATCGCTCGTTTGTAATTGCTGTTGTGCACGACGAATCGCTAATAATTCGGCATGTCCACTTATATCATGGACAATATGCAGCTCATTTACACCTTCCGCTATGATTTGATCATCCTTTACGAGTACTGCGCCAAACGGTTGACCGCCTTCCTGCACATTGGCGATGGCTAGTTGCACCGCTCGTTCCATAAATTGATTCATTTTCGTTGCCTCCCTACCTATCATAGGGCTATCATACCAAATTGTGGACTGTACAATCAATTACGCCTCGGCGTAATTGCGTCCAGATTTTTTTCGATTTTGCTCGAAAAACTCCTTTTCAAAATCTGTGACATCCGCCAGGGCTTGGGTCAACAGGATGTTGATCACAAAGGCGTTGTCACAGGACGTGACGGGTTTAGCCTTTGTTCCCCAATTCAGCCGGATTTTAACCCCCCACTGAATAGAAGTGCCTTTTTGGCATTCATCCTTCACTTATAAAGTTAGCGGACTTCTGCTAAATTAAGTTAAAATATCAACCCAAATTTTAAGCGCGGTTGCGGCAATGAGGATTGCTAAAAAGATTTGCAGCACTTTTGTATTCATTGTTTTCCCCATTTTTGCACCGAGTGGAGCGGCTAAAATACTCGCAATAATCATAATAAATGCTGGCCAATATTCCACTTGCCCCGTCATCAATTTTCCGATACTGCCACCAATAGACGAAATAAATGTAACAGCTAAACTTGTGGCAATGGTCATACGCGTCGGGATTTTTAATACAGTAAGCATGATCGGTACGAGTAAAAATCCGCCCGCTGCCCCGACAATGCCCGAACCCATACCGACAATAAGCGCTAAGCCAGCTGCGAGTGGTTTATTAAACGTTACTTCATTAAATGGCTTATCATCTAGTTGTTTTTTCGGTACAAACATCATGATAGCCGCGATTAATGCCAGCGTACCATAAACGATATTCACTGCTTCTTCGGATAAAAATCCTGATCCGTAACTCCCGATAAAGCTACCGATTAAAATGGCGCCCCCCATATAAAGGATGAGCTGTTTATTTAATAAACCGCCTTTACGGTAAGCCCATACCCCTGCCGCCGATGCGAAAAGTACTTGCACCGCGCTAATTCCTGATACTTCGTGAGCCGTAAATGCCGCCAGTCCGAATAGCGGTGGAATGTATAACAGCATCGGATATTTAATGATGGAACCCCCAACACCTAACATCCCCGATACAAATGAACCGACAAAACCGATGGCGAAAATAACTACTATATACATAATGGAGAAATCCATTTGCTTTTCCTTCTTTCTATATTAAATGAACGATTTCTAGCAAAAAATAGCGAGTAGATTAAGCTACCCGCTATTCTTTTCTATGCTTTTTGGATGTAGAAGTAAATAACTCCATCTTCTTCTTTTTGTTCTAAAATTGTATGACTACCCGCTTTTGACCAAGCAGCAAAGTCATTGATTGCGCCTTTATCCGTTACTAATACTTCTAAAATGTCACCTGAGTTCATCGTATCAATCGTTTTTTTCGTACGGACGATTGGCATTGGGCAAGCAAAGCCTTTTGCATCTAAAGTTTGTGTAATATTCATTATAAATTCCTCTTTTCGTTTTAATTGTTTTTGTAAGCGATTTTCTATCTAAGTCAACACGATGTTGGTCACGAAGGCGTTGTCACAGGACGGAGGTCAACACGACGTTGATTACAAAGGCGTTGTCACAGGACGTGACAACTTTAGCCTTTGCTCCTTTATTTAGCCTTTGTTCCCTTGTTAGTTGCATGTCTTTTGAGCGTAAGGCATGCATAGGTGTAACATTTCAACTTAGCTTTTGTTCCTCTAAGATTGGACTGAAACGTTAGCGCACAGCGCAACGATTCGGTCCAATCTCCATTTCCGTTTGCTCTTCATCAGATGGCGTAATTTTCCCCATATTGACATGACGAATTTCTTGGTACGCATTCGGTTGAGGTGGTAAGTTATCCGTTACCATTGAACGGAATGTCGCCTCATCCTCCACATTTAAACCATGGTTTTCTGCAAATAAGTCACCTAAACGTTTTGAGACAGTACCATCTTCATTTAACTCTTCAATAATCATGAAGTGTGCTGGTAGTACGATTAAATCTTCCGCTAGTGCACGGTAACGTTTGTATAATGTTTCGCGTAAATCACCAACCCAGTCCTCTGCTAAGCCTGCTAAGTCTGGACGACCGATTGAATCGATAAATAAAATATCACCTGTTAATAAATACTTGCTATCTACAACGAATGAAGTTGAACCAATCGTATGACCTGGCGAATAAAGTGCACCTACATCAATTTTCGAAGCACCAATCTGTACAGTTAAACCATCTTCTAATTTTGCATAGTCAAACACGACTTCAGCTGCATCTTTTTCAGGTAAGTAATATGTTGCACCTGTTGCCGCTGCAATGTGACGACCGCCAGAAATATGATCTGCATGTAAATGTGTATCAAATACATGTGTAATTTTCACGTTTTTCTCTTCCGCAAATTTCGTAAATACTTCTGTGAAACGGACTGCATCGATTAGTGCCGCTTCTCCTTCAGATATGATCATGTAAGAAAGACAGCCTTTTCCTAAGCGCACGAATTGATATAGTTCGCCTCCGTTTTGAAGATCGCCTACTTTAATCGGCTCTAGGTACATCGACCAAGATTTCATACCGCCTTCTAAATACGCTACTTCACGACCAGCCTCTGATAACATTTCAGCGATCATGATAGACGAACCTTCCTTCGCACAAACGACTAAAACGTCTTTATTTGTCGGAATTTTAGGCAAAATTTCTTCTACGCCGTCTAATAAATCAAAGTAAGGTACATTTAAATAGTCAAATTGATGCCCGTCGATTTTCCAGTCTTCAAAGCTATCTGCATTACGCACATCTAGAATGAAAAGTTCTTTATTGTCAATTACTTTACGCGCTACATTAGCAGCATTCCATTTATTTACTGTCAAAACTAATTACCCCCATAGGTATTATTATTTGGATTTTTTTGCAGTGAGGAATAATTTCCACACTGCTATTAAGAGATTGCAGCGAGGAATAATCTCCTCACTGCTATTAAGATATTGCAGTGAGGAATGCATCACTCACTGCACGTTTTTAGAATGTTAAAGTTGGTGCTGCGTCTTTCGCGAATTCTAGGAATGTTACGGCACCGCCCACTTCAATATTATCCACGAAGTCTGCTGTTGTTAAGCCCATTACGTCCATCGTCATTTGGCATGCGATAAATTTTACGCCTAACTCTTGCGCCATTTCAACTAATTGCGGAATCGATGGTACGTTGGCATCTGCAAAACCTTGTGCAAAATGCTCTTTACCAGCTGGCATTTCAAGTGCGTGCATTGCTTGTTTATGAATTAAATTTAACCCTTCAAATGTAAAGAAGATTTGTACTTCCTTATCTGTTGCTGCCGCCGCTGTTGCGATGTTGAATACTTTATATGCATCGAATAATCCACCGTTTGATGCGATAATTGCTACTTTGTTTGACATAATCAATTCCTCCGATAAATACATATTATTTGATAGATGTTTCTAATTCGCCAGTCCAACCCGTCATACCTGGTAACACATTATAAACCTTTGTATAGCCAGCGTTTGATAAAGTTTGCGCGGCCATATCCGAACGTGTACCTGTACGGCAAATGACATAAATTTCGTGATCCATGTCGAGTTCCTTCATGCGTGCTTCCAACTCACCGATTGGCATTGAAATGGCACCTGGTACGTGGCCAAATGCATATTCAGCAGCTTCACGAACATCTAGAACAACTCTATTTTCCCCCATGATTTCTTCATTTGAAATGGTTTGTTCGAATGTTTTTTCTACAGCTTCACTCGTGTCAGGATTGCATTTACGAATGTAGTGAATAAGCACATCGCCTTCTTCCGTTGTACCGATATATTGATGACCAACTGTTTTCGACCATGCAGCTAAATCCGCTTTTGAGCCTTTATCTGTTGCGAATACTTCTAAAACCTGTCCTTCTGTTAAATCATTCATTGCCTTTTTCGTGCGAACGATTGGCATCGGACAAGCTAAACCCTTTGCATCTAATTGCACATCTGCTTTAATTGCCATTCTAGTTCCTCCTCATTACCTCTAGGGGTATAATTTTATTTAAAATTGAATCCAGATGACGTATGCACCTGGATATTACTTACCCGAAAATTATTTTACTTCTCCCACCCAATCAAGCATGCCACCTGTCATATTTGTTACATCAAAACCTTGCGCATCTAAAAACGCTGTTGCTTGACCACTGCGACCTCCAGAACGACAAACCATTACATATGCTTTGTTTTTGTCTAGCTCGTGCATTCGGAATTCTAATAAGCCAAGTGGAATATTGACGATACCAGCGATATGCCCTTCTTGTACCTCACCTACTTCACGAACGTCGATTAAGTTGATTTGTTCGCCCGCTTCTAAACGCTGCTGTAGTTCTTTTGTTGTGATTGATTTCATTTTCATTTCCTCCTTAAAAAGAGCTCATGCCACCACGGACATTCGTTACTTTTTCATAGCCTAATTTTTTTAACTGTTTACATGCTTGACTTGAGCGCATGCCACTTTGACAAATGACCACGATTTCCTTATCTTTTGGCACCTTCGAAAAATCTGAACCTAATGGCATATTTTTAAATTGTTTAATGTTACGCCCTTTAAATTCAGCAGGTGTACGCACATCAAGGAAAAATTTATCTTTATCATTTAAAATGGTTTTCAGTTCGCTCGTAGAAATGGCTTTCGTTCCTTTCGCTGGTTTCATTCGCCAAACAAGAAATGCCACAACTAGTACAATAATAATAAGTGTTTCCATCGTTTCCTCCTTAAATGAATAAGTTAACCGTACCTTGTTCGGCATCAGCTAAATACGCGGCAACCCCTGCATATTCGATATTATCAAGTAATTCTTCCTCTTGAAGACCAAGTAAATCCATTGTCATCGTACATGTTACAAGTTTAATATCTTGCTCCTGCGCCATTTCGACCAGCTGCGTTAATGTGAGTGCATTATGCTTTTTCATTACGTGCTTAATCATTTTAGGACCCATGCCCAACATTTGCATTTTCGATAAACCTAATTTTTCCGCACCTTGTGGCATCATTTTCGCAAACATTTTTTCAAGGAAGCCTTTTTTCACAGTTACTGGCTCTTGTTTACGTAATGCATTAATCCCCCAGAATGTATGGAAGATTGTTACTTCATGATCATAGGCTGCTGCACCGTTCGCAATAATGTACGCGGCCATCGCCTTATCATAATCTCCACTGAATAAAACGATGGTTGTTCTTTTCTTCTCCATTGTAACCTCCTGTACCCGTATAGGTATATAAAATTTCAAAAATATATAGCCGTAGTTATCGACTTTTAATGACTAAATCCATCGCTTGTTGGACGACTGTATTTAGCTGTGCCTCGTCCCCTTCCGCATTGACGACACAATCCATTAAATTGTTTGTCACAATGACGCCGATTGTCCGATCAACACCTGAACGAATGGCACTAAGCTGAGTAATGACTTCCTTACAATCTTGTTGTTCTTCCATCATACGAAGTACCCCACGAAGCTGTCCTTCAATTCTTTTTAAGCGATGAGAAACTTTTGGATCGTATTGCACTGCTCTCACCCTTTCTTCAAAAGCGTATCGCTCTTGCTTACACGACTTATATTATACCCCTACAGGTATAATGTCAACAACAAAGTTTTTATTCTTTTTAAGTGGTCAACACCGGAATCTGTTCTTGTAAATAAATTTGCGCAGTCTTATCGTATATACGGTCGTTACGGTGGCTTTATAAATTGAAATTGTACGTTTGTTTAGGATGAAGTACATCGGAATCTTTTCAGGGGTATGAATATTGGCTAGTTAAAGAAGAAATTTGGCGAGTAAAACGTGCTTTGGCTAGATACTGCATTAATTTGGCTAGTTTTCAATGTGTTCTGGCGAGTAACGCTTAAAAAGTGGCTAGTTTTAACTGATTAATGGCTAGTTTAGGGAAAAGTTTGGCTAGTTACTACAGGAAAAAAGGAGAAACTTTTAACCGGATGAAATGAAAAGACCTGCATCTGAAAAATAACCAAATGCAGGAGTTCCTTTATTTTAATCATAAACCATCGAGTGTTTTGGTCATTATATAGTCCACTTGTTCTTCGTCCCCCATATAAAAAGAATGCGCTCCCGTTTGAACAAATCCCTTTTTCTTATAAAAAGCAATCGCATTTTCATTTTTTTCCCATACACCAAGCCAGATTTTCGTTTTCTTACATTCCAACGCTGTTTCCACTGCTTTATTAAGAAGACACTTACCAAGTCCATGTTTTTGAAACTTACTCTTAATATAAATCCTTTCAATTTCAAGTAATTCATCGCCCATTTCTTCAGACTGAGCCTTATCCATGTTTACTTTCAAATATCCCGCTATTTCGTTATTAAAATAAACAAAAAAGAATCGCGAAGAAGGATTGGATAATTCTTTTTCTAATTGTTTGAAGTTAAATGCTCTTTCCAAATAGACGTTCATATTATCGGTTGAATTTTGATCTTTAAATGTTTCTTGAAACGTTTCTTGACTAATTGCTTGAAGTTCGAGTAAATCTTCCACGGTACACTTCTCTATTTTGATAGTCATTTTATTAATTTCCCCCTTTTTTTTACGAACGGTAACTATAATTTTTTCGGCGCTTTAATTCCTAACAATCGTAAGATTTCTTCCAAGAGAATCGAAACAGCATACGCGATTTTCAAACGATCTTTTTCCGGTAAATCATTCGTTAAAAATTTCGTGTTAGCATAATATTTATTGAAACTTCTTGATAAAGCTAAACTAAACTTCGCTAGTACCGCTGGGCTTGCTTGTATGAAAGCCATTTCAATAACTGCTGGGAATGTGCCTAAAAGCTTAATAATTTCCCACGCTTCCTTGTCAATATGCAAAATCGGCTCGGAGTCCTGTTCAAAATGCCCTTTGCTAAGGAGTGTTTGGATTCGTGCATTCGTATATTGAACATATGGACCCGTTTCCCCTTCAAATGTGACCATTTTATCTATCGAAAATTCGATATCATTCATTCGGTCATTTTTTAAATCATTAAAGATTACTGCGCCAATACCGACTTCATTCGCAACTTGAACCTTATTTGGCAACTGTGGATTTTTCACTTCAATAATATTCATCGCTGCTTCAATCGTTTCGCGTAACACATCCGCAAGCAGTACGACTTTTCCTTTACGTGTCGACATTTTCTTGCCGTCTTTTAACATCATGCCAAATGGAATATGTTCATAATTCGCTGCCCATATATGACCCATTTTTTGTAACACTGCAAATAATTGTTTGAAATGTAGCGATTGTTCATTGCCCACGACATAAAATACTTTTTCTGGTTGATACGTATTATAACGATAAATCGCTGCCGCTAAATCACGTGTCGCATACAATGTCGCTCCATCTTTTTTCATAATTAACGAAGGTGGCATATTTTCCAATTGTACAACCATCGCGCCATCCGATTGTTCAAGTAAGCCTTTCGCTGTTAATTCCTCGACGACAGGTTGCATTTTATCATTATAAAATGCCTCCCCGTTATAAGAATCAAAGTGTACACCAAGCATCGAATAAATTGCATTAAATTCACTTAATGACGCATCACGGAACCACTTCCATAACGAAGTTGCTTCTATATTTCCATCTTCTAGTGCCTTAAATGCCTGTCACGCTTGTTCATTTAGCGCCTCATTTTGCTCTGCTTCATCATGGAATTTTACATAGATTTTTAGCAATTCTGTAATTGGATTTTGTTCGATTGCTTTTTTATTGCCCCATAATTTATACGCTACAATCAGCTTCCCAAATTGCGTGCCCCAGTCTCCTATATGGTTTATGCGAACGGTTTCATAGCCTTGCTTTTCCGCGATATTCGCAAGTGCATGACCAATTACTGTTGAACGCAAATGACCCATTGAGAATGGCTTCGCAATATTCGGTGATGAAAAATCGAGTGCTACTGTTTGACCATTCTTTTCTTTCGTACCGTATAAACTTTGCTGTGCTAGTACTTGTGTAACAATGTCCGGTGCAATTTGTAATTGATTGAAAAACACATTAATATAGGCATTTTCTACACGCACTTCTTGAATGAAAGACCCTTGGATTTTTTCAGCTAATTCAATCGCAATCATTTGCGGTGATTTTTTATATTTTTTCGCTAAAGTAAAACAAGGAAACGCTATATCACCTAACTGCGCATGCTTTGGTATTTCAAGTAATACTTCCACTTCTTCAATCGTCAAGCTACCTTGTAGCGCTGCCGCAATCACCTGTGCTAATTTTGTTTTCATGTTATTTCCCTCCCCAAAATCAATTACGCCTCGGCGTAATTGCGTCCAGATTTTTTCGAGCTCGGGCCCACAGGACGTGGGTCAGTCAGCCATTGTCACACGATGTGACGTATTTAGGCTAACTTCCTCTTTAAAACCCTTAAAAATCTGTGACATCCGCCGGGGCTTAACTTGATTCATCCCTACTTATAGAAGTGAAGCAGATTTGCTGAATCAAGTTAAAAAAGCTCCTCGTCTCTAAATAAAAGAGACGAGAAGCTTGGATTCCCGTGGTACCACTCTAGTTGCCACAAAAGTGACCGCTTTCTATTGTTAACGAGGTGTCTCCCCGATTTTCTCTACTACATTTCAAGAAATTTCTCCAAAGTGCGTTTCGTCCATCTTTTCAATATTAGGCTCACACCACCCCTAACTCGCTGGACATTCCAGATAGATTACTTTTCTTTTTCATCGAATTTATTAGATTAAATTAGAACTTATTCTACACAAGTGGATTTTAAAAAGCAAGTGCATTTTTAAAATTCAGTTTTTTATTAAAGCAGAATGAAATCACTTCATAATGGAGTCAAAATTAACAGACCTACATACGGAAATTATTGAATATAGGGCGACTTGTTTTTAGATAACAATGAAACCCTTAGTTTACTCCTCGGGCACCATTACTTTGACTCCATTTCATTACGAATAGCCTGCACCTGCTCAATTGGCCGTTTAGCCGCGTGTGCAATTACCATATCTGTAACCCCATTTTCAATTAAACTGACAATCATTTGCCATACTACCTTTTCCCTTTCTTGTTCTCTCCCAATTTCTATTCCTTGCTCTATTCCTTTTTCTATTCCCAACTCGATCCCCTCTTGCCGTTCCATCTCCAAAATCCCCGCTAATGTTGGCGGTAAATCTCCTTTAAATGACTCCAACATCATTTCATCCTCCTCTCGTATTTCTGCTCGTATTTCTTGTTGTAACTGGTCCAACATTTCCTTTGGCAACTTTAATAAATAGTCTACAAAATAAAATATGGCGGTTATTTCCGTACGATTAACATCCTTTAATATTAATAATTCACGTAGTAAAGCCCGCTTATACGCCCTTCTTAAACTCATCTTCTTATTCGAGCGATTCATATAGATGGAAGCTAGTAATGCTTTACTAAATAGCTTCGGTGATTCTTTTAACTCTTCCACGTCAAAATCTGCAATGACGTATTTATTAAAAGTATATGATACTTCCGTGCCGAAATACACATATTTGTACTCGTTTGAACTCTTCCTACTTGGCTTCGTAAACAGCGCGATGGCTACAATTTTCTTATCATAACGATCAAAAATGCGGTAATAATATTCAAACATTCGCTGCGGAAAATCCTCGTCATCATCCGTTTGCACTTCAGTATGCACAAGCACCCACTGTTCTTCCCCATTTTTCAATATCACTTTCGCAATTTGATCGGCCATTTTGCGCCCTTTTCGTTCCTCAATAATCTCTTTGAAAAGCTCCTGTTGCAAAAAATCGATGGGCTTCGAAAAATCGACTTCCGCATGAAATTCTGGTAAAAAGAACAACAAAAAATCTTCAAACAAATCCGCAATAACTTTTTTCCACAAATCATCCTGGTTCAACTGTGACTTCGTGTAACGAGCTTGCTTTTCCAACACTTGCGATGCTATCAATCAATAGCCCCCTTTCATTTTTATGAGCATAGCCAATTTTGATGGAAGTAACAATGTTCGAATTGAGTTGAAAAATCGTTAAAACTAACTATTTGATTGGAAATTTAATTTCAAATTGGCGTTTTCATTTAAATATCTTTGTGAAAATTTCTATTTGGCAATTTAAAAATACTCCACCTGGCTACAATAAACATACCTAGGTGGAGTATACATTCATACTAATTTATTTGTAAAAATGGCCCAAAAATCAATCCCCAAGTGGTACCTCAACCGTTACCTTCCCCTCTAAATAATTCGGGAAACTGTTAATCATGAGCTTAACTGGATTTGTCATTGTTCCTTCATATGCTTCGAATTGAGATCCGTTTTCTACTAGATTTTCAGATACATCACTATGCCACCCAGAACGTTTAAATACCGCGTTCCCCATTGCATCGACACCTTCACTAAAGAAAGTAGACCGACTCTCTTCCCTCATATTATAGGAATAAACAATCGTATTTCTTTCACGAAATCGAATTGTAAAATCAAGTATCGATGGCTGATAAAGTACTTGTTGTTTGTCAAAATCGACCGTAATGAAATCCTCGCCTTTTGGCAATGCCTCTATTTGAGGAATATGGAGCGCCAATTTTTTAGGCTCACGGAAATAATTACTTTGTATGAGAAGAGTGACATCTCCATTTCGAATTGAACCGAACGCAGTTGTACCGTTTTGAATTGTTCCCCAATCCTCGCCTTTTTCATCTATAAGCTTCATATCGTTAAATTGTAAAATTTGCATCGTATTGTCCGGATTTACCGCCAGTTTAATGCCCGCACGTAAAGGAGAGACCGCGATGCTTTTTACTTCGATTGTTTGCCCATCCACGACGATTTTTTCATCTAATTTATATTGTTTCGTTTTAGCAATGTCATTTGTTAATGTAAATAGAATACTAAACGTCATTTCCTTCTCTTTTTGCAATTTAACATTGAGTTCAAAATTTCGATTTGAATAATCTATTGGCTTTACTGCGTCCACACGAATTGTATTTTCGATTTCATATATAGGTTTATCGTGTCCAGACCAGCCATAGCCAATGCTCGCCTCTAACTGTTGACCACCGCGCATTAGTTCTACATTTTCTAATGTTAGTCCTTGTAAATCATTCGGTGAAGCGATTTTGTAAGAAAGCAGCATCCCTGTTTCATCCGCTATGACGCCAAGTAACGTAAAAGTGATGTCATCTTTCATTTCACTTACTAATATTTCCTCAAAGTAATCATTCGCGACAATATCCTCTAGTCCTTTATCTAGCGCAATTAATTCAATAATTGGCGATAAACCAGGAATTTTTGCGACCGCATTTGCAAAGGCTGGAGATACACGAACAGATACAATAAAAATAAAGAACATTGCCGCGACAATTGCAACCGATTGCCACGTACGGCGGATTTTCCTTTTCTGTCGTAGTTTTTGGCGATGTGCATTGATCCGCGCTTGCTGCAATGCCTCTTTCGGTACAGATATTTCATTAAGCTGATCTGTCAGTTGATGCATTTTTTCATCATTCCAGTTCGTCATTCCCATTCACTCCTTTCTCCAACCATGCCCCTTAGTTTGCGTAATGTTTTATGGAGCCTTGATTTTACTGTACCTTCTGGAATATTTTGAACATCCGCAATTTCACTATTTTTATATTGTTCGAAATACTTTAAATGAATAAGTTGTTGCTCCGCTAACGGCAGTTTTATGATAATATCGGCTAAATCATTTGTCGGTATCATTTGTGCTGGTTGCTCAATTTCATTTGTCAATTGAACACGTGATTGCTTTAATTTCATATCATGGCAAATATTAATCAAAATGCGAATTAACCACGTTTTCAAATAGTTTGGTTCTTTCAACTTATGTATGTTTTTTAGGCTACGGTATGTCATTTCTTGATATGCTTCAACGGTATCATGTTCATTTTTCAAATAGCTATATGCAATGCGATAAAGTGCATCTTCATAGAGCGAAAGCAGCTGTAAAAACGCCTGTTCATCTCCAGCAAGTGCACGATTTGCTAGGTCTCGTTCGTCCATTATTCTCGCCCCCTTTACTTATTAGACTGGTGGGTGGGGTAAATCGTTCATTTTAATTTTAATATGTGATAAATGCATTTACCAAGTCTACTTAATATCCTTAAACTATAATATATTTCTACGTAGAAATACTCCCAAAGTGACAGCTTATTTAAAATAAGATTGATAATCAAAATTAAATGCCGAATAAAATCCCATATAAGGACGGTAAATGTGAGGCTGTCTCCTAAGTTCCTTTTAAAATAAAATTACATGAAATTTAAAAGGCAGAAACGTTGTAAATCAATGTTTCTACCTTTCACTTCTTATTCGCATTTGGCTAAAATATCCCTTTTGAGACAGCTCCTTAATGTTTTATCTAACTTTTCCTGTATAATATGAGCACTCTAGCAGTAGTATAATATGTAAATCGGGACAAAGTAATCATATTTTTTCGTCGCTCCAAGTGGATGACCTAAAGCGATTGCACCTCCATTCACACTTAATTTTGTAGCATCTATATCTAATTCTTTTTTGACAGCAAAGCTTCGGATACATAGACCTCATTTATTTCGAATAAATCGATTTATCTATTGATATTCCTGCACACTCTAACAGTTTCTGAATGGCTTCAATAACCTTCATATTTTTAGAGAATAGAATTTTTAAGTACTCTTTTTACATGAATTGTCCTATTTTCACATTCCCTTTTATTAAGTTACGCGCAATAATCATGCGTTGAATTTCATCTGTTCCGTCGTAAATTCTCCATAATCTCGCTTCTCGATACCATCGTTCAATTGGCAGTTCTCTCGTATAGCCTATGCCTCCGTGAATTTGAAGAACCCGGTCCACTACATTGTTCCCCATATTGGAACCATAAAGTTTTGCAATAGAAGCAAGATGACGATTATCTTCGCCGTTATCCAGTGTAAATGCGGCATTTAGAACTAACCATTTTGCTGCTTCAATTTCTACAGCTGAGTCAGCAATTTGCCATTGTATCGCTTGTCTTTCAGCAATCGGCTTACCAAAAGTTTTTCGTTCCTTTGCATAATCAATGGCCATTTGCAATAATCTCTCAGCAGACCCTATTGCTCTTGCGCCTACAATCCATCTTGCAAAACCAATCCACTCTAGACCAAGGTTATAACCACCATTAATTTCTCCAAGTATATTTTCCTCTGGAACTCGAACATTATCGAATACCAATCCAGCTGGTCCCCATTCACCCATCGTATCGATATACTCAGATTTCCAACCCATCTCCCTGTCTACGATAAAACAAGTAACACCATCTCGACCTGAGCTTTGATGTTTTTCCTTATCTGTAATCGCAATTACCATTACAAAATCGGCTTCATTCCCTCCCGTAATAAACGTTTTCTCACCATTTAGTACCCACTCATTACCATCCTTTACTGCCATCATCTTTATATTTCTTGTATCCGATCCTGCATCTGGTTCGGTCATGGCAAAACAAGATTTTTTCTCGCCATTAATCGTCGGAATCAAATATTTTTTCTTCTGTTCTTCATTCGCATAATATAAAATATTATCTGCTGTTCCTCCAAACTTAAATGGAACAAACGTTTTAGAAACCTCCATTAATACAATTGCCATCATCATTTGGCCGAGTTCAGCCCCACCAAATTCTGCTGGTGTATTAATTCCCCAAAAACCAGATTCCTTTGCTTTAATTTGAAGTTCTTTTAATTTTTCTTGTGATAGTCCTGGTTTACCTGCTCTTTCATTTCTTAATACCTCATTTTCCAGAGGGATTAACTCTTTCTCCACAAATTTTCGAATTGTTTGTTGTACCATTTTTTGCTCTTCTGACAATCTTAAATACATAAAATCATCCCCTTATTTTTATTAATTGCAATCTGTTTATAATATGGTTTGTGGCATATCTATTAAATGATATGCCATATTTTATATTCATAATTTTCCGTCATTATAAAATAAATTGCCCTCTTACAGAAAGAGCTCCATTTATTTGACGGTGCTCTTTCTGTAATATCGGTGCCCTTCTTTTTCAATTTCCCCAATCTCAACTAAATAATTTAAATGGGCCAAAATTTCTCCGAATGCAAAAGGATAGTCATACGAACTAAGATGATTTCCAAAAACTTTTTGACATACCTCAGTGGCAAAACAACCAGTGGAAAGGGATTCGTAAATTTGCTGCAGACGGACATCATGATGCCCTTTTATTTCCTCTACTCTCCCTCTTAAATCTTCGAAAGGTTCGCCATGTGATGGTATTACAAAATTTACATCAAGTTCTTTAATTTGATCAAGGGACTCCAAGTATTCTTTTAACGGATTCGATGATGAGTTAGGAAATACAGAAATATTTGGTGTTATTTTCGGTAAAACATGATCACCTGAAAAAAGGATTTTCTCCTCACGATTGTACAAACTAAAATGACCATCACTATGACCGGGTGTATGAATAGCCTGATAAGTAAGGTCTCCAATTTTATAAAAATCGCCATCTTCAAATGTACTCAATTTTGGTCTTGGATTTACCCATGTTTGTAACTGACCCTCTGTTTCGAACATACGAGCTATTTTCGCTTCCTCTATTCCATTATCTCGATAAAATTGCTTTAACTGAACATCACGTTCCTCTGTCCAAAAATCGGCTTCTAGTTGTATATCAATTTCCGACATATAGACAGTTGCACCAGACTTTCGTTGTAATTCACCTGCGAGTCCATAATGATCAATATGCATATGTGTCAAAAAGATCGACTCAATGTCGGTTATATTCATATTTAAATCGTTGAAGGTTGTTTTCCAAATATCCATTGTTACTTTTCGATTCAGCCCTGTATCAATGATGGCCCACCCTTCATTTCCTCTACCAATAAAACAATTGACTTGATTTAAGCGAAAAGGCAGTGGAATATCCACAGAAAAAACCCCATAGTAATTTTTCATTTTCTTCTCCTTTATATCAAAAATGATTATGCTTCATTTTGATATTCAATCTTGCTAACTATTTATGGTCTCTCGAGGATGTGAACGGTACAAACACTTCCTAACCCAAGCATATGGGCAAGACCAATTTTTGCATTTGGTTGTTGCCTTGCACCTGCCTCGTGTCGAAGTTGTCTCGTCACTTCAACTATTTGTCCAATACCTGTTGGACCGAGTGGATGTCCCATAGCAATCAGCCCACCAGAAGCGCTAATCGCTTGCTTCCCACCAATATCAAATACTCCTTCTTCTAAAAAATGAACAGCTGTTCCTTCTTTACATATCCCAAGTGCTTCGATATATAGTAATTCTTCAATACTAAATGCTTCATGAAATTCAAATACATCGACATTTTTAATATTAACGCCTGCTTCTTTCAAAGCTATTGTGGCTGTTTCCTTCGTTAACGCGGTATCAATATCAGCACCCGGTGTTAAAACATTTTCACTTCGAGATGTAGAAGCCGTTACACGTATTGCTCTATTAGGATCAATGCCAAGCCTTTTAATACCTTCTTCCGATGCAATAATAACTGCTGAAGCACCTTCTCCTACTGGACAGCACTCCAACCTTGTCAAAGAACCTGAAATAGCTGGCTCTGAGAGTATTTCATCTAATGTTCGTTCTTTTTGACGATGAGCATAAGGATTTAGAGAACCATTCCGATGATTTTTCACTGCGACCTTCGCAATTTGTTCTGGCTTAATCTTATGTTTATGCATATATTCATTTGCTATCAATGCAAAGTGTGAAAATGCAGCAACTGAATTATGGGTTAAATCATCTATTCCAGTTCTCTCTCTTGCAAGCTTTATTCGGTGTGGTTTATCTACGCCCATTGCTAATGCTGTATCACTAAACCCTGACGCTACCTCTAAACATGCCTGACGAAATGCACTCGATCCAGAGGCTGACGCATTTTCAATATGAACTAATGGTGCACTAGATGCCCCAAGATGCCTCAACATAACCCGTCCAGATGCCATACCTAAACTTGTCGTTGCTATATAAGATGATTCAACATCATGCCACATCATTTTTGCATCATCCAGTGCTTCTCGAATGGCTGCAAGACCTAATTCTACATAGCTTTTATCACTCATCGGCTGGTAGCGATGCAAGCCAATACCTACAACATAAACTGGTCGATGATTCTTTAATGTTTTTCTCATCATATCCTCCATTCAATACCATAAAGTAGAACTTGATTAGTTAGAGCTTTACTTTGACTCTCGAGCAATCAAGTTCTAATCATTGTTGGTTAATTAGTACGGGGTAAATCGCAAATCAAGTATTTCTTGATTGTCCTCATTTTCCATTACCGATACCAGTGTAGAGTATACCGTTTGTCCTGGATGTAGATTGCTGCCATCGCCATCTATTAAGGCCATGAGCTCACATCCCTCATCCAAAATAATTGATGCAAGAACAAAAGGTACATGTAAAAAATCAGTTGGACTTGCCCCATATGTGATTGACTTTTTTTCCTGAGCGTTTCGATAAACGGTAGTAAAAGTTTTAATTACTCCTCTGCCCATGAGTTCTATCTCATTTATCCGGTCCCCATGGCTACCACATACTTCACAGCCATATTTTTGTAATGGAAAAAAAGTATGTCCGCACTCACACTTCCCACCTTTTAACAATGGATGGTTAGGTAAATCTTTCGTGCCATGGGTTGAGAACAAGTTGGGCTTAAGCGCTACTTGCAGTGCCATATAATTCCCCCTTTCCTCAGATTTAAAATAAAATTTCAATAGTTTTTACATTATAGAATTTTTTGGGGATGTTTCTTCTTAAGTCTTTCAATTACTATCTTTACACGGATCTTTCTTTATCCTTCCAAAATGGGTCTCTGAGATCACGTTTAAGAATTTTGCCCACTGCACTGTAAGGTAGCTGGTCAACAAATTCAATCGAACTAGGATTTTTATATAAAGCAAGCTCATTTTTGCAAAACGAAATCAATTCTTCTGCTGTTAAAGTCGCCCCTTCATTTAAATGACAAAAAGCCTTTATTTCTTCTCCCAAATCATCGTGTGGTATCCCAATTATAGCTACATCCATTACATCAGGATGCTTTATAATGGCTGCTTCAATTTCAGCAGGGTATATGTTAACACCGCCCCTAATAATCATGTCCTTACTACGGTCAGCGATATAAAGGTACTGCTCTTCATCCAAATACCCGATGTCCCCTGTTCTGAAAAAACCTTTTTCATCAATCGTATCCAAGCCAAGTGGTTCCCGATTATAATAACGATCAATTGTCATTGGCGTTTTGACCCAAATCTCTCCCTTTTCGCCAATAGGTAATGCATTATTATTTTCATCACGAATACTCACTTGAGCATGATTATACATACGACCAGAAGATGCTGGTTTAACAAGCTGCATCTCCGGTAACATTGTGCTTACCATATAGACCTCAGATGTACCGTATCCCTCTACCAAGCAGTTTCCAAAATGACTGATTGCCCATCTTTTAGTAGCTTCTGGAATAGGTGCTGCTCCAACCTCTACTATTTTTATGGACGAAACATCGTATTTATTAAGTACTTCTTGTGGAAGCTTGGACAACCGTTTAATCATCGTAGGCACACATGTCCAATTCGTAATCTTGTATTCCTGAATAAGTTGTAAAGCTCTTTCTGGATCAAACTTGGAAAGTATAATGACTGGTTCCCCAACTAAATGGGCTGCTGCCGATACAGCTGGACCTGCGGAATGATGAAATGGCATTGTAACTAAATTTAAATCTGTAGGCATTCTTACACTCATTCGAAATACATCTGCAAAGTATTCTTGTATTTCTTTAGCACGTTGCTGTCGGATTTCTGGACTTAAAAATACCCCCTTCGGAGCGCCAGTTGTTCCCGATGTATAGATGATTAAAGGTGGATTTGGCATTTGGCTGAATCGTTTTTTCATCGTTGCATTACTCATAATCACTTCATAATTTTTAATTTCCAAAAATTCTTTTTCATTAATATTGACGTGTAAAACATCTGATAATTCTTTCGTTAATTTTGATGGTAAATGATCATCAGAAATAAGCACTTTCGCATTACTATCCGCCAAAATCCCCTTTACCTCACCTGGAGTTAAACGATAGTTAACGCCCACTTGTTTGCAACCAAGCTTAGCTAATGCTCTGTTAATCACAAACCACTCAAGGCGCATTTGTGTCCTTACCCCGACTGTTGATCCCTCTGTCACGCCTTCCTCTGCCAAAGCCTCTGCAAGTAAGTTCGATTGTTCATTCCAATCTCCCCACTTCAGAATATTTCCGTTTTCATCAATTACAGCTGCCTCATCTGGTTTTACTTGAGCCCAATGTTCTACACTGCCCTGAATAATATTTCCATTAAATAATTTTTCCATTTTTCTAATCCCCCTAAATGGTTATTTACAATTGTCATTCATAAAATTTTTATGAAGATTTTTTCATTAGTCTATAATTCTAGGTAGTTAGTAAAGCTCCGCCATTTAAAGAGGCACGCGGATGTAGTTGAAAAATTAGTAGTTTCAGCATTGCTAATCAAAATAGTTTGTGAGCGCTTTCAATAATCAAAAAGTATACTATTGCTTTTTCATAAATCACCACACTCTCAAAAAAAAGAATTATAAATCAGATTATTCTGAATTAATTGTACAAAATGGTTTTATTTATGTAAAATAACTATAAATCATCTTTACATGAATCCTAGTCATGGGGGGTTAACAATGAATCTCGAACAATTAAAATATATTGTTGAGGTGGCGAACACAAAGTCCATTACGATTGCCGCGCAAAATTTGCATGTTTCACAATCCGGAATAAGCAAAGCGATTTCTTCATTAGAGCAAGAGTTAGGCATCCTTTTATTTAATCGTTCACGATCAGGAGCAGTACCTTCAGCAGATGGAAAAGAATTAATTCAAAAAGCATTTGAAATTGTCACGAAACTAATAGAATTTGAGGAACACGCACTAGAGAAAAATAGAGAAATAAATGGGGCATTAAAAATTGCAGCAGTCCCAGCATTAAGTAGCACGATACTTCTCGAATCCTTCCAAGCTTTTCATGATAATCACCATTATTTTCATGTTGATATTGAAGAAAAGCAAACAAATGTTATTATCGAAGAAGTTAGACAATCTAGAATCAATGTAGGTATGATCTATTTAAATGAAGGTATACAACAAGAAAATCCAGATTTAACGTTTAAAACCCTTCTTGAAGCCCAAGTATATGTCCTTGTAAGTAATCATTCTCCTTTAGCATCTAGAGAAAAAATTACTCCCCACGATTTACTCGACCAATCAAATATCACCTTTCACGGCGAATACGTAAAATCATTTTATGAAGAGATTTCTAACAAATACGGAAATATTAACATATTATTTACAACAAACAATATGGATATTATCAGAAAAACCGTTGCCAAAGGTAAAGCAATTACACTAATTCTTGATCTACCTAATAAAAATAAACATTATATTGATACCTCGGATATAACAGCTATACCATTTGTAATTAACAACAAACCTGTTATGAAACTTATGGGTTATGTAATAGCAAAGAAGAATATATCAAAAACTGCTAAAGTATTCCTCAATATCGTTAAAGAAAAAACTTTGGCTCTCAACACAAACAACATTGATGAAGAGCCGTTTTATTTACGAGAAACACATGATTTCCTCAAAAAATTTGATTGCTAAATCATTTTTTAAAGAGCTTAAACTTCTCCTGTGTGGAAATTTATGATTTCAAACAAATTTGCAGCTTTCCGTTACTCTTGTAATTGTGCGATGAAACGATCGAATGAGGTACGTTGCTAAGAAAAAAGCTTTACTTCCTCTTGAAGTAAAGCACCTATTCCTTTAAGTGGAATTCCTCACAATCATCTATTTCTAATTAACCTTAATCGATTATAGATTTTCAAAATTGTGAGCCCCAATCCAATGATGAAAACGGTCGCCAAAAAGATCATCGTTGCTGACAAAAAACAAATGCATCTATTATGGTTGAGCTGTTATTTTTTAATGTTGGAACAATGAATAATAACCACCCAATGCTCACAATAGACGCCAATTGAGGTATTAAATGTAGGCAGAATCTCCAAGTTTGATGCTGTTTACTTTTATTCGGCCATATTTTTTAATTCCAACTTGAGGTGAATAGGACTCTTTCAGTAATTTTTGTGAAAGAAATTGTTCTCCTCTTTCATAGTCAAATAAGGATTCTTTCGTTGAGGGTTTTTTAACCTATGTGAATATCCGTACCATACTGAAGTAACTTTAATTTCCTCGCCACAGATTGGGATGAGAAATTGTCCCAGGAAGTGCTATACAATGCAGTTCGTCCTTGTTTTTGTATCTCCTCTGCCCAGGCATTTACAACATCGATCCCGTATCCTCTTCCGCGATAATCTTCATGTGTAAATACACTCACTTCATCTGCTTTTGTCGTTTTCCTTGCACTACAACAAATCGAAACGGGCATATCGTTTTCAATTATGACAAAACATGGTTGCTTATATTCAAAATCCTCAAATGTATATGGAAAATAAGGCTTTAACAGTTCTTTGTTTTCGTGCGTTACTTGGATTGCTTGTGTATGAGTTCTATTTCTTACATTCGGAAACACATATGCTGGTCCAATGGATAAATGATGTAATGGATGATCTGAGCTTAAAACATTAATTATTTCACTTAAATTAATGTCTGAATTCGTGCTAATAAGCGGTTTTAACTTCTCTACAAGATTCGCATCCAGTGTATTGGAATACCTTACTACACGCCCTAAGTCGGTACCACCAATAAAAATTTTAGGCGCATCTTCATAAGGTGGCTCATTTACGACTTTTATTCGATTTTCAGTATCGTGTTTAAACAGCACGTTCACATGAAGCTCCATTAATTGTAAATTATTCAACATAAATAACCTCCCCAATTTTAGAATTTTTCTCAATTGTTCAACTATAAAAAAGAGCTGCATATGCAACTCCAAATTTTTAAAATAACTCCTTCGCTTTATGAACGTCCCATCATACGCATATCTAGCTGTTCCAGTACAAATGGCCATGCCTGTTCGTGCTTATTTTTAGATTCCTCATCCGGAAAACCTGCGTGCGTAAGGCGAAGTTGAGTACCTTTGTTGGAAGGTTCAAGTTCAACTGTAACAACTGTCTCCGCTCCCTTTGTTCCCCCAGCTCCAGTAACCCACGTAATTTCAACGAGGCTATTTTGCTCAAGCCTTAAAAATCGTCCGTAATGAGGTGAACGCTGCTCCTCACTATGCGTTTCGAGTTTATACCTTGTTTCAAAAAAGAAAACTGTGTTCACTTTACCTTCCATTATTACTGTTCCCGGAGCTGCAAACCAACGATCGAACTGCTTTGTCCACGCTTGGTACAGTACTTCGGGTGGTGCATCCATTATGCGCTCAACCACTAATTTAAATGGTCTCGTTGAAAGGTTAGGTATCGTAGTAATCGGTTTCATTTTTAAGTCCTCCATCTCCAAATATTTTATATTACAACTTCTTTTCTTGTCTCAAATTATGTTGTCAATTAAATAAAAAACGGTCCCTTTCGTTTCTACCCCATTAATACCCTATCTACTTTTTTACTTTCTTAAACAGTAAAATTGCAAATATTATTTCAAGGAAAAAACTGCGGTAGTACAAAAAGTTCTAAAAAAACATTAATCCCTCTTAGATCAACAACACCTATATTTGCTTAGGTATATAGAATATAATACCTAACTTATTTAAATGGCTCAATCATCTCAAGTTGCCCTTTGTTCGGAGTTCGTTTATTCCAAACAAAGCTGATCAAATACTGTTGATTTTCATCAATTAAATGAAATTCATTTTGAGATACTCTAACTTTTGTATCATCTATGACCAAATAATATTTTCGATCCTCATGTAGTTTCTTTTCTACCTCAAATATTCCCGTTGTGTGTACTTCAAAGGATTGAGGGACTGTTATTGATACAACAACGATGAGTGATGCTATTACTAACACCACTTTAGAAACGGCTGTTAAATTCGCCTTTTGTTTTCCTCTTGCTACCAAATATTTAATTAGAAAGTAGATATATATAAGAAACACAACAGGTACAGTAAACATTGCGATACTAGTTGGTACAAACATTAATTCATGTAGAGTATAATTAATATCTGTAATTGCTTGAATTCTGCCAAGTTGTAGCCCTATGAATCCTGAATAAATCAGTCCTAACAACCAATATAAAGCAAATTTTTGAGTTTTATATAATTTTTGAATAGGACTCTCGTTGTCATTAAGATTCATTAAATCCTTCCTTTCAAATAAACAAACTAATCCACTTTACTGCTACTTAACCACCTTTCGTAAAACAGGCATTTCCCTTTTTGATATTCAAGACAGCATTCTATTCCCATATTTGATCTAATTTATCGGAATAGAAATTAATCGCTTTTTTATAGCTCAGTATTTCCGAGTCTTCTGTTGTATTTATTAAGCATTTTAGTAGAAACCTCATCGCTTCATTATGTTCATTTAAATTATATAAGGTCATTGAATAAAACACCTGAATTGCATTGTTGGTTGGAAATAATTCGATTCCCTTTAGAAAAGTACTTTTTGATTTTTCATATTCTCCTAATGTTCTGTATGTACTTCCGAGCCCCAATATTGCTCCTTCTAAATCTTTGCCAGTTAGCCCTTGCTTAATGGCCTTTTCATAGAAGGGTACTGCTTTTAATTCTTCCCCTAAAACATCATAACTCCAAGCGCATTGGTAATTAACAACCACATTATTAGGAAACTCCTCTACCAATTTCAAAAGCATTTGATTTGATTCTTTCTTCTTGCCAGCATTTCGTAATTCAATCGCTTTTGCAAGTTGTTCTTCAATCATTGTCGGTTCCCCCCTATTAAAAGTTTGTATATGTTTGCCTTTTTATTTGAAATCTTTTTTGTTAAATTCTTATAAGCAATTAGTATTTATCTGTTATAATATTTCACTTTATATTCGCTTCATAATGCTCCTCATTAAGTTTCACTACTTCTAGTTCTTTCATATGCTCATTCAATTTTAATGCTAAACTTTGAATCCCAAAAAATTCTGTGAAAGTATGGCTTCCCACGATAAGATTTATCCCTTTAAACTGAGCATATTGAATCGTATACAAATTGCATTCACCTGTAATGTAGACATCGCAATTATTTTCAACTGCTTCCTTCAGGCAAGTTGTTGATCCTCCATTACCACAAACTAGGCCCACTCGCTTTATCTTTTTGTCATTAAAACGCCAAAATTTAACGGGTTCTTCCAATAAATTTTCAAGTTTTATTATGAAATCATTCATTTCAATTTCTTCATCATATTCTGCGATTCTCCCAAAATGGAATCCTTCCCACTCGTGCGTTCTTTTAACAATTTCTAAATCCAAATTCATTAATAAACTATCATTCGTTCCAAAGTTGCAGTCATCGAGTGGCAAGTGATTATAGTAATGGCTTATACCATAATCCGCTAGTTTTTCTATACAGGCTTCTCTTAATCCATAAATTTCATCCCATGCATCATGATGTGTCACCATCATATCAACCCCATGTTTTCTTGCTTCTTCTATTGTTTCAAGCGTTAAGTTAACACAATATCCTATTTTTTTAACTTTTTTAATTGCATCATATATAATCCCAGATTCACTCGCATAAATTTCCTTATTTGTTATGTTAAAAAGTCCATTAATTTTTTCGACAATATGTGAAACATCCATATACTTTACCGCTCCCCATTACAATTATTGTATTTTCTGCACTCTAACTTTAACATCATTATCCGATACAAAATATTTTGGGAACTGTATACATATATTTTAATGAAGCAAACTAATAACGTTCAGATGTTTTCGTACTTTATTAGCAGTTGGATCATTGCAATAAATAAGATAGAAAATATGAATAACAAAGGAGCGGTACGATGTTTGATGTAGCTGCGGTATTAATTTTAAAAACCCTAGTAATTCTAACGGTTTTGGTTGTTTTCGTTGGATTACCTCTTGGGGATTCACTGTTGAGAAAAAGATAAAAATGCATCCGATAGGGTGCATTTTTTGTTTTTACATCTTGCTTCGTTTCTAATTACATCAACAAAAAATCACCCACCGCCTAAAATTCTTTAGGTGATAGATGATTTTAATCTGTCTACTTATTTGAAAGTCTATTCTTCCGTCTTCAACGTAAATGTAATCCAAATGAAAATCACATAACTGATCAACAAAGTCGTACCGCCTACGATGAAGAAAATTAATGTGAATGTTTGATTGAAGTTAAACGGATTAACATTATAAAAGAGCATGCCGACTGTTAAACCAATTGTACCAAGTACCGCTGTCCAGCCATGTAAATTTACTAATTTTTTTGATTTCACAGTAAATGTTCTATAAAATAATGCCCAAACTGCAATTGATAACCAACCAACAACTAAAATATGCGCGTGAATTGGACGCATTGCATAACTACCTGTGCCCGACATATCTGATCCAATAACCGCTCCGATTAATCCAAAAATCGCTGCTAAACGAATGAGACGGATGCTCCATTTTTTTTCTACCATTTTTAAATACCCTCCATAAATATAATCTATAGTGAGTATAAAATACGTATCTGAACTCAATCTGAACGACCATGGTTATTTATTCAATCGGAAACGTCATTGAAAATTTCGTGCCTATACCCTTTTCACTTTGCACAGCAATCGTCCCATCATGCATTTCAACAACTTGCTTGACGATCACTAGCCCTAAACCGGTACCAGGTGTTGATCTCGATTCATCTGCGCGGTAAAATGGTTCAAAAATCCGGGTAATATTTTCCTCGCTAATACCGTGCCCTTCATCTTGCACGATGAGTTCGATTTGCCCTTCGATTATTTTTCCTGTCACGCTAATTTCAGTGCCCGGCTCACTATATTTCACCGCATTGCTTATTAAATTATCAATTGCATGGACAATGAATGGCTCACTTCCGTATAGATTAAGTGGTTCTAGCTCCATCCATACGGAAATATTCTTTCGTTGAATGGAAAATTGCTGTTCCTTGATAACTTGCTTGATCACTTCATCCAGTGCAATTTTCTCTTTTTGCTCTGCTAGTTTTGACGCACTTTGCCATAATAATAATTGTTTCGTTAAATGCGACAGTCGATCACTTTCACGCGCGATAATTTCTCCATACTCCCGCGTACGCTCATCATCCGCTTTTTGCTGCTGGATGAGATTCGCGTAGCCTGCAATACTTTGCAATGGGGTTTGGAAATCATGTGATACATTGCGGATAAACTCTTTGCGAATTTCCCGTTGCTTTTTTAATTCTTTCGTCATTAAATTAAAGTTTGTCGCGAGTGTACCGATTTCATCCGCGCGATCTACAACAATATGTGCATCAAAGTTTTCCGAAGCTACTAATTTTGTCGCTTTCGATAAACGTTGAATTGGCTTCACTAAATACCAAGCAGCTAAAACCATCGCAAGAATACTAACAACCGGAATAAAAATGAAAAATCCTGCGATAATAAAATGCATTTCACTAAATAGCAGCTTAATATCTAAGCGCATAAACAGCGCATAATCTTTTCCTTCATATTCAAATGGTAGTCCGACTGTATTTCTTAAATCATTTGAAAAGAAGCCCGTAATAAAGAGTTGCTGCGGATAATCTCGGACACCGTGATACGTTTCACCTGCCAAAACAGTATCAATATCCGCTGTTGGTAGCTCCTTTAATCGGTATTCATCTCCGTAAAAAGAGCTATTCCCTAGTTCATCTGCTAAATAAATTTGATAGCCGATTTGACCAAGCTGTGTTAAATACGCTTCTAATGAGTCTGGCGGATGTTGTTGTATATAATTTGTAATATCAGTTGCTAACTGTACATAATTGGCATCATTTTTTTCCTTCATGACTTGATGGTAAAATGCATTTGTTATTAAAAAGCTAAACGTAGCGCTAATTAAAAAAGTCGCCAGTGTAAACAGAATAAATTTACTGTACAGCGTTTTCATATATAACCTCGATTTGATACCCGACATTGCGAATTGTTTTAATGGTCACATTACTTTTTAATCGCGTTAATTTATCACGTAACCGCTTGATATGTGTGTTCAATGTATCATCACTCACGATATCACCCCAGACAAGTTCCATAATATGGGCGCGTTCATATACACGGTTGCGGCTACATAATAGCTCAAGCAGCTCAAATTCTTTATTCGGTAGTACGATTGAAATATGTTCTTTGGCTACTTCAAATTGCGCTCTATTTAATGTCAGGTCGCCTATTTCAAGCTTGGCAACGGTTAATTTGTCATAACGTCGCAAAATCGCTTGGACACGAAACAGCATTTCTTCAGATTCGAACGGTTTCACAATATAATCATCCGCGCCAGCTGAAAACCCTTCACGTTTATCTTCTAATTGCCCACGCGCTGTAAGTAACAACACGGGAATTTCCCAATCTTCTTTTAATTTTTTCGTCAGTTCAAAGCCGTTGAGGATAGGCATCATGACATCCACTACTGCGATATCCACTGTTTCATCCATCATTTCAAGTGCCTCGACACCATTGCTCGCTTTAATTGTTTTATAATGCCACTGTTTAAAATAAGTCGCTAATAAATTTAAAATGGCTTCATCATCATCAACTAATAAAATTTTTCTCATTGCCGCCAACCCCTTTTTCGACATTCCTATTGGTTTCGATTTTGACATGAAACCGCGATGGAAGCAAGTTTACATACCGCTAAGTGTTGATTGGGATAAAAAAACGCCCGATGCGCAAACAAATTTTTCAACCTGTTTACCGCACCGGGCATGTTTCATTATTTACTTGCGTTATAAGCGTTTAAATACTCTTTCACTTTTGCACTATCTGCTTCTAATTTCAGGCCTGTATCTACTAATGGAGAAACCGTTGATACAGCTGGCTTTTTCTTCCCTTGGTAATAGCTGATAAACTCATCTTGATTGATTGAATAGAGCACAGCTTTACGTAAGTCGACTGATTTCGAAACTTCACGACCTTTTGGATTGAAGATTAAGTAACTTACGCCATTACTATCAAATGTTTTAAGCTTTAAGTTCGGATCGCTCTCGACAACATCTACTTTCGTTTCTGGCACTGTTTGTAATACGTGAATTTCACCGTTACGTAATGCCGATAATGCACTGTCATTATCTTGGATGAAACGAACGCTAATATCATTTATTTTCGGTTCGTTTTTCGTGCCTACAAGATAGGATGGGTTTTTCACGAATGTTGCTTCATAATCATTTTTTTGTACTAAAATGTATGGGCCTGATGCCGCTAAATGGTTGGCATATGTTGCACCTTCAGTAATTGACGCTTGGTCCCCGTACGCTACATCTTTATTTGGGTCATAGCTTGCTACGTCAAATGTATTCACGGCTGTCACTGCTTTTTCTGAAACAATGCCTCCCGATTGGTGCGCTAAGTAGTTTAACACTTGCGGGAATGCTGCTGGTGTCGTAATTTTCACTACTTGGTATTTTCCTGCTGCATTGTCTACATCCGCTTCATTTGTTACAACTTCCGCAACAGCCGCTGGAAGATTTTCTGATAATGCTTCTAATACTGTGTCGCCTTCTGCTGTTTTAACAGCTTCTAATGCCGTAATATCCGAAACAATTTCTACCGTTTCAATGTTTTCATGAATCGAGTATGTCCGGTGATCAGGTACTGCATTTTTATCTTTTGCACGATTTAATGAAAAGACAACATCCTCAGCTGAAACTAAATCACCTGTATCAACCGCTTTTTTATTTTCCACTTTTGCGAAGTTAATATCATCACGTAATACGAAATAAAATTCCTCTTTATTTTCAGCCATTGCGTGATTGTATGATAATGAACCTTCCGAAACGACTTCATCCGTTTCAGTTAAGTTTACTAAACGAACATACATTTCTGTGTTTAACGTATTAATGGATCCGTCATTCCCTCTCACTGGATCGAGTGATGTTAAAGAAGGCATCGTTTGATGTAAAACTAATGTTTCTGAACTATTTTTTGCTGGGTCATTGAAAGAAATTTTTTCCCATACTTGTGCGCGTGATTTTGGTAAAAGCACTGTATCTGGATTTACTTCTTTTGCATAAATACCTTGGAATTTTTGAGAAATGTATAATGGTGCAATATAAGCATTATCAAATACTAATGTTTGCTCAAATTCCTTATACTTTTCCTTTGCAGCGTCCCCTGTTAATGTACTTGCTTCGTCAATTAATTCGTCGATTTTTGCATCCGAAATTCGGCTATAATCGCCACCTGTTTTAAATAAGCCACGAACTGCATAATCTGGGTTCCCCGTTACAGTTGTCCAGCCCGAATGAGAAATATCATAGTTCCCCGCATCTTCTTGCGCTTTAAATGAACCGTAATCAGGTTGAATATTTAATTTAACATCGAAGCCATTTTTCACTAATTGGTCACGGACAATGTTTAAATCTTGTTCGTTCGCCGCCATCCCTAATAATTCGATAACCGGTTTTGCGCTTGCTGTTTCATCGACCTCTTTATCATTTTCTTTAACGTCGGATTTTGTTTCAACACAGCCTGTTAATGCCACCGCTGCTACAATTGCCGTAGATGCTAATGTAAAATATTTTTTTTTCATTTTCATTTCCTCCATAATAATTAGTTTGCTTTCGGGTCTATTGCATCGCGCAGTCCATCGCCAAAGAAGTTACATGATAGCACAAGCAGCATAATGCATAGCCCTGGGAATATTGCTAAATATGAATGTGACTCTAAATAAGTGCTTCCTACTTTTAATATATTGCCCCACTCTGGAATATGTGGCTCAATACCGAGACCAAGGAAACTTAAACTACTTGTTGAAATGACCGCGCCACCGATTGTCAGTGTCGCTTTAACGATCATCGGAGCAAGTGCATTCGGTACGATATGTTTAAAAATAATTGAACGATCCGACGCACCTAATGCCCGGGCAGATTCAACAAATTCGTAGTTAGAAATTTGTAATACGTTGGCACGCATCGTACGCGCATATGTCGGAATCGCGCCAACACTAAGCGCGACAATTAAATTCACCGTATTTGCACCAAATGCTGCAATGATCGCAATTGCCAATAAAATACCAGGAATTGCATACAAAATATCCAATAAACGCATAATAATATTATCGGTATGTTTCCCGTAATAACCTGAAATTGCGCCAAGTGCTCCACCAATAAGTGCCGGTATAACAGTTGCACTAAAACCAACAATTAATGAAATTTGAGCACCGAAAACAATACGAGAAAATAAATCGCGTCCAAAATTATCTGTTCCTAATGGATACTCCAATGTCGGTGATTGTAACAATGCACTATAGTTATTTTGCACAGCAAAGTCATAATCAAACGTCCAATTACTAACAACAGAAAGTGAAAACATAAACGTTATGAAAAATAACCCAAATACCGCCATTGTATTTCGTAAAATTTTATTCCACATTTTTTGCCATTTTTCAATAGCAGATGGGTCTGCATTACGCGCTTTTCGGATTAATGTAATTCCTAGTAAAAAGGAAAAGAAATTCCCCGTTAATACCGGTATTAATAGCAGAACACCTGGGATAAGCATCCATTTCGGCGCATCATTTAATGTCACCTTGCGCGCAACTAAAATCGCCATCACTAAGTACACAGTCGCTAAAGCAATAAAAGCACCCATCGCCAGTAAAAATGTATCGACAACATACGGCTTAAATATATTCACACCCGAAATCATAATAATAAAAATTTGCGTTTGAAATGCGTACACCGCAAATGTATATTCCGCTGTTTTATTTTTCGTCGCAAGCATAAAACCAAACCCTGATGCAAATACATTTCCTAAAAATAATGTGAGTATGAGCGGATACCCAAGCATTCGCGTGCGCTTGGTAATTTCACGTTCATTCGCTAAATCTTTTTTAATAAGCTTGGATACGAGCCAAACATAAACGGCAGTTACGGCGTAAATCGCAAATAACGCGACAACGTATGGGCGCCACACACCTTCTTCAAAATTAAAACTATAAAGTAAAAACAGTGCTGAAAAAATAGCAGAAAAGGCAAGCGTAAACTGTGCGTTGACATATTCTTGTGTTATTTTCAAAAGCAGCTTTACATCTGATATGAATTTCACGTGTCTGCCTCCTCTTATGACCTTTTCATTTTAGAACGTATGCGTGGATCAAAGAACGCGTATAAAATATCTATGAGCATATTGACAATCGAAATCGTAATCGCAATATACACAACGCCACCTAAAATCGCTGGGATATCTGGAATGAACTGCTTGTCTACAATATAGCTGCCGATTCCGTTAATATTAAATACTTTTTCAACGACCGATGCCCCGCCTAACATGCCTCCAAATAATAGCCCGATAACCGTAATAATAGGAATCATCGCATTACGAATTGCATGTTTCGTAATCACCTTTCGTTCACTTAATCCTTTTGCTTTCGCTGTAATAATATAATCTTCATGAATCACTTCTAGCATACTTGAACGCGTCATACGGGCTATGGATGCTGCAAGCGACGTTCCAAGTACGACAATTGGGAGCACAAGTGACATCCAATTGTTCGGATTATAAGTCGCTGGGAACCACTTTAATTCTAACGAGAACGTTAAAATAAAAATAAGCCCTTGCCAAAAACTCGGAATCGATAAACCAATTAAAGCAATAAACATCAGCACATAATCGAAGAGTGTATTCGGTCTTACTGCTGAAATAATGCCGACTGGAATCGCAATGGCAACCGCCATCAATAACGAGAATAAAGCAATTTCTAATGTCACAGGGAACTTATTCATAATGCTTTGTGTGACATCTTCCTTACCTGCAAATGAAGTCCCAAGATCAAACGTAAAGAGCCCCGTCAATGAATTCCAAAGTTGCGCAAGATACGGCTGATCTAAGCCATACAAACGGTTGAAATTGTTAATTTGCTCTTGCGTTGCTTCGACGCCTAGTAAATTTCGTGCCGGGTCAAACGGCGAAATATAAAGAATCGTAAATACTAACGTCGCGACACCTAAAATAACAAATGCACTTTGAATGAAACGCTCGAATACGAAGCGCACAAACGGATTACTACTTATTAAGAGCAGCAAGTACATCAGTACACCCGGAATGACACTAATAGCTAAAAACATCGGATGTTTTAACAACTGACCAAAATAATTTACATATGTATGTTTTTCAATCCCCTTTGTTGCCATTATGTTTTCTACTTCACGTTGCACGCGTTGTGTAGCGAGCACTTTTGCATGATCCGCTATTTTTTGCTCATCGACAGGATGTTTGAAAAAATGCGCTTTCGTCAGTTCTTGTTTCTTATACTCCTTGTACCATGTTTCAAATTTTCCATCCTTGTAAAACTGCTCTTTAAGCAACGCTACATTTTCTATATCGGATGTTTTTGAACCTTTTACTAAATAAAGGAGAAACGTTACAAGATGCACAGGTAAACCGAGAATAAAATAAGCAATTAAATAACCTTTTTTCGATGAGTTTCTTTGATAGCTTTTCTGAACCAGATTTGTATTCCTAATATCGTTCGATTTACTCATAATATTGTCTCCTTCCCAACGACAAATAGCAAAATAGTTTAAAATATTGCGAATATTATCATTGTATAATCCCTACCTGTAGAGTACAGTATGTAGTAGCAATATCATTTCGTCAATATAATTATTTAAATTTTCTAATAAGGATGAGCAAACAATGAATGAAAAAATTTTAACAGTAAATGATTTGCGCGTTTCATTTATTACGGATGAAACGGAATTTGAAGCAGTAAAAGGGGTTAGTTTCCATGTAAACAAAGGGGAAACGCTCGGTATCGTTGGAGAATCAGGCAGTGGAAAAAGTGTAACCGCGCGTTCGATTATGCGCCTACTTCCCTCTCCCCCTTCCTTTTTAAAATCTGGAACGATTACATTTCAAGACAAAAATTTAATCACACAATCCGAAAAACAAATGGAAGGGATACGTGGAAAAGATATTAGTATGATTTTCCAAGATCCCATGACCTCAACGAATCCAACCATTCGTATTGGTGAACAAATAGCAGAGGGTTTAATTAAGCATCAAGGCCTATCTAAAAAACAAGCGTATGAAAAAACGATTGAGCTTTTAAAATTAGTAGGCATTAAAAATAGTGAAGAACGCTATCAGCAATATCCACATGAGTTTAGTGGCGGGATGCGTCAACGTGTCATGATCGCGATGGCCCTTGCGTGTAACCCCTCCCTACTCATTGCTGATGAACCAACAACTGCGCTAGACGTGACGATTCAAGCCCAAATTTTAAGCTTAATGAAGCAAATTCAGGAACGTTTAGGCACGTCGATTATTTTGATTACGCATGATTTAGGTGTCGTTGCAGGCATGTGTGACCGCATAATTGTAATGAAGGAAGGCGAAATTGTAGAAGAAGGTACGACCGAAGAAATTTTCGCCAATCCACAGCATCCTTATACGAAAAACTTATTGAATGCTTTACCGAAATTACATGAAAAGAAAGAACCGAAACAGTTGCCGAATGTCGGTTCGGATGTCGATTTAACGGTACCACTCGTCGAAGTGAAAAATTTGTCCAAGCATTTCGCAGCAGCGAAAGGAAACGTTTTAAAAGCGGTCAACGATTTAACTTTCAAAATCTACCCTGGTGAAACACTTGGACTTGTTGGCGAATCGGGCTCAGGAAAATCCACAACTGGCCGCACGCTACTGCAATTACATGAACCGACTGATGGGGAGGTATTGTATAAAGGTGTACCTGTGACGCGCTTAACGAAAAATGAACTGAAAAGTATGCGTCGCCATATGCAAATGATCTTTCAAGATCCATATTCATCACTCAACCCGCGCAAAAAAATACTCGATATTATCGGTGAGGCGTTAGATGTACATAAGCTCGTTACATCAAAAGAGCAACGACGTGCAAGAGTGGAAGAACTATTAGAACTAGTCGGTTTAAATAAAGAACATGCGCGCCGTTACCCGCACGAATTTAGTGGTGGGCAACGTCAGCGGATCGGCATTGCCCGCGCATTAGCCGTAGAGCCAAATTTTATCGTATGTGATGAGCCTTTATCTGCTCTTGACGTATCCATTCAAAAGCAAGTGGTCGACTTATTAAAAGACTTACAGCAAAGACTCGGTTTAACATACTTATTTATTGCGCATGATTTATCGATGGTGAAGCATATTAGTGACCGTGTCGCCGTAATGTATGGCGGGAAAATTGTAGAGCTAGCAGAAAGCGAAGAATTGTATGCGAATCCACAGCATCCCTATACAAAAATGTTGCTGAATTCCATCCCGATTCCAGATCCGGTCATTGAAAAGCAGAAAAAGCGCCACGTCATGACCGAAGAAGAATTAATGAACAACCGCTTTGATGTGGAAAACACAACGCTTGTGGAAGTTTCGAAAGATCATTGGGTAGCGATGTAACAACGAAGAAAGCCATTCTCTGCTTGATTAGGGAATGGCTTTTTACTTCTTTTCAATTCCAAGCAAAGTATTTCCCATGATTATCAACCGTTTGTAGTGTTTTTAAAACTTCTGTTTGTCCATTACGAACATAGTCGACGTGTACATAATTGTCATACATATTGTTGTAAACATGATAAATAGGCTGCTTGTAACTGACTTCACTAAGCATTTGCAACAGTTGTTGTTTCAGCTCGTTTGAAAATTGATTCGCAACATGCGTATGAAAAATGATTAATTGCGTTGTATGATCCTGTTGCTCCATCATCTTCGGTATGAACGTTAAAAAATCCCCTTCAAGCAATGTTTTCCTCACTTTGCTATTCAATGCTTGCACATTTTCAAGTTGCTGTTTTCTCGTTTTATGTTCCGGCCAAATTAACGCCTGCATCCACCAATAATCTTCTTCTTTTTGTAAATCTACTATATTTAAATCAATACCTATTCGATGATTAATATTTAGCGCACTCAACGCTCCAATAGATTGACCATTATTTTCCGCTACAATACGCACCTTACTCTTTTCATTTCCATAAATATGTTTCATTTCACCTTCAGAAATTTCATAATAATATTGATCTAAATTAAGTAATAACCCTGCACTCGTACCAATTTCCATAAGTGATAACGGCTTTTGATGCTTTGTTTGAATCCTATGAAAGATTGGATACAAATAGGCAGCACGGTTTAGCTCGTTCGTTTGGACAAGTTTCATTTGAAAAATATCCTGTAAGGAACCTCTATATTGCTGACAAAAATCTTTTAAATGAATAAAGCTTTGAGCAAATTCGCTTGATGTAACATTTTTATAATAACGGGCTAAATGATGTTGTTTTTCACATGCCAAATATTGCACAGCTGCGAAAAATAAGTTTGGTTTTGGTTGATTTGGCGGGATCAATTGAATTAACGTTAATAATTCGATATCCTGCGCAATATTCAAACTCCAATATTCATACAACGGACTACTACCTTCCGCTTCCTGTTCTGCAAAACGGTTAAAAATCATCGCCAATTTCTCCATTTTAATGCCTCCCCCTACTTTTGTATTCTTATTGTATAATGAGGTTACATTTAATAAAATTAATGAATTTAAATCATTCTAATTAAAATTTTTAATTATAGTTTGGAGGTTATCAATGGACATCAAATGGTTAAAATCATTTATTACAGCAGTTGAAACAGGCAATTTTCGTATTGCTGCAGAGAAATTATTCATTTCACAACCAAGTATAACGGTCCATATTAAACAATTAGAGGAAAGCCTTAATGTCCAACTTTTTGAACGCCATCATACACAAATCAAACTTACTTCAGCAGGTCGCTTTTATTATCCGTTAGCTGTAAACATTATTAAAAATATAGATGAAAGTAGCCGAGCTGTGCAATTGCTTTCACAACAAAATAAAATACAGCTAGCAGTTGCCCTTTCTCCACTACTTGCAGAAACGAATTTACCACAAATTATTTATCAGTTTTCAATTAATTTCCCACAATATGAGATTGATATTATAGTTGAAGATTCAAAATATATGGATGAACTTATTCTGACTAGTAAAGTACAACTTGCAATTTGTATTGGGAAAAGTAAAGTTAAACGAATTCATTCTGAAAAAATTAGTTCAAGCCCGCTGAAATTAATCTACCCTATTCAATCAGGTAAAGAAAATACCTGGCATTACAATCAACTTCAAGAACTAATCGAAAAGTATCCACTATTTTCAGGACACTTAGAGGAAACTTCGGAGGCTGAAACATTACTTAAAAAGGAATTCCCTCAATTGCGTAAAAGAGCGACTAAGCAAAGTCATATCATTAAACAATTCGTGAAGGACGGGCTTGGGATGGCATTTTTACCCGAATCAATCATTGACCAAGATTTGAAGAATGGTTTATTTACAAGCTACCATTTTACATTATTTTATTTAGATACCGTAGATTTGTATATGCGCCATTTTCGCGAGGATGAAAGTTTATTACCATTATTACAAGCAATTCGTGAAGCAAACATGGAATAGGACTACAATCTATCAATCACCTAGCATCTAATCAGCTAATTTTACGCAAAAAAAATAGCCCTTCTTCTAATTTTGATAGGCATTCATTCCTTACTTCCTATTTATATTACCTATTTGAAAATCAGTTATTTTAGCTTGAGACAAGAGCATCGGGATGAGAACTAAATGAATTTTTAAAATATCTTTATATTATTTTGAATTATCTTATTTTTTAACCCATTTTTAACCTTTCAATGATATAGTTCCATTAGTTACTACTTTTAAGTAGATTAATTTATTATAACTAGAATGGTATCTACTTTTAGTATGTAAACATTATAAAAAAGAGAGGGAATAAAATGAAAAAAAACAAGCTACTCTTTATCATCATTTTTAGTTTAATGCTATTAGTAGTTCCGATTGTAGTAGAGGTACCTTCTGCTAAAGCTTCCGGAATTTCTATTAATGTGAATGGAAGCGACATTCCGAGTGAAGATTCACCTATTATTTATAATGGGACAACACTTGTGCCTTTAAGTGTCCTCCAAGATGTACTTAACATCTCGCTAAGTTGGGATAATACCAGCAAAATGCTCACAGCTGTGAAAGGAGATGTATTAGGCGTACTGAAAATTGATAACCCAGTAGCCAACATTAAAATTGGGGATGAAAAAAATACTTTAACGCTTACTCAACCACCTATGATTATTAACAATCGTGTTATGGCACCCGTTCGTTTTATTAGTGAATTATTTGGTGCTGAAATTTTATGGGATGCAACGATGCAAACAATATTCATTCAAACTGAGACGTCCCCTTCCTCAGAGTCAGAAAATCCTGGCGAGAATAAAAACGATGTGAATTCAAATGGCATTAAAGGAGATACTGGAGCTACTGGGCCACAAGGAGATAAGGGGGACAAAGGTGACACTGGGGCTACTGGATCTCAAGGTTCTAAGGGCAATAAAGGTGACACTGGGGCTACTGGATCTCAAGGTTCTAAGGGCGATAAAGGTGACACTGGGGCTACTGGGCCTAAAGGTGAAAAAGGTGACTCTAACGCTACTGGATCTCAAGGTTCTAAGGGCGATAAAGGTGACACTGGAGCTACTGGGTCACAAGGAGATAAGGGGGACAAAGGTGACACTGGGGCTGCTGGATCTCAAGGTGACCCGGGTCCTGTTGGTCCCATGGGTCCACAAGGTCCTCAAGGCGCCCCGGGTCCTGCTGGTCCAATGGGTCCACAAGGTCCTCAAGGCGACCCAGGTCCTGCTGGTGGAACTAATAATGCGAATGTAGGGTTTTCTGCATCAAGTACTACTATGGATAGTGGCACTATATCTATGAATTGGAATGTACAGTCACCATATTATTCTAGCTCAGACTTCGATCCAGCTACAGGGATATTTACCACTCCAGAAACTGGAAAATATGCAATTAAAGCAACTGTTAACTATAAAACTCACGCTGCAGCAAATATTAGTTTAGGACGAGAAATTGACCCAATGTTTACAGTGAAACTTAATGGAAACACTGATTTGATTATGGGCTACCTACCTATACTTGATGTAAATATAGCACTGGTGTTAACTATGAGAACAATACTAAGTTCTGCTACAGTTACATTAGTCGGTGACGTAGAGTTACAAGCAGGTGATCAAGTTGAATTGTATTACGAAGATGACGGGTTAACTCTTGGCTTCGATGCGGATATCGTATGGTCAATTCATCAACTTTCCACTAACTAGTTCTCCTCAATACCAAAGTATATAAAATTTTTAACAATTAAAAAACACCTTGAGCCCATAAATGAATGGTTCAAGGTGCCTTTCAGTTCAAGCTAACACGTTTTAATAAGCAATCCGATTCTTCTCATACTCGGCAATTTGCTCTTCATACTTAAACGTTAGCGAAATTTCATCCCAGCCGTTTAATAACATTTCTTTATAATATGGATCAATTGTAAATGTATATGTTTGACCACAGCCTGTTGTTACCGTTTGGGACTCTAAATTCACTTCAATTGCTTGCGCCTCTGCTAACCCTTTTGCTAATAAATCATCGCATTCTGCCTCTGTTAATTTAATAGGAAGAATCCCATTTTTGAAGCAGTTATTGTAGAAAATATCGGCAAAGCTCGGTGCAATGACTACACGGAAGCCATAGTCTAAAATAGCCCATGGTGCATGTTCACGTGAAGAACCACAGCCAAAATTATCTTGTGCAACAAGTATTTCCGCGCCTTTATATTGCGGTTTATTTAATACGAAATCCTCAACTGGATTGCCCTCTTTATCAAAACGCCAGTGATAGAAGACAAACTCTCCAAATCCTGTGCGTTCAATGCGCTTTAAAAATTCTTTGGAAATAATTTGATCGGTGTCGACATTTTTACGGTCAAGCGGCGCATACACGCTATTGACGATATTAATTGGTTCCATAAATACTCTCCCCTTACGCTTCTTGCTTTTGTAATTGACGTACGTCTACAAAACGGCCATGAATTGCCGCTGCTGCTGCCATTGCTGGTGATACTAAGTGTGTACGCGCACCCGCACCTTGTCGTCCTTCAAAGTTACGATTTGAAGTTGACGCACAACGTTCACCTGATGGAATGACATCTTCATTCATACCGAGGCAAGCAGAACATCCCGATTCGCGCCATTCAAAGCCTGCTTCTAAGAAGATTTTATGTAACCCTTCTTTTTCAGCCTGCGCCTTTGTTGACCAAGAGCCTGGTACAACAATACCTGTTACGCCTGTTGCAATAGTGTGACCTTCGACGATTTCAGCGGCTGCACGTAAGTCATTAATACGAGAGTTAGTGCAAGAACCGATGAATACGTGTTGAATTTCAATGTCGGTAATTTTTTGACCTGCTTGTAAATCCATATACTCAAGTGCTTTATCTAAAGCTGATTTGTCCGCTTCATTGTCATAATCACCAGCTGTTGGCACTGTTTTAGATACGCCAACTCCCATTGCCGGGTTTGTTCCCCATGTAACGATTGGCTCGATATCCCCTGCATCAATTTCTAACACGACATCATACGTTGCATCTGCATCTGATGCAAGGCTTAACCAGTATTTTGCCGCTTCTTCAAACTGTTCGCCTTTTGGAACATGACGGCGACCACGTAAAAATTCTACAGTCGTTTCGTCTGGAGAAATTAAACCTGCCTTTGCCCCTGCTTCAATCGACATATTACAAATCGTCATACGCTCTTCCATTGATAAGTTGCGAATAGCCTCACCTGTATATTCCACGATATGGCCTGTGCCAATGCCGATTCCCCATTTTGCGATAATCGCTAAAATGATATCTTTCGCCGTTACACCGATGCCTAAATCACCATTTACACGGATTTCCATCGTTGGCGGTTTTATTTGCCATAAAGTTTGTGTTGATAATACGTGCTCAACTTCAGATGTACCAATCCCAAAGGCAATGGCACCAAATGCACCATGTGTCGCTGTATGAGAATCCCCACACACAATCGTTTTACCTGGCTGTGTTAAACCAAGCTCTGGACCGATTACGTGTACAATTCCTTGATCTGGATGACCCATATCCGCTAGTTCAATACCAAATTCCTTGGCATTTTCCGCTAGTGTCATAATTTGTTTTTTGGCAATTGGATCATTAATTGTCGGTAAGTTTTTCGTCGGTACGTTATGATCCATCGTCGCGAAACATAAATCCGTACGACGCACATTTCGTCCAGCAAGGCGCAGTCCCTCAAACGCTTGCGGACTTGTTACTTCATGAATTAAATGGAGGTCGATGTACAGTAAATCTGGCTTTCCTTCTTCACGATGCACAACATGCTGCTCCCACACTTTTTCAATTATATTTTTCCCCATAGTTTTTCACCGTTCCTTAATTGTATGAAATCATAATGCTATCTGAAACAAAGCTTGCGTCAATTTCGTTGATTACTTTTTCTGTGAATTCTTCTGTCGAAAGGACACGCGCGCCTTCTTGAGCAAGATCTGCTGTATAGTAACCATCTTCAAAAACAGCACTTACAGCACGTTCAATTTCAGCTGCTTCTTCTTTTAAACCAAATGAATATTGTAGCATCATTGCTACAGAAAGAATTGTCGCTGCTGGGTTGGCAATGCCTTGCCCCGCAATTTCAGGTGCTGAACCGTGCACTGGCTCATATAGTCCAAAATTATCACCGCGAATCGATGCAGAAGGTAGTACCCCTAGAGAACCTGTAATCACAGATGCTTCGTCACTTAAAATATCGCCGAATAAGTTTTCCGTTACGACCACGTCATAATGACCTGGATTCGTAATGAGCTTCATCGCTACGGAATCGACTAAATTATGTTCTGTTTCTACATCTGGGTATTGCTTTTTCTTCTCTTCTACAATTTCACGCCATAAACGAGACGTATCTAATACATTGGCTTTATCTACCGAGCAAAGTTTGCCACGGCGTAGTCTTGCTAGCTGAAACGCATTGTCTACGATACGTTCGATTTCCATGCGGGAATACACACATGTATCAACAGCACCTAGATCTGTTTTATTACGCGGTTCGCCGAAGTATAAGCCTCCTGTTAATTCACGAACGATCATTAAGTCTACATTTTCCGCGACTTCACGTTTTAATGGAGAAGAAGCGAGTAAACTTGGGATGGCTTTGACTGGACGTAAATTAGCAAATAAATCAAAGTGCTTGCGAATTTTTAATAAGCCCTTTTCCGGACGCAATTCTGGTGGGTTATTATCCCATTTCGGTCCGCCTACCGCACCTAATAAAATGGCATCACTTGCTTCACATTTTGCAATCGTTTCATCTGGTAATGGATTATTATCCTGATCGATTGCTGCGCCACCAATCAACGCATAATCTAAATGAAATTCGTGATTAAATCGCTTCCCAATTACTCGTAATACTTTAACTGCACTTGCAACAACTTCGGGACCGATGCCGTCACCAGGCAGTACTGTAATTTTCTTTTCCATTTGAAAACACCCTTCTTTCTTCGCAATATCACTTGAATCCAAGCGCCACCAAACCATTTCGCTTGATGGCGCTCCATACTTATTTATTGAACTTGTAATTGTTCTTCTCGTACTTTTTGTTGAATGAGTTGACGGTTAATAGCGTTTAAATAGGCTTTGGCTGAGGCTTCTAACACGTCTTGTGCGGAATCACGGCCTGTTGAAGTATAGCCATTGTATTTCAAGTTGACTACCGCTTCCCCTAACGCATCGCGCCCTTTACCAACCGATTTTACACGGTAGTCTAAAATGTTGACCTTGCCATTAACAAGCAGTTCTAACGTATTAAAAATGGCTTCTACTGAACCAGAGCCCGTTGCAGCAAGTGTTTTAGTGTCTCCCTCTGGCGTAACAACGGATGCTGTCGCTGTTGGGATATTTTCTGTACCATACTGCACTTGGACACTTTTCAGTTCAAATAATGCCACATCTTCAATCGAAACTTGTTGTTCTGTTAAGATTGTCGTTAAATCTTCTTCGGTAATTTCTTTTTTGCGATCCGCTAGTTTTTTGAACTCTGCGAATGCTTTATTTAGCTTTTCATCGGATAATTCAAAGCCCATTGTTTGTGCACGGTCACGGAAAGCGGCACGGCCTGAATGTTTCCCTAAAACTAAAGGTACTTCATCTTCCCCTACTAATGCAGGTGAAATAATTTCGTACGTTTCCGGATTTTTTAAGACGCCATCTTGATGGATGCCCGATTCATGCGCGAATGCATTTTTTCCGACAACCGCTTTATTCGGTTGAATAACAACATTCGTTAAGCGACTCACCATTTGGGATGTGCGTTTTATTTCCTTTAAATTTAAGCCTGTTTCGACTTGGTATAAATCTTTACGAATATGCATCGCAACACCGATTTCTTCTAATGCCGCATTTCCTGCACGTTCGCCGATTCCGTTAATCGTACATTCCACTTGATCGGCACCGTTTTGAATGGCTGCGATTGAATTGGCGACTGCCATCCCCAAATCATCATGACAGTGAGCAGAAAATTTTACATTATCAGCACCCCGCGCATTTTCTCGTAAATATTTGAATAGTTCACCATATTCATTTGGTGATGCATAACCAACTGTATCTGGTATATTTACCGTTGTTGCACCGGCCGCAATCACTTCGCCAATAATTTTCGCTAAAAATTCGCGATCTGATCGGAAAGCATCTTCTGCAGACCATTGTACTAGCGGGAAAAATTTCTTCGCGTATTTTACCGCTTCCACAGCTTGTTCAATCACTTGCTCAGGTGTTTTTTTCAGCTTATATTCCATATGAATCGGGCTCGTTGCCAAGAAAATATGTATATGCGGCTGCTGGGCAACTTTAATCGCTTCCCACGTCGTATCAATATCTTTTTGGACACAGCGTGCAAGACCCGTTACAATCGAATTTTTCACCGTGCTAGCAATCCGATTAACCGCATCAAAATCACCAGGAGATGAGGCAGGGAATCCCGCCTCGATTATTGTGACACCTAAACGCTCTAGTTGTTTTGCGATTTCGATTTTTTCAGCTGTATTTAAATTAATACCTGCTGATTGCTCGCCATCTCGTAATGTTGTATCGAAAATGTCAATTTTTCTCATCATTATTGTACAGTAACCTTTTGTTTCCCTTGGTTAATGAATGGCATCATTGCACGTAATTTTGCCCCAACTTCCTCGATTTGGTGGTTAGCGCCAGCTTCCTTGAATTTTGTATATTCTGGGCGACCTGTTTCATTTTCTTTAATCCAACGTTTTGCGAATGTACCGTCTTGAATGTCTGTCAGTACTTCTTTCATACGCGCTTTAACCGATGCATCAATAATGCGTGGACCTGAAACATAGTCTCCCCACTCTGCTGTATCTGAAATTGAGTAGCGCATAGTTGCCATACCGCCTTCAAACATTAGGTCAACAATTAATTTTAGTTCGTGTAATGTTTCAAAGTAAGCAAGCTCTGGTTGGTAGCCAGCTTCTACTAATGTTTCGAAACCAGCTTTCACTAGTTCTGTTGTACCACCGCAAAGTACCGCTTGTTCACCGAAAAGGTCTGTAACTGTTTCTTCAGCGAATGTCGTTTCAAGTAAACCACCACGTGCAGAACCAATTCCTTTACCGTATGCAAGTGCGATATCTCGAGCATTGCCCGTTGCATCTTGGTGAATTGCGAATAATCCTGGTACGCCTGCACCTTCAGTAAATTGACGACGAACTAGGTGACCTGGGCCTTTTGGTGCTACTAAGAATACGTCTACGTCAGCAGGTGGTTGGATTTGATCAAAGTGAACGTTAAAACCGTGTGCAAACATTAACGCTTTACCAGCTGTTAAATGCGGAGCGATTTCTGCTTCATACACTGCTTTTTGACGCTCATCTGGAAGTAGGATTTGGATAACATCTGCTGCTGCTGCCGCTTCTGCTACAGTCATTACTTCTACACCATCTTCTTTTGCTGCATCATATGATTTACCTGGACGGATCCCAACTACTACATCAAAACCTGATTCTTTTAAGTTAAGTGCATGTGCATGACCTTGTGAACCGTATCCAATAATTGCGATTTTTTTACCTTTTAGTACCGTTTCGTTAATTTCGCTTTCATAATACATTTTTGACATTTTTGTTTCCTCCAATTAGTTTAAGTTTTTTTTAGAAATTAGGGCTTCAGATGACATCCTCCACCCTAAGGAATCTTATTTTATTTTAAAATGGATAATTGTGGACCTTCTACTTTTTGCGTTTCACGAACCGCTGCCGTTGCGCCAGTACGTGTTAATTCTTTAATGCCATATGGACGAATTAATTCGATAAAGGCATCAATTTTTTCTGGATGTCCGACTACTTCATACGTCACAACATTTTTAGCTGTATCAACAACTTGCGGGCGGAATGGTTCAACAATTGAATTCATTTCAAGTCGTAAGTTCGGTGGTGATACGACCTTTACTAAGGCCAACTCACGTAGAACAATCGCTTTTTCTGTAATATCATTGACCTTTAGCACATCAATTTGCTTCGATAATTGCTTAATTAATTGTTCAATTTTACTTTCATCTTCTACATGTACGACAAATGTCATTTTTGAGAAGTTTGGTTGCTCTGAATGGCCAACAGTAATCGACTCAATATTAAATTGGCGTTTCATTAATAAACCTGTAACACGATTCAACACGCCACTTTGATTGATTACCGTTACGTTAATAACACGTTTCATGGCTTTTTCACTCCAATCATTTCATGTAACCCTTTACCTGGTGCCACCATTGGATTGACGTTTTCTAATTGCTTCACACGACAATCAATCACAACTGGTTCATCAGATAAAATGGCTTCTGCAAAAATTGCCTCAGCTTCTGATAACTTCTCAATGCGATACCCTTTAACTCCATACGCATCCGCTAACTTAACGAAATCAGGTTGAATTGGCATTAACGATTGAGAATAGCGTTCCTCGTAAAACGTTTCCTGCCATTGACGGACCATTCCTAAGCAACTGTTGTTTAAAATTACGACTTTTACTGGTAAGTTAAACTCTTTTAACAACGCAAGTTCTTGGTTTGTCATTTGGAAACCTGCATCCCCTACAATTGAAATAACTTTTCGATCAGGACATGCAAACTGAGCGCCAATCGCTGCTGGGAAACCGAAGCCCATCGTTCCTAAACCACCTGAAGTAATCCAGCTATGATCATTGTTTAAGCGGTAATATTGAGCTGCCCACATTTGATGCTGTCCAACATCGGTTGTAACAATGGCATCACCTTCTGTTAATTTGTGAATGATTTCAAGTGCTTGCTGCGGTAAAATTTCTTCGCCCGCTTCTTCGTACCATAAAGGATACGCTTTGCGACTTTCGTCTAAATAAGTCATCCATTCAGATGTATCCATCATCGTAAAGTCTTTTTTCATTAATGCATGTAATGCTTCCTTCGCATCTCCCACAATTGGGATATCCGTTGGCACATTTTTGCCGATTTCCGCTGGGTCGATGTCGATATGGATAATCGTTGCATTTGGTGCAAACGTCGCCAAGTTGCCAGTTAAACGGTCATCAAAGCGTGCGCCAATGTTAATTAGCAGGTCACATTTGGTAATTGCATCATTGGCTGTTGCATAACCATGCATCCCGGCCATGCCATAAAATTGCTCATGATCCCCATGAATGCTTCCTAAACCAAGTAAAGTATTCACAACAGGTAAATTATACTTTTCAATAAATTCAGTTAATTGTTCGCGTGCATCGGCAAATAATACACCTGCACCTGCAAGTACTAGCGGTTTTTTCGCTAATGATAATGCTTGGATCGCCTTCTGAATTTGTAAGTAATTTGGCTTCGTCGTTGGCTGGTAACCTGGTAAATAAATTTCATCCGGTGTTGTAATTTGATCTTCCTGGAAAATCGATTGAGATATGTTTTTCGGGAAGTCAATTAATACCGGACCTTTACGACCTGTATTCGCAATATGGAATGCCTCTTTTACGATTCGTGGAATATCCGCCGCATCTTGCACTTGATAATTGTGTTTTGTAATCGGTGTTGTAATACCGATTATATCTGCTTCTTGGAAAGCATCCGTCCCAATAACGGATGTTGCCACTTGCCCTGTGAAAATGACTAATGGAATCGAATCAATCATTGCATCAGCAATTCCTGTTACAAGGTTTGTCGCGCCTGGTCCTGACGTCGCGATTACGACGCCTGGCTGATTTGTTATACGTGCATAACCTTCTGCTGCGTGAATCGCTCCTTGCTCATGTCTTGTTAAAATATGCCGAATTGGATTGCGATACAGTGCATCATAAATTTGTAATACAGCACCACCTGGATAACCAAAAATTATATCAACACCTTGATCATGGAGAGACTGAACTAAAATGTCTGCACCATCTCTCGGTTTCTTTACTTGCTGAGCTTCCTCAGTACGTTCGATTTCTTGCTTCATTGAAACGTTTGCACTCATAATTGAATTCTCCTTTCTTTTTTAAAAAAATAAAAAAGCCTTTTATCCGCACGCAAAAGAAAACCTGTTGCGTAGGGATGAAAAAGACTTTTCATGGTACCACCCTCGTTTGTAGCGGCAATAAACGGTCTTTTCACATTGCTCGTGAAAAGCTACTTATTGACCCTGCTACCTCGTGAATCGCCCCTCGTACTAGATTTTTCAATTTAGCTATTCCTAAATTAAATTCTGGCGGACGATTCATTAATAACGAGCACTTCGAATGTGCCCGGAGCTATCTAATGGCAAAATGCGTTTAATAGCTCACTCCGAGGGGATGTCGGATACAGTTGTATCGCCGGCTTCCACCACTGCCGGCTCTCTGGTAAATACAATGCTCTGTAACCTTTAACCTCATCAACGTTTTAGTTTATTCAATTACGCCTTGGTGGAATTGCGTCCAGATTTTTTCGAGCTTGCTCGAAAAACTTCCCTTAAAAATCTGTGACATCCGCCGGGGGCAACTTGATTCAGCATAGTTTCAAATCCAAATTGAATAGAATTGCATATTTAGCATTCATCCATCCCACTATATGAAAGGGAATTTTGCTGAATCAAGTTAGATTTTCATGACGCCGCCTTGAGAAGCATTCGTTACTAAAGCTGAGTAACGAGCTAACCAGCCGCGCTTAATTTTTGGTTCAAATACTGGTAATTTTGTACGACGTTCCGCTAACACTTCATCGGATACTTGTAAATTAATCGTACGGGCTGGTAAATCAATTTCGATTATATCGCCATTTTCAACTAAAGCGATTGGACCGCCTTCTGCTGCTTCTGGTGAAATATGACCGATAGAAATTCCGCGTGATGCACCACTAAAGCGGCCATCTGTAATAAGCGCAACCTTTGTTCCTAAACCGCGCCCTTGAATTGCTGATGTTGGGGCAAGCATTTCCGGCATTCCTGGACCACCTTTTGGCCCTTCATATCGGATGACAACGACATGCCCCTCACGTACCTCACCTTTATCAATCGCTTCTTGTGCATCTTCTTGTGAGCCAAATACAATCGCCTCACCCGTAAATACTTTAATAGATGGATCCACGGCACCAACTTTAATAACCGAGCCTTCTGGTGCGATATTACCGAATAATACGGACAAACCACCTACCGCACTATATGGATTATCTTTCGTGCGAATGACATTTTCGTTTGTAATATGGTAATCCTTCACAAGTTCACGCATCGTTAAGCCTGTAATTGTTGGGCGATCTGGATGAATGGCACCTGGAATTTTAGTTAATTCATTAATAATCGCTTGCACGCCGCCTGCTTTATTAATATCATCCATCGAAATATCCGATGCTGGCATAATTTTCGCGATATATGGTACGCGCTCTGCTACTTTATTAATTTCTTCAATGTTATATTCAATTTCCGCCTCATTGGCAATAGCTAATGTATGTAGCACTGTATTTGTCGAGCCACCCATTGCCATGTCTAACGCGAAGGCATCATCAATTGCTTCTTTTGTAATGATGTCACGAGGTTTTACGTCCTCTTTAATCATGCGAACCAAATGTTTGGCTGCATCTTTTATAAGCTGGTGACGCTCTTCACTTGTTGCAACGATTGTACCGTTACCTGGAAGCGCTACACCGAGCATCTCCATTAAGCAGTTCATCGAGTTGGCTGTGAACATTCCTGAACAAGAACCGCATGTTGGACACGCATTGTTTTCAATATCAAGTAACTCTTCAGCAGTCATTGTACCTGCTTTATGAGCACCGACCCCTTCAAATACGCTCGTCAGTGATAATTGCTTCCCACTTGCCGATGTACCTGCCTCCATTGGACCACCTGATACGAATACAGATGGAACGTTCGTGCGTACCGCTGCCATTAACATTCCTGGTGTGATTTTGTCACAGTTTGGAATGTAGAAAACACCGTCAAACCAGTGCGCATTAATAACTGTTTCAGCCGAGTCTGCAATAATTTCACGTGATGGTAAGGAATAACGCATCCCAATATGTCCCATCGCAATCCCATCGTCAACACCGATCGTATTAAACTCAAATGGAATACCGCCTGCTTCAATTATGGCTTCCTTCACGACGTCTGCGAATTCGCGTAAATGAACGTGTCCTGGAATAATATCAATATAAGAGTTACAAACACCGATGAATGGCTTTTCTAAATCTCTCGCCTTCACTTTTCCTGTAGCATATAAAAGACTACGGTGTGGAGCTCGGTCAACCCCTAATTTAATCATATCGCTTCTCATTTACTAAACGCCCCTCAACGTATTGCATTTACTTAAAGTTCATGTATATACGAATGTATTTATTAGATATTAAGATGATTATGACTTTCTATCTATCATCCTACTTGCGTCCAGATTTTTTGAGTTTGCTTGAAAAGCTCTTCTCGAAAATCTGTAACATCCGTTAGTCCTTCGATCTCCCTTGAACTTCTAACGTGCACCTTTTCAATAATTCTTTCAAGCTATGAACTTGTAGCGGAATAATTGAAGTGGTGTATTAAATTGTTGTTATCATAGTACGAATGAATAGTGGTCGTCAATACTATTTTTTGAATTATTTAAACAATTCGAAATTTTTACTCCACTTGAAATCGCTTTCATCGTGGAAACTGGACGGTTTTTGCTCGTAAAATACTTTATTACGGAAATTTGAATTTTTTGTTTTTTCTTAATAATCACGTTAATCTAAATGCAATAAAATGCGAACAACTGTAATATCCAAACAAAAAAAGAGAAGGAAATACGATTTCTCGTAAATTCCTTCTCTTCATATAGTAAAAGACTATTTAAATATATTTCTAAAATATGATGTTAAAAAGATATCATGTGGATCATAAATTCTGCGCTGTTCATTGAATTTTACCGCATTTGGGTAATAACTTTCAATATTATCGCGATGATATTTATTCATTTTCCCCCAATGTGGTCGCCCATTGTATTTTCTCATCATGTCATGCACCCAAGCAAAATAGCTCGATTCGTCCATTCCTTTATACATATGGAACGCTAAGAATGCACTTTCCTCTTCTTGAGTTGGACTTAAATAGCCCGTTTCCCCGGCTGTAGTACGACATTCGATTGGAAAATGGACATCAAATTGCTGACGCGCAAATACGGAGTTCACTTCTTCAATACACGCTTCAAACTGATCCACAGGAATCGCATATTCCGTTTCTACAAATTTTACGCTGCGCGGTGACGGATAAACTTCATAGCTAATATCCGTGCGCTGCTCTTGTCCAACCGCTATGGCACATAATTTACTAACCGGTATACTAAGAGAAGGCTTCCACTTACAAATTTCCGATGCAACAAAAAATGCACCGTTCTCAATGATTTGTAGCTTCGTACGGTCCACCATCTTTTGCAATTTGGGTTGAGTAATCGGTTCCACTTGTTTCATTTTTTTCACTTGGATTTGATCGCTTCCTGGGAAGTAAAACCATTCCACATTACGGTTTTCACGGATCGTTTGCCTAAAATGATTTACCTCTGTTTGGAAATCACTTCTTTCCGATGTATATTCTAAACTATATAACGGCATAACATGGATCGAGACCGTTACGAGGATGCCTATTAAGCCAAGCGATACATGCAATGCCTCTGACAATGCATCCGGTCCGCGCTCATGCTCGATATAATCCCCCTCACCTGTCACAATACCCCAACGTTTCACCATTGAGGAGAACGAACCAAGTGTAATTCCCGTTCCGTGCGTCCCCGTCGAAATGGCTCCAGCTAATGTTTGATATTGAATATCCCCCATATTAATAAGGGCTAATCCATGTTCCGCTAAAATTGGTCCGACTTCATGTAAATAAGTCCCTGCATAAAACGTCGCTGTGTGCGCCGCTTTATCCACATGAATGAGTCCTCTTAAATTATGTAATGTTAAGGCGGATTGCTCCGGCATAGCAACTGGGCTAAATGAATGCGCAGCACCTGTCACGCGAATTGTTCTTTTTGAAAATGTGTGCTCCTGAACAATTGAACAAACTTCTTCAATTGATTGTGGCGCATAAAATTGACTTGGATACGATAAATAATTTCCCGACCAATTTGTCCACTTGGCTCCATTGCGCCATTTTTTTATAGAAAACATTGTCCATCCCCCCGATAGGTTTGAATCTGGCCAAAGTACTTGCCATCTTTTACTGCATGTAATACTTGAAATCGCTCACATAATTCCCCAGCTTTTGAATGGCGCAAATAGAGCGTATCACCAATGCTGATCGTGCCTTTTTTGACGACAACTGGTGTTTGGACTTCTCCGGCACCCTCTAAAGGTAAAAATTCAAAACGATCCGCTTCCATAAAAGTGGGCAATCGGTCTTTTCCTACCGCACCTGATGCAATATAACCACCACCATGGCAAACGACAATATTTGGTGCAAACTGGCGTGTCACACGAAGCGCAAAACCAACTGCTGGTGCTAAAGCTAGGCTATCATAACGATCAAATAACGCTGGTGCAAAAAATGCGGAACCTACTGTAATTTCCGTCACATCTTGCTGCTGTGCTGTATATTGCATACTCCCTGAACCACCCGCATTGACAAATTTTACATCATATAAGCTTTTCACATGTGCCACAGCGAATTGACGAAATGCCGTTACTTTCTTTTTTGATTGCTTTTTCAATGTTCGGATAAGCGTTGTTTGTAAACCTAATAGTTGCGAAGATTGATCCGCTACCCCAGCTATTTGTGCATCATAACCCATCACACCAGTAACTGTTAGCGATTTAAATGCTTGTAATTGATCGGTCAGTTCTTTTAATGCTTCGAAATTGGCAATCGGTGAACGTTTCGATCCAAAGTACAACACTTGGAAATCCGTTGATACATTGACATCAATGCAAATTTCAAAAACGATTCCTTCTGCTTGTGCAATGTTATTTAATAAAGCAGCTTGCTCCATCGCATCAACCATAAACGTAATCGATTTACCGCTTTTCACCCATTCGGCAAGACGTGTAATCGACTGTTTTTCATATACTGGGTAGCCGATTAGAATTTCATCCAAGTCTTGTTCAAGTAAAAATAACGTTTCACTTGCTGTAAATGTCATAAAGCCTGCGAAATGATGAATTCGCTTTGAAATATAATTCAACATAGGCGCTGAACGGATTGATTTTGTCGCGATACGAATTTTCTTTTGTTCACATGCTTCATTCACAAATGCGATATTTTGCTCTAGCGCATCGAGATCAAGCCATGCAAAAGGTCGTTCTATTTCTGAAAAGGCTTGTTCATATTTGTCCAACTTTATTCTCCTTCATACTTTAAAAATTAATTCTTACGAAAAAATGAGTAATAAATGTAGCTATTGACCGGAAATCAAATTAAAAAAGAAGTAAAGTTACATTACAAACATATCCAATGAATGTAAAAAAGTAAACGTAATTTTTGTTCTTATACCAAAAAAAAGCTATCTTGAAATCAATCAAAATAGCTTTTCTAATTTTTCTATTTTAATAACATTAATTCAAACGCAAAATTCAATATAAATAAACTATGGATTCCAACAAAAACAAGTCCTTGACGATTTAGTTTTTTCATTACAGCTAAGTCCATGTTCATCACCTCTTCATTTGAATTAAAATCTGTGATATCCACCAAGGGGCATTGGACCACCATGATGTTGGCCACTCAGGCGTTACCGCAGTACGCTGGGTTCTTAGCCTAAGTTCTCTATTCAGCATGCACCTTCCACTTATTCAAGTAATGGTTTCTGCTGAATTAATTTAAACTATACAACATTCAAGGCGGAAAATCAAAACTTTTCGAACAATTTGTGAACGTTTTTTTCATACCGTATTTCCCATTTCATGTCATAATAGAAGCAATACATTTTTAGGGGGAATTTCCAATGTCGAAAAAAGCTTTAATTGTAATTGATTACACGTATGATTTTGTTGCTACAGATGGAAACTTAACGAGCGGTGCACCCGGACAAGCAATCGAAGGTACTATTACTTCGTTCATCGAACAGTTTATGAAGCAGCAAGAATTGGTCGTGTTTGCCAATGATATTCATTATAAAGAAGATCCATTTCATCCCGAAACGAAGCTATTCCCACCTCATAATATTATTGGTACACCTGGGCGCGATTTATACGGAACAGTTAAGGATGCCTATGAAAAATATAAAGATCAAGTCATTTCTTTTGATAAAACACGTTATAGCGCATTTGCGGGAACGAATTTAAACATATTATTGATGGAACGCAAAATTTCCGAAGTAGTGCTCGTCGGCGTTTGTACCGATATTTGTGTATTACATACGGCCGTTGATGCATATAATTTAGGATATACGATTACCGTTCCAAAAGATGGAGTGGCGAGCTTTAACGCGGTTGGGCATGATTGGGCACTTCAGCATTTCCAATCCACACTTGGTGCAAAACTAATTTAAATTTTTTTTTAAAACTTGTGTTTAACTTTTAAAATGTTAGGCAATAATTAAGTAGATGCCGTTATCATTTTAATCTTTCAAAAGGAGTTGAACAACATGATCAGTTTCATTTGGTTTTTAATCATCGGTGGTTTGCTAGGTTGGTTAGCGGGCGTTATTTTAGGAAGAGATGTTCCAGGGGGAATTATAGGTAATATTATCGCTGGTATCGTCGGCTCTTGGATTGGTAGTATGGTTTTAGGTAACTGGGGTTGGAAAGTATCCGACTTCTATGTATTCCCTGCTCTAATCGGTGCCGTTGTTTTAATTTTTATTGTCAGCTTTGCTTTAAGATCAATGCGCAAAGCAATGTAATTCGCTTAATAACAACTCAAAAAAGGCATTCAGAAGCAAGTTCATCTGAGTGCCTTTTGTCATGAATAAAATAAAGGCGTTTATACGATATTTGATAAACAATACAAGTTTGAAAAATAATATTACAGGGGAAAATCCCTTTAATAGCAATGTCAACGAACCCCCACTGAGGTAAAGCAATTCAGTAGGGGCTTGAAAACGCCAGTTCAAGTCTTTCCGTCTGAGAGACGAGTGACGCTCTAAGTGACGATTTTCAAATCACTGTTTTTGGTCGGCACTTAATGTACCACTTGCACTACCCTAAGAAGAGCTGTACAAGCCCCGACAAGTCGAGTACACAAGGATGGTTGACGTACCCACTAGACCGTGCCTAAGCAACGGTTTTACGTGTTTTTCACAAGTGCTTGGATATTTTACGTGACAAAGCTTTTTCTTGTCACAACCCCCCTCTATCCAGTTATCAAGGAACAACGTATCGTATTATTTTAACACAGAACAAACGTTTCAGCTAACGCCAACCGACATTCATCTCCCCCTGAATCGTTGGGCTTTGTCCGTAACACGAATCAGGTGGAGTCTTCTGTCGGAGAAATATAAAATTTACTTTAACCAAAAAAGAATCGAAACCAAAACGCCCCTGTAAAAACTAAGTATGCTTCTTCTCTAAAATGATGTACGATAGGAATGATGATCGATAGAAAGAGGTTCAACAAATGGAATCAAAGAAACTACAAATCAAACAACCTAAATATCAAACAATTGCCGAAGATATCGCTTCCAAAATTGTCGAAAAAAAATATATCGTTGGTGAAAAAATTTATGCACGCTCGTCACTCGCATCCCAGTACGGTGTATCTGCAGAGACCGCTCGCCGTGCCATTGCCGTTTTGCAAGATTTAGAAATTGTAGAAGCAACAAAAGGGAGTGGCGTTATTATTACGTCGTATGAAAATGCCGCGAAATTTGTTCAACGGCTTGAAGGCGTTCAATCCATTTGGGAATTGCAATCGACGTTGCAACAAAGCATCAACAAACAAATTAACGAATTAAATACTTTAAAAGAAACAACAAAAGAATTGATTAATCGAACGAACCGATTTCGCAACATTAATCCGTTCATCCCTTCCCAATTAGAAATTACGGAAAATTGCCCTTTCCTCAAAAAAAACATTGGGGAAATTAATTTTTGGCAAAATACAAGAGCAACAATTGTCGGTATTAGAAAAGGTGACGATTTAATTATGTCCCCTGGTCCCTATGCAACACTCGATGCAGGAAATGTAATTTACTTCATTGGTGATGATGAATCCTTGGCAAATGCTCAACAATTTTTACAACTTCATCCATAGCTAACAGTTGAAACAAGTAGGATTAACTACATTGTTTCAACTGTTTTTTTATGCCATAAAAGCGCTTCCATAAAGCAGTGAGAATTCAAGCATAGCAAGGTATACACTCGATTTCTGAAGGCTTCCAATCATTCGGAAAAGTCTCCCACTAATTGAAATTTCACTTTATTTTGGATTGATTTAAAGTTTGAATCAATTATTTGACAATAGTAACAACCTAGCGTTAACATTAGGTTGTTACTTTATTCATAGCATAGTAATTTAACATAATTCAGCGAGGATCAAGCCCGGTGGATGTCACAGTTTTTTTATTTAAGGGAGTTTTTCGAGCTCGCTCAAAAAAATCTGGACGCCATTACGCCGAGGCGCAATTGATCAGTAAAACGAAAGGTGAAGTGATGGCATGGAAAAACTAAAGGTGGAAAATGTCACCAAGATTTTCGGCAAGCAGTCTGCTAACGCAATGAAGCTTGTCGAGAATAAAATGAGCAAAACAGAAATCCTGCAACAAACAGGAGCAACGGTCGGTGTATATGATGCATCCTTTACCGTAAATGAAGGAGAAATTTTCGTTATTATGGGATTATCGGGCAGCGGGAAGTCTACGCTCATCCGCCTATTAAACCGTCTCATTGACCCGACTGGCGGGGAAATTTACATTGATGGAGAAAAAATAACGCACCTTAAGAAAAACCAACTGCAACTTATCCGTCGCGAAAAAATGAGCATGGTTTTTCAAAATTTCGGCTTATTCCCTCACCGCACAATTTTGGATAATACACAATACGGCTTAGAAGTGCGTGGCATTGCAAAGGAAGAAAGAAGATTGAAAGCAGAAAAGGCTTTAAAAAATGCAGGTTTACTTGATTATAAAGATCAGTACCCGCACCAATTATCCGGCGGAATGCAGCAGCGCGTTGGTTTAGCAAGAGCGCTTGCTAATGATCCTGAAATATTACTTATGGATGAAGCTTTTTCTGCACTCGATCCATTAATTCGAAAAGAAATGCAAGACGAATTATTAGAACTTCAAGCAAATGTCCAAAAAACGATCATATTTATTACACATGATTTAAATGAAGCACTTCGCATAGGCGATCGGATTGCGATTATGAAGGACGGGAAAATTATTCAAATCGGTACTGGGGAAGAAATTTTAACGAACCCTGCAAATGCATATATCCGCACGTTTTTAGAGGATGTTGACCGATCTAAAGTATTAACTGCTGAACATGTGATGGTCCGTCCAATGACGATTAACGTTGAAAATGACGGTCCGAAAGTAGCGTTACAACGCATGCGCGAGGAAGAAATTAGTGTGCTTATCGCTGTTGACAAACAACGCCAATTTAAAGGGTATATTACAGCGAATGATGCACTTAAAGCTTCGCAAAGTGGTGAGAAAACGATCCGTGAAATTGTTCAAACCGATATGCCTATCGTTGAACCTTCAACACTCATTCAAGACGTATTACCAATTATATCGGATTGTCCAACACCGGTAGCAGTCGTAGATGAAGGAAAACTTCGCGGAATACTTATCCGTGGTGTCATTATTGAGTCACTTGCCTCTGCAACTCAGGAGGTGGAAGATCATGAGTAATTTTCTAAATCAAATTCCTGCATTACCTGTTGGGGATGCAGTAGAAAAAGTAATGGATTTGTTTACAAATACATTTTCAACTGTATTTAAGTTTATACAAACGGACGGAACCGCGTTAATGGATTCCGTTACAAATTTACTCATTTCAATCCCTCCGATTATTTTTATATTACTCGTTGCGATACTCGCATTTTTCGCTACTGGAAAGAAATTTGGTTTAGCAATCTTTTCAATAATCGGCTTACTGTTCATTTATAACCAACAGCTTTGGGAGCAATTAATGAACACTTTTACACTCGTATTATTCGCTAGTATCGTTGCGATTATTATTGGGATTCCTTTAGGGATTTTAATGTCTAAGAGCACACTTGCCGACAATATTATTAAGCCTATTCTTGATTTTATGCAAACAATGCCTGGTTTCGTCTATTTAATTCCAGCTGTTGCATTTTTCGGGATTGGTGTTGTACCAGGTGTGTTTGCATCCGTAATCTTTGCTCTGCCCCCTACTGTTCGCTTTACGAATTTAGGTATTCGCCAAGTATCAAAGGAATTAGTAGAAGCAGCTGATTCATACGGAAGTACGGGTCTTCAAAAGTTACTAAAAGTAGAGCTTCCAATTGCTAAATCTACCATCATGGCTGGGATCAACCAAACGGTATTGCTTTCATTATCAATGGTCGTAATCGCTTCAATGATTGGAGCTCCTGGTTTAGGACGCGAAGTATTATCTGCTTTACAACGTGCTCAAGTCGGAAACGGCTTTGTCGCTGGAATTAGTTTAGTTATTTTTGCAATTATCGTTGACCGATTAACGCAAAGCTTAAATAAAAAATCAATATAGAATAGGAGAATGTTAGATGAGAAAACGAAACTATTTATTAAGTTCAATAGCAATTGGTGCGAGTCTTCTGCTTGCTGCTTGTGGAGGTGGTTCTTCTTCAGAAAAAGACGATTCACTTGGGAAAATTAATCTTGCTTATGTAGAATGGGATACGGAAATCGCCTCAACTCATGTTGTAGGTCAAGTTTTAGAAGACATTGGCTACGATGTATCACTTACACCGCTTGATAACGCGATTATGTGGGAGGCTGTTTCAAAAGGTGAAGCGGATGCAATGGTCGCTGGCTGGTTACCTGCTACCCATGCTGCGCAGTTAGAGAAGTACGGAGATAATTTAGTAAATTTAGGTGAAAACTTATCTGGTGCAAAAATCGGATTAGTAGTACCTAGTTATATGGACGTGAATTCGATTGCAGACTTAAAAGATGAAGCGGGTTCTACAATTACAGGAATCGAGCCTGGTGCTGGTATTATGATGGCTACTGAAAAAGCACTAGAAGAGTATCCAAACTTGAATTCATGGTCATTACTCCCTTCTTCATCAGGTGCTATGACAGTTGCTTTAAAACAAGCGATTGCCAATGAGGAAGATATTATCGTTACAGGCTGGTCACCACACTGGAAATTCGCTTCGTATGACTTAAAATACTTAGAAGATCCACAAGGTGTTTTTGGTGGCGAAGAGACGATTAATACGTTTGTGAGTACAAAATTAGAAGAAAAAGCTCCTGAAGCATATAAAGTACTCGATGCCTTCCACTGGACAGCAGATGATATGGAAAAAGTCATGTTAGAAATAAATGATGGGAAAAAACCGAAAGATGCTGCTGCTGATTGGATTAAAGAAAATCAAGATATTGTTAAACAATGGACAGCAGACGTAAAATAAAACGTCCGTAATTTCTATTGTAAAAGAGTAAATGCCAAGTAGATGAAGTAATCTACTTGGCATTTTTCATTTCATTAGCACTATTTTCATTCTTTTAACGCAATTTGCTTCAGCTGATCATCGTAATCTTTATATTGATTATAGTATTTTAATATATCTTCAACATACGCATCACTATGATTATACTGATAAATTGCTTTTTTGAATTGTCCTTTATTAACACCTGCAATCGCTAAAAAATTCGCTGCACTATAAACAGCGTCCTCAATATCGAATGGATCTGCTAGCCCATCCCCATTCGCATCAATGCCGTAGCCCCCATACTTTTTAATAACAGCAGGATTGGTTTTATCCTTCTCGGGAATATCTCCTTGACCGAGCCCTTTGCATGATGGGTGTTTCCAACCAACGAATGTACATGGCATAAACTGTAGATGCCCTTCTGCCCCAACTGGAGACACAAGTGTTTTCATCGACGAAAAACGCGTTTCCACACGGTGATGGGCCGCCAGTAATGTCCACGGTACATTATATTTTTCTTCAGCTGCGACATAAATCGGTATGTATTCAATCGGAATAGATAAATCAAAATGCTCCTGAATTTGATGATACACGGACTTTTCGGTAAATTGATCCCCAAATGGAAGTCCTTTAAATTGTTGCCACGTAAAATAAGTAAATACATAAAGCGTCAACGCAACCGGAATTAATAACACGATTAAAAATAGCTTCACTTTAGGTGAAAGGAATGGTTTTTTCTTTTTCTTAGCTGCCATAATTGCCACCAATCTTCTTCTAGTTATGTAATGAATTGTTGTAATCAATTACACCGAGGTGTAATTGCGTCCAGATTTTTTCGAGGGCCCACACAAGACGTGGGTCAGTCAGCCGTTGTCACACGATGTGACGTCTTTAGGCTGACTTCCTCTTTTAAAAACCTCTCTTAAAAATCTGTGACATCCGCTGGGGTTTGGGTCAACACGACGTTGGTCACTTAGGCGTTGCCACACGATGCTGCGTTCTTAGCCTAGGTTCCCCTACCTCAAGCCGGGATTGCTGAATCAAGTTAAAAAACGAATTACTCTATTCTATTATAAGGCTTATGCCAACTTTTTTCATAGTTGAAAATCATTTCTACAATTGGTATAGTAGATAGTTATAAAGAAATGTACGAGAATTTGGAGTGAAACATATGTGGAAAGATTTTAAAGCATTTGCGATGCGCGGGAATGTGATGGATTTAGCCGTTGCAGTAGTAATTGGTGCGGCGTTCGGTAAAATTGTTGATTCTTTAGTAAAAAATATCATTATGCCCATCGTTGGGATATTAACAGGTGGCATTGACCTTACGGATAAATGGAAATTTGGTAGAGGTGATGCACAAGTGGCACTCGGCGTATTCGTCCAGTCGATTATTGATTTCTTAATTATCGCTTTTGCTATTTTTATCGTTTTACGAATTATTGCGAAGTTGAATCATAAAAAAGAAGCGGCAGTTGCAGAAGCTCCGGCACCTCCAGTAGATCCAAAAGAAGAATTATTAAAAGAAATTCGCGATTTATTGAAGAAAGAACAAGCTGAGTAATAGTTAAAAAAGCTATTTTGATTTCGGTCAAAATAGCTTTTTGTATGGAGTTTTCAATTAGCATATCGGAAAAATTAATTTATCCATCACTTTTGAATTTTTATCTCCTCTTTTATAATAGGAAGAACTGCCGAAAATTGATCGACAACAAAATCAGCTGTCTCCAACTCCTGCTGCTGTGCAAAATCAAAACGCACGCCGATGGATTGTAAATTATTATCTTTAGCCGCTTGAAAATCCGATAAGCGGTCTCCAATAACATAGCCGCGTACTAACTTATTTTCCTCGATAACTTTATGTACAAGCAGTGATTTATCACGTGAAGCTATTTGTTCGATGCTGTAAACCTTTTTAATCCAGCGATCAAGCCCATAATGCGTCACAATCGCTTGTAAATAGGCAGGCTGCCCATTGCTTGCAATAAAAATTGGCAAGTCTTCTGAAAGCTGCTGGAGCGTTTCTGTAACCCCTTCATATAAGCCACCTCGCCCTGCTTCAATTTGCTGTACCAAAAACTGTTGGAACCATTCATTGCTGCGCTCTCTTATGACAAATGAATGTTGTGGACAAAGCGTTTCCCACACAACCGCTAACGGTACACCCATAATTTCCTTATATTTTTCGATGGGTGTTGAATCCACCCACAACGATTCAGCACGCAATTTTTCAAATGTTTGTTCGAGTGCCCCTTCTAAAATAAGATGCGTTTGAAATAATGTGCCGTCCATATCAAAAATAATTGCATTTTGCATAACGTTTACCTCCCCTTTTTTATATTGGACGTTTCCTTTTCCATGGAAGTTCCTGGATGAATAAATTCACTAATTATTCAAATATATCGAAACACCTTCATTGCTTTTATAAACTGGATAATATATCCTAGTATGTAAGCATTCTACTAAAGTCGAATGTTTTCTTCACAAATATAAACTAGAGGTGAGAATAACATGGCAAAAAAAATCAAAAAAAACAAAGTAGAAGAAGTTGTACTAGAAAAGAAAGCAAAGAAAAAAGCTGACAAAAAGAAACTTGAGAAAAAGTTAGAAAAGAAAAAAGCTGAGAAGAAATTAGAAAAGAAAAAAGTTACGAAACTAGTAGCGAAGAAAAAAGCGAAAAAGAAAAGTGACAAAAAAGCTGCTTAATTCACATTAAATTCTAACCGAATTCATATGACAGACAGAGTATTATCTTAATATTAATGAAATTTCCCTAAGGGAGGACTCTTTTGTAAATGGTTAGTATTCTACATTTTACAAAAGTCCTCCCTTTTTTATTTTCAGAAATTTCTACAAAGTAAAAAATAGCTAAATATTTAGCCTGAACTCTTCATGAATCGGATATTCCTCACTCTGCTATTATCTCGAGATTCGACTTTTTGAGTCAATATTCTACCAATAAATAGGTGTTTAAATATGCATTTAATGAAGATTAATTGTCATTTTTCAGAATAATAAGGTATTATAAAAGAACACTTTATAGTTTTTCGAATTTTGGATAAGTTATAAAGAGAACGTCAATTCACACAAGGAGATGAAGAATATGCTACATATTGAAAAGTTAAGGAAAGTTTATCGCGGTGGAAAAGTCGCCGTCGATGATTTAACACTCGACATTCAAAAAGGAGAATTCATCGCCTTCATAGGTACAAGTGGTAGCGGGAAAACAACCGCACTTCGCATGCTAAATCGCATGGTTGAACCAACAAGTGGGACCGTAACAATCAACGGCAAAGATATGATGAAGATCAATCCCGTTACACTGAGACGTAGTATTGGTTATGTGATTCAACAAATCGGTTTAATGCCGCATATGACCATCCGAGATAATATCACGCTCGTTCCTCGTTTACTTCAATGGCAAAAAGACAAGTCTGAAGCTACGGCAAAACATTTAATTTCATTAGTAAACTTGCCAGAAGCCTATTTAGATTACTACCCCTCTCAATTATCTGGTGGTCAGCAGCAGCGGATTGGTGTTATCCGTGCATTAGCCGCCGAACAAGATATCATTTTAATGGACGAGCCTTTTGGAGCACTTGACCCCATTACGCGCGATACATTACAAGATTTAATTAAAGAACTGCAAAAAAACTTAAATAAAACAATTATTTTCGTTACGCATGATATGGACGAAGCGATTAAATTAGCGGATAAAATTGCGATTATGCATGATGGAAAGCTCATTCAATTCGATACGCCAGATAATATTTTAGCCAATCCCATCAATGATTTTGTCAAGGAATTTATCGGCTCTCACCGTCTCATTCAGCAAAAACCAAACTTTAAAACAGTGGATGAAGTAATGATTAAAGCCATTTCAATTACGATTGAGCGCAGTTTGGATGAAGCCATTCGATTAATGGTCAAATCCCGTGTCGATACGTTATTTGTGACAGATGGCAACAATCGCTTGCTCGGTTATTTAAACGTAGAAAGCTTAACAGGTGATGCAAGGTCGAAAAAAAGCGTGTCGGAAGTTTATATTAAAGACATTGTTTATATGAAGACCGGCTCTAAATTACAAGATTCGGTTCGCCGTATTTTAAAGCGTAATTTAAATAATATTCCCGTAGTCGATGATAATAACCGTTTAATCGGGCTTATTACACGTGCGAACATTGTAGATATCGTTTATGAAACAATTTGGGGCGATGAAGAACAGGAGTTGAAGAACTCATGATTAGTTTCTTCACAGAAAATGCTTCGGAACTTTTATTTAAGACGTGGGAACATCTTTATATTTCATTCATTGCCTTATTGTTCGGTACACTTATTGCCGTTCCTTTAGGTGTCCTGTTATCCAAAACAAAAAAGGTTACAAAAATCGTACTCACGATTACAAGCATGCTGCAAACAGTTCCTTCCCTCGCACTGCTCGCCATTATGATCCCGTTTTTAGGTATTGGGAAAGTACCTGCCATTGTTGCATTGTGTATATACTCCCTCCTACCTATTTTAAATAACACCTTTACAGGCATGCAGTCCGTCAACGAAAGTGTCAAGGCTGCTGGGAAAGCGATGGGGATGACACCTGCTCAATCGCTTCGTATGATTGAGCTGCCACTAGCAATGCCCGTCATTATGTCTGGTATTCGGCTGTCTGCGGTGTATGTCATTTCTTGGGCAACACTCGCCTCTTATATTGGTGCTGGTGGTTTAGGGGACTATATTTTTAATGGATTAAATTTATTTAAAATCGACCTCATTGTTGGTGGTGCGATTGTCGTAACACTATTAGCACTCGTGATTGATTTCATTTTAAGCCGTATCGAACGCAATATGATTCCAAAAGGGCTTCGTATACAAGGAGGACGATCATCATGAAAAAATTACTGCCTCTCTTCCTAGTCATCATGTTGCTAACAGCGTGTAAAAGTAATGACAGCAGCACAATTCGCATCGCTTCTGCCGTTACAACAGAAAGCCAAATTTTAGGTTATATGCTGAAAGATATGATTGAACATTATACGAATGAAGATGTTGTGCTTATTAATAATCTCGGCTCATCAACCGTACTCCATCAAGCAATGGTCAATGGAGACGCGAATATTTCATCGGTTCGCTACACCGGAACAGATTTAATGGGTGCGCTTAAACAGGAGCCAATAAGCGATCCGGGGCAGGCACTCGAAATTGTTCAACGACTTTTCCAAGAGAAATTTGATATGACATTTTATGATTCCTACGGCTTCGATAACACGTATGCCTTTATGGTCACAAAGGAAACCGCAGAAAAATATCAACTTAAAACGGTTAGTGATTTTAAAAATATTGCCTCCAGTTTGGAAGTTGGTGTGGATACGTCATGGATGAATCGTGAAGGTGATGGCTACAAAGCATTTGGTACCACATATGGTTTTGAATTTGGGCGTGTTTTCCCAATGCAAATCGGACTTGTTTATGATGCCGTTGCACAAGGCGAGCTTGATGCAGTACTTGGTTACACAACAGATGGCCGAATCGCATCGTATGATTTAGTCATTTTAGAAGATGACCTTCATTTTTTCCCGCCATATGATGCGTCTCCATTTGCAACGAACGCTTTATTAGAAGAAAAGCCAGAAGTAGAAAAAATATTACAACTACTTGTCGGACAAATTTCGAACGCAGAAATGCAGCGCTTAAACTTTTTAGCGGATAACAACTTAATTGAACCTCGTATTGTCGCTAAAAACTTTTTAATGGAACATAATTACTTCTCAGGAGGTGACACGCCATGACGGATATGACACAGCTATCTGTTATAGAGCAATTTCTCTTCTACATGAACGAAAATGGTTCGTATATTTTTTCGCAATTTGTAAGTCATTTTTTGTTATCCATTTATGGTGTTTTACTCGCCTCGGTTGTTGGTATTCCAATCGGTATTTATATTTCGAAATTCCCGCGCTTCACAGGACCGATTACTACATTAGCAAATATTATTCAAACCATTCCGACGCTCGCATTAATGGCGATGATTATGCTTGTTTTAGGTCTTGGAAAAACGACCGTCATTGTAACCGTCTTTTTCTATTCATTATTGCCAATTATTAAAAATACGCATGTCGGCATTACAACGATTAATCGCAGCTTAACGGATGCAGGACGCGGGATGGGCATGACGAAGCTTCAAGTGCTTTATATGGTAGAGTTACCACTTAGCATTTCCGTCATCATTACGGGCATTCGCATTGCGTTAGTGATCGCGATTGGGATTGTCGCAATCGGTGCCTTTATCGGTGCAGGTGGTTTAGGCGATATCATTATTCGCGGGACGAATGCAACGAATGGGACAGCGATCATATTAGCAGGTGCAATTCCTACTGCTCTTATGGCGATTTTGGCAGACATCTTACTTTTATGGTTAGAACGTCGCCTTGATCCTACGAAACGGAAAAAACTTCGTACGGTGTAATCGAATCTATTTTTCATTAAGAAGAGGCATCACCTATTTTAAATAGAAGATGCCTCTTTTTATTAATTCATTCCCTACTTGCATACTAATTCCTTCTTTTCTTATCGAATTTTCATTGTTTTTCACATTTCAGCTGTAACCCCTATTGTCCCGAACCCATTCTCATGTTAAATTGAGGTAATAATCGATTCATTGCAAATGTTTCGTAAATTCAAAAAGGAAGTGTTTTTCATGTCACAACGTTCAATTGATACAAAATTAGTGCAGCTTGGTAATTTAAGCGATCCGAAAACAGGCGCGGTAAACCCACCTATTTATATGTCGACTGCATATAAGCATGCTGGGATTGGTGAATCGACAGGCTATGATTATTCACGTACAAAAAATCCAACACGCGAACTGTTAGAGCGTGGCATGGCCGATTTAGAAAATGGCGATGCAGGATTTGCATGTAGTTCTGGGATGGCAGCAGTACAATTAGTCCTTTCTATTTTCAAGCCAAACGATGAAATTATCGTACCGGACGATTTATATGGTGGCACTTACCGCTTATTTAAAACATATGCGGAAAATTACAATATCCGCCCTATTTATAATGCCTTTGTTCATTTAAATGAAGTGGAAGCCTTAATTACAGAAAATACGAAAGCGCTATTCATTGAAACACCGACAAATCCGTTAATGCAGGAAATTGATTTAGTTGCCTATGCCGCGTTAGCGAAAAAGCATGACCTGTTGTTAATTGTGGATAATACATTTTACACACCGTATTTCCAACGTCCGATTGAATTAGGTGCTGACATTGTATTACATAGTGCAACGAAATATATTGGTGGACATAATGATGTACTTGCAGGAATTGTCGTTGCCAAAGGTGCTGAACTTTGTGATAAGCTTGCCTTTATGCATAACGGAATGGGGTTAGTACTATCACCAATGGATTCTTGGCTTTTAATTCGCGGATTAAAAACATTGCATTTACGCTTAAAACAACATGATGCAAATGGCAAAAAAATTGCTGCTTATTTAGCAACTGAACCACTTGTTACAGATGTTTTATATACAGGAAAAGGTGGCATGCTATCATTCCGCGTAAAGGATGCCGAAATGGTCAATCCATTTTTAAAAGCGATGCAACTCATTACATTTGCTGAAAGTTTAGGCGGTGTGGAAAGCTTCATCACATACCCTGCAACGCAAACGCATGCGGATATTCCATATGAAGAACGTGTCGCGCGCGGTGTTTGTGACCGTCTCCTGCGCTTCTCGATTGGCGTTGAGGAAGCAGACGATTTAATTGCAGACTTACAGCAAGTATTTGACACATTACGAGGTGAATTTGCATGAGTAGTCACATCGAAACTGCATTAATTCACGGTGCCGTTCGTGAAGGTTTTGCGGATAAAAAAGGCGCGGTTAATGTGCCAATGTATTTATCCTCGACGTTCCATCAAGAATCAATCGATGAATTTGGCGAGTACGACTATGCGCGGTCAGGCAACCCAACAAGAGCAGCCCTTGAAAAAGCGATTGCTGAGCTGGAAGGTGGTCACCGCGGATTTGCGTTTGCTACGGGCATGGCGGCTGTATCTGCGTGCTTTATGATTTTATCTGCTGGTGATCACATCGTCATTACCGAAGATGTATACGGTGGGACTTACCGCTTTGTGACGAAAATATTGCCGCGCTTTGGCATTACGCATACGTTTGTAGACTTTACGGATATCGAAGCAATTAAAGCAGCAGTAAAACCGGAAACGAAGCTTATTTATCTTGAAACGCCTTCTAATCCAACGCTAGGCATTACGGATATCCGAGCAGTTGTGGATATTGCGAAGGCGAACGGTGCGATGACATTTTTAGATAATACGTTTATGACACCACTTCATCAACGTTCACTTGATATGGGAGTGGATGTTGTCATTCATTCGGCAACGAAGTTTTTATCCGGTCATTCCGATATTCTTGCAGGACTTGTCGTAGCAAAAGATGAGGCACTTGCTGATCGCATTTATTTCATCCAAAACTCTTTTGGCTCTGTTTTAGGTGTGCAAGATTGCTATACACTTATTCAAAATATTAAAACAACTGCCGTTCGTTTTAATGAAGAATCACGTGTTGCCATGCGTATTGCCGAATATTTAGATGCGCATCCACTTGTGGAAAAAGTGTATTATCCTGGGCTGAAAACACATCCAGGTTACGAAATTCACGCAAGCCAGAGCACATCGGCTGGCGCAGTTTTATCGTTTACTTTACCAAGCTATGATGTGGCAAAAGTTTTTGTGGAAGCTATGAAAATTCCTGTATTCGCCGTAAGTCTTGGCGGAGTCGAATCCATTTTATCGTACCCAGCGAAAATGAGTCACGCGGCAATGGAACCTGAAGAACGTGCAAAACGTGGGATTACAGATGGACTTCTACGCTTCTCTGTTGGATTGGAAAATGAAGATGATTTACTGGAAGATTTTAAACAAGCATTGGAGAAAGCTAGTACTATTTTATAAATTCTTATTAATTTGGAATAGCAAAATTTTGTTGTCTTGAAAAAAGATTAATTCAAAATATCTTATAATAACCAAAAATCCATTTTGAAAAACACTCAAAATGGATTTTTGCTTTGATTATTGTATTAAAGGAGTAGTTACAACGTATAAGGGCTGATCCCACGTAAAGGAAACTTCAGATTGGTTGTACACCTAGGACACTGTACCGGCTTATTGTATAATCAATTGACCATTATCAATTAAGCTTTTGAGTGAAATCCCTTCACCAGTACCATTAGAAATATTAAGTGTTAGTAAATCTGTAAATCCATATGAACTGCCTGCACCATCACGGTCAACCTTTAAAATGAATGATTGCCCATTTTTAGTTAATTGAAGATATTGAGAAACATCATTAATATGTTGACCTTCAAAGAGTAAGCGTAAATCTACACGATCTGCATTGCGATCAGTTGCAATTGTACCGTAATGGAAATCTGACCATATATCATGATTGTTTCCACCTGTTGCATCCTCATTTAACGTATTGTACGCGAGCGTGTCAGAGCCTTGTCCCCCTGTAAATGTATCCATATTTGTTGTTCCTGCTAAAATATCATCTTGGTCTGTATAAGTTGTAAGCGGATTAATCTTGAATGTTAGTGTTGATTCCGATTCAATACCACTTGCATGTGTTAATTTATAATTAAAGACATCTGTCTGACCTGCGACTTTAATATTGGCATTAGGCTTATAACTATACGAACCATCTAATTGAACAGTTAACACGCCATATTTTCCAGCAATAACTTTCGATCCGTTATCAAGCTTGTGGTAAGTTTGTACAGTTGCAACATTATCGTCTTCTACTAAGTAGCCCCAAATAGATAAAACGGTCTTCAGACTATCACTTTCGCCCAGTTTATTCCCTTCGATTTTACGTATGTTCCCTGTTAAAGGTGTCAGTTCGTCTACAATATATTGTCCCCAAGTTGATGAATTCACTTTAATATTCTTTAACCAACCTGTCGAACCTCCCATTGAGCCCGTGCCTTTCACAGCAATTTTGTAAGCCCCTGCATCTAAGTCTCTAACGACAATGCTTTGTGCATTCGTCGAAATATCCATCGTTTCATTATAAACTACATTTCCATTGCTTGAATTTATTACTCGTACTGTAGCAGTTTTTTGGGCTGGTAAGTTTTTACTAACATCGAATGTGAGTACTGAGGATTTGTCTTGAACTTTAATATCCCCAGATTGTAAAGTCCCATCATACCATAAAGCCCATTGTGTTCTTGCGTCTGGTGATGTGACTGTATTTGTCGCATTACTCACTTCAATTTTAGTTGATTGTTCCTTAGGCTGAGCTTTCACAACTGTTACATCTTGCCCCCAGTTTCCTTCATTCCATTCGACCGTTTCAGCACTGATACGAATTTGTAAATCCGCTGTCGCCGATACACCATTATGAGTATTTGTTACTTCATATTCGAAGGTTTCCACTTTACCGATATTCGTCGGTACATTGGCTGGTAAGTATTTATAAGTGCCATTTTGGTTTATAAAGAGCTGTCCATAACGACCTTGAATGACTGTTTCTTCTGACTGCTCTAATTGTTGCGGTTTACTATCCGTCGCACCAACTTTAATATGGGAAACTATACCTTTATTCCTTCCACCTAAATCCCAATCCGATAATAAATCACCTGTGACACTTACCCCCTCAGCAGTTTTATTATAGTTGAGGACTACTTGATTTGTAAGTTTAAATGGTGCCACTTGAACAACGGCTAATCCACCGCCTATATCGAGGACAAATACATATTCCCCTTCTTCAAGTGTGTCTAATGTAAATTTTGCAGTATTTGCAATACCTAAAAGCCCTCCACTTGAACCCGAAAGAACTTTAATTTGTTTATAATTTCCGTCTGTCATATCCTTTTTATAAATACCAATATCGAATGCTTGCCCACCTAGTATCGTATGAATTGCAACCGTTACATTCGCATTATACGTAGTGCCTTTCTCAACCGTAACTGAATGTTTGTTCGTTTCAGCCACTTTATTCAATTGACTTGCTGATAGTAATCCAAGATCTACAATTCCAATATCAAGTCCTAGTACTCCACCAGAAGTCACTTCTTTGTCCGCTATCTTAGTGATGCTTGGATGAAGATTTAATTCAACTGACTTTTTTCTAGCAGGAGTCGGATTTTCATTATCATTTTTCAAAACTGGTCCTTGTGCTTCTATTAGATTAACCGTTGTTTCTAGTAGACTTTCTGTTTTCAAGGTGATTTCTTCTAATGTAACTTCCTCTGGTGACTGTTCTAACTTCTCTTTCAAGCTTACCGCCACATCGTATGCTAATTTAAATTTTGCAAATGTTTCTTCTGTATAAAAATTATTATTTTCATTTTGCTTATCAACATGCGGTTTTGCTGCAGCTATTGCATCATTTAAATCGTTTGCATCTTTCTCTCCTGCTTTAAGTTTTTCCAAACGATTTTCTAGTGCAGTTCTAATAATTTTATTTTTATCTTGTATTAGCTTGACGAGGTCTTCTGCTGCTTTAATGTTGGTTAAAGTTAGAGTTGCCTCTGCCTTTTCAACTGCAGCTGTTGCCTTAATAATTGCAGCAACTGCTACGAGACGATCTTCTAATCCTGATTTTTCTGGTTCATTTTCTAATTGTTCAACCAAATTTTTTGCAGTGTCATATAAAGCCATAGCTTCTACATTTGCAGTTTTATCATCTATTGTTTCTGCTTTTTCCACTGCTGTAATTGCTGCATTTAGTAGTGTATAAGTTCCCTTCCCCTTTTTCCCATTATAATTTGCAATGGCTGCGCTTAATTCAGCGATTGCTACTTTATACTGTTCCAAAGTTACATTCTCATTACTAAGCACATTATTTGCAGTTGCAATTGCGTTTGTAAATGTTGCTTGAGTTTCTGCATCTACCCAATCATTGCCTACTAAAATATCATTACCATTATTATCAGATGTGGCTACTACAGCTGCTTCTGCCTGACCAATTAGCGACTCTAAATCAGTTTTTAACAGCTTTCTCTCTACATTATCTATACGGCTTTCCAACAATTCACTTAAACTCGCTTTACCATGTATTTTGCCAACCTCAGCCACTTTCAATCTGGCATCAGTAATTTCATCACGATTTGGGTTTTTCTCAAGCTGATCAACTAATTTAATCGCATCATTAATTGTATTGACTAGTACTTGTACAGCTGCCAATCTAACCGGAAGATCGTCCTTTTTCTCGTTCGGTAACCTATTTACAAGTTCTTGCGCTTTATTAATAGACTGCTGAGTAATTTTATCTTCTGCTAGAATCACGTATTCTTCAACATAACTAAATAAAATGTCTTCTAGTTCCCTTTGAAGGATAGACTTTTCTACTTTATTAGATAGTGCGCTTACTAATATTTGTGCCTGGTTAAGTCTTTGCTCCGCTTCTTCAACTGCATTTAATAGGTCTTGCCCATCAGTTCCATTTTCCAACTTTACTTTTACTTCATTTACTGCAGTTTGCGCGGCATCAACAGCTTTCCTTGCAGCTGAAAATAAATCCAAATCTATTTTTTCTTGAATTGTATTTAATCTATTATCAAGGTCTTTTTTATCTTTTTTTTCATTTTCCGTATCTTGTGGGAGTTTTTCTACAAGAGCTTTCGCAGCATCAACAAGAGCTTGCACCTCATCGGATGCATTTTCCGCTGCTTTTACGGCCTGTTCTGCTGCTTTAAATGCATCAATATCGCCCTGAATCGTTGCTAAGCGATCTAATAGTTCCTGTTTATTCGCTACTTCCACTTCTGTTGTATCTGATAACTGCTCAACAAGGACATTCGCTGTATCTACATCTATTTGTGTTTTACTTGTTTCCGCTTGAACAACGGCATTAATTGCGGCTTGTAATTGTTCGCTATTCCCGTCTTATACCATTTTCACGGATTTCGATTCGGGCCTACACCGCACAAGCGACTTTCATCGCATACGGCGTGCCATCAATTGTCTACGGAAACTCCTACTATTTCTTAGACAATTGACTAGGTTCCTTCGCTCCTGTTAGTTTTTCCCTCTTCGTATGTTACCATACAAATACAAACGGCTAACAATCTACACTACTACGAACCCGCTGCCATCTTATGTACTTCATTGGCGCTAACACACCTATTTACATAAGACTTCAAACGTTCCACCATATGTATCCCTTTTTTTGATCACCTTAGGCTTCCACTCTCCACGTGCAAGGACGTCTCAGTTTAACAGTCTCAATTATACTGAACGCTAATTGTCATTTCATACAATTAGATGAATGCTGAACTACTAGCAATACGCAACATCCACTAACTTACCGTGCTTCTACATGGATTCGTCAACCTAGCCATAGCGACCTTTTAAGGAGCCCCGCCTCAGCACTACCGAGTACGACTTCACCTGACTTCACCCCTTTGCGTTGTTAGACGCGCTCCGGATGCAGGAGGATTAGACACCATGACCTTAATAGACTGTTATCATGGATTGGAATTTCACCAATCTATTCCATATGATAGTTAGAGAAATTCTCCCCACTTATTTCACCAGTTTCCTAGTTTATAAAGTAACGTTTCGTTTCATTTTCTTTAGTAGTGTTTGAATCAATATAACTTACGTTTCCATCTTCATCAATCTCAATCTCACCAGCAATAATATCTTTATGGAATCCACCATTCTGTTCTAATAATTCAATGGCACCACTTATACTTTTCGCTACCGCATAAGCTAAATTATAATCCTTGACATCATATACCTTTTTATTTGAAGAAATATAAATAATTCCCCCACTAAATGTAATACCCGCAGCTAAAGCAAAGTTATAATTCTCTAATGATATCTCATACGGTAAACCCTCGTACTCCAGAAATACAGTATCGATTTTCTTCACCACTGGTGATTCAGCTGCTACTGGGCTTAATGCTGATGCACCATAAACTGACGCTATCGCTGCTGCAGATAATATTTTATAACGATTTTTCGCCATTTCTTAACACCCCTAATTATTTTTAATTTAATATAAGGAACAGCCTTGCTGTTCCTTATATTAAAAATCTCTTTTCACTTCTATCAAATCCGATATTATTTAATAGAAACTGTAGCCTTTAAAATCTCTTCCTCAGTTGGAATATGACCTTCTTGTTCAAATGACACGGTGAACTTTCCTTGAGCAAATGGGTTTTTCACCATCTCTTCTGGTGATCTCCCTTCGATATTTATATAATAAACCTCAGAAATCTTCATACCCTTAGGTAATTCCGACTGGATAACCGTAACAATTTGATGTCCGAATTGATTCGCCACGATTTCGACTGCATTAATAGATATAAGATCCGCTACTGTCATACTTACAACTTCCACTAAGCTTTCAATCGCAGTGTTTAGATCTTCTAATGCTTTATCTAACTCTTCTTTTGTTGAATTTCCGTTTTCAAGTGCTATGTTCGCATCATCTAAAGCTTCTTCGAACTTTGTCCAGCCATCTGCTTCATAGTCTGACTCTTTAAGTTTTCCAGCTTCTTCGATTGCTGAATCAAGTGCACCTTTAGCATCCGCTAGTTCTGCATCTTTAACTGCTTGATTGAAATCTGCTACTGCCGAATTCAAATCTGTTACTGCTTTATCTACTTCAGCTTGTGTTACATCTTTTTGACTAACTACTTCTTTGGCAGCTATGATTGCTTGAGATAACGCGTCTTTTACTTCTTTCGACACTTCACCTACGTCTGTGTTGGCAAGTAAGGCTTCTGCTTTTGTGATTGCTTGGTTTAAATCTCCTAAATTTACTGATGGATCTTTCACTATTTCGTCTTTAAATGCTGCAATTGCTTGATTCAATGCATCTTTCGCTGCGTCTACTTCCGCTTGTGTTACATCTGCTTTTTTCGCTACTGCTAGAGCATCTGAAACTGCTTGATTCAACGCATCTTTTGCTGCTTCCGATACTTGACCTACATCCAGTCCCACATTTGTATCTTCAAGTAAAGTTTCTGCTTCAGTAATTGCTTGATTTAAGTCACCTAAATTTACTGATGGATCTTTTACTATTTCGTCTTCAAATGCCGCAATTGCTTGATTCAATGCATCTTTCGCTGCGTCTACTTCCGCTTGTGTTACATCTGCTTTATTTGCTACTGCTTGAGCATCTGTAACTGCTTGGCTCAACGCATTCTTTGCTGCTTCCGATACTTGACCTACACCAGTTCCTTCTTCTGTGTTGGCAAGTAAGGATTTCGCTTTTGTAATTGCTTGGTTTAAGTCACCTAAATTTACTGCTGGATCTTTCACTATTTCGTCTTCAAATGCTGCAATTGCTTGATTCAATGCATTTTTCGCTGCATCTACTTCTGCTTGCGTTACATCCGCTTTATTTGCTACTGCTTGAGCATCTGTAACTGCTTGGCTCAACGCATTCTTTGCTGCTTCCGATACTTGACCTACACCAGTTCCTTCTTCTGTGTTGGCAAGTAAGGATTTCGCTTTTGTAATTGCTTTGTTTAAGTCACCTAAATTTACTGATGGATCTTTCACTATTTCGTCTTCAAATGCTGCAATTGCTTGATTCAATGCATTTTTCGCTGCATCTACTTCCGCTTGTGTTACATCTGCTAGACCAACTACTTCTTTAGCAGCCTCAATTGCTTGAGATAACGCGTCTTTTGCTTCTTGCGATACTTGACCTACACCTGGTCCTACATTTGTATCTTCAAGTAAAGTTTCTGCTTCAGTAATTGCTTGATTTAAATCACCTAAATTTACTGATGGATCTTTCACTATTTCGTCTTCAAATGCCGCAATTGCTTGATTCAATGCATCTTTTGCTGCGTCTACTTCCGCTTGTGTTACATCTGCTTTTTTTGCTACTGCTAGAGCATCTGAAACTGCTTGGCTCAACGCATTCTTTGCTGCTTCCGATACTTGACCTACATCCAGTCCCACATTTGTATCTTCAAGTAAAGTTTCTGCTTCAGTAATTGCTTGATTTAAATCACCTAAATTTACTGATGGATCTTTCACTATTTCGTCTTCAAATGCCGCAATTGCTTGATTCAATGCATCTTTTGCTGCGTCTACTTCCGCTTGTGTTACATCTGCTTTATCCGCTACTGCTTGAGCTTCTGTAACTGCTTGGTTCAACGCATCTTTTGCTGCTTCCGATACTTGACCTACACCAGTTCCTTCTTCTGTGTTGGCAAGTAAGGATTTCGCTTTTGTAATTGCTTGGTTTAAGTCACCTAAATTTACTGATGGATCTTTCACTATTTCGTCTTCAAATGCTGCAATTGCTTGATTCAATGCATTTTTCGCTGCATCTACTTCCGCTTGTGTTACATCTGCTAGACCAACTACTTCTTTAGCAGCCTCAATTGCTTGAGATAACGCGTCTTTTGCTTCTTGCGATACTTGACCTACACCTGGTCCTACATTTGTATCTTCAAGTAAAGTTTCTGCTTCAGTGATTGCTTTGTTTAAGTCACCTAAATTTACTGTTGAATCTTTCACTATCGCTTCTTCAAATGTCGCAATTGCTTGAGTTAATAAATCTTTCGCTGCATCTACTTCCGCTTGTGTTACATCTGCTTGACCAACTGCTTCTTTGGCAGCCTCAATTGCTTGAGATAACGCGTCTTTTGCTTCTTGCGACACTTCACCTACACCCATACCTACTTCAGTGTTAGCAAATAAATCTTCTGCTTTTATGATTGCTTGGTTTAAGTCACCTAAATTTACTGATGGGGTCTTCACTATCACCTCTTCAAATGTCGCAATTGCTTCAGCTAATGCATCTTTCGCATCGTCTACTTCTGCTTGCGATACCCCTGCTTTACCAGCAACTGTTTGAGCAGTTAGTATGGCTTGGCCCAGCACATCTTTTGCGGATTGTGATACTTCGCCTACACCCACCCCCGTATTTGTAGACGCAAGTAAGTTGGAGGCATCTGTTATGGATTGAATTAAGTCATCTAAACTTACTGCTGGGTCTTTCTCTATAGCTGCAATAAATGTCGTAATCGCTTGAACTAGCTTATTAATTTCAGCGTCTACTTCTGATTGCGTTGCAGTATCATTATCAACTACTGCTTTGGCTTCCGTGATAGACTGATCCAACTCGTTTTTCGCTTCTTGCGATACTTCACCAACTGCCGTACCTACATCCGTAGTCGTAAGTAATGCAGTCGCTTCTGCGATAGCAATTTTCAGAATATCTTTTTCTACTACTTCTGTCCCTGTACCACCATCTACAATGATGGCATCTAAACGATTTTGGAGCTCATCTTTTTCTGTTCCATCTGGTAATGCAGTGACTAATGTTTGCGCCGCATCTACATCTACTTGCGTTTTACTTATTTCTGCTTGTTCAACTGCTGCTGTTGCTGCTTGTAAGGCACCACCGTTTCCTGTACCACCATCTACAATAATGGCATCTAAACGATTTTGGAGCGCATCTTTTTCTGCTCCATTCGGTAAGCCATTTACTAATATTTGTGCTGCATCTTTATCAGTTTGCGTTTTAGATGTTTCTGCTTTTTGAACAGCATCCGTTGCTTTTTGCAATGCACCTCCGTTTCCTGTACCACCTGCTACCACAATGGCATCAAGGCGAGCTTGGAGTCCGTTTTTAACTGCACCATTCGGCAAACCATTTACTAAGATTTGTGCAACATCTTTATCTGCTTGGGTTTTAGATGCTTCTGCTTTTTTAACCGCAATTTCAGCATTTCTATACGCTATCTCGTTGTTATTGTCTGGTGGGTTTGGATTTGTAGTTCCGCTGCCATCGCTACCACCGCCGTTACTACTACCACTACTACCACCACTTCCACCACTACCTCCACCACTTACATTTCCACTTCCACCGCTACTTGCTTCTCCTTGACCAAAATCTCCTGCAAGATCTGAAGTATTAATTTGATCTAGTCGATTTTGGAGATTATCCTTTACAGCCCCTTCTTTCAATTGATCAATGAGTTGCTGTGCAGCATACACATCTTCTTTTGTTTTACTAATTTCTGCTTTAGCTACAGCAACTTCAACATCCGCCTCATTAACTCCTACTTCATTTGGCGCTTCTTCTTGCTCCGAATTTTTTGCATTTTCACTTCTAATAACAAATGAAGCGATTTCTCCTCTCGTGACATATGCATTCGGCTCAAAAGTTGTTGCCGTTTTTCCTTTTGTAATTTCATATGCGACAAGTGTTTCTATATAATCCGAATACCACTTGTTTGGTTGCACATCAATAAATTTATTATTTTTATAAGGCGTATTTTTCAAGCCATATCCAATAGCAAGAATTTTAGCTATTTGCGCACGCGTTAAAAGTTCATTTGGACGGAAAGTAGAATCTTCTTGGAAACCATTAATGATCCCCATTTCAACTAACGCTGCAATCGACCCGTAATATGGGTTCGATTTATTTATATCTCGAAAACCTGGATTTTGAACATTTTCTACATCCACACCTAGCGACAATGCAATAATCTTTGCGGTTTGTCCACGGGTTACGAAATTACCAGGTTTAAATTGTCCATCAGGAAAACCATTGAGAATCCCTCGATTTGTTAAGGTTGTTATTGATTCATAATAATAATCACTCGTTTTAACATCAGGATATCTAGTAATCTGAGACGCATCTGCGACATTCGAAAAACCAACAATTACTGAACCTAATACAAGCAGTAATGAAATTAATACTTTATAAATTTTATAATGAGTACTAAAAATTTTCTTCATTTTCCCCAACCTCCCAGACTAATCAACTCAACATCACGATAACTGAACTACAAACATAAAATTATATAAAAATAAATATATCCATAATTAAAAAATTCACGAGTAAAGTTATAGGTATATAAAATCCTATGTAAATGGTTTTAAGTTCATAGTCCCGTGAACCCAATATGAATCTACCATTCTTCAATTGTTCTTCACGATTCCCTTAAAATAAAATGCAAATTCACCCCATTCTTTTAATTTCCCTTATTTACATAATCTCTATAGTGCAAACTAAGCAGTAAAAGTGAGAAATTTAAAATTTTTGTTCTGTTAGACCATTTTGATATTGGTAAATCGATTACATTCCGATTTTTATTCAAATGTGCTGTAATTTCTTCAAGAGAAACACAGCTTTACAATATACTCCTTTCTCAATTAATAGGGTCTGGTAGTATATACCTTCAAATAAAAATCTTTAAACATATTAATTACCTAAAAAGGAAAAAGCAGTTTAAATATGCATGCCAAAAGGGAATATAAAAAACAAAAAAGTCATGTGTTATAAGCAAACACATGACTTTTCACTTTATTAATTTTACTCAACTGAAGCCCTTCACTTTTTTAGAAGTTGAATACCAAACTTATTTTTAATTCTCTATATAATCCAGCAATGAATTAATAAAGCCAAAAAACCCATACCATTAATCTTTTTTGTGTTTAATCTACCCAAAAGAGTGAAATAAATAACAATAACGCTTATTTTAGGGGGAATAGAATGCGCCAGTTTCAAAAATGGATGCCAGCAATGAAAAAATACCGTCTGACGCTCATCTTTATTGCCCTTCTGCTCGGGCTTGCCATCGTTTTACAAGCTTATAGCATCATTCAAATTGTTGATTTCGTATTTATTCAAAAAACCGAGTTCTCAGCTACTTTACCTTATATAGTTGCGCTACTTTTGGCGATATCACTTCGGGTTGCGTCTAATTTCCTTCTTCATTGGACGGGCAATCAACTTTCCGCACATGTTAAAAAGGAGATTCGCGCTCAGCTTTTAACGCGCTGGGAGCAAGATTCTATTGAAAATATAAAATTACAGCAAACGGGCTATCAAGTTTCGCTATTCGTCGATACGGTCGATGAGCTTGATGCGTATTTTCGGGAGTATATACCGCAAACGATGAAAACGTTCGTTGTGCCATTGTTTTTATTCATCGCCATATTTTTTGCCCATCCTATGAGCGCGGTCATTTTGCTCATAACGGCACCATTTATTCCCCTTTCTTATATTATTATCGGTGTGCAAACGAAAAGAAAATCGGAACAACAGCTTGAAAATATGAACCGCTTTTCCGGAAAATTTTTAGATGTTTTACAAGGCTTGCAGACGCTTAAGCTGTTTTCGCAAAGCGCCAAACAACGAACTATTTTGCAACATTACAATACACGTTTTATGGAAACGACGCTCGATGTGTTAAAAATTGCGTTTGCATCAACGCTGTTTATCGAGCTTATTACTACGCTTGGTGTCGGGCTTGTCGCACTTGAAATCGGCTTTCAAATGATTGTATTTGAAACGCTCGGCTTTGCTGCGGCATTTTTCGTTTTAACGTTAGCACCTGAATTTTACAGCTCTTTAAAGGAATTAGGTACGGCGTTTCATGCGGGAAAAGGTAGTCTTGGCGCAATGCAGCTCATTCAAACAGAGCTTGAAAAAGAGGTTCAGACGGTCACATGGGGACAACAGCAAATCATGCCCGCCCCCGCTCTTGCACTAAGGGATGCTGAGTACCATTATCCAGACGGTACTACGATTGGACCGGTTTCGATGGACATCCCGTCAAAGAAAACGGTAGCCATTATCGGACCGACTGGACATGGCAAAACGACCCTCTTAAATATGCTAGCAAGTGCGGTGGAACTAACGGACGGCTCTCTTTTCATTAACGATATCGCGCGCAGTAAATGCAGTGAACAAAGCTGGTATGCACAAATGACAATGATCTCACAGCATCCATACGTTTTTGCCGGTACACTGCGGGACAATTTAACGATGGGAAAAAATATGGACGATGACGCAATTTGGCATGCAGTACAAAAAGCACAATTAGGTAATTGGTTTACTACTTTACAAGATGGTTTCAATACGAAAATTGGGGAAGCCGGTCGCGGGCTGTCTGGAGGAGAAAAACAACGGATTGCGATTGCTCGGGCTTTTATTCATCAGCCTACTATCGTATTTTTCGATGAACCAACTGCTGGACTGGACGTATTAACCGAGCAACTCATTGCCCATGCGATTCAAACATTAAAATCCCATGCAACAGTCGTTCTCGTCACGCATCGCCTTGAAACATTGCAACATGCTGATCTGTTATACATTTTGGAAAATGGCAAAATTCATGTGAGCGGGACACTGGAAGCATTGCAACAGGAAAAGTATTTTGAGGCGATGAAAAAAGGAGGTTTGCCCGATGCAAGAGCTTTATGAAATGATTTGGCATGAGAAAAAAGAAATGCTTCTCGCGTTAATTGCCGGTACAATCAGCGGCTTAACAGCGGTTGCCCTTTTTGCACAAAGTGGCTTTTTGATTTCAAAAGCCGCGCTCATGCCACCGTTTTACGTCATTTTAATTTTGACCGCTTTTTTAAAAATATTCGGAGTCGCAAAATCGACGAGTAAATATGCAGAACGCTTTATTTCTCATCGTGTAACGTTTTCACTTTTGTCCGCGATTCGAATGCGATTTTTTGACCGACTAGAACCTATTGCTAATCAGTTATTTTTGCATTATCAAAGCGGTGAATTGTTAACACGTATTACGAATGATGTGACGACGCTTCAAAATTTCTTTTTACGTGTCGTTTATCCCCCACTCGTTGCGTTGCTCGTCTTTTTCGGAACGGTCATTTTCACATCCTTTTTTTCGATTTGGATAGCGCTTTTATTAGTGCTTGGCTTTTTATTTGTGGCGGTCATTATTCCGACGCTTTTAATCGCAAAGAACACACAGCCTGTCCCCTATAAACGTGAACTGCTTACCGAAACAACTGAGTTTTTATACGGTTTTCGCGAATTGAAAAATCATCATCTAGTCGCGCAAAAAAGTAAAGACCTGCTGCAGTTAAGTGATGCATATGCCGATGAAATCAAAAAAGAGCAGCAAGCACTCGTTCGTATGCAACTTTACAATCAAAGTGCCTCATTATTGACGGTATTTCTTATCGTGACAATTGGTGCCTATTTTGTGACGACAAATCAGCTAGACGGACTTTATTTGGCGATGCTGTTATTAATCGCGCTCACCGTATTCGAAACCGCGATTCCGCTCGCTACTGTGCCGCATCATTATAAAAGTGCAGCGGGGGCGATGGCACGCTTACAGGAAGTCGCAGTAGATTCTGAAGCTGGTACAAAGCCTTTACCATCTTCGAATGATTTCACAATCCAAGTGAATGATGTGCATTTTTCATATGCCCGGCTTTCGAAACCCATTTTAAAAGAGATTCAATTTACGATACAGCCCGGCGAAAAAATTGCCATTATTGGTCCTAGTGGCTCGGGAAAATCCACCCTTTTTCAATTGCTTATAAAGGGACTTGAGCCAACGAGTGGGGAATTATTGATCGGTGGTGAACCCCTTGCTAACACATATGCACCATCCTTGTGGGCACAGATAAGCGTGCAATTGCAGCATAATCATTTTTTCTCAGGGACGATTCGAGATAATTTATTACTTGCGAATGAACAAGCATCGGACGAACAACTTGTCGATGCATTAAACCGCGCACAGCTTCCAAAAAACTTGGATGAAGCTATTTTAGAAAAAGGAGAAAACTTATCCGGTGGTGAACGTCAACGACTGGCCTTTGCACGTGTGCTTTTAAAAAATGGTGCCATTTGGCTATTAGATGAACCATTTACAAGCCTAGACACCGTAACAGAGCGTGCACTCTTTCATGAATTACTTACGAGCACGAAAGAACGAACCGTCATTTTGATTACGCATAAGTTGGCCGGATTAGAAAAGATGGATCGGATTTTCGTCATGCAAGATGGACAACTTTTGGAATGCGGCTCTTATGAACAGCTTCTAGTAGCAAAAGGTTTATTTTATCAGATGAAAAATATTCATACGTTCCAAGATTCAAATTAATAGGATGCTGGAAATGCGAGATATGCCATATCTCACATTTTCTAGCACCCTTTTTAATCATTCCTTTTTATCCTGCATGAACGAACAAAATTACGTCCACTATGATAGAAGAATCCTTTCACCTTTCCGTAATTCAAAAAAACTTTTAAAAATTTATCTCAAATTCGAGATATTTGTGTTGCAATTTTATCAGTTGAGTAGTAAAGTGATAGTAACGAAAGGATGTGACGGCATGAAAAATAACACACGCGGCTCGCTCATTTGGTTACGGATTACGCGTTTTACGCATCAAAGTAATTTATTATCCAATGATTTTCTAAAACCATTTGGATTAACGACTGCCCAATTTGACGTGCTTATGCAAATTGATTCTTATGCACCGATTACACAATCCGATTTAGCGCAAAAAGTAACCGTTACACAGGGTGGCATTTCTCGTATGTTGTCACGCCTTGAGCAGGACGGATTGATCGAACGCACACAACAATGGAAAACAAAATACATTTCGTTAACTGAAAAAGGAAAACAACATTTAGCCAATGCATTTGATGCACAGCTCGCCTTCCAATCATCCTTTTTTGATGATTGCTTAACGACGGATGAACAAAAAACATTATATGAATTAATATCTCGTGTACAAAAAAACAGTGAAAATAAAACTAAATAACGATCACACATTAGGAGGAAACTTTATGTATAACATTCCAGGACATCACCATATTTCAATGATTACGAAACACGCAAATGACAATAACCACTTTTACCGTGAAATTTTAGGCTTACGCCGCGTCAAATTGACGGTAAACCAAGATGCACCATCGATGTACCACCTATTTTACGGGGATAAAACAGGGAGCCCAGGTACTGAATTATCGTTCTTTGAAATCCCATTAGTAGGACGCACACATCGCGGTACAAATGCCATTACAAAAATTGGCTTAATTGTTCCATCTGAAGAAAGTTTGCATTATTGGATGAAACGCTTCGATGAGTATGAAGTACAACATGAAGGAATCTCCACATATGCGAACCGCCCTGCCCTGCTATTTGAAGATGAAGAAGGTTTACGCATGGCACTTATCGTTGCAAATGGTGAAAAGATCGCACATTGGGAAACGTATGATGGCTCCCCTGTTCCTCATGAACATCAAATTCAAGGAATGGGTACCGTAGAAATGACAGTGAAAAATTTATCAAAATTAACGCGTACACTAACTGAAATATTTGGCTATCATGAGGTATTTAACAATGACCAGGAAGCCCTATTCCAATCAGTAGCTGGCGAAGTATTTGGTGAAATTTATGTCATTCAGCAAGATGGCCCTTCTGAAAAACCAGGAAAAGGTAGCATCCATCACTTAGCAATCCGTGTGAAAAATGATGAAGAATTACAGCATTGGGATGAGCAAGTAAAAATGCGCGGCTTCCAATCATCCGGGATTATTGACCGCTTCTACTTCAAGAGCTTATATTTCCGTGAATCAAACGGCATCTTATTTGAAATCGCTACAGACGGACCAGGATTTTTACGAGATGGTGACGTTGAAACATTAGGCGAGCAATTAGATTTACCAGACTTTTTAGAAGCGCGCCGTGATGAAATTGTAGAAAAATTACACCCAATTGTTTAACTTACATTGGATATATTAAAGGAGCATATAAAATGGAAAAATATCGTATTGATCAATCAAAAGGCATGGAATTTGGACTTTATTCGTTAGGAGATCATATGCCAAACCCTTTAACAGGGCATACAGTATCCCCTCGCCAACGTATTCAGGAGCTCATTGAATTAAGTCAATTAGCAGAGCAAGCGGGCATTGATGTATTTGGTGTAGGTGAAAGTCATCAACAGTATTTCACAACGCAGGCCCATACCGTCGTACTAGGTGCGATTGCGCAGGCAACAGAAAAAATCAAAATTTCGAGCTCGGCAACAGTATTAAGTGTTTCTGATCCAGTTCGCGTCTATGAAGATTTTGCGACAATCGATTTAATTTCAAATGGCCGTGCAGAAATTGTGGCAGGCCGTGGCTCGCGTGTCGGTGCCTACCATTTACTTGGTGTCGATTTACAGGATTACGAGGAAATTTTTGAGGAAAAATTAGAATTACTGCAAAAAATTAATGATGAAGAAATTGTGAATTGGCAAGGTGAATACCGCGCACCACTTGAAAATGCACGAATTTTGCCACAGCCATTACAAGGTTCATTACCGATTTGGCGCGCGGTTGGTGGCCCTCCTGCAAGTGCGATTAAAGCAGGTTACATGGGCATTCCAATGATGTTAACAACACTTGGTGGTCCAGCAATAAACTTTAAGCCCTCTGTTGATATTTACCGTGAAGCAGCAGAAAGAAGCGGTTTTGATCCTGCGACATTACCGATTGCAACGACAAGTTTATTTTACGTAGCCGATACGACAAAAGAAGCATTGCAAGGCATGTACCCTCACATTAATGCAGGCTTCCAAGCAATCCGCGGCTCAGGCTATCCAAAGCAACAATTTGCCCAATCAACAGATGTGCGTGATGCATTAATGGTCGGCAGTAAAGAGGAAATCATTGAAAAAATCCTGTATCAACATGAATTATTTGGCATGCAACGCTTTATGGCGCAAATCGATTTTGGCGGCGTGCCATTCGATAAGTTAATGAAAAATATTGAAATTATCGGTAATGATATTATTCCAGCGATTAAAAAACATACAGCGAAATAAGGAGGCAGTACAATGAAAATCGTAGCATTAGTCGGTTCAACAATCGGCTCAAAAACACGTACAGCAATGGCAACAACAGTCGAATTATTACAAAAAAAATACCCTCAAGCAGATGTAACAATGCTTGATTTAGCGAATTATGATGTACGTTTTAGTGATGGACGCAATTATTCGGAATATGAAGGCGATACATTGTTTGTTGCAACGGAAATGATGCAGGCGGATGCTATTATTATCGGAACACCAACATTCCAAGCATCGATCCCGGCGACATTGAAAAATGTGTTTGACCTACTCCCTGTTAACGGCTTACGCGATAAAGTGGTCAGCATCGTTGTAACAGCAGGTACTTCAAAACATTACATGATGGTCGAGCAGCAGTTAAAACCGATTTTATCTTACATGAAAGCCCATATCGTACCAACGTACGTATTCGCGGAGGAAAAAGATTTTCACCGTAAAGAAATCGTGAATGATGATGTGCTCTTCCGCCTAGATCGCCTTATTGACGACACGGTGGATCTAGTAGAAGTCCACGCAGCATTACGTGCGAAAAAGGATGAGCAGTATGATTTTTGAATGTTCATAAAAAATATATAAATATTATTAAACACTTAAAACGTTGCTAGAACAACGTTTTAAGTGTTTTATTAGGTTTCGCTAAATATTTCAACTAGACAAATTGAACATGGGCAAACTGCTTTTGTGCAAAATTTTGTAAGTCCGTATGTTGGATTTCATTTATAGCAATTGTTTGTTTCGTTAGTTTTGGCGGTTTATCTTCTCCCGCCCAAAATTGCAATAATTCGGCATTTTGATCAGGAGTAAGCTGTTCTCTTATATATGTCAGTAAATTCTCTAGAAATTCTCCTTCCCAACGCCCTTCTACACCGTAAACGTACGGCTTTTCACTATACAATGCTAAATCATAAGATGGATTTTCCCAATGGAAAATATTTAATTTGGCAAAAGCATCTTCATCAGGAGCATTTAAAATTTCAACATCATCCTCCATTGAATGCCATGCTTGCTCTGGGAAATCATCTGAAATTGGATATAGCTTTTTTAATTCACGTACAGAAATGTAGTCAAATCCTGTATAATCCGCCTCATTCAAAGGTTTGTCAGCAACCAAAACAGTATATTGTGTCATAAAATCAGAACCTTTCTATGTAAATTCATTTTGCAGTTTCCCGTGGACCCCATTAACCCCCACCTTACATTACTGGTGGTAATGCCCCTGTTTACACATTAAATGTAGTCCATTAATTTTCACTCAAATGTTATGAACTATCATATTTATCTACTTAGTCAAAATTCCGTATATTTAGTAGAAGTCCATGCAGTACGATTGTGTTATTTAACCTTAATATCACGAGTAAAACCCTCTTAACTTTTCTGGCAAAGTTTTATTCATAATAAATCCAGCCGATGCTAATCCCATTAAAATAAATAAAATCGCAAAAACATTATCGAACCAGCCCATTTGAATACTATTCGTTAGTTTCGAACCACCAATTATTATTATTAAACCAACAATCCAAGCAAATAAAAAACCTACAATATACTGTAACCATTCCCTTTTTGAAAGTTGTTTAAAAAGAGCTCGGCTTTTATAAAATTTCATAATGGAGAAAATCAATAATAAACCAGTCATAATAATTCCAACCATTATAATCCCTCACTTTATAAATTCATTCGTAAACATCATAGCCAAAAAAATATCATAATCATTCGCGATAGATATATTTTAGAAAACATATTTGAGATGAGGCAATTTCATTTTTTAGCCCCCTTTATTTATTCCCTTTCTGTTTCAAAGCGTCAACATATTGTTTCGCCTCTATTAATGAAAGCCCTAATGTTTCTCTAACTCTTTTTACTGCTTTGACATCATTATCTTCGTTTAAAAGCTGTCGTAATTCAGTATTTATTGAGATTTCAGGTACATCAATGTGCCTAGATATCCGGTCTATCACATGTTCTAAACCTTTGATACGACCATTAAGTTTAATGACAGAAACAAGTAAATAAATACAAATAAACAGGATTAAAACATCAATAATATTTATTCCCATAAAAACCCTCCTCTCCCTTTATACGTATATACATGATGGAAGTTTCGAATTTAAATCATTTGCATAGAAAACTTTAATCAACGACTTTAAAAGCTACATACTGTTCATAAGCAGCTCCCCTATTCAATTGAATGGGAGGATTCCCTAACTTGGTAACGTTATTTAGATATACATTTTGTATCATATTCAGTAACACTTTGTCCGATTACCCTTCAAAAAGACTGTCCAATACTGCTTGTTTTTCTGTATAGAATGGTATTTGATTTGAATTTAAATCCTCTTCGTATACGTAAAAAATCAATAAATTTCTTTTAATAAACGATGTATACGAAACCAAATTGAAATTTGCAGTCTTAGTAGCAAATTCTTTTTCACCTTTCTCACGATCCTCTTGTGTGCCGAATTCATAAATAACAGTCCATTTTTTATTTAACTCATATACTTCTGGCTTCACACCATTGGAATACTGATTGAATTAAATATAGAATTTCATCCCTTTATAAATACGGACACAACACACATTAACGGAAAAAAGATAAAAATTTGCCACATCGAAAATCAAACGAAATTAATAAGTAATACATAATTGCAGTAACAAACGAAACGACAATTAATTGTAAAATTTTATTTAACATAGCCCTCTCTTGAATTTTCAATAATATCACTCGCTTCTTTTTAGGTTATAACTATGGGTCGCTACTATCGCCACCTTCTTAGAATTCATCTAAATCATTTATAACAACGATTTCAGGTTCACTTTTAACGGCATTAAGCTCGCCATTAAGAGACTCTATTACATCCAATGAAATATCTTTGTATTACCTTTTAGCAAAACATCTTTCTTTGGAAGATATTTTGTTGAAAATTACATAAAATAATTAATAATACAGGACAATTTACAGGATTAATTTGAATTATATAGCGGTCCTGTTAGAAAACTGTATTTACGACGTTAAGAATATGCACAATTTCATTCATGGCGTTCGCATGTGTAGGCCGATGCCACGTACTCGTAAACACGCGCTATGACGGATTTCTAACATCCATGAATAAAATCATGTATAAACAATATGCCACGAGAAAAGCCAAGAACGCTGATAGTCCAATGTTCTTGGCTTTTTTTGTGTCCCCAAACTTTGATTTGGGAACGTTTTTTAATTTATTTATGTATATTTTATAAATCTTTATTGAACGAAGGCTCTATATAGAAAATTTAAATTTACTTAAAAGGAAATTCATATCCTATGTAGTTAAATGTCATTGTAAATCCTAAATTTTCAGCCACAGCAATAGAGGGCTTGTTTGATTCCATACAGTCCCAATACGGAATGAGATTATAATGTAAACATTCTTCTACATAAGACTTTGCTATTTTTTGACCTAGCTTTTTGCCTTGATGCAGTTCTAAGGTTTCAATACTTATACAATGCACTTCTCTTACGACAAAGCACGAAACACAAATACTCACAATTTCATTTTTATAAATGATACAATAACCAATTCCATGATCAAAAAATAGTTCAGACGAAGACCAGAACTCTAAAATTTTTGAATGTAAAAATTCGATGTTTTTTATTGCATTGTCTTTATTTTCATAAAGCTGTTTTGTTATTTTCTCAGCTCTATACTCTTTTCCAATTGTGAGTTCATTGTTATATGTATAATCAGCTTTTTGCAGCGTATATACACGTTGATTCCAGCTACCTAATTCACGATTACTTAACAATTTTTCAATCGCTTTATTCCATCTTGGATGATTACCAACAACTTCAAACCAATGTAAACCTAACTTTAGTGCCTCGGGTATAATGAATTGGTCAATAAAAGCATTTAATTCGTTATTGAATGCTTCGTTTTTTTCATCTCCAATAAAGATAAAACCATCATTATTACCTAGCCAAATAAGGCCAGATGTTGGCGAAGCAACATCATCTACAAATACTCTACCTGGATTTATTCCTTCAATTATTGCATTTGCTTCTAATTGACCATGCTCATATAATAGTTCTTTACACTTGAAAAATTCTAAGCTATTTAATTCTGTAATCATAAAAAAATCCCCTCACTTTTTAGTTTTATTAGAGTTTAACTATAAATTACAAATACACTTTAAAGAAAACTACCAAAGTTTCATTTGGTCACATGTATTAAAAACCACTAGACTCTCCCTAAAATGCAAAAACACAAAATAATAATTCATTCAAAATCAACCAATACCTTTTACATTATAAAAAAGTTAAGGACATAACATTATTTACGTTATGTCCTTAACTATGCCAACTAAGCTTCCTATTACTATTACAACTAAATACTTTCTCTACTTTAGACAACTGTATTACTAATAAGCGTCACAAAGCCGTTCATCGAAGCTCTATCAAATAATTGATCTATTGATTGATTTGAGGTTTGGCTAAACAAATACCATTGATTTTCAGTAGCGTCATGAATCAAAATTTGAGGTTGCTTAAGCACAGTTCCATCTGAAGACTGAGATAAAGAATAAATATCAAAACGCTTTACACTTTTCCCTTCTTGGTCTATAAAATCATATTGCGCATTTTTATAATAGTCCCCAGCTGAATCAATATTGAAATACCATGAATAATTAGCAGGCGCTTCAACCTTACTTCCCTTGTTTTCTATAAAAATATTGTACGCGGCCTCGTTATAACTATTCCCTTTCATTTGCTGGATTACTCCGCCCATTGTCATATGAAATTCGTATTGCATTGCTTTGATTTTTACTCCATCAATAGCAAACGGCTTTGTATCAATCGTTACTATGCCGTTTTTGTAATCAACATTACTGCCAAATGTTTCGGCAATAAAACGCATTGGAACAAAAGTACGATTATTTTTCATGTATGATTTTACATCAAGTAGCTCGGTTTTACCGTTTTTCACCACTTTATTGCTATTCAGTTTCAAGATTACTTTCATATCGTTTTTAGTAAGCGTCACTTGTGAATCCGACCAATGGACAGTAGCCCCCAAATTTTCACTAATGACACGTAATGGAACCATTGTACGATTATTTTTAACTGTTGGATTCGCATCGGAAACAATCGTCACACCGTCAATTTTTATTTGAGCGGTTGCTGCATAAGTAGGTGACGAGGTAATGATTAGAATTAATGCAAGGAAAATCCCTGAGATTGCTTTTTTCATCATTTAAACACTCCATTTTTAAGTAAATTTGTACCGTACGATCAATTGCATCTAAATCTTTTTAAACTTGTTCATTCGGGATCATTCTACTTTAGCTAAACAAATTTTATATTCTTTTTGATTGAAATTTCAGCTAAAGCAAAGAGTAAACCTGCAATGGCAAATAAAATAATGGCGCTTAAAATATTTAAATTATATTCTTCTATAAAACCAAAACGAGAATTGTATAATATTTTAAAAACAAGAACGCCTAACATACCGCCAAGTAAAGTAAACATAGCAATTTTAACTTTTGATTTTATTACATATTTGTTTACGATAAATGTTAGAGATAAAAATGAAATCGGATATAACATTACAAATAAGGCTGTTGTAAGGAGCAAATATGCGGGTCCTATTTCATCAAGCCCCAAATATTCTGTTGTCCTTATTTTATTCCCTTCTACAGTTTCTAATCCAACTGTTGCAATGGAAAACAACAATATAAACGGTATCCACATGATTAAACTATGATAAAAAGTTTTCATCCATTTCCTCTTTCTTAAGGGTCTTAATAAATTTGACGTAACAAGTGGATTGAAGTTACACTTTTTCAACTTTCTGATAATTGATGTATACAATGTTTAATTCAAAATTATCCAATTACATTAAGGTAACCCCAAAAAATAAGGACACAACATTCTTTATTTTGTGCCTCTTCTTAAGCAATTCATTACCATAACTAGAAAAACCTTTGTCTATCTCATGGTGCTGTATTACTAATCACCGTCACAAAGCCGTTCATCGAGGCTCTATCTAATAATTGATAGATCGATTGTTGTGCATTTTCACTAAATAAATACCATTGACCTTCTGTAGGCTCATGAAGTAAAATTTCAAGTTGCTCCAAGCCGCGTAAAGAATAAAGATCAAAACGTTTGATACTGTTCCCCTCTTGGTCTAAAAAATCAAATTGCACATTTTTATAATAGTCCCCAGCAGAAACATTATGAAAATCCCACGTGTAATTAGCAGGAGCTTTGACTTTACTACCTTTGTTTTCTACAAAAGTATTATAAATGGCTTCGTTATAACCATTGCCCTTGCTTTGCTCTACTACCCCTCCCATAAACAGATGATATTCTTGCTGCAATGCACTTACGATTACACCATCAATAGTAAATGGCTTTGTACCAATCGACACTATGCCGTTCTTGTAATCAACATGACTACCAAATGTTTCAGCAATAAAACGCATTGGAACAAAAGTACGATTATTTTTCATATATGGCTTTACATCTAAATACTCCGTTTTCCCGTTTTTTACGACTTTATTACTTTTCAGTTTTAAAATTACCTTCATATCGTTTTTAGTAAGCGTCACTTGTGAATCCGACCAATGAACGGTAGCACCCACATTTTCACTTATTACACGTAAAGGTACCATTGTTCGATTATTTTTAATTTCTGGATTTGCATCCGTTACAATCGTTTTTCCATCCACTTTGATTTGAATAGTTGCTGCATAACTAGTTGACGAGGTAAGGATTAGAATGAATGCTAGGAACACCCCTGAGAACATTTTTTTCATTTTTGATAACCCCTTTTTAGACTAATTTATGATTTTCATTCCTACAAAAAGCAATTTTCCAACTAAGGAAGCGCAACAATCAAACATTGGATACACAGTAAATTAATCAAACAAATAGGATAGTAGATTATTTGTAATCTCTTCATCGTATTTTGGAGTGTAAGGATCTGCAAAACCATGTGCAGCATCCACAATTTCAACAACCACATTAGAGTGATTAGAAAGCTCCCTCTCCAATTCAATCGGATTAAACGATTTCTCCCATGTACCGAATATTAAAATCGTTTCTGCATTCGGTACTACTTTTGTATATTGCCGAATGCGTGAGCCGTAAAAGCCAACTACTTTGTGTACGAAAGGATTATTACTACAAAGCCAGGCAATTGTGGCACCAATGCTAAAGCCTACAATACGTATATGTGAATATTTGCCTGATAATTGGTAAATCAAAGAATTCACTTCATTTTGCGCCTTTTCAAAACCAACGTTTGTCATAAAATTTTGATATGCAAGTTCTTCCTCGTCATATGAAAATGGTTTATCTTTTTGTAATAAATCCGGGACATAAACATCATACCTTTTTTGATAAAATGCATGGGCATAATGTTTAATGTGCGTATTTATTCCGTATATTTCATGTAGTAAAATAACGCATTGATTTGATTTTTGTATTAATTCCATAAACATGAATTCCTTCATTTTTAGTTTTACGTTTTTAGACGCTTACCTTATGTTACACTGAAAAAATTAAGGACATAACATAGCTCATATGTTATGCCCTTTTCTTTCTTACGCTATATGTTTCCATAACAAAAAACCACTTCTCTCATTATGGAACTGTATTACTAATAACTGTTACAAAGCCGTTCTCCGCAGCTTTATCAATTAATTGGAGTATAGATAATCTTGCGGAATCACTATTCACATACCAACGATTTTCGGTAACTTCTTGAACTAACATTTCGGAGTGCCCTGTTTGTATCGAATAATAAGTATCAAAACGTTTGATACTTTCACCATTTTGATCTAAAAAATCATATTGCGCATTCTTTTCATAGTCCCATTCCTCTAATTGAAGAGGATAAAAGTCCCACGGAAGATAAATAGGAGCTTTGACTTCTCGGCTATTATTTTCTACAAATATATTGTAAATAGCTTCGTTATAACCATTCCCATTGATTTTCTGTACTACTCCCCCCAATGTCATATGATATTCGTATTGCAACGCACTTACTATTACACCATCAATAGCAAACGGCTTTGTATCAATCGTTACTATGCCGTTTTTGTAATCAACATTACTGCCAAATGTTTCCGCAATAAAACGCATCGGAACAAAAGTACGATTATTTTTCATATAGGGCTTTACATCAAGAAGTTCCGTTTTACCGTTTTTCACCACTTTATTGCTATTCAGTTTTAAGATTATTTTCATATCATTTTTAGTAAGTGTGACTTGTGAATCCGACCAATGGACAGTAGCGCCCAAATTTTCACTAATGACACGTAATGGAACCATTGTCCGATTATTTTTAACTTCTGGATTCACGTCCGTTGAAATCGTTACCCCGTCCACCTTAATTTGAGTAGTTGCCGCATAACCAGGTGACGCGTTAAGGATTAAAACTAACGTGAGGAACATACCTAAGAACATTTTTTTCATTTTTTCACTCCTTCTTTCAGTAAATTTATTAACGTTATACTAATTCACCACTTACCATATTTAAAATATTCAATAAATATAACCCGCATAAGAAAAAAGGATATACGGCTATACTGAGCACCATATCCTTTTAGTAGATTAGATTATTTCATTTTTATTCTGCAGTATTACTTCCCATCCCTAACGCAATCATTTGTTTCAATCGCACAGGGTCATCGGATTTTATTGCAATATAGTTGTAGTGCTTTTCCTTCCCTAAAAATAATGTTGCCTTTTGTGGCTGTTTCATTTTTAAGATGAAATCAGGATACACTTTTTCAAAATCACGTGCGACAAATTCAAGTGTGTCTTTTGTGCATTTTTGTTCCAGTACCGCCCTGTCTTCTATGATGCTTTCAATATTATGTAAGTCCATTTTCATTCGCTTCATTAAACCGAGTGAAATGTAAAGTTTTCCATCTTGAATTTGAACTGGATTCATTCGCACAGCTTGTATATCCGCTAAGAAAAAGACAATCGAATAAACATTCAATATTAATAATACAAACGAAATAATCGGCCATTTTGCATGTAAGAAATAATGAATGCCGAGTGTTTCCACAATAATGGCATGAATCATCATCACTTGAAATGCGATATAACTTGAATTTTTATGCAAGGTAATGCCGTTTGGAATCGGTTTCTTCCAACTCGCTAGCGCATAATACACCATAAGCAGCTCGGAGCAAACCATTTGAATAAGGAAGTTGTTTTTTACATATTTTTCAACGGCTGTATTAAATGTATATAACACAGGTAGCTCGTTATGCTTCACTTCTTGAATAATTTTCGGTAAATAGCGCAGCAATGTAACAATGAGTAAAAGTTCGAATAAAACGAGTAGTACTTCCATCCCGATGCCTACTAATGTAATCGTCGAAAATGGTGCTAACAGGTCACTTGGAATAAACAAACGAATGCCTATACAACCGAATGCAATAAGCGCAATGGCTGTTTTCCATGAAAAGTGTTTTCGGTATAACATCCATAATATTGGTGCGACAAGCAATAAATCGAATAACGAACCAAGTACAACATACTGCGATTCTTCCGGTAAAATACTTGTGCCAATTGTTGTTTGATAAAGTGCCAAATTACTGCCAACTACGAGTAGAAGCAGAACGAGCCAAATCGGTTTACCCTTTTCAATCCAAGTCATTTGAAATCACTGCTACTAAAAACATAGAAGAATGTAGAAATCCTCCTACGCTAGACAATTTCCTGCTTCTTCGTACTCTGCCTCGCCAATTGCTTGCTACTACAATTTTTTAGCACTCCACAGGCGTAAATTCGGATGTAGCCCATCCTACATGTATATGGTTTCGTTAAGTGAGTACCGTATATTCCTTCGCGTATTTTAGATTTAAACTAGCATTGAAATCACGGCTATGAACTATACCGCAATGATCACAGCTGAATATACGCTCTGAAAGGCTTAAGCGAGCTTTCTTGGTGCCACAGCTTGAACATTGTTTCGATGATGGATACCATTGATCAACTATTCTTAGTTCAATTTTGTGTTCCAGACATTTTGCAAGTAGCCATTTTTTAAAGGTATAGAATCCTTGTTGAGCAATTGCCTTGGCTAAATGTCGATTCTTCATCATGCCCTTTACGTTCAAATCTTCAATCGTAATATATGTTGATTTGGTTTTCACCAGCATATTTACAACATAAAGAATGTATTGTAATCGGATATTTGCGAGTCTAGCGTGCAGTTTTTGAACAGCGATTTGCTGTTTTTGCCTGTTTTTAGCGCAGAATTCACCTCTCTTTCGGTTTTTATTTTGTTCATAACTGCGACTTAATTTTCGTTGTTGACGCTTTAATTGCTTTTCTAGTTGAATCACCCGTTTCGTTTTATTGATATTTTCAAATTCAACGTGATGACTACAAACCGCAAAAATACTTATACCTAAATCAATTCCAATTCCGTCATGTTCGGATAGTTCAACAGTTCGCATTGCATCTTCTTCGCATAAAACTGAAATGAAATAGCGCCCCGCCTTGTAAGAAACGGTACAGCTTGTCACTTCAGCGCGAGTCGGGATGTAACCATATTCCTTTAGCCTAACCCAGCCGATTGTCGGAATCTTTATGCGGTGGCGTTCAACCGTTAAATCTGTGGCATTGTTTTTTGGGAAATAAGCTTTCACATCTTGATTTTTCCGCTTCTTAAAACGGGGGAACTTAGCTATTCCTTTAAAAAATTGTTTAAACGCTCTATCTCCGTTCATAATGCTTTGTTTCACGGATTTACTTGAAACATCCTTAATCCACGAATCTGTTTCCTTTGTATGCACATTATTTAACCATTTTGAAAAGTCGTAACCCGATAAATGTTTCCCTGTTTTTTTATAGTTTTCCTGGGCTGTTTGAATGTATAAATTATAAACATAACGACAAACACCAATTGTCTGATTCACTTTTTGTTGTTGAGTGTCTGATAGTAAGAGTTCAGTTTTATAGGCTTTCCTCAAAACTTTTAACCTCCTTTGTGGGACGATAAAGAGTTCTTTTTTGGCATAATCCTAATTTTGCGTTATTTTCACAATACCATTTATCAAACTTGCGAATTTGTTTCGTTTATAAGTTGTCTTTATAGGTATCTAATAATATGTTTTACCACATAATTCCGCACTTTAAACAACTGTTATTTACTCCTTTTCACCATTATACATTTTTACCCAATCAAATAAAACATATTTCACCGCGCATAATTTCTCACGCTACAACTCCCCCCGCTGCTGATAAGACGTAATCCCACCTTTTACATTCGTCACGCGCTCATAGCCAAGCTTTTTTAGTTTTTTACATGTTTCCAATGAACGTAAACCCGAGCGGCACATGACCACAATTTCCTTATCCTTTGGTAGCGCGGCAATGCCTTTCCCGTGCGGATCATTCAAAAACGGTGCCACGTGCATTTTATTAAAATCCCCTGCACTCCTCACATCGATAAAAATCTTATGTTGATCGCGCAGCATCGTTTGCAATTCATCTGTTGTAATCGTCTTCACGCCAGCAACCGGACGCATTTTCCATACGACTATCCCCGCGCAAATGGCTAATATAATAATCAGTTCTACCATATTATTTCCTCCGTACATCTCTTTTCATAAATCATTTATCAGACTGTTTTTCGATCTGCTTTGGCATTTTCATCATGTAATAGATCCCAAAACCGATACTCACAATTCCTAGCGTAAGTGATAATAAGAAATTAACTGGTGTCATAATGCCTACATTGATGATAAAAACGCCTAGTATAATATATAAAATATACATCTCTTTCCCTCCAAACTTCATGTTTTTATTATAGCATGTTCATTTCAACATAAGAATTTCACAATTTGGTCGTTAATATGACAAATGTCCAAAGATTGCTATGAATTTAGATTCATAAAAAATGAAATGATAATATATTTCCGCTACAATAATCAATGTCATAACAATTTCAAGCAGGAGGATTTATACACTTATGAAGAAAATCATTTTATCAGCATTTGCATTGTTTTTACTATTTTCACCACAAGCATTTGCACATACTTATTTGGATGTAACAACACCAGCAGACGGAGACATCGTAACAACAGACATTCAGTCCATTGAATTAAACTATTCTGGGAAAATTGAAGAGGGTAGTTTCTTTACACTCGAAGACAGTGAAGGCAATGAAATTCCTGTCAGCTCGTTTACAGTAGATAACGGCAAATTAACAGGCCAATTAGAGGAACCGCTCAAAAACGACGTGTATACAGTAAAGTGGAATAGTATTAGCCAAGACGGACACCCATTATCAGGACATTATTCATTTACAGTAGACAAAGTAGAAACGGAATCGATTGAAGAAGTGAAAACAGAGGATCTGGCAGACATCGAAAACATCGAACTTGAATCGGAAAATCCGACGTCCCCTGTAGAAGTAGAAAAGGATAAACAAAATTCATCTTCACCGTTAGTAATTGCAGGTGTCATTCTAGGTGTTTTAATCGCAATTAGCGCAGTCGTATTATGGAAGCGTAAAAAATAAGTATGATTGTAGTAACGATTTTAAGTCAATTTATTTTATACGTGAGCTTATCCATATTAATGGGCGCATTTATTATGCGACTCATTCCCACGTCATTAAAGCCAGAAATCTCCATTCCAGCTAGATGGATTTATGTAAGTTTGTGGAGTATTCCTATTGTGACGTTTGCACCTATTTTACAACTGCTCGTTATTTTAACAAAACAATTTGGGTTGTTTCCGAGTTTACTAAAAATTATCACAAACTATCAGGTCGGACATTCTTGGCTCGCTTCTGCTGTGCTTACATTGATTTTAGCCGCACTCTTTACAGTGAGCCAAAAGCGCGTGAGTCATTTGTTCACAGTCATTTATCTGTTTCTTTTAACTGCGATAATTGCAGCGATCGCTTTTGCCAGTCATGCACATGCAATGGGTTCGACTACAGGATTCTTCCTAGACTTTATCCATTTATTCGCCATTAGCGTTTGGGTCGGCATTCTTTTACAAGTGAGCTTTTTTGCGATTTCTTATGAAAATTGGGAAGTGTTTTTAAAATGGTTCTCTCCGACTGCAATTGTCGCTGTCACTGCCATGGCACTTAGCGGTATCTTTTTAACAGAGACGATTGTGCCGGATTATATTACAGGTTGGTCGAGTCCATATGGGCATTGGTTATTTATGAAACATGTGCTGTTAATTCCGCTCGTTTGCCTCATTTTTGCGAATGGCGTGTTGATCAAATTACAGCTAACAAAACCGAATTTCAATCCAACCATTTGGACGAAAATAGAGGCGGTATTACTACTATTAATCGTGCTCGTAACAGCTATTTTTAGTGAGCACCAGCCACCGATGCCTACCGCACAAAGCGATAATTTATCGTTGCTCATGCAGTGGATGCTTTCCACGCCACTTGAAACTGGTATGATGGGGCATTTTCAAATGAACGGGACTGGGGTCATTTTCTTTATTTTAACAGCGGTCTTTATCGGGCTGTTTATTGTGAGCTTTATTAAACGAGCGCCACTACTCATTCCGATATTGTTATGTTTAGCAATTGCCATTTGTTTTTATATGGGCATGATGTCTATTACCGTGTTTGATTTTACTGGCAAGATCGCCCCACACAAACATTAACCATGAAAAAACAGCAACGAGATCGGGATTATTCCCTGTCTTGTTGCTGTTTTTCATATCTTCATTCGTCCTCCATAAATAATTGCTCTAGCATGCGCTCACGGTGCTGTAAAAAATATGAAGTTACTTGATAATGCTCGGTATCGGTATAAGCAACCGATTCAATGCCTGTTTCATCAAAATGATAAATTTGCGCATCTGGATAGCCAAGCAAAATGGGCGAATGCGTGGCAATAATAAACTGTACATTGCCCTTACTTAGTAAATCATGCATTAATCTTAAAAATGCAAGCTGCCGATTTGGCGATAATGCCGCTTCAGGCTCGTCTAATAAATAGATAGCATTTTCCTTAAAGCGATGTTGGAATAACGAAAAGAAAGATTCCCCATGCGACTGTGCATGCAAAGATTTCCCCCCGTAATCTCGGTAGCCTGTCCAGTCAACATCATCTATATGGGAAGCAAATTGATAAAATGTTTCGGCACGTAAAAAGAACCCATCTGTGACACGCGGCATCCACGAAAGGCGCAAATACTCACTAAGTGCGGATTCGGATGCGTGAACATCAAACACTTGGAAATTTTGCTTGCTGCCTCCTGCAGGATTAAAACCGATTTGATCCGCTATACCTTCGAGCAACGTCGATTTTCCAGAGCCGTTTTCACCGACAAAAAACGTAACAGCATGATCAAAAGAAAGCTCATCTAGCTGCGCCAATGCGGGAATCGAAAACGGGTAATGCTCTTGATTTGGCACGAAATCATCCTTTAACTTGACCGCCTTCAAAAACATCTTTCACACCCCTTCCATTGTCCTTTACATCGTAAAAAAAGAGCATAAACGCATATTGGTTTATACTCGTACAATTAAAATTATTTTCCTAATCGTTCTTCAATTAATGATTGTAAGTCCACTGCAATTGTATCATAAGGCACACCGTCTTCTGTCTGAGAATAGCCTGTGTAATTTTTAACTGCAACGCCTTGTTCATCGACTAAATAAAATGTGTTCGCATGCATTACTTGGTCGTCCCCTTCAATCGCTTTTACTAAAGATTTGAAAGAACCGACTGCTAATTGCTCAATGAATTTTTGGTCATAGCCTGTTACTAAATGCCACTTTGATTCATCTGGGACATTAAAGCGGCTTAAATATTCTGTTAATACTTCAGGAGAATCATTGGCTGGGTCTACTGAAAATGCCACAATTTTATAATCTTCAACGCCCTTTTTCACAAGTTCTTCTTGAATTAAACTCATATTGTACGTCATTGGTGAACAAATGGTCGTACAATTGGCAAAGATGAACATTGCCAACCATGGCTCACCCTTTAAACTTTCAAGTGAAACTTCTTCCCCGCGATGATCGGTTACCGTGAAATTCGAAATTTCATAACTCGTTGTTGGTTTGAATTGATAGTTGCTACAAGCGCTCATGACGATTGAAACGACGAGCAATAGTGCTAATGCTAACGATTTCTTTTTCATGCTTCTCTCTCTCCACTCTACACATCATTACACTCATCTTAGCGAAACGGGCGCATTTACACAATACTTTCCCTATGAAATGTTGTGTGGCGATATTGTGAAAATCGATTTCACAATTGATTCAAGATTAGCTTGAGCTTTTCAATGAAATCAGCGCACTGTGAATTGCATCAAGTTTTGTTTCAATGCGATATAACAAATAAAATGATATAAAGATTGGAAAACTAATTTCTTGAATGATAGCAAACCACTGTTCCATTATATGCCCCCTCCTTCCACCATGAAAGAATGAAAAGCCGGTAAAGTTTGACACTTCACCGGCTTTTCATTATATGTCTAAATCGAAGCTTGTTACATGACGTTCTACTACACGCGCCGATTTTTTAATATTAAAAACCGCGCCATCTTTCGCAAAAATGCCTTGATCCACAATAATTTGCATCGCCGCATTAATTTCCGTTTCCGATAAATTTGCTTTTGGATCCGCAATGTTTAATGTCATCGTATTGTTTAGCGCATTGGCAAACGTTAATTGCAATACTTGTGTCATTGAAAATCCCCCCTTCTTCTGTTTTTACCAGCTTGTCACTACACACCAATTAAATCTTTTTGCGTCTTTACGGATTCGATATAAGCAAAATCCGTTAAACCGATAAGCGTTTGCGCAACAGTTTGAATTTGTTCGCCTGTTACCGTTTTAATCAAATTACGATACGTCGCGCCCTTCACTACTGGCTCACCATGTTCATCTACACTAGCTTGATAAAAAACAGTCATTGTTGCCGATTGGAATACGAATGGGTTCATCTTGTTCACCTCCTTACTCTATACATGTCACGATTTCATGAAAAAAGGGACAAGGAGGGTGAAAATATTGGCAAAACCTTCTATAATGGACAAGAGAGTTAATATAGAGAGTATATAAAGAGGTGAGTATCGTGGATTTAAGTGGTTGGTTTTTATGGTTTATTTTATTTTGGGTAGTTGTTCTTATTTCATTAATGGCAATCGGCGGTTTTTTCATGTTCCGCAAGTTTTTAAAGGTATTGCCAAAAGCGGATGGCAAATCAGATTTAGATTGGCAAAATATGTTTCTCGATAAAACCATTCATCTGTGGGGGGACGAAGAAAAGGCATTACTGTTAGAGCTTGTTAGTCCGGTGCCCGAGCTTTTCCGTCAAGTGGCAAAAGAGAAAATTGCAGGTAAAATTGGCGAGCTTGCATTAGAGGAACACGCAACAAAAATCAATTTAGATTTAATTGTTCGTGGCTATATTATCGCTTCACCAAAGCGTGATCATAAGTTTTTACGTAAAAAGCTAAAGCAAATGCAAATAGATACATCCCCATATGACCATTTATTGCAGGCTTAGAAATTTCCCCATAAACAAAAAAATCCTTACAAGGCTATTTAACTTGCCCTGTAAGGATTTTTTATGCACTCAATTGCGTCTTTTGTAATTTTTTATAGCGCATGAGCATTGCTAAACGCCAAGGTAAAATCATCGAAAACGCCAAAATGAAGAACATGCCGCCTAATTCCGCAACATCTAGACTGTTTGAGAAAACGAGCTTTAAAATGATGCGTAGCACAAGCAGCCCAATTAATATAAACGGGAATGCTTTTGATTGCTTCATGTAGATCGTATTATCCCGCATTTCAAATTTTGATGTGGCGATAAGCACCGTCGAAAACAATAAACCGACGACCACTGCCTCTACAATTTGTAACGGTTCAACGCGAAACTCCGGAAATAAGAACATGAGTGCTCCAGTAGACATCGCGATTGGCGGAATAATGATTTTTTTCGTTGACACTGGTTTCTTTTGTGAGCGCAGTCGAACAATCATGACAATTGTACCCATTACTACTGCCATTATCGTCGAACCAATCATTAAAAATTGAGAAGGTATATTGTCAAGCATCTTAATCCTCCTCTACATTGACGAATCTTCTACTAAATTTAGAGCCTGGTAAAGAACACTTTTTAATTTTTCTGGTGTAAAAGGCTTTGTAATAAAATCTTTCGCACCATTTTCAATTGCATCTACCATTATACGCGGTTGCCCTAGTGCCGTCACCATAATAATCTTAGCATTTGGATTTTTTGCGATAATTTTTTTGACAGCATCCAGCCCATTCATAACAGGCATCGTTAAATCCATTGTGACAATATCGGGCTGTAGCTGTTCATAAAGCTGCACGGCTTCTTGCCCATTCGCAGCTTCCCCAACGACTTCAAAGCCCCAATTCTTCACCATATTTCCTATGGCAACACGCATAAATAGTGTATCATCAACGATTAAAATAGTTGGCATGACAATCCTCTCACTTTCATATGGATCGCGGTCTTCTCATTTACCCTAGTTAGAATCCTGTAAAACCACCAAAAATCGGTGATAAAATCGTAATGATATACGTTAAGCCGTCAAAAAATAAGAGTATGCCGAGCGCGATCATAATCCAGCCTCCGATTTTCACAATCTTTTGACTGTGATTTCGAATCCAGCCCATGCGTGAAACAAAGAAAGATAATACGAAAAATGGAACCGCAAAGCCAAGGAAGTACGCTAACATATACCAAATCGCTGAATCAGGATTTGTACCCGCTAATGCAATAATCGACATTAAAATTGGTCCAGTACATGGTGTCCATCCCGCAGCAAACGCTAAACCAATCAATGTCGAGCCTAAATAACCAGATGGACGATTTTTAAATTGAAATTTTCGATCTTTCATTAAAAAGTCAATTTGTAAAAGTCCAACAATCATTAAACCGAATATAACGATTAAAATAGCACCGACTTGGCGTAGTAATTCTTGATATTGTACGAAGAACTCTTTTGCAAATGACGTACTGAATCCGATTGCAATAAAAATAATAGAGAAACCGAGTAAGAAGAATAGCGTATGTAAGATCGCACGTTTTTGTAGCATTCCTCGTTCATTTTTTAGTTCATCCAGCGTCATACCTGTAATGTAAGACAAGAAAGCTGGGTAAAGTGGTAACGTACATGGTGAGATAAAGCTTAAAAATCCTGCACCTAAGGCTAAAAAGATATTGATGTCTGTATTCATAGTGTCTTCTGTCTCTCCTTCACATTAATGCCTCAATCGTACCAAATTTAGCAGAACATTACTGCCTTTTAACATGTGAACTTTTTTTGACCGACATGTGAGGTAGCTGTGAAATAGAAAATTGACTTAATTAATTGAAGGTTTCTTTATCTCATTTGATCAATTATAAAAAGGAGTGAATAAATAATCGCGGTAAATGTTATGACAATAATAAATGTGAAGCTTTGAAAGCGGAAAAACCAGCGCCAAATATTTTCGTGAGGATGCTCCGTCTTCCATTTTTGTGCTGCCTGAAAATTGATGAACCAACAATGCACTGTAATGAAAAGAGACGGTAAAATAAATAAAGCTAGCAGTAGAAACGTTTGTAACCATATTGAAGGAGAATAAGTCCCGTAGCTAATAATAAAGTACGGTAATACAAACCAAAAAACGGATGTAAAAATTAAAACGAGCGCCATCAGAAAATGAAGCCATAAGTATTCGATATGCGTTTGCCGAAATAATTTCAATGCCATTCGCAAGATGATCACCTACCCATACATTTTCGTCTATTATTCCCTCTTTTCATGTCATAATAAACTATGTGCTGTCGATAAATTTCATGCGATGGTTTCAAACATTCATGCGAAATGGCATGTGAACTACCTGCTTTTTAGCTACTCTCTTATTGAATTAAACTCATCACTACTTGATTGGATCGTAAATTCCACTCGGGTTCAAATCTTTTAATGATGGCATTTTTTAATTGGTTCATTTCTTTTTTATCATCGATTGGGCAAATGCCAAAATGGACTTTGGAGGTTTGCATTTTTTGCGTAATATTCGCGTTGACATGACAATGCGTTGCTGTACCGTCGCGGAAACAACCCTTCGCATAAATATTACCAATATGTTGATTAATTCTTTCCTTAAAAGTCCGCGCACAAACACCACAAAAAACGAGCTCCTCATCGGCAATAATCGTGTACACACCGTTTTTCCGAAGTGCTTCATCATTGCCCTTCACTACAAACCTTGAATACTCCAAATCCCCATAATTATTCAAAAATTGTTTGTAAAATGGATGACCATAATCCTTCATTTGCTGGATGGCCCTACCAGCAGGTTGTTCGAGTAAATCTGCAAAGTTTTTTTCTGTGTTGTCTTTTAGTTGTTCATACTTTTTTTGGCATATAAGCTCCTGAAGCGTCATTTTATCAAAATTAGAAAACAAATTTCGAATCCCCTGTTCTAACACATCGATTTCTACCTTTTGAAAATCAAATTGTTCTTCATTAATTATAACAAACACAACTTCATCCCCTTTCGAAATGTTCCCCCAATCGATACTATTCGCTAAATTTCGCGCAATCCCTCTAAAAATTTTAAATTTTCCGATTAAGTTGACCTTACAGTAATTTACGCAATATTTTTTTCCAAAACAAAAAAGCAAACTGTACTAGGACAATTTACTTTCATGTAATTCATTATAGTTTGGTGTAATTGCATTTTGATTCACCAAGCCATTTTAAAAGTGGATAATGAATATTAAAAAAAGCTAAGCTGTTTGGTAGCGACGTTTTGCTTCAATAAATTTAGATGCCGAGAAAATAACAATTGCAATCCAAATACAACCGAATGTGAAAAATTCTAATTTCGTAAATGGCTCCTTAAATAACAAGACGCCTAAAAATAATGTAATCGTTGGGGATAAAAACTGGATAAAGCCCATCAAATACAACGGAATCCGGTGTGCGCCTTTCGCAAAAAGAACGAGTGGAATTGCTGTGATGATTCCGCCGCCCATTAATAGAAGATTAGTTTTAATATCGCCTTGTAAAAAATGCACTTCATTTGAATTCCAAATATACACATAATAAATAAGTGCAACTGGTAGCATAAAGAGTGTTTCTATCGCTAATCCACGCGCGGCGTCAAGCTGAATCGTTTTCTTTAATACACCGTAAATCGAAAAAGATATCGCCATCGTTATTGCGATATATGGTACCGTTCCTGCTGAAAAAGTCATGACTGCAACCCCTACGCCTGCAATCGACACAGCGATAATCGTGGCTCTCGATAGTTTTTCACGGAAAATAAGCATCCCAAACAACACAGAAATGAGTGGATTTATATAGTAACCTAAGCTTGACTGCAATACTTGTTCGTGTGTGACCGCCCATATATATGTAAACCAGTTGATTGAGATAACAATAGAAGCCACGAACAATGACCAAAATTGTTTTTGATTGGCCCATAAAAAGCGGATATCTTGCAGAAGATTTTTTCGTTGTCCGATGAGTAAAATAAAAAGCGTCGTAAATAAGAAGGACCAAATGACGCGACTCAATAAAATTTCCATACTTGTCACTTGTTCTAACAGTTTCCAATAGAGCGGAAATACGCCCCAACATGCATACGCGACAATCGCATTCAACACGCCTTTATTATGTTCACTCATTGCTGCACCTCTTACTATATTTAATTGATAAAACCAATTATAGAGGTCGGATTTTGTAAAGTAAATAAAATTTAAGAGAAGTTTTTCAAGAGAGCTCGAAAAACTTCTGGATAAAAGTTAGCCGGTACGGAATTGATTTGTTTCGCTTTTTTCACCAAGACAACGTATAATTAAAGAAGCAGAAGAAGAATTCTATTTTTCCTCTAGTTAAAAAAAGAGGTGCAATAACTTGAAATCGTTTGAAAAAGAATTACCAGAACAATATGATGCATTAAAGAAAAAAGCTAATTATACGTCTAGCTGGCGCGATCGTTTAGACGCAGTTACAACGTTATCCGCTTATCAACATGAAAAAGTAATCGATTTATTAAACAATCGTATGAAAAATGACACAGTTTTTAAAGTACAAATGGCAGCCTACAGCGCACTTGTAGCGTTCGGTGAAAACGTAGAAAAACCTACACCTGCACGTTTTGATGTTATTAAAAACCCGAATAAAATTTTCCTACGTGTGAAAAAAAGCTTACCAAAGGACCACACATTGGAAGACTTTGCAGAGAAGCTTAAACGTATGCGCATAGATGTATATGATGCGTTTGAAGGCGACAAAGGTGATCAATTTATGGCTTGGTTAGAGGAACGATGGGCTAAGCTGTAATCTAATTTTAGAAGCATTAAAAATACCCCCTGAATCAGCAATTTATTCAGGGGGTACTGTTTTTCGTTTGTTATTATTAAAAATCTGATAAAAATCTATACATAAAATAACCATCATCCCCATTGAAAACATAAGCGATAATGCACTTACCACAACAATTGAAATAATAAAGAGTTGCACAGATAATACAAAAATCAACCCTTTAAAAATCTGTTCTACTTTCCCCTTCTCTTCTCCCAATAGCTTTAGAATATTTCGTATTACGATAAATACAAAAGTTATACTAAAAAAAGCGACATAACCGTAAATTAAAAGTGGTTTGGGCGCATCAAAAGCTTCATCGTAAATGAGTTTAATGAAATTCATCATAGTAATGATTAAGAGAAAGTTAAAAAAATATTTGCGTAATTTTTTTCCCATAATAATCTCCTCTATTGATTTCTTTATTCATTATAATTCCCTACAATATGTAAATACCCTTTCAATCATGATTTTTTTTACGGTCCATTCATTTCCATTCTATTCCCAAACAGCAAACATATCCTTTACTAACCACTTTAGGAGGGGTTGGCATGTCCTTTATGCAATTTTTCAAAAGATACCTTTTACCATTCGCAATCCTTACGAGTGCGTTATATATTATTCTCACTAATCCTTTTGCGAACATTGCTAAAAATTCCGAAACAACTACGTATAGCAACAAAGAACTAATTGAATTTCATGAAAAATATGCGAGCCTCATGCATTCTATCCTTACAAATATACAGATACAAGGCGATCCATTAACAATTGATTTCGCTATGTTAAAAGATGAAAAAGTTGAAATTCTCATTAAAAACTATGGAAATAAAAAACTCAAACCAAGGGAATTTGAGAAACTAGAAAAATCCATCATCCAGTTGATAACACAACAACATTTCAATCCTGCCACGTTTCAAATTGAACAATTTAATTCCGCACAATCTACAACCAAAACAGCAAATCGACTTAGCTATTATGATTTAATGGAGTCCATTCGTTCCCCTTTGTTGGATAAAGGCTTGAAAGAATTCCACTTCGATTATGAAATTTCTTCCGAATTTACAAAGATAATGATAAAAATTGCTAATCCGATTAGCGAAAAGTTAAAAAAAGAGGTACAACAAATAAGTAATGACGTTTTGGAGAATAATAACTTCGATTCTCATATGGTGAAAGTTGTGATAATAGACGAATGACTGCACAAGCCGCGCATCAAATTACTGAGAAATGAGAAAGATAAAACAATTAAGAAGCAGTTTTTTGCCCCAACTTTTATTTCACTAATAATATTCACATCTCAAATTATGCCGCGCGAAAGGAAGTTCGGAATGGAAAAAGAGAGGATTATTGAAAGATTAAACGACGTAAGATTTGAAATGATGAAATTAGAAAATGAACTATTTGAAATATATGGAGTTGAACCCAAAAGTCCCGGTGCGATATTATCCGATGCTTCATGTATAGTAGCAACCCTTACAGAAGATATAAAAACGCATTATTAACGCTGTTTTTTATTTTGAAAAGATGCTATTTCGCAAATTACAGTCATATGGATGAAGCGCCATGCAGTATGGCGCCACATACTTATACATTTTAGAATATATTGTTCTAATATTCCTTTTAACTCATCCGTATATTCTTTTGTAAGTGCATAGTAACCGCTTGATTCATTATACAAAATGGAACTGCCATCCTCTTGATAAAATACATACAGCCATATTTCAACTACGCCTTCATTTGGTCTATCCAATCTAAAAGAAATATTCGCTTCATTGTTTAATGCTTCCGGTTCCTCAATATCCTCAAGCTTTTTAATAACTTCCCTTAAACTTTCGATTGATTCAGAATCTGTAATATCCTTATCGAATAGGACACCTTCACTTCCATTTTCATTAAAAGGCGTGCCCACTTGAATCACTTCATCAGGTGAACACCCTAATAATAGGACGCTCAACGCGAGAAAAAAACTCCTCCAAGAAACTTTTTCATCCTAATTAACTCCCTTCTTACGATACATAACAGGTAGTAAGTAGTTCACCCGTCCAAAAAATTTGAATAACAGATGTGTAGCATACTACTTCCCAGCAAGCACACTTATTTTTTGAGCAACATTTTCAATTAAAACATTCATCTCTGCATTTCCAGAATATCGTATATACATAACAACCTTACCTTTTGAGGCAACTAATTGTTTCCACCCCTTATCTTCACAAATCATTAATTGATCAAAACTAGGATGCTGCTTTTCAACAAACAGCTTAGTCTCATCTCCATATAAATGCCATTTCATTAAGTCAGAAATTAGTGGCTTTACGAATATTTTTGATCTTAAATAATAGACTTCTGAGGATAAACTAGGTGAATAAATACCGCTTTCATCCAACCATTTTTGATTTTCAATCACACCATTTTCATTAGACTCATATTGCACAGGGGCGATGATACTCCAATTAGAAGTGTAATGATTTCCCCAATCAATCTCATCGATATAATATTCATCCCGTATGAGCAACGGATTTTGCTCAATATCGGCTAATCGGACAATCGGTAAGTTTGTATCCTCCTTTGGTAAGGTGAATGTTTCATACTTAAATAGTTGAATGAATGGAAGTATAGTGCCGATTATAATCGTAATTGCAATTATAATTGATAATACTGTATTCCTTCGCAAACGCTTTTCCCACGGTGCATGATGATCAATTGTTTTTCCTTCTTTTAAATTTCTTCGTAAAGCTTGAATAGATAACATTGCTCTTGTTGAAATAAAAACATTATAAAATATGATTAGACTTATAAATGTTTGTTGAACGACGAATCCTTCTACTAATCTTAGTATTGGTGTACCATCTAAAAACCAAACAGCCGATAACATCCCGATAATTAACAAAAACCCAATTAAAGTTCCTATAAAATTAAAAATAAGCTTTTCATTCAGTTGATCTAAAGTAAAAGATTGCTCCATTGGATCTGTATGTAACTCTGGTGCATGATTTTCTTCAGGGGATGAGAATACGTGGAAATAATGATAACTCGTCACATAATCCCAGCCATTTCCCTCATACATTTCACTTTGTTCAAGGGACATTCCCTTTTTTTCCGTAACCTCAATTCGGTATTCCATTCGCTTTGGATCACCTTTTTTAAAATGTGCAAATTGTATACCCATTTTATGAAGATGCCATCCTTTTGCAGACATGTCAGAAAACCAGCTTTCATGTTCCCCAATGCGCCAATAGTCGGCAGGTCGAACTTTACGCACATTTTTATTCATGCCTTTCCTCCTCCAATATTGCGCTATCAATAATTAAGGATTTTAAACGCTCATACTCCATTCTCAAAGCTCGCTCACCTTCTGATGTAATCTCATACGTTTTCCTTCTACCATCATCCTTCGATAAAACGATCAAATCATCTTTTTGCATTCGTGAAAGTACCCCATATAATGTGCCGGGTCCCATTTTTAACCGCCCATTTGAGACTTCTGTAATCGATTGCATCAGTTGATAACCATGATTCGGACGCATTAACGCTAATAGAACGTAATACATTGCCTCTGTCATCGGTCCACCATTATAAGACATCTTCAACACCTCCACTATTATGCTACGCGATATATCGTATAACATAACAATAACGTTCCATTCATGATTTGTAAATAAAATACCAAAAAACATTAATAGTTTTCTCACGCTTTTATCAACCCAAAAAGATGCCCCCACTTGCACAAAAGGAGCATCCTTTCCAGTTAAATTATGGCGTTATTTTATCGCTTCGGTAGTCTTTAATTCATAACCTTCATACCCTTTTTCAGCGATTTCGTTGCATATTTGACGATATTTATCCAAGCCACCTAAGAAGATTAAAAAGCCACGTGGTTTCCCTTCTATGTTGGACCCTGTATACCAGGAATCTGTTTTTGTAAATAATGTACTATTGGCAATTTCCATACACTGTTTACTCCATTGTTGTTCCGCTTCTTTTGTTGGCTCAATCGTTTTAATTTGATTCTTCTTCATATAATTCAAGCAGTCCGAAATCCATTCCACATGCTGCTCAATGGATGAAGGCATATTCGTTAACACCGACGGACTTTGTGGACCTGTAATTGTAAAGAAGTTCGGGAATCCGGAAACACCTAGACCTAAATAGGTTTCAACATTTGCTCCGTTTGCCCATTTTTCTTTTAAGGATACTCCGTCGCGTCCTTTAATATTCAGCTTTAAAAGTGTACCCGTCATGGCATCGTAACCAGTAGCATAAACGATTACATCTAATGGGTATTCCTTTTCTGTTGTTTGAATACCATTTTTTGTAATACCTACAATTGGCTGTTCTTTTAAATTTACTAAGGTTACATGTTCCTTATTATATGTCTCATGATAATTTGTATCGATGATTGGTCGTTTCGTTGTGTAATAATAATATGGCAATAGACTTTTTGCGGTTTCTGGATCTTTCACTGTTTCTCGAATTTTACCACGCAGAAACTCTGAAACGATTTCATTTGATTCCGTATTAATCGCAATATCATTAAAGGAAGTACCAAAGCTCAAACTCCCTTTCTCCCATGCATCTTCTAAAATCGCTAGGCGCTCCTCTTCCGGGGTTCCAGCAGCAGATTTAGTCGATCGAACAAATGGATAGCCCGCATGAGAAGCAAATATTTTTTCGCGTATGTCAGTATAATCTTCTTTTAGCTGTGCGATTTCCTCTTCTGTTAATTCCCGATTTCGAGCTGGCACAGTGTATTGTGGCGTTCGTTGGAAAACATACAATTCCCCCGCTTCTTGTGCAATAACAGGGATGGATTGTACACCACTAGAGCCCGTCCCAATCACACCTATACGTTTGCCTTTTAAATCGACAGGAGTGGATGGCCAAGCTCCTGTGTGATAGCTGTCCCCTTCAAAATTATCGCTCCCATCAAAGTTTGGAATATTCGAAGTCGATAAGCAACCTACTCCTGAAATTAAGTATGTTGCTGTAAATTCTTCTCCCTCACTCGTTAAGACATGCCAACGCGCTTTATCTTCATCCCAATTAGCTAATGTTACCTCAGTATGAAATTGCATTTGCTTCTTTACATCTAACTCATCCGCAGCAAAATTCAAATAGCGTAAAATTTCTTCTTGCGGAGCGAAACGTTTTGACCAGGACCATTTTCTATATAAATCTTCCGAGAACATAAAATTGTAGCAATGGCTATCCGAATCACAATGCGCACCAGGATAACGCGCTACATTCCAAACGCCTCCTACCCCGGATGCCTTTTCGAGGGTCTTCACTGTAAAGCCATCTTCACGCAATTTATACGTCATATAAATCCCTGAAAATCCAGCGCCAATAACGATTGCATCAAAATGATTTGCCATGCATATTCCCCTTCCTTCCAATATTGCAATGCCTTTTTACTAGTTAAAAACAAATAAAGAATTTTTAGATCGTTTGCTCGACCTTATTTAGGAATTTTACAATATGTTGCACGGATTGCTTCGTTTCTTCCTCGAAGAACATTAAATTACTATAGTAAGCATGAATAACACCTGGGATGAGCTCGTATTGAACGTGAACGCCGTCTTGTTTTAACTTTTCAGCATAGGCAACGCCCTCATCCTTCAGTACGTCATTTTCCGCAGCGATAATAATAGCTGGTGGCAGCCCTTTAACAGAATCATATTTTAACGGGGAAACATCTGGCTCACCTGCTTGTGTTGCATCGCTCAAGTAATGCTTACCAAACCATCTCATTAAATGAATATCCAGTCCAAACCCTTCAGCAAATTCCTTGTATGAATCGGTCGTAAATTCCAAATTAGTTACAGGATAAACTAAAACCTGTGATTGAATGGCTGGTCCATTTTGATCTAAAGCTTTTTTCGCAATTACCGTTGCTAAATTTCCGCCAGCACTATCCCCACCAACTGAAATTCTAGCCGGATTGACATTGATTTCTTCCGCGTTTGCAGCTACCCACTCCAATGCAGCATAGCAATCTTCAATCGGAGTTGGATACGGATGTTCTGGTGCTAAACGGTAATCAACAGATACAACTACAACCTTTCCCTCCATTGCAATTAATCGGTTTGCTCCTTCAAACATCTCAATCGAACCAATTACCCAACCACCGCCATGATAATACACTAACGCAGGGAATGGCCCCTCTCCTTCAGGTGTATAAATACGAATGCGGATATCTTGTCCGTCCTGCGCTTTAATAGATCGATCCTCGGTTTGATGAATACTTGGTAAATTATTTTGCGGTGCTACTGGGGCTTGTGCCTGTAATGCCTTAAATTCAATCGGATCAAATGATTCAATCTTTGGTCCACTATAAAATGCCTCTAAATATGCTTTTGCGTTTTCAGTTAAATTTGCCATTTTATTTCCTCCTCTTAGATAAAAAGAATTTTGTAATCGCCTACATTAATAGTTTATTATTTTCACTAAAAATAGATATTCCTACTTTTTGAGAAAATACTATATACTTTCGTATTAAAATTCGAATGTATTGTAAACTTTCTGTAGTCTAAAACATAAGTAGAATAATAAAGGATTTTAAAAGGGGTGTTCATTTGATGATAGGCATTACAAGTTGGGAAAATGACTTAGAAAAAATAAAATCACTAGAAGATCCTGACAAAAAAATTAAGTTGTTAATGGAAAATTTCCTCTCCACTTTCTCATTAGAAGAAGCACTACTTTTTCGCTATTCTCCTATCGATCATTTAGCAGAAGGAATCTTTTCAGCAACTGCATTTAAATTTAGAAGTATCACATCTGTACGCGATGATATAACAACAATTCCGCCCATTTTTGAGGCAATCCAAAAACGAAATCCGCAATATTATGAAGGCAATGATTTTCATTTATATTTACCTAGAAAGTATGTTATCGCTCAAACGGAAAACGCACTACTTGTTGTTCCGATTATTTTCAATTCGGTCGTGATTGGCTATTTTTTAAGTACGAAATTCAAACAAAAGGTGGATTCGCAAATGTTAATGGAAGCAGAACTTTATACTAAAAAAGTAGGCGAAATCCTATTCACCTATCCAAGTTCTAAGAAAAAAGACGAAATAAAACTATCCAAACGGGAATACGAAGTGATGAGGTGTATCGCATTTGGCCATAGTTCAAAACAAGTAGCCTCTTTACTAGAAATTAGTGAAACAACAATCAAACAATATATTAAAAGTGTCATGGTCAAAACAAATACACTTAATCGTACACATGCAGTCGCATTTTTATACCAAAATGGGATTTTAAATTGAGGACCCCCAAAAATTATGGAGGAATTAAAACACCGAAATCATATGTATGCCAAAAATGAGCTAGAGGAAAACTCTCAGCTCATTTTTATTTTGGAAATATGGTGCTCTGAATTCGGAATTTGAATGAATGTAACGCGCCGATTATCGACAACTATTTTTTTTAGCAGCTAATTCATCCGAAGTTGGTCGAGTGTATTAAAGTATGGATACTATCTACTGCAAATATGATATTTAAATTCACGGATTAGATAAACTCATTCATTTTCGTTTAAATGTTCATTGAAGTAGATTGTCAAAGCCTTTTTTACTATTGGATATTACATTTTTGTGATTTTGCTTGTTTTAATGTATAGTATTACCTTGAGTTTATTTTTCTTCAGTCAGCTTGCACTGTGTGAAAATAAAAATAATGAAAGATTATACATGCGTACAAGGAGGAATTTATGAATACACAATCAAAGGAGTTTGAAAATATAAAAAGACTGCCAATTTTAATTTCCATGATTATTGGAGCCTTTTTCACTATTTTAAACGAAACATTATTAAACGTTGCATTTCCTCAACTAACGATTGAGTTAAATGTGGAACCAGCAACACTTCAATGGCTGTCAACTGGGTACATGCTCGTTGTGGCTGTTTTAATCCCTGCTTCGGCTTTATTAGTACAGTGGTTTACAACGAGACAAGTATTTATAGGAGCAATGATGATCTTCACTTTCGGTACTTTAGTAAGTGCACTTGCACCTGGATTTTCTGTTTTATTAGTCGGTCGTTTATTACAAGCGGCAGGTACAGGATTAATGATGCCGGTATTAATGAATACGATTCTCTTCCTATACCCGCCAGAGAAACGCGGTGCCGCAATGGGAAGTATCGGACTCGTTATGATGTTCGCTCCTGCTATTGGACCGACGCTTTCGGGTATCATTCTTGATTCATTGAGCTGGAGATGGCTGTTTTATATCGTAATTCCATTTGCGATTTTTTCTATCATTTTCGCTTTCATCTTTTTAAAGAATGTTTCAGAACCGACTAAACCAAAAGTAGATGTGTTATCCATTATTTTATCGACAATCGGATTTGGTGGGATTGTTTACGGATTTAGTAGTTCGGGTAAAGGCTGGGATAGCTTCCAAGTATACGGAATTATTATCATTGGACTGATTGCACTTTTCTTCTTTGTGTTACGCCAATTGAAACTAAAAGAACCGTTATTAGACTTAAGTCCGTTCAAATATCCGTTGTTTTCATTAACAACTATTTTATTAATTATTATGATGATGACGATGTTCTCAACAATGACATTATTACCATTCTTATTCCAAGGTGCATTAGGCTTAACCGTTTATGCAACGGGCCTTATTATGCTTCCAGGTAGTTTATTAAATGGTATTCTTTCACCTGTTTCTGGGAAGCTATTTGACAAGTTTGGTCCAAGAGCGCTGATTATTCCTGGGACAATCATTTTAGCAACTGTGATGTGGTTCTTTACACAAGTATCGATGGACACTTCAAAAACAACGTTCATCCTTTTACATGTTTGTATGATGGTCGCGATTTCATTAATTATGATGCCCGCACAAACGAATGGTTTAAACCAACTTCCGCGACGTTTTTACCCGCACGGAACAGCTATTTTGAACACTTTATCGCAAGTAGCAGGCGCGATTGGTGTTGCTTTCTTCATCAGTATTATGGCTTCTGGACAAAAGGATTTCTTGGCACAATCATCTAATCCAACTGATCCGACTCAATTGACTGAAGCAATGATTTCGGGTGTACACAATGCATTCATAATTGGTTTTGGTTTTGCACTACTTGCCGTTGTAGTCGCTTTCTTTATCAAGCGTGCGCAAACCCCGGAGAATGAATAGTTCAATAAATAACAAAAGCAACTACGAGAATGGACAAGCCATTTCCCGTAGTTGCTTTTTGTTAGATACTTTCCAATAATCGGTTCGTTTCATCAAATAGCTCCATATTAATCATTGCTGCCGTTACAACTTTAAATAGTTTTGGGTTATCTTTTATAATAAAGTTAAGCTGAATGTCTCTAAATAATGCAAGACATGAGGCCTTTGGTGCAGATTGGAGGTATTCCCGCAACAACTGTAAATCAGGATCTATTTCTTTGTGAATTAGGAATTGTTTAGGTTCCTCACCTTGCAAAATTGGCGTCACAACCCCTATTCGATCTTGAGTTAGAATCGTTACATTTTTTTGTCGCTCTAGCTCTATATGGTGAACATAACGATACGGATTTTCAATAACAGGCATCGAAATATGATCCGACAAATATTTTGTTGCGTGCACTCTCATTAATTTTTCATTTTCAGATGGTTGGTATACGTTTTCTGCGGACCATTGATTTTTAGCCGCCACATAATCCTCCTCACAGTCAAAATGATTATAGAACAGTCCGCTGTCAGTCAAATTAACCTGTAAAAATTCACGCAGATTGTTTGCGACTACGCGCGTTGGACGATCAAAATCCATTGGACTAACACAAACAATAGGTGCCACATCAAGTTCCGTTACAGACCCATAGTCAGTAAGAAACCCGTAATGTATACCGTCCATTCCGATATTCCCAAAAACAACGACATCGCTTGGTGTGTTAAAATATCTGAAATTCTCTAAGGAGAGATAGAAATTATGGCAAAGGTAAAATTGTTCATCATCGCCAAGTTCATTTGCTAAATCAATTAATGTTTGAAGTGTAGATGGTATGTCATATTTGCCAAAGTTAACCCTCATTTATATCTCCCCTTTTTATGCTTGTTGATTTCCATTGTCATTTCACAGAACCTGACTATAGAAATAGATCAGCAATCGAATCATCTTGTTTTTTTCATTTTACCAGAAGGGAATATATGTTCGCAAGTGGATTTCTTCCGTTTATTTTTAAATTTTGTTATTTTATATGAAACCCTCCTTTATTTGACCAATTTAAAACGCAGTTGCCATCCAACAACTGCGCCCAAAACAATATGCTAATCTTGCACGATTGCTAATTAAATAAGCTACATGCATCAAAATATTCCATCAACGGTTTCACTCGTCCCTCATTATGCCACTTATGATATGCCCTAAATACGAGTGTGATATCATCATTAGCCCGTTCTTCAACCAAATGTTTAACAGCGAGAAAACTCCGCCAGTAATCGAACATAATACTCGTTAAACTACCTTCATAACTAGAAGTTCCAAACTTATCTAGCGAAAAATTTCCATACTTTTCTTGAAACATTGCAACTAGTTCTAACTCAATATTTGTAATTTCATTAAATTCCTTGTCGCTAAGAATAAACTTTCTTGATAAATAATCACACATGTCCTCTTCAAACCATATTGAATCTCTCCTTTCATCATCAAAATCGTCCACAAATAGATCTATATGATGTGTTAGTTCATGTCCAACAATCGTTAATAAATGATTTTCAGACATGTTTTCATAAAATTTTTCTATTTTTCGGTCTCCTTTTTCCTCTAATTGCCTTAAAAATAACTTTCTCCATTTTAATAGTTCAGGGGAAATATAAATAATGTCCTTATTTGTGAATGCGGGTATTGCTATGTTAGAAAATACAGTTGTTGCCAATTCTTCCGAAGTCCATATTATGGCTTTTGGTAAATCTTTTAGCTCATAATTTTCTTCTAATTCAGCTTGGTATCTCTTCAATTTCTTATTAAATCTTTCAATCATTTCTTGGCAATTTTCATATTCTTCTTTTGTTTCGAAAGCAAAGATCTGTTTCATTTTATTACCTCCCCTTCATTTGAAATACTTACCGCATAAATTACTCCACAATCCCATTCTGCAATAAATACATTTTCTCATATAGCCCTTTTTGTGCGATGAGTTGTTGGTGGGTTCCGCGCTCGATTATTTCCCCCTTATGTAGCACTAAAATTTGCTCGGCATCTTGAATTGTTGATAAACGATGGGCAATGGCAATCGTTGTACGTCCCTTACGCATCTTTTCAAGCGATTGCTGAATGCCCACTTCCGTTTCCGTATCAATGGCTGCGGTTGCTTCATCGAGCACAAGTATTTTTGGATTCGTCGCAATTGTCCGCGCAAAGGCTATGAGTTGACGTTGCCCACTTGAAAACGTCGAACCGCGCTCCGTTACTTTATTCGAATAACCGTCTGGCAGTGCCTCAATAAAATTATTCACCTGTACGAATTCTGCCGCTTCCTTCACATCATCTAATGCTAGTTTGTCATTGAATAATCGGATATTTGACGCCACCGTTCCGTAAAATAAAAACGGATCTTGTAACACGAGCCCGACTTTATCCCGAAGTTCCTGTTGTGGGTAGTTTTTAATCGACTTCCCATCAATTAAAATATCTCCACGTTCAAATTCATAAAAGCGCATTAATAAGTTGATAATCGAGCTTTTTCCACTGCCCGTATGGCCTACGAGTGCCACCGTTTCTCCTGGGTTAACGGTAAACGAAATATTTTTTAGTACATCTTGCTTGCCATCATAGCTAAACGAAATATCCTTGAACTCAATTCGTCCATTCGATACATGAAGTGGTTCGTTTTTCTGGGTAGGTTCTAGCTCTTCATTATCCAACAGCGAAAAGACACGGGATGCTGCAACAATCGCCTGTTGAAACAAAGCCAGTCGTTCCATCATTTGATTAATTGGATCAAAGAAGCGGTTCATATACGTAATAAAGGCGTACACAACTCCGACCTCCACTGCCGTTTCAAAAGATGTCCAACCAAAGTAAAAGAGCAAAATAACAATGGCCGTAAAATAGACTAAATCAATAATAGGTCGAAGCAATAAACTATTCATCTTTGTATTGGCCATCATCGCCTGAAAATGTTCTTCATTTGTTTTGTCAAAATCATCATTAAAACGCTCTTCTTGACGGAAAACTTGGACAATGCTCATACCAGATAAGGTTTCCGCTAAGCGCGCATTTAACTCCCCTAGCTTTTCACGCATTTTCATATATACGACCGCACTCATTTTACGATATAAATAAACAATATAAATGAGGACTGGCAATAAAAGTAACATGGCAAAAGCCAATTTTGCATTCATCATAAACATGATGATATACACGCCGACAATTAAAAATGCAGCCTGTACAAAACTAATGAGTACCGAAACAAACATATCTTTAATGGCTTCAGTATCATTCGTCGCACGTGAAACGATTGAACCCGCTGGCACTTGGTCAAAATAACGCATACCTAATTTGTGAATTTTTGAAAACACATCTATGCGCAGCTGCTGAATGACCTTTAGCGCCAACTCTTGGAATTTCAACATTTGATAATACGTAATGACGATATTCAGTACTTGAATGATGAAGTAACTAACCGCCAAAAGGACGATTGGCTTCGTGTCAAATTGAAGATTCGTTAAATAATCATCAATAAACACTTTAATTAAATACGGGCCAACCAAATCCCCGATTACCGTCAAAACAAGTAATAATAAAGAAAATATCAACAACTTTTTATGCGGTTGTAAATAGCGAAATAGGCGGCGGAGTATGACGCGCTGTTCCTTACTTGAAATCGTTTCATTTGCCATGACTGTCGCCTCCTTGCGCTACTAATTGTTCGAGTTGCTGCAATTGATACATTTCATAATAACTTCCTTGCAATGCCATTAGCTCATCATGCGTACCTTTTTCAATCATTTTGCCCTCATCTATAACGACAATGACATGCGCTTGCTGTATCGCACTTAATCGGTGGGACGTAATAATCGTCGTTGCATCTTTTCGTTCTTCCTTCAATGCATGTAAAATCGCTTCCTCTGTGCGGGCATCTACAGCTGATAATGAATCATCTAAAATTAGTAATTCCGGCTTCATAAGTAACGCACGGGCTATGGAAAGACGCTGTTTTTGCCCGCCAGAAAGTGAAACTCCACGCTCACCAACTATCGTTTCATAACCTTCGGTAAAGCCTTCAATATCCTTATCAATAGAAGCAATTTGCGCAGCAGCCTTCACTTCTGCTCGTGTTGCATCCGGATTAGCAAACGAGATATTCGAATATATCGAGGATGAAAATAGGAAGTGATCTTGAGGAACATAGCCAATTGCCTCACGTAACTTCATTTTTTGATACGCATCTATACTATAATTACCGAACATAATTTTCCCTTCATATCCTTCGAATTCACGTAAAATTAACTTTAAAATAGCCGTTTTTCCAGCACCTGTTTTTCCCACAATGCCGAGTGTTTCTCCACGTTTCAATTCAAAATGAATATGATGGAGCGTCGGTTTTTGGTCATCTGGAAAAGTAAATGAATCTACTTGAAACGATACATCACCACTTGGCATCTTCGCAATTGCATTCGGTTGATCATCAATTTCCGCGAGAGTATTCAATATTTTTTCAATCCGGTCATATGACGCACTGCCTCGCTCGACGATATTAAATAACATCCCAATCGCAAGCATCGGCCAAACGAGAATACTTAAATACGTCGTAAATGTCACCAAATCACCAAGCGTCATCGCATCTTCTAAAATAAATTTCGTACCAAAACCGAGGCTCAGCATAAAACTCAAACCGACAACAAAGCTAATTGTCGGGTCAAATAAAGAATCGACTTTCGCCACACGCAGATTTTTTTCCACGACTTCATTTGATAATTTAGTAAAATCTTCTACATCCTGCCGTTGCTGACCGAATGTTTTAATCACTTTAATGCCCGAAATACTTTCCTGCGTTTTATCATTCAAATCAGAGAAAGCTGCTTGTGCATGACGGAAGCGTTCGTGCAACAGCTTGCCATAATAACTCGTTAAAAAAGCCATAATCGGCATCGGCAATAATGCGATTAACGTTAAGCGCCAATCAATCGTAAAGGCCATTGCTAAAACGACGAAACCACCTGTCGTAATCGAGTCAAATAATGTGAGCACTCCACCACCGGCCGTTTGCTGAACCGCGTTAATATCATTTGTTGCATGAGCCATTAAATCCCCGACACGATGCTTTTGATAAAACGACGACGCCATTTTCGTAAAATGTTGATGTAGCTTCTGGCGCAATATTTTGGCTAAATAGTTGGAAGAGCCGAAAATCATTTGCCGCCAATAATAGCGCAGTACATACATGACTAACGCAACAGCTACAATGAGCCCTAGCCATTTAAATAAGCCCTCTTTCGTCAACGTTCCTTCCCCAATTTCATCGATTGTGTAGCCAATAATTTTTGGGGGAATTAGCTGTAAAATCGCAACAACTGTGAGCATAATTAATCCAATAGCATACTGTTTTTTTCGCTCTTTGAAAAACCATCCTAATTTAAAAAATACGTTCAACATGTCCACCTTCTTTATTTCAATTCTCATTATTTTAGCAAAAGATGAAATATTTTGATATATTGCACATGGAATTTCTTCGGAATTCGAATTTTTTTCGAATAAGGCTGGTTGTAAACTTTAGGACGGATGGTGCCGCAGTATGATTCGACGACCCATTAAGGAATGTCTCAAATTCCAGGTAAAGTGTATAGATTGTCTTTTTCTAGTCAATTTTAGAAACAAAGCTAGTAATGAGGTGATTCATATATTTCGCAAAAGATTCCATACGTTGAACAAAAAAGAACAATCTGTAGCCATAAATGAAAAAAGAATAGCTATTGAAGAAAAAATTGACAGTACAGTTTCGCCTTCAGCGATCAATTTTATCCAAGCAGTACGTAACATCGTTCATCACACATCTGATTTAACGGTTAAATCAATAGCACCAAATGTAACGCTCATTTATATAGACACTTTAGTGGATGATGAAGTACTAAAAAATCATATTATTCAGGACTTGTTCAAAAGTAAAGATATCTCACCAGAACGTATTTTATCTATCCTGACAATTCCTCAGATCAAGTTAACGTCTAGCACAGATGAAACCATTTCTGCAATGTTGGCTGGGGCTGTACTTATTCATGTTGAAGGGCACTCGCAAGTTGGGGTGGCAATAATCCCTACGAGTGAATCGCGAGCTTTATCAGCCTCTGAAAACGAATCACAAGTAATCGGTGCACAAGTTGGATTTAATGAAAGTCTTTCAACGAATGTCTCCTTAGTTCGCAGATATATAAAGGATCCAAACCTTTGCAACGAAAAGATAGTAGTTGGAAAACGCACGAAAACAACAGTGTCAATGTTATACATTAAAGACATTGCTTCCGAGGAAATGGTGAATACGCTACGCCAAAGAATTACCAATCTTAAATTGGACTCGATATTAGATAGTTCGATTTTGGAACAATTGATAGATGATAACTCTTTATCAATTTTCCCCCAAATGTTACTAACAGAAAAACCGGACAAGCTTTGCGGTGAACTATTGAATGGGAAATTGGGGGTATTTGTGGATGGAAGTAACCTGGCAATCGTTTGCCCACACTCCTTTCTTGAATTTTTCCAAAGTCAGGAAGATTTAAATCTTCGATGGCAGATTGCTACGTTTGCCCGTTTATTAAGATTTAGTGCGGTCTTTCTTTCTATTTTTCTAACGCCTTTATATGTAGCGGCATTAACATTTCATTACGAAGTCATTCCACAAACACTCGTCATTACGTTAAGTGAATCAAGAGCATTAGTTCCTTTTCCCCCATTTTTTGAGGCACTGCTGTTAGAGCTTATTATAGAATTGCTCCGGGAAGCAGGTATCAGATTACCATCAAAGGTTGGTCAAACTATTGGTATTGTCGGCGGTATCGTCATTGGAACTGCGGCGGTACAAGCCGGCTTTACGAGTAATATATTAATTATCATTGTTGCTTTAGGGGCATTATCATCTTTTACCACACCAAGTTACATGATGGGTAATGTCATTAGAATCATTCGGTTCCCATTAATAATATTAGCAGGACTTTGGGGCTTTTATGGTATCATGCTGGGATTTTGTTTCATTCTAACTCATCTATTGCGCCAAACAAGTTTGGGGTCTCCGTATACAGCCCCTTTCTATCCACCTCGTCTCATTGATTGGCGGGATAGTCTTGTTAGATTACCGTTACCATTCATATATAAAAGGCCTTCAAATACGAGACCCGGAGATGAAAAAAAATATGAACCTGAACCGATAAATCCTGAAAAAAATGAACAGAAGGTGAAATGAATGAATCGTTCTATACAACTCAATCCTAATGATACATTTAACGCATTTCTACTTTTTTTCATCATACATGGTGCTCAAATTGGGGTTGGGCTACATGGATTTCAGCGGGTCGTATACGAGGGCGCTAAGCATGATGCATGGATTTCTGTCATACTTGCAGGTGTTGCCACGCATGTCATCGTTTTTTTTATGATTAAAATATTGCAAATATACGGTTCAAATGATTTATACGGCATTCATCAAAATATATTTGGTAAATGGATTGGAAATTTCTTTAATACTATTTATATTTTATATTGTTCAACGGCGTTTTTTACCGTTTTGATCAACTATATTGAAGTTGTACAAACATGGGTTTTTCCAAATGTGGGTACTTGGTTTCTTACTGCCACATTGCTATTAATCGTGATTTATACATTTACTGGTGGGCTTCGTGTAATTGTTGGCGTTACTTTTTTTAGTATTGTACTTAGCATATGGCTTTTCCCGATGTTAGCTTTTCCGATGAAGTATATCGAATCACGAAATCTACTTCCTGTCTTAGAGGCCGATATAGGTGGAATACTGCATAGTATGCGGTCCATGACATTTACGATAATTGGATTTGAAATAATCTATATAATCTATCCTTTTGTAAAGGATAAATTGAATGCAAAAAAATATATTCATCTTGGTCTATTCGTGACAACCTTGTTTTACCTTATTATCATACTCATTTCGTTAACTTACTTTAGTGGGCAACAATTAACGAAAACGATATGGCCGACCTTGTCTTTATTTAGCATTGTTCAATTACCATTCATTGAACGAATTGAATATTTCGTCGTTTGTTTTTGGATGTTGATTATATTACCAAATCTTTGTCTGTTTGTATGGTCTGCTTTTCGCGGATTTAAACGCATGGTAAATATAAGTGCAAATAAATTCATCTGGATTTTCACCTTTATTTTATTCATGATTAGCTTAACGATAAAAACTCGAACTCAAATTAATACGTTTAACGATTACTTTAACCAGGTGGCATTTTATATTGTTTTTGTTTACCCTATCATCTTGTACGTGATAGCGAAAATAAAAAATAAAGTTAAATCACATAAGGGGCAAATGGAATGAACAGGATTTATTTTTTACTACTAGCCTGCTGCGTTAGTTTAGTCGGATGTGCAGAATCCAAAATACTAGAAAGGGTTAGTTTAGTCACTTTAATTGGCTATGACATAGGGAAAGAAGAAGCAGTGGAAACAACAGCTATTGTTCGCCAAGTCGGTACAGAATTACAAAGTAATGTTGCCATTATAGCTGCTGAAAACGATACATCTCAAGGTACGCGCGCAAAAATTAATCACAGGGTAGCAGAAAAATTAATGTCTGGACAATTGAGGAGCGTTTTATTCGGTGAGGAGTTTGCTAAAAATGGCATTGGTCATTATATTGATACCCTTTCGAAAAATGCTACGATAAGTGAAGGGTTAATTTTGGCGATAGTCGAAGGAGAGGCAAGGCCATTACTTGAATATCAATATCCAAATATCGATGAAATTGGTGAACATGTTTATAAGCTTTTAGATCAAAATATTAAAAGTGAACAGGTCGTTTCATCTACACTTCATGAAGTAGCGTTTGATTATTATTCCATAGGCAGAGACATTGCCATACCTATTATCAAACAAGATAAGGAACTTGTATCGATTTCAGGCATCGCTTTATTTAGAAAGGACAAAATGATAGGGAAAATGTCGGTTGAAGATAGTTTTTACGTGAAGCTAAGTCGAGATGATTATCAAAACGGTACACTCGAAATAAAGATTAAAGGGGATGATTTTCCTTCATCACTACTAAAGGAACCTCCTAATGAAATTAATTTAGTATTCGATCCGATTAAAACGCATAAAGATCTAAAGTTAGTCAATCAAACAATACCCGAATTCGACTTGCATCTCAATGTACAAGCGAGATTATTAGAAGTGAAACCAAACTTGGAAACGGGGGATTCTGAAAAAGTGAAAGAACTTGAAAAAATAATCGGTAAATATTTAGCAAGTGAAATATCAAGAGTAATTGCCTACTGTCAAAAAATTGATTCGGACATTTTTGGATATGGTGAATTTTATAAAAGCTCTGTACGTCATTCTAAACTAACCGAAGAGATGTGGCATGAAATGTATAAAGAAATGAAAGTAAATGTAGATGTTGATTTTTCTTTACTTAGAAGTGGCGTCTTTGAATAACCATCATGCTGGAAAATCTACTTTATACAATACGGGGTGATTATATGTTACTTTTATGGCAACCCTCATTTTTCATTTCAATTGTTGCCTTTTTCGTCGGCGTTGTAAAAAAATCATGGCACTTCATACTACTTAATACGCTAATCTCTTACCGATATTATTTTATTTGCACGAACGATAATGATTTGGCTGTTCAATAAGAAAAAAACGTATCTATGTGAAATTTCCACAACAAAGGAAATTCTTCAAAAAAATCGCCGCCTCCCACTGGAAGCGGCGCCCCACATATAAAAAATATTTGGATCCTAAAGGTGATTTGACTGTGCATATCATAGCCCAGCCAGTCTGACATACCTCCACCAACACCAATAAGAATCTTTCTTCAAAACACAAGATTTCATTCATCTGTTCCAAAATCTCTGCTACTTATATGAAACTTCTAATCAATCGAGCAAATTAAGTCGTTACTTTAAACACGGTTTTAATTTTTTGAATGAGTCCTCCTGATGAATACGTTAGTACGCTGCGTTTGTAGAACGTTAAGCTAATAAAGTAAAGCACTAACGTTGTTGCTACTAAAAGTGCGAATGAGATAATTGGTTCGATACTATGAATATCTGTTGCACCAATACGCATCGGCATTACCATTCCAGACGTAAATGGAATGTACGAGAATACTTTAATTAGTAATGTATCTGGATTGCCCATACCTGAAATCATCACGTAAAAACCGATTAATGTCATCATGAGTGCCGGCATCATCACCTGTCCAGCTTCCTCGACTTTAGATACAAGTGAGCCGAATAATGCCCCTAAAATTAAGTACATTAAGATCGTTCCAAATAAAAAGCCGATCACGTATAGGAAATAACCCATTGACATTGAATCGAGTAAATCCGTAACGAGCGTCCATTTTTCGCCGCCATACGTAAAGCGCAGCAACAGGAACAATGCACCAAAAATAATGGTGAATTGTGTAAGGGCGACTAAAAAGACCCCAATCAATTTCGAACGGAAATGTGTTTCAGGCTTCACACTTACAAGTAGCATTTCTAACGCACGTGAACCTTTTTCCGATGCAACTTCTGTCGTAATCATCGATAAGTACGTTGCGACAAATATATAAATAACAAAACCTATTGCATAAGAAACAAAAATACCCGCTTGTTTTTCTTCTGTCGACTTGCCATCATTTGCTTGCTCATTTATCGTTTGCATCGAAATGATGGGCTCTGCCGAGAGTAATACCGCTTGCTGCTCTTCTGTTAAATCCATTTGCGCCATCGCATACATTTGACCCATTTGACTTATAAGACCTGAAATCGATTGCTGGTCATTCAGAGGTAGTGGATCTAACGACGTAATATTCGCAGAAAGCTTTCCTTGGTCATCAGTAAGTGTGACATGTGCGTAATACTCGCCCTCTTCTACATTTTCTTTCGCACTGTCCGCATCAACTACTTGCCAATCAAATTGATCATTGCCTTTTAAAAATGGTGCCACGTCAAAATTCGTTTCGTTCACAACGCCTACGATTTCGGCATCATCTGAAAATAGTAACCCTTTAATTTCCGGCCAAAAGATAAACGCACAAATCAGTCCCAAATATAACAAGGTCATTAAACGGAATGTTAATGTGCGGATTTTTTGCTTATATAATTGCTTCACGAGCACAGAAAATTTAGACATGGGCCGCACCTACTTTCTCTTTGAAAATTTCATGAAGAGATAAATAATCTAAGCTGAATTTTTCAATGTATTGGCCATTCGAAAAATGTTCGAATAATGTGCGCGCATAAGATTCATCCTCTAATGTCAACACTGCATGCCCGTCGCGATCATAGCCGGCTTGTTTTACTCCTGGTAGCTTTTCAAGTTCGCTTTGTGCCAAATCTGTTTGCACCGTTAATTTCGTTTTGCCATACTGCTTCTTCAAATCGAGTAATGAGCCTGAAAACAGTGCTTCACCGCGCTTTAACAAACACAAATGATCGCATAATTCCTCCACATTATCCATTTGATGACTTGAAAATAAAATCGTCATTCCCTGCTCTTTTAAGTACAAAATCGCATTTTTCAGAAGCTCCATATTCACGGGATCCAGTCCGCTAAACGGTTCGTCTAAAATTAAAAATTGTGGTCGATGGAGGAAGCTCGCAATTAGCTGCACTTTTTGCTGATTTCCTTTTGATAATGTTTCCGCCTTGTCATGACGTTTTTCTTGTAAATCAAAACGCGTAATCCAAAAATCAATTTCCTTTTTTAATGTTTCTTTCGCTACTCCCCGCAATTCACCAAAGAAATACAACTGATCTTCCACTTTCATTTGTGGAAAGATGCCGCGCTCTTCGGGTAAATAACCTAATATATCACGATTAATTTTCTTAATGGGTTTGCCATCCCACATAATCTTGCCTTCCGTTGTATCTTGCAAATCCAAAATCATACGGAATGTCGTCGTTTTTCCTGCACCATTTTGACCGATTAAACCAAAAATCTCGCCTTTTGCAATGGTAAAGTTCAGATCCTGTACTGCGGTAAAATCTTTGTAACGCTTTGTTACATGTTCTAACTGTAAAGTCACCCGTTTCCCCCCTAAATTTCTTGAAGTATTAATTCCTTTTAATTAAGCCTCCACAATATTAATTTTTCCATAGTTCTCTTTGAAAGAAAATACATTTCATCACCATTTTCTCATAATCTTTTATACGTTCTTTAGATTAATAAGTTTCATTTATTTGAAGACAATATCAAAACCCAGTATAAGGAAAGTGTTATATTTACACTAAATAAAAAACCTGCCATTTCCAAAATAGGATTTGACAGGTTATCATGTTTACTTTGAGTAATACTGAACGATTCCGTTGTAAATCGATTGTGCAAAAATCTCTGCATACTTATCGCTTACAAGCTTGTCTCGGTCTGATGCGTTCGTTAGGAAACCAAGCTCTACTAACACAGACGGGATAATCATATTACGAATCACATAAAACGGACCTTCTTTTACACCACGGTCTTTCATATTCGCATTTTTAACAATTTCATTATTAATATATTTCGCTAATAATTTATCCTCTTCAAATTGGTCACCAGTGGATACATTATAATACGTTTCCGTACCACTTGCAGAAGTGGATGAAGCGGAATTGACATGGACACTAACAAAAATTTCGCCATGCTTTGCTTTTGTAAAAGCGACGCGGTCTTGTAGTGTCGGATACGAATCACCTGTTCTTGTCATATGAACCGTCGCACCAGCAGCCTCTAACTTTTGACGCACTAAATTTGAAACTTTGAGCGTAATGGCTTTTTCAGTATGTCCATCTTTAGAAGTACCCGGATCTTTTCCACCATGTCCTGCATCTATAATAATGACGCGATTTTTTACTGCACTACCTGCTTGATTGATAAGCTTAATATACGATTTATGCACATAGCCTGTTTGACCATTTGCTGTTACTTTTGCCCAAAAACCAGACATTGAGTGAACCGAAACCATCGAACCTTTTGATAATGTTGCAATTGCTTTCGAACTATTATCTGCTGATTCACGCATATTTAATCCGTTAACCGTTACTTTTCCCATCAAATCAGACATTGTTACTGAATCATCTGGATTTGGGTCAGGATTTGGTGTTGGCTTTGGATTTTCTACATCTGGGTTTTCAATTTCATTTTCCACAGTCGTCGTACTTGCCTTCACAATATATCCTGGTAAACCGTCAACTGTTGTTAAATAATAGCCGCCACTTTCTTTATAAACTGAAACGGTTTCATCTTGTGCAACTGTTCCAATCTTTTTCGAACTTGATGTCGCTTTATAATACACATTTAATGTTTCATTTGCTGTCACTTTTTTTATTGCCGAACCAATTGGGTTTCCATTAACATCTAGGTATTTTGTATATGTTTTACTCACATATCCATACTGACCTTGATAAGAAACTTTTAGCCAGCTCCCTTCAATCGCATAAACTGAAAGCTTGCCACCTGTATTCACTTTCCCTAGCACAGTTGCATTTGTATTAGGTTTTTTACGGACATTTAATCCATCCGTTGTCACTGCAATCGTCCCAATAACTTGTGATGTATCTACTTGCTCAGGAATTTCTGGTAAATCTAAACGATATTTATCACTTTTCGCACGTGCGATAAAAGATGCAAACTGTGCACGTGTCACCGCGCTTTTCGGCATGTATTTTCCATCACTGCCGTTTGTTATACCATTATAATAAATGGCTTTAATCGATGAAGCATATGTATTTGTTGCAGGGACATCTGGGAATACCATTGGTAAACTTTGATAATCCGCTACTTTTAAATCAAACGCTTTTGCTAAAACAGAACTCATTTCTTCACGTGTTAATGGCTCATTTGGAGAAAATTTAGTCGATTTCTTTTCGAATATGCCAAGCTCAATCGCACGCTCTACATAACCAGAAATTTCTGTGCCAGCTTTTACATCAGTGAATGTTGATTTACTTACTTTCAATGGTTCATGACCTGCAGAAATGACAACCATTTTCGCTGCATGTCCACGCGTCACACTAATATTTGGTTTATAATACGTTTTTCCGTTTTCATCATAACCTCTAATTGCACCAAGGCTAATTAAGTACTGAATTTCATCATATGCTGGGTGGGTTGTTGCAACATCTACAAATTTGACGCTCGCTGCAGTTGGATTCGCGGCAAGTGTACAAAAAAGGAGTATCGCAGTAATGAATGTAATCAATTTTTGTTTCATTAATATCTGTTCCTTTCCAAAGCTGCTCACTAGCTATTGTATCCGAGTCAATACGAAAGATATATAGGTAAAATGGGAATAAACATCAAATTTTTGTTACATTCCCATTACAATTGCATTACATATGACATGTTCTTGCAAAAATAACCGAATGATGGCTCCCTTTCGTCTTGCCGGATGGATTTCCACGTGGTTTTGTTAATTTTCACTCTTCAAAAGGTATAGCTCTTTTCATAAAATTCTGCAATCACATCGCTTATAGCGCAGCTCCATTTAAAAAGCATGAGAATCAGCTTTCGATTCTCATGCGATCACTTCCGAGCAATATTGGATTTTTTATTTTAATAATTGTAGCGCAAAATCATATTCTACATATGTTTTACCTGGCTCAAGTATTGCCGGTGCTACTTCGAATTGTGCTAACGCGCGGTTATGTCCGTACATTTTTTCACCACGTGTAATTGTGTATGATAATGCATCTTTTGACAGAAGAGCACCCGTTTTGTTTGCCTCTACTTTAAAACCTAATCCTTCTGCAACTTTGCGTAGTGGCACCATTACTTTGCCATCTACTTCACGGATATCTTTACCGATTAATGCAGCAATTTTAGCGTCAAATTCTTTTGCTTCTTCTGTAACTGCTGCTTGTTCTTCCGTCTTATCTATAGCAACTTCTTTTGCTTCTTCTACAACTACTTCATTCACTTCTTTTGCTTCTTCCAAAACAGCTGCCTTTTCGCCTTCTTCTGCAACAATTTCATTCGTTACTTTCGGGAATACAACGATTTTGTCTGGTGATGTTTGTGCTGGAATGCTACGTGTTGTTGCGCCGTAGAAAACAATCGCGTGATGATCTGCAAAAAGTGTTTCTTTACCTACTTTTTCACCTTTTACATTAACGATTACTGTGTCGTCGCTAATATTTAATTTTAAATCGTTTTCTTTATTGATGAAATCTTCATTAAAATCTGTAACAACGACATTTGTTGGTGATTTTTCATCCTCTACAATAACTACTGCTGGGCTATATTGTGGCGGGAAGATTAAAAGCATCGGCTGATTAGCATGCATATACAATGAAACTTTATCGCCTTTTTTCAACTCTACTTTATTACCTTTTTTATCTAATACAATTGTATTTTGGTCAGTCGTGAAATGGAATGGGTTGTTTTCATCCGTTACGCTGTACTGAGTCGTACCGTTTGCCAGTTTTTCAACTGAGCCAATCGCCCCTTTTACATTTGCAAATGGTGCCACTTCAAGGACTGGTTGCTCTTCAGTTGGTTCGTTTTGCTCTTTTGATAATACGACAATTTTTTCAGGTGTTGTTTGTGCTGGTATGCTGAAAGTTGCAAATGAATAAAAGACAATTGCATCATTACCAGCTAGCGCTTCCTTATTCACTTTTTCGCCTTTTTCATTGACGATTACTGTGTCATCGCCAATGTTTAATTTTAAATCTTGATCTTCACTTAAAAGTTCTTTATTGAAATTCGTCACTTTTACAGAGCTTGCTACTTCCTCATCCTCTACAATAATAACTGCAGGGTTATACTGTGGTGGATAAATCGCAAGCATTGGCTGATTGGCATGCGTATAGATTGAAACTTTATCGCCTTTTTTCAGTTCTACTTTATTTCCTTTTTTATCGAAAACAAGTGTTTCTTCATTTGTTGTGAAATTAAATGGATTTTCTTTATCCGTTGTGCTGAAAAACTTTTGGTCATTGCGATTTTCAATAGTATCGATCGTTCCTTGTACTTGTATAAATGAAGTAACTTGGTTAATTTCTGTTATCTCCTCACTTATTGGTACTATGTTAATTTTTGTTGGTGATTCTGCACCTACTGCTACTGTTCCTAGTAATAATGCTGATAGTGCTAATGGTGTAATGCGTTTCATATTCATGTTCATTTTTATGTCATTCCTCTCCGTGTTCTCGTTAGATTAGTAGTATGTTGACCAAAAAGGTTACAATTATTTTTAAAAAATTTTATTTTAGTGAAATTTACATAATAAATACCCATATTTTTAGGTTATTCGTTAACTGTATAGTATTTTGGCAGAACTTTCGGTAAAATAGAAATACTACTAGATAAAGAGGTTCATCATGCAAAATAAACGATACATAGGATTTATACTTGTTATTACGGGGTGCTTTTTTTGGGGGATTGGTGGAACGGTTTCCCAGCAGCTTTTCTCAGAAGGCATAGAAGTTAGTTGGCTTGTCTCTACTCGTCTTTTGATCGCGGGAATATTGCTTTTGTCTACACAAGCGTTATTTAAAGACCGTACACAAATACTCGCTATTTGGCAGCAAAAATTTACTGCATTTCGCCTTGTTATTTTTGCGATTGTGGGAATGCTTGCGGTGCAATATACATATATGGCCTCCATTAAAGAAGGTAATGCGGCGGTTGCTACATTGCTTCAATATTTAGCACCGGTCATGATTATTGTATACGTGGCATTACGCGGTCAATCGAAATTCACGAAAAAAGATGCCGTTACTATTGTTCTCGCATTATCTGGAAGTTTCTTTTTATTAACGAATGGCTCTCTATCCACACTTTCAGTTCCGATGCCAGCCATTATTTGGGGGCTGTTATCGGGTGTGTCACTAGCCTTTTACACACTGTATGCCATTCCACTGCTCAAGCAATTCGATTCGCTTGTTGTTGTTGGATGGGCAATGGTGCTAGCTGGGTTGACGATGAGCTTCTTCCATCCACCATGGCAAGTGGACGTGAGCAACTGGACAGCATCAACAGGTATTTACCTTGTGATTGTCGTCATTTTTGGGACAATGCTGTCGTTTTGGTTTTATATCGAAAGCTTACAAACATTATCGGCAAAAGAAACGAGCTTGCTTGGTAATGTTGAGCCACTTACGGCTGTGCTCGCAACAGTTATATGGCTTCAAGAACCATTTGGCGCATTTCAATGGTTTGGAACTTCTTTCATTTTATTTATGATGGTTTATATTGCGTTAAAGTCGGATTAATATGTACCCTTCTTTACCAACGCATTGAAGCAGCGGTCTGAATTTTACAGACTGCTGCTTTTTAAATAGCCACTTTTCAATGGGCAATCTCATTAGTAATTACTTCAATTCCTCTGGTACAAACCAATACCCCTCATTATTATTCTCTTCTAAAAATGCTTTAAATTCATCTGAAGTATAAGCTGCAGCAACTGCTTTAGCCCACTCTGTATCTTCATTTTTCTTGTTCACTACCGCAACTAACTCATACTGCTTAACAACATCTTCTTGGAGTAATGCAAGGCTTGGATCAGTTTTTGAAGCATATACGATACTTCCCGGAATTACGCCATAATCTAAATCCCCTAAAGTACGCGGGATTTGAGCTGAATCCATTTCTACGATTTCTAAATTTAATTTATTCTCTTCAATATCTGCGGCTGTTGCTTTAATTAATTCTACCCCATCTTTTATTTTAATTAAATTTGCTTTTTGTAAAATGGCATAGGCACGTGCTGCATTTGATGGATCTTGTGGTATTGCAATGACATCCCCTTCCGCAATATCATCTAAGGACGATTTTTTGCCAGGGAATAATGCAGCTGGCACTGTTGGAATTGGCGTTAATGATACTAACTCAGCACCACTTTCTGTATTAAAATTATTCATATATGCTGTGTGTTGGTCAACATTTAAATCTACACCATCATCTGCTAAAGCTATATCTGCTTGACGTAATTCCGTAAACTCAGTTGCTTCAATTATATAGCCGTCTTTTTCAAGAATTGGTTTAATAGCATCTAAAAATAATTCACTGTAAGGTCCTGGTGAAGTGCCAACTTTAATCGTAGTTTTTTCTGCACCGCCTTCTTCATCTTTCCCTCCGCAAGCGACTAAAACCGTTGCCATTATAGCTAATAATAACATTAAATATGTTTTTTTCATTTTTCCTCTTCCTCCCTATTCATGTCTAATTCTTTTCGCGACTCGGTTCCCCAAGCTTTGAATAATTTGAACGATCACGACTAAAATGACGACTGTTAGGATAATAACGTAAGTATTGAATCGTTGATAGCCATAAGCAATCGCTAAGTTCCCAATTCCTCCGCCTCCAATAGTTCCTGCCATCGCTGTTGCACCGATTAATCCAATTGTTGCAGTTGTTAATGTAAGCACAATGGAAGCAAGTGCCTCTGGTATTAAAAAATATCGGACAATTTGAAATGTACTTGCCCCCATCGATTTCGCTAATTCGATAATCCCTGCATTCACCTCTAATAATGAGTTCTCTACTAGGCGAGCGATAAATGGTGCTATGTATATAATAAGCGGGACAATCGCAGCTTCTGTGCCATAAGTTTTACCGACAATTAGCTTTGTAAGTGGCACGATGGCAACGAGTAAAATGATAAATGGAATGGAGCGAACAATATTAACAACCGTATTGACGATTAGAAAAATGATTTTATTTTGCTTAATTCCCCCCGGTCGTGAAAGTACTAATATTAGCGCTAAAGGTAAACCAAGTAATGTCCCAAGAAATAAAGAAACCGACACCATATAGACCGTTTCATTCAGTGCTTTCGTAATAATTTCTGTTGTAACTTGATTCATAGTTTCAGCTCCTCTACCACTACATCATTTTCTTCAATATAGTTTCTGACCCGTATTAAATCAGCATCCTCCCCATAAAAAACGGTTGTGATCACACCTAAAGTCATGCCTTGTAGTTCCGTTACATTGGCAAAAACGATATTTGTTTCGATATCTTTGAAATTTTTCGCAATATTATTTAGTAGAGGCTGTGATGCATTATGTCCGATGAATTTCAGCTTAAAAATCACTTTATTTCTCTTCGTTTCCATTAGTTCTCGCACAATAGACGGTGGAATTTCATCAAAAATAACTGTTTTCACAAAATCCTTCGTTGTTTGTTGCTGTGGATTTCCAAAGACTGAAATAACATCACCTGACTCAATCACCTGTGCATTTTCCATAACAGCTACTTTATTGCAAAGTGCCCGGATCACTTCCATTTCATGTGTAATCATGACAATCGTAATGTTGAACTCGTTATTTATCCGTTTTAACAATTTCAAAATAGAATCGGTCGTTTTAGGATCAAGTGCAGATGTCGCTTCATCACAAAGTAATATTTCTGGACTAATAACTAGTGCCCGTGCAATACCAACACGCTGCTTTTGCCCTCCTGATAACTGATGAGGATAGCTTTTATGTTTATTAGCAAGCCCCACGAAATCTAGTAATTCCGTAACCTTTTTTTTTATGTCCTCTTTACTTGTTTTAGTAAGAATAAGTGGTAATGCAACATTTTCAAATACAGTTCTAGATTCTAATAAATTGAAATGCTGAAAAATCATACTCACTTTTTTCTTCGCCTGGGAAAGTTCGCTCGCAGTTAGTGCCTTTAAATCTTTTCCCTTTACAAGCACTTGGCCCGTCGTTGGCTCCTCTAAACCATTAACCATACGCAACAACGTACTTTTTCCAGCCCCGCTATAACCAATGACACCGAAAATATCCCCTTTTTCAACTTTTAAAGAAACATCATTTAATGCTGTAACGATTTGTTTTTTCTGTTTAAATTCTTTTACAACATGTCGAAACTCGATCATACAACTCACTTCCTTTCAAAACACAATTTAACTCAGTTGAATACTAGGTTTTAAAACAAAAAATTAAAGTAAGTATTCATCAACAATAACTAAAAAAGCCTTTTGAATATTTTTCAATGCACGTTCATCAATATCAAAGCTGCCATGATGATGCGCAAATTGCGTTTCAATCTGTTCATTTCTAGAGCCCACCTTAATGAATGTGCCCGGTCTTTCCTTTAAGAAATAAGCAAAATCTTCGGCACCCATTGAAGGATTCATTTCTACAATGTTCGCTTTAAGAAGCTGTTTAGCTAATGCTGTTCGTACAATTTTCGTTTGCTCTTCATCATTAAATAAGGCTGGATACCCGAGTAAATAGTCGATTTCAAAATTTACATTATGAGCAAGTGCAATTCCTTTTGTAATATTTTCAATACGTTGTTTTACATCATGACGAACTGATTCTTCATATGTGCGGACAGTCCCTTCGATTGTAGCTGTTTCAGCAATCACATTAAATGCCGTGCCCGAATGGAATTGTCCGATAGACACAACCGCTGATTTTAATGGGTTCACTGTACGGCTTACAATCTTTTGTAAACTCCCAACAAGTTCCGCTCCAACAACGAGAGCATCTTTTGCTTCATGTGGACTAGCTCCGTGTCCACCTTGGCCTTGGAGTGCTATATTAAAATAATCCACTGCAGCTAGTTTATAGCCCGAACCAACCGCAATTTTGCCTACGGGTAGTGAAGAATCTAAATGGGCTGCAAAGACGTAATCCACTTCATCTAAAATATTTTGTGCAATCATTTCTTTTGCTCCACCAGGCGGCTTTTCCTCAGCATGCTGGAATACAAACAAAACATTGCCGTGTAATTGCTCTTTATAATTTACTAGTATTTTTGCTAAGCCCAATAATGCCGCTGTATGCCCATCATGCCCACATGAATGGGAAATGCCAGTTTTTTTGATGCATAGCTCACTTTTTTTAACTCTTGGATTGGCAATGCATCGAAATCTGCTTGAAATGCAATCGTCTTACCAGTATGCCCTCCCTCTAATAAGGCAACAAGTCCTGTACCACCAACATTCCGTTGCACATTGAAACCTAATGTAGTAAGTGTTTTATCGATAAATGCACTCGTTTCGTATTCCTGGAAAGATAACTCTGGATTTGCATGTAAATGTCTACGCCACTCCACTACATTGTCAAAATTCTTCTCAACTTCAGCAAATAAGCGCTCTAATAATAACTCATCTGTTTTAGTCATAAAACAACCCCCTACAATCCTTATAAGTTAACTATGAATTTATTTATGATTAGTATCATATTACTTCCAATCGGATTATGCAACCAGTTTTTGTGAATTATTCTGAATATTCTTTTAGAACGTGTTTTATGAAAATTGGTTTGTTACTACGCACCGTCGTATTAGGCACGCTTCCTACATTTTTTCTAGTTCAAATTTATGGAATAAAAATAGACCCATCCTCATTCAAATTTGAATAAGATGGGCCTTCCCTCTACAGTTATTGAGGTATTTTATTATAATAACAAAATAAAAATAATGAGTAGAATTGTTATGGCAATAGCTTTATATGTTTCGATTTTTAAAGTGATATATGTTTTTGCATGACGTCGAACAACTTTTAGTAACAAATAGCCATACAAAATCCCCAATACCATTAGAGCTGGTTTATATAGTGGACCGATAAACGAGTTGTACGCATAAATACATACAAAAGCAAGTATTAATGTGGCAATGAAACCCCAATGATCTTCAAATGGATTTTCTGCTTTAATTCTACGGGATTTATAGTAAAACCACGATATAAAGTTTATCGCAATAATTCCTATAGGGACGATATAAAAATATGAATTTAATTTAGGTGTATGAAGCACTTGGAATGTTTCCTCAAAAAGTGCACCCTCACCATTATAATAAATATCGTTATCCACATCATATAATGACACACTAGATATTTGATAGCGATGCTCCTTATTATTTTGCACGACAATGATATCAACAATATAATCATCCAAATAGCCCTTTTCCATTCTTTTCATCGTCTCAACCTGTTCAAAAAAAGAAATTGTCTTTTCATTCGTTTTTTCCTGAACACCTACATATAGTGTTGAAGTCCGCGCACGAAACTCTTTTTCCTCTCCCCCAAAGTACGTGTAAATATGTTCAATTTCATTACTCGTCGCTTGGTTTGTATGTGATGTACCCGTCACTAATAAAAAGAAAGCAATACTACAAATCGCCACAATCATCGCGATCTCTTTCCACACATTCCCCCGCTTTCTCTGTGCATTTTGCGCGACAATGGAGACCTGAATTTTTCGCTTTAGCTGTTCATCCTCTGGCATTTGATTCAATTCCGCTAGCTCTTTTTCAATATCCATCTCGCTCACCTCCCAAAAATTGCTCCAATGCTTTCATTGCACTGCGCTGCGTGTTCGCCACTTTCATCGCAGGGATGCCCATAATTTCACATGTTTCTTGAATAGATAATTCCTCAATTTTTCGGTAAATTAATACTTCTCGCTGAATGGGCTTCAATTTATGCAACGCCTCATACAATACTCTTCTGTTTTCCGACTGCACAATCCAATCATGAGGCACATAAGTCATTTCCTCCTGCTCATGTGATTTTGTAAACGGTAACCACTGAATTAACGCTTTTTTACGATAATGGTCATACACAATGTTACGAGCAATTTGGCGAATATAAGTTGTAATGCTTGCCTCATGACGAAACGCATTTTTATACACTCGGAGAAATGTTTCCTGCGTCAAATCCTCCGCCAACTCGGCATTCGTCACCATATAGCGTATGTATTGGTATATTTTCCCGAAATGCTGCTCATATATTTGCTCAAAGTCCATGGCTCTCACCTCTCTTACATAGTTAGACGAACGGATAAAGGTAATTAGTAAAAATAACGAAAAAAAATTAAAAAAGTGCATTCCCGTTTTTCGGAATACACTCTTTTCACTATTTAATTTCCGCCTTCAGTGCATTGTATTGAAATCCGATAAAATGATAACCTTGCTTCACATACATATCCTTTGGTGTGTCTTCTCCGTCCGCTACTAAAATAACCGTCTTATCTGCATATTGCTGCATAACGAACTGCTGAATTTTCGATCCAATTCCTTGTCGTTGAAATGCTGGCAACACAAAAAAGTTATCAATTTCCGCGGTTTGCTCATGTACAACGATATCGACTGAGCCGATGATTTCACCATCCACAAGCGCGATAATTTGCTGTTTACATTGGTCGCGGAAATCCTTTTTCAATAACTCTCGCTTCGACAACGCATACGACTCGCCCCATTGCTTTGCTTCCTCATAATGAATATTACAGTATGCTTCCAAAGTTTCCTCTGTAATAAATTGGACGTGTGCCGAGCTACTTACATCTGTCGGAAATGTTTTCGGATCAATTGCATACATTTCCAATAAACCAATATCATACCGCTGCTCCATTAAATACGCTACAAGTGCATCTGGAATTTTTTTGTCTTGCGGAAAAACAAATTTCACATGCTTTTGCCCACGCGCGAGATGCGTTTCCTTCATATAATTTTCCACCTGCTTGAGCATTACGAGCGTCGGCATTTCTTTCCACTTAATAAAATTGCCATCATACATTTCTGGCACCTCCATAAATGCAAGATGACTGAAATTATTGGACTCTTTTTCAATGATCCCCGGGTTATAAATAAGGCTAAATGTTAAGTTCATTTGTACCTCTCCTAAAGTTTTCTCGTTGTATGTATTGTTATTAACATCTGTGAACAGCTATTATACCATTTTTCATTGTTATAATTAACCATATTTTATTATCTAATAAAACAAGGTAATGATTCAGAAATTTTTAAAGCCCCTTTTATCTCTCGCAAAAATTTCTGTTCTGCATCCCCCATTTTTTTGCTTTAGAAACTAATTCATTGATGAACTGTTGTTTCCCTTCTTGATATTTCAGATGTTCATTAGGAAACTGCTTTGCTAAACTTAATTTTAAATCCCCATACTTTTTAGCTTCTGAGTGGTTATTTAATAAGTATTCTTTAAAATATATATGATTGTTGATATGTTCATTTCCAATCTGATAAATATGTAGATGATGCGTTCTAGATTCTTTCCCTTTAGTAAAGTATCTTCTTCCAGCAATCCCATTTTCACCTTTTGGCTCGTAACCCATTGCTACCATTTCATTTATATAAAAATCCACTTGATTAATATTTGTTACAACAATTAACATATCAATTATAGGTTTTGCATAGCCTATTGTTCGTATAGATGTACTTCCAATATGAAAAATATCCAATAATTCTTCTTTTAATACTTCTTTCAATATTACTTCCTCTAAATTGTATAAATTCTTCCATTCTTCCGTCCAAGCTATAACTTCTGTTTTTCCCAAGATTAACGCCTCTTTTCTTTTTAACATATGCAATGATAATTCAACATGAAAAATACAATCGGTTTTATTAAAGTTGACATTGAATTTTTTGCCATACCTATCACATTATATATTTTACGATCACCAATTTATTTGAAAGTACCTACGTCACACGTTATTTATGCGACAGCGCTTACATTTCGCTAAATATTGAGACTAATCAGTTATAAATGCTAACTAAAAGCTATTTTAAAGGAATTAAATTATAGTTAATTAAACAACTACCTTTTCTATAAAATATGACGTATAATGTAGTTGTTTGTCCCGCATGAGCGAGCAGAAGCTTTTCGTTTCCACTATCTAAAACGAAGATGGACTGCCCGTAAAGGCCCGATTAGTGAATTGTAACAACTGGCGAAGTTTAAGTTAACTTCTCACCAACTGACGATTCACCTTACAATATTATTCAATTCTCTTGGAGGGTTTGTACAGATGAGTACACGTATTGAAAAAGACTTTTTAGGCACATTAGAAATTCCAAAGGACGCATATTATGGCGTGCAAACTAAACGAGCAATGGAAAACTTCCCAATTACGAACATGACGATGCATCCTGAATTAGTGCGTGCATTAGCGGTTGTGAAAAAAAGCTCGGCACTTGCCAATTTAGCGATTGGCCAATTAGATGAGAAAATTGCCAATGCAATCGCGCAAGCTTCTGATGATATTATAGAAGGTCGATACCATGATCAGTTCCTAGTTGATCCAATTCAAGGTGGCGCTGGTACTTCAATGAACATGAATGCCAATGAAGTCATTGCGAACCGCGCATTAGAAATTATTGGTGAAGAAAAAGGTTCTTATTCGATTATTAGTCCGAACAGCCACGTAAATATGGCACAATCAACAAATGACGCGTTCCCAACAGCGATTCATATCGCAACAGTGGCAACATTAAATAAATTAATTACGGCAATGGAAAACATGAGAGAAAGCTTCTTAAAAAAGGCTACTGAATTTGATTCTATCGTGAAAATGGGTCGTACACACTTACAAGATGCTGTTCCAATTCGTCTTGGACAAGAGTTCGGCGCTTATGCAGCAGTAATTGCACGTGATATCCAACGTGTGAAAAACGCTAGACAAACGATGTTAGAAATCAATATCGGTGCAACTGCGATTGGAACAGGCTTAAATGCCGATCCAGCATATATGACACAAGCCGTGAAAAATATTGTTGAATATAGTGGATTCCCATTCACTAAAGTAGATAACTTAGTTGACGGTACGCAAAATACCGATTCATATACAGAAGTTTCAGCGATGTTAAAAATCGCGATGGCGAACATTTCGAAAATTGCCAATGACTTACGTTTAATGGCTTCAGGTCCGAAAACAGGCTTCAGCGAAATTCGTTTACCAGAGCGCCAACCAGGTTCTTCAATTATGCCAGGTAAAGTAAACCCAGTTATGCCAGAAGTTATTAACCAAATCGCTTTCCAAGTAATGGGTAATGACGTAACGATTTCTATGGCATCTGAAGCTGGTCAATTCGAGTTAAACGTAATGGAACCAGTATTAGTACACAACTTATTACAATCAATTGAAATTATGACAAATGGTTTCACTGTATTTACGACACACTGCTTAGATCATATCGAAGCAAATGAAGGTCGTTTGCATGACTATGTGGAAAGTTCAATAGGTGTTGTTACGGCTTTAGCACCACATTTAGGCTACGAGCGTTCAAGCCAAATTGCCCGCGAAGCATTACATAGCGGCAAATCTGTTCGTGAGTTATGCCTAGAATACAAATACTTCACAGTAGAGCAATTAAACATCATTTTAAATCCATTCGAGCTAACACAACCAGGTATTGCTGGTGAAAAAGGTTTAGCTTCACTTAAATAATAAAGACAATTTCAAAGGACACCTCTCGATCGTTTTGGTCGGGACGTGTTCTTTTTTGGATAAAGAGCGATTAATTTATCCTGTGATGTGGCAATGATTAATTAATTGATATAATTATTGCCAACGTTCATCATGTAAAAAACACCTCAAAACGTATAATGAAAAAAAACTACATGATGGTCGATCATCATGTAGTCTCTAGCAGATTCCAACAAAAGGACTAGCTGTCTTCCTAGACGAATAACCCCATCTTGGCACATAACTCAAGGTCGGGGATTTTTTTATCATTAAATGAACAAATTAATTCAACATCTAATGAATATTAATGAACGATATTTTATATACCCCGTTATTGTCTTTTGTGATTGTATATGTTTTATAGCGATCAAAATACTCATACTCGCCATTTGCACTATAAAAGTCAAATTTTTCATTCATTTGAACAATATATTTTCCATTTTCATAGGTCACGTCTAACACAATATTATCAATGAAATCAAAAGTATGCCCCTGACCCGCAATATCATTTACATAGTCTTCAAGTTCGATATATGCTTTACTACCACCTTGTAACATGTCAGCGATCCAATAAAAATCGCCTTCGTTTAAAGCATTTTCATAATACATGCGGAATGATTGAATATATTGTCCAGCTGCCTCTAGAGCTGAATCATATGATACTGTTGTTTCAGGCATATAATTATCGTAAACACCTGCTACTTGTAAAACCTGAGTCGAAGTGAGTGGATTCGCTGCCCATGCATCAAATTGTTCAAGCATGCTATACAAAGGGATACTAAATGCAAAATTCGTTGCTGTTTCACTCGTGTAAACAAGTGAATTTATTCCGACTACTTTCCCCGTTTTTGCATCAACTAACGGACCGCCACTGCTCCCTTGGTCGATTTGTGCATCTACTTGATAGATTTTCTTATAAATAAAGTTTTCAAAATTCATATTGCGTCCAATGCCTGTAATATAACCTATCGAAGCACTATTTTCAAAGCCTCGCGGAGTCCCTAAAGCAATGACCTCTACCCCAACAGAAGATTCTTTCGATTCAACAGCGAGCGGTTCGACATTTGCATAATCTTTCACAAAAAGTAGTGCAATATCATACTTGTCAGATATGCCTATAATGGTCGCTTCAGACTCTTTCCCTTTTGAATTGCGAACAATGACATCTACTTCACCTTCCACAACATGCGCATTCGTAATGACATACCCACCTCTTTTGTAAAGAAAGCCTGATCCTGCACCGTATGAAGTAATGACTGTAAACACTTTTTGTTGCACTTCCTTAATGAGTGCCACTCGGTCTGTTTCTTGTTTTACTTCCAATTGCTTTTGCTCAATTGTTTCGATCGATACTTGCTGCACATTTTCCGCATCACTTGCCGTTTCTGAAAACGCTGTCTCGCTTTTTTGTTTGTTTTCAAAGTAATAATCTAACAGCGCATAACTACTACCACCAAGTACTAAACAGCATACGAGCGATGTTACCCAAAACCATACAGGGATCCCCTTTTTCGAAACCAGTTGCAAGGGACCTCCACAATTTGAGCAAAACTTACTACTGTCCTCATTTTGCTGTGAACATTTTAAACATTTCACTGGCATTCCCTCCTTCATTGTTGGTTATTTCCATTTTCGAATTTACCCGTTCCCATTCTCTTTAGGAAATAAAGTTACATTTTGCGCGCTAATAGTGATACAAAATTTAACATCATAATAGTACATACAAAAGACATACAATAATAGTCCTTTTCGCGTATTATTATTAATATTTACCTATTATTATATCAAATTATGTTAATAAATACTTCTTTTTTTGTAAATTACAGGAGTCATTTAAAATTATCTTTGCGTGAATTTTAAAAAACCACCCCTTTACAATTTAAGTATTTTAAACAAATATTCCCTTATTTCATGTATAGTAAGAATAAATTATATTATCTAAACACGAATAAAATTTAAGCTTGGGAGGAGATTTACAATGAGGAAAATTATTTTATCGACTGAGAGCGGAGCCGATTTGCCGAAAGATTTAGCAAACAAACATAATGTACATGTCGTACCGATGCACGTAATTATGGAGGGGCGGGATTATTCAGATGGACATCTGCCTGTACAAGATATTTATGATTATTATGATCGCACAAAAAAGATTCCGTCTACATCTGCTACAAATGTCCATGAGTATCATGAACTTTTCACGAAAATTAGAGCCGATTTCCCTGATAGTATCATTATCCATGTTGGTTATACGTCAAAGGCATCTGCTTCTTTTCAAAATGCGTTAATTGCAGCAGAAGATTTTCAGGACCTTTATTTAATCGACGCTTTGAACGTTACAGGTGGATTAACTGCAATCGTGATGTACGCTGTTAACTTGCTAGAAAAAGAGCCTACCATTTCTCCTGACCTACTTATAGAAAAAATCGAAGCCAAAGTTCCGAAATCTAGGCTTGCTTTCATTCCTGGTAGCTTGGACTTTTTAAAAGCAGGTGGGCGAGTAAGTAATTTAGCTTATCTCGGAGGTGCTTTGTTGAAAATCAAACCATGCATTGAGTTAGTAGAAGGAAAGCTTGTTTCAACTAGAAAATATCGTGGAGAAATGAGCACTGTTGCAGAAAAATTAATGCATGATTATTTAAATCAATATGACATTGACAGAAATCAAATTTATTTGATGTATTCAATCGGACTTAGTGAAACGATTAAGCAACAAATGACTGTAGTTGCGCAAGAAAATGGATTCAAAAATATATTGTGGATTCAAGCGGGTGCTATGATTTCTACCCATTCTGGTCCCGGGGGATTTGGGATTGCTGGGTTAGAGGTTTAAGTGCATTGAAAATATCAATTATGCCTCGGCGTAATTGCGTCCAGGTTTTTTTCGAGGGCCTACAGGACGTGGGTCAGTCAGCCGTTGTCACACGATGTGACGTCCTTAGGCTGACTTCCTTCTCCCTTAAAAAATCTGTGACATCCGCCGGGGCTTGGGTCAACACGATGTTGATCACAAAGCCGTTGTCACAGGACGTGACGGGTTTTAGCCTTTGTTCCCCAATTCAGCTGGGGTTTGAACCCTCACTAAATAGAACTACCTATTTGGCATTCATCCCCCACTTACAGAAGTGGAGACTTCTGTACCTGCCGCTTCGCTTTCGGTACAAATACATTTGCTGAATTAAGTTAAAGGCTTCTTCGATATGAGAGAGCCTTTTGTTTAGATTGAGTTTTAAAATCATGCGGATTTATAACCATGAGGAAGTTTCTACTATTGAATCTTATCATTAATAGATGAGCCCACTGCCATAGTAAAATTGTGACTAGTGGGTCATTCCCTCCCCCTATTCATTCAATTCCATTTTAGCCGCAAACACTAATAAGTCCATATCCTCAATCCTAAAATCTGTCCCAAATAAGATTACCTGTTCGAAACGATCATTATTACGATTAAATCTCACTTCTCCAATTGCTGTAAAGGCGATTTCTAAATGATGGTCGGCCAAGTGTTGGATTACAGCAAATTTATTTAAATAACTTTGATTTTTAGATTCTGCGATAAAGGATTCCTCAAATATAATATCAATTTCCCTATCACTTTCAAGAAGCGTAACCTTCGCAACATTATCTATAAGTTCTACTTTTTGAACGAAACCCATGACGAGTCTATGTTTCCCAATATCGTTCGCATTGATCATGGAGACGTACTTCCTTTTTAATGGCGGTCTTTTTCTCGTAAGGCTCTGCATAGTTTTATCATCAAATAACATCGTTTGGGTCCCTGTGATTCTTCTGCGTCTAGAAAGTGCCCGTTTTTGGGCAGTTCCTGATAGGTTTTTACCTGTTTTTATGACTGGTAACCCCTCAGTAAATTGCATCTCGTAGTAGGCCCTACTCAATGCCTCTTGACGACGTTCGAATTCAAAACCTCCTGTTACATCCATCAATTGTTCACCATCCTTTTCCCCTCTAGTATGTGGACTTTCAAATCTATTAATTCATTCTATACATAATTCAACTTACTTATGAGGGGATCTTTTGGGGAAACTTTTTATATTTTTTAAGCTTCTATTTTAATAGCTACGAATTCCAACAAAAAAGCCATCCACCCGCTCAAATCCGATTGCGGTGGATGACTTCATATTAATAAAACAATTTTTCCTTAGCGATTGAAATGGCGCGCTTACTTACTTCTAAGCTGTCACCATCTGCATTTAATTTGACGACACCATTTTCCTCATCAAAAATGGATTTGAGTTCAGCCTTTGCTTTGACACCTACCATTAGTGGTGCCTTGCCCGGTGCGGTTTCTTGTATTTCCTTTTTATCCAGCGAAATCGCGCCATCTCCTACTTTTGGAAATGACATCGTTTGCTCTTGCGGAGTTTTGCGGCGCGTTTGATTGCTAAGTCCTGTGCTACCTGCCCCAACGGAACGGATCATTGTGAGTTACCCTCTTTCTTTTGTTGCTCTATGTATTGTTGCTTTTTCATCTTATCGGCACGGATGTACGTCATTTCTGCTTGTATAAGCATGTAGAGTACGGCAACTACTATTAATACAATTATAATTATACCCAACTCGGACCCTCTTCTCTACTATCAAAATCTCATTTATTATAATTTCATATTTTAGTATACATCACACTTTTTCCTTCATCCCGTTCATAACAAGTGCATAGCCACCGATCGCAATTAGCAACGTAATGGAAATGAGCCACCAAGAACCAATCTTGAAAAAGGCCGACCAAAATAGCGTTACTCCATTTCCAATTTGCATGGTCCATTCACTATAAATAGCTGCGGCAATAAGTTGACTTGAAAAAAGGACCGTTGCAATGAGCAATAATGAAACACCAACTACTATTTTTTTCATACTCTATTACTCCTATTCAGTTTATACTTTTGAATTTTGACCATAATCCCCCTAAAAAATTACTCTGTACCCTCTGATGAATTCTCCAAACTCGTCTGCATGAACGTACCCTCAATCTTTATCCGTTTCCAAATCCGTACAATCAAAACAATATATACGACCGCGTAAATAGCCAATATTAAGAAAATGAAAACCCCTAGATCTTGCACTGTCGTATAAGGCATATGAGGGGAAACAATTCCACCCACGATGATAAGAATCTGAAACGTAAGGAAAGCCCGCGCTAATTTCCCGAATCGCACTTCCCCAATGCATTCGTTTGAAACGTAGAAAAACGCCGCGTACAAGATGACATACAAATAGCTAATGAGATGGTTTGTGATCACGAAAAATGTGTTTTGTTCATTTGCCGGCATATTCGCTATCTCCGCAAAAATGCACGGTATTAGCAACACCCCTAAAATAAGCGAGCTCCAGTAGCCCCATTTCGCATGCTTTCCCTCCGCTTTTGAAAATGCGTATGCGATGAAAAACACACCTATAAAATCTGGCAAAATATCGATGACAATCCAAAAATCTAAGATTATGAAAAAGAGCCCCGCTAAAATCCATTTATGAAAATTAATCTTGTTTCGCCTCCTTCACCCACTCATCCACCATTTCAGTCGTTGGAGGGGTGTGCGTATGGCCATAAATCTTTTCCTTTACCGCCATTCCATCCGCATCTTTGCCGGAAAACCATATCGGAAACTGGGTATTCATATGAAGGGACACCCCACCTGTCGTAACAAAATGGATAATTTGCCCCTCTTGTAGCGCTATCGGTTCTGTCAATGGGTAAGTAATCGTTTTACCGCCAATGGTTAATCTGTCAACATGAATGGTCTCATCATCGATCGTTATTTCTTCTAAAATAAAGGGTTTCACGACTTCATTTGTCAGAGCGTATGTTGTGCTACCACCTCCACTTGTGAATGCAACCCACTGATCTTTTGCACGCTCATTTACTTGTAGTGGATAGGTTTTAATATGTCCATTAATAAAATGAACAGTTACGATAGCACCCGTTTTTTGTTGCTGCAAAAACGTATGATCTTCATCGCTTAGCCGAAATTCTTTATTCCGAATCGCATAGTATGTATAGTTTGCATAGTTATCTTGTATTTGCTGTGGTAAATTAGTAAAGAATGGTTGAAAATATTCATACGGCTGAAATTGCCTGCCGTTAATCTCGATCCAAGCAATGACATTTGTTTCATGAAGATTATTCAAAAAAGAGCTTGCAAGTGAACGGTAATCCTCATCATAATCAACCGCCAAAACGATTGGCTCAATTTCCTTTGATTTTGCATACCAACTGCTACCAATTTGAAGTAGTGCAAGAACTCCCAATATTGAAACAATTAATCTCAAGGTCATCCCCCCTTACAAATTTACCTTTTCCGAATCTCTTTTTGCGCATGGATAGCAGTCCCTGCAAGCGCTTGATTGGCTAGTTGATCCGCTTCATCATTTTTTGCTCGGTCAATATGTGTATAAACAGGTGTAATTCCCAATTGTTCGAGCTTATGTTCAATGCGATCCGCCCACTTCGAAAGTACATTATCGGTCACTGCCCATTCACCATTCAATTCCTTAATAACCACTTGCGAATCACCATAAATCGCCACTTCCTGATGGTGCACACCGAGCTCATCAAATAAATCCAATGCAAAATAAAGTGCTGCGTATTCCGCTTCATTATTCGAAACTAAATAGTCCGCCTGCTGATTCACTCGTAAGCGATAATTTTTCGAATTTTGTTGAAAATAAATGACCGCGCCAAGTCCTGCAAGTCGTTCTTCTCGATTAAATCCACCATCAAAATAAACCGTCACATCATGCGGTTCCGTTTCCATTTCGGTTAAATATTTTTTCAATTCCTTCATTGTCCACGTACTATCATGTTCGTCTGTTAAAATCACTTGTTTGACCCGACCTGTTTTTTGCATATCGTCAACAAGCGTATACACATGGGCAGCAGCTAACGGCTCACTCGTAAAAATCGTTTGCTGGTTTTTCTTCGTTACATAATGCCATTCAATGGATAATTTCAAACTCCCATCTCCTACTCATATAATAATTTATTGCATATTAAAGAACCTTCATTCTTCTCATTTATAGATGCGAATGAAGGCTAAAATAAATTAACGGCTTTTTACTAGTAAGTTTACGGCTTGTTGAATTGAATCATTCATTTTTTCTTCGTCGCCTTCGCTTTCACGTACACATGTCACTAAATTTTCACTTACAATGACACCAATTGTACGATCTACACCAGAACGGACTGCTGACAGCTGAGTAATGACATCTTTACAGTCTTGCCCCTCTTCCATCATGCGCAGTATTCCACGAATTTGACCTTCTATGCGTTTTAAACGACTTTTTGTTTTTGTTTCATATTCCATAGGTTTTCACTCCTTACTTATCACTATTATTATACAGTATCCCCTAGAGGTATCTAGTTAATTCTACTGATTCGTTTCATCCGTTTTGTGAAAATAAAAATACAGCAAACAAACGTCAACATCATAATGGTAAATAGCGGGAAAACAACGCTTACCATGTCCTCATCAAAAAGCGGTAAATGTAATAAGAATGAAGCAATAAAGCTTTGTATATAAATGAATATGATAACGGTAATGTAATAAATACTGCGCTTCAGTTGCCCTTGAAGATAATAAATGACAAAGTAAAATGGTAGGCAAAATATGCTATACACTGGAAAAATATAAAAAACTATGATGACAAACAATTCAAATGGAAATGAATTGACTCCACCTGCTGTGAAAAGCATCAAGTAAATTATCAAAAGCCCAATTAGAAATGGTAGAAGCGAAGAAATCAAAACTTGTATTGGTCGCATTCCATCACCTACAATTTTCCTTTATTATAACAAATCCCATTCAACTATACAAAAATTGACCGATGCGATATAGTACAGTTGGTGATAGAAATGAAGCAAAAATTTTACGTGCAAAATGAAAAAATAATCGCGGGCATTACACTAAAGGATGCCTCCCATGCAGAACAAAATAATATGGCATTCAATGTTTGCCAAAACAAAATTTCAGTTTTGGAAAATCGACAACAGCTTGCTGATGTGCTGCAAACGGATATCGGTCAATTTGTTTGTGCCAATCAAACGCATAGTGCCAATTTTTTAAAGGTGGAAAAAGAGCATATCGGTTTAGGTGCGCATGATTATGAAAGTTCCGTTTTAAATACCGACGCCTTGTACACATTTGAAAAAAACATTGTCATTAGTAGTTTTACTGCGGATTGTGTCCCAGTGCTCTTTTACAATCCGAAAATCGAATTAATTGGTGCGATTCACTCAGGCTGGCAAGGCTCCGTAAAGGAAATTACGCGCCATTTATTCGAGCACTTAAAAACAAATGAAGCTTGTCAAATGAGTGATTTACAAGTTTTCATCGGTCCTGCACTCAGTCAGGAAAAATTTGAGGTGGATACCGATGTGTATGAACAATTCAAAGCACTCGGCTATGCGGATGATTTTATGTATTACAATGATGCAACGAATAAATATCATATTGACAACCAGTTAACCGTGCAAAAGCAATGTGAATTAGCTGGTGTACCTACTGAAAATATTCAACTTGATCCGATGTGCACGTTTTTAGATGAATCTGGTTTTTCTTATCGTCAATCAAAACAAGCTGGGCGCCATTTGAGCTTTATTATGCAAAAATAAATATACGAAAAGGAAAATGCGATTTTGGCTGTGGTCAAAGTCGTATTTTTCATTCTTTATAAATCGGAAACTTTTTACAATGAAAACACGTACTACTTATAAAAGGAGTGATTTTCCATGAAGAAATGGCTGTTCGTCGTTTTTGGTGTGACGATAATAAGTAGCGGTGTTTTATACGTTTGGTTAGGGAATGAAATGGATCGTGGTGTTGAAAAAAAGGCATCTGGCGAAAATGAATACGCCATTATTTTAGGCGCGAAAGTCAATCCAGGTGGTGTTCCATCCTTATCATTAGCGAACCGTTTGCAAGTCGCAACAGACTACTTACATAAATATCCGCATGTCATCGCCGTTGTTTCTGGCGGGCAAGGCGCGGATGAGGACCGGACAGAAGCATCGGTAATGAAGGACTATTTACTCGCAGAAGGCATTGCACCTGAGCGCATACTCGTGGAGGATGAAGCAACATCTACATATGAAAATTTACTCTATTCCAAACGATTACTGCCTGAGGATGTAACGAAGATCACCATTATTTCGAACGATTTCCACTTAAAACGTGCAAGCTATTTAGCTGAAAAGATTGGATTTCAACCAGATATCGTCGCTGCCCCTACCCCGAAAATCGTCGAAGCCAAAATGCGCCTACGTGAACGGTTAGCACTGCTCAAGACCTATGTTGTTGGGCAGTGAGCCGTTCAACACTCTAATCAAAAATACACATTGTCTAAGGGTTGTCACAGGTTTTGAAAATAGATAAATGTACGGAGACCTGCACATGCATCCCTCAAAACAATTCAAAATTTAGTATCACTTAGCTGAACCTTATCACAACTAAGGACCGTTTTAAATAAAATATATAAGCTTAATCAAGATTATTTCTCTATTAGGCTTATTTATAATAGCTATAATTAGTCCAAATTATATAAAACAATTATGACTTTTTTAAAGCTAATATATCAGAAAGAGGGTTGGAAATGATATTTGTACTAGATTCATACTTTTTTATCCACTCTTTTAAAATTTTAATGCCATGAATTTTTCCCTCTATGTCTTCTACAAATTGAGGTAGTATATCATTTTCTTTCAATGCTGCAATATCTATAAATAATTCATTTTCATTTCTCTCTTTAGTAGGTAAATTAGTTATTAATTAATTTAAAGGAAAAGGGGTTCTAGAGCTTTGAAAAATCTCTTTATGGACATTCCATAAAGGCAGATTATTAATAATAATAGTATAGCTATTTGTATCCTCCTTTTTGAAATAAATTGACCTTACTAATTCTTCAAATATTAAATATTCCATTCTGTTGATAAACTCCTTCGTCAATAGATATTCTGTTAAAATTCGGGTAAAGTCCCTTCAAATCATAATTTTTATGAATTGTAGGGATTTTTATGTTTTTTATGCACTCACGTCAAGATATCGAAATTTTTTTTTTTAACAGCTCCCTATCAAGTAGACCATAGAAATAATAAATTGTAGGGCTCTTACAGCTTAATGTTTATTAGTAACATTCATATTTATTGTAAAACGCCCTTATGTATTCAAGATTCGTCTTCATTATATGGTCGGAAAAGTTTCCTACTTATGAATTTTGCTTTACCAGAAGGGAGCAAATAAATTATATTGGTGATATTTGTATTTTATTATAGTATCATGTAAAAGATTAGATATTTCAACTATATTTAGCGAGGTGATATTTTGCAAACCAAAGTAAATAAATTAAATTTATTAAATGAGGTCATTTACACCAATTTGTCTGGTATCTTAAAAAAAATGAACAAACGAATTCACATTAAACTGTATGCGCTTGCTTACGACAAGGATCAAAAATTTGTCGAGACTATCCGTGTGAAGAAAACTGTAGCTAAAGCAAATAATCAATCTTCAATCTCTCAGGATACGATGCAAAATATAACGAATGTTTTTGCCGAGCTCAAAATCGAGACAACAAACGTGGAAAATACATATGACGATATCAAAAAATATGTGAATCATAAATGGTACAAGCAGTATCCACAAATAGACACAAATAACGCCGAACAACCAACAATATCATCGACTGATATCGAAGCTGAAAGCACAGTAAATGAAGATAATCATATAAATGAAACGCGCATACTTTACGCGAATCAAATCCCTTTTCAAACAGAGAAAAATACTTTTTCAATCGTATACATATTAGAAATACGGAATGTCGAAAATGAGAACCATCAGCTTTTTTATACTAAACCAGAAATTTCTTTCTTAAGAATGCTATTGGATTACTTCTTTAGTGATTATTTTGCTCTTACAAATAACTGTGTAAAGATAAACAACGACGGCACTGTCTCTCAAAAATATAACGAGGATAACACCCAGTTCAACAGAAGATTAACAAGGCTATTTTTCGGAAAAATGCAAAAGTATCTTCTGGACAATACTTCGTACAATCATTTCGGCACTAATTTCGAGCATGAGCAACATAACCAACAATATTACGTCAATAATTTACTTGAGAAAATGGATGATATTTCAACTTTAACCTATGAAAGTGCTAGCCCTTTCGGATCAATCTTATTCATGAATAAAGACATCATAGCTCAGCCATCAATCATACATTTCACAGTTAAATTTACCAAAGAAGATCGTATTCTATTAGAGGATGCCAAGCGGATAAGGAAGCTACTAGAACTTACAAATGTTGACAAGGACCTCTACCTTATTGCTGATGAAAATGGAATATACGGTTTAGGTGAAGTGAATTGGAATCTCCAAAAAGATGCACTAGCTCTGCGAATTGATTTTACTGGGTTATCCAAATATAGTTTTGTTCTCATTCGAACAGAGACAGGGCTTATTAGTAAAGGCGAATTGTTGGTTGAAGACGAGAGAAAATTTTACCGTTCGGATCTTAGCTTAATCGAAACAAACCTCATTTCTGTCTCCTTCAAAAATCCAAGACTTGGGGAAGATGGATACAGTTCTGAGAAATTCACAAACTTATTGAAAAACATTTTTTGGGAAAATCACACCGAGCATATTCAAATTTCACACAAATTAGAGCGGCTCGATAAGATAGTTCGCAAAGCGCGGGAGCAAAAACAGGGCACTATGGTTGTCATAACCGAACCAACGACCGCCAAAGAAGAGATGAGACAACTAAGTAAACAGTCAACACTTATAGAGCCTAGAATTATAAATCCGGAATATATTAAATTTTTAACTGCTATCGATGGTGCCATTTATTTTGATACTGATGGAAATTGCCATGCCATCGGGGTTATTTTGGACGGTGTAGCTAAGGTAGATATCGGCGACTCTAGCCGAGGTGCACGATATAATTCAGCACAGCGTTATTTGCACAAATTGAAAGACAATGGGCAAAAGAAATGCGTCATTGTAATAATATCCGAGGACGGTATGGTAGACTTGATTCCGGAATTAGAACATGAGGGCATGTTATTAGATATTGCAGAAGAAATTATCGACATGATTAATGAAAAAGATGCTGATTCCGACAAACTGAAAGAAAAGGAAGATTTACTTTTACAATCAAAAATTGTTGACAGCGATTGGTTGTTTAATATTGCTCAAGTATACAATAAAAATACCAATATAGATAAAGCAATCACCTTCTTAGAATATGGTCTTAAGCAGGCGGAAAAAAGTTATATCCCCGCTATGTATTATAATCTATTAGGCAATTGCTATCGAAATAATAAACGCTATAATGATGCTATCAAGATGTATGATTTAGCTATTAACAACCCTGAGAATTATGATTTTAAAAGTGTTTATTTGGCAAATATAGGATATAGCTATTTCCTGCTTGCTAAAACAGATCAAGATACTGATTTAAAAGCGGAGAAATTTGAAGAAGCAATAAACTGGTTGTCACAAAGCATTGAATTGATGAAAGCTCAGTCAATAAAACAATTCGTAAGAAACTATAATACTAGAGGGAGATGTTATTTACAGTTAAACTACTTAGTAAAAAGTGAAGAAAAGAAGAATCAATATTTAGAATCCTCCATTGAGGACTTTAGCCAAGCAATTAAGCTAGAACCAGAAGATAATGCTTATTATTGGAACAGATCCCTATCCTACAGTCAATTAGGTCAAATAAAATCTTCTATTGAGGACTTAATCCAGGCAGAATACATTAAGCATTCGGATAATTACATCACTAATTTGACCCAGTTATTTGATGAACACCTTGAGCTAGTTACCGAATCGTTAAAATTTTATCAAAAACTTTCGGACCATACAGAAAAGTCAACTCAATTAAACAATTTATTCTCTAGTTATGTTGCGAAAATCGAGGTGAGTAAATCAGACGAAGCTGCGGCGGATATAGCACTTGATATAGATGAGGATTATAAATAAAGAAAACCTGTAATTTTTAGGGGCTGAAACACACCTAAATTCTTCACATCTAAAGACAAATAACATGCTAACAATAATACTCTAAAAACGAGCTATTTTGAGTCTCTAAACGGGATTTCCGCATAATAGTTCGTTTTTTAAGCTGAAAACCTTATGTATCTTCCTCATTCTTATATGACTAGCAATACCTAAAATAATTCATCACCGAGAATTAACCGATTTTACAGAATCGAAATTTCCAAAATTATGCTCAATTGGTTTAGTTTTATTTGCAGGACATTATTCATCTTCAATTACATTTCCTAGTTCTTTAATAGCCGTAATAACGTTGTATACATGCTATAAACATATATTTTTTGAAGTTTAAATGGGTTGCTATTCTTTATATAAACGGGCTCCAACCTTCCAATAATTGTATACTAAATGCAGTATCAATTTGTTTAATATAGACAAATTCAACTTCATGCCTTGCCACATTGCTAAATCAAGGTTCTATGAGGTTTAAAGAGTTGATTTTGAATCGACCTTATTTTTGGTGAGAAAATAATTAGGTAACCTTAAGTACATATCGTTTGCATAAATACACTAGCCTATAACCCTAATTGGACATATTCAATAAAAGAATGCCCACCTAACAACGCAGTGAACATTCTTATTTTACTAATTATAAAAACGTAAAAATCGTGTGGGCTATCAAAAAAAAGTTTAGCGCGATAATAATCAAGGCAATAGACCAAGCTACAAATGTCGTAATCTTATGGTTCACTAGACTGCCCATAATTCTTTTTTTGCTTGTAAAAATAATTAAAGGAATTAATGCAAATGGAATACCGAAAGACAAAATAATTTGGCTAATAACTAATGCAAGTGTTGAATCTACGCCCATTCCAATGACAAAAAGCGGTGGAATAATCGTAATCGTTCGTCTTAAGTAGATTGGGATTCGACGATGGATATACCCCTGCATAATCACATCTCCAGCCATCGTTCCAACTGTAGAACTTGCAATGCCCGAAAATAATAAAGCCACTCCAAATAATATCGCAGAAAATGGTCCAATGAGTTCACCTAAATACGTAAATGCCACCTCTAAACTTTGTACACTTAGCCCATTGTGGAAAAATAATGCTGCCGCAACGATGAGCATACATGCGTTCACAGTACCTGCAATGACCATTGCAATTAAAATATCGATGAATTCGAAACGAAAGATTCTTTTTTTCTCAAGTTCATTGCGACCAATAATTCTTTTTTGTGTCAATGATGAGTGGAGATAAATTGCGTGAGGCATAACGGTCGCTCCTAATATACCAGCCGCTAACATTACGCTATCTACACCATCAAATTGAGGTGTAAACAGTCCAAGTAAAACTGCATTAGCATCAGGTTGGGAAAAGAATACTTGTAACACAAATGAAAGTACAATGATAAATACCATTCCAGTAATTCCAGCTTCAAGTGCTCTGATACCATGACGTTGTAATTCTAGAATAATGAAAGAACCTATTGCAGCAATAATTGCCGCTGTAAACAATGGTATTCCAAATAATAAATACAAGCCTAATGCTGCTCCTATAAATTCGGCAAGATCTGTTGCAATAACTATAAGCTCCCCTTGAATCCACATCGCAACTGATACAGGCTTAGACATGTTTTCTTTTGATACTTCAGGCAAGTTTTTACCTGTAGCAATACCTAATTTTGCAGATAATGTTTGAATGAGAATTGCCATTAAATTTGAAACGAGAACGACCCAAAGCAGTAGATAGCCGTAATCAGAACCAGCACTAATATTTGTTGCAAAATTTCCAGGGTCAATATAAGCTACACCGGCTATAAAAGCGGGTCCAAGAAAAATCCAAAATCTTTTCAGTCAATTTGGAGAAGATGTTGCCTCCCTAAAATCTTTATACTCTCCATTTCCACTACTTTCCTCTCTTTTGTTCATGGAGACCATCTCCTATTTATAACTTTCACTAGGGAATGAAAGTTTCCTTAAGGAAAATATATGCGCATTATTCCAATATGTACATGATTTTAAAAAATAAAAAAACCGCACTCCCCCCATTACGGACAACCGTATGATAGGAATTGGCGGTAAAAATTGTCTTATCAATTACGCCAAGGCGTAATTGCGTCCAGATTTTTTCGAGCTCGCTCGAAAAACTTCCCTTAAAAATCTGTGACATCCGCTGGGGCTTAACTTGATTCAGCCAAGGTTTGAACCCCCACTGAATAGAATTGCACTTTTTGACATTCATCCCCCACTTATAGAAGTGGAGGAATTCTGCTGAATCAAGTTAAACTTTATCCTTACAGTGCATGGAAGCTAAGTAGCCAAAAGTCATACCCGGTCCTAATGTTGCTCCTGGACCTGGATAAGAATGACCCATGATTGATGCGGAACAGTTGCCACAAGCGTAGACATTTTCAAATACAGTTCCGTCATCTTTTACTACCCTTGCCCATTCATCCGTCACAACACCACCTTTTGTCCCAATATCACCCGGATAAACTTTCATTGCATAATAAGGAGCCGCATTGATTTCCAGTAAATTTGGGTTTGGTAACGTAGGGTCGCCGTAATATTGATCATGCGCGGTTTCTCCTCTAAGGAAGTCTAAATCCTTCCCATTCCGAGCAAATTCATTAAATCTATCCATTGTTTTTACTAAATTTCCGGTTGGCATATTTAATTTACTTTCTAATTCTTCTACTGTGCTCCCTTTTAAAACAATATCATTCTCGTAGTATTCTTTTGGGAAATCTTGACCTGGAAATAACCCAGTAAAGATATACCTTTTCTTAGCCCGCGCATCTAAAATAATCCACGAAGTAATCGCTTTACCACCTGTTTTTTCATTATGTTCATACATTTTATCGACGAATTCATGATATGGGGTCGGTTCGTTAATATATCTATTGCCGTCTTGGTCAACGATAATCATATTCGGAATGCCACGATCAGCTACTAAGAAAAATGGCATGCCCAAATGATTTATAACAGTTGGTGCCCCCCAAACTCTGTCCATTAAACTAAATTTGGCATTCAATTTTGCAAACGGTTCAATAATATCCCCCGTTTGACCTTTTGGCGAACTTGTCCAATTCACTTCTTGTGGACTTGGAAGATATTTATCTCGCTTTTCTTGATCTCTCGAAAATCCACCCGCACCAAAAATTAAACCTTTGTTGATTTTGATTGCTACTTGTTCACCTTGATTATTGACGGTTAAACCCGTTACTTTGTCATTTTCATAAATAAAATTAACAAATGGTGCTTCAAGCCAAAGTTCACCGTTTAACTCCTTATACGTTAAAGCCATGCGCGCAATTAAGGCCCTCCCTAAAGCGGCATAATCTTTTTTAAATAATTTATGCTTAATTAACCGCCAACCAAGTTTAAGCGATGCTCTTTTTCCTGCCCAAGTTCTCGTAATCATATTCACTTTAACAAAATCCTGTCCCGTCATAACAAAACCTTTTGTATCGATGGTCGGGGGTAGAAGTTTAGCTTTCCAATCTTGTAGCTTATTAACATCAATAACTTCCGGTTCAATAGATCTTCCCTTCCCTTTCCCACCTGGATATGTCGGGTAATAGTCCGAATAATTATTAGCATATGTGAATCTCATATGTGGACCTAAATTGTGCATATAGTCCAACATTTCAATACCCTTTTTTAAATATTTTTCTTTTATTTTATCGTTCACCATATCACCAACAGTAGAATCCAAGTATAACTTTGCCTCCTCAAAACTATCGGCAGCACCGGCCTCGACTAAATATTTATTATTCGGAATCCATACCCCACCACCCGATAAGGCGGAAGCTCCTCCGAAATACTGTTCTTTTTCAATTAATAACGTTCGTAATCCTTCTTTTTTTGCTGTAATGGCAGCCGAAAAACCCGATGCACCAGAGCCAACTACGACAACATCATATTCATAATCCCATACCATTTAAAGCCCCCCTTTTTGCTAATGTCTTACGAATAATAATTTCAAATATTACAATAACTACATTTATAATATCTCCCCCAATATGTACTGATTTTAAAGTATATGATACTGGTGGCTTATAATATTATTAGTTAGACTATCACTTTCACGGACGTGATTGAAAAGTACATAGTTAAAGTAATTATGGGGTGTATTGGTTCAATCATTTTACTTCCTACTCAAGATTCGGTATTTTAGTAGTATGAAACGAGGCGGTAAATATGAAATTAAGTATTTTAGACCAAGTGCCGATTTCTAAAGGAATGACTTCCACAGAGGCACTGGCAAATAGCGTAAAAATTGCACAGCTTGGGGATGAAATGGGCTATGAACGTATGTGGTTGGCAGAACATCATAATACAACATCACTCGCAAGTTCTGCGCCAGAAATTACGGCTGCCTATTTAGCGGCTAAAACGGACCGCATCCGTTTAGGTACGGGCGGGATTATGATGATGCACTATTCTCCATTAAAAATAGCAGAAGTATTTAAAACATTAGCTGCATTAGCACCGAACCGTATTGATTTTGGTGCAGGGAGAGCTCCAGGTGGGGATGGCCCAGCGATGACCGCGCTTGCAAGTGGACGCAGACCGGAAATGACAGAGCAATATGATAAGCTCGAAATTATTTTGAACTTGATGAATGAAAAAAGCACAGGTGAACCGATTTACGATCAAGTTGTCGCAACACCGTTTAAAGTGACATTGCCACAAGCTTGGTTGCTCGGATCAAGTGGTCAAAGTGCAAGACAAGCAGGCGCGGCAGGTATCGGTTATTCATTTGCACAGTTTTTTAACGGACAAATGTCAAAAGCAATTTTTGATGCGTATCGCGATTCCTTCCAGCCTTCTTATTTTATGGAGAAACCGCAAATTATTACGACCTATGCAGTGAGTGTTGCTGAAACAACAGAGGAAGCCGAGTACAATTCCATGCCGATGCAAATTATGCGCTTAAATTTAATGCGCGGACGCTTACTTCCTACGATTACACCACAGGAAGCCAATGACTACCCACTAACAGAAATGGACAAGTCAATATTAGATCAAAACCGTCCACTCATGCTTATTGGCACAGCAAAAGAAGTCGCAACACAAATTTTAGAAGAGCGACAACAATATGGTTTTGATGAAGCGATGATTAACTGTAATCTGTATTCGATCGAACAACGATTAACTGCTTACCGATTGCTTGGTGAGGAAATGTTGAAAAAATAATAATTAAACAAGAGTACTTATTTTTGTTTACGAGAAATCAAAAGTAAAAAAATCACGGTCTCGCATTGATGGCCGTGATTTTTTTTAGTGTAACATTTAAATAACAAGTTCCTTTTGTTTTCGGTACAGGTTTTTGAGTTTATTTAATATTTTTTAACGGAAGAATAATTCATGATACCTAATTCAGAAAAACCTTTTATGTTTACAGGCATAAATATTTCTCCTTCAGCTTTCGCGTAGAAAAATTGAGTTTTTCCATCACTAATTATATGAGCTTCTTTAAACACATTTTTCTGTGTTTCTACTTCGATTTTCTTAATATTAGGATTGATTATTTGACCAAAGTAGTATGCTGTTGTATTCGCTTTTGAACTTGCACTATAAATAAGTTCAGTGTCACGCACAGGTAAATAATCCGATGTTGCCAATGAATTCTCGTTGCCAAGTTCATCTTTTATTTCCCAATACCCTAACCAATTTTGCACTAACCTCGCCACCATAATTGTTTTATTATTCCTATATAAAGTAATCCATTCATCATCTAACTTTTCCACTAAATAAACTTTTTCTATTGCTGGAATATAGCCTTCTGTTATTTTTAATACGTCATCTTTAGTCGGGAGCTGTTTGTGATTATTTAATACAAATACTGTGAAAAGTAGTGCCATTATTGCAATTCCGATAAGACTTCTTTTCATATTTATTCCACTCCGTTATAATATTATTCAAGACGTATTAACACTTTAATTATATTCAAATCATAATCAGATTGGAATGGGATCATAAAAAAGCTGCTTAAAAGTTATTTCACCCCACCAAAAACAGCCAACTCAAACAATTTAAAATAACAATCCGCATGCTGATAACCAATTTCTCTTAACCAATTGACTTGGATATCTACACGTTCTAAAATATTATCCTCTTTATCCGGGCGACTGTAATATTCTTTAGCTACTTCCTCAGATGATTTTTTATTATAGTTCGCTAGGTGTTGTATGAACTGTTCGTCATATAAATTTTCTAGTTTCGTTGTAGCAGAAGCTGTATGCTCAATATTAATAAAAATACCACCGTCTTTTAATAGTGCGTAAATTTCAGCATAAAGTTTCTTCTTTTTATCATGAGGTAAATGATGAATTGCAAAACCAGAAACGATACAATCTACTGAATTCGGTTCAGCAAGCGTACTTAAAGATTCGCTAAAATCACCATGTATTACTGTGCTTTGATTTTCATAGGCAGCTAAATATTCCTTTGCTTGTTCAACCATTGGCTCAGAATGATCGATGAATATTGCCTGTGCATTTGGGTATGTATCTAAAAGTACTTTACCTAAAAAACCATTACCACACCCTAAATCCATTATTTTTTGTACATCCTGTTTGAAATGCTGAATTACTTGAAGCATAACATTGATTTGTTCTGCTCCAAATGGTATTCCTCCCCTTACTTGTTCCAAATAATGCTGTGTGACGTCTTGTCTTTGCCATTGTGTTGTTTCCATTTCCTCTTCCTCCTCAAATTAAAAAACTCCGCCTCAAAAAAGAGACGAAGATTATTTCGCGGTACCACTCTAATTGATTAATTCAACTTGATTCAGCAAATGTATTTGTACCGAAAGCGAAGCGGCAGGTACAGAAGTCCCCTACTACTTCCGTTCATTGATTTAATTTTGGAATTTTTAATATATTAAGTTAATTCAACCAACTTGTCAATAAGACTAAGAAAATTTAGTCGCACTATCGCTATTTTTTCTACTTAACTTATACACAAAACCAATGTACATTAAATCAAAAAATAATATAGCAACACTAATGATCGTGATCAAGTTGGTTCTGAAATACATATAGAACGCAATCGAAGCGCAAAGAGTACCGAACATTTTACAAAATGCAATGGCTAGCGACTGACCTTTTACATTCCCCCTCCAAAATAGTAAGGAAATAAATAGCCCCGACATCATTAAGTTTTGGGAAAAAGCTGTATACCTCCCATCAAAATCATTAAAATCCTGTGTGATTGTTAAAATAATGAGAAAGGTAACACTTAATGTGAAGAAAAAGCTTGCATAAAATCGCATGCCAGAAAGATACTTTTTAAATTCTTTGCGACCGTAGATTAAATATTGTAGTAGTATAATAATGTCCAAGGCAAACCAAACCATCGTAATTTTTTGTTGTAATGCATTTTGCGGGTGAATAAAGGCGAAGATGAATTCCCATGAAATATTTGCACAAATTGCAACCATTGGCATGCCATAAGCTTCATCTCGAAATCCCCTGAATATAATCAATATGTACGTCAAAATCCAAAACAGTGCCATCCCTAATTGAAGTACTAAAAGTAAATCTAATTGATTTGCCAGCCACACCATCCTTTTTGAATCATCATCGCTTTTGACACTATATGTTTAAATAGAGGGTCGCTATTCATTTAGGTGAGATTTTACAAACGCAAATTTTACTATGTACTGCTGAAAGTTATTCATAACACACACCTAATTTGATTAATAATTCTAATTATTGCAAATATTTAACTTCCCTTGTATAATCTACTAAACTAATAAATATTCGAAAGAGGTGCAGAATGAAAACTTTAGAACGATTTAGCCAGTTTGTTAGCAGTACCTTTGCGATTTGGGTGCTCCTTTTTGCTGCATTTGCCTTTTTTGTTCCAAACGGATTTTCTTGGCTTGGGGCTTATATTACGATATTACTAGGGATTGTTATGTTTGGGATGGGATTAACAATAACTGTTGCGGACTTTAAAGAAGTGTTAACGAGACCGAAAGATGTGGCTATTGGGGTACTTGGCCAATTTTTGATTATGCCCAGTTTAGCATTCCTACTCGTGAAACTCTTCAATCTTCCACCCGAAATTGCAATCGGTGTAATTTTAGTAGGCTGTTGCCCAGGTGGACATCTTCTAATGTTATGACATTCCTTTCCAAAGGTGATGTGGCTTTATCGGTGACGATTACATCAATCACAACTTTATTAGCGCCGTTCGTTACACCTGGACTTATTTATTTATTCGCAAGTGAGTATATTAATGTTGCGCCTAGTGCACTCTTTATGTCAATTATTAAAGTAATTATTATTCCGATTGCATTAGGATTTATTGTACAAAAGCTCTTTAACAAGCAAGCGGCAGCAAGCGTGAAAGTAATGCCCCTTATTTCCGTAGTAGCAATCGTTGCTATTGTAGCTGGGGTAGTTGCGGGTAATCAACAAAAAATTGCTGAAACTGGTTTGATGATCTTTGCTGTTGTTGTTTTACACAACTGTTTAGGATACTTAATCGGGTATTTATTCGGAAAGATGTTTGGTATGAACTTAGCAAAGAAGAAAGCTATTGCAATTGAAGTGGGCATGCAAAATTCGGGTCTAGGTGCATCATTAGCCGTTGCACACTTCTCTCCTTTAGCGGCTGTACCAAGTGCGATTTTCAGTGTATGGCACAATATATCCGGTCCAATACTTGCTACCATTTTTAGTCGTATGGAAGAAAAGAAAGAAGAAAAATTAAACAATCCGAAGCTTGTGCTTTCAGATGAGAAGTAAGACTTGCTCTTTGTAAAGCTAGTATATGTACTCAAACAAAATGAGATGGAAATCCCCATCTCATTTTGTTTTTTGTTTTTTACATAATGGAAGTGGGAAATTGAGCAACCAAAGTATCCCGACACAACCAGATTCTCGTTATAAAACATTTTTATGGCGGGGGTTGCTCTTACATTTTAAGCACCTCTTATTGAGTTAACCATTCTTTCGCTTTTTCTAGTGGCTCATCGGTTTCAACATCCGGTGGGACTGGATTGTCAAAAAACATTTCTCCATCTAGTGTTTTATTATAAGCAACCGTTACGTTAATCATTGCTTCATTATATAAAGGAAGCGTCATATTTGCAGAAGCATATCCTGCCGTGGGTTGACCAAATGTTTTTGCATGTGGTTGGCCCATAAATGCCATTAATACTGCTTCCCCTGAACTCGCTGTTTGATCATCTATTAAAACTGCTACCGGCACGTCCAGTTTAAAAGGAGCGCTGTCTGTTGCAACCTGCGTTCCCCCTCCAATGGACTTCCCGTCTTCCAATTTAACACCCATTTCACCATCTAAAAATTCAAAGTAAAAAAGATCCCCATCTTTTAAAAATGGAGAAACGGCTGTAACCATCGGCCCCATATCTCCCCCACTATTTCCACGAAGGTCGACAATCGCTCCTTTTATGTCAGTATTTATTTGAATTTCTTGTAGGGCAGTTTCAGCGTATTGTTTCCCGTATGCAGCAGCATCTGAATGTTGCGGTAATTTTATAAGGAGCACATCACCTTCACGTGTAACCACAGGCATCTCGTCTTGAGCAGATAGTGCTTGTTTATTTTCTTTCGTCAGTAAAAAAGAATGCTTACCTCCCCCTTCTTGTAAAGCCTCTTTTAGGAATGGATATGTATCCTCATAAACTGAAACTTTCTTCATTTTTTTTTCAAGTTTTGCTTTCGTTTCTTCCCACTTTTCACCTGTCGCATAATACCCATTTAGTTCAATCATATCAATTGCAACTTTTCCATACCTTTCAGCGCTCGGTGGAAAAATATAAACTGGTTTCCCGAATTGTGCACCTACAACTGGACCGAATTGATAAACAAGAAAAATACCTATTATTGCGAAAATACTTAGAATAATCATTGCCCACTTAAAGAGTTTCAATTTCATCCCTACATCCCCCACAAATAATTTATCCCACTTTTAATTTTAGCTTTTCTATCACATAAATAGATTTCCTATTAAAATCTGTGGTTATGTCCTATATTTCTTATCCAATCCAAATAATAGGAAGATAAATGATAAGACAAATAAAATTAAGAACCATATTACCCGAGATGTTGAAATAATTTCGCCAAATGGTTCTCCTTTTAGGGAATAAAATATAAAAGTTGCTATGGTACTCCCACCAACTGCAAATATTGAAACCAGTACTGCAGAAATAACAGATACAAATATTCCCTTAACAGCTATTGACATATTATTCACCTCTTAGCTATTTGAAATTTTATCTATTATATTTTACGCAATAACATTGGTAAAGGTTTCGAATAGTTGGGTTTATTTACTATTTATCTAATACATCATTTTCTTACAAAACAAACCAATCAAAAATCCCCCACAATTACCATATGTTATTTCCAAACATTAATCCATTTGATAATTGTTATCCTTTTACTTCTACCTTGCAATAAACGTCTTAACAATCTTCATTTGACTAGCTCTTATTTCTCCTGTTACGCCTTGTAAATGAAGCAGTCCTCCCCATCCTTCAGAATCCTTTAGCTTCTCGAGTTCAAATATAAGTTCCCAGCTTTTACGTATTTCTTCATCTGAATAATCCTGATCAACTTCGTCCACATTTAAACTCATATAGTCATAATTTAAAACTATATGCCATGCTTGAAAATCACTTAGTAACACATCTTCATCATCAATTTCCACCTTTATAAGGACGCCTTGTTCACCTTTCGCTAAATGACCGCTTCTCCTTAAATCCGGTCGCTCTGTCCACAGCCATGTCAGATATTCTCCCACATAATTGGAGAGCCGATTTCCCATTTGTGCCATCATCCATTTATATGGTTCAACAAATTCTTCCCAAATAAATTCGGCATTTCCTGTCAAATATCCAACATTTTGTACAACCTTCCATTTATCCATTGTTTGTATCGTCCAATAAGTTACCATGATTTTTTATTGCACCGACCTTTCATTTTATACTCACTAGGGTATTATCTCGAAAAAATAATTTCCCGAGAAATAATTGTACATAAAATAGAATAAATCGCATTTTATAACTCAATCCATACAAACCCTCTATTATTCATTACATTAGTGAGCCCCTTTCCATGCCATCAATCTAGTACGGCTCTTGTACTAATAAAAATTAAATCTATCAATTTGAAAAATTAATAGATTCTAGGTTATTTATCCATAACCTTTTCTTGAAAATGAATAGATTATAACTGTAGTCTAATTTAAATGGAAAGGAGGAAAATAATAATGTTAGATAAATATTATAAAGTAGCTCAATTTGAAAGTAATTCTAGTTTAATCCAACAAATTGAAGCATTGTATGGTGTAAAAGAAATCAATTTCATTAATTCGAAAGAAGAGATGATGGAAAAGTACTCAAACACTCTAAAATGTGAATCTTCCATTTGTGATAAACCATGTAAGCGTGAATTCTCTACATGTTTTATTAAAGAAGCACCATTAAATTTAGTAGCTGTTTCTAATGGAGTAAACCCTGTTGCAGATTTTTCAGATCTTCATATTGTCATTAAACCATGTGTTACAAAAGCAACGATTGATATTTACGGCTGTAAGCAAAAACAGGTAAAAACAAAAGTTAACGCTGTTCATATTATCGGGAAATTCGGTTACTGGTTCAATTTTGAAGAAGTCTTTTTAAACAAATGTGAGAGAAAATTTGATTTTAGAACAGCAGCAGGTCAAGGAACAGGTTTCGTGGACCAAGTACTTTGCTATGTTGCAGAAAATGACTACGAAAGTCCTGTAGACCTTTGCGATTCAAAAGTTGATGTAGATTTTAAGCAAGCTATTATTTGTGATGATAAACTTTATTTAGTGTATGACGTTAACGTAATATTCCCAAAATGTAGTTCTTGCTAATTTCCGGGAGATTTACAGGGAATTGAATGATAATACCTTTAAAAAAATAAAAATCCTCCTCCCTAAAATACCAATTTAAAAATACCGAAACGCTGTTCAATTAACGTTTCGGCATTTTCTATTTTCACAATTCTAAGCCCATCCCCCTCATAATAATCCCAGTCACCGTCTAGTTTAACAACTCCTGTTTGGGCAAAGTCCCATGTACGAAGATCTAAAACACCTACCTTTGCTTTAGGCATTTCTGCTAATGATTCCGGATTAACGAGTTGATAGAATACAAATATGAAAAATGGGATTAAAAAAATGGCAAATATTAAACTTTTCTGTTATTTCCCATAAATCCCCTCTGTTACATTTGATATTTGAGAAATTTGTGAGATGTATTCGATATTATTAAATAAATAAAATAAACATGGTATGCATAGTACTACACCATCATACGGCAGTGTCATTTGAAAGACTATCCTGTTTACAAAAAATCAAGGAATAACCGTCCCTTTTATGTAACAAATTAGGTAACGAACAAAAGAACTCTTAAAAGTTACTTATATTTGTTTAATAGTTAGGTAAGATAGAATTACGAAATGGAGAGGTACTATTGTAATAATTAACCAATTATAAGAAAGAACAAATTATGTTGATGCAGATTATACATTAGAAGAGTTGAAAGTTATAAAGTATGTGCTTGATCAATCGACTATTGTCGCAATTACGGATAAAAATGGCACGATTACTTCGACGAACGCAGAAAGAATCCCATGGCAAATACGGTGTTCTATTCATGGATATTGATGATTTTAAAAAAATAAACGATAGCTTTGGGCATTCTGTTAGGGATCTTTTTTTAATTGAATTTGCGAACCGCCTTCGTAGTTTAATTGTTAATGGCGTAAATATTTATCGTTTACACGGAGATGAATTTGTTATTATAATCGATTATGAATATAATGTATATTTACTTGCACAATCTGTTATCGAACTGCTTAAAGAAGCATTTTTAATTGATGGTACTGAATTTTATGTGAATATTAGTATCGGCATTACAAGAGGTTGCATTTCAAATGGTTATTATTACGGAGACAGTAGGTTTTATTAAAAACTTAGTAGAGGATTTAGAATTGAAGTCTTCTGAAGTAGGTAAATTATTGCAAGTAATTACTTCCATTTCAAATCAAACGAAACTATTAGCACTCAATGCCTCTATAGAAGCCGCACGTGCTGGTGAACATGGGAAAGGCTTCTCGATCGTAGCCGAGGAAGTACGCAATTTAGCGATAGGTACTGAAAAATCAGCTGCTAAAATTCAATTAGTCATTGGCTCTATTCAAGCGCAAATTAAAGAAGTGGCGAATGAGATGGGTAGCGGCATGCAAGAAATTGATAAAGGTACGGAAAAAATACTCGTGAGTGAAAAGGCATTTGATTCCATCCATCAGGCAACAATCGAAGTTGAAAAAGAAATTGATGATGTCTCAGAAGCAACAACTATTTTACTAGAGCAAGCAAATTTAACCAATACTTTGATTGAGGAAATAACACAATCCATTCATCACTCTTTAGCAAATATAGAAGGTATTTCGGCGGCATCCGAACAGCAAAGTGCCACTACACAAGTACTAAGTGAAACGACTTTATCTTTAGATCAAGTTGCACATAAATTAGATCAATTAGTTATACAAGTCAATAAATCATAGTTGTATTGATTTAGATCTGGTTATGAGAATTAATTACTATAAAGAGGAATGATTTTTTTAAATTCATTCCTCTTTATTATTTATGCTTTCGGTGCGCATTATATCTTTCCTTCATTTCCTTCTAAAAAATGAATAACCATTTCGCCCATTCTCTTTAACAGAATAAAGTGCGAGATCCGCTTTATTTAATAGTTCATCTGCCGTTTCACCTGTGTGGGTAAAAACAGCAATGCCAATACTACATGAAAGTTGATATTGAGATTTAATAAATGGTAATAATTTTTCAAAATTTGAATGGATTCGCTTTGCTAGCAGCTCTAGCTCTTCAATCGAAATGTCCGTTAACAACACTGCAAATTCATCTCCACCTAATCGAGCAACTAAATCCGTAGAGCGAGTGGAGTTATTCAGTCGCCGGGCCACTTCAATTAATACGAGATCCCCTACATCATGTCCCCATGAATCATTTATAAATTTAAAATAATCTAAATCTACAAACATGACAGCGAGCTTGGAAGAACAGCGATTCGCTTTTTCAACTTCTCCTTGAAGCTGTTTCATAAAAAGTCTGCGATTTGGTAAACCTGTCAAAGAATCGTGGTAAGCTAAATGGTAAATCATTTTCTCTGACTTTTTCCTCTCACTTATGTCTCTCATGACGAAAACGAAGTCTTCAATATGCCCGTCCTTGTCTATAATTGGATTGATGCTTGTTTCGATATCCTTATACGTATTTCTATTCGTTTTAATTCGAAACTCTAACTGAGAAAATTCCTTTATTTTTTCAGCTACTAAAGCTAATTCCGTAAATAATATTTCTCGATCCTCTTCATGTACAAATTGCAATAGTTGTTTATCTGCCAGATCAAGCATACCGTAGCCTAATACTTTCCGATGAGAAGGAGAAATATATTGAAAGTACCCTGCTCTACTAACAATTGAAATTAAATCCGATGAGTTTTCTGTAATCAAACGATATTTATCTTCATTTTTTCGCATTTCTTCCTCTATTTCTTTCCGAATCGTAATATCATTTCGGATTGATACATATTGATACGGCTTTCCACGCTCATTTAAAAAAGGGATAATTGTCGTATCTACCCAGTAAAATGAACCATCACCAGCCCGATTTCGTATTTCTCCTCTCCAAATCTTTCCTGATCCAATTGTTGCCCAAACCTTTTTAAAAAATTCCTTTGGATGGTAGCCTGAATTCAAAATGCGATGGTCTTGTCCGATTAAATCTTCCCTCTTATACTTCGATATTTCGCAAAATTTATCATTTACATAGAAGATTATTCCTCTTTGATTTGTAATTGCAACAATAGAGGATTGGTCCAGTGCATACTTCAAATCTTCTAATTCCTGTATCAACGCCTCTTTTGGCTTATTTAATTCATCCAATGGGCTCATTAAGTGTGATAGTGAAGTTACTTCGAATTGAATTGATTCTTTTGGCATATGATTTCCCCCTACTCTTGTGCAATAACCGCTAAAAGTTAGTAGTTTTATGAACTTCATTTGTATGGATTTCAATCTATTGGATTATACTAGCTACTATTTAAGAACCAGTATTATATAATTACTCATTACCGTTTTAGTAGTTAATTAAACCTAAATCATATATTAAAAACAATAAAAATACCGAAACGCTAATGAATAAACGTTTCGGCATTTTGTATTTATTAACATTCTATTTCACTTTAAGTTCAATTTACTTTCCGTGGTTTTCTCAAATAAACAAACGACCTTAAAATCATTTCTACCGGTCCGATTGAAAAGCGTTTTAAATAGAGCTGACTGATCTTTAACTGAATCCCATAGATGATGATTGATAAAAGGATTCCAACAAATACACCTAATTTCCCAAACAATCCGAATCCGTAACCATAAAAAATCGTCGTACAAATAATCGTTTGCATTAAATAGTTCGTGAGCGATAATTTCCCGATTGGGGCAAAATAATGATTCATTTGCGTTTGATAGCGGTTAAATAGCCATGCAAATAAAGCAATATAACCAATCGCTAACACATACGTCCCTGCCGAATACATAAATAAGCTAAATGGCGTATCAAAAATAATGCTCCCTTTTAGTAATAACCCTACTGGTACAAGTAGCGCCACCTTCTTATATGATTGTAGCCCCTTTTCCAACTGTATAAACGCGTCCTTTTTCGCCATACCCATCCCAAACAATACGAATGGACCTACTGCAAGGAAGCTGACAATTAAAAAGGCAATCCATATAATAAGTAGTGTGAAAACTAATCCAATGCCACCACCACCGATTATCTCACCCACTCGTTGCGTCAATATTTCTACATATGTACCTTCCTGATAAATCATGATTTCCGCCGCGGTTAAAGGCTTCATGAGTTGTACAAAATTGCTGCCAAAGAAGGCACCCACTCCGAGAATAGCTGTTAAAATGATCCCCCACACAAAATATGTTTTGACGCGACGCTTTAAGAAAAACAATAATAAAACGAACAGCGTTGAGCCATATGTTAATAACACATCGCCCTCCCATAAAAGTGTAAGATGCAAAGCTCCTAAAATCGATAGTCCCACTGCCCGTCGAAATACAATATTTTTATACTTTAACTCGGCATTCTCACGTGATTCAATCATCTTTATCAAAACATAACCAAACACAAAACCAAAAATCGGATAAACTGAACCTTCTATTACAATTTTCACAAAGTAATAACTTACTTTATTCAGCGCATTTGCCGATTCAATAATTTCTGCGCCTGATGAACCAAATTGGAAATGAAGCATATTTGCTAACAAAATACCAATTAGTGCAAAACCCCTTAATGCGTCCATCAGATCCACACGTTCTACTTTCAAATTTCCACCCACTTTTTTCATAATTAATTATTATACGAATGTAGCAAAGAATAGTTTCATAATTATTGTAAATTGTGGAATTTAAAACAGAAGTTTTTGTACTTCTAAATATTTTATGAGCAATTACTTATTAACAAGCGCACTTCATTTTTAAAAGGAAATTTGAAAATTTATGTTAAAATATATGCATAGATTAGAAGGAAATCAACAATTAGAGGATTTGAGTAAATTGATAAACAAGAATATGGAGATTCGTTATTTATAGAAAGGGGTTTGTTAAAATTGAAAGATTTTATTGGCACATTTTTTACCTGTATTGTTATTTGTTCAGTTTTTTCATTTTTCTTCCTAGATTTAATTTTAGGGAATATTTGGGTTCTCATTATTTTTAGTGCATTCTTTTTAGCCTTGCTAATCACAATTTTTCTAAATCAACAATATAAAATAGAAGATTTACAAAAGAAGGTGGAACAATTATTAAATAACAAGCAGGATTAAGTATTGTTAAAGATGTTTCCACCCATCCGTTAAAGGAAGTGTGATTTTTGGAAAAACTACTTGTTAAATCAAGCATTTATGGTTTTATATGCTCGCTTGCTATTGGAATCTTATTTATAAATAAATCTGTTTCTGTAAGAAATTCACAGGGTATGTATTCGAGTTATGAAAAAGATTTATTTGACTATGTTCTAGAGATAGCAAGATTTTCGATCAAGGGAACAATTGCGTTCATTATATTGGCGCTACTGTATAATTTATACCGCAAGTATAAGTCGAAAGGTTTTAACTGAACTCCCAACTTGTGGGAGCTTTCATTAAATAAGAACCGGACTTGCTTAATCTCATATATGCAAGTCCGGTTTCTTGTATTTTACATGCACTGAATGTAAATTATCCCCCCATCTCCTACTGAATTGGAATCATCACTTTTGCAGTTTCTTCCACCTGTATTTGTGGTAGCTGACGTGTATGGATATATGCTTTACCTACATTATTTTGATATGTTAATTTATATTCATTTGGTGCAACTGCATGGATATAATCTGTCACAAGGCTCTCACCTTCTGTATTCCTAATATCGACAAAGCCCGGTGTGAAGTTATGGTCAAATGGAATATCACTTTCTACTGTTAATGTCATTGTTGACTCTATCCCATCATTTGCTATATTTGAAATAATAAGATAACCAGCTTCCCCTAAAGAGATCCGCTGTGGTAAATGTTTCGGTATCGGCTCTTTCATTTCAATCTGATTATTCAAATTTGGTATGAAATAATAAATCAGTTGAATATTAGTCACATCATCTGCTAACGGATTTAGTAAATACTTATACACCAACCCATTTTCATCTCCGCTACCTGATGCATTAAGCACTGCTAGCGGATTATTATTTTGGTCTACAAATGTAGGATGAATCGCTCTATTTTCGGAAAATAATTTATTATAATCTTCATTAAACCTGACTTCTACCATTGTCATTGTTGTAGAAGTCACTACACTTTCCATAGTAAATTCAATATCATCCACTATCCCCTTTTGACCAGCAGCAAGCTCCTTACTTTCATTATTCACCTTTTGAATTGGTGTTGTGAATTGCCAATCTCCTTTTGTATGATCAATTTGATGTATTTTAATTGTTAAGTCGAAAGCTTCAGGTAACGGCTCGGTTGCTTGGATTTCCCACAATCCACGAAATACCCCGTCCCCATCTAGTTCACGCAAACTTTCACTGTTATTTATTCTTTCTCCGTCCACTAAAATTGTTAATGGATACACATCACCATATTCTGGCATAGTAAAAATTATATTTAAACGGGCACCATCATAAACAACTTCTTCTATTGTAAAAGGGATGCCGCTACTTGTAACGGTTTCATTCAACACTACTTTATTATCATCTGAAAGTGCATCATACAGACCCGCATCATGCTCCTCAATGGAATACATAAAGCCAATTAGTGGGACATTCGCTAGCACCGTAGCAACTTTAGGGGAAATAAACCCTGAACATAAGATGAGTACACCACTCGCAAGTATCATTAACATCCCTTTTTTAATAGGGAATTTGCGCTTCTTTTGTTGCGAATGAATACCTTTTAAAATGGCATCATCAAGCTTGTCTAGCGGCACATCAATAGAATCCAATGATTTTTTAATATTGTTCTCCATACACTTTACCCCCTTTTGTAAAATGCTTCCTTAACTCATTTAACGCCCTATGCAAATTCGTTTTAACTGTACCTTCTGGGCATTCCAGTAACGATGCAATATCCTTCGTTTGCATATCTCGATAATATCTTAATAAAATAACTGTTTTATATTTCTCGTCTAACTGCTCAATCGCTTGCAATAAATCGATTTTTTCGTCAATAGAAAATGCTTCTCCCTGTTCGAAAAATTGCTCCTCCATGTAAATGACTTTTTGGCTTTTACGAAGTGTTTCAAGTGCGGTATTAATTAAGATCTTTAAGAGCCATGTCGAAAAATATTGTTCATTTTTAACCGTCTGAATATTGTTTAACGCTTTCGTAATTGTTTCTTGTACGACATCAAGTGCATCCGTTTCATTTTTCATGTAAATATACGCCATTTTGTAAAGCTTTACTTTTTCGTTTTGTATGAGTTGTAGAAATGCTTGATCATTCCCCTTTTTAGCCTTTGCTAATAAAGACATTGCGAACACAGTTGTCACCTTCTTTTCTGTTATGTATAGGTTAGATGTTTGAACTGGGGAAAACGTTTCAAATATTTATAATTTCAACTAGAAAAAGAAATGTACTTAAGGCTCCTCATTAAAATGTGTGCATGGCTATGTTGTAAGTCTTGCTATGGGAGACAGCAAATTCTTCAATAGATTTATCTGTTTATCTGCCGGAAATAGCCAAACATTTGCGTAAACTATATATGTTGAACTTATGAAACCAGCATCCTATTTAAATGAAAATCTGACTAAGAATACGTCGTCTCCCATGGCAGCGACGCACTCGATTGAGGGAGATTTTTTAGGACGGAAAACTTTATATAGAGCTGCCCTTCCTACATGCGCACACAGATGAGTCGTACAGATTTGTGCAAACATTGTCTGTGCGCCTCATGTGCTTAGCCAGCCTAAACTAGCAAATACTTTATTAGAAGTTTTATTGAAATATTTACATAATAAGGATAGAACCTCTTGTTTAACTTATACAGCCATTAACCAGTTAAAACTAGCCACTTTCCAAGCGTTACTAGCCAAACCACGTTTTACTCGCCAAATCTCTTCAGTAACTAGCCGATTTCTCTGCCCTTAATAAAGATTCCAATGTAATTCATTTCAAAAGAACGCACAAATTCAATTCAATTCAATAAAAGATTTTAGTGTTGTCTCGTTCTTAATTCATCATTTTCTTAGAAAAACAATTCCTTCTATTAAATAGTTCCACTCTCATATTTTTAGTAGGTTATTAGTGAATATACCAAAATTGATAAAATTTTCTACAATAACGTTCACGAAATCTTTACAATTTTTTGGAAGATTTTCAATTGTATTTCCAAAATAAATAGAATAAGATAAGTTTCGAAAGGTGATTCATCGCCATTCAAGCAATATCTAACATTGAAAAAGGGGTTGGAAACATGTCAGACGTTCTAAAGCAATTTGTCATGCCATCAGTAAACTTATTTGGAGCAGGTGCAATTCAAGAAGTTGGTAACAAACTAAACGATTTAGAAGTGAAAAAGACATTGATCGTAACAGATGAGGGCTTACACAAATTAGGTCTCTCACAACAAATTGCTAATATCATTACAGCTGCTGGTATTGAAGTAGCAATTTTCCCGAAAGCAGAACCAAATCCAACAGACAAAAACGTTGAAGAAGGTATCGCGGTTTATGTTGCCGAGAACTGTGATTCAATCGTTTCGCTTGGAGGCGGCAGTGCACACGATGCAGCAAAAGGTATCGGTATTATTGCTTCGAATGGTGGGCGCATTCATGATTATGAAGGCGTAGATCAAACACAAAATCCATTAGTTCCGCTAATTGCCATCAATACAACTGCTGGTACAGCGAGCGAAATGACGCGCTTTACAATTATTACGGATACAGCGCGTAAAGTAAAAATGGCCATTGTCGACAAACATGTTACCCCTCTTGTGTCGATTAATGATCCTGAATTGATGGTTGGTTTACCACCAGCACTAACAGCAGCAACTGGCTTAGATGCATTAACACATGCAATCGAGGCATTTGTTTCAACGAATGCAACACCAATTACAGATGCTTGTGCTGAAAAAGTACTCCAAGTAATTCCAGAATATTTACCGCGCGCCTATGCAAACGGTGCTGATTTAGAGGCACGTGAGCAAATGGTTTACGCACAATTTTTAGGAGGAATGGCGTTCAACAACGCATCATTAGGGTATGTACATGCCATTGCCCATCAATTAGGTGGCTTCTATAACCTACCACATGGTGTATGTAACGCGATTTTATTACCACATGTTTGCCGTTTCAACATAACTGCACGCACAGAACGCTTTGCTAAAATTGCAGAATTATTAGGTGCAAACATTGACGGACTAAGCAAACGCGATGCTGCTGAAGAAGCGATTTTAGCAATTGAAGCGTTAGCACAAGACTTAAATATTCCAAGTGGCTTCCGCGAGCTTGGTGTTAAAGACGAAGACATCGAAATTTTAGCTAAAAATGCGATGTTAGACGTTTGCGCTGCAACAAACCCACGCAAGGCGACTCTTGAAGATATTAAACAAATTATTACAAATGCAATGGGACCGGTTGCCGTGCCAGCTAACCAAAATGAAGCTGTAACTGTATCTTAATAATGTATATATAAAAACCTTTGGATATTTTATCCAAAGGTTTTTTGTGTGCGAGACATGTACAACAATTCCATCGTGAAAGTCTATTACTAGTTTGACAATAGGAATTATTGATTGTACATCCCGTGCGATATTATTTCGTATAGTTCTTCACTTGATCCACTGCTTGCAATAATTTTCCTGTTACAATTTCGGACTCGTCGATATGATTTGTAAGTACTTTATTCGTGTCATTGAAAAGTGCCGTTGTCGTTTTGAATTTATTCATGACATCTTCACTTGATGTTTTTTGTTCTTTTATAAACGCAAGTAGCTCACTCACACCCAATTGGACGTTCGAAATAATTTGTAATAAATGATCAATTTGCGATGAAGTAGATGCACTTTTCGTAATGCCTTCTGTTACTAATTGCATATTATTTTTATTGTCTGTATAGGCTTGAGCAATTTGTTGTTCGATTTGTTTCGTTAAATTTGCGATATCTTCTGTACTTGTTTTTGTACTTTCAGCCAATTTTTTTACTTCTTCTGCAACAACTGAGAAACCTTTCCCATGTTCCCCTGCTCGCGCTGCTTCAATCGAGGCATTTAATGCTAATAAATTTGTTTGATTGGAAATATCGCCAATTACTTGGACAATTTCTGTAATTTGTTTTGAACGTTCGCTTAAATCCCCCATGCTCGCTGATGTTTTCTCTGATTGCAGTCCTAATGAATCTATTAAGCGCTCCACATCATGCACTGCTTCTTTACTACTTTCAGATAACGAAACCATTTCAGCCGATGAAGATAAAAGTGTGCTGCCATTACTTAGGGCACGATCAGAAATCATTGTCGATTGAACCGTACTTTGTTCAACTTTATTAAACTCTTTTAAAATTTGCCCTACCATTTCGCCTAAAATCGTATGTTGATCATTTACTTTATCATGTTGTTCGATTGTATCAATTAGTTCCTTATGTAATTCATTTAAAAAGATTTGAAATTCATTGTCTTTTGTATCAAGTTTTGCATTAAGTTCATCAATCTTTAATTTAAATTGTTCAATATCCTCTTTTTTAGATTGAAACATTGTCAACATTTAATATCCCCCTAAATGGAATCTGATTTTCTCATTTTTTTACGCATCTTTTAGCTAAATAAAATTTACTTAAGAAGCCTACAATTTGTCCTACCATCACAATCTACTTGATTTTAATGGATGATAGGGTCTATAGTATTACTTCATAAAACAAATAGTTAGTTCAATATATATTGAATTATTAGAATTCAAATCAAAGTGTTAAGACTATTATAGCATGATTGATCCAGTCCATGTGAATCATTTCGGATTGAATTTGCTAGTACACTCGGTATACACCTGTTCGAAAATTACTTAGTAATCCTATCTACTCGATTTGTCCAAATATATCCTTGATAACCTGCTGGAATTTTTTTAAGGCTGGCTTTTGTGTCAAATCCTTCCGACCATTTCCCATTTCCTTCAACAATTACAACTCTTGTATTAACAGATTCCATTCGAGCCACAAATTTATTTGGCCAACCCCATAAATATTTTGCATAATTCAAAGGTAGGTGCAACTCCATATTATGCAATTCTTTTGGTATATAACCCGTCCAACCGATTAATTCATATTTTAAAAGTGCATTTTTCATCCTATCATTCGTTAACAGCTTCATGTTACTATGCTTTGATTGTAAATAGTTAAATCCTTCACTGTCTCCATCACCATAGACGGTTATTTGATTCAATTGATTTTTAGACATTTCGCTTAAATAGTTATCCCACAATACTTTCGTCGTTTCCATATCGCCATCTTTTTCATGGATAAGAAACTCTTGATTTGGAAAAGCAGCAAATACCTCATCTAAGCTAGGCATCATCCCAATACCTTGACCGCGAAACGGAAAAGTAATGCCCTTATCCGCTGTATACCGGTAGCCAATGTCTAGCTTCTTTAATTCCTCCATCGTATAATCTTTGATTTTGCCGTTTCCATTTGTGCGATATTCTAATGTGAAATCATGAAAAACAGCAAGCTGGCGATCCTTCGTTAATTTAATGTCCAATTCTACTACATCCGCTCCATGATCAAACGCAGCTTTCATTGAGGAAATTGTATTTTCTAAATAAGGGTGCTCTGGTGGATAAATGATTTCAGCTGTATTCGTATCACTTTCCACTATTGATATATCAAACGTTTGAGCCAGTCCTCGATGCGCCAAAATTTTATAGTTCGTATCTTTTGAATAAAATTGACTTGTATTATTGAACCAAATGAAAGCAATCATTACGATACATAATCCCAAAACAATCGTTACATTTTTACCTTTACGTTTTTTCATCTTTCCATCCTTTCATTACTAGCTTAAATAAGAATGAGAGTCATCTAAATCATTCTTTTCCCCTCGAATATACCCGTTATTTCCATATTATTAGTGTACCTATTGTATTTTACAACATAGCACAAAAAAGTTCCGTATCATTCGGAACCTCTACCAGTATTTTCCGTCATTTATTTATAGAGATTACCTATGAAAGTAGAGGAAGATAAATGATGAAACAGCTTCTATTTCGAATGATTTATTTAGCAGAATAGATTTTATTTTTATATGTTCTTCTTTGTGTCGTTGTTTTCAATTTGACCAATTTCTCAAATGTTCTTTTTACTGAAATGCCTTGGGAAGAGCCTATTCCCTTAACATTATCCTTCATAAAGTCATTATTGATAATAGTAAGCATAGGTTGCGTCTGTTTCTTTTATATGAAGTATTTGACTGGTTCTAAATCTTATCGAAAATTTAAGCTTGTTATTTGGGGGCTTTTATTCGGTCTCAACTCGCTCATTTGTGTCATTTTCTTGGGTATACTTTATAGGTTTAATTTGAATAATGTTGAAAGTATTTTACTACTAATCATTGCTTTAATGAGCATTGCACTGACACTGCAAATTTATTTGAAATATAGACATTACTACTCCAATTAACGTGGACTCTCGTTAATTGGAGTATGCTCGTTAAAATATTTGCACCTAAAAGCGTATTATCACTCGTCTAACAAATCCGCGATTCTCTTCACAATCACTTCCCAGTTCAAATCTGCTCTCGCAAACTTTTGGATTTCCTCGCATGTATTTGCAAGAACTACTTCTTGTGCTGCCGCGCGTTTCATTTCTCGCCCGATATTTTCCCAATCATATATTGGATGAATTTTGCCGAAGCGTTGATTTTTTGTAATATCGTAAGCTCCGTCTACATTTGTAGAAATAATATAACACCCATTTTTAGCCGCCTCCGCGAACACATGTGCATAGCATTCTACCGTGGATGTGAGGCAAAATATTTTCGCTTGCCGATACTCTTGCTCTAACAAATATTTATCATAAATGGGTCCTACAATAACAACTTGTTTTGCATGAGGGCTCCCTTCTAGCATTGCATTTAATTCCTGTTTGAACTGGTCTGACATGGAACCAACTAACCGAAACTCCCAATCCTCAAGTTCCGCTGCTAAAAAAGCATTCACAGCAAACTTGATTTGTTTTTCTGGCGCATCTAACCGACCCACTGTTAAAATCCTATTTTTTTTCTGATCAAAAGCTACGGGCTCCGTCGGAAAATATTCATAATACCCATTTGGAATGAGTTTGACATCTACATTCAACACGCTATTAATCTCTGTTTGAATCGATTCACATTCAGAAGTAACCAAATCACAAACTTGAAGCAACTCTTCAAAGTAAGAATACGTCATTAATCGGCTCAACCAATAGCGATTGACATCCAGTTTCATGTAAATTTTACCATTTTGATTATAGTGTTTATATGTTTTGAGCATAGATAAATAGGATGGATATGGACCAATAGCAAAGGCAATATCAATTTCTTGCGCATGTTCCATTAAGTAAGCATTCATATTTGCCTCAAAATTACCTTCAAAAGGAATATGTTCGAATTTAACGGAAGGAAATGTTTGATGAAGTACAGATTCATTTAATTCAGTCGTTAAAATACTTACATCGTAATTTAAATATTTTCCAAGTAAAATCGGGACAAGACAAAGATCTTTGAAAAAATGAGCTTCAGAAAGTTTATATGATTCCACACTACAAATAAAAGCGATTTTTTTTGACATAATATCCCCCATATAAAAGTCATTGATTTAAAATATGTTCTTTCGATATAGAATGTGAACGGCTTCTGACATGATTTATTCACCTATTTCCCTCTCATTTCATACATCATTTCCATCTCTTACTTTCGGCAAAAAAATCCCTTTAAATCTCTCATTTCTAAATGAACAGTAGCCTACGAGCAACTTATTTTCATGCATATTGTATGAGAAAGCATTTTGCGTTCATTCAGAATTCGTTTTGACTAGCGTACTTAACGCCCATTACATTTACTGAACAAAAAATGAATACAGATTGGAGGGTTATAATTGAAAATTAGTTTTTTAACGCCTGCTTACAATAGTGGGGATTGGATTGTGACGATGCTTAATAGTATTCCACCAGAATATGCTTATGAAATTATCGTCTGTGATGACGGCTCCACAGATGCGACACTTGCTATATTAAAAGACTATCAACGTTATTTTCCTGTGTTAAAAATTTTAGAAAATGGGACCAATTTAGGCGCGAGTGAATCGTACAATCGATGTATTGCAGAAGCAACGGGTGATTATATCGCAATCATTGATAGTGATGACCATTACTTACCGGCGATTCGCGATGTGTTGGCACAAGTCGATGGAACATATGACATTTACTATTACAATATGTACGTGAAAGCGGGCTATTCATTTTTCAAAGATGAATCCAATTGTTATTCATTACCAGGTCAATTTAAAATTATCCGAAGAAGTTTTATCGGGGATGCGAAATTTACAACAAGACGCGATATCGCGGGAGATTGGGATTTTAATCGCATGCTCATGGAGAAAAATCCGTCAAGCAAATACACTGGTATATTAGCTTATTGGTATAACTTTCCGCGAGAAAACTCCGAATCCGATTTACATCAAAGGGGGCTTAAGTAACGCCCACGCATTTAAGAGGTGGAACATAAAATGACGATGTTCAAAGATAAAATTTTACTCATCACAGGTGGTACTGGATCATTTGGCAATGCGGTATTGGAACGTTTTTTATGTACCGACATTAAAGAAATCCGGATTTTCTCCCGCGATGAAAAAAAGCAAGATGATATGCGAACTTTATATCAAAATAATAAGATCAAATTTTACATTGGCGATGTACGAGATATACAAAGCATCCATAACGCAATGTATCATGTAGATTTCGTTTTTCACGCTGCGGCCCTAAAGCAAGTCCCTTCTTGCGAGTTTTTCCCCCTTGAAGCGGTAAAAACAAATGTTCTTGGCACCGAAAATGTATTAACTGCAGCGATTCAAGCAGGGGTACAAAAAGTAATTTGCCTTTCTACCGACAAAGCGGCCTACCCGGTAAACGCAATGGGTATTTCAAAAGCGATGATGGAGAAAACGTTTATCGCCAAATCGAGAATGCTCTCATCGGACCAAACACTCATTTGCGGTACAAGATACGGCAATGTAATGGCATCGCGCGGCTCCGTCATCCCTCTTTTCATTGAACAAATAAAAGCTGGTAAATCATTAACCGTTACAGACCCTAATATGACACGTTTTATGATGAGTCTTGATGAAGCAGTTGAACTCGTTTTATACGCCTTCTCTCACGCGGAAAATGGCGACATTATGGTCCAAAAATCGCCCGCTGCACCGATCACTCATTTAGCGCAAGCCCTTCTTGAATTATTCCATGCACAAAATAAAATCGACATTATCGGCACCCGTCACGGAGAAAAAATATACGAAGTCCTTTTAACAAAAGAAGAAGCCGCAAAAGCAATCGACCTCGGTAACTTTTATAAAATTCCTGCAGATAATCGCGATTTAAACTATGGCAAGTATCTTGAAGTAGGTTCTCCAAAAATTACATTAACCGATGAATACAATTCTACGAATACAAAAATTCTTTCCATCGAAGAAATAAAAGTAAAACTATTAAAACTTCCATACATTCAAGACGAATTACAAAAATGGAAGGACGGAAAATGATGAAGTTTCTAGTGCTTGGTGCAACTGGTATGGCCGGTCATACGATTACCTATTACTTACGTGAGCAAGGACATCACGTCACGACTTACTCGCGCACCCCCCTCCCTTTTCACGATTTCGTGACGGGAGATATTATGGAACCTACTTTTTTACGGACACTGCTGTTGGGTCATTATGATGTGGTCATTAATTGCATTGGTGTTTTAAATGAAGCATGTAATAACAATCCGCATCAAGCAATCTATTTGAATAGTTATTTGCCACATGCAATCGTCCATCTATTAAATGATACCGATACAAAGCTCATTCATTTAAGTACGGATTGTGTTTTTTCAGGAAAAGCCGCTCCTTATGATGAAAATAGTATACATGATGGCGAAACGCTATATGACCGCACGAAGAGCTTAGGAGAAGTGGATTGTGGAAGGCATTTAACATTTAGAAATTCAATTATCGGTCCAGACATGAAGAAAAATGGCATTGGTTTATTGAATTGGTTTATGAAACAATCAGGTACAATTCACGGCTATACTGGTGCGATTTGGAACGGTGTCACGACACTTACATTAGCAAAAGCAATTGAAAAAGCCACTACAGATGATCTAACTGGACTGTACCATCTCGCCAATGCCACAAGTATAAACAAATATGATTTACTGCAACTTTTCAACGGATATTTAAAGGATAATAAAATAACGATTCTCCCCTCTTCTACCGTACAAATCGACAAAACATTACTGAACTCTCGTCAAGATTTTTCGTTTTCCGTACCGAGTTATGAAGAAATGATTATGGAAATGCGCGATTGGATTAGCTCGCATAAAAACTTATATCCGCATTATTTCAAGTAAAAAGATGGTTGAAGTAAATGAACTTCAACCATCTTTTTTATATCAATTACGCCTTGGCGTAATTGCGTCCAGATTTTTTCGAGGGCCCACAGGACGTGGGTCAGTCAGCCGTTGTCACACGATGTGACGTTTTTAAGCTGACTTCCTACCCCCTAAAAAATCTGTGACATCCGCCGGGGCTTAACTTGATTCAGTCGGGGTTTGAACCCCGCTGAATCAAGTTAATATTTAAACTGATTAATAAGCGATTTTAACTCATCCGCCATATTAGAAAGTGACCCCGCAGATGCATTAATTTCTTCCATAGAAGCTAATTGCTCCTCTGTTGAAGCAGCCACTTCTTCTGATGTCGCAGCATTTTCCTTTGCTGAGAATGCTAAATCTTCCGTAATCGCGGTAACTTCTTGCACACTTGCCGACATCTGTTCTGACGCAGAAGATACTTCTTCCATTTGCGGAGTAATTTCTCGCATACTCGTCATGATGACTTGGAACTTAGCGATGGCTTCATCCGATACGCGTAAACCACTTTGTACGTCTTCTGTCACTTGAGCCATAATGCGTACAGATTGTTCCGTATCAACTTGAATACCGTTCACTAATTCGAAAATTTGTTTTGCAGATTGTTGAGATTGCTCTGCTAGTTTACGCACTTCATCCGCAACTACAGCGAAACCTTTCCCATGCTCGCCAGCTCTTGCCGCTTCAATTGCAGCATTTAGTGCAAGAAGATTCGTTTGATCCGCAATGTCTGTAATCACATCTAAAATCGACGTAATTTGTTGTGAACGTTCATGCAATGTTTGAATTTTTGCATTTGAATCTGAAACCGATAAATGGATTGAATTCATTTGTTCCTTCGTATCTTGTACTGCTTTTCCACCTTCATCTGCCTGCACGGTAGCGTTTTGTGAAAGGTCCGTTACAGTAGAAGATATTTCTGCAATGTGAAGAATTGCTTTTGATATTTCACTTAAAGATTCCGCATTCTTGCCTATATTCGTTGTTTGCGTATCCGCACTACTAGCAACCTCTTGAATCGCAATAGCTACCTGCTCCGTTGCCAAGCTCGTTTGATCCGCATTGGCCGTTAGTTCCTCAGCTGAAGATGCCACTTCTTCTGCATTTACTTCCACCTTTTGTATAAGTGTTCGCAAATTATTTTGCATCTCATTGAATGCTTGTCCTAATTGGCCAATCTCATCATTTGAGGTAATTGTTAGTGTTTCAGTCAAATCCCCTTTACTAATTGTTACAGCACTCTCTTTTAGTTTATCAATCGGTCGAATAATTCCTCTTACAACAAAATGAACGGCAATCGTACTTAGAACAATCGAAATGGCTAATACAAGTAATGTTGTATATAAAATAGATGCTGCCGATTCATCGATTTCGTTTGAAAAAATTGTCCCCGTAACTTTCCAACCTGTCAACTCATTTGTTGTAAACAGTAATATTCGCTGATCCCCTAAATATTCATAATCATATGTACCAGATTCTGACTCATACATCGGTTCTAAAAAGCTCTCTTTTACTTCTTCTCCCCCAGGTAACGTTGGATGTGAAATAACTTTTGTATTGATATCAAAAATAGAAGGATATCCTTCTTTCCCAATATTAATCGATTCAGCAACAGTTTGTAAGTCTGTTAGTTTAATATCAACCGCTACAACCCCAGAACAGTCTTTTAACTGCCTCGCAATGGTAACGATCATTTCTCCAGTACCTTTACCTAAATAAGGCTCTGTAATAAATGGCTCACCTTGATGTTCAACAGCCTGTTTATACCAATCTCTTTCCACAGGGTTATAACTAGCATCCGTCACCAATTTTGGCTCTTGAATGAACTCCCCTTCTGTCGTACCAACATAGATGCTTAATACATCCGTGTTTAACTTAATATAACGAGATAACGATGATCTTAAATACGCTTCCCCCTCACCATAACTGGAAGAATTAATTTCCTCTTGGAAAATACCTATTTGATTTATTTTTTCATTCATCGTTTTATCTATTTGTGCATTTAAAACTTTCACACTTTCATCGGCACTAAAAAGGATTTCCTCTTTTATGGAATCTTTTGCTGATAAATAAGAAAGACTCCCTACTAAAACAACTGGAATAATTAATACAAGTGCAAATGCAATATACAACTTACTTTTAAGACTTCTAAATAAAATTTTCATGCAATGGTACTCCTTTTTCAATATAGCTTTAGATGCTTGTTGGCAAAGTTCTTTTTGATTGCCCTTTCAAATGATAAATACCGTTCATCCTTTTTATCGGTCAAGTTTCTTAAATTCTAATACTTTTTGTAGCTATTTTTGATTAAATAACAAATGAATACCTTTTTCGAAACATTCAGATAGATCAAATTAGGTCATTTGATGCTGGTTTTTACATGCAAACTTTATTATTTTGAATTTTTATCTTTAAAAAATAATTAATACTGTACTACTATTTGTCCCTTCATATTTATTTGTAATAGAAAGACCATTCGGTTCAATCCAGTTAAAGAACAAAAATCTTTTTATATCCTAACAAATCCCTCAAATTAACATATACTACAAGGATTATTTTAGGAGGGGTACAAGTTGATTACCATTAGTTTATGTATGATTGTTAAAAATGAGGAAGATGTCATTAGAAGGTGTCTTGCTTCCGTCAAAGATTTAGTAGATGAAATTAATATTGTTGATACTGGTTCTACTGATAATACAAAAGACATAGTTGGGCAATTCACGGATCGTATTTTTGACTTTCAATGGATTAATCATTTTGCAGCAGCACGAAATTTTTCTTTTCAACAAGCAACGAAAGAGTATATTTTGTGGCTCGATGCAGATGATGTATTCTCAGAGGAAGATCAAAAAAAGTTCAAAGCATTAAAAGAATCAATAACATCCGATATAGATGCTGTGTCTATGAACTATCATTTAAGTTTTGATGAAGAAGGAAATGTAAATTCTCTTCTTAGGAGAAATCGTATTGTTAAAAGAGCAAAACAATTTAGGTGGATTGGTGCTGTCCACGAGTATTTAGAAGTTGGCGGAAATATCGTTCAAAGCGATGTTGCCGTGAGCCATTTACCGCTTAGTCATGATCATAATCGAAATATAGAAATTTACAATCATTTAGTAACTTCTGGCGAAGAATTGTCACCTCGAGATATTTTCTATTACGCAAATGAACTTTTTGACCATGCGCAATATGAAAAAGCCACTTTTTACTACGAACAGTTTTTAACCTCGGGGTTAGGTTGGGTTGAAGATAACATTCGTGCCTGCTTTAAACTAGCAGATTGTTATACTCATTTAAACAATAAAGAAAATAAACTGAGCGCCATTTTAAGAACCTTTGAATATGATATTCCTCGTCCAGAAGCATGTTGTAGACTCGGTTTTCACTTTATGGAACAGTTTAAAAATCTTGAAGCTATTCACTGGTACGAACAAGCGCTGCTAACGAAACAACACCCCCATGCTCCATTCCAAAATAACATCTTTACTACTTGGCTACCCCATCTCCAACTTTGCGTTCTATACGATCGAATGAAACAATATGAATTAGCTAATGCCCATAATGAACTAGCAGGAACTTTCATACCAAACGACCCTAAAATCCAATTTAATAAAGATTACTTTGCCCGAATTTTAAAAAAAGAAGTTGACTAAGCATTCTAAAGAATCTCTACGAATGGTCCTAATATACATGAAACTTCTCTAATAACTTTCCTATTTACCACTATTTTAATTTAATTAATTAGTTACTTGTCTTCTCTCTCTCTCTAGTCTATTGAATAGAATAGTCGAGAAAGGTGGTGAAATAATGAATGTTAATGATTATTTTAGACATAAAATTTGTAGTAAATGTAATAGCTACCCATGTCATTGCATAGATAACCCTTGGGCTAATGGTGGTTTGGTGCCAAATGATTGCGGGTGGGCACCATGTGGACCTGTTGGTGGCACTGGAGCTACTGGGAACACTGGACCTACCGGAGCGACTGGACCTACTGGGTTAAACGGTGCTACTGGCAATACTGGGAACACCGGAGCTACTGGACCTACTGGGTTAAATGGCGCTACCGGAAATACCGGGGACACTGGAGCTACGGGCGCTACTGGACCTACTGGATTAAACGGATTGAATGGTGCTACCGGTAGTACTGGGAATACTGGACCTATCGGGGCTACTGGACCTACTGGGTTAAACGGATTGAATGGTGCTACCGGAAATACTGGGAATACTGGGAATACTGGACCTATCGGAGCTACTGGACCTACTGGGTTAAACGGATTAAACGGCGCTACTGGTAGTACTGGGCCTATTGGAGCTACGGGACCTACCGGAGTAAACGGATTGAATGGCGCTACCGGCAATACCGGGGACACTGGAGCTACGGGCGCTACTGGTAGTACTGGGAATACTGGGCCTATCGGAGCTACGGGTCCTACCGGGTTAAACGGATTGAATGGTGCTACCGGAAGTACTGGGAACACTGGACCTATCGGAGCTACGGGACCTACCGGGTTAAACGGATTGAATGGTGCTACTGGAAATACTGGGAACACTGGACCTATTGGGGCGACTGGACCTACCGGGTTAAACGGATTGAATGGCGCTACTGGAAATACTGGGAACACTGGACCTATTGGGGCGACTGGACCTACCGGGTTAAACGGATTGAATGGCGCTACCGGCAATACCGGGGACACTGGAGCTACTGGCGCTACTGGACCTACTGGATTAAATGGTTTGAACGGCGCTACCGGTAGTACTGGGAATACTGGACCTACCGGGTTAAACGGATTGAATGGCGCTACCGGAAATACCGGGGACACTGGAGCTACGGGACCTACTGGGTTAAACGGATTGAACGGCGCTACCGGTAGTACTGGGAATACTGGACCTATCGGAGCTACTGGACCTACCGGAGTAAACGGACTGAATGGTGCTACCGGAAATACTGGGAACACTGGACCTATCGGGGCTACTGGATTAAACGGATTGAATGGTGCTACCGGTAGTACTGGAAACACTGGACCTACCGGCACTATGGGACCTACCGGGTTAAACGGATTGAATGGCGCTACCGGCAATACCGGGGACACTGGAGCTACGGGCGCTACTGGACCTACTGGATTAAATGGTTTGAACGGTGCTACCGGTAGTACTGGGAACACTGGATCTACCGGGGCTATGGGACCTACCGGGTTAAACGGATTGAATGGCGCTACCGGCAATACCGGGGACACTGGAGCTACGGGCGCTACTGGACCTACTGGATTAAACGGATTAAACGGCGCTACTGGAAGTACTGGGCCTATCGGAGCTACGGGACCTACTGGATTAAACGGCTTAGTTGGGGCTACCGGTCCTACTGGATTAACTGGACCTGCATTTACGGAAGGTTTCTCAGCATCAAACCAACTTAATAATGTTAACGCATCTGCTCAGATTACAAACTGGAATACAGCAGATCCTTATTTCTCATTATCTGGCTTTAATGCCACAACAGGAGTATTCACAGTACCAACAACAGGAAAATATAATTTTGAAGCAACAATTAACTATACTACCACTGCTGCACTATCACTTTCACTAGGATCAACAGTAAATCCTGCATTCACTATTCGTAGAATTAATACAACGACAAATTTAATAAGTGGCTTATTCCCAATATTAAATGTCAACGTAGCATTAGTATTAACTTTACGAGCAATTTTAGGAAATGGAACCGTCACACTAGCTGGCGAAGTTCAATTAAATGCAGGCGATACAGTTGGTCTGTTTTATGAAGCAAATGGCTTGACTATAGGACTTAATTTAGGTGGCGGCCTTAATAACGGTATCATTTGGTCATGTCATCGAACTAGTTAATGAAATTCGATTGGCGATTTAATTAATCACCTTCACATCAAATATACTTGAATTTAAGAATGCCGAAACGCAGTCACATCAGCGTTTCGGCATTTTTTCAAATTTGAAATTCCAAAATAGAATATCAACACACATTTGTTCAATCCATACATAATAAGCCTTGATTAAATCACATCCATCCCTCTAATTTTAATTAAGTTACAAAAAAGCGATTACAAACACGGAACCCGCACTTGTAATCGCTATAGTCTCATAATAAACGCTTTACCGTCTTAATATAGGTAAATCTACATTTTCTAATTAAAAACGCACTTCCATTATATTTTCCTACTTTTTATAACGGAAAAAAATAATGAAACGATTAGCTAATTGAATAGCGAGGAGTTATACAAAATTCTCCTGCCGCTGGTAAATCTACTGTCGCAGTAGCTGAAAATGCACGAATTGTATCAAATCGTGAAATTGTAAAAGTAAATGCTCCTCCTACTGGAACTTCAGTTTCTCTTACAACCGTACCACCTGCACCTGTAACTGGGTCTGCCCCTTTTACAAATTGTACAGTAATTGGGAGAGGTCCTGTATTCTTAACAAATCCAGATGCATAAATCACATCATTTGGATTTGTCGCATACAGAATTTCCGCAGTTGCTTCATCAATACCTACCACTTGGAAATCATTACATATTTTATCTTGCACAAAATTTTTCGGCTCACAACAACTAAAACTTCCTGACACCATAGAGTTCTGACACATAAAATAATTTCAACTCCTTCCTAGCATAATTTAATCTTACATTATATTAAATGCGTGGTTGCTAAAAATGAATAGACTCTTGTAACCTCTAAAATATATATTCAATTGGGATTTCGATTTGAGATTATGCTCCAATTTACCTCTTGAAATGTTCTTAAGGTATAAATTCTCAATCATTTATTATTTAATAGCCCTATCATGTTAAAAGAAATTTACAATGGCTACCACGTTAATCAATAGGCAATACATAATTTAAAAGAAAACATCCATTTTCACAAAAAACTATGCTCTTGTCCGGGACGACAGTAGTTTCTTTCTTGTATTGATACACATATGATATAAAAGCGCACTACATTGAAGAAAGGGGGCGAATTAACCGATGTCAAATGAAAGAGCTACCGTTCATTGTGTAAAGGTGCCGAGGGTGTTAGATTGGATCACTACCTCTACGGTCATCAAATTAAAAGAAAAAATTCAATTAGATGACACACAGCTTCATGATCTAATTTGTTGTAATTTTTCTGTACCTTGCGGCGAAATCAGTCCGACCATTTTATGGACTACATACGGAATTAGCCAAATCGGAGGCACTATCTGCATTAATTATTATAATGGACATGGCAATCCATTAACTGTGTTTGTGAACGGTGAAAAACAGGCGGATGTAAACGAGGGAAATTCATTTTCAGGTACCTTTTCGCACCTTTCTTCGATTGAAGTGCAATGTATAGAAAACAATGGGAATATCGAGAGTTGCTACGGAGAATTTAAAATTATGTTTCATTTTCATCCAAATGATCAGAACAATTTTAATTCCGTTCAAGATATTCAGAAGGCGATTTGTTTTTTATCTGATTGTCATGGTAAGCCCCTTTCTTTGATGGGTGATTGCTCTGTAACATGGAAAGAATTGACCAGTTCAAAAAATCGATCAAACGTTTATGTTCAAAAGGCACTCGGAGAAACAATGATGTTGCAATGTATCGACTTCTTAATACAAGGCTTTGTTTGCGTTCATTTTCTTAACGATGCTGGAGAAATATGTTTCCAATCTGTCTTCCCATTTTCTGAAGTTGAAACCGCGTTCTTATGCGCCCCTCCTGGAACAAAAATACATTGTCAAACAATCGATGTGAATTGCAGGGCACATATTATCCCTTCCTTTTCTAGCAATACAAATTGTATAGAGGTTGTGATCATTCTTTCCATTTGTCAAAGCATAAAATCGGTTGATGATGTGATTATTGAATTGAAAGGGTCTTTCAGTCATCCACGTCAAGAACTAGTTTTATCTTCATGTAATATTAAGCCTCCATCTTTATAATTGGGGTGGTGCAAGAATCAATTCGTACAGTTTAGAATTATTTTGATTCCAACCCCCTCCCTATTGTATTAATTTAAGATTTGCCCATGCCCAGTATGAAAATACTATTTTTTCTATGTGCAATTTTTTATAGTATTTTATAGTTACTTATCTTCTGCCTCTATCTCTTCTATTGAATAAAATAGTAGTGAAAGGCGGTGAGATTATGACTTATGGAGATTATTATAGCCGACAAACTTGTCCAAATTGTAGATGTTACCCCTGTGGCTGTACGAATAACTTTTGTGGTGGTATTGGTTGTCAGCCGCAATTTTCATGTGGTTGCTCACCACGTGGACCTACTGGCGTCACTGGTCCTACTGGCGCTACCGGATTTACTGGCGTCACTGGAACTACTGGAACTACCGGATTTACTGGCATCACTGGACCTACTGGACCTACTGGATTTACTGGCATCACTGGAACTACTGGACCTACTGGATTTACTGGCATCACTGGAACTACTGGACCTACTGGATTTACTGGCATCACTGGAACTACTGGAACTACCGGATTTACTGGCATCACTGGTCCTACTGGAGCTACCGGATCTACTGGCATCACTGGTCCTACTGGAGCTACCGGATCTACTGGCATCACTGGTCCTACTGGATTAACGGGAATTACTGGACCTACCGGAGCTACTGGGCCTGCTTTTATAGAAGGGTTTTCGGCTTTCAAACAGACTTTATCCGTTAGTGGATCTACTACTTTAAATAACTGGAGTGTAGCATCTCCTTTTTACACAGCCCCTACTTTCAATGCTGCGACGGGTATATTTACAGTCCCGACAGCTGGGAAATATTGTTTAGAGGCAACCATTAACTACTCTACAACTGTGGCCCTTAGCGTTACGCTAGGCTCAAATATTAACCCTTCTTTCGCTATTCGTAGAAACGGTTCGGCCAATTTAATAAGCGGCTTATTTCCTTTATTAAACCTTAGCGTACTAGTATTAACCATACGTGGAATTTTAGGAAATGGGACCATTACACTCACTGGGGATGTAGAATTAAATGCAGGGGATACGATTGATCTCTTTTATGAAGCAAATGGTTTAACTTTGACACTGAACTTGGGGGGCGCGAACTCAGGTGGGATTGTTTGGTCCATTCATAGAATTCGGTAATGAACATTCTTTTAATGTTTAAATTGTTACGATAATAAATACAACCTTAAGCAATTAACTCTTAAGGTTGTATTTTTAATAAAAACTATAACGCGCTTAACTTGCTTATAGCATTAAATCACGCCTAGGATAATTTAAATTTATTCACCTGTTCCTGCAAATCTTCCGCCATCTGAGATAAAGCAGATGTGGAAGAAGCAATCTCCTCCATTGACGCCAATTGTTCTTCTGATGCAGAGGCGATATTTTGTGTGTTATTAGCAGAAGTTTGAGCGATTCTAGCAATTTCTTCAATAGAAGCATTCACTTGTTCAACACCCGCTGACATTTCTTCAGATGCCGCAGTAGCTTCTTGAATTTGAGCTGTCACTTGCTCAATTAACTTGCGAATTTTCTCAAAACCTTCATCTGCTTGCTGAACAACATCCAATCCTACTTTGACTTCTTCCGTTCCTTTATTCATAACATTTACTGCATGCGTTGTGTCACTTTGTATTTTATAAATTAACAGAGATATTTGGTCTGCTGAATGTTTAGATTGCTCAGCAAGTTTTTTAACTTCTTCCGCAACAACTGCAAATCCTTTACCTTGTTCACCTGCACGTGCAGCCTCAATCGCTGCATTTAGCGCTAGCAAATTCGTTTGATCTGCAATGGATGTTATGACCTCAATAATCTTTCCAATTTCCTTTGAATGTTCCCCTAAATCTTTAACAACAATGGCAGAATTATTTACAGCTTCGTCTATCGTATTCATTTGGTAAATAACTTTTTGTAGAGATTCATTCCCACTATTTGCTTCTTTACCCGTTTCGATTGCTAATTCTGAAACAGAGGAAGTTGCTTCTGCTACTTGTTGAATACCGATTGTCATTTCACCCATTGCTTGTGAGCTCTCATTAGCCCCCTGCCCTTGTGCTTCCGCTCCACTTGCTACATCTTGAATATCAGTTGCAATTTGATTGGTAGCTTGGGTAGTTTGCTCAACACTTGCCGTCAACTCCTCGGCAGAAGAAGCGACAAGCGCTGAATTTAAGCTGACTTGTTCGAGCAAAGTTTTCAGATTCCTCGTCATTAAATTAAAGGAATTTGCCAAGTTCCCAATTTCATCTCGATTTCTAATTTTAATCTCTTCCACAGTAAGATCACCTTCAGAAACTCTAGAAACGACACTAGCTAATGCCACTACCGGTTTTGAAATAAGTCTCCCCATAATAAAAGCTGTTCCAACTCCAATTAAAATAGCAAGAACACCTAATATTAAAACTTGTGATTTCGTATTAGCTACCTGATGAATGGCTTCACTATCACCCGTATTTAGTAAAGCATCTTGATAACTTGATAGATTTTCGACCTTTTCATCAAATCTACTTACTATATCTGCACCTTGTGTAGAAAGCAATTGATTGATTGTTTCTATTTGATTTTGTTCTTTTAATTCAAAAACATGTTTAGTAAACTGTTGGTATTCCTCCTCAACTTGATCAATTTCCTTCAATAATGCGATTGCTTCTGGAATTTTAAATCTACCCAATAAATTCTCGTATTTCTCTGCAAAGTCCGTCACTGCTTCCGAATAACTTTGCAATGATTGCTTATCATTAATCACTAAATAACCGCGCATGCTCAGTATTTCCTGCTTAGCTGCGACTTGTAAACCTTTAATATCAACTGCTTTTTTTGCTTTATCCTGCACTAAATCACTATACGTATTACTAACCGAATTAATTTGATAATAACCTACGCCAACTGTTAGCATTAGTATGAAAATTACGACTGAAAAACCTAATAATAATTTGTTGTTAATGGATAGCTTCATAAATATTCCCTCTCTTATTCTTTTTAAATTACAAGTTTATTATCCGCGTATATCGCGAAATAAATGGACAGTAAATGCAACTTCCACCTATGTCTTTAGTTCTATTAATTTTTCACAATTCACAAGTTGTAATTACCTATAAACTCTCCATATAAATTATAGGAAATAGAGGTAGAAATAGCAAGAATTACGAGTTGTTATATCTTTTTTATTAAAAAAAGATATTTTTTTGATATTCTATTATTAAAAGACAAGTCTAACAAACAGCCGAGTAACTATTGAGAAGCCCATTCCCTTCACCCCATCCCTGTATCGTCATGATCGAATAGACATTAGACTTTTGTACGAAAAAAAAGGCGCCACCATTCATACGAGGTAGCGCATTTATTAAATACAAATCGTTCTATCAACTTCAATAGCAAAAATTTAAAACCCAGTCTCTACAAAATGCACTTCCCCAGTTTCACCATCAATATAATGGATATGCCCTTGTGTTGGGGAAGTTGGATAATCCATTGAATATACGAATTGATAACGGTTCGAGCCATATCCTTCAAGCACTAAGGTTAATTCTACATCAACTAAACGATGTGCAATCGCATTCGCTTCCTCTAACGAAATTTTCGGCTGTGTCGCACGTTTCAATTTTTCAAATGGAATATACGGAACCTTGACCGAGCAAATTTGATTCGTTGCTTGATGGACTGAAATCGATACAGCTAAAAAGTCGAATGAGCTGTCGTCTATTACATACACAAAGCGATACGTAATAATCTCTTCCGCTATATCCTCCATGCCTAGGGACGCATAAATATTCGGTATGGATTCAAAAAAGTAATGTGCATATTCGTCACCAACAATCGTTTTTAATGCGATACAGGCGCGGTCAAATGGATTTCCATCAACTTTTCGTTCGAAATCCTCATCATCTACTGTCCAAATCCTCTCGCCATCTTCTCTTTCATACCGTTCAAGCGAACAAGCTCGTCCACCTAATAGAAATACTTGTAAATTAGTTGCTTGCTCCACTATTGGCAATTCTTTAAATGCGGCACCTTTCATTTCAGGAAGATCACGTGTAAATTGCACTTTACCATCCACTTCAATCCCCATTATTTCATGATTCGATGCATAGCCGTATTGCCAATTATGCGCAGGCAGGATACTTTTTTTCATTAACAGCTGCTCGATTAACAATTGACGTGCTCGCTCCTTTGAGATGATTTTGTCCGGATATGTAATTTCAACATCATCTTGTAAAAAGCGTATTTCCTCCAGCTGCCCGCCCTTCGTAATATCCAATCTCATCCCTGTCGAATGAATCGGTAGCTGAAATCGTGGCTCCTGTAAAGTAAGTTCTATTTCAAATGAATCATCCGAATCCCATATATGGTACAGGACATAATCTTCCTTTTGAAAAATTTGCTGCACTTGCTTAATAATCGCGTGTAATTGCTCCCGAGAAATGGGATCTGTACTCAGTTCCTTATGAAAAAAAGTGATTTCACTTATTTTTTGCTCCTCCAAATAAACTTCTGCAAGCAATTTTTCAGCGGTTCCGTAAAAATAAACCGCATCCCCATCCCGTAATTCTTTTACAATGTCACTCGTAATAAATGGTTCAATCATTTTTCTCATATAATTTTTGGCGGCTAACACCACGATCCACCTCCTATTTTTCGTTGTAAATCCTTACATCAATTTAGGTATAACTTTAATATAAAATAATTCGCCTACTAACTCGACAATCGTTTGCGTTACAATTACAGCAGCGGCTAGTGTTGCCCAAGACTCAGGTAAAGCGAGTGCTAACGGAAGAACGACAAGTGAATTTCTCGTGCCCGTACTAAAAATTAACGCTCTTCCTGCTCCCGAATCTAAACGAAATGCATATGCAATAAACCGCGAAACAAACGGGGTAATAATTAAAAACAAAATATATAAAGGAATGGCAGGCAAAATGAGCTTGAAATCACTGTATACTTTCCCAATTTGTGAAGCGACGACGACCATTAAAACAATCGCCATAAATGGAACCGGCAACCATGCTGTTAAATCTAATGCCTTCTCCCCTAATGCGTTCTTTTTAGCCCAAAATTGGGTAATGACCGCTAAAATTAGTGGTGCAACGATTAATAATAAAAACGCTTCTAAAAAAGGCTTTATATGGACAACTCCCACCATCTCTTCTCCAATAAATAGCCATAAATATAATGGAAGCAATAGCATTTGCACTACAAATAAAATCGGCATGGAGGCTAGTATTAATTTCTCATTGCCCTTACCGAGTTGGGTAAAAACAATAACATAGTCAATACATGGCGTAAGTAACACAAAACAAACACCGACTAAAATAGGTGGCGAAAGCGGAAATAGTATGATTAAAACCCATACAATAATCGGCACCGCTATAAAATTCCCTATTAATAATGCTCCGATAAATCGGATATTTGAAATGGCTTCACGCAGCTTTAAAAATGGAATTTGCGTAAACATCGAATACATAAGTACCTCGATAAGTGGCGAAATGAGCCATTCTAAATTTGCGGCGAAATGTTCATTAAAACTTCCAACCATCCCCCCAAGCAAAAGGAATATAGCAAATAGCCAAATTTGATTTTTTTCTAGTTGATCCCTCGTAATTTTCATGTTGTTACTCCTCGCTTGCTAATGTGATTTTTGTTCCATTCATAATGTAATCATACACTAGTAGAAAGATATATCGTTTCATATTAAAAATTCTTACATTATTCCTATTAAAATAGTTTGAATTAAAGAGAAATGTAGTTTATAGTAAATTCAGAAAATTACCTTTGAGGAGGAGTTATGAATGACCGCTATGAGTAAATACAATGAACAGCTCTCTTATTTACAAAAGCCAAACGAAGAAGATATTCCACAAGACTTACAGGAGTTATTTGATGGATATGTCGAAAAGCAGCTTGAGCAAAACGGTTTCATCAATAACTTATTTAAAATACTTCCGCTTAATGCCGCGCAGTATAAAGGCTTTTTAGACTTTAAATATTCTTTATTTAATGAAGAAACATGCTATTTATCAACGGCGGAAAAAGAGATGATTGGACTTGTTGTATCTTCAACAAATAATTGTAACTACTGCTTAACGTCACATAGCGATATCTTGCGCGGGCTAACGAAAAATCCAGGCTGGGTCGACCAGTTAACGTATAATTACCGTTCAGCGGAATTATCCCAAAAGCAACGTGCATTATGTGATTATGCCTATCGCGTGACGCGTTACCCAAATGAAATAACAACGAACGAAGTAGATTTACTTCGAGCAGCTGGTTTTAATGACCATGAAGTGTTAGAAGCGGCGTATATAGCAGGCTTCTTCAATTATACAAATCGCTGGGTTAGTACAATTGATGCCATTGCCAACCCGGGGCATTATGGACATAATCGTTAAACGGAAAAAAAGTGGGTGCCACAATATATTGTCGCATCCACTTTTTAATTACTTATAATAACGATGATTTTTCCCGTACAAGAAACGTTTAAAAAGCAAAATTGGTAAAAGTAAAAATAACCAAAAAATAACTACGAGCCCAATGAAGCCTAAAATATAATACTGCTCTCCAAAATATTGCTCAAGCAGTACTAACGGTGTCCCTTCTGCCGGTGCGTTGAGGAACATAAAATTCGTCCCCCACCAACCATTCAAAACGTAAACTATTGGAACGGTCACACTTAAAAATAAAATCGGCTGCCATATTTTGCGTATCGATAGCTTTAATTCCTTTGAAAATAGCATTGTCACTGGATAGGCAAATAAAAGAAGATGGAAGAAAAAACTGTGAAAATGGAAATAATTAAACGCGGATACATCCGTCCAATTTGGTGTTACGAGCGACATGAATGCACCTGGCATCGTTAAACAATAGAGTAGCATATCCATATGATGTCCTTTTAAAATGGCATGTGCTAATACGATAAAAATGCCCAATCCGCAAAGATGGAGGGGTAATGAATCGTATGAGAAATCCCCCTGTATGATTAATAGGATATTTTTGATACTTTCCAACAACAAAATGACGAGCGCCCATCGTATTTTTATTTTCCTTTGTCCTGCTAAATCCGCACCGTGATATATTTTATACATCATGTAAATAACAAATACCGTTAACAACAGCCAACTTAGGTGATACCAATCGAATAATTGAAAGCCATTTTCTAATGATTGAACCGACTCTCTTAGCACACATAAACACCTCTTTTCAAGTTGAAAAGTACCATATTTTCTTTATTCTCTAGTTTATAATTTGCATGAGATTTGTGTGCATGATTGATCGCTTTATGTGAATAAGATTGCTTACTTTTTTTCAGGATACAAGCTTTGTAAAAACGAAACGGATTGACGAACCAACTCTTCTAAAACGTCTATATCAATATCATCTACTTTATTAATATACACACACGCTTTCCCCGTTGTATGTTTACCAAACTTTTCAAGAAGCGCTTCACGTGCTGGATCACCCGGTGCAAAATACAAGCTAATTTTTGCCTTCCGCGGTGAAAAACCTACAAGCGGTGCATCCCCTTCATGACCTGTTTTATACACATAATGATAGGCACCGAATCCAATAATACTCGGCCCCCACATTTTCGCTTCAAAGCCCGTTACTTCTGTGAACATTTGGATCAATCTATACGCGTCTTCCCGTTTTTTGGGACTCTCAACTTTTTCAATAAATTCAACAACACTTTCGTCTGTTTCTTTCGTTTTTTGCTCGTACATTTTCAAACACCTCATGTTATTTGTTTTTTAAAGTCATTTTACCTTTTTGAAAGACTAAGTTACAGCATTCGTCATTTCAATTCAAACACTTTAATACAATATTTTATCGCTTGAACGAGGCTCAAAATATTATTGTAATTAGCTATAATTTGAAACTATTTCACACCCTATTTCGTTAAAAGAATGATAAACTCTATTTAACAGTTAATTTTTTATATTATATTACAATAGGAAGGAGGAAGGTGTTGTAAGCTTTCAACATCCGTAATTTGACATGGCTTTTATTCGAAAGATTTTACTAGCAACCTTAGTTCTAGGTGCCATCCTCGGGATCTTGATTTTCGGCGCCGTCTACTTTATATTTACCCCATCTAACACGGCTACCCCACAACCAATCGAGGAAGGACCAGCTGTTGAAGAATTTATAGGAGAAATCGCAGAAATAGCGCGGAAGCTTGGAGCTGACAATGATTTATATGCGTCAGTTATGATTGCGCAAGCCATTCTCGAGAGCAACAGTGGACAAAGTGGACTCGCTACCGCTCCGAACTATAATCTATTTGGCATAAAGGGACAGCATCAAAATAATTCTGTATTGCTTGAAACGTTAGAAGATGATGGCGCGGGTAATATGACAACAATTCAGGCGGAATTCCGCAAGTATGCTTCTTATGAAGATTCATTGAAGGATTATGTCAACTTGCTTCGGAATGGCGTGTCTTGGAACAAGCATTATTATACGAGCGTTTTTAAAAGCAATACCACGTCTTATAAAGATGCGACCCAATTTTTAACGGGCTCCTACGCCACTGATTCCAAATACTATGAAAAATTGAATGCGTTAATTGCACAATATGACTTAGCGCAATACGACAAACCAATTCAAAATAAAAAAACGATTCAAGTAGAAGATGGCGATTCACTGCCTTTAATTGCGGAAGCGAATGAAGTTTCCGTTACTTCTATCATGCAATGGAACCAATTAAGTTCTAATTTTATAGAGGCTGGACAAACATTGACGATTTATTATTAGAAAAAGGATTTGAGTGGATGTGCTCAAATCCTTTTTGATTTTTAGCAAAACCACTAATTTTTTTACTACTTACTCGGTTCTTGCGGCGTTCGGTAAATCATTTGAACCTGTTCGTAATCATCAAGAATAACGGTTATTGGCTCTTTATTTTCCACTAATTTTTGTAGTTCTTCTGAATGGATTGTTGGACCTTCTATCTTAGTAACACTACCTAGTTTCGCTTCTCCTTTTAATTCTGTTCCCTCTATTTGAAAAGGTATAATTGCATCCTCTGGAAACGAAATGAGCGAGTTAGCATTTTGGGATATCGCCACCGTTGCATATTTCCCCTTTTTTTCTTTTGCATTTTCGACTTTAAAAATTTCAATTGTAACAGAAAAGTGGTCAGAATCTAATGTTTCATATCTTGATATTGGAAGTTTATAAGGATTAGGTGTAGGCTCCATACCTAACCGTAAAGCTTGGATAATAATAAATCCTACTATTACTATAAATGCCATACGGATGATGATTCTCTTATTAAACACTTTTTTCACGCCTTCTTTTGGCTATTAAATATGCATTATTTGTGCATCTAGTGTAACGCATATTCGATATTTTATTGATTAATCAAGCATTGCTACTTTGACTCCATTTCACTTCGGATCGCTTGTACATACTCTTTTGATTGTTTAGACATTTGAGCTATGTCGGCATCCGTAAATCCATTTTCGATTAAACTAATAATTACTTGTCTAATTCCATGTTCAATACCTTCCTTTATCCCTTCTTCTTTTCCAATTTCAATCCCCTCTTTCTTCCCCTTCGCCAATGTATCTACATATTTCGCCTCTTCATCCAACATGTACTTTAATCGAGATTGGTACGCATACATCGTTTCGGGAGTTTGACTCATGTTTTCCCACACCGTTAACGCTTCCTGCAAGTTTTCATCTTTCATCGCGAGTTCCTCCAATTCTTTATAAATATCCACATAAACTTTATTCTTTCGTGCATCAACCATGCCAAGTAGCAACAGCCAGCGCGCCAATAAATCGTTTAACGGATTTAATAAATAATCCTGCCATGCTTTTAAAAATTTATTCATTTCAATAAAGTGAATTTCTAAAACATCATTATCTTTTTCTATACGCTCTAATGTAGAATCTTCATATAAATGGTAAGTTGAATGGTAATTTTTCATGTCTTTGAATAAGGAAAACGCACAAATATTAATGGTGATCGTCGGTAATAGTGACTCATAACCATCCCCTTTTTTCATTTGGCCTTCATACAATTTCGCCCAGTAGTACATTGTTCGTTTAAACATATTGTATTTGTTTGCGAGCTGCATCTCAATATTAATTCGTTCACCCGACTGCGTAATAACGACAATATCGAGACGCGATTGCTTATCCTCTTCATATTCTCCACCGAGTTCTTGGTTAATGAAAAGCACTTCCTTTACGATGTCGCGACCTGTTTTCTGCAAAATCGCATTTAAAAAGACAATTGTAATCTTATTATTTTGTTCATTTCCAAATAATTGTTTGAACGAATAATCAATTTTCAGGTCAATAAACTTGTCTAAAGGGATACGTTTTAATGCTTTTTTGTTAATAGCATTTCACCTCTTGTAGTTGATTTGATTATAGCATGATTGGGAATTGGTGCGTGCATCATTGGGGGTATAATAGTGGTGTTTAGTAGCATGAAGCAAGCGGTTTTGTCAGATTGATTTGTGAGGTTTATTCCTATGAGCATAGTTAATTTAAAGTGGATAATCAATACTCGTTCGGAGCTATAGTAACAGGCAAATCGACTATTTGAATTGCAAATATAAAGAAAAAATCATATTCCATGGAAATCTCTTTACAAAATTGTTTTCTTGAATCCAAACAAAAAAGCTCCTCACAGCCAGTTAGCCATGAAGAACTCTTTTCATATAGTTATTACACCGTTACCTTCACTTCAACTTTTTGCGGTTGAATTTGTGCGACGACAATGCTATTAATCACATTAATATAAGCGAGTGCAGAGGCTTTTAAAATATCCGTATCAGCAGCTTTTGCGATATACTTTTCGCCCTCATGCTCTACAGTGATTTTCACTTTACCAAGCGCCTCTTGACCACGAGAAACCGAGCTAATATTATATTCAATCAGCTTCACTTCAATGCCTGTAGTATCAGCAATGGCCGAATACAATGCATCAATTGGGCCTGATCCGACCGCGCTTGATTTATAAATCTCCTCACCACGTTGGATTTTTACACTTGCAGATGGGAATGTTGCATTCGAAACAACTTGTAAATCAACAAGTTCAAAAAATTGATTCGAATAGCTTTCCTTATTTGGATTATTTTTCTCTGCCTTTTCATAATAATTCTCAACAATTACATATAAATCGTGATTGTACACTTCTTTTTTCGAGTCAGCTAATTTTAAGAAACCTTCAAAGATGCCTTCAAATTCTTCATCTGCAAAGTCTTTAAAACCAAGTTTTGATAACGAATCTTTAACGGCATGTCGACCAGAACGCGCCGTTAGCACAAGTTCCATATCATCTAGACCGACATCTTCTGGATGCACAATTTCATACGCATCACGTGATTTTAAAAGACCATCTTGGTGAATACCCGAAGAATGGGCAAACGCATTATCTCCTGTGATTGCTTTATTCACCTGCACATCTAGCCCCATAAAACTAGAAACGAGACGTGATGTATTCATAATTTCCTTCGTATTAATATCCGTAAAGACATCATAAATATCACCACGTGTTTTCAGTGCCATCACGACTTCTTCTAGCGCCGCATTCCCTGCACGTTCGCCGATACCGTTAACCGTACATTCCACTTTGTCCGCACCATTTTTAATCGCAGCCAGTGTATTCGCTGTTGCCATCCCTAAGTCATTATGGCAATGCACCGATAGTAATACCGAATCATCTAAATTTTTCATGCGGTCATTCAGCCTGTAAATTAGCTCGCCCCATTGCTCTGGCTCTGCAAACCCAACCGTATCAGGCACGTTAATCATTGTCGCGCCCGCTTTCATGACGGCTTCAATTGTCTTCCAAAGGTATTCAAAGTCAGAGCGTGATGCATCCTCCGTTGAATATTGTACTTGTGGTAGTAGTGTTTTCGCATATTTCACAGCATCTACACCAATTTGTAAAATTTGGTCCTTAGACTTGCTAAATTTCTTTTCAACATGAATATCCGAAGTACCAAGCACCATATGAATCATTGGATTTTCAGCATATTTGACTGCGTTATAGACCGAATCAATATCCTCTTTTACCGCACGTGCTAAAGCGGTAATCATGATGTCCGATGTATTACCAACCTTTTGTGCCACTGCTTTTACTGCATCAAAATCACCTTGTGAAGAAGCAGGGAATCCAGCTTCAATGATATTGACACCAAGCTTTTTGAGTTGTTGAGCAATCTCTACTTTTTCATATAAATTTAATTTCGCACCTGGCACTTGCTCGCCATCACGTAACGTTGTATCAAATACCCAAATTTTTCTACTCATTTTCCAAAACCCCTTTTCCAGTTCATTTTGATTTACTAGTGGAAGCTTCCTGTGAAGGAATAGTCTTCATTATTGAATCGCGAGGAATTTTTTATTTAGCAAGTGCTAGAAACACAGGCTGAATAAATATAAAAACCTCGCCTCCACGGATGATTAAATCCGATAGAGACGAGGTTTGCTCGCGTTACCACTCTAATTGAACGGCCATTGCTGAAATCCGTTCCCCTTTACGACAGCATACACTGTCTTGCCCTTTAACGGTGGCTTCCGACTTCCCTACTTAAAGTTCAGGTTGTAGCTCATGGACGAGTTCGAAATTGTATGTACCAGTTCACACCACCCACTGGCTCTCTAAAAGCATACGGCATTTCTACTATTTCCAATCAAGGCTTGTTTTGTTGTCTTGAAAGCAAGTTTAAAGTGTTCGAGAAAAGAAGTCAATAGTTTTCTGAAAATTAAATTTTTATACCGTGTTTTCCTCCATTTTTATAAAATACATAATGCTAGTTAGCTCATTTCATCATACAATAGAGTTACATAGAGGAGGAATGCATATATGGATGGTAAACTACTAACATCTTCTTTAGTCCATTTAAAAGGACAAGAGTTACGAATGATTTATTCGCTGCTCTTTAAAACAAACATCGTTAGCTTAATTAGCGCGAAAACAAAAGATTTATTCAATAAGGATGTCGATCATTTTAATGCATCACTCGAAAAAGAAATCGAAAAGCTCGACCATATTTCGGATGAAGCGCTGCAAATTGACTTATTTTTAAAGCTTACTGAAATCTATGAACTAAAAGGCACCCATTATGATACTGCACTTGAAATTGAACAAAAATGTGCAGAAGTTATTCAAAGTGCCCATGAAGAAATGCTCAAGGATGAAAAAGAATATAAGGAATTTGTACATAGTGCCGATGATAAATCCGCACTTCAATTCATGATTCATTATCAAATGCAAAAGGTATTTTCAACGTTTGATGGGAAATTTAAAGAATTCAATGAAAAAGAACGCAATGATTTCACTGAAAAGATCCATCAATTTTTAATGGAATTACCTGCTGAAAAACAGGCTCAACTGAAAGAAAAACTTAATATTGATGACTTAACAAATGACACGGTCCGACAAATTATGCTGACACAAGGTTCTGTTATCGTTCTCTCCATCATCGTGGAGGTCGCAGGTTTTGCTGCATATACAACGTTAACGACCGCGATTGCAACGTCGATGGCCATTATTGGCGTGACACTTCCATTTGGTGTATATACATTTGCAACGACACTTTTATCATTAATCGTTAATCCATTTGTCCTTATCCCTCTTGCATTAGGTGGTGGCGGCTGGTTATTAACCCGTCAAAATAAACATTTACGCAAAAAATTAGTACCGGTTGTCCTATTACAAATGACTTTGCCACTAATTGTTGGAGTTGGTCATGAGGAGGAGGAACAACAAAATCTTCAGGCGTTTATTTCTCGCTGGCAGCATCAACGGGAGAAACAAATTGAGCTCAATACGCAGCAGCACAAACTTTTAAAAGAAATTGCATTTAATGAAAAAAATGCTCGAGCATTAGAGAAAAAATCGAGTGAAATTTCTAAGGACATTGCCAATTTAATCGATGAAATGGAGCATCTTCACCGCTCATTCAAACAAATGATTTATAGCATTCAACCTGAGGAACAATCCGCGCTTTACACAAGCTTATTAGAAATATCGGCGAGTAAAAAGGAGCATATCGCATCATTAGAAGTCCAAATGATGAGCAATTCTAAGCATTCTGGCTTTTGGAATACGTTAACTTCGGCTTTTGATAAAAATTCTTTAAAAAACGAAATCCGTGCCATAGAAAAAGAGGTCGAGCAAACGGAAAACCAGCTCGTAGCTGAATTCCTAGCAATGAATTGCCCGATTTTACAACAGGAGCAACAGCGGTACGCAGCTATTCAAGAAAGCATGAGTGAACTAAATAACGAGCGTTCAGACTATTCGAAATCAAGTATTGCGATGCGCCAAGACATAGCTAAACTTGAAGAGGAATTACACGACGTGAAAAAAGAATTAAAGGAACATCAAAAACGTTTTTACGGCTTGAAGGATATTTTGTAGAAAATAAGTACAAAGAACCCCACTACGTTGACTAAGGTTCACGTAGTAGGGTTTTACGGTTAACCACCTAGTCCACAATTGGTAAAAGAAGATGAACTATAGTATTATTAAAAAATACTTAATTACATAAAAGTGAGGTACGCTATGGAATCGAAAAGACTATCGCTACACCGCGCACTATCTGAGTTAAAAATGCTAAACGAACGCATAGACGCTGCTACAAAAAATGTTGTACTCATCCGTGCTAATCGTAAAAGTAACGAAAAGATCGACGGGATGCCCATTGAAGAGTTCAAAAAGGAGATGCAAGGCTCTTATGATAAAGTAATCAGCCTCATCTCGTATCGTAACCGCTTAAAGGCCCTCGTTGTTGCATCGAATGCGCAAACAAACGTACAAATCGGCACAGTAACAATGACAGTAGCTGAGGCAATCGAACGTAAGCAATCCATTCAATTTGAAAAGGACGTTGTCGAAAAATTACGCAGACAATACCAACGTGCCATTACACAAGTGACTGAAGCTAACGAGGCACTACCTGAAAAACTTGAAACGTATTTAGTTAATATCCTAGGCAATAAGGACAAGCAATCACCTGATGAAGTCCAATTACATACCGAAACATTCATGAAGCGTAATGAATACGAGCTGATTGATCCAATGCAAGTAAAAAAAATTATCGATATGTTAACTGCGCAGATTGAAGAATTTGAGTCTGAAGTTGATGCAGTATTATCCGAATCAAACGCAACAACGTTTATTGAACTATAGTTTATTTGCATAGCCTAGCGAAAACAGCAAACGTAACGTCGCTCGCGTTTCGTGGCTTTCCCGCGAGTTAAAACATTGAAACAAGCCACAAACCTACAAAACTAAACAATTATAAGTTGTAAACAGATAGAAAAGTTCAACGCTCAACACTTAAATATAAACGTTCAACGATCAAAGTTCTTCTTCTATTAAAGTACAACGTTTAAACTTTAACGATCTTTCAAATCCTAGAGTTTGGTTCAGGTAGGACATTACATGACCGGCTGTGGTCCCACTAGGCAGCTCGTGCTGTGCAAAACGATATGAAAAGATGCCCTCAAATCATTTGAGGGCATCTTTTTACTTGTATTTACTGTATTAATATTGTATTCATTAGTAATTTATTTTACCACCCGTTTGTGGATCATATTGATAGTACATCGAATGTGTTTCCGCCACTTCTTCTAGGATGAGTTTTTCGCCCTTCCAAAATACAGTATTGACATTCGTAAAGTGTGTTTGCTTTCCTTTTTCTATATCAATTAGCAACAATTTCGGATCTAAATCATCTATATAATAGTCGGCAGTTAAATAGCGTCCAGTCGCGTCCAGTGCCACTTTATACATAACTCCCCCTTCAAGGTTTGCTAACAGATTGAAAGTTTTTGTTTCACGATTGAAAGAAAGTAAGGTTACGTTACTCGGTTCATCCATTCCCTGCAAACTAAAGATTAAGTTCTTTTCATCATGTGTACGTAGTAAGGAACTGAAACGAATATTGTCCGTTTGAATATATGATTGGGGAATGTCTTGTAAAGAGAAAAGTACCTCCCCTTTGCCATCCTTCACCAATTCAATTTCATTTTTTTCATTTGACAATAGTTCTGTGACAGACAGCTCATTCACTGTTTCAATCACATATCGCTCATTTTCCTTCATAACAGTAAAGTCATACGTGGACACTTTGTAATAAGCAAGAGCTGTGTCTGTCCAATACACTTCCGCTTTTACTGAAGTAGAGTGCTCATTTTTTATCGTCTCCAATATTTGAAAGCCAATTTGTTTAGGATTCGAATACGTTAAAAATTCTGGAGGGTCTTTGAGTAAGCTTTTTGCAAAGTCATCATCCCGCACCATTAATGCTTGTAAATAACTTTCCACCGTTTCAATCTCCGTACTCGATTGTTCACTCAATTCGATTTTCATAATTTTTGCAAGTCCGTTTTCACCATTATTTCTCTTTTTCAAAACATACAATGTACGCCCATCCTTACCCCAAATCGGAAATTGATAATGATACATCCCTTTATCCAAAGGCTCAAAACGTGGGGGCGGATTAGTCGTGACCTTGTTTTTTGTTTCCAAATCCATATCTGAAATCCATACATCTTCAACCCCCGAATGCACTTTCACATACGAAATATAATTTCCATCTTTGTTAACTGATGGATTCTTCCCATGATCCACAATGCTTTCTTTTCCACTCTTTACATTATAAATAATAATTTCTCCATGGCGCTCGAAGACCAATTTTTGTTCCTTCTCCACATAAGAGACCATTTCTCCACTTACAATGAAAGTCTCTTCCTTTGTTTGCACATTTACTTCTACAATTTGTTTTTCCTTACCCGTTACTTTTGTTAAATATATGTGGTCTTTATCCTTCCATTCCGGATAAATATAACTAGAATCTGAATTACTATCTAGCACTTTTTCCGATTTTGCAGTTTTCACATCTAGCAAAAACACATCTCCATTATGCGTATAAAGAAGCTTATCCACCTTAGACAAACGACTAAAACTATCTGCTACATCCTCTAAAACTTGTTTCAATTCATTCTCATAAACAAAAATACCTCTGCCTTCTAATGAAAGATACAAACGTCCATCATGGTACGTATAGGCGGTTATTTCCCCACTTCCAATATCAAGAAACGAAATGGCATTCGTAATTTTTAACGAACTTGCCTTCACGTATGGTAGTTGTTCATTCGGCAATACAAAAGCTAAAAACAAAATAGCTGCCGCAATTAAAGGTATCCAAGCATGCTTCCATTTTCTCTTCTTGCTACTCTTCACAAAATTTTTACGCAATTGTTTTTTTAAATCCGTGTCGACTTCAATCTCATCTCTTAACCTGTAAAGTGTTTTCTCTATTTTTTCATTTTCCATCACAATCCCCCCAAACACTTCTTCACTAAAACACCTAATTTTCTTGTAATACGATTTGACTTTACACGAAGCGACCCTTCCTCTTTATTCAAAATGACCGCCATGTCTTTAAATTTCAAATCTGCAAAATAGCGTAACTCCGTAATTTCTAAATCGGCTTCTGTTAAATGCCGTAAACTTTTTTGTAAACATTCCTGCTCCGTCTTCCCTTCAAACGGATCTTCAAATGGAAGCGGGCTCAAATACTGTTCGAATTCATCTCCCAATAGCACACTTTTATTTTTCCGATAGTAATCAATGACCGTATTCCGCGCGATCGTAAACAGCCATGCTTTATCATTCGGATGCCCCTCCACCATAGAAAACTTCTCAAATGCCTTCCGAAACACCTCACTCACCAAATCTTCCGTTTCCCATTTATTACTCGTCTTTACATACACATAACGATAAATGTCATCAAAATAAGCATCATACAAATCAACAAACTTCACATCCAATTCACTTCCCCCATTTAATCTTTCCAATTGTATAAACGATTCATTTCGTAAAACGTAACATTCTATTAATATTTTTTAAGTTATTCTTCTGCTATAATTACTATGTAATTTTACAATATAAATTGGAGGACAAAAATTGAAAAAAGGATTTGCGATATTTTCATTATTTTTAGTCATGATTTTAAGTGCATGTAGTTCTCTTTCAAACGATCAATTAATAAAGGATTATGTAAAAGATACACATGGCATTGATATTGTCATTAAAAATTCATATAAAAATGAGTTAGAATTAGGTGAAGATTCATACGTTGTCGCTCCTGTTGACCATCAAGAAATGGAGTTTTCGGTTATAGTGGAGTCATTTATAACGGAAGATGAACCTAAACTTAATTACAAAGGGAAGCATTTAATCAGAGACAATTATTCAACTGCAATAGCAGCAGATACGGAACTGCATAAATTAGATAATGTTATACCAGATATCAAAAAACTTGGATTTAGCGAATCCTTCGATAATGAAAATAGAGTGTTTTTTGGAGAAGAAGGAAAGGAAATTTGGGGTCTCTTATATTCCAACCTTCCTATGGAAATAAAAAATTTTGAAGAAAAAGATTTAGACCACCTATTCGAATTATATAAATTAATAAAACAAAGCGGGGCGTTATTTGACAAGGTTATTGTCTCAGATATGAGAGAAAATCATGAAAGAGGATCCTTTGTATTCGAAATAAAGGCATTGAAGGATGTCAATACAAAAGAAGAATTTTTGCTTAAAATGAAAAAAACAAACGCAAACATCGCAAGTTTTTATCAAAATAAAAAATGGGCATCTGAAAAAAAGAAAATTGAAAACGATCGATTCACTTTTGATTCCGAATATGATGATTATTGGTTTAATTGTAGGGAAGTTAACGCAAATGGGGAATGTACGAATATTTTTGTAACGATCTATTTTAAAGATAACACCTTAACTAAATCAAATAACTTTCTCGAACAAGATTTGAACTCTATTTTCAATTTATTCGAAAAGACGATTACGCCAAAAGCTTCGATCGAATATAATTTTATAGAAGTGAGTTCAGATGACGGTATTAGATTTCAAGAAGGTGAAATTAAAAAATATTCATCCACTTTAGATTTTATCAACAATAATTTTAAATAAAAAGAAGCATTCTGCATGATTATGAACTGACCCTCAAATAGATCCACTATTTCAGGGTTCAGTTCAAAAATAATTATCGTAGATTCTTATCTATTGATTTCAGTTTTAGTTTTAAAAAAAATTTGTTCATTTTATACTTGTGTTGTCCTACTATCTTAGTGGTAATGTAGTTAAAAAAACATAGGTATAAAATCAACATAGTTACTACTTCTATAAATAAAAATTTCATATTAACTATACCTCTCGTATCCATATCCCACTAAACGGTCTATTTCAGTCATTACTTTTCATCCCCATTAATTGATCGTACCTGATTTTTTTAAAATTGCTCATAACCTTCTATTCCTAGTTCCTTTGCAACCTTTTATTAGAATAAGAAAAAGGCCTGCCGTTGCAACTCCGATATTCAACTAGACTGCTGAGGAGAAGAATTACTTAATCAATTGTTATTTTCTTTTAAAAAGTTTATGACTATCTCGTCAGTATTTTTGGATAAGTTACCAAGCCAGATCAAGTGTCCCCAAGTATCCAATAGACATAGTTTTGAATGTAGGATATTTTCGTGGGCTAGCTTTGCATGTTCTATACTAACTGAACTATCAAACTTACTATGCATAATTAAGGTAGGACAATTTATAGATTTCAAATCTTTAACAGATAGTTCCATAGTTTGTGATAAATCAATTAAGAAGCCATGTCCAGAGCGTTGGCGATTATTCATTTGAGCAGTTAATGCAATGTCATTGCCATTAATTTTGTCTTTTGCATCTTTGTATTTTAAAGTGCTAAAAGAAGAAAACATCAGTTTGAAAATAAGGTGAGGAAAACGATTACTCATCGCTGAAATCATGCCCCAAGTATACTTTTCAATTCTAGAATTAAATAACATCGATGCTGCCATATATGTCCAATCCTTTGGAGTGAGCCATTCTTTAGTAACTGCAGATTGTAAAGTAAGTGAACGGGTAAAGTGTGGAAATTTTTCCGCAAAAATAATCCCTGTTGGTCCACCAGCTGATATAGCCAATACGTGAACTTTTTCTATATTTAAATGCTGTAATAGCTTTGCGTAATTGTCACAGGCAATGGAAAGGGTATCACCTATTTCCTTAGAAGTTTTCCCGTAGCCTGCTCTAGAAGGTGTGATAATTGAGAAGCCATTCTCTAATAATGCTTTATATCCAAATTCTTCTTTACAATTTGAATGTCCACCATGAAAAACGAGTACTGGTTCTCCTATCCCTACAATCGAGTATTCAATAGACCCATTATTAGTCGCATACTCACCAAATGTTTTCTTCAATACAATTAGCCCCCCACCAAATTTTCACATCATCAAATTTGATTATTTATAAATAACCTGCACCAGGTGCTAAAACAATTCAGACAATTAACTACAAATCGAAATTCCATTATCTAAATATATCGTCTACACAAATAGCGCTAATCATATTAAATAAATAGCTGTGCTAAAAAAAAACCCTGAGATGTGGATTTTCAACTCAGCTATTTTCACTAATTAATAAATCAATCTAACTCCAACTACGGGACTTTATGTTTAACCATTTCTCTTATCATCAAATGTAAGTCCTTGTACAATACTTATTTGATTGATATCGATAGTTTCCTCTAGTTAAATTAAGAATTTTCAATATATTACCCTTACTAGCATACCTATTAAATAAGTATGATATTTCATCAAAAACTAGTGGGGGTAATTATCATTCGCAAGTTCTTTAAAAGGGAAAATCATTGCCTTTCTTATCTCGAACAATTAGCTCATATTTTTGATTCCCTACCTTTATTTTTACTTCTTCACTATCTAGGAACTCAGTAATTCCTTTTCGGATTTTGGTTACCGTCTCATTTGACTTTACATCCGTTGATTCGATATTTGTCTTAATGGTAATCGTCACTTTTTCAGGCTTATAGGAATATTTAATGTCAGCTACCCCGTACTCTTTTTTCAGGAAAAACTCTTCTTCAATGCTCATCATGAAAGGCTTCCACTGCATCTCAATTTCTTCCTCCGAAACGTTTCGAGTTATAACCTGAACTTGTTTAGGTGTATTGTTTGCTTCCAAAAGTTTAATCACCGCCTTATAGATTTCTACTTCCTTATCTTCATCGGCTATCGGGATGTACACTTTAACAACAGGGCTATATGCATTAATATTCATAATTGAATACCCTGCAACTTGTAAATCCTGCATTAACTTGTCTCCTAGTTGCTCTCTTTGTTTTACTATCTCAGCTAGGAAAGGAGATACTTCCTTCACGTCAGAAACCTTTAACTCGTAATTATCATAGCCTTTATTATTCAAAGTTTCGGACAAAATAGTTAATACATGTTCCCTTTCTTGACTGACGTATTCCTCCGTCCCTTGCAGCTGTATGTCAAACTGTGGTTTTCCTTCCCATATACCCATGCCAATTCCTGCCGTTTTATACCCTTCTTTTTCTAACACTTCCCAAATCACTTCAGGTATAGGTTTTTGGAATATTTGTCCTAAGTATGGGATTTTTGATACCACTTCCGCCATAGTTGGATTTAGGAATACGGAACCCGTTAATATACCAAAACTAATAACCGCTGCAACCGCAAATTGAGATTTTCTCCAACCTCTTTTTCTCTTTGGTAATTTTTTAATATCCGATTTTTTTTCTGACTCTTCCTTAATGTTTTTAGCAAATTCGTATATTGAAGACGGGACCTGGACTTTTTCCATCTCTTCATTGATCTCTTCCTTCAACGATTTATCAATTTTCATTGTGGATTCACCCCTATAAATTGATTTTCGATTAACCTTTTCTTCAAAGCATGTCTCGCTCTGCGCAGGTGGGATTTGACCGTCGAACTTTTCAGCCCCAACAAAATTGAGATTTCTTGAATGTCTAATTCTTGGTAATAGTAGAGTATGAGAACGTTTCTATAGTCGCTGTTATCAAGGGATGAAATGCCATTTTTTATCTCCAATTCGGTTTCCTCTTGTAGCACACTTTCTATCGCGTTGTAATTGTCTGTCACCACATCGATTTCAAGCGGTAATTCTTTCTCTCGGCTCTTCTTTCTCCATGCATCAATTGAACGGTGCGAGACCAATTTATAAAACCAGGTGCTAAAATAAATGATATCTTTTCCACTCATAATATCTCGATATACCTCAATTAGCGCAGTTTGGACAACTTCTTCTGCCATTTCCTTCGATTTAAGAATACCGAAACTGGTTCTGTACCCTTTTTCAATTAATGGATTAACGAGTTGAGCAAAAGCTTCGTCCTCACCGTTCCGAATCCGTATTATTAGTGTTTCTTGATCCATGAGGAAAACCTCCTTTACTATTTCTACCCCTTTAGGCGACGGAATGGCTACTTAGGATGCATAACATTTGAAATAAAGTGGAAAACACCATTTTACATCTAAAGTGAATACTAACATAAATAACCAACACAAAAACCATCTCACTCCTATAAAATTAATAGGGGTAAGATGGTTACAATCAATCTTATTTTAAAATGTACAATCAAAATAACTTTATCTAAAATTATGGGGAAAATGTCGAGTTAAGAAGTTACCTTTATTTTCTTAATGCAACAGCTGGCTCAGTATTAATCAACTTATAGCTCGCAAAAATACTAATAATCACAACTAAAATTCCTGTCGCTACTATCGAAACAAAAATTTGTAACGGTGAAACGCTTATGGCTACATCAAAAATCTTACCAATGAAATAGGCCCCTCCGAAAAGCACCGCATTGAAAATGGCTGCCATTGCAGATAAAAGAACATTTTCGCTTAGAATCATTTTTTGTATCGAGCTTTTGTTAAAGCCTAATGCTGCTAATAGCCCTAACTCCTTAAATCTTGAATTTTGTAGTTTCACTAGCAATACGACGCTGATGAATAATCCGATTGCTAAAATCAAAATTGAAATCGTCAGGAATAATCGGCTTAAACTTTTAAATGTGCTTTGCAATGCGCCTACTTCACTCGCTGCGTTTTTGCTGTCAATTTTATTTTCTTGAAGCATTTCACTAACTGGCATGATATCATTAAAATCTTTTACATCATAGCTAATAGAATAAACGGGCTCATCTTTACCAGTTTGAACTACTCCCACCTACGCTATCGCTTAGAGGAGGGAGATTCTTGGCTGAAATCTCTATTAGATGGAGATTCACCGAGCTAACCCCGTAGTCCCTACGGTTTGAAGCCTTAATGCTTCTTGTAGAATATTGATGCTTGCGTTAAGATCTCGGTCATGTTGCGTATGACAGTTTGGACACGTCCATGTGCGGATGGCGAGATTCTTCACGTCTTTGTGTTGATAGCCGCAATGTGAACAAAGCTGGCTGGAGGCAAATGTTTTACCTACTCGAATAACCTGTTTACCGTACCACCTTGCTTTGTACTCGAGCATATGCGCGAATTCTGACCAGCTCGCATCACTAATAGCCTTGGCAAGTAGGTGATTCTTTTGCATCTTACTGACACGCAAATCTTCTATTCCAATGATGTCGTGGTTTTTGACAATTTCAGTGGAAATTTTGTGTAAGTAGTCATGCCGTGCATTGCGGATTTTCTCGTGAACTTTTGCTACTTTTATGCGTTGTTTTTGATAGTTTTTCGCTTCATCTAGTGGACAGTTTCGTTTGATTGCCCTCTCTTTTTTACAGGCTAAAATGTGTTGTTCTTCTGCTAATTTTGCCTCTAGCTTACGGAATAACTGCGGGTTGGCATAGGTTGTACCGTCAGATAATTTCGCGAATTCTTTGAGACCAACATCAATGCCTACGTTTTTCATTGTTTTTGGGTAGGCTTGGACGTCCGTTTCAGCTAAAACTGCGATGAAATACTTGCCTGTAGGGTTTCTTCTAATGGTTGCGCTCATGATTTTTCCTGTAATTTCTTTGGATTTTGCGAATTTCACATGACCTAGTTTCGGGAGTTGGATGCGGTTGGCAATTATTTTGATATTTTCATTCGTCATTTTTGTCGTATAGCTTTGTGTGGGGTTTTTCTTTGATTTAAAACGCGGTGCTTCGTTTTGTTGTTTGAAAAAACGGTCATAGCTATCCGCTAAATGTCGTACCGTTGTTTGAAGAGCAATGCTATCTACTTCTTTTAGCCAGCTTGTTTCTTCTTGTTGTTTTAACTTTGGTAGCATCGCGGAGCATTTTGCATACGACAAGCCTTTTCCTATTTCCTTGTATGTGGCTTGCCACTCAGCTAGACAATGGTTGAAAATATAGCGACAACAGCCGATTGTTTTATTGATTAGCGTCGTCTGTTCTTTTGTCGGATAGAGTCGGAATTTATACGCTTTATAGGTCACCAATTGGATCACCTCCCTTTCTTTTATTCTACCAAACAGAATATACGTTCGCAAGTTTGGAAAGGAATTTTTAGGCTACCGCCTACCGACATTCATCTCCCACTTACTCATTGGGCTACACCCTACACATACCTTGAAGTGGGAGTCTCCTGTCGGATAATGATAAAAGATCATCTACTAAATTTTTTAATTATAATAACAACACACACAGATAGTCTGTTACGAAGGTAGGTCGTTGATAAGACTCTGTTCCTCTTTATTGCTTATTTTCTGCCTTTCAAAAACTCTTCTCTTTTCCTTGCCCAGTGCATAACCGCTCTAAATACTTCTATGAATTCAAAACATGGAGCTGTCAGTTCGTACTCAATAGGCAAAGAAAACATACCTGCCTTTCAAACAACACGCCTTCCGATTGAGGAAAAGGTAAAGTTCATATAATACTTCATTGAGTGCCAGCATTTCATCCAGTTATACTACCCATAATATTGCTTTTTATAAAAAGGATTATTATCAGGAAATTACACTATTGAAAAATCCAACTTCTCATTCTTATAATTGAGAAATTGGATTCTTTCGTTACTCCAGAAAAGCGCCCGATTGTTGAATAATGAAAAATAAAGATTATTATTTCTATTTATTGAATAATAGCTCGCTTCTTTTCTTTTAAAACAGCATCCGTCAACCTCTGATCTACAATATATTTTGCTTTGTTCGGCTGTCCTTCAGCCCTAGTTATTTCTAGTGTATTTAAGTTTGCAGCTACCGAGAAAAGGGTTCCAAATTTATGCTCTGTTAAATTTAAACAGACATGCCCCTTGGTATCAGACATAATTGATTGGGCAATGGAGAGTGTCATACCATTGTTATTTTCAGCAAGAACTTTGTCTAATGTTTCAAAACGATCTTTTGATTTGCTCCAATTCCAGCTTTCTGAAACAGATTTACCTATATGATGGTTCGTGCAATGTATATAATTATTTTTCGGTAGACGAACTTGACATCCGTTTGGAGTAACTTCAACAACTGCCATAGTTCCTGATGAATCAGCCAATAAATAGTTATTCGCTACGGAACTTGAAAAACTTTCTAACACCTTGATTCCTTCTTCAACACTACTACAATTTTCTAAAATATGTTTACATGCAAAATAAAAATTTAAACCCGGTTTAATTCCTTCATGAGGGACTGCTGTAATGCCTACAAACAAACCGTGTTCATTAATACCATCTACTTTTCCAATAAAACAATCTGAGTGACCTAGATATTTATTTTTTCCATCAAAACAAACCAATGATGACTCTGTAATTTTCTTCAAACTAAAGAGCATATCATAATTACGTCCAATAATGACTTCACTCCCATTAAACGCAGCAAAAATACTACATTGGCCTGCTGGTTCAAAAACTCCTATACTTAACAGAAAGGAACTTACTTCCTCAAAAGAGGCATGGCATCCATCAGCAAAACCTTGTATTTCCTTTACTATGTCTACATCAAACTCAGATAGAATTGGTATACATAATTTACCGTAATTCAATTTCTCTTCCGTAACTTGTGGAAAACGAAATCCATTTTTAAATAATAATTTCGCATAATGCTTCCCTGCCTCGTATGGATCTCCCTTTAATCTCGGATGATACATATTCATTTCCTCCTTTGTTATTAAGCAAAGTCTTTATATATAAAATAATAAACCCTCCAGCGAGTGGAGAGTTTACCTGTATTTTATAAAATTTATTTAATAACAATTCTAGATAACAGGTACACATATTTTTGTAAGAAAGTCTGATGGATTACTGATTAAGTTTGGACGCAAATCTCGTAAATCTAAATTTATAGGTACAAGTCCTCTTTCATATATTTCCATCATATTCCCGTTTTGAGTCAAATCATTTTCAACGATCCACTTTTTCAATATTTCATAGCCCATCGCCAAGTCTGTGTATGATCCTTTAACTGTAATACAGGCGTACTTACCATTGACTAATATTTTGCAGCCATCTATATTATTCGATTCTTTAACAGGTACAAGTAATTCAACATCTGCTTTATTCTCCATTAAGTATCTCTCATGGAAAATAGCCATAAGTTTTCCATTCACCTCTAGATTAAAGGCATATACTCGATTGAATAAGTTTTGCACAAGTTTATCTATAAATTTAACCTGAATTTTTTTACGAAGAGTATACACTAATGTATCCTCCCGATTTTCAAAATAACATTCTGAGAAAATCGGCCCCTGAATGATTGGAATACCGACTTCCATCTTTACTTTCAATTGTTTCATGTCTTCTATTTCTTTAGTGATTTGTTCTTTTTGCTTTTCCAGTTCAGAAAGTTTTTGTTCGATAATGCTATTCCACTGTATTGAATCCGCGCACTCCATCATTTGCTTAATATCAGCTAATGGCATATGCAAACTTTTTAAAAGCAGTATTATTTTAATCGCTTCAATTTTGTCATAGTCATAATAGCGATAATTAGTTTCAGCGTCTACGTATGAAGGTTTTAGTAAACCAATATCATCATAATACCGCAATGTTTTTACAGGTAAATCACATATTTTCGATAATTTCCCTATTGTATACATACCATTATCCTTTCAAACTTTTCGCTTTTATTGTTTATAAATAAATTATTACAAACAAGTCTAATACTTTCAATGGTTGTTCCGCATAATATCCAAATTATAGAACCAACAGTCATAGTACAAAATAGATTTTTTTGCTAAACATTATAAATCTTCTATTGCTATTTTTAACCCTTTTCAATTTCTTCCTTTATTTTTACTAAATACTAGTTCGAAACATGTACCGCTATTCTCATAATCTGTCACGGTGATTTTTGCATTGTGTTTTTTTACGATACTTTGCACAATGGAAAGACCCAATCCGACACCACCCGTTTCACGAGAACGTGATGTATCCACACGATAAAACGGTTCGAATATCGTTTTTTTCAAATCTTCAGGGATTCCTATACCGGTATCCTTAATGGCAACGACTGTTTGCGTATCATTGGATTTCACTTCAATCTTTACGCTACCACCTACAACATTGTATTTAATGCCATTTTCAACGAGGTTATAAAAGGCACGATAAAGCAAGTTTGGATTGCCGTAAACAATGCTATCATCACAGTCCAAATATAATTGAACTTCTTTTTTATCGGCAATAGGAGTAAGTTCGGCAAACATTTCTTGTAAAATATCCTGCAAGCAAATCGGTTCCTGCTCGATTTCATCATTCATGTTCGTCATCTCTAAAAGGGCAATGACAAGCACGGATAAACGCTTTATTTGCTTTTCAAAAACGGTAATGAGTGCATCATATTCATCAGTAGTATGGACATTTTTCTTTTTAAATACATCCACCTTCGTTTTCAAAACAGCAAGCGGTGTTCGGAGTTCATGTGCTGCGTTGGCAGTAAAGCGGCTTTGCATGAGGAAAGCTTCATTTAGCTTGTCTGTCATTTCATTAAAAGACTGCGTGAGCTCCGCGATTTCATCATCTGCTAGAGGCATGTCCATCGTTTCCGCCAAATTGTGCACCGTTCGATTTTTAATTTGATTATTTAATGTATCCAGTGGCTTAAGTACTTTGCCAGATACATAGTATGTTAAAGCACCACCACAAACGATGATTAAAAGTAAATAAAGCACACTTTCTAAACGAAATTCCGTTTTTGCTTGTTGCGCCTCTGTAGATACGATTGGCATCATAGGAACCATTGGAGGCATTAGAATATCGTCAAAAATTTGCTCATTTTCACCTACTTGTTGTGCAGGTGTTGTCGCAGCAGCATCAATTTTTGTAGCCATAATGTCAGCAGAAAAATTTAAAATGATCGTAAGTCCGACACAGCAAATGATTAATAATAGGACCATCATCGCAGTAAGCCTCAGCCGAATGGGCATTTTTTTAACATTACGCGTCACCTTTATTGTTCGTAATAAAATAGCCCTCACCAATTTTTGTGCGGATTGGATCAGTCGTTAAAAGTGCCTTTAATTTTTTTCTCAATGATGCAATGTGGACGCGTATAACACCACTAAAACTATCGGCATTTTGATCCCAAACATGTGCCATCAACTCTTCTTGGCTAACTACTTTTTCTTGATGTAGCAAGAAGCATTCTAGTAAAGCCAGTTCCTTTTTGGTAAGAAGCAATTCCCGTCCCTCTACAAATGCGGTACGTTTCGTTAAATCCATACTAATTTTCCCACAAGTTAACAAGCTACTCTCTTGCACAAATTTCCGTCTCATTAAATTTCTTATTCTTGCTTCCAATTCCGCAAAGTCGAATGGCTTCGTTAAATAATCATTCGCACCCATATCTAAACCTTTCACTTTGTCATTGACGGTACTTCTTGCACTTAGTACTAAAATTTTTACTTCTTTATTTTCTTCTCTTATCTTTTCTAATACATGTAATCCATCCATTTTCGGAAGATTTAAGTCTAGGATAATTAAGTCATACTTTTCAACAAACGCCAATTCATAGGCATCTTCGCCATCACTGCAAGTATCCACTGCATAGCCTTCCATTCGAAGTCCTTCAGCGATTGCTTCCTGCAAATCTAACTCATCTTCAACAACTAGTATTCTCATATAGAAATCACCTCATTGTACTTAGTATAAATCATTGGGTGTTAAATTAATGTTAAGTGATTAGATGCACTCTACTGTTCAATAAACTTAGCCGTTGTAATAATTTATATGCCCTATATTGAATGTTTAAGGCATGTGAATAAACGTAACAATTTATATTCGATGAAATGATTCGTTATGAAATTGATTCATTTAAAATGTATCTTAGTTCTTTTAAAAACTTAAAAATATAAGTATTATTATGCGGTAAAAAATCGCCTTTTCGCACCCATCTTTTTAATTCAACTTTTTTTAATTGCTCATTTAAAACGATACCTTTAGCTTGAACACTCTCTATTTTTTCTAACCATAATTGTTCAAAGGAATCTAATTCTACCTTAATTATTCCAGCTACTTCTTCAACTTGGAATTTAAAGTTAATTGTAAATTCATTTGGTATTATATATATAAATACTTGCCCAAACTCTCTATCAATCATATCTTCGTTAATAATCTCGTCTGGAATTTTTCCAATATAAATTAAATCCTCTATGGATACATTGGCACCTAACTCTTCATGTACTTCTCTAATCCCATCAGCGACACTTTCCGTTGCATTTAAATGTCCTGCCGCTGATATATCTAACATATTGGGATAGTCTTTCTTTTGATTACTTCTCAACTGAAAGTGTATATATTGTTTATTATTTTCAATACTTACAAACCAACAATGAAATGTCTCATGCCATAAACCTTTACTATGAACATTCTCCCTTGTAGATGTCCCTAATAGTTTGCCATTCACATCAAAAACCTTTAGTATCTCTGTATTCACTTGATCACCCTTTATTATTTTTTCTCAATAAATACATCTTCATGAATGTTAGGCTAAAGAAAAATAATTTTTTATCCCCTTTAATATGTAAAAAATGTAACCACACAGTTATTCCCACGTCTAATCTCATATGGGGTGAAAAAATGAAAATCAAACTTCTTATTTTAGCAATACTTTGTTCAATCTACTTAGCCGCTTGCACAGGTAATGAACAATCAACAAAAAATCTCCAACCAATCGAAATTAATGAAATGATTAGCTTTTCTGAACAAAGGCCAAATACCCTTCAAGTACTTGCAAATCAAGAGGATATTTTATCAATTACAAATTCGATAAACTCCGCCAAAAAATTGGATGGTAAAGTTGACATGGCCGACCCGCATTATCACTTAAAGGTAGGTAAAAGCAACTATTACTTGTGGGTAAACCAGGATCATACAGCAACTATCATGAATGTGAATGATACCAATACGATATACAGAATTTACGCTGCTGAAAAGTTTATAAGCACGATTCAACAATAGGTCACTATAAATACTTGTCCACCTCGGCAAGCACCTCTCCAGCAGTTCCTTGTAGAATCAAATCAAAATTTTGGCTATTGCCTGCAACATCTAGATTTATATATACAAGCTTTCCTTTACTCATCGCAGGCAATTGATTAACCGGGTACACTTCCAAACTCGTCCCAATGACAATGACTAAATCCGCACTTTGGATTTCCTTTAACGAACGGTTCCATGCCTCTTGGGGCAATGTTTCCCCAAAAAGCACAACATTTGGACGAAGCTTGCCCTTACAATATGTACATACGGCATTATCCATAAAATGCCCAAGTGGAAGCGGCTTCCCACAAGCTTGACAACGAATCGTGACAATATTACCGTGCAGCTCTGCTACTGCCTTATTCCCTGCCTGCTGATGAAAACGATCCACATTTTGAGTCGCAACGAGCTTTAGGAGCCCCCGCGTTTCCCAATCTGCTAAAATTTCATGCCCACGATGCGGTGTACAATCCGCTAAGCTTTTTATTCGCATTTGATAAAATTCACGAAACAGCTCGTAATTTTGCTGTAAGCTTTCCACCGATGCAACCGTTCGTGGATCGATATTTTTCCACCAGCCTGTACGTGAGCGGAAATCAGGAATACCGGATTCAGTCGACATCCCTGCTCCCGTTAAAATGACCGTTGAATTGGACTGCAACATCCACTGCGCTAAAGTTGAAGCTGTCATGTAAATCCTCCTTTTGAAAACGCGTTAAACCCTCAAGTAATATCTTGACGGATTATTATTATCGTAAGCTTATCAAAACGGGAAATCTGATTCCAGTAACTTGTTAAAGTAACCCCTTATTACATCCACTAAATCTTTTTGTTCAATCGAACGAATAATTAAAATTCCTATTTCAAGAAAAATGAGATGCTTCTTAATTAAAAGAAACACCTCATTCATACCAATTATTTAAATGTTCACGATCTCATAGCCTAAAAAAACAATTTATACGGTCATCCAAATTATGAACTGCTCAATAGTTGGAGAAGCCACTTCTTCATATCAACAAGTCGATTATATTCAGGGAATTCATTCGTTCCAGTAATAATGATCGGAACAATGGAATCTACTTTATGAAGAGAACCATGCGCCCCACCTCCCGCATGGTTATAACTATGTTCTTCTATAAACTCATAAGATGGCTTGGCATCCACGATAATGACACGCCCTTCCTGTGAATGAAGCGCTCCGTGTAGCCTTGCAAGGGCATCTGGATAATCTTGATACTGAATGCGTCTTTCAGCAGTAACCTTCAAACCTAAGACGGATTCATTCCCAGCAATTCGCCACGATTGTTCATAATCATCCACATACGTCCCCTTTGGTGAAAATATTAATTCCTCTTCACTTTTTGGACTTACAACATAGTTTTCTTTTTCATCTTTCCATGCGATAAAGCCAATACGCTCGTCTTCTTTTAAAGTGTTCACAATTTCAGACAATTCAACGTTTGGATCGTTTACGTAAATGTACGCCATACGCTCATTAATCGCGATTGCCAATTGGGCATTCTTCTTTTTTCGTTTCCAAAACGTATAATTCTTCAATGAATGATTTAAATCAATTAAAGAAGTTTCTTTCTCTTTATTTATAGATGATTGGCCACTATCTCCTAGTACGATCCAAGTTACCTTTTGAATTGATTCTTCCCAAGATGAAAAGTTATTTAATATTTCTTGTAGCGACTGATCTGCTTTTTCAATACCCTTTAAATCTTCCGGACCATGAAAGTGTACGGACGCATCCGAATCTGGTAAATAGGCCAGGGTAAAGGAGGGTAACTTATTTTGTTCGATTAAGTATTTTAGCTCATTTCGAGTGAATTTATTATTGACCCCCATACGGTTCCATATAAATTTATAACGAATATTTTCTGGACTATACTTAGATAACGCACCAAGTGAAAACAGTTTTGGTCCTTTTATTTCAATTTCTTTTGGCAAAAGATTAGCCATTGAAACAAGTTTCGGGACGTTTAGTTGATGTTCAATACTTCCACGGTATAAAAGACCATTAATCGAAGCAGATGAAAGTTGACGATTCGCTAGTTCTTCATGAATCGTCTGAACCTCTTTACTTAAATGATTTTTATTGAGATGAACAACACCGTCCAGCGCAACATTTCTCACCCCATTATGCCATATTTCACTGACCCCACTTCCATAACTAACCATTCGATATTCATCTTCTTTAAACCAAATCAATCCTGGAACTTTATGTTGATCTGGATACGTACCAGTTAGTAACGTACTATCAATCGTGACAGACATCGTCGGGTAAGAGCTAATCATTTCCTCATGAAGATGTCCATTGTTAATCAAAAATGCAAAGGCTGGTGCGTTTCCTTCTTTTACTGCTTTTTGTAATGGGTCACTCATTAATGAGTCTACAACTATTAGTATAATGGGTTTCTTTGTAGAATTTATTGTGATTTCATCCACCTCTTTTATTGGAGAAATAGCAACTGCTATTACAAGATCATTTCAGATGACAAGAAAGCTAATAAGTACAATTACTATTTTTCGTTTCATGACCTCAACTTCAAATTAATTATTTAAATTAGTATGAGTTGAATATCATTAATTCATGTAGTTGAGGTTACGATTTATGAAGGCATTATTTCGATCGTTACATGAAGACCGACGTATGAAAAGTATTCCAGCAGCTAAAATAAAAAATTTAAGGAAATTGAAAGTATCGAGCATTTCATAAAAGAATTAGAAAAGTGTATTGATTTTTATATTTCGAAACGAGTGAAGGCAAAATTAAAAATGAGTCCAGTACAATACCGAACGATTTTATAAATCACTCATTTACCTATAAATGAAATTCCCTCTTAACTATCTTCGCTACTTCTTTAGCACTTAAGTTTGTATTGTTAATCTTGATATAGTTTTGGAATGTGATTTCACCTTCTAACGAATTTAATCTATGTTTCTCCATTGTGCATTTTAAGTCATTCTCAGACCATTCAATATCTCTTTTTTTAGGCTTATGTTCTAGCCTATTTGGGGTTTTATTTCGCTCAAGTCTCTCTTCTACGTCTGCCTCCAATTCCACATAGTAAACAGTGGCTCCTCTAGACTCGAAAAGTTGGGTAAGGCGCTTAACATAATCCCAATCCGACTCTAGATCAAACAACCAAACATAAGTAAAGACCATTCCATACAAATTACTCTTTGAAACCTCTTCAAAAATTTCCTGACGAAACAAATTTACTAATCTTTTCCCTTCTTTTGTACTGTAATCAAAAAAATGATTAACTAAATCAATCGTCATATGATTATGAAAAAGTTTTAAATCTGTTATTTTTGCTAGCTCCTGCCCAACTGTCATTTTACCAACCGCTTGTGGTCCAAATATATGAACAAATTTCATAAAATCCCTCCCAAGAAAACTTCCCTTTAGTTCAATAACAAAAAAAGAACTGTATTTGCAACTCAATTATCTTCAAGTAAAGCCCTCGTTCGTATTTCAAGAAGATGAAATATTCAAAGCGTAATAAACGAAACTTAGCCTCTGTCCATTCATTTCGAATGCTTCACTACTAATACCTATTCTCTCAAATCCATTTTTCTCTAAAATTCTTTGGGATGCTAAGTTATTAGTTGTTGTTTTGGCTTTGATCTGTTTTACGTCTTCGTTAGTTATGGTATCTACTAATATTTTCAATGCTTTATTAGCAATTCCTTTACCAGTATATGCTTGCCCCACCCTATAACCGAGGTAACCGATTTTATCAGATTCATCAATATCCACTAAATTTATCCTTCCTAGAATGGAGCTATCTTTATCTTTAATTAAGTAGAAATATGAACTTCCTTTAACTTGTTCTTCAAGTAACGTTTCATGTCTTTTTTTAAAATACTCTGGGTTATAGTATTCATCTCCACGCGTCGGAACCATTTCCTCGAAAAAAGTTCTGTTTTCAAGTTCAAAATTTAGCAAATCTTCTGCGTCTGAAGCACGTAATTTTTCAATAAATATATTCATTTGTACAAACCACCATTCAATTTTAATCGATTTCTAATTGAACAAGTTCTATAAAAATAGCGTTAATCCCTTCTTGGATCAACGCCTCCATTACCTATATAAGAAAAACTATTTATTCTTTTGTTGTTTTGTAACTGCGAGTAAATCTTCCATTGTAAGCAGCGAGTGTAATAGCAATTCTGCTTCGAATAAGTTTTCTTTATCTGACTGATTTCTGTCGATTACACATAACGCATTTTTTTCCTTTGCTCCAATATTTTTCAAAACTTCTGCACTTAGTAGGATTTGTCCACTAGTAGTTACAACATCCTCGATAATACAAATATTTTTATTTCGAATATCAATACCTTCAGCCAGTTTGCATGTACCATAGGATATTGCTTCTTTTCTAACAAATACAACTGAAATTCCTGTTTTTAATGATAATGCTGATCGATTTAATCATTCGCAATTTGCAATACAGTTTTCGTTAACAAGGCAAAGCGTTCTACAATATGTGCCCTTAATATATGCTCGGTTTCAGCATGAATGCCATTGCCGACAAGGCCTAGTCCGTCTAGTGTCGGTACATATAGTGCTGTGAAATTGCCGTCACTCGCACCCCCGACTGCCGACTCCCCCACGTTAAATCCTAACTGTTTCGCTTCCTCTTGCGCTACTTCAAATAGTTCTTCACTTTCTGCATCCTGCTCCATTGGTGGTCGATTAATGCCACCTTCTACATCAATTTTTACACGTGCATCATGCGGTTGTATCGTTTCAAAATAGTCGTCGATGCGCAGTTGCTCCTGTTTCGTCACAGAGCGCACGTCCACGCCTAAATGTGCCTCATCAGGTATCACATTTAACTTGCCCCCACCCTGCATCATGCCAACATTGAGCGTCGTTCCTCTATCATAATCATTTAAATGCTCAATATCTAAAATTTGCCGCGCCGCCTCGGTAATCGCACTGACCCCATCAAGCGGATTGTTTCCTGCATGGGAAGCAACTCCTTTTAAATTGAGCAAATAATGTGACGTCCCTTTTCGTGCAACTTTTAAGTTTCCAGATACCGTCACAGCAGGCTCCAGCACAAATGCCGCCACCGATTTTTTCGCTTCTGACTCTATCAATGGTCTGGACGACGGGCTCCCAATTTCTTCATCGCTATTCATAAAAAACACAACCCGTTTTTTCAAAGGTAACTTCATTTCTTTGACGTATTTAAAAAACCAAATCGCACTCACAATGCTCGATTTCATATCTAAAATTCCTGGACCGAATAGTTTATCTGCTTCTTCGCGGTATTGCAGTACACCTGGATCCCATACTGTATCATAATGACCAATCATTAAAATTTGCGCAGGCCCATCCCCCATTTCAAAACGTAAATGATTACCATTTTGCAGCATTATATATTCCGTTGCCTTCATTAGAAACGCATCGGAAAACATCGTTTGAATCAGTTCCTTACAACGATCCAGAAGCGCTTTATTTTGCGACGGTGAATCAAATTGAACGAGTCGCTTTATATCTTCAATAATTTCCTTTTCATGTAACGTAAAATAGTCGAATGCTTCCATATCTTGACGCCTCCATTTTCCGTTTTCAATTGATTATTATCTTTACCCTGAAATGTGTATAAAAAATACCTAAGCTTTTACACTTAGGCATCCATTGTTTCTTTATTTTACAGGTTTGGTTTCAGAAAGGCCCTTTATTTATCAATTTTGATCCATCCCGCTTCCTTAATCGTCAGTTTTTTTGGCGAAAATTTTGGTGGTTCATAAGAGTAAATAATTTTATGGTCATCTTCTTTTTCAACATAGACATTCAAATAATGTAATTCGTTAATTAATGTGCGAATAGCTGTTGATTCTTCTGTGTTGAATTTATCATTTAATAGCAAAAGCATTTCATTTTTTATATTTAAAACATCTCTTTCCGTTGCTTTTCGAACACGATTTTTTGACATGTTTAACAGTTCATCGATCATTAACACATTTACATCCATTTTCATTTTCTTCCCTTCATGATTGAGCATCACTCATTTTTTACAGTGTAGACAAACACGCGCATGGATTATACTTTCTTTGGAGTGAATAATTGTTTAAGTCAACAGTAAAAATCCACCATGGCAAAAAGCGCTCATAGTGGATTTCAATAAACTATTTAAGATAATTTTCTCTTTTTCGGATAATGTCCACGAAAAAGATAGCGCTCAAACAACCATTCGATTACGAAAAAGAGCATTGCCCCACACGCGCCAATAATAGCAAATCGTAGCGCATTCGAATCATGAAAATAGTATTTTGAAAATGGGATGATGAGAATTGTACCGGTTATAACATAGCAAATGAAACGAATGAGCGTAGACCGAATAAATTTCCCATAAATAAACGAAGAAAGCACGCCTACAATTAAAAACATCGGTGCACTTAAAATGATAAATGTCATCCATAATGTGCTAAACGGGATATCATATTTTTGTGAAACGGCTATGCTTACGACTGTTAGTATGAAACTACATAAAACGATTGATATTAGTGCGATTGAAAATTTACGACTTAGTACTTGCACATAACTCCTCCATCTAATCAGCGATTGTTACTAAGAAAGTTTGAATTTGGTCGATAGCTTCTTGGATTTGGATTGGAAACGCGTCATTATTTGTGAAAAAACTATGCACAACACCTTCCATTGTTACAATTTCCGTTTTCGTCCCTACTGCGCGCAATTCTTCTCCGTACTGTACAGCCTCATCACGCAAAACATCATTTTCTGCCACAATAATAATAGCAGGCGGTAATGATGAAAAATCCTTTAGCTGTAAAGGAGCGACGAGCGGATTTTTTGCATCTATTTGTGCGTTAATATAGTAATTACCAAACCATTGCATCACATCTTTATCGAGCCCAAAACCTTTCTCAAATAGTGTATAGGAGTTGCTACTATAGCTCAAGTCCGTTACAGGATAAAGTAAAATTTGTGCGGTAATCGGCAAATTTCCCTGCTCCTTTGCAAGCTGACAAACCGCGATGGCGAGATTGCCACCCGCACTATCCCCTGCAACTGAAATTTGGCTGCCGATTCCGTTGAATTGTTCTGCATGTGCGAGTGTCCAAAGTGCACTATCCCATGCGTCGTTTACGGGCACTGGAAATTTATGCTCTGGCGCTAACCGATACGCAACAGATACGACAATTTGGTTTGTTACGTGCGCTAAATGTGAGCAGCTTTCATGGCATGTATTTAAATCATTCAAAACCCAACCGCCACCATGAAAATAAACAATTACCGGAAATGGTCCGTCCCCAAAAGGCGTATAAATTCGTATAGCAATTTGTTGTCCATCACGAACGGTAATAAAGCGCTCTTCTACTTTTGCTAACGGAGCTAATTGGAAATCACTTTTCGGCATAGCTGCTCGCATTCTTCTTGCCTTAGCGTAATCCATTGATGCCAATGAAGGTAATTTATTTTTATTCGCTAAATAACGTTTTGTATTTTCCAATAAATTCGCCATTGCTTCTCACGTTCCTTTTCGTTTAGTTCATTACGTTTTAGTTGTGAATACCCAATCCTTTCAATCCCTATAAACTTACTATGTTATAACTATAAAGAACTCCACCTTAAATTGCAAATACCTTTTATACAAAAAAAGCCTAACAATTCGGAGGTGCTCCAATCTGTTAGGCTTTGAACATTACATTCTTTTCAGTTTTTCATACTCCAGTTGTAACTGCTCAATACGTTTTCGTCCTTCATCACGATTGCGTACTGTTTCGGCTTGAATCTGCTTCGTTTCTTCAATTCCCGCCATAATTGATCGCCAAGTTGTTTCAATTGTTTCAACCTTAATGCTTGGACTACCTGCTTGACGTGCAATGTTCACCGAATTTTGACGTACATTTTCTGCATTGCGCACGAGCATTTCATTTGTACGTTTATCAAGCTCCGCCATCGATTCCGAAACTAATTTTTGACGTTGCATCGTTACCGCATGAATTAACCCTTGCTTAAAAATAGGAATCGTCGTCACAAACGCAGAGTTAATCTTTCCAATAAGGTGATTATTCCCTTGCTGCATCAAGCGGATTTGAGGCGCCGATTGGAATGAAACTTGCTGTGCCATTTCTAAATCATAAGCACGTTGCTCAAGTAATTCAATGCCGCGCGTTACCGTTTCAAGCTCCATAATGGCTTCATGATCTCCCGCATCTGCTTGTGCAGAAAGAGCCGGTAATTTGTCACGTAACTCGATAACTTTTAAATCAATCGCCGCCACATGCTCACTTAATGTATGGAAATAATTTAAGTTTTCATCATACATTTGCTCCAACTGAACCGTATTGCGTTTCATTTCGATTTCATATTTTTGGATTTCCGTGTAAACTACGTCGACTTCCTTATTCATCGTATCGTATTTTGACAAGATGCTGTCAAGCTTCTCTTTACTTTTTGAGAACAATTTCTTCAAAAAGCCTTTTTTCTCTTCTTCCTGGAAATCAACTGGGTCAAAACGATCCATAATTTTATTTAAATTATTCAATAGTGTCGTTGATTTTTCTAAATTGCTTTGCTTAATCGTTGCCAACATACGGTCTGAAAATGTCGAAATACCCGTAGCTGTTTCCTTACCAAATTCTAATACAGCAATTTGATTTTTTACGTCGATTTTTTGTGCCAATGTTTGAACGGATGGTTGTTGTTTCAATGCCTCTTGTCGTTGGCGAATTTGCGATAGCTCTTGCTCATTCACTAAAACTTGTGGTGCAGGTGCAGGTGCAGGCGTTGTCACCTCGTGAATCGGCTGCTCTTGCTGCTGCGTACGTTTATCTAAGTCATCAAATAATGGATTCTCTGTCATCTATATCCCCCGTTTTTATAGTCTATTATTACATACGAATTAACACATAAAAGGTTTCACATTCCTTAAATTATATACCATTTACACTAAAAATACATGATTGCATTGTGTAGGACATTCGAACATTAATAATAAATTGAAATGTTACAATATTAATAGTATTATAATACTATTAAATCCAATATTTTCTCTTAAATTTATTTTACATCATTTTAAATTGTCAGTTAATTATGCTAATCCGAAATAATTATTAGAAAAATAGGATTCAGTCATACATACGTATTTCTAGGGAGGCTCAAATTTATGAAATTATCCATTCGATGGCGAATAATTGGACTTGTTGTAGTCATCGTCATTGCGGGACTTGGTTCATTAGCTACAATTAGTTCAACAATCATTAAAAATAAAACGGTTGATTCCGTTACCGAACAAAGTGGTACCCTTGTCACACAAGTATCCTCTACAATCACAACCTTTTTAAGCACATATGAGCAAGTACTCTATAATATGTCCATTTCAGAAGAGGTCAAAAAGTTTGCGCAAGCCGAGGACCATACTTATAACGGCGAGGCAGATTCGCTCTACCGGAAACAACTCGAAAATTTTACGACAAGCTTTCCTGCAACCTCAGCTATTTATTTTGCGAACCAAGACCTGATTACGATTCATCCACATTTTGATGACATCAAAAATATTCGCTCCCTGACACGTACATGGTATCAAAACAGTATCCACAACGCAGATAAGGTGCAATGGTCTTCCCCTTATATTGATAAAGCGACAGGAGAATATACACTTACCGCTTCTGTTGCGGTGAAAGTTGACAGGAAAATTGTTGGGGTTCTCGGTGTCGACATTTTAATATCCCAATTAACTGCGATGGTTGAAGATATTGAGTTAGGCTATGAAGGCTACCCAATTATCATTGATTCAAGGGGAATTGCAATTGTTCACCCGACCAATGTAGGCGAAAATCTTAAGGAACAAGAGACCATAGCCAGCATACTCGCATCGTCAGCAATGAATGATGCCGTAAAAGCAAAAATAGACGGGGAAAATCATACAATTATCTATGCAAAAGTCCCTGATATTAATTGGACGATTGCTGCAGTTTATAAAGAATCGAACCTTAATGCAACTGCTACAGACATTCAGAAAGTTATTTTCTTCGTCACTATTTTTATTTTAATCATAACTTTTATCGTACTTTACTTCTTTATTTCGCGAATGATCAAGCCTCTTTACACGCTTGGAACATTGATGGGACGCGTATCAAATGGGGATTTGACGGTACAAATTCAAGTCAAAACACAGGATGAGATTGGCCGACTTGCACATCATTTTAATCAAATGATTACGAATATGAAAGAAATTGTTGGCGTCGTCCAGCATTCTTCTTCCAATGTTGAAAGTCGTTCCCATCATTTAAGTGCGATGGCGGAAGAAACGAGTGCATCTAGCATTGAAGTTTCACAAGCTATTGGAGAAATTGCAGCAAGTGCTACGGAGTCATCTGAACACGCGGATGCAGTTACGCTACAAGCGACGCAATTAGGTTCCGAAATTGATAAAATGCATGAGCAAACAATAGCCGTTCAACAAACAACGACTGAAATGGGGCAATTAAATACATTGGGCCAACAGAAAATGCGCGACTTGTTAAAAAGCTTCGAGCATTCCAAACATGATTTGTATGCAATGTCGAATGTCGTAGCAGCACTTGAAACGAAAATTACGTCAATTGAGTCTGTCATTGACAGTATTTCTTCCATTTCTGCCCAAACGAATTTACTTGCCTTAAACGCCTCCATTGAAGCAGCACGGGCTGGCGTTCACGGAAAAGGCTTTGCTGTTGTTGCCACGGAAGTACGAAAACTAGCCGAGCAATCCGCTGCCGCTACCGAGCAAGTGAGAGCAACCATCTCTGCATTAGAAGTCGAATCGCATTCCGTTACAACACAAATGTATGAAATGGAACAAACCTTTGACAATCAAGGCATTGTAGTGGAAGAAACAACACAAACATTTAACCAATTGTCGAACAACATGACAACAATCGAACACTCTTTTGAATTACTCGCAGCAGAAATTCAAGAAATGATTCTTTACAAGGATAATGTTCTTTCCACAATCGGGGAAATGTCGACAAATGCGCAAACCGTTGCCGCTACTTGTGAAGAAGTGAGCGCTTCCTCCGATGAACAGCTCCGTGCCATTCAATCGGTTGCCGAAGCCTCTGAGCAACTAAACAGTTTAAGCAATGATTTAGCCGTTGCCATTAGCCGTTTTAAAATATAGCCGATTATAAATAAAATACGCGTTCGATTGAAGGGGCTGCCCTATTCAATTGAACGCGTTTTTTTATTAGTTGTTGAATTCCTTACGAAAAAAGAATGTCCTTTTTATGCGCGAAAGGACATCTTTTCAAGTCTACTATTGGGGGAGAGACCTACTACCCACATTTATTAACATGAGCATATTTATATAATACCCGGAAATAAGAAATTGAAACTTCTATTTTAAAAGAAATTATTTTGGGGAGAATTTTTGTTACGTGGGCTCCCCTCTTATTAGCCTGTATTTTGCTTTAAATTCATTTTTAAAATTTGCTTTCATTAATAATGCAATCTGTTGCTCACCTGTATTTGGATTTTGTTCTAGTGGATTAATGATTAACTCTCTTTTGCGTGAGATTCCAATCCACTAATCTAATACAAGGTGAGACACATTTGGCTATGTCTATCTTACGCAGCATTAACATTTCAATCCACTCACCTAATACAAGGTGTGACGAGCAGTTTTAGCAACTAAAACACTGTCCACTGATTTCAATCCACTCACCTAATACAAGGTGAGACCAGCCCACAAAAAAACTAACAAGGGTGGTATTCATTTCAATCCACTCACCTAATACAAGGTGAGACTGTGAAATTAGGTGTATAAACATCATATTTCACTTAAAACTAACAAAAATATCACCTTTACAACACTTAAGTCCTGAATAACAATAAAAAAACAGGTAACAATCTATAGAATAATTGGTGCGAGTGTTCCAGGGTTTTCATGTTTGCTTATGATTCGCACCATATAAAAAATCACAATGTAGATTTGCTTGGCACAAATTATTTATATCATTTCGCCCTATCCACATTTTTTGACTCATTCAATTGGAGTTGTTACTAAAAGTGAGCTACAAACTATGTGTGTCCCAAAAAATTTAAGCATAAGTATTGCTTCGTGTTTCGATAGATCACTTTCTGTCGCCCAATAATCCGGAATCTCATACGCCTTCAACTTTTGTTTCAACACCTCAATACACGCCCATTTACTCACCTCAACTACCTACAATATTCGACAGTCTTTGTATTAACCCTTCTCTTATATGGATATTCTTTAGTAATGCTTTCACATAAACTAAAGAACTAGAAGCATCCACACCATTGAAAAAGGAACTGTCCATTTTCAGACAGCTCCTCATACCGCTTTATTTAATCACTTCAAGCCATGCTTTTACTTCTTTAGCAAGGAGGACCCACTCATTCTTTTGAATCCACTCTTTTTTCAGTAAATCACTACCTGCACCTACAGCCATAGCGCCCGCTTCTAAATAACTTTTAGCTGTTTCAATCGAAATTCCACCAGTCGTCATTATTTGTATATGCGCGAGTGGACCTTTCACATCTTTAATAAATTTCGGACCTAACGAAGATGCAGGGAATAATTTGACCGTTTCCGCGCCTGCTGCATAAGCTGTTTGCATTTCTGATGGCGTAAACACTCCCGGTATAACAGGAATATTAGCGCTCAGTGCATATTTTACAACCTCTAAATTTAATGACGGTGAAACAATGAACTGAGCTCCTGCTTGAATGGCTTCTTCGCATTGCGAAACCGTTAATACCGTACCAGCACCGACTAACACTTGGTGACCAAACTGCTCTTTAGCCTGTTGAATCATTTCAATCGCTTTGACTGTATCCAACGTAATTTCAATCGCTCGAATGCCCCCATCAATCAGGGCACGGATCACTTCTTCACTTTTTTCATAAGGAACTTTACGTAAAACCGGAATCAAATTGATATCATTTAAAATTGTATACATCACTGTGTGCCCCTTATCTTTCTATGTTTTCTCTTGTACCTAAAAATACTTCAAGATCCTCAAAATAAGGTAACCCTTCATTATCCCCCTGCACTTGAATTACCATTGCGCCAACAGCATTTGCTAGATGAATTACCTTTTCCAGCGCCCAACCTTGTAAAATTCCATATAAAAATGCTGCGTCAAATCCATCACCTGCACCTACTGTATCTACAACATTATTCACTTCAAATCCAGGTATCGTAATCCAACTATTATTTTGATAAAAGGAAGCACCTTTAGCTCCCTCTTTCACAATGACATGTTCAAATGAATACGCTGAAATTTTTTCAAATAGTATATCATCATCCGTTGTATTAAAAATAAGCTCTAACTCATCTCTTCCAGTTAAGAGATAATCAACATATGGCAAATACGTTAAAATCGTTTCTCTTGCCAGTTCCTTCGACCAAAGCTTTAACCGAATATTTGGATCCAATGAAACTTTTACCCCGTTTGCTTTTGCGAGTTTAATCGCTTCCAAAATGACTTGTCGATTTTGTTCGGTAATTGCAGGAAACACACCTGTTACATGAAGTATTTTCGCCGATTTAATATACGCTATAGGTAAATTTTCCGGCGTCAGTGTTTCAGTAGGAGAGTTTTTTCGATAATAAAATGTTTTTGCGTCTCCAGATTCGCGAATTTCTTTAAAGTTTAAAGATGTCGCATATCCTTCTACTAATTTCACTTCCGAAATATCGATGCCTTCTCCTCGAACGGTATTCAAAATATGACGTCCAAATTCATCTTTTCCTAAACGGCTAATCCAGCCTGTTTGTAATCCTAAACGAGCACAGCCAATAATCACATTTAGTTCTGCACCACCAATTTTACGTTCAAATTGATTGACAAAACGTAAAGGCCCTTTTGCACCCGGGTCAAACGTAATCATGCCGTCCCCAATTGTTATAATATCCATTCCTGCACCCTCTCGCTGTCCTAAAATTAACGACCCATCCAGCCTCCATCAACAACTAAAACATGCCCCGTCACATAATCTGATGCTTTTGACGCTAAAAAGACCGCTGCTCCTGCAATATCTTCGCTTTGCCCCCAACGCCCTGCAGGAATACGCTCTAAAATCGCTGTACTACGCGTTTCATCATTTCGCAGTGCTTCTGTATTATTTGTTGAAATATAACCCGGTGCAATTGCATTCACTTGAATATTCTTCGCAGCCCACTCATTCGCCAATGCCTTCGTAAGCCCCGCTACCGCATGTTTACTTGCAGTATAACTCGGGACATTTATCCCACCTTGGAATGATAATAAGGAAGCGATATTTACAATTTTGCCGCTTCCATTTTGGATCATTTGATTTCCAACTTCTTGACATAGCGTAAATACAGCATTTACGTTCACATTCATGACACGGTTCCATTCGTCTTCTGGGTGTTGTGCAGCTGGCTCACGATAAATAATGCCTGCGTTATTGACTAAAATATTTATTTCATGCTTTTTTAATAGTGGCTGTATTTTTCCGCGTAAATTTTCAACATCACTTAAATCAATTAAATATGTATCAAATTTACCGCCTACTTTTGTAATTTCTTCTTGCGTTTCTTGCATATTATTTTGGTGACCTACTAAGATCACATGTGCTCCTGAAGCTGCCATACCAACCGCAATGGCTTGCCCGATCCCTGTACGAGCACCTGTTACTAACGCTGTCTTCCCTTTTAGTGAAAAAAAGTCTAATTGAAAATTCATTTTAATTCCCTCCTTCTATACTGGATAAAATGCTCTAATGCACCTGAACCGAGCAACACACCAAAAATGATGAGTGTTAAACTGATCCAGTGTATGACTGTAATCGGCTCTCCTAATAAAATAGCCGATCCTATTAATGCGAATAATGTATTTAAATTGATGAAAATTGATGACTTTGCCGCACCAACTTGTGGAATCGTATTGTTATAAAGCATGTGACCAAGTGCTGTTGCAATCGCCCCAGATCCAATTAATACCGCCCAAAACTGAAGATTGCTATACGGAAGTTCTTTAAATCCACTTGGTTCAAGTAGTAAGCTCAACACCGCTAAAGTAAATGAGCCAATTAAAAACATATAAGCTGTTAGCAGTCGAGGATCCATCGTTTTTGATGCTTTTGAAATAATAATAAAACTAAATACTTGAGAGAATATAGAGAAAAATACAAATGCATCACCCGCGGATAATAGAGCCGTTTCTCCACCTGTAAAAATGACCGCAACTACAATTCCCAACATCCCAATGATAAAACCAATCCACTGAATAATGGTTGGTAAGTTTTTCAACAGTAATGTTCCTAACACTGCTGTTAAAATCGGACCTGTCCCAATAATTAAACTCGCATTAGCACTCGTTGTTTTGCTAACACCTATCGACATTAATGAATGATGCAAAACAACATTTAATAAGGACCCTATGAGCACATATTTCCATTCCGTTCTCGTTAATCGACGAACAATCCCCAACGAAAATAAAATGATAAATACGACAATAGCTGCAATAAAAATACGGAGCGATGTCATCGTAATTGGTGACGCATTGGAAGTTAAATACTTCACAGCAGGAACATTAATTCCCCATATCAACATGACAAATACTAATATTCCATACGCTTTTATATTTGCCATTTTCATAACCCCTTCGTTCTTAACGACCTAGCCAACCGCCATCCACTGCAATGGTAAAGCCATGAATGTAATTGGATGCATCCGATGCGAGGAAAATGACCGTCCCTTGCATATCTTGCCCAGAGCCCCAACGTCCTGCTGGAATTCGATCCATAATTTGTCGACTTCTCACTTCATCTTTCATTAATGCATCGTTCATTTCTGTCGCCATATACCCAGGTGCGATACAATTGACATTGACACCTTTAGAAGCCCATTCATTTGCTAAAGACTTCGTAAATTGCATGACAGCCCCTTTACTCGCTGCGTAAGCTGGTACAGTTAAACCGCCTTGGAATGATAATAAAGAAGCTAAATTAATAATTTTCCCTTTACCTTTTTCCAACATCGGCTTCCCAAACTTTTGACATAAACTAAAGACTGCATTCGCATTGACATTCATAACAAACTCCCAATCATCTTGGGGGAATTCTACAGAGGGATGTCTCTTTTGAACACCTGCATTGTTTACTAAAATATCAATGTGACCTAATTTTTCATTTATAATCGTTACTAACTGTGCATGATTCGCGATGTCACCAATATCAAAGGCAACTGAAATCGCTTTTACACCAAGTGCTTCTAATTCTGTTACAACTTCTGGGCATTCCGTTCGTGAAATAATCGCGACATTCGCACCCGCACTAGCTAAACCGAGCGCCATTTCTTTTCCTAATCCGCGACTGCCTCCTGTAACAACTGCATTTTTACCTTGTAAACTAAATAATGTTTGCATAAAAATCCTCCTAAAATGCGAATAAAACTTTTATTGCATCTGTTGGTGTTGTGAGTAGTTCAAAGCCTTCTTTTGCTTGTTCAGCCGGAAGTACATGCGTAATAATTTCTTCAAATTGCTTATGTTTTACTAATAAATCAAGTGCTAGTTCAATATCGCGATTTGTATAAACACGAACAAATTGCATTGATAGTTCTTTAAACATGCCTTGTAGTAAATTCAATTCTGCTGGTTTTTTATAGCCGGCCACAATAACAACTGTCCCCTGCACTTTCACAATTTCCGTTACTTGAGCTAGCACAGCTGGATGACCTGCACAATCAAACACATAGTCGATTCCTGCGCCATTTGTTAATGTTTTTAACTGTTCTACGATTGAATCTGTTGCTGGATTAAATGTAGTAAACCCTAATTCATTTGCCTTTTTTAGCCTCAAGTCATTATTTTCAATGACGATCACTTCTGATGCACCATATGCACGTAAAGTGAGTGCCACACATAAACCAATTGTTCCAGCTCCGTAAACAACAGCGCGATCCCCTGGTAAAAATCTTGCTTTTCGAACAGCATGAACGGCAACCGCAACTGGTTCTGCAAGTGAACCTACTTTTAATGAAAGCTCGTCTGGTAATGGAATAATCTTATCTGCTTGAACAGCCACATAATTAGCCATTCCTCCATCCACATCAATCCCGACTAATTTCAAATCATCACATACATGTGTTTGCCCCGTTTGACAAGGGATACATGTACCGCAACTAATTAATGGATTGACTGTCACCTTTGTACCAATCGGATAAACTGGATGAGCACTTTCAATTGTTGCTGAAAATTCATGCCCAATAATTAATCGTGCTTGTGCACGCGGGTGTGTTCCCGCAAAAATATTTAAATCCGTTCCGCAAATACCTGCATATGCATTTTTCAATAATACATAACCTTCCGCAACGGCTGGTTTTTCAGTTTCTCCACACTCAACAATTTGAGGTGCTGTATAAAAAATCGCTTTCATGAACATAACCTCCTATTTATCAATTATGCCTTGGCTAACTTTTGTCCAGATTTTTTCGAACACGCTCGAAAATCTCCTCTAAAAATCCGTGACATCCGCCGGGGCTTTGGGCCAACACGAGGTTGGTCACTCAGGCGTTGCCGCAGGACGCGGCGTTTTTAGCCAGAGTTCCCCTATTCAGTGGGGTTTCAAACCCACTGAAATAACTTAAATGAGGTACATTTCATAAATGGAGAAATGTACCGTTCATTAACTTACTTAATAAAGCCTAATAACTTTGGCAACCATAATGAAAGCTGCGGAATATAAGTAACGAGCAATAAAACAGCCACTGTTACAGCAAAGAACGGCAATAAAGGTTTTATTACTTGTTCAATTTTCATTTTCGCTACACGTGCACCGACGAATAATACAGGTCCTACCGGTGGTGTAATTGTTCCAATACTTAAGTTAAATACAACCATGATTCCAAAATGAACAGGATCCATACCAAACTGCAAAACAATCGGCAGGAAAATAGGTGTAAAAATTAAAATCGCTGGTGTTGGGTCCATAAATGTTCCCACGATTAATAGCACAATGTTCATAATAATTAAGATTATGAACATGTTATCTGTAAACCCAAGTAGAGCATCGGCAATCAATTTTGGAATTCCTGTAAAGGCCATAACCCATGACATAATAGTAGAAACGCCAATTAGGAAGATAACAATGGCCGTTGTTCGCGTTGATTCTAATAAAATTCTTGGTAAATCTTTCACTTTAATCGTACGGTAAATAAATGATAATAATAGTGCATAGACGACTGCGATCGCTGAACCTTCTGTCGCTGTAAATGCGCCTTTAACAATCCCACCAATTACGATAACAATTAGTAATAAACTTGGAATAGCATCAATAAATACTTTAACTGCTTGCTTTAATGTTACACGCTCATCAGATTTATAACCTTTACGTTTTGCCATAATAAAGGCAACAATCATACAACCTAATCCCCACAAAATACCTGGTACATAACCCGCCATAAATAACGCAGCAATCGATGTCCCACCACTTACTAATGAGAACACGATTAATGTATTACTTGGTGGAATGAGCATCCCTGTTGGTGCAGATGCAATATTAACAGCTGCACTAAATGAGCGGTCATAGCCTTCTTTTTCTTGCAGTGGTGACATTGTTGAACCAACTGCGGCTGCCGCTGCAACTGCTGAGCCCGAAATCGAGCCGAACATCATATTGGCCAATACATTTGTTTGCGCAAGTGAACCAGGCATTCTTCCCGCCAGTACTTTCGCACAATTTACTAAACGCATCGCAATCCCACCGTTATTCATAATAACTCCTGCTAGGATGAAAAATGGGATTGCTAATAACGTAAAGGAATTCATACCTGTGAACATACGTTGCGCAGATGTTTGAAGTGCATTTTCTGGTCCTAATATTGAAAACATGGCAAGAACCGAAGCAATACCAACACTGATACTAATCGGTGCACCAATAATTAGGAAAAATGCTACTCCTAAAAATAATATTAAAGCTGCTATACCGGCAGTAGTCATCTCACTCATACTCCTTTCCTAATCAAAATTAAATGATTTCTAATGGTTTCTTCGTTTTGAAAATAACGTAAATATTGTATACACAATAGAAAATAATGAAAGCTCCACTAATTGGCATCGCCGCATATAAATAGCCGACTGGCACTTTTAAGGCAGCAGACATTTGTGTCCACGCTATTTTCGTCGTTGTTAAACCACCCGATAGTAGGACGAGAGCTGAGAAGAGAATAATACTTATTTCAATGAAAACTTGCGTGACCATTTTCAATCTCTTTGGGAATAAATCTTGGATAAATTCGATTCGCATATGTCCATTTTCACCAAATACAAACGCTGCGCCGAATAATACTAACCAAACAAAGCAATATTTCGCTAGCTCTTCAGAAAAGACGCTTGGATTATTCAATATAAAACGAGTAAATACTTGCCACGTCACAAGGACAACTAATGCGCCGAAAATTACGACGCATATAGTTGATAAAATTTTATCTAATATTTTTTTAATTGCTTCCATTTAATAATCACCGCCATTATTTTGCTGCTGAGCGAACTTTTTCATATAATGCTTTTGCATTATCTGAAGAAAGTTTTGCTTCAATAACAGGTTTCGTAGCTTCGCGGAATATGTTTGTATCGACATCATTGAAGATTGCGCCTGCTGCTTCTGCATCAGCCGTTGCTTTTTTAACATCTTCATCCCACATTTTAACTTCTTGTTCGATCGCTACTTGTAATTCTTCTTGGAAAATTTCTTGATGTTCTTTTGACATACCATCAAATAACTTCGAGTTAATTAGTAAATAGTCCGGGAACATTAAATGTTTTGTATAAGAATAGTAAGGTGAAATTTCAGAATGCTTTAAATCTGAGAAAATTAGTTCGTTATTTTCTCCTCCATCAATGACACCTGATTGAATAGCTGTATACACTTCACCTTGACCCATTGGCGTACCTACTCCACCCATAAGATCCATCATTTGAATATTCGTATCTGACTCAATAATACGAATCTTCATTCCTTTTAAATCTTCTGGTGTGTTAATTGGTTTTTTACTGTTATATACATTACGTACGCCCGAGTGGAATGCCCCAGCTACAAATAATCCTTGATCTTTTAATGAAGCATATAAATCACCAACAATTTCTTGATCATTTAACACAGACATTTGATGCTGCGCCGATTCGAACACATATGGTAAGTTAAATACGGCAAAATCTTCATTAAAGTTTTCTAATAAACCACCTGCAACAATTGACATGGCAATTGTACCTGTTTGTGCTAACTCAATTGTTTCACGTTGCGCACCTAATAGTTCATTCGGGAACATTTCGATTTCATATGCGCCACCTGTACGCTCTTTTAATTTTTCACCAAATTCCACCATTGCCTTATACTGTGGATGTGTTTCAGGTTGGTTAAACGCTACTTTTAATACTTGTGCTTTTACATCAGTCCCTGCATCACCTTTTGCACCTGATGTCGGTGATTCCTCACCACCACAAGCGGCTAAAGCCATTATCATTAATAAAAATAAACCTAGCATCGCAAACTTTTTAATTGAAAGTCTCATTTCTTATCCCCCTTAATTAGTTGTTTAATTTATTCACAGGATAGTGTAAGGTTTGTCCTTGCACGTATCTCACTGCTTCCTCTGCCACTTTACGTTTTAATTCTTGCGCGGCTTGTTCTGAATACCAAGCCATATGAGGTGTACAAATAAATTGATCTAATGTTAATAATGGTGAAGCTTTGTCAATCGGCTCTTTCACCGCTACATCCAGTGCCGCACCTGCAATCTCTTTCGTAACAAGTGCATTATAAAGTGCCTCTTCATCTATGATTCCACCTCTAGAAACATTGATTACATATGCACTATTTTTCATTTTAGTAAACACGGATTTATTAAATAGATTCATCGCTTGATCTGAAGGACAATGGATGGAAATAACATCTGACTGTTCAACTAGTTCATCAAATGATACAAACTCGATAAACGAGTATTCATCCGTTTGCATTTTCTTTTCGGCAGATGTATCAAAGGCAATTATTTTCATACCAAGCGCCTTTACTTTAAGTGCAAAAGCTGAACCAATTCGCCCAACGCCAACAATACCTACTGTTTGTTCACTATGACGATAAATTGGGACACTCGCTTGATAATCCCAATTTCCGTCTTTTACGAGCTTATCCATTAACGGGATTTTTCTTGTCAAAGCCAATGTCATTGCAAGTGCATGATCGGCCACCTCTTGTGTACCATAATCCGGAACGTTGCAAACTTGTACACCATATTTCGTTGCGGCGTCTAAATCAATATTATTGACCCCCACACCATAACGGATAATTACTTTCAAGTTTGGTAGTGAAGATAGCACTTCTTCGTTAAATGGTGCGTACTGATTTATTACCACCGTTGCTTGCTGGCAATTTTTGATTAAATCTGCTGCTGTTTTATTTTGTTGTAATTCAAAATCGATATTAAAATCTTTGAAAATAGCAGTTTCAATTTGAATATCTGAATGATCACAATCCGTAATGATGACTTTCATGAAATTCCCCCTAAGATGTTCGTGTTTCGATTATTTCAAATCTTGCATCGCGACATGATCCATATCATCGAAATCTAAGTTTTCTCCACACATTCCCCATATGAATGTATATTGTTTCGTCCCAATTCCTGAATGGATAGACCAGCTTGGTGATAGTACTGCTTGTTCATTTGCCATTACGATATGGCGCGTTTCCTGTGGTTGACCCATTAAATGAAATACACGTGTATCCTCTTCCATATTAAAGTAGAAATAAACTTCCATACGGCGTTCATGTGTATGACATGGCATTGTGTTCCAGCCACTACCTTCTTCAAGTACCGTCATTCCCATACTTAACTGACAAGTATCCAGTACATCTGGATGAATGTATTGGTTGATTACTCGTTTGTTCATATTTTCATCCGTACCCATTGGACGTTGAATCGCTTTTTCCAAATCAATTTTTGTCGTTGGGTATGTTTTATGTGCTGGACAACAATTCACATAAAATTTTGCAGGATTCTCGCTATCTACTGATTCAAAGCTTAAATCTTGTGTCCCACGCCCAATATAAAGTGCCTCTTTATTGCCTACCTCAAAAGCAGTTCCGTCACAATGAATACGGCCAGGTCCACCAATATTAATGACACCCATTTCGCGACGTTCTAAAAAGTATTGTGCTGCAAGTTCTTTCCCTGCATCAAGTGTTACTTGTCTATCAATCGGTTGAATCCCACCATAAATGATTCTATCTACATGGCTATAACTAAAAGTAGCTTCGTTTGGAACAAATACCTTTTCCATCAAAAACTGTTCGCGCAGTTTATCCGTTGTATAGTTTTTTACATCTTCTGGATGGTGTGCATAAATAATTTTCATGTTAATTCCCCCTTGTTAAGTAAACGCTGTCATTTAATTCAGTTCCACATTGTAGAACTCAGTTCCATTAGTTATAATTATATATATAGATTAATCAGAATATCAAGAACAAAATAATTTTTCTGAAATCTTATTTGCGATTGTATGATTTTTTGATATTCTTTTTCAAATAGCTTTATTTTGAAATATCATCCATAATGGAAATGGAAATTATTGAACGGAGTTGAGATTTATGGCAATCGTACAATCCATCGAACGTGCTTTTGTAATACTGGAGCAATTATCTGAACATCCAAATGGCATGCAAATTACGAAACTCGCAGGTAATACAGGCTTGTCTAAAAGTACCGTGCACCGCCTATTAGCGACTCTTATTGAATTGCAATACGTTATTCAGGATGAAGAGACCGAACGATACAAACTGAGTTATCGCGCACTGTATTTATCAAGGAATATTTTAAGTAATTCAAGTTTGATTACCATCGCAAAACCTATATTGCAAAAACTTGTTGAGGAAATTAATGAAACAATCCATCTATGCATCGAGGAAAAAGAAGAAGTCGTGTATATTGAAAAAATAGAAAGCAATCAAACAATTCGCATGTATTCTCGCATCGGTAGTCGTGCCCCAATGTACTGTACCGGTGTTGGAAAAATGATGCTCTCTGATAAAAGCGATTCAGAACTAACTAACATCGCCAATCGAATTCATTATACTAAGAAGACAAATAACACCATTTTAAATACTGAGGATTTAATGTTGGAGATCAACACTATTCGCAAGCAAGGTTTTGCACTTGATAACATTGAAAACGAAGAAGGCATTCGATGTATTGCAGCCCCTATTTATGATTTTTCAGGTAAAATCATCGCAAGTTTTAGCATTTCCGGTCCAAGTAGTCGCATAACATTAGAACGAATTGACAATGATTTGGCTGAGAAAATATTAGCAACTGCTAAAATCATTTCCTTGCAGCTTGGTTACACAAACTAAAAAACGTCTAAAAGTATGAGTTATGATCATGCTTTTAGACGTTTTATTTTATAGGTAAATTGTTGATGGATTCACTTTAAATTATTAACCTGCACCTGCACTATTAATTGCTTGTAAGCCTGATTTTCATTAGCCGATGAACCGTCACCTGTAATTTCTCTCTCAGAGGTGCTAGACGAGCTAATTTCGAAATATTTGTACTTTGTTTTGCCTTGGATTGAAAAACTTCCAGAATAAAGACTTCCTTAGAAAAGCATTTATTTTTCACTTGTTAGTTTACCGAGTATCCGTTTAAATTCACTTAATTCTTCTGCTGTTACCCTACTGCAAATTTCTTCATTAATTTTTTTATATATAACTAATACTTCGTCGTATGTTGCCTCTCCCTGTGCTGTTATAAACACATTGAAAGCGCGGCGATTATTCGGATCACGAACACGCTGTATAAACCCTTTTTTCTCCAAGTTATCTGCCATTCTTGTAATATTAGCCTTATCTTTCTTTAACCTTTCCCCTATTTCATGTTGCGTAAGCCCATTCTCTCGTTTTAAAACCGCTAATATGAGGCTTTGTTCAGGTGCCAAATTAAAAGGTGCAAATTGTTTTTTAACAGCGCTATTAAGAACTGTACCTGAATGATTGATTAAATAGCTTATGTATTTTTCGATTCCTTTCAAATTACCCACCTCTTTTTGTAATTATCTGAATTATTAAACTAGACAGACAACTGCTACTAGAATATAATTATCTCATACTTATTGAATGGATGGATAGAATAGTGTTTATAATTTCGCGTACAATAGTTGCTACACAAACAATTGTTACGCGAACTATTTTAATTTTACTTTGAACTTCCTAATAGAAGAGTTATGCTCACTATGAAAAAAGTAAGTTCCATCAATTTCAGCAGTATGTTAACAAGCTCAGTTTACTATTACTATTAAGGGGGAATTTTGATGAACGTAAAAGCCGCTGTTGTCTATGCACCTGGAGATGAGTATGAATTAAGTAATTTGAAATTAGCTGAATTGCAACCAGATGAGGTTCTTGTAAAAATTGTTGCATCTGGTATGTGTATGTCTGATGAGACGATTAGAAAAGGTCAAACAAGCGTTGCATTCCCTGTTGTACTTGGCCATGAGGGGGCTGGTATTATAGAACAAGTGGGGAATGCTGTCAAAAAGTTCAAAGTAGGCGATCAAGTTGCGATGTCTTATGCATATTGTGGGAATTGCCCGAGCTGTCAAACTGGACATCCAGCAGTCTGTAATGATTGGATGAAATTAAATTTCTTAGGTGTACGTGATGATGGAAGCCATACATTCTATACAGAGGACGATGCACCTGTAAAAAACTTTTACGGACATTCTTCCTTTGCCACACATACATTAGTGCATGAAAATAACCTAACTAAAGTTGATGCAGATGTGGACTTGCGCTTAGTCGGTCCATTAGGCTGTGGCTTCTTAACGGGTAGCGGCACAGTAATCAACGGACTAAAGCCAAAAGTAGGCTCTTCTATTGCTGTTTTTGGTACAGGTGCTGTCGGTTTAGCAGCAATGATGGCAGCTAAACTAGAAGGCTGTTCAACAATCATCGCCGTCGATATCCATGACAGCCGACTAGAAATCGCTAAAAGCCTCGGTGCAACACATACAATTAATAGCCAAGTAGAAGATCCGATTGCAAAAATAGCTGAAATTACAGCAAATCAAGGGGTCAATTATGCGGTTGATACTACAGGAGTAGCACCTGTCATAAAAAGTGCTTTAGCTTCTTTAGCAAGAGGTGGAGTTATTGCACCAATCGCCGTATCGACAAATAAGACCGAGCTCAACATCACATCTGAACTTATGTTAGGAAGCAAAAGCATAATTGGAGTTGTCATGGGTGATAGCGTGCCACAACTTTCTATACCACAATTAGTGAAGTTTTATAAAGAGGGCCGCTTCCCATTTGATCAGCTTGTCAAATTTTATCCGTTTGAGGACATCAACCAAGCTGCTAAAGATTCAACTAGCGGCTCTGTCATTAAACCAATTCTCATTATGGATGAATCCTATACAGCTCCAGGTAACTAACAAAACTATTTAGCTGCTTAAATACGATAAAAAAAAGGAGACGCCCATATTCCTTGGACATCTCCTTTTTTTTATCCTTTACTAAGGTAGTTTATCTTCCCTACTTCCTTCCTACAATTTCACTTCAACCTTTTTAAGGCTCTCCAATGCTGCGCTATATTCTTGAATTAATAAGTCAACAATTTCCTTTGTTGTTTCACGTTTCGTAATACTCGTTACCCCTTGCCCTGCAGACCAAATATCTTTAAAGGCTTTTACACCGTTCAAATGAGATAAGTCTATCTTATCCTTTGGTTGTAGTGTAGCCGGATCCAGTCCTGCTTTCACGATACTTGGTAAGAGATAGTTTGCATGGACACCGCTAAATGAATTTGTATATAAAATATCTTCAATTGTCGATTCAATGACCATTTGTTTGAAATCTTCTTGTGCATTACTTTCTTTAGCCGCTAAAAAACGAGTACCAATATAGGCATAATCCGCACCCATTAGCTGTGCAGCTGCAACATCTGCACCCGTTGAAATGGCTCCTGATAAAATAATTTTACCTTTGTAAAAACTCTTCACTGCTGTAATGAACGCGAACGGGTTCAATGTCCCACCGTGCCCCCCTGCTCCAGCACATACTAAAATTAAGCCGTCTACTCCCGCTTGCGCTGCTTTTTTCGCATGCTTTACATGTGCCACATCCGAATAAACAAGCCCTCCGTATGCATGAACGATGTCAATCACTTCACCAGGATGTCCAAGTGAAGTAATGACAATTGGTGGTTCGTATTTCCGAATTAATTCTAGATCCACATCATAACGTTTATTGTTTGTTTTATGACAAATAAAATTCACTGCCCAAGGAATATCTTTATCCAATCCATTTTTCACTTCTATAAGCCACTGCGCACAAATTTCGGCAGTACGAGCATTTAATAATGGAAAAGAGCCGATTACACCTGCTTTTCCAGCTTCAATTACCATTTCTGTCGTAGATACTAAAAACATTGGCGAAACAATTACAGGAATTTTACTCATTTTCAATCACCCTCACATTTCCTTGTCTGCTGACAATCATATTATTTTTAAAAAGAAGGGTTCAACAAATCATCAGTTGATTCCCTATACTTTTAATTCCCGAGCGATTGTTCAAATTCCTCCACCATTTCGGGATTTTCCTTTTTCCACTTTTCTGTTTCTACTTCAAGTAAGTCTATCATTTTCTTTGTACGGTCATTTTTTGCTGCGAACTCTTCCCATGCTGTTTCCTTAAATAATTCTTTCATTTCTTCATAGGATTCTTTCGTCATTTTTATTATTTCTATGCCATTTTCTTCTGCATATTTAAAGGACTGTTCTGTATGCTTTTTAGAACCAGGTACTCCTGCATTCTCCATTTCAAGTGCAGTGTCTATAATAATTTTCTGAAGATCTTCTGGGAGCTTATCCATTGTCTTTTGGCTAATTGCAACAACTCCTATAGCTGGATTAACGGAAGCTGGTGTAGTAATATAGTCAACAACCTCAGCTAATTTATAATCATCTAATGCATAAAAAGGGAATTGAATTCCATCTAGCGTTCCCCTCAGTAAAGCTTCATAATAATCAGCAGTCGGAACAGAAGCAACACCCGCACCTGCTTTTTTATAAAAATTTGCTTGCAAGCTACTAGTCAAGTTCATTGTAAGTCCTTTAAAATCAGCCACACTGCTAATTGGTTTATTTGACATAAATCCAGTAGCACTTGCTGTCCAATAACTTAACAGTTTCACACCATGACCTTCTAAAGCTTCTTCAAACAATTCACCAATTTCTGTTTCACGCATTACATATAACGAATGTTCTTCATTCATATTCCAAAATGGTATGGACACAAAATTAGCTTCTGGCATTTTATCGCCCCAAGCAGCCGGCGATATATTCTGAAAATCAATCGTTCTTTTTGCAAGAGCATCTAATGATTCAGCTTGACCTGCCAATTGATTACTATAAAAAACATCAATTTCTATACGTCCATTAGACCTCTCCTCTACTAGTTTAACAAATTCCTCTGTCACTTTTGACTTCGCTTGCCAATCTTGTAATGAAGGACTATATGCTGAGTTATATTTTAATTTGAATGTTTCTTCAGCTCCGGCCACTTTACTATCTCCGCTACATGCCGATAGTATAAATACAATTGATAGCATAAAAATTAATCCCTTAAAGTGCTTCATCATTTACCCCCCCTCGTATTTTTAATGTTACTTATTAATTACCGAGAGATTTTTCAAATTCCTCCACCATCTCGGGATTTTCCTTCTTCCACTTTTCTGTTTCTTCATCAAGTAAATCTACCATTTTCTTTGTTCTTTCATTCTTTGTTGCATAATTAGCCCATGTCGTTTTTTTGTGTAGCTCCTGAATTTCTTCATAGGCTTCTTTCGTCATATTGACGATTTCAACATTATTTTCTTGCGCATAAAGAATGGACTCTTCTGTTAACCTCTTCGAAGCAGCAATTCCTTCATTTTCCATTTCAAGGGCTGTGTCTATGAGTATTTTTTGAAGATCCTCTGGAAGCTTATTCAACGTCTTTTGACTTATGGCAACGATTCCTAAAGCTGGACTAATCGTTGCAGGCTTCGTAATATAGTCAACTACTTCAGCTAATTTATAATCTTTTAAAGAGGAGAACGGGAATTGAATACCATCAAGCGTCCCTCGTAGCAAGCCTTCATATTGCTCAGCATACGGAATTGTTGCAATTCCTATCCCTGCTTCTTTATAAAAGCCAGCTAATAAATCGCTACTCATGTTCATTGTCATTCCTTTTAAATCACTTACGTTACGAATCGGTTTATTAGACATATATCCAGTAGCACTTGCTGGCCAATAACTTAAAATTTTAACACCATAATTTTCCGTGACCTCTTCATACTGCTCTCCAATTTCCGTTTCACGCATTATATATAATGAATGTTCTTCATTTATATTCCAATAAGGTAAAGCAGTGAAACTACCTTCAGGAATTTTATCTCCCCAAGCAACTGGCGTAATATTTTGAAGATCGATTGTCCCTTTTGCAAGGGCGTCTAATGATTCAGCTTGACCTGCCAATTGGTTACTATAAAAAATATCAATCTTTATTCGACCCTCAGATCTTTCTTCTACTAATTTAGCAAATTTTTCTGTTGCTAAAGATTTCGCTTGCCAATCTTCCGATGATGGAAGGAATGCAGAGTTGTACTTTAAAGTGAATGTTTCTTCTTTAGCAGTCCCTGAACTAGCCTCCTTACCATCTTCACTACATGCTGATAATAGAAATACCATTGATAAAATAAAGAATAATCCTTTAAAGTTCTTCATCAATTAGCCCCCTCGTATTTTTCAGTTGCTATATATATAGAAAAAGAAACACTCACATCAATTCAAAAAATTATCTACATACGTGAAACTAATGATTCCAATTACTCCAAAACAAAACTCTTTACCAGCCTAATTGTTCAGCCACTTTCTCTCGATGTTCATTAGGTGACCCTAGATAATTTTCTAATGCCCTAGCTCTTTTAAGGAATAAGTGACAATCAAATTCCCATGTGAAGCCCATACCACCATGGTTTTGAATATTATCCCCTGCTACTTTAACGTAGGATTCTGAAGTGTAGGACTTGGCCAGTGAAACTGCTTCTATCATTTCTACCGATTTATTTTCAACAGCCCATGCTGCATAATAGGATAAGGAACGCGAGCCTTCTAATGCTAATTTCATGTCAACAATTCGATGTTTGATTGCTTGGAATCTTCCAATTGGTTGCCCAAATTGCATTCGCGTATTTCCATGCTCCGTTGACATTTCAACGGTTTTCTCGATTCCACCAACCATCGTAGAACAAAGTGCTGCGTTTAAGTAAACTAAACCTTCCTGTAAAATTCCCCAGGCAATATTTTTCGTCCCTAACAATTGTTCCTCAGAAATATGAGCGTTGTTAAACGTCACATTAAATAAATTTCTAGTTTCATCTAGATTTTTTAAGCGCTCAATTTCCCATCCTGTGTCCTCGCGATCTACGAGTAGCAAGGAAATACCATACTCGCCGTGTCCTCCCCCTGTTCGAACTGGAACAATGAGTGTATCCGCAACATCCGCATTCGGAACAAGGAGTTTTTTCCCCGTAATAACATAACCCGAATCAACTTCCTGAGCTTCCAATTGCAAGGTTGAAGGATGGAAATCTATACTTTCTTCTAGCAATGCGAGTGATACTTTTCTTTTTCCTACTGCAATTTCCGATAAGTATTTTTGTTTTTGTTCTGGGGTTCCATATGCCTTTATTAATGGTGTACCAAAGGCCATTGTTTCTGCATAAGGGCCTGGTAGTACTGCACGCCCAATTTCTTCTAGTACAGGTACAAGTGTTAATGCCCCCATCCCTAAACCACCGTATTGTTCCGGTATATTAATCCCAAAATAACCAAGCTCCCCTAATTCTGCCCACAGGTCATTTAGGACATTTTCTTCACCTTCCGTATATTGGCGAGAAAGTTGCAAACCCCCTCTAGATTCTATAATCTGACGTGCAGACGATTGAAACTCCAGTTGCTCTTCATTTAGTGAAAAATCCATCTTTTCATCCCCCGTATTAGTATTTAATATCCTTTGGTAATCCAAGAATTCTTTCCGCTATAATATTCTTTTGAATTTCTGAAGTTCCGCCCTCAATTGTATGGGCATATGCACGTAAATAAGCTTGCTGCCAACTTGCTGAAACGAGTGCGTCTTCTTTCCATAACAAACTGCTTTCTCCTTGTAATGAAACGGCAAATGATAAGATTCTTTGGGTCAATTCACTAGAGTTCAATTTATCAATGGAACCTTCAGGACCTGGTCGTCCATTGCGAATTGTCTCTGTTAAATGACGATAATAATTTAAAAGTATCGCACGTGTTTCTGCTCGGAAGCTTGCTAATTGCTGTCGTACAATTGGATCTTGAATCAGAGGTTTACCGTTTCTTTTTAAATTATTCGTTAAGTCTACAAGTTCTTCAAACAACTTCTGCAATCGAAATGTTTGTCTCGCAACTCCAACACGCTCATGACTTAGTAAAATCAGTCCAACACGCCAACCATCATTTACTTCTCCAACGACATCGGATTCGTGAACAACCGCGTTATCGAAAAACATCTCATTAAATTCACGTTTATCATTAATTGATCGGATTGTTTGGGTTTCAACACCCTCTTGATGTATATCTACTAGAAAAGCTGTAATTCCTTCATGCTTTTTACCCGTATCTTCTGTCCGAGCGAGTACAAAACAACGATCTGCAAAATGTGCATAACTCGTCCAAGTTTTCTGCCCATTGATAATCCAATTTTCACCTTGCTTCACTGCTCTTGTTTGAATAGCGGCTAAATCCGATCCCGCACCTGGTTCAGAATAGCCTTGACACCAAATCTCTTCACCATTTAAAATTTTATGAACATATTGCTCTTTTTGCTTGTCAGTCCCTATTTGTAACAATGTCGGTCCAACCATCGCAGTCCCAATAATATTCAACACTGTGGGTGCTTTCACTCGAGCCATTTCTTGTTCATAAATCACCTCTTCTATGAGTGAAGCGCCTCTTCCTCCATACTCTTTCGGCCAAGAAATCCCTGCCCATCCACCTTCAGATAATTTATGTTGCCAGTCTCTTAAAAAGGGTCCTTTTGTTGCATCATCTTCAGGCATTACATACGTTCCTTCAATCCAGCCATCTGGTAAGTTTACTTCTAACCATGTTCGTAATTCATCTCGAAACTTTTCTTCTTCCAATGTAAATGAAAAGTCCATAAAATACTTTCCTCCCTTTATATATCTCTTTTATGAAAAAGATGTTATCACGGAATTTTTAATTGAATATTCTGAATTTAAATTACATACCCCTATTTCCCTTTGAAATCTGGGGATCTTTTTTCCGCGAAAGCTCGAACGCCTTCTTTCGCATCCTCTGTTTGAAACATCAGTGTTTGAATAATATTTTCCTGCATAATGCTCGCCTCATGTGAAAAGTCACTCGCATTATTTAACATGTATTTCACAAATTTATTTGCAAGAGGGGGACCATCAACTATAAACTGCGCAAATTCAGTTGCCACTTCCAATAAATCTTTCGTTGCAATTCGATTAATTACTCTTTCCGCATAGGCTTCTTCGGCACTTACTATTTTTGCAGATGAGATCCACTCTTTTGCGATCGGCAACGATACCCTTTCTGATAAGAGCTTGATGAGTCCTAAATCTGGAACTAATCCTATGTTTTTAAAGCTCGAGACAAAGCGTGCATGTTGATCTGCAATGATAAAATCTGAGGCCAGTGCCAAACTAAATCCCGCCCCAGCTGCATATCCATGAACGGCACTAATTACATACTTATCGAGTTGAAGGATCGTCTTTGTTACCTTTGATGTATTCTGCATTGAAGCAATTGCTGTCGCAGGATCTCTTCTACTTCCCATTGAACTTACATCACCACCTGCACAAAAGGATTTGCCTGCTCCAGTAAGAATGATTACTTTCACATCATCATCCGCCTCAGCCTCTTTTAGTGCAGTAATCAAACTAGAAGTGAGCTCCATTGAAAACGCGTTCAATTTCTCTGGCCGATTCAATGTTAAATAAAGAATTTGATTTTTCTTTTCTTTTAGTAACACGTCCATCATTTTTCCACCTCACCCTTTTCTCTCTTCTATTAGAAATAACATTTATAATATATAGGTTGAACAATAGAATCTATCCTTATCATGTAAGTGTTCTCATAAAACTTCTAATAAAGTATTAGCTAGTTTAGGCTGTCTAAGCACATGAGGCGCACAGGTTTGTTGCACAAATCTGTACGACTCATCTTTGTGCTTGGTGCAAGGCCAGCCTCCATTTAAAAATTGGCAATCTGAAACTTTCTGCACATGGTGCGTCGCTGCCGTGGGAGGCGACGTTTTCTTAATTAGATTTTCATTCTATTTGAATGGTTGTTTCATAAGTGCAACATATATAGATAACTTTCTTCTATATTTGTCATCTTAAGCTATCAATCTAATCTTTCAATAATCGTCGCGTTGGCCATACCATTACCTTCACACATTGTCTGAAGCCCGTATTTGCCACCTGTTCGCTCTAACTCGTGCATCATCGTAATCATTAAACGACCACCACTTCCTCCTAGTGGATGCCCAAGCGCAATCGCTCCACCATTTGGATTTAACTTCTTAGGGTCTGCACCTGTTTCTTTTAACCAAGCAATCGGAACGGATGCAAATGCCTCGTTTACTTCAAAAATATCAATATCGTCAATTGTTAAATTCGCCTTTTTCAGTGCTTTTTCCGTTGCTGGAATTGGTCCTGTCAGCATTAAAGTTGGATCCGAACCTACGACAACACGTGTATGCACTTTAAATCTTGGTTTTAATCCGAGTTCCTCAGCCTTTTCACGAGACATAAGTAAAATTGCTGTCGCACCATCGCTAATTTGGCTTGAATTACCCGCTGTAACCGTACCATCTTCAGTGAAAGCAGCTTTAAGTGAAGCCAATTTATCTAAACTCGTATTTGCTCTTGGGCCTTCATCATGCTTAAGAATCGTAGTCGTCCCATCTTCTAACGTCACTTCAATCGGCATAATCTCTCTTTCAAAATAGCCTTCTTCACGCGCTACAATTGCTTTGCGATGACTTTCTAATGAGAATTCATCCATTTCTTCACGACTAATGTTCCATAACTCTGCAATTCGTTCTGCGGAGCGCCCTTGGTTAATCAATTCATATTTAGAAGATAATTGCTCACTCGGTTTAACCCCTTGTCTATTCGACCCCATTGGAACGCGCGACATGTTTTCTATTCCACCAGCAATAACAATATCCATATCCCCACTAATAATAGCCTGCGCTGCAAATTCAACTGCCTGTTGGCTCGAACCACATTGACGATCTACTGTTACTCCAGGCACCTCAACTGGGAATCCTGCAATTAAAGTCGCAACTCGCGCTATATCTCCACTTTGCTCTCCTGCCTGTGATACACATCCTAAAATAACGTCCTCTACTAATGATGCTGGAATTCCAGCTCTTTTAATTACTTCTGCTAAAGGTTTAGCTGCCAATTCATCGGCACGAATTCCGCTAAGGCTCCCATTCCGTCTTCCTACTGGTGTTCTAACCATTTCTACAATTACCGCTTCTCGCATATTCATCTTCCTCCCTAGGTTTCAATTTATAATTAATCTGAGTTTTAAAGCGCTTTCATAATGATTATCTATTGCCTACAAATTATTTTGGTTGCATTCGAATTGCACCATCAAGGCGGATTGTCTCTCCATTTAGCATAGGGTTTTTAATAATACTTTCTACTAACAAGCCGTATTCTTCCGGTTTTCCAAGCCTCTTCGGAAATGGAACCATTGCACCTAAAGCTTGTTTTACATTTTCAGGTGCTCCCTTTAATAACGGTGTTTCAAAAAGCCCCGGAGCAATCGTCAATACTCTTATGCCAATATCCGCTAAATCCCTTGCGATTGGTAAAGTCATACCAACAATTCCACCTTTTGAGGCACTATATGCTGCTTGACCAATTTGTCCATCAAATGCCGCAACAGAGGCTGTATTAATGATGACTCCTCTTTCACCATCGCTATTTGGTTCATTTTCACTCATTACTTCCGCTGCAAGGCGAATCACGTTAAATGTTCCGATTAAGTTAACTGTAATTACTTTTTGGAAAGTAGCTAATTCATGTACACCCTTTTTTCCATATGTCCGTGCTGCACTACCAATACCAGCACAATTTACAAGGACATTAACCTTGCCAAACTGTTTAACCGCTTGATCTAGTGCGGATTGTACGCTTGCTTCATCTGTAACATCTGTTTGTACAAATAAAACATTTTCTCCTAACTCATTTACTAATTGGCTACCTCTGTCTGCTTGAACATCCAAAATAACCGCTTTTCCACCTTTTGACACGATATTTCTCACAGTGGCTTCTCCAAGTCCAGATGCGCCCCCTGTTACAACTGCTACATTATTTTTCATTTTCATTCTCCTTAATATTATTTTTATTGTTTATTTAAGAGTTCTCGACAGATAATTTGGACATCATTTTAATTGCATTTTTCATAATTTTCCCGGTTGCGTTTTTTGGTAATTCATCAATAAAATAAATGTTTCGCGGTACTTTATAATGAACAAGATGTTCTTTACAAAACGAAATAATCGAATCTTTGTCAATTGCCTCTTTCGTCACAATAAAAGCCGCAATTTCCTCACCGAAAATAGGGTCTGCTTCTCCAATGACAGCACACTCTACTACCGCTTTATGTGTATATAAAACTTCTTCCACTTCTCGTGGATAAACATTGAATCCGCCTCTAATAATCATTTCTTTTCTACGATCTACGATGTAAATATGTCCTTGGTCATCTATGCGACCAAGATCACCTGTATATACCCAACCATTTTTAATCGTTTGACTCGTTTCTTCAGGTTTTTTATAATAGCCCTTCATTGCATTTGGTCCCCGGAAAATAATCTCGCCAATATTATCGGATGTAACCTCATTCCCTTCCGTATCAACGATTTTCAGCTCGATTCCTGGGATAGGTAATCCAACAGAGCCTGGCCTTCTTTCTCCATCCTTCCGCGTACGGCTAATCATAACTGTACTTTCTGTTTGTCCATAACCTTCCATTACTTCTACACCCATTAACTTGTTTACCTTTTCCATTATTTCTAATGGCAAACTCGCTCCACCTGATCCACAATATTTTAATGAAGAATAATCATATTCTGTAATTTTTGGAGAGTTAACAAACATCGCATACATTGTTGGAACCCCCATAAAATTTGTAATCTTTTCCTCAGCAATCATTGTTAAAATCTCGTCTGGATAAAAGCGTTCTTCCAAATAAACGGTAGCACCAATTCTAAATGGAGCAACCATCCCTTGAAGTTTGGCATATGCATGATATAGCGGTAATACGAGTAAAATACGATCATTTGGTGTCAAATTAGACATAGCCAAGCATGTTTTTGACATCCAATTAATATTTCCTTGTGTAATCATTGCTCCTTTAGGTCTACCAGTCGTTCCAGAAGTGTAAATAATTTGTGCCAAATCTTCCGAATCTAACTCAGCAATCTCTTTTAATGGTTCATCTTTAGATAAATCTTGCCAAGAGAGCATATCCGCTGACTGATTTTCACCTAAATAAATAAATGTTTTAACATTTTCTAATTCATTCATAGCGTTTTGAACTGTTTTGATTGAGTTCGTATCAAAAATTAATGCTTCCGCATCAGAATTAATTAGTATATAAGTAAGCTCGTCTCGTTTAAATAATGGATTAATAGGAATTACCGTGGCGCCAACAGCGAGTAAAGCATAATAGGTAATAATATACTCCGGTCGATTTGAGATCATCATCCCTACATGCGCGCCTTTCTTAATTCCCACCCGCTTAAAACCACCTGCTAATTGAAGCATCTGTTGTGTTAGTTCCGAGTATGTTTTCGTTTCGTTTTTGTAAACAATGGCAGAATGGTTTGGCGCTTTCTTTGTGCTTTCTAATAGCGTATGAACAATATTCATCAAAACTCTCCTTTTTTTTCAGAGTATTATATGCACTTATCCCATCTATATCTATCTATAATTTATTTCATAACTTCTGGAAGCCAAAGCGCTAATTGTGGGAAAATCATGACAAGTACCATTGTAAATAACAATAAAACGATAAATGGCCCTACTGCTGAATAGATTTGCTTAATACCAACATCAGGCGCTACGCCACGCATAACAAAAAGGCTTATTCCGAAAGGTGGAGATAGATTTCCAATACAAACCGCAATGACAAACAAAACACCAAACCATAATAAATCAAACTGTAATGCAGCTAGTGCAGGTAAAAATAAAGGTGCTGTTATTAATAGTACAGCCACTGTATCAATGACCATTCCTAAAATTAAAAACAACACAAGCATTAATATAAGAACAGTCCATGCATTAAAATTCGCATCAAGAATTAAATTCGCAAGTGAATTTCCTACACCCGTAACTGACACAATTCGTGCATAAGCAACTGCCCCTATTAAAATCCAAAAGATTAAGCCATTTAAACGAACAGTCATCAAGAATATTTTCTTTACATTCTGAAAAGTCAGTTTTTTACGTATAGCAGCAGCTATTAATGATCCTGATGCCCCAACTGCTCCAGCCTCCGTAGGTGTTGCTACACCTAAATAAATGGATCCTAATACAATTAAAATAACAAATAACGGTATAATTACACTTCTTAAAGATGCGAACTTCTCTTTCCAAGTAAACCGCTCTCCTACTGGTGTACTTGGACCTTTATCTGGATATACAATACATAAAATGACTGCATAAATAATGAATAAAATTGCTGCCAAAATACCTGGAACAATTCCAGCCATAAATAATGCACCCGCAGATACACCCGATTCTGCAGAATAGACAATCATTACAATACTTGGTGGTATTAACACACCTAGAGTTCCGCCTGCCATAATAATACCAAGCGTTAATTTATCGTCATATCCACGTTTTAACATGGACGGTCTAGCAACCATTCCTAAAGTCGCAGTTGCAACAGAAGCGATACCAACCATCGCCGCGAAAACCGCAGCAATAATCGTAGTTCCTGCTGCAAGTCCGCCTCTAAACCCACCAAACCATCGATATACCGCCTCATATAGATCGTCCGCTAAATCACTATACATAAGTATGGCTGCCATAAAAATATACAGTGGCAACGCAGTAAGAATTGATTCTGTAATTTTACTATATGAGCCTAATACGAACCCATCTACACTTGGCATGCCGCCCCAAAATATAAAACCGAGAATAATTGAAATGCCTCCCATTGTAAAGCCAACAGGAATGCCGAGTGCGAGGAAAATAACAAGAGAGCCAAATAATATAATGCCAATTAAACTAGGATCCATATTATGCGCCCTCCTCTATATCATAGTCATAGATTTTTTCACCTGTGAAAATAATAAATAGGTCATTAATAAATTTCACAAGCCCTTGCAAACCTATTAAAAGTCCACCAAGAGGTACGATTAACCAGGCTACCCATAATGGCATTGCCAATCCGCCAGTCATTGTAGCACCTATTTGATAATAATGAATCACGTATCCTAAGCCAAACCAAAACAATGAACCTGCAATTAAAAATAAAAAGAATGCACTAATCATATCTACAATGCTTTTTGTTCGCTCTGAAAACTTTTCAAAATATAAATCAACTCGAACATGTTGGTCGATTACTAAGGTATATCCACCTAATGCAAAACCAAGTAAACCAGTACCCCATGTCGCCAAACTGAAAGCCCATGACGTAGGAGAGTTGAAAAAGTACCTTAATATAACATCGACTGTAAGAAGTAAGCTCATTAACAGTATGATTGTTCCTATGATCCATACCATTGATTTATTCAATTTCGTTATGGCAGCCATCATAAAGATTAAACTTTTTTTCACAGCATTCCCTCCATTATTTATATGAATGAATTTCATAAATCCAAATACTTGAGGATTTATTTGCAATTGAACAAAAATAAAGAGCGTTCCCTTAACAAATCTTTATGCTGAAAAGAATAGGCTACACCCACTCATTACTAATTTGCGTAAGGGAGCATTCCTGTTCATACGATTGTTATTGGCAAACTTAGACTTCCGTTTTTTCTTCTTTTATTAATTGACGTCTCAATATTTTGCCAACCGCTGTTTTAGGTAATTCTATTTTAAACTCTATTAAACGGGGCACTTTGTATCGAGCTAAATAGGTGTTACACCAATTAATAATGTCAGCTTCGGTAGCTTCTTGTCCGTCTCTTAAAACAATTGCAGCTTTCACTGTCTCTCCGCGATAAGCGTCTGGCACACCATAAACACACACCTCAGAAATAGCGGGATGCTTGTATAACACTTCCTCAATCTCGGTTGGATAAATATTATATCCGCCCGCAATAATCATGTCTTTTTTCCTTCCGACAATAAAAAAGTAACCTTCTTCATCCATTGTGGCAATATCACCGGTATACATCCATCCATCACGTAATGCATTATTTGTTTCTTCCTCGTTCTTCCAGTATCCCTTCATCACCTGTGGCCCTTTAATAATCAGTTCACCTGGTTCACCGAAAGGCACTTCAGTTAATCCGGTAGCAAGATCAACAATTTTGGCATCCGTACTTGGCAACGGGATTCCAACACTCCCCTCTTTTATTTCGATATCTAAAGGTGAGCGATGTGTAATAAGCGTTTCCGACATGCCAAAAGATTCATAAATCTGAGCATCCGTTTTACTTTGCAATTCTCTAAACGTTTCTAGCGACAGTGGAGCCGTACCACAAGCACAAACTTTTAATGATGAGAGATCTTCTTTTTTCAAATTGGGATGCCTTACTAATGCAAGAAATATCGTTGGGACACCTGGGAATATAGTTGGTCGATATTTTCTAATTGCCTCTAATGCTTGATCGACTCGAAACCTACGAATCGCAATATAAGTATATCCGTTAAGAATGGCTGCATTTAAACCAACGATTCCCGCTATATGAAATAATGGCGACGATCCGAATGATCTTTCACCCGGAATGTCCATAATATCCTTTTGAAAAGCATTGGATTGGTGCACATTGACTAATAAATTTGCATGCGTTAACATAACACCTTTAGATCTACCTGTAGTCCCCCCAGTATATTGCAGCAATGCTATGTCTTCGGTAGGATTGATAATTATTGGAGGAATAATCTCATAGTCCTCCTTCAACCATTGATAAAGATTGTTGTCATCTACTGATTTTTCATCAGCAGAAATAATGAATAATCGATCTTTCACATCACCAATTTCATCTAGCTTTTGTTGCTGACTTTTTTCGCTAATAAACCACGTAGCACCCGAATCTTTCAATATATACTCCAATTCCATTGGCTGATACATCGGATTCACCTGACAGATGATTCCACCCAATCGAAGGATTGAAAAATAGCTAATGATATACTCCACACTGTTAGGTAACATAATCGCCATTCGATCGCCTTTACGAAAACCTTGCTTATAAAGAGCGGAAGAAAATTTATCAACGGCAAGTTTTAGTTGTTCATACGTAAATTCTCTTTCAGCATCCAGGACAGCGATTGCTTCTGGATAATTAAATGCGGATTCCTCTAGTAGTGTAAACAGACCAACCAATGGAACATCAATCTCTTTTGAAAGACCCTTCGAATAAAATTTATGCCAAGGTTTATTCATTTTCGTGCTCCTTTCTTCCTTCAAATTGATTTTTGATTTTGTAGTCAAAACCAACTGAAACTCCCCATCCGCTTAATCCCCTAAAACAAATACTTTTTCATTGTCGTAACAATTTAAAAGTACCAATTGCCTTCGCTAATAAAACCCCATTAGAATCGTACATTTCACCTTCTGCTGTCACATTTTTATAGCCTTGTCTTAAAATCTTCCCTGTTGCATATACCTCATCACTTGTCGCAGTATTCAGATAATTTATATTCAAATTTATCGTAGTACATGGAAGTTTCGTTTTATAACGGATTGTCATGCCTAGAATTGTGTCTAGCATAGTGGCATGAACTCCTCCGTGTAGGGACCCATTATTATTTAATAACTCTTCTCTTATTGAAAGTTTTAATTTAATTGCTCTTTCTTCAAGATTTTCACTCTCGAAGCCAATCAAATTTATAAATTCATTTTGATTGAAATTTTTACGTATCGTATCAATTTTCATAAAAATCGATCCCCCTTTAAAAACTCAATTACGAAATGGTGCTTTACCTAATTTATCTCCCCAAAATTTAAAGCAGAATTTATATTCAAATAAATTCACCCGACCCCTTACAGTATATATAGGTAGTGTTCTTAATTTTACTGCATAGTAATTTATCCCACTACGTCAAATGTTCACAATTCTTACACATCTATTTGTGGATTTCATACGAAAATATTTGGGGTAGTGAATTGCATAAATAGCGTTAAATTTTGTTACTGGTAGTATTAATATTTAATTGCACTGGACGAATGATTTTTCACCTATGGAATTTGCAAATTCTATTTTCCCCCAAATCATATTGGACCTTATCCACAATAAAAAAGCATACGAAAATAGCCCGCAAAGGATAGGTTATTGCAGGCAATTTTATTATTAGTTTGAGGTGTAAAATAAAATGACTTGTAGGCACAAAATTCATTTTCAGCTGCTTGAATAAATATTTAAAGAGCTACCCCCGTACATGATTGCAATGTGCAGGAGGAATCTCTTATTTTTGTATTCAATACAAATACTTACTTTATTCTTTGCATTAGCATTTCTAGCTTCCCTTTGTAAGGTGCATGAGCAAATGTCTCTAATGGATTTGTTCCTACTGGCGCTTGGTAAAGTACGCCGCGCTCATGAGAAAATTCTTTAAATCCAAAAATTCCTGTATAGCTTCCAATACCACTCTCATTCACTCCACCAAATGGCAAATTCGGCTCAAGCATATGTCGGATGACGTCATTCACAGCCGCACCACCAGAAGAAGTTTTAGCAAGCACTAAATCTGCCATATTCTGGTCCTCACTGAAAATATAAAGCGCTAATGGTTTAGGTCTCGCATTAACTTGGTCAATGACATCATCTAAACTTGTATACGTTAAGACAGGTAAAATAGGCCCAAATATTTCTTCTTCCATAATTTGTGCATCTACAGATACATCCGTCAACACTGTTGGGTACATTCTTCCGTCTTCAATTTCACCACCTACATGAACAGTAGCCCCTTTAGCAACCGCATCTTGAAGCAATCCTTCTAAACGATTTAAATTACGTTCATTTACAATTTTAGAAAAGTCGGATTTGACTAGCTCTCCATTTTCAAAGTAGCTACGTTGGATATATTCCCCTACTAAACGGACAAACTCTTGGCTTTGCTCTTCCTTCACATAAACATGATCCGGCGCTAGACAAACTTGGCCTGCATTCGTATATTTACCAGATAATATTCTAGGCACAATTTTCTCCAAATCAACGTTTTCATCAATGATGACTGGGCATTTCCCCCCTAGTTCTAGCGTAACAGATGCGAGGTGCTTGCCAGCTGCTTGCATAATTTCTCTACCTACATGCGTACTACCTGTAAAGAAAATATGATTAAATGGTTGCTCTAACAGTAAAGTAGCAACATCTACCCCGCCCTCTAAAATAGCCACTTCAGATTCGTCAAATACTTTAGTAATTATTTTGGCACTAATAGCGCTTGTAGCTGGTGCCAATTCAGAAGGTTTTAAAATACAGACGTTCCCCGCACCTATCGCAGGTACTAAAGGAAGGAATAGCAGCATGAACGGGAAATTCCAAGCCGAATAGATGAGACATTGCCCTTTAGGTTCAGAAATAATTTTTGTTTGCGCCCCTTCATTACGAGCAGGTACTACATGCGGTTCCATCCACTGCTTTAAATTTGCTGTAAAGTAATCGATTTCACTAATTACACTTAACATTTCTGACGAAGCCGCTTCAAAAGCAGGTTTACCTAAATCTTGTTGAAGCGCTTCCATAATAGAGGGTGCTTGCGCAATAATTTCTACCTTTAGTTTTTGAAGCTTTTCAATTCTCTCTTCAGCACTTGTCATTTTTACAACATGCTGCTGTTGTTTTTGCAACTGAAATACCTCTTGAAGCTTCGTTTTAACATCTACCATCTAAATCATCCTCCCTATTTCTTTCATTTTATTACTTTGCAAAACCTTCTATTAATCTTTAATATTCATTACGGGATTACAATATTCGCTAAAGGATTAAATCGGTCAAATAATGATAAGAAATCAGCCAATTTATGTTGATCACCTGATAGCTCTAGTTTTGCATCCGCTACTGCTTGTTGTGGAGAAATGCGACCGTTTGCAATTCCGTAGAATGTTAATTTATCTACAATTAAAGAAGCATCTGGACTAGTATCTAAACGACTAGATTTATACGTTAGGACAGAATTTTCAAGATACAATGTATAATCTTTATTTTCATCTGATAGTGTTACATTTATCGTTATTTTTTTGCCATCTGCATTCAGACCATTTAGTCTTGCTGCAAAAAGCTTTAAAAATTCCAAAACTGGTGTTTTGCTCACAAATCCTGAAGTATCAAGAGGTGCGCGATCTTTCACTATGCCATTTCTTAATTCAAACGCACCTACGAGATAAATATTGCGCCAATTTGCTGATTCAGCTTGATACCCTAATTGTTCAAATGTATCCGCCAATAAATTTTTCGCTTCTGTATTATTTGGATCTGCCATTACAACATTTTTGAGCACTTGTGCAACCCAACGATATTCACCATTTTCAAAGTCTATCTTCGCTTGTTTCATCACATTTTTAGCACCGCCCATATACTGGACATATTTTATTCCTGACTCCACTTGTGGTAATGCGTCTAAGTCTGATGGGTGCCCGCTATAATAGCCTAAATAAAAATTGTAAATCCCTTTAACATTATGTTTTAAAGTGCCATAATACTCTCGATTCCCCCAATGCTTACTTAATACATCTGGAAGTTTAATCGTTTCAGCTATTTCATCCATCGTATAGCCATGATTTGCTAATCGTACTGTTTGATCATGCATATATTTGTACAGATCACGTTGTAATTTCAGGTGCCCAAGCGCTTGCTCTTTTCCCCATTCTGACCAACCATGCGCCATTAACAATGCATCAATTTCTTCGTCTTTAAACAACTCAATCGTCTTATCGATTGCATCTGCCCACAGTAAAGAATCTCTCGTTTTAGCCCCGCGCACAGTATAAATTTGATGCATCGACCGATTGACATTTTCCGAAACAAACAGCACTTTGTAATTTGGAATGTAAAAATGCATTTCGACTGGTGCTTCTGTATTGGGCGTTAATAAAAACTGGAATGTTATACCATCAACTACCATTTTTTGTACTTCTTCATTAATCTCGACAGTCGGCACTTCAAAGCTTTGTGTACCACTCATTGAAATAGGACCGATTCCAATAGACACAACCCCTCTAGGTCCCGAATCTAAATTAAAACCAAATTGATATTCCGCACGTCTTCTCATAATTGGACCTAATAGAACATTCTCACTTAATGTTTCTTCTGTAAAATGCTCTGGCGCAATAATTGGAATATTCGGATGTTCTGCATAGTCTAAAATACCTTGAATCCCACTAAAATGATCGGCGTGACTTTGACTAATAATGATCGCAGTCACTGGCTTTTTCGGTCTATGCGTATAATATAGTTCCATAACCGCTTTGGCTGATTCAACCGTTGCTCCTGTGTCACAGACAATGACGCCATTATCTCCTTCTATTAAAAAAGTAGTTGCCAATGATTGCCCACGAACTTGATAGACTCCATCAACTACTTTAAATAAGCCTGAAATTGCTTGTAATTGTGAATTTCTCCACAAACTTGGATTGACTGTTTCAGAATCAGTTTCTGTTTGAAGAAACTCTGACTTGCCAGTATCCCAAACCGTTCTCCCAGTAGCACTTTTAAGTGTTTTAGATAATAGTGGGGCAATAAAACCTTTTTTTGCATTTTCAAAATCCTGACGATCCTCAAAGTTCAAGAATTGTTTTACGGCTTCATTGTTTTTCTTCGTGAAAGTAGTTGCTGGTAATGATTGGTCTAATTTAGAATTTAACAAATTATCCATCCTCCTATAATTAATTTAAGTTTTTCACTGCATTATACATTTTTCGTTTATGCGTAGTTACTTATTAATAAAGTTGGAAAACCCTTTGCAGTTCAACTTAAGATGTTCTACAAAGGGCATATATAAAGCGTTGAATCAATTACCATTTCACCAACAATCAAGTATTTCCGTTCATCTAAACTGAAACTTTAAGTTGTTTTAGTTCTTCAATCATCATCGGAATGACTTCAAATAAATCACCGACAATCCCATAATCTGCAATTTTGAAAATGTTTGCTTCAGGATCTTTGTTAATCGCTACGATAATTTTTGAATTCGACATTCCTGCGACATGTTGAATTGCTCCAGAAATACCGACTGCGATATATAAATCAGGTGTAACGATTTTACCGGTCTGTCCAATTTGTAAAGAGTAATCACAGTAATCTGCATCACATGCACCACGCGAAGCACCAACTGCGCCCCCTAACAAATTAGCCAGTTCTTGTAACGGCTGGAATCCTTCAGCACTTTTTACACCGCGTCCACCTGCAATTACAACTTTTGCTTCTGATAGGTCCACTCCTTCCGCTACTTTACGAACAAGCTCTGTAATAACCGTACGTAAATTTGTAATTTCAACAGATAGCGTCGATACATCACCACTACGATTTAAGTCTTTTTCAAGTGGCGCAATGTTGTTGGGACGTATTGTGAAGAAATACAATCCCTCATTGAATTGAACTTTCTCAAACGCTTTTCCAGAATAAATCGGGCGAACGAAAAGGGCATCCTTCCCTTCACCTTCAATATTTGTAATATCAGAAATTAATCCCGATGCTAACTTACTTGCAAGTTTAGGCGACAAATCTTTCCCAAGTGCTGTATGACCAAAAACAATCGCTTCTGGTTTTTCTTGCTCATAAACAGCTAAAAAAGCTTGACTGAAACCATCAGATGTATATGTTTTTAAATTCGGTTCTTCGACAGCTACGACACGATCAGCTCCGTAGTGAATCATTTCCGCGCCACAGTTTTGAACAGCATCCCCAAGTAATACAGCGACGATTTCACCACCATTTGCAATCTTCTTCGCTGCTGCAATCGCTTCAAACGAAACATTACGCAACACACCTTCACGTACTTCACCAAGTACTAATACTTTTTTCGACATGGCTTGAGTCCTCCCTATTACATTTCCGATTTAGATTACTTTAGCTTCCTTATTAAGTAAATTTATGAGCTCCGAAACTTGATTTTTAATATCTCCTTCAAGTACGCGCCCTTCTTTTTTAGCAGCTGGAAGATAAACTTCAACTGTTTTTGTCTTCGCTGCTACCGCCTCCTCAGTAAGATCTAAATCATCTAACTCTAGCTCCTCAAGAGGCTTTTTCTTTGCTTGCATAATGCCTGGTAACGATGGATAACGCGGTTCATTTAGTCCTTGCTGTGCTGTTATTAGTATCGGCAATGACGTTTGAATCATTTCGGCGTCTCCTTCGACATCTCGAACGATTTTCACATCTTTACCTTCAACTTCAAGGCTTGTAATTGTCGTTACATAATTAATGCCTAAAAACTCTGCTACACGTGGGCCAACTTGTCCTGAACCTCCATCAATGGCAACATTCCCTGCAAGAATTAAATCGGCTTCTTTGTCTTGTAAATAGGAAGCTAAAATTTTTGCTGATGTATATTCGTCCAACTCATCTAGGTCATCTTCAATATTAATGAGCACCGCTTTATTCGCGCCCATCGCCAGCGCGGTACGGAGTTGTTTTTCCGCTTCTTCATCTCCTATGGTAATAACTGTTACTTCACCACCATTTGCATCACGAACTTGAATTGCTTCTTCAATGGCATATTCATCGTACGGATTGATGATAAATTCTGCACCATCTTCAACGATTTTTCCATTAACGATTGCGATTTTTTCCTCTGTATCGAACGTTCTTTTCATTAAGACATATATATTCATTTTAGATCCTCCATTTTTCATTTACAATAATTCTCTATTTGCTTATCAACGTTTAATATTTTATATTTTCAAACTATTCGTTACAAACCAAGCCCTTTTGCAATAATCACTTTCATAATTTCATTGGAACCTGCGAAAATTGGTCCAACTGCAACGTCACGATAATAGCGCGCAATTTTATACTCCTCCATATAGCCATAGCCTCCGTGAAGTTGCATGCATTCCGGCGCCATTTTTCTTGAGTTATCTGAAATCCACCATTTCGCCATCGCTACTTCAGAATTAATTTCTTGACCTTCCATATGCTTGATAATTAGGCTATCTAGCAATGCACGGCCAAGTTGCACATTTGTCGCCATTTCAGCTAGCTTAAATTGAGTATTCTGAAAATCACTAATCGACTGTCCAAATGCCTTTCGCTCTTTTACATATTCAATCGTCATGTTCAGCATTTCTTCAGCCGCAGTTTGAGCTCCAACAGCAGAAACAAGTCTTTCCTGTTGTAACTCTTTCATTAAATGATAGAATCCTTTTCCCTCTACACCAAGTAAATTGGAAGCTGGCACGCGAACATCTTCAAACACTAACTCAGATGTATCCTGACTATGCATACCTACTTTATCTAGTTTTCTTCCACGGCTAAATCCTGGTGTGCCACTTTCTACTAAAAACAGACTAATTCCTTTATGTGCTGGATTTGCCTGTGGATCGGTTTTACAAACAACTACGATTAAATCGGATAAAATACCGTTTGAAATAAATGTTTTTTGACCATTAATAATGTAACTGTCTCCATCCTTAACCGCTGTTGTTTGAATCGCTGCCAAATCAGACCCTGCACCCGGCTCTGTCATCGCCACAGCAATAATCGTTTCTCCACTAATTAAACCAGGGAAGTATTTTTTCTTTTGCTCCTCTGTTCCAAAATTAGCGATATAAGGTGCTACAACATTACTATGAACCCCAATGCCACCTAGACCCGCTCCAATTCGTCTTATTTCCTCCGTTAAAATTACAGTGAAAATAAAATCAGCGCCCATGCCACCATATTTTTCATCTACCCATGAACAAAGAAAACCTTGTTCGCCCAGCTTCTTCCAAAAACTTTTTGGTACGAGTCGATCTTTTTCCCATTGATCAAAGTACGGCTTTGCTTCCTTGTCTAAAAATCGACGCAGCGAATCCCGAAACATAATATGCTGATCAGTAAAGTAAGCACGATGTTTATTTTCTAAAACTGTAGTATTTGTCATTATGAAAACCCCTATCTATTTTATATTCTTTCAAACTGGCTATGAGTTGCTTATTAACGTCCCGTCCAAACAGGTTTACGTTTTTCAGCAAATGCACGTAACCCTTCATCACGGTCTTCCGATTCCATAGCGTGCTTTGCAATTGGCACTTGATTTTCCCAAGCCTCTTCCACTGTCCAATCATAGGATTGACGAATAATTTCTTTACTCGCAATAAGTGCAGTTGGCCCATTTTCAAGTAGGCGTTCTGCAAGTTCAATTGCTACATTTAGCGACTCCCCTGGCTCCGCGATTCGATTGACAACTCCGTAAGTATGCATCCTTTCAACCGGCCACATATCTGCAGTAAGTGCAAGCTCCATTACTAAGTGGTATGGCATTCGTTTAGGTAAATGGATTAACCCACCTCCTACAGCTACTAAATTGTGCTTTGCCTCAGGCAGACCCATTTTAGAACCTTTTGCGGCTACGATTAGGTCACAACATAGAGCCAATTCAAACCCGCCTGCTACTGCATGCCCTTCAATTGCTGCAATAATCGGTTTATTCGGTGGCTTACGCATAATACCGAACCCACCTCGGCTTAACATTGGTCCGCTCAACTTTTCTCCACGTCCTAACGCTTTTAAATCGGCACCCGCTGAAAATACTCCCCCTGCTCCAGTAATAATGGCAACAGATAATTCTGGATCATTTTCGTACATATCCATCGCCTCATTCATTTGAGATGATGTTGCAAAATCAAACGCATTTTTAGCCTCTGGTCGATTAATCGTAACGATGAGAAGTCGACCTCTTCTCTCAGTTAAAATAAGATCTTCACGTGTATTCATTCTTAACGCCTCCTATTTATTGATTGAAAGAAAATCCTCCATTAACCGGATATGTTTGACCCGTAATCCAACCTGAAGCATCCGACGCCAAAAACAAAGCCATGTTCGCTACATCACTTGGTTCACCAATCCGGCGAATTACGTAGTTACTTAACATTTTACGTAGCATAACCTCATCTTCTAATCTAGCAGCGATTGCCGGTGTATTTGTTGCTGCAATGGCAACTGTATTTGCCGTTATCATATATCTGCCAAGTGAACGTGCTAATGCGCGCATAAGTCCAGCTCCACCCGCTTTGGCTGCTGAATATACTTCAAGTCCTGGCTCACCTACACGACCCGCGTCGGACATAATAGTAATTATCCGACCTTCTTTTCGCTCAACCATTCCGGGAATCGCTGCTCGGCAACAATTGAGCACACCACGTAAGTTGACATCCAACCATGGATCCCATGATGCTGGATTTGTCTCCCAAAATGGAATTCCGCGCTCCACAGCGGTGGGATCAGCACCTGAATTTCCTGCATTGTTTACTAAAATATCAATCTTTCCAAAATGTTGATTTCCTACGTTAATCATATGCTCTACACTTTCGTAAGAAGAAACATCTCCTTGCAATGCAATCGCCTTTCCGCCCGCTTGTTCGATTTCTGCTGCTACCGCTTCCGCACGTTCAAGGTAAAAATCATTCACAATGACACCACCTGCATTATGCGCGCCAAGATGAAGCGCAATTTGACGCCCAACGCCTTGCCCCGCTCCCGTAACAAGCCCTACTTTTCCGTTTAGATCTAATATATTTTGCATAATTTCCGGATTCCCCTTTGTTTGCCTATTTAACTAGTAGATTGATTATTGTTTCTATAAAACAACAAAACTGTATCTACTTATTTTAAAGCTTGCGCGAGTTTGCTAAGTTCAGATTCTGTATGTTCTCCATGTTTTGGAGGAAGTGCAGCGTTCGTTAGCAATGAACCCCCCTCTGTAAAACGGGTTGCAACATAACGATGTCCCCATTTCTCTTGAATCATATTTCGACCTTTATAATAAGGATGATTTGCTACTTCGCTCGTTTCCAATACGGGCGCCATGCAGCAGTCGACTTCTAGTGAAAACGTTGTCCATTCCTCTAATGTTCGACTTTTGAACAACTTTTTCATTTCAATGTATACTGGATTCGTATCCTCTGAATTTGAATAATGCTCAGGTAACCATTCTTCTTTATTTACCGCTAAGCAGAAATTTTTCCAAAACTTTGGTTCAAGTCCTCCAAAGCTGACAAACCGACCATCCTTCGTTTCATAAAGGCTGTAGCATACAAGCTCTTTGTATATTTTTTCAAGCCCTTTTTGTCTACCTGTAGCCGATTCGATTAAAATATGATTCGTCATTAATGTGACCATAACATCTGCTAATGCGATATCAAGGTAAGTCCCTTTTCCCGTCCTTTCCTTTTTCAAAAGGGCTGCAACAATCGATTCACTTGCAGCAATTCCTCCAAATAAATCCGCAATTGTTGTACTTGGGTGAATCGGTTTTTCATCATCATCTTTGAGCTGTGAAAGTACACCGCTTAACGCCATATAATTAATATCATGGCTTCCTAAATGGTTCATCACACCTTCTTGCCCATAACCCGATAATGAACAATACACAATATCTGATTTTTCTTTTAGGACATCTTCATAACTAATCCCTAAACGCTTTGTAACGCCTGGACGAAAACTCTCAATGACAACATCTGCTTGCTTAATTAAATCCATCGCAATTCGTTGATCTGCCAGTTCTTTCAAATCGAGTGTAACGCTTTTTTTATCTCGATTTTGTGCGCGAAAAAGATATTTTTCTCCACCATCTTTTTCTGGTGGAAAGCGTGCCGGATCCCCTTTTGGTGATTCTATTTTAATAATTTCGGCACCTAAATCGGCTAAACGCAACGTTGCATTTGGTCCAGGTAAATATTGAGAAAGATCAATAATACGTATACCTTTCAACATATTTCATCCATCCTTTCCTAATTAAAAGTTCAAGTCGCCTTGTAGTAATCTTTTCGCAACTGTTCGTTTTTGGATTTCAGTCGTCCCATCTGGTACCCTCGTCATTCTTGCTGCTCGCCACGCCTTCTCTAGCTTCAACTCATTCGTTAAGCCCATCCCACCGTGTATTTGCATACATTTATCGACGACTCGCTGCGACATTTCCGTACAGAAAGCTTTTATCATTGAAATTTCTTTAATAGGAAATTCAGATTGATGCTCTAGCTTCCACGCACAATTTAGCAACATGTTTTTTCCCGCATAAATATCGATTGCACATTCTGCCAACATCATTTGAATCGCTTGATGATTGCCGATTGTCGTACCAAAAGTTTTTCGTTCATTTGCGTAACTGACTGCAATATCCAAAGCCCATTCTGCTATCCCAACACAATCTGCCGCCATTACAACTCGACCAATATCCACACCGTGCAATGCTTTTCCGAACCCTTGATGCAATTCCCCAATTAAATATTTTTCATGGACTCTTGCATTTTCAATTGACACAATCGCTGTAGCAGACCCTAAATGACCTAATGCTGGAATGGTTGAAGTTGGTATACACGTCTCACCATCAAATGGAACTAAAAAGCAGCTAATTCCACCTTTTCGCTTATCTACAAGCTCCTGATCTGTAACAGCAAATGTCATCATGTATTTTGCATAATAGGCATTTGTAATCCATTGCTTCGTTCCGTTTATAATCCAGTGGTCCCCGTCCTTCACTGCTTTCGTTCGTATATTCCATACATCCGATCCTGCATCTGGCTCACTTAAACCAAAGCAAAGAATCGTTTCCCCACTCGCGATTTCTGGAAGAACTTCCTCCATCACTTCTTGTTTCATCCCTAAAAGAACCGGTGTGAGTCCCCCTGAAAAAAGGCCTTTTGGAAAAATTTCTCTGACGAATAGATCGACGCCGTATTTTTTTGACAGACTCTCGAAAATTAATGCTACTGAAACAGGTCCGTAGTCATCTCCATTGCCTCCTAATTTTGGATCTCCAAACATATTATAAAATCCTGCTTCCGCTGATTTTACTCGAACTTGCGTCAATGCTTCCTGAATTTCTTTTACATAGACCCCTTCTTCGTCATATAGATAGCGGTCACTTGTGAGCTCTCTGTTAAACTTTTCTCTTAGTGGCTCTATTTCCGCATCAATAAACTTATAAAGTGCAGAAATAACTTCCTTGATTTCATTAGAAACTTTAAAATCTACCATTCATGATTCCCCCTCAATTGTCACTTTTGAATATTCAGAATAATTAGAACTCTACATTTAATATTAGGGGGAAATCGCTTGTTATTCTATAGCAATTCTAAACAAATGATTCCCGTTCTCTTGTAGAAAATTTACAAATCCATACTGTATGTTGTTATTTCAAATCCATTCATTTTGTAACACTATGAAGTATGATTTTTTTCGTATATTATTTGATTGAGCCAGCTTAAAACTGCGACACTTTTTTAGAGTCCTTAGATAGTAAGCTTGTATCAACGGAAAAATTTCTATTTTGATAAAAAAACCTAATGATTCATAAAAATGAATCATTAGGTTTGGGGAAACTTTTGTTATTATTACTTTTATTAATTTCATCAACTTTCTTATAGACATAGTTATGGGGATTGGATACTTGTTGCTGAATCTATTTTGCAGTAGCATCATTGCATCCGAATTCAAAACTCCTATTTCCCCCTCAAATTTCTACTGTCTCTTTTCAACTTCAAATTTAGCCATAACCTTTATATCACCAGCCGCATTAGCAGCTTGCGCGGTACAAAATAATCGGCCATCTTTCTCTTCTACAACATCACCAGAAACGATGATTTTTTCTCCTGGTTTCGTCATACCTTTAAATCTTCCTGAAATCTTTTTGATTGAATAATGCTCAAACCATTTCGGAATCGACTCACCTATAAAACCCATCACAAGCATTCCATGTGCAATGACGCCACCTAATCCCGCTTGCACGGCAAAAGGCTCCACTGTATGGATGGGATTAAAATCTCCAGAAGCACCTGCGTACTTCACTAATTGTGTATGCGTAATTTCCGGGAATTCAATATTCTCCAATTTTCGGTAACTCATATGTTACTTCCCCCTTTAAAACCGCTCAATTATAGTTGATTTTCCAATCGCCACTAGCTCATCTTTTTGATTGATAAACTTTTTATTAACTACAATAAAATTCATAGATGCTTTTGTATAAACATCCTCAATTTTTGACGCTACAGTAATCACATCTCCTAAGGCAAAATCCTTAATATATTCATATTCTTGTTCTCCGTGCAGTACTTTCTCTAAATTTAGCTGCAGTGCCTTAGCCATTGATATGGAAGATCCCCAAAATTCGATAACCGTTGGAAAAGTTGCGGGGATATAATTATCGTCCTTTTTCACATCCGAGTTTGGATTTAAAACTGCTACTAACTCATCCACTTTCGATTTTTCAATCGTATAATGATACGTTTCTAAATCCTGCCCAATAAACTTTTTTAAATTTCTTTCCAAAACCATCACACCTTTCTTAAATTGGACTATACATATTTATTCAACAGCAATTTATGATAACGAGAAGCTGATCATTGCCTAGCATTCACCAATACAAAACTTACGTATAAGATCCACCATTAATTTGTAACACTTGCCCATTTACATAATTAGAAAGTGGTGATGCAAGATACAAAATACCTTCTGCCGCTTCTCGGGCTTGTCCTGGTCGTTTTTGAGGAATTTTGTTAATAAACATTTGACGCACTTTTTCTGGAATTCCCATCTTTTCACCATTTACCTCTTCACTTAGCTCCTTCGCTTGAGTCAATCTCGTTTCAATAAAACCAAAGGCCACAGCATTGCTATTAATATTAAATTGGCCCCACTCTTGTGCCACTACTTTTGTAAGACCAACAACTCCTGCTTTTGCTGATGCATAATTTGCTTGCCCCACATTTCCTTTCAGCCCAGCAACGGAAGAAACATTAATGATTTTTCGATGATTGACGATGCCTTGTTCCATTTCTTTTTTTGCCGTTTCACGCATGTACGGTGCGGCTTCACGAATTAAGCGGAAAGGCGTTAACAAATGGATATTCATCACTTTTTGGAATTGGTCGTCTGTCATTTTATGAATGAGCGCATCGATCGTAAAGCCTGCATTATTCACCAAAATATCTAGTTGGCCAAAATGAGCAATTGTTTCTGCGATTACGGTTTTCGGAAACTCCTCCAACATAATATCCCCACAGACAATAATTGCTTCTCCACCATTTTTATGATCTCGTTCTGTACTTCTTTTGCCGGTCCTTCGTCAATATCTGTAATTACTACCTTCGCCCCGTTTTCAGCAAATAATAATGCTGTCTCTCTCCCAACACCTCTCCCTGAACCTGTTACGATTGCTACTTTATCTTCTAGTAATCTCGTCATTTCTTTTATCCCCTTTTCTTCAAATGAATTTTTATTTGATTATTGCTTTTTTATCGCTACATTTTCGAATTTTGCAGGGTAAAATGCCCTCAATTTCCCATCTTTTTTCAAAATTGACTTTCTGTATTTCAATTGGGGGTCTTTTACTAAATCTTTAATTGAATTAACAGGACTAATCGGTATATTTTCACCGGCAAATAGGTTCATCCATTCCACCAATGTTTTCTTCGCAATAATGCCCGCGATGCGATCATTAATGATTTCTGCATTTTCCATTCGTTTCATCCAACTATTAAACATTTCATCTAGCAAAAACTCTTTCATACCAACCGTTTCACAAAACTTTTCCCAATGCATATCTTCTACACAGGCAATTGCAATATATTGATTATCCTTCGTTTTAAATGTTCCGTATGCACCGCGCCCCATAAAGTTATCTTTACTCGGTTCGCCTCTAGCATGATATTCAGCTATTCTCGGAATCATGAATGCTAATGCGCTTTCAACCATAGATACATCTATATACACACTGTCTTGCTGTGTCGTTCTTTGTAGCAATGCCGCCAATATAGAAATCGTTGTAAAAAGAGATGTTGCTAGTTCAGCTATTTGGACGCCTCCTGCTGCCTCAGGACTGCCCTTTGGATCACCACTAATACTTAACATTCCAGATACCGCCAAATAATTTAAATCATGCCCTGGCAATAAACTATAGGGACCGTCCTGACCATATCCAGAAATCGAACAATAAATGATGGAAGAATTCAACTGTTCGGCATCCTCTTTAGCAAATCCGAGTTTTTTCATAACACCTGGTTTAAAACCTTCTATTAATACATCACTCTCTTTTATTAAATTCCGTAAAATTTCTTTATCCACTTCATTTTTCAAGTCTAGCTCAACACTTTTTTTCCCACGGTCTATCGCTTCAAATAAACCCGGGATTGTTTGTCTAGCCGAATTGCCATCAGTTGGCTTTTCAATTTTAATTACTTCTGCACCTAAATCTGACAATATCATCGTAGAAAACGAGCCTGGCAATAAATTCGTTAAATCGAGAATTCGAATGTTTTCTAATGGATACATCTTCCCACCCCCTCTACACAAATATAAAAATCCCAATACGTCTCTAGAATTCATCCATTTTTTATGTGATAATCAAAACGCAGCGGAACCATCAAACATAAATTTGAATTAACCAAATACTCTATTATTTGTATTCTACCTCGAAAAAAATTTCACTCCTATGGCAATAACGCACAATAATCTTCTATTTTGTTGTATACTACTTACTAAATAGTTAAAAAATTCTGAAAGGTTGGCGGTGGAAATGTCTGTTTCTTCATTAGAAGAGAATAAGCTCCATGAGGTCATTCAGCAATTTGAAAGGTTAATAGATAAAAATCGGTATGTAGCTTCAGAATGGGATGATGTGAAGGAATTGATGAAGGATAACCCTTCTTATCAATTGATGGAAAAGCATATTAATGCGATTCAATTGCTCAAAGAAAAAGAAAACCTTTTCAGATTTTCTTCCAAGACATTGGAAATACTCCATAAAATTAATTTGGAAGTTGCCTCTTCAGCATCATTCACTGAAATTCTAAAACTCAGTGCCAATCGACTAAAGGGCATATCAAGAACCAATGTTGTTTTAATAGCAATGATAGATAAGGACAAGGATGTTTTACGAGTAGAGGCGGTTTCTGGTTCAAATGAAGAGAAATTATTACATTTTGAGTTAGCTTTAGATGAAGGAATTGCAAAACTTGCGATTAGTAGCTCCGAACCGATTGCGATTACTGAGATAAAAAAGACAAATTTAGCAGCAGATCCATTTGTAAAGTTATTATTGGAATCTGAAAATATCGTTAACATGGTCACTTCTCCGCTTATCGCACATCAGGAATTATTAGGAATCGTCTTTTTAGCACGCAATGCCAATGGTGGATCTAAGGAACATCTGTTACAAATGCTACAAAATTACTGTTACCAAACTGCCATTGCCATTTATAACAACAAAATGTACTCGAATGAAATTAGGATTAGTAGACTACATAACGAACTGTTTGAAGAAGCACTGAATAAAGGTGGTAATGAAGGAATTATCCAAAAACTTGCTCATTTTATTAATGAACCTATTCTTTTGCTAGATGAGTTCGGCAACTTAATTCATCAAGCACTTCCAGCCCATCAGGAAAATCCAAAATTTCGCTTTAATCATTCTACAATATTTAAAAAAATAGCCGCTATAAATGAGCAAGTCCAGTCATTTGAAATTTTTATAGAGGAATCTTGCTATTCTGTCTTTATGATTACCTTTCACAACCGAACAGTCGCTTACTTAGTTCTACCTAAACAATTACACCGCTATGATCATATAAGTATTGTTGCGATTGAACAAACGAAAAACGTTTTAGCCCTGCAAATTCATCAAGAGCGTACAAGTATCGAAGTGGAAAATCAATTGCGCCATGATTACTTATACGATTTAATTTTCGGACTTGGTTCTGAAGAAAACTTAGTACGTAGAGCGAGATATTTAAATATTTCTTTCGATAAAAATCATCAAGTCATTGTTCTTGCCCCTAACAGCCAACAGCACAAGAACGAACAAATGATTGACCATCAATTAATACAAATGCTCGAAAAGTTTAGATATATTATTGGTATTTCTACATTGCCCTTAAGCATGGTACATGGGGAAAAGCTAATTTTAATCGTTCCTGAAGATAAAGTGAAAAGTACGTCCAACTATGTCTTGAAATATGTGATCGAAAATTCTTTTACGAAGGCATCCATAGGTATCAGCAATACTGTAAAAGTGCCAAAAGATTATATAAAAGGCTTTGAAGAAGCAAAAAAAGCCGCTGAATTTGCAAGCGCCTTTCAAAAGGACTCTCCTGTCGTCCACTATGACGATTTAGGAATCCTAGGAGTGCTATTTAATGCAGAAGATCCCGAAAGCATGAAAATTTTCATGAACAAACATCTCCAGCCTATCATTGAGTATGATCAAAAAAACAATTCTGACTTAATCCGAACATTACAAATCTATTTAGATAATGAATCCGTCATACAAGTCTCTGCTGAACAATTACACGTACATTACAATACGCTCCGCTATCGCCTAAATCGGATAGAGGAAATTTTAAATATGGATTTGTCTAACCCTTATAACCGGCTAAATATCCAAATTTCATTACTCATCGCTCAACTTTTAAAGGTGTAGAAATAGATTTGTGGATGTAAATTGGTAATGACAACAGGCATATATTTTTATGTTAGAAAGAACTGGGGATTTTCTTTAAATGTAAAGTAAAGTTCATATGTTTGAGCCATCGATCCTCATTTTTCTTGGATAGATGGCTATTTGTTTTGCGGATTGATATCCTCGCTTATATTTTGAAACTTACACTTTGTAGACAGAGAGACTGATACTACCCTAAGATTAGCTACTATTAATTGAATTTCGATCCTCTCTCCATACAGAGAGAGACCATATCAAAGAAATACAAGACTAAATTTGATTTATTTCAATCCACTCTCTCCAAACAGAGAGAGACGAACGTAGAGCTTACCTGTGTTTTTGGTTGTTATAATTTCAATCCACTCTCTCCAAACAGAGAGAGACTTTGCCCACATCCTAATCTTGTCTGCCATCGTTTATTTCAATTCACTCTCTCCAAACAGAGAGAGACGGGGATAATGTAAAAATTCGTTTTTATGAAGATATTTCAATCCACTCTCTCCAAACAGAGAGAGACATAGTTCCGCTAAAAAACATTAACTCTAATCAAAATTTCAATCCACTCTCTCCAAACAGAGAGAGACAATTGCGCTATCTTCAAAAATTAGTAGATGCCGATTTCAATCCACTCTCTCCAAACAGAGAGAGACCAAAATATTATTACGACCATGAAGTGATAAAGATTTCAATCCACTCTCTCCAAACAGAGAGAGACGTTATTTTCCCGAAGGTTACTAGATTCGGCTTAATATTTCAATCCACTCTCTCCAAACAGAGAGAGACCGGCGGCGGTAAAACAGGTCGTATATCTTCTTTAGCATTTCAATCCACTCTCTCCAAACAGAGAGAGACTGCAATTAACAGCAAGAACGCAATTGTCTGTATTATTTCAATCCACTCTCTCCAAACAGAGAGAGACTATTTTTCAGCCATCTCTCATTACACCACCTCCAATTTCAATCCACTCTCTCCAAACAGAGAGAGACACACGCTGCCATTCATTATGCACCGACATTAAAATTTCAATCCACTCTCTCCAAACAGAGAGAGACTGTTCGTAAATAAAGACACGTCTCACCGAAATATTTCAATCCACTCTCTCCAAACAGAGAGAGACTCTGGTCCAAACCAACGTTGATACGGTTCTTCAGAAATTTCAATCCACTCTCTCCAAACAGAGAGAGACGGTCATCATTTTAAAATCTTGTTTGGTTACTTTAAAATTTCAATCCACTCTCTCCAAACAGAGAGAGACAGCAGAGTTTAAGAGTGTTAATGGACGACCATTATTTCAATCAACTCTCTCCAAACAGAGAGAGACATGTTCGTACAACGCTTTATAATCGACACTATTTATTTCAATCCACTCTCTCCAAACAGAGAGAGACTGTGAAAAAGTGCGTAAAATTACACTTTTTCACGTAAAAACATCATTTATAAACCAAAGAAACTACTTTAGTTCTAATTATTTCTTTACTAACGCAAATTTCAAAGCTTTTTTTGGTGCGAGTCCCCCAAGGATTTCATGTGCGCTTCCAGTTCGCACCGCATTATAAAATCAAAACTTCCTCGACTTCAATCGTTTCCTTCGCTCCAACATGTTCGACTTTTGATTTATAATTATTGCCTAGCTGATAAAAACGGAGACTGTCTTCATTACTATCTATTAAATCCGTAAGTCGTAATTTCAATTGCTTGAACTGGGTTGCATCCACGATACATTCAAACACGGAATTTTGAACACGGATGCCGTAATTCTCACATTCTTTTGCAACTCTCCGAAGCCTTTTTCGACCCGCGGCTGTTTTTGTCACAACATCATACGTCACTAAAACTAGCATATATAACACCTCATTTCCAAATAAACGGCGGATATTGCTCTAAGTCGCCACGTAAAAAACGGGCCAGTAGCATAGCTTGTGCGTGAGGAACTAAACCCCAATTGATTTTTTCCTTTAAAAACGGATGAGTTAACGTTTCTTGTTTTCGTTCTTGCCATGCTTGTAAATACTTTTTGCGCCCGTCGTCTGTCAACAATACCGCGCCATCTTCTTTTTTCATGAAATCTTTTTCAGTTAGCATTTTTTTATTAATTAACTTCAATACAAAACGGTCTGCTACGACGCCACGTAATTCTTCCATCATATCTAGTGCGAGTGAAGCTCGTCCTGGTCGATCACGATGCAAAAATCCAACATAAGCATCGAGCCCCACCGTCTCTAATGCCGCTGCTACATCTTTCGCTAATAATGTGTAACTAAAAGACAGGAGCGCATTTACATTATCGGTCGGTGGACGGCGATTTCGCGTTTTGAAATAAAAAGCATCCTTTTGCTGCAAAATGAGTTGATCAAATAAGCTAAAATAAGCGTTCGCTGCTTGTCCTTCTAACCCGCGAAGTATTTCTAAATCTTCACAAGCAAGAATTTTTTCCAAATCATTTGTCAGACGTTGCGAAATCCGCTTAAACTCCGGGACATCAATGCGCATCGGATTATCCCTCGTTGCACGCTCCAACAACCATTTTTGATTGGCAATTTTAGCCAAAATAAAATTCCGCGCAATTTTTGTACTTTCTGCCTCATTATCAGAAATACGGTATTGCGTTTTTCGAAGTACGACATTGCCCTTACTCTCCCCAATAACGCGTGCTAAAAATTTGCCATGTGCATTTAAAAACGTCAATGAAATATGATGTTCTGCACAAGCATGCATCAACTTTGGACTTGCACCAGCGTAGCCAAACGTACAAATTGCCTCCAAATTATGCAGCGGAATCCGGCCTAGCTGTTGCTCCTCTTGCGATACAACAACCGTTTCACCTTTTAACGTCAAATATACGTTTGGCGTTGTAATAAACAAAGTATTGAGTAGCTTTCTCATTTTAAAAACTCCCTCATATAGGAATCGACATTGATTCGTTCATTTAACACAGGCATGCATAAATTTTCAAGCGAGCAGCTTTTACAATGCTTGCCCATCTTTACTTTTGGTGTATGCTGACGGCTAAAATAATGATGCATTTGGCGAAACACCGCGCGCACTTCTTCTTTTAATTCCTCTGTAATGTGTACTTCCACACGGCGCTTAATTTCGTCGTAATAGAAATAGCCAACCGGAATCTCACAAGCGAGCATTTCTTCCAAACACATCGCCTGTGCTACAAGCTGCAAGACGTCTTCATTGCCTTGCTTTGGCTTGCCGCGCTTGTATTCCACAGGTACTACACGAAATGTTCCGACTTCATCTATGAGCGAAATGCCGTCTTCATGTTGGATAAATTCCACTACATCACAAATGCCCGTCGTTCCTAGTTCATGCGATTTCACTGGCATCGCACGTACAATTAATTTATCCCTGCGCTTTTCCCGAATAAACGGTTGATCCGCTTTTTCATGCAGATGCTGCCCCTCAATTGTACGTACATTTTCTTCCCACTGCTGTTCCACATGAATGAGTGCCCACTGTCTTTGGCAAAAACGAAAATGCTGAATGCCCGAAAGCATCAAATAATCGTCTTCGTTGCGATTAGCGTCCGTCCAGCTCATCCACTTTCAGCCCTTCAAGCGACGTTACAACAATCTTTGGCTCCTGTGCCCCTTCCTCAAGCGAAACAGTAAGCGCACGGTGAACTTTTGCCGAAGAATATTGACCCAACTTCGAACTATGCTCCCACCAAATGACCTTTTTCACTTCCAATGAACCTTCTGGACGTGCAGATGAAGCATCATTTTCAAATAATGAAACAAGCGCTTCTTTTAACTTTTCCGCATCGTCATTTGTAAAGCCCGTTTTTTCAGCAAGTTGCGTATTAATACTGCCGACAAATTTATACACCCCAAAATCAACGCGGTGCTTCATCCCCATTGTGTCCGAGCCTTTTTTGTCTCCTGTCACCGAGTTTACACTTTTTGTGATTTGTGTACTTGTAATATCGATTGGTTCAATACTCATCGCAGGGTGAATTGAAACTGGCCCACGTACTCCAACAGATAATGTATCCCCTTTAAAGGCGAATACTTGTCCAAATGCACGCACATCAAACCAATTTTGCGCCGCGATTAATGCAAAGGTATCGGCATTACCTTTTTTGTCTTTTTTAATTTTTGCAAGTTCCTCCACAGATTCTGCACGCTCGTTTAATGACTTAAAACCATCATTTGCACGATCATCTGATTGAACAAAAATCGCCTCCCCTAAATCTTGTAGACGATTGCGTAATTTACGTTTAATCGCAACATCTGATACTTCCCCGAAACCTTCAAAGTTTTGGCGTGGGCGATTGCCGTTTAATGGATCTCCGTTTGGATTGGCATTTGTTACTGAAAATACGACAGCAAAATCAATTTTATGGTCTAATGTTGTCATTCTGTTGTTTCCCCTTCCTTATCCTTTTTTGTGTATAAATCTTGACGTTGGCTATAATACCCAAGTAAGTATTTTCCGCTCAACGGTTGATTTGTAAATTGATCCAACGGAATTTCCATTGCGATTTTATCTATTAAACTTGTATAATACGTTCCCTTATCTCTTAATTTCATTTGATACGGTTGTAAATTTCTTTGAATCGTTGTCCATGTCCGTTCTGGATTACTTTGGAATGCATTCATATATCTTAGTGCATTCGTCGCACGATTTTCTTCTCTCCCTAATGCACGTCTTTCTAATACATCCGCCACCGCAAGCATACGACCAAACAAATAATCGCGATCTTTACAATTTACATCAAGTGCCACCGTAAACGCCTCCTGTTTATATAATTTTTTAGTTAGTGAACAGGTCACTGTAAGCACTTGCTCCCACTCCCAAGTTTCACTATAAAATTGTGGGTTAGATGCACGCATAATGGCACTTTTCACAATATCAAGTGGCAAATTACGCTGATCGATTACACACGGAATCAACCGCTCCATCACACCTTTTACTACTTTATCGCTCGGGCGTGGACCATAAGCCGCATGGGCAATTTTATAAAATGACGGCGCTCCATAATAATCGACCCACTGATTGTCTTTTTTCCTCATTTGGCGCCAACTCAAGTCTTGATGCCACTTTGTTAAATTATGAAAATAAAGACTACTATTAAACTCTCGGAAATATAACACCGCAATACGCCCAGGTGTCGCTGCATCAAGCGTCAAAATATATATTTTTTCATCTTTTGATTCATTAATTTTAATATTCCGTGTTAACCCTTGAAGAATTGCCCGGTATTGCCGCGCAAGCACTTCCTGTAATACGTCCGTCTTTTCCGTTTTATTACTTAAACTAGCGGCCATCGCATCCGGATCTTCCCAATCTATATCAAGATCTGACAAATCCTCTGACATCCCGTGTAAATCTAAATTTTTCGTACCCCATACTAAAAATACACGTCCATCAATCGTCTTACCTTGGCGTTCAATAAGCCACTTCAACGCATTATGTGCCTTTTGGGATGCATCATAACTGATATTCGCAGCTTGCAAACTTGTCGCAAAACGCCCTCTAAATGTAAAACCCGATGCATCATTGGCTGAAATAAGTTTCGCCTTATCGCCTGAATTACGCAGTTTATTTGGGTGGCGCTCAACACGCGGTGCCCTTTCACCTGTAATATAGCAAACATCCTCTTCTTTTAAGAGCGTATTATAATAATCGCTATACGCTTTGAAAATTCTAGGATTGCGCCAAATCGGTGTGACGATTTCCCCAGGAATATGTACGTTAAATCGGACAAACGCACTTTCCTGATCCCCAGCAATGACACTAAAGATTTCCGGCTTTTCTGCTGGATCGCCTGTCCATTTTTTCAGTAGCAGGCCATCTTCACCAACGAATAGTTTGTTATGCGCCACTAAATCTGCAATGACCGTACCTTTTTTCACATAGTGATAAATTGCATCGATATGTGGATGACTTGATGCAGAAGTAGACCAAGCTTCTAACTGCTCAATATACGATGTGAAACCAGCCGCCTTTTTTTCGTCGGTTTCTACGTATTTTTTATAATCTCCTGCCACGTACATCAATTTATCGTGAAGCGCATGGGGAACATAATTTTGTCCTGAACGACTTCCGGATTCCTCTGTGAAAGGCAGAACTGTACTTTTTTTATCTAGAATAATGGCATCGTAAAAATTGCCATCTAAATCTACCAGTATTTCTATATGGGCTGTTTGCGTCGTATGAGAAATCGGCAAAAGCATATATTCTGCTGTTTTCCCATCACGAAATTCTTTACGAACAGGATTTCCAACTTCACCCGTATTTTGGTCGTATGTGTTTTTCAATGCACGTAAATAACTCATTCGCTCACCTCCAATTCTTGTGCGAGTGTATCAATCGCTTGAATATTTTCCCCTAACACAAAGGATTTCGGTTCCATTGTGCGAACAGGTCTTACAAGTGTACAATCTTCTGGTCGAATAAATTCGATTACACCGAACTTCATTTTTGGCTCCCAAAGCCTTGTTTCTAGTACATTTCTTCCCGTTTCATCTGGATAGTTCAGCCCATGGATCATTGTGCCAAAATGCATTTCATCGATTTTGTCATAGAAGCCCTCACCAGTATTAAATTCACATGGCTCCACATACGCCTGGCATTCACGCGTTCCAAGGAAAATATCACGACGCCCGCCTTTTTCGACGCAGCGCTTTGCAATATTATGGTGCTTATTCTCATTAAAATCGGCTTCCAAATCTTGTCGATGTTTATTAAATTCAAAATGTGCTCGTACTTGATATTTCACGTCACGTAAATAACTATAATTCGCAAGTGTGTTACCACCTGACATATTAATCGGACGCACACCTTTTGACTCCATGCGAATCGGATTTATAACGCGTACCTCATCAATTATCCATACAATGGAGGGCTTCCAATAAATCGATTCGGTAATCCCTTTTAACGCTTGATATGAAGGGATTTGCATCGTCATTTTCTCCCCACCAAGTTTCATAAGTGGGTCTGTAAATAACGCATATTCCCCCGATACTACAAACTCAATTTGATTTCGAACTTTTGTCATTTTCTCACCTCCTTACCATATTAAATCTTCTTGCCGGGCCTCTCCCGTTACAGATAATCCATAGTTCTCATCATAGGTGCCATCTTTCGCCATCCAAATTTTAAAGACGCCAAAATCAACGGCAACGACTAATTTTTCTTGCTGAAGCGCACGCATTTCATGTGGGAATACATTCACTGAATAATGTTGGACTTTTTTTAAAAATTGCTTATAGTCAACTGGATCACCACTCGTTAAATCTACAATTAAATTTTTTCCCTCTCCGTGAGGTACAAGGATCGCTTCTGTATTCGCATCAATCACTTGGAATCGGTCGGCTGCGGTTTGGAAACTAGCACGCATTAACAGGTCGCTTTCTTGTTGTACATATTGCCTATTATCCGAAAACAACATGTGATGTAAAGACTCGTCCAAATCCTTCACTGGGAAATCAAGCTCCAGTGCCAGTTCCTCATAATATTGCTTAAAGTAAAATTCAATCGCAGCAGAAGATAGTAACTCTCCACCGAATATGCCATGCTCAGCCATATCACGCATTAAATAAGAAGCGCAACGCTGCCCCTTTTCAATCGTTTCGAGCTTCCCTAAATTTTCTTCTGCATGGCGGAATACATATACTTCCCGAACATCCACCTCGCCATTTCGATTACAGCGTCCTGCCGCTTGCGCAATGGAATCAACACCTGCCAGCGAACGCATCACACACTCAAAACTCACATCTACTCCCGCTTCAATTAATTGCGTGGACATACACAGTACTTGCTCTTTATTTTTAAGTGCGATTCGCATTTGCTCAAGTTTTTCCTGACGATGCGCAGGGCACATACCCGTACTTAAATGGTACACATGCTTGCGGTTTGCAAATTTTGTATATAAATCTTTCGTCGTCCGTTTATTATTCGAAATAATTAAAATACTCCGCACAGAATCCAGCTTATCTTCAATAAATTCCGAGAGTTGATCCGTCGTCCATTCATCATGTTCGTCCATCGGAACAATCGCTGTCCGTTTAAATGCCTGCTCGATTTCCGTTAAATTCTCGACTAACTCTCCGTCTGTTTGAATATTACGTTTGACATGCTGCAAAGCTGGTTGCGTAGCCGTGCACAAAACGATCGTGGATTTCGCATATTTTGATAAGAAAATAATAGATTCATTGAAAAGCGATACACATTTTGGTGGGACTGATTGTACTTCGTCGAAAATAATAACGGCATTTGATAGGTTGTGTAGACGACGCAAATTTCGGCCTTTTCCACTGTAAAAACTATTGAGATACTGCACCATTGTTGTAAAAACAATGGGAATATCCCAGTTATCTTTCGCGTTATTAAGTTGGCGTTGTAAAGTTAACTCATCATAAGTAGTTGCTTCACGTTCTTCAACTGTGACATTGGAGTGATGTTCTAACAGTTCCTTCGTATCAAGTAGTTTTCGAACTGTTTGGGCATTTTGCTCGATAATTGTAGTGAAAGGAACAACGTAGATGATGCGGTCCTTTCCATGTTCAATCGCATGCTTCAGCCCAAATCGCAAACTCGCTAATGTTTTACCACCACCTGTTGGAATCGATAATGAATAAATTCCCGTTGGCAGCATTGCCTTGTCATAACAATTATCCGACATTTGCTGACGGAGCTTCGTAATATTATTTGGAATCGCTTCTTGTTGCATTTCATGTAATTTTTGCTCTAGGGTGTTTAAATAGGTTGTGAAGGTTTGCTCGATGTTTAGTGCTTCTTGTTGTGGGTTATTTTCGTCAAAATCACGCGAATTTGTTCGGTCTGCGTCAATTAAACTACTAAAAATACAATTTGTGAGGTGTGGAGCTATTTTAAAACGGATATCTTCTTTACTCGGCTTAAAACTTTTTGAAAAGTTAAAAAACTCTATAACTGCCTGCGTTACATATGCATCAAAAGCTTCTTCGCTCATTACTTCTTCAAAAAAGCGCTTTTTAATTATTTCCATTGGAATGTTGTCATTATTTTCACGTTCTAAGAATGGGGATTTTCCGTCTGGATTAATAAAATCCATGAGCTGTCCGTGATGTGAATAAATCGCGTTGCTAATCATTTCAACCATTATTGACTGGAAATCTTGTTTGCCATGAAATCTTTCCATCAGCAATCGTCCACCTGCAGTTGAATGATTGACGCTTCCCCGTTTGGGTGGTTTATCAGGATTGGCTACCGCTTCACGTAAATAAATTTGGAAATCATCCGAATACTTCCCTAGATCATGTAACAATCCTGCCAGGCCAAATACTGAGGGCATATTAAACTTTTTACCGATTTTTTCGCAAATTGCTTGGACCTCAAGTAAATGAACTTTTAATGGTTGCTCGATTTCATCTTCTTTTCTAATATGTGCAATAAACATTTCGGTCCTCCTCATCTATTACTAATGACTAATTTTATAGGTAATATATTACAATTTCAATAGTGTTTTCATTATATTTTATTCAATCTACAATTTCCGCTATAATTGTCGGAATTATGGTGATTGAAAAAAATTATGATTTATGCATGATTGGCAGCCCCACATCTACAATGATGCGGGGCTTTAAATTTGCGTATTTATCCAGAATTAAGAAGTCGTTCTTTCAAAAAAATATAGTTACTTCCAACTTTCCAAATAAAAAAACAGCTAATGCTCAGTTCAATTAACATAATTACTCCCCCCTAACTTAAGATATGCAAGCTTTTTTATAATGTTCCACATATCTATTTATAATAAGAAAAAAATGGGCACCTCTATATCCCAAACATATTTCAAAATTTTAGACATACATTAATAAAGTCGTAGCAATACGTGGATTGAAATTTATTTTAAATTGATGATTGTGATGCTCTAACATCATCTCCATCAGCAAAAAAGGGTATTCGATGGCACTAAATGATCGGATACCCTTCAAAATTAAAGCATTATATTTTTGAGTGAATTTTATTTTTAAAATTACTAAACATTAGTTATTTGCAAAAGGTACATTAATTTCGATTGCATTCACCTTTTTATATTTTCCTGGCCTCATAATCCAAACTATCAAAATTAAACAATGACCAAACTTTTTGGTTTGCTTGGTGAAATTGATAGATTTCTTCCGTTAGGTCAAAATAAGGTAGACCCCACTTTCGGAAATGGACAAAAAATGAAGAATGATTAATTATTGCAACTGGGAAATACATTGTGGAAGTTTTTTGGGGTGGAATCCAATTCAACGCCTAAAAACTAATTAAAATTAATCCGCAAAAATTTAAACGTATACAATTTAAATATCGACCCATACTATTAAAGATTTCACTTCAAGACAAAGTGACCAGGAGGGTTAACCCGATGAGTGCGAATGATCGTTTCTCTAAGTGACCATCTACTGAATGCTAACGCATACAGTATGTCATGGCGTAAAAAAGCAAGTGCAATCATACCCGGAATTCATTTTCCGGGTTTTTTATTTTGCTTTAAAATTGTTTTAATATTAAGGTTTCAATTCATAAAAATACCCCAATACACACATTGTGAAATGTATGCATTGGGGCAGGCATTATAAAAGCTTAACGATTTTTTTGCTGTTGTTTTTGAACTTGAGTGAAGTCTACTTCCACTCCGAACTCTTCTCTGTTTTCACGTTCTCTGTTCGCATTTTGATTTTGATTTTGCTGTTTTTTGTTATCTTGCGTTTTATTATTTTTATGTTTATTATTTCCCATTCCACACTCACCTCCTTTAGTAGTGTGAGTGAAAAATAATTTTTTATGCCCCTTTTTTGCATGGCATTTTACTGATTCACAATTTGCTATGTGTAAACAATTTTTCAAGTTGTAGCGAATTTACGGAGTTTTTACGATTTAATTGGGATCGTTTAATGTTGCGTCTACTTCGTGTAATTGCTGTTTTAAATCCGTTAATTTCTCTTTATTTTGTCCCACAATATCCAAATGTTCCTGCCGTTGTTCAGCGTTTTGAAGTGCATTTTCGGTTCGTTCTAATGAATGAAAGGCATGCTCTACTGCAATTTCCTCTGGATGAGACATTGCTTGTTTCACCGCACGCTCTGATCTTTCAACCGAATTAGAAAATAAAGTGCTTGGATGATTTTGTTTCCAGCTTGGTGTACCCGCCCTTTTTTTAGCCATCGTTATTCGTCCTTCCTTTCGTAACAGACTGATATTCAATGTTAGTATTGTTTCGTGTAAGAAATCCATACCTACAATAATCCGCCAATATTACCAGTAAAATAAGAATGCATTTTACTTATAATTTTTTAATTTCAAGATTAATCCGCGCTCCCCATAGCAAATCTAGCTCTCCTAATCTACAATTAACAAAACAATCAGATATTATAGAAGGAGACCTCCACATGAAAAAACTCACTTGTTTACACGCACATCATTCCAATATCCCATACATAGAAAATTTACTAAAACCATACCCCATTGAAATCTCACACCATGTCGACCCGGGATTAATGGACCAAATTAAAAACAATCCGAACTTTGATCGGCAATTAGCGAAAGAAAAAGTACATGCACAAATTACATGGCTTGCAAGTACGAACCCAGATGCCATCCTTATTACTTGTACAAATTATATAGCGCTTATGGACTCAATTAACTCCCCTTCAACGATCCCTTTAATTAAAATAGACGAGCCTTTTTTTGAAAAAATTTGTTCGATAACCGCTCCACAAATAATCGTTTTTACAAATCCAGACACAGTGGACGGTAGGCTTGCTCGGTTAAATGACTATGCGAAACGTAATGGGATAAATATCGATATTGACGTACGAATTCTTCCAGACGCCTTTTCATTTATTATGAAAGGATTAAAAAACGAGCATGATGCGCTGTTGGCTGCATTTATGGATGAACTGATTCAGACAGAAAAGAAAGTGACTTCTGTTGCACAACTTTCCATGGTAGACGTAGCGAGACAAATGAGCGCGAAACACGGTATTCATATTGTTAATCCGCTTGATGCACTCACGAAATCGATTGTAGATGCTATGGATTTACCAATTTGCTAAATGAGCAGTGCGCAATAACAAGCCCAGTAATTCATTCAATTTCCGCATGAGTTGAATAAGGCTTTTTTATGAATTGTAAAAATCACAAAACAAATACAACTTTTCCCACATCTCAATCGTTTCATAAGTGAGTGACAATTAATGGGGGCTCAAAATGAAAAAGATGAATCCATTTGAAGCTATTGAGGAAATTTATATAGCTTATTATCCATATTTAAGAAATTATTTACTCAAGCTCACCAAAGATGAGGGGGTAGCCGATGATATTATTCAAGAACTTTTTTCCAAAATACTAAAGGACCCTGCAAAAATTTCACAAGTTCAGCATATGAAGAGTTGGTTAATAAAGGCCAGTAAAAATACATTGCTCGATTATTATAAGAAAAAGAAACCCGAATTGTTGCATGATGAAAATTTAATTGAGGATTTATTAGTAAATTATCAAACACCTGAATCAAAAGCTGTGATGGATGCTCAAATCGAAGCGGTTTTAAAGAATTTGTCTAAAAGGGATCGATCCATTGTGCTGGCAAAATTCTATTATGGATACAGCTATGAAGAAATTAGCGAACTTTTAAATATCTCCATCTCAACAATAAAGTCTACGGTTTTTAGGATTCGAAAACAAATGGCTAAAGGACGGTGAGAAAATGAAGGAATTCGAAAAAATTCATATTCTTTCACAGGAGTTAATCCCTGTATTTGAAGAATTAGATGACGCAGCGAAGAAAATTATTTTGGAGCATATTGAACGATGTACGCACTGCCATTCTCTCTTTGTAAACCAACCGAAAGAGGCTGATTCCTATATTCAAATAGAAGAAAGTGAGCCTATTAAAATAAAACCATTAAAAAAATTAGTACAATTTAATCAAAGTCTTAAAGGGATGCTTTTCATTATTCGTGCTATATTATTGATTTTTATCGTGGGCACTAGTTTATTTTTATTTGATTGGCAATTATCTAGTGATGCAGCAATTGAATATATAAAGATTACACTTTTCTTGCTTTATTTTCCAAGTATTATCTTTTTGAATGTATTCACCATCGTTTTCTTTAATCGAAAATGGATTTGGGCATCCATTGTATTCGATATCATCATTATTTTATTTTTTGACACTTTCATAACGATGTTAATCTAAATAAACAGAGGTGACAAAATTGGCTACAATTATTATTTTAGGCTCATTTATCGGTATACTTATTTTCCTTTTTACATTTACAATTTCAAAAATCAATGGCCACTACTACTTAGCCCCTCTCGTAACTTTTGCGATTGCTCTATTTGTTGTTATTTACAGTATGTTTAAAATCGGTGGCTTTGAAGGTATGGGCTACGGAATAATTGGGGTATGTATTTTAGCCGTAGCAATTATTGGCACATTCCTTTTACCTTTTATAGTAAAGACAAGTAAAAAAACTGGGATAAACAAGTTCGACAAATCCATTTTAATTATCGCACCATTGCTATTATTTGCATCTATCATAGGGACAATTATTTCCGATGATGGGTACTGGATTATTAATGAGGGATATATAATAGAAAGTAAGTTGTCCGCAACAAGTTACTATTCAATTACCTCAATATCCGAGGGCAGTAAGAAAGTGAAAATTCAATTAGGTGAAGCGTACGAAGGGAAACAATTACTAATTAAAAAGGTTAAAACGATTGGGAATACCGAAGTGATCGTCAAAATTGTTGATGATGGGGAACCACAAAAATTACCGTTTATTGAAATTGGGATTAGCACAATTGTTGAACCTTTCGTTGTGAAAACAACTGACGGCGAAATTATTGAGTCCACATTTAATTTACGGTAGCAATGACTAGCGGGAATTATCTCCCCGACACTAAGCAATATGAAAACCTACTTATTAAATATGCAAACCCATTACTCTGTAAGATTAAGTACAAGTAATTGTGTATTAAGTCTTTTTCAATAGTGTTTCTTTTATAATGTTACACATTAAAAAAATACACATTAAATGAAAATTTTAGTGATGTGTTTTTTATTTTCATTGTCTTTCTATGAAAGGTAAAGGTTGATATACAGCGTTAAGGAATCAGCTGAGTTTGCAAGATTTTATTCAAAATGTACGCTAGGTTCAGTTTCTTTTGAGCATTGATAAAACCTTGTTATATATAGCTTCAGCCGATTTCGCATAAAAAACTGTATATGTTTGTAGTAAAGAAAAAACACTTAGAGCATTAATTGATATGCTCCCCATTAGGTAGACAGATTAAAAAATAAAATCTGTTTATCAAATGGGGAGTTTTTTCATGCCTAATAAATCGTTTACACCAGATGTAAAAATGTTAGTAATTCAGTATTTAGAAGAAGGTCGTTATACTCTTGAAGAAATTTGCACAATGTTTTCTGTAAGCATGACTACTCTATATGAATGGCGTGCTCATTATAAATATGGTGGAGCAAAAGCCTTAATTCGACCTGATAAAAATAAGGTGTACTCAGAAGAATTAAAGCAGAGTGCTGTGGAAGATTATTTAACAAAGAATTATTCCATGTTTGACATCCTCGCTAAATACGGGGTTAGTAGTAAATCAGTATTCAAAAAGTGGTTGAAATTTTATACTAGTCATAGTGAATTAAATGATTTGGGTAAAGGAATGAGCCAAACTATGACTAAAGGAAGAAAAACAACTGTAGAAGAACGTATTGAAATCGTAAAAGCTTGCCTTGCCAACGGTAAGAATTATCAAGAAACTGCAACACAATATGAGGTGTCCTACCAACAAATTTATCAATGGGTACATAAATTTGAACAAGATGGCGAAGAGGCTCTTCAAGATCGCCGTGGGCGTAAAAAACCGATAGAAGAGCGGACTCCAGAAGAGGAATTGGGTTTAAAAATTCAACAGATGGAACGTGAAAATGAACGATTACGTGCAGAAAATTTATTTTTAAAAAAGTTAGCGGAAGTCGAAAGGAGGCGTCGTTAAGTAGAATTCGTATTCAAAACTGTTATATGGCGATTCAAGAATTAGCTAAGAATGAAAACTTATCGATCGTTTTATTATGCCAAATCGCAAAGGTATCTCGAGCAGCTTACTACAAATGGTTAAATCATCAACCTACTGCGCTGGAACTAGAAAACCAACAGCTTGTGAAGTCAATTCAACACTTATATATACAGGTAGATGGAATATACGGCTATCGTCGCATTACGATGACCATTAACCGTAAACGCGAAACCGAAGGTTTAAAAAAAGTAAATAAGAAGCGAATTTATCGCCTGATGCAAATTTGTGGTTTGGAGGCGGTTATTCGACGTCGTCGAAAAAAGTACCCAAAAGTAAAGCCAGATTATGTGGCTGAAAATGTATTAGCACGTGAATTTACAGCAAAAAAGCCGAATCAGAAGTGGTGTACAGATGTTACAGAGTTTAAGTACGGCAATGGGAAAAAGGCTTATTTAAGTGCGATTATTGACCTCTATGATAAGTCCGTTGTGAGTTACGTATTGGGGCATTCGAATAATAATGACTTAGTTTTTAAGACGGTAAGACCCGCTATACGAACATTACAAGATAATGAATTTCCTCTTTTACATAGCGATCGTGGTTATCAATATACATCTAAAGAATTCAAGCGGATTTTGGATAAAGCAGAAATGATTCATAGTATGTCTAGAGTAGGCCGTTGCATCGATAATGGTCCCATTGAATCATTTTGGGGAACATTAAAAGTAGAGAAGTATTATTTATATAAGTTCGATTCGTTTGAAGCGTTAAAGCACGCTATCGATACATACATCAAGTTCTATAACAACGAACGTTTCCAAGAAAAATTAAACGGCTTAAGCCCTTTAGAATACAGAGCTCAAGCCGCTTAAATCATTTTTATTATTTCCACTGTCTACTTGACAGGGAGCAGTTCAAATTTAACATGTTTTAAGTGTTTTATTTTGCCCCAAAACTTTTGTTTGGGAACGTTATTTAGGTTTAGTTATGTATACGTTATAAAACCTTGTCCTACTCAATCCCTTGTTAAAAAATTTAACTTTGCTAAAGTCTTTCTAATTAGTTCAATGGAACATCAGAGCTACTTACAAAAACATCCCCTTTAAAAATACTTCCATCAGATGTGGTAACGATTATTGTATGATCACCAGAAGAAGCATCTGATTGAACCCATGTAGTAGAACCATAAGCGACTAAATTATAAGTTTGCGTTTGCGTGTAACCACTCTGTTGAATTTGCACCGTTACATTTGTCCCTGTGTTATTTGTAACATGAAATTTATAATCCTTCGAATCTGATGGTTGCGTCCAAGGCTTTTTATAGATTCCATTTCCTTTAAAAATATCTGTACTAGAAATAATTAAATGGTCTCCTGTACTTCGAAAATCTTCAACAACAGCACTAATTACGGCATCTGATTCAATGGTACTTTCATTAGTACGCTCTATAACCTGGATTTCATAGGAAATATCTTTTTTTGATAGTTCAGCACTCTTAGAAGCTAATAAATCTTCTAATTCCTTTTTAATAATTTCGCTAGATCGGTCTTTAATAATTTCGCTAGATTGTTCATTGGATTTAAGAATTGATATTTTTAATATCGGTTCAGGTTCAATTGAATGATGGTAAAATTCCATATCGTGATAATTTTTTTCTTGTATATAATCATATACAATACTTGAAACCTCGTCCATAAAACGCTCGTTCTCAACATCTTGTAAACTCTTTCTAGTAATATCAATGGTGTATTGATTTAAATCATTTTTATTTACATTTTCCTCTAAATACTTTAGCAGTTGTAATTCACTTTTAGTTTCACCCATTTCAATGAAAATTATTGACTCTGGGGTTACTGAAAAACTAGATAATTCAAATTCATCCCATGCAGTTTCAAGTACAGAAACAATACGATCCCATCGTTTCTCATCATCATTGTTCGAAGCGAAACTATCATTTTTCTCGACGTCTATATTAATTACTAAGACGATTGCAACAATTATTATGAAAACAGAAATAAAATTTTTCACTACATTTCCTCCCCTCTGGATCTACTTTACTAAATTAACCCACTACTTTGTTGAACTATTTGTTTTACGTTAGTTGAATATAAAACGCACCTAAAAAATAGCATTTCGGTACTTATTGTTAAAAGCAGCTACCCCCCTATTCAATTGAATCGGGGGGTCCCTAATTTTCATTTGGGAATGTTATTAGGTGTATTTATGTATACGTTATAGATCTTGTCCAACGATAACCTTCCAACCCTTTTTTTTGTTTTTCAACAGGGAAAGTAACTTTAGCTAAATCTCCATTACGAATTAGTTCAACCGTTGTCTCAAACTTAGTTTCATCGACATTTTTAAGCTCTACTATTTTAGTGTCTGTAATATCATCATCGATACTTGAATATTGCTCTTTTTGCTCAACTTTATCTGGAAACCTTAAGTCATCAGCATATTTTACCATTGATGTTACATTCTTCGATTCTAAAGCCTGTAAATAATTATTTACAAGGTTTGTAACTTCTTCATCAGTGGTTAAAGTGGTTTCATTTGAGCAACCAAAGCGTCGTTTGGTAACTATTCTTTTCTTGAAGACATATACAGCTTAAATCTGACGTGAACACATAATAGATAAAACCATCTTTATATACATTTGAATCAACAAAGTAATTACAACTTCTTCATAAATTATTTGTAATTATATTAACATATTTCTCAATTATTAGGTGAAATCCTTTTTGAGTTTTTTTGTTCCCAACTTTTTGTCTTTCAACATCAATCTGAAAAGGATAGATGTAAGCAGGTAACCCCCTTCATCTATCCTCACTTTTTAACCCTATATAATGTGTGACATTGAATTAAATTATTTAGTTATAGAGCTTTATAAACAATTACTTGACTTTTAATAAAACACTATCAAGAGTTTGCTTATTTTTTACTCACTGAAAGACCCTAACTACTAAAACATACGATTCAAATTCGCCATTTCGATAGCTGAAATGGCGCTATCATAGCCTTTGTTCCCTGCTTTCGTTCCAGCACGTTCAATTGCTTGCTCGATGTTTTCAGTTGTGACAATACCGAAAATAACTGGGATTCCTGATTCAAGTGAAACGTTCGCAATCCCTTTTGCTGCTTCATTACAAACATAATCATAATGCGTCGTAGAACCTCGGATGACCGTACCTAATCCAATAACCGCATCATAGTTCCCTGTTGCGACCATTTTTTTGGCGATAAACGGTACTTCAAATGCTCCTGGTACCCATGCAATATCAATATTTTCTTCTGAAACACCGTGGCGCTTTAATCCATCTAATGCCCCGCTTAATAATTTATCGTTTATAAATTCATTAAATCGGCCAACAATAATGCCAATTTTTAAGTCTGTTCCTACTAATTGTGCTTCAAATGTTTTTCCCATGTTCATATCCCCTATATTTTTATTTGAGTAGTCGGAATTGTCATACCAACTTTATATTGATCAATATATGCCCCATTATGCAGAGATGTAATTTTTATTTAAATGCAATGCTAATGCATCAATCGTTATAAATTTTAAATTAAATTTTTTAGCGATTTCCCATAAATCCGGTACGCGCGCCATTGTGCCGTCTGCATTCATAATTTCACAAATTACACCGACTTGTGCGGAATCGCAAAGCTTGGCTAAATCAACTGCCGCTTCCGTATGCCCTCTACGTTCCAATACACCACCGTCTTTTGCAAGAAGTGGAAACACATGCCCGGGACTTCTAAAATCCTCCGCTCGAACATCTTCATCTAGCATTGCCAACATCGTATCCGAACGCTCAAATGCGCTAATACCGGTCGTTGTTGTTTTATAATCAACACTCACTGTAAATGCCGTTTGATGGACATCTGTATTCATTTGGACCATTGGCTGTAGTTGCAACTTATCCGCGATGCTTTGTGAAACCGGCGTGCAAATTAAACCGCGCCCATACATTGCCATAAAGTTAATATTTTGTGGTGTCGCATGTTCACCTAACACTAAAAAATCTCCTTCATTTTCACGGTTTTCATCATCGACTACAATGATGACTTCCCCTGCTTTTAACGCCTCTAGCGCCTCTTCAATTGCATGAAACATTTCGGTTCACTCCTTAAAATCCGTGTTGTTGTAAAAAATCCATTGATAGGTTATCGGACTGACTATTCGTTAAATGCTGCAAAATATATTTGCCGATTAAATCGGTTTCAACGTTTACGAGATCCCCTATTTTCTTCATGCCGAATACTGTTTCTTTATACGTATGGGGAATTAATGACACCGTTAAAGTGGACGTTGTGACATTAAAAATCGTTAAACTCGTACCATCTAACGTAATCGAGCCCTTTACTAAGCAATTTTTCAAAAGTTCTTTCGGCACAGCCAAATCAATATAAACTGCATTGGCAACATGACGCTTTTGAAGGATTTTAGCAACACCATCAATATGACCTGAAACGAAATGCCCACCAAATCGACCGTTTGCAGCCATCGCTCGCTCTAAATTAACAGCTGAGCCGATTTGTAATTGTTGAATGCTGGATGCTTTCACTGTTTCCGGCATCACATCTACTGTAAAAGCATTCGCCGTAAATCCTGTAACCGTTAGACAAACGCCATTAACTGAAATACTATCTCCCAGTTTTACATCTTCTAACACCATTTTCGCTTGAATGGTCAACACCATTGCTTGTAGTGTTGACTTCATTTGTTGAACCGTTCCTTGTTCCTCGATAATTCCTGTAAACACCTTTCTCACCTCATCCTAAAAAAATAGAAAAAACCCCGACAATAGCTCGGAGTTTTGATGAGAGTTATAAAAATGGCATCGTCAAATAAACTTATTTTCATGTATTTTTGAAAAAAGTTGACCATTTTTATTTCCTTCTCCCATCCAGACTATACTGTCGGCTTTGGATTCACACCAAATCCTGCTTCTTAAAAGCTCGCGGGCTTAGAATTTCTTCATCACCGCCGATTGGGATTTTCACCCGACCCCGAAGGAAATACATATAAAATTGTAAAGGGTTTTAAGAAAAACAAAAAAACCACATAGAAGATGCTCTACGGGGTGACTAGAAAATTCTCATTTAGGCATCACGAAATAAACCTTCTTGTAAACGGAAAAAATTACACAAAGGGCTCATAAAACGCCTAACCAATCCTTCTCTCATCCAGACTATACTGTCGGCTTTGGAATTACACCAAATCCTGCCAAAAAGGCTCGCGGGCTTAGAATTGCTTCATCACCGCCGATTGGGATTTTCACCCGACCCCGAAGGACTATTCAACTATGACGCCCATTATAGCAAACTATTTTTATCATTGCAAAATAAGTTTTGAATCTTTTTTATTTTGCGTAGATGATTGGAACGAATTAGCCTATATGATCGCGCTATTCATCACTTTCAACTTTTTATCTGCCTAAGCCATATTAATTTCCTTTAATAATTGAAAATGGCCAAGCATACATTTGACTAAACATAAATTTAAGATGAAAAAGGTGGTTGATCAATGCAAACTGCACTTATATATATCGTAATGTTACGTATCCTTTCTGGAAGCGTTGATATTATAGCTGCATATATTATGTTCAAATTAAATGATTTAGAAAAAGCGTTTATTGTGAATTCATCCCTTGCGCTAATCGGACCCATCATTTTCATTATTACGACAGGCATAGGCTTGACGGGTTTAAGCGATAAAATATCATTAGCAAAAATGATTTGTCTACTTGGTGGTGTGACCTTAATTTTTATTAGTTTACGAATGAAATGATGGGACAAACCCTTGCCATATCACAACGTAATCAACAGCATGAATTTGAAATTTCCTAACTCCATAAGGCATTGAAAGTAAGATTGGAGGAAATACGATTTTGGTCTGGAATTATGAAAACAGCCACTTCATGGAGAATTGGCTATTTTCATTTGATATTATTTAGTATTTTTAAGCACTTCGCTTAATTGTAATGGCGAAATTGTCCCTTGATGAAAGTATAATTGCCAGCTGCCATCCATATAGAACTTCTTAACGTATTTCAATTTCTCGTCTGACAGTATTTTATCTAACTTTTCATGACTTCCCCGTACTTCAAGCCCAATGTGACTTTCCTCTAATTGCTTTAAATATTCTTTTAAATTCACATACAAAAATCAGCACCCCTAATTTCAAAATATATTTATATGCTCAATTGATTATACTCTGTAATACAATTACATACATTTAATTAATTCATATCGAGAAAAGAGGCCTTTCTATGTTTATTTATGTGGTTAAACCGGGTGATAGTTTATACTCCATTGCTGTAATGTATCAAGTTAATATGGATAGTATCCGCATCATGAACGGATTAACAACCGATAGTTTAGTCCCCGGACAGGATCTACTTATCCCAACCAATATGTATACGGTCCAGCCTGGTGATACATTGTTTTTAATCTCTAAAATGAGTTTCATTCCGATTGAGACGATACGACTATACAATGGACTCCAATCCGATTTTTTAATGGTTGGAATGACCTTGTATTTACCGCCTCCGCCTAAATACTCTGCAGAAAATTTAAGTTATATGTACCCGACCACCCCTGAACAGGACGAATTAATTATCCGTACTTTTGCACCCATCAATACGTTTTTGGCCATGTTTGAATACCATATTCTTGAAGGAGGAACACTAAGCACACTTAATGACGAGTTTGCGATTCAAACTGCACGCAACAATGGTGTAGCACCTGTAGCCACTATTACGAACTTAACAACAGAAGGATTTAGCCCTGAAGTGACACGTCAAGTATTAACTTTTCCTGATCAGCGAGACCTCCTCATTGACAATATATACAATCTTGTCATATCAAAAAATTACGCTGGCGTTAATATTGATTTTGAAAGGGTAAGGGAAGAAGAAAGAGATTTATATTCCGACTTTTTACGGTTAGTGAGTGATCGTTTAAAACCAGAAGGATATTCTGTTTCCGCTGCAGTTCCAGCTAAAACAAGTGAAGATATTCCATGGTTAAAAGGGTATGATTTCGGTGGAATTGGAGCAGCTGTAGATTTTATATTTATAATGGCTTATGACTGGCATGTGCCAACAATGGAGCCTGGTCCAGTTGCGCCGATTGACGAAGTAAGAAAATCGATTGAATTTGCACTTCAACATATGAATCGAGAGAAAATCATGCTTGGGGTACCACGTTATGGATATGAATGGACGTTGGACGACGATGGGAACGTAATTAGCGGAAGAGCTGTTTCAGTTTCTGGTGCAACACAACTTGCCTTAAATTATCAAGTCCCTATTCAATATTCACTTGAATACGAACAACCGTTTTTTATTTACTGGGATGAAAATGGGAACCAAAACATTGTTTGGTTTGAAAATGCTCAAGCACTAACAGCAAAATTACAGTTAGTTATTGATTATCAACTTATGGGAGTTGGTGCTTGGCAGCTAGGACTTGGTTTCCCTCAGTCCTTTTACTTAATCAATTACTTATTCGATACGAGGCATATTATTTATTAAGTAAACACGATAAACAGCCAACTATCCAAGGTTTTTTTCGGATAGTTGGCTATTTTTCGATGAAGATATGTAATGATGCGAAATTTAGGGTTTCGGGTGAATCCATTATTTTAAAATGCTTCACCCCTAAATAAACATAGGATGAAGCATTTTTATACTAGCCTATGTGAAAATTATACCGTACGACTTAAAAAGGCAATTAACAAACTTAAAATTTTACCATCTGAATACTGTTCGATTTTATCGCTATGATCTTCGCTAAATACGCCTTTTTCATATAGTTTTCCGAATAACTTTTTCGCTTCTGCTTTACCAGTCGCATCTAGTGTATTTTTAGTCGTTTCCACTTTATTCCCCTCCTCCTTTACGGGTGTTGAAAATGGATGACCAATGACTGCTGCCAAAACTTTTGCGATAGCTTGGCAAATCTTCTCCAAATTTTGGTCTAACAATTCGATATCTTTTTTACTGTTTACAAATCCAAATTCTATTAAAATACTTGGTTCGTATGTTTTCGTTAAAACACCAATGTCGTTCCGGTATTTTGCCCCTCGATTAATTAGACCGGACGCATCGCTCAACGCTTTTGCTACGTTCTTGGCTAACTCATTTTGGGTACTGTATAACACCTCCCCTCCTATTGGTCGTTCGGTTAACGGACTCGTTGAATTTAAGTGACCACTCACAATCAGTCCATTGCGATCTTGGTTGTGATAGGCGACTAAATGATTAATATTTTGGGTTTGATTTTTAGAGATTTTATCCTCGTAATACGTTGCAGGCACTTTATTCGCGATTAAAATTTCATAAATCCGCTTCATAAATTTCCGGGCATATTGCACCTCATCTACATACCCTCGTGCACCGGTCCCATCACCATAATGTCCGACATGGATTTCGATTTCTACTGGTTGTGTCAATTCCTATTCCCTCCCTTCAAAATTAAGATGTCTTTTAGCATATACAAAACCTACTAGATTTGAGTGTGTTATCTACTAAAACTTTGCAATTTGCTTTATCTTTTATTTTAAATGTCGGTGCGATTATAGAATTTAGCTAACTTTGAATTATGTGCTGGAGGTTGTCCAATTTTGCGCGTCTTGCCAAAACTTACGCCTCATTCTGTCCAACTCCCCTCGCCAATTTCGGTTGGAAAATTACGACAAAATCCTTTTCTAATAATTTTACGGACATTCCCCCTTTCTAATTTGTATTACTAGAAATAGGGGAAAAGGGGACATATTTTTTATATCTCATTTTTGCTACTAGTAAATGCAACAAAATGAACAAATAATTTAGGATTTTAAATATTCACTTCTTTAGTTAAAATTTTATCATTTCTTCCTAAACGAAAAGGCATACCAAATATCGGTAGTTTTGAAACCTTTCATTAATCCAATCGTATGAACTAGTAATTAGGTGGTGATATTGTGGTAAGTTGTACAAACTGTAAGTATAAATGGTCATTTAAAGAAGTGATGGCTCTTGGCTTTTCAAAGGAAGGCAAGGATTGTTCCCATTGCCATGTGAAACAATATTTATCAGCAAAAACCCAAAACATTTTAACTTTAGGTTATATCAGTCTTTTATTTGTCCTTATTTTTCCTTTCTTTATTAAACTGAGTGATAAAAAAGAAAACTTATTGTAAACACAAAAAAGCATCCTCATGGATGCTTTTTTGACTATACTGCGATCGGTGCTTTAATCGTTGGATGTGGGTCATAGCCTTCGATTGTTAAATCTTCTAGCTCGATATCAAAAATGGATTTTTTCGCCGGATTGATCGTTAACGTTGGTAAATCTTTTAGCTCACGGCTTAATTGCTCCGTCACTTGATTCACATGATTTGAATAAATATGTGCATCTCCAATACTATGCACGAACTCCCCCACTTCTAAACCACATTCATGGGCAATTAAATGTGTAAGTAAGGCATAGCTCGCGATGTTGAATGGGATGCCAAGGAATGTATCCCCACTACGCTGTGTTAACATGCAGCTTAATTTTCCATCAGCTACGTAAAATTGGAACATGACATGGCACGGTGGTAGTGCTGCTTTACTTCCTTTTGCACCTGCATTGATGACATCTTCCGGATTCCATGCGTTGACAATAATACGGCGCGAATCAGGATTATTTTTTATTTGGTCAATGGCATCTTGTAGTTGGTCGATTTCATTGCCTTCTGAATCTGTCCAGCGGCGCCATTGCTTCCCGTATACATTACCAAGGTCGCCGTATTTTTCTGCAAATGCATCATCTTCTAATACGCGCTCACAATAAGCAGCCATTTCCACTTTATAAAGTTTGTTAAATTCTTCATCTACTAAACTGCGATTTCCGAAATCTGTCATATCAGGACCTGTATATTCATCCGATTCCACCCAGCGCTTAAACGCCCACTCATTCCAAATGTTATTTTTATTTTGCAATAAGTAACGAATATTCGTATCACCTTTCATAAACCAAAGTAGCTCACTCGCCACAAGTTTAAATGGGACGCGCTTTGTCGTCAGTAATGGGAATCCTTGCGCTAAATCAAAGCGCATTTGATGACCGAAAACACTAATTGTTCCCGTTCCAGTACGGTCTTCCTTTTTTACACCATTATTTAAAATAGTCTGTAAAAGATCTAAGTATGTTTGTTCTAATGTATTTGCCACGATTGTGCACCTCCGAAATAATTCACTTACCTATTCTAGCAGAAATATTACTGTTTTTGTGGATTTCATGACGGGAGATTTCTTTCTTTTCCCCTATACATGAAATTTAATCTGAGATTATACACCAACCAACACAAAATCCCACGTAAAAGCGAGCTTGTCGGCTTTTTTGTGGGATTTTTTTAGCTTTGCACAACTATAGCATGCATAATTTTCAACTTTTTATGCCATTTAATATTATATCCATATAGGTACTCACTAGTTCCTCTTCTGACACTTCTCCGTCGGGATTATACCAATTAAAAGAACGGTTAACCATTCCTAGTATTCCAAAGATAACAATATCACTTCTAAGGTCGTTCCTGAAATCTCCCTTTTCAATCCCATCATCAATGAGTCTTTGAAGATTAATTCGAAATTCTTTTCGATAAGAATTGATTAACTTAACTTGCATATCATCCAGATGCCGAAATTCCCGATTAAACACTCTTGCACTCTTACCTTGTATCTTAATATCTTTTATAATTAAATAGATTAAATTATTTATTTTCACTGTATTACTAAGAGATTCATCTTTTAAGGTTACTTCTTGTTCAGATAGCAACTCTTTAATAAAACTTAAGTGAATATCCATTAATAGTTCTTGTTTACTTTTAAAGTAATAATAAAAAGTACCCTTTGTCACCCCAATTGTATCAACAATATCTTGAATGGAAGTTTTACTGAATCCCTTTTTATCAAAAAGGTCTATACTCTCTTTTAAAATTCTTCCTCGCATAATATTGTTCTCCCCAAATGTTAGATTTTAATCCATTGCTAGTCCGACTCCCTTTCGATTACTAAGGAGATTCCTTGACCTCCACCGATACAAGCTGTAATAAGGGCATACTTTCCAGCTGTTCGTTTTAATTCATATACAGCTTTTGTTATTAATATTGCTCCTGTAGCACCTAATGGATGTCCATGGGCAATTGCTCCACCGTTGACATTTAATTTTTCTGGATCTATTTCCAACTCCCGATTACAAGCAATTACTTGTGCAGCAAACGCCTCGTTCAATTCGATAATATCTATATCGGATAAAGAAAGGTTCAATTTTTCTAGTAATTTCTGCGTTGCTGGTACAGGACCAATCCCCATAATATTAGGGTCTACTCCTGCAACTACTGACCCTTTAATTGTAGCTAACGGTTGAATTCCTAACTCTTCCGCCTTTTCTCGAGACATAATGACCAGTGCTGATGCCGCATCATTCAAGCCAGAACTACTGCCAGCTGTTACAGTGCCATTCTTTTGAAAAGCAGGAGCTAGTTTTGCTAAAGCAGCTAATGTTACATTCGGACGTGGATGCTCGTCTTTATTAAATAAAATCGGTTCACCTTTACGAACAGGAATGCTAATCGGCACAATTTGCTCATCAAAACGCCCTTCTTCCATCGCCCTTGCCATTCTTTGTTGACTTCTTAAAGAATATTCATCTTGTTCTTTTCTCGTAATATCGTATTTTTTCACAAGATTTTCGGCTGTAATTCCCATTCCTGGATTTCCGATTTCTTCAGGTGCAAGAAGGGTTTTCCGATGCTTTGGTGGAACAGAACTGTACGCTTGCTCTGGACGCTCAAATTGATAGGGCGAACGGCTCATACTTTCAATACCGCCAGCAACGTAAATATCCCCTGCCCCAGATTGTATCGCTTGAGCAGCTAATGCAACCGCATTAATACCTGAACCGCATTGTCTATCTATCGTTAATCCTGGTATATTGACGGACAAACCACCCTGTAAAGCTGTCAATCTCGCAATATTTCCCCCGCCACTTAAAACATTTCCTATTATCACATCATCAATACTTTCAGGATCTAGATTTATGCGTTTAATCGCTTCTTTAATTACTTTCCCACCATACAAATGAGCCGGAATACTTGCTAATGCCCCACCTTGTTTAGCAATAGCTGTACGAACAGCTGATACAATGACTGCATCTCGTTTCATATATTTCCCCCTTTTTCAATCAAGTTAGTAAAGTTCAAATATTACTTTTCCTTTAACTACATCTTTTTGATTTTGATTAATCGCTTTGACATCAAAAATTAGCGATTGATCAACTGTATCAACTAAATCAGCCTTTAACGTAAGCACATCATTTAAAAACACCATTCCTGAAAATCGTATGTTATAGTCTTTTATAAAACCTTCTTCATAATAAGGAGTGAATAGCTTAGAAAGATTGCCCATCGTCCACATACCATGCGCAATGATTCCTGGTAAACCCGCTTTCTTTGCTTCTTCATCAATCGTATGAATCGGGTTAAAGTCACCCGAAGAACCTGCATATTTAATTAAATCCATTCTCGATACAGGATGAAGTGTCGTTTCAAGAGATTCCGCTTTACTTATCGCTGCTAAAATTGTCATACGTTTAAAGACCTCCTCACTGTTTCCGTAATGATGATGATTGATTCTTCCGTAAAAATTACTTTTCCGTCCTGATCTTCACCGTATCTTTTCATTTTCAAGAAGCCCATTTCCCCTGTGCTACCTGCTCTTTCATAGTAGTCTTCTATTTTCACGTAGCAATAAACTTCTTCTCCTACTAAAAGAGGTCGTTCAAAATGATAAATTTGTTCACCATGTATTAACCCTTTTGCTGGTAATTGAAGTCCTTCGACATTGCCAGATCTTAGCACTCGCGGAAATGTAGGGGGCGCTATATTCGTGCCATATTTTGATTGTTTCCCAACTTCTTCATCGATATAGATTGGATGACTATCCCCAATTGATTCAGCAAATCTCCTTACAAGCTCTCTTTCCACTACATTTCTTACTTTGTTTGAAGTTCGACCAATATATGCTGTATACAAAGTTTCCATCCCCCTTCTTTAATTTGTCGGTCCGCCTGCTACATAAAGTATTTGACCGTTTACGAATGAAGATTTTTCGTCCGCAAAGAACGCAACTGCATTTGCAATATCACTTGGCTTGCCCGTTCTGCCAACCGGAATTTTGCTAGCCCCTGCTTTGAGGAAATCTTCAAACGGAATACCAATACGCTCTGCAGTTGCTTTTGTCATATCAGTCTCAATAAAACCAGGCGCAACCGCATTAGATGTAATACCAAATTTCGCAACCTCTTTTGCCAATGTTTTCGTCAAACCTTGCAAGCCTGCTTTAACGGTTGCATAATTTGCTTGGCCCGCATTCCCTAATGCTGAAGTCGATGAAATATTAATAATTCGTCCATATTTTTGTTGGACCATATATTTTTGTGCGATGCGCGTTGTATTAAAGGCGCCTTTCAAATGAACATCAATGACTTGATCCCAGTCATTATCGGTCATTTTAAATAGTAAGTTGTCGCGGATGATGCCGGCATTATTCACTAAAATATCAAGTGATCCGAACTCATTCACCACCTGTTCCATCGCTGCTGCGACATCTTCAGAATTGACTACATTTGCTTTGATGGCTAAAATATCGAAACCTTTTTCTTTAAATTCAGCCTGTACGTTTTGTAACGCTTCTTCATTAATGTCAATGATCGCTATTTTTGCCCCACTCTCAGCAAAAGTTTCCGCGATACTTTTTCCAATGCCACGGCTACCACCAGTAATGAGAGCCACTCTATTTTCAAATCTTTTTGTCATATAAGTTCCTCCTACTATCTTTCAAATTGTTTTATAGAAACGAAACATTTACAAATAGATAAGTAAGTTCGTTTGCACTAACTATTTACTAATCGGTACTTCAACACACCATTTTGTTTTTCAACAGTAATCATTTTTCGTTCTTCCAATAAATCAAGCACGCTTAATACTTCAAACAAAAATGTAATGATTCCTTTCTCATACCTCTCCCGATACATGTCTTGAATAATTTCAAACCCCGTTGCAAGGCCATTCGCATTTTTTAGCGTTTGGATCACACGAGTTACACGCTTTTCGATATTGCTTCTATGCCAATCGATCGCACCATTTAAATCGTCAATAATTGGCCCATGTCCTGAAAAGGTTAATTTTGCGGGAAGTTTTCTACACTTTTCTAAATCATTTAAATACTGGAGTAAAGGTTTTGCACGTTCACTTCCAGGTTTCGGTGCATCGAAAAACATTCCCCCATGGAGGCCTTTAATAATATGGTCTCCACAAAAGAACAATTGCTCATCCGCGCAATAAAGCGAAATATGATCCTGTGAATGACCTAGTGTTTCAATTACTTGAAATGTTGGTAAACCTGGCACTATATCCCCTTCTCCTAGCACCTCATCGACCTTTGCCATTTGGAAGTAATCACGGCTGCGTTTCCGAAACGCCCACTTAGTAGCCGCATCTTTTGTTAAACCAAATTCTAGGAATAAGTTATAAAAAAATTCAGCGCTCCATTGTAAATAGCTATCGTCCTGTAAAATCATTTCGGTATCTTTATGCGCGAGTATTTTAATTGCTGGATTTTTCTCCAAAATCCAGTCAACTAAACCTGTATGATCATTATGGTGATGTGTGATAATAATTTGTTCGAGATCCGTTAGTTGAATACCTAAACGATGGAGACCATTATTTAAATCATCCCAACCTTGCTTATTTTTTAGACCAGCGTCAATAAGCGTTAATTTCTCTCCAAACACAACATATGAGTTTACTGGACCTATAGGGAAGTTCGTTGTCAATTCTAATTTTTCTACTCTATGCAAGGTACTCAATCCTTCTTTTATCGAAATTTTTCTCACATACCTTTCATGTGATGATAGATTTCTGGATCAATTAATCGCCAACTTTCAGGAAGTTAATTATCTAACCAAACATCTTTTAAATAGCCATACCCATATGATGCATGTGGATAGGAATCTTTTACATTCGGTTGTCTAGGCGTTTTCGTATAATAAGTTGTTACCGGAATCGGATTCACTAAGTTTTCTAAAACATAGCGTTGAATTTCATGAACATACTGCTTTCTTTCTTCCACGTCTAAAATCGTTCTTTGTTTATCAAGCATTTTATCTAGTTCTGGGTCACTATTGTTATACCAATTTCGTGCACCATTTGTGTGTAGTTGCGTACGAAGCCACTCATCCGGCTCTTGGAAATATGTTTGATAGCCGATCCCCATGTCATAATCCACATTTGGCCATCTATCTGAGAAGTAAGCCGCGTATTCTACAATTTCAATTTCAACATTGATGCCGACATTTCTTAAATCTTCCGCAACCCATTGCGCAACACGCACAAGTTGTTCACCGTATCCATTCGTCACAATCATTGTCGTATTAAAGCCGTTTGGATAGCCTGCCTCTGCTAACAGCTTTTTAGCTTCCTCTGGGTTATAAGGAGATAATTCTTCTCTTTCTTCTAAAGATAATGCCCAATCACCTAGTGACGGATTGACAGGTCCACTCGTTTCCCCGCCGCCGTAAATCGCCTTCACCATTGATTTTCGATCAACCGCCATACTTATTGCTTTTCGTACACGCAAATCTGTAAAAGGCTCTCTTTCCATGTTCATATATAACTGTTCTTGAGTAGCAAATAATGATTCAAAAATCGTTACATTTGAATTTGATTTTTGTAATTGCGCGATTTCTTCTGGAGATAAACTACCGATTGTATCTGCCTGACCCGTTCTAAAAGCTGCAATCCTCGTACTTTGATCTGGTACAACTTTATAAATGACTTTATCTAAATACGGCTTTCCTTCTTCATAATATTTCGGGTTTTTTGAGTACGTAGCCTGTACATTATCTTCCCATTTTTCTAACACAAATGGACCTGTTCCAATCGAATCCGTCGCTAAATTAAATTCACCATCCATCGCTTCCTTCGGTAAAATCCACATGAAATGGTTGGCCATAAAATTTAAAAATGGCGCGAATGGCTGTTTTAATGTGAAAACAACGGTTTGATCATCTACTGCAACAACGCTCTCTACTTCAGATAAAAGTGCTCTTTGATGACCTGGTAAATCGATAATTCTTTCCATTGTCGCTACAACATCCTCCGCAGTAAGTTTTCGGCCATTTACTGGTGCCTTATCATGCCAATACGCTTCTCGAAGGTAAAATGTATACGTTTTGCCATCTTCAGATATTTCCCAACGCTCTGCAAGATCAGGCACAACATTATAATCCGTATAGGCAACACCCGGCCCTGTTTCATAACTAACGAGTTTGTTATAAACTAAGCCGGCAAGCATATGTGTGTAGATGGAAGACTGACGGTGCGGATCAAGCATATCTGGATCTGCTGGCGTAAGAATTGTATAAGTTCCACCACTTTTTGGCTCTGTATTGGCCGTTACTTCAATCTTCTTATCGTCTTGCTTTTCACTTGGAGTTTCATTTGATGTTTCATTAGAGGAGCAAGCACTTAATACGAGTGCTACTAGTCCAAAAACCAATAAATAAATGATTGATTTCAACCTTTTATCCATAATATTCCCTCCTAAAAACATGATATTTAAGAACTTACTTAGACATTTTTGGGTCAAGGAAATCCCGAAGTGCATCTCCAAATAAGTTAAATGCCAAAACTAAAATACATAAAGCTAAACCAGGGAATAGCACGAGCCACGGTGCACTTTCCATGTATCTACTCGCATCACTCAACATTAACCCCCAGGATGGATTCGGTGGCGGTGTTCCTATTCCAAGAAAACTAAGTGATGCTTCAGCAATAATCGTTTGACCAAAAGCCAGGCTTGCCATGACGATGATTGGCGCCATCATATTTGGCAATCCATGTCTCAAAATAATCCGAAATGGGCTTGCCCCTACCGAACGGGATGCTTCCACATAATTGGATTCACGAATTCTCATCATTTCCCCCCGTACAATTCTTGCAAAACGAGGGATTTCGATAATAACAAGGGCGATTATGACATTTTGAATGGCAGGACCTAATAAAGCTGCAATAAACAAGGCAAGAATTAAAGCTGGGATTGACATAATAGCATCCATTATTCTTTGAATGACCAAATCGATTACTCCACCAAAGTAGCCTGAGATCATGCCAATTAACGTTCCTAATACGATGGAGATGACGACTGTAGCAACGCCAACAAGCAACGATATTTGAGAACCAAAAATGAGGCGACTAAACACGTCACGCCCTAAATCATCCGTGCCCATCACATGCTGCACGTTTGGGGCCGCCAAAAAAGCAGTACGGTCTTGACTAATTGGATCAAACGGTGCAATAGCTGATGCGAATATTGCGACGGCGAAAACGAGTACAATAACCAAAAGGGATAAAGAACCAACTTTTTGCGTTAAAATAAAGCGTTTACAATCCCCTTTCATTTTTTGCAAATGGACGTTTTTTCTCACCTTTATTCTCTTTTTTGGCATCTCAGTGTCTATTTGTATTTGAGACATATGCATCACTTCCTTTTCTTGAAACAAGAATATTGAGGTATTTTTTATCTAGCCCTTATTCTAGGGTCTGCCCACCCGTACATTACATCCACAGCTAAATTAACTAATAAAAACATCGCACCAAAGACCAAGACAGTGGACTGGACAATTGGATAGTCTCTCACTAATACAGATTCAAAAATTAAACTGCCTAACCCTGGGAGAGCAAAAATCGATTCAAGCACTACCGTCCCACCAAGCAAATAGCCGATTTGTAAACCGATTAATGTAATAACCGAAACTAATGAATTTCTAAGCGCATGCTTGAATATGACAACTGCTTCTTTCGCTCCTTTTGCCCGCACCGTTCTAATAAACTCCGAATGCAGTACTTCAAGTACAGCCGACCTTGTCATTCGAACAATACTTGCACTTAAAGTAACGGCTAAGCAAATGGCCGGTAAAAATATTTGCTGCAAATTAACAAAAGGATTGTCAGTAAATGATTGATAACCTAGTGGTGGAATCCAATTGAAAGCTAGCGATAAAAACGTTAATAAAATTAGTCCTAACCAGAAGCTTGGAATCGATAATCCACCAATTGAAATTACTTTTAAAAAATGGTCAATAAAAGTATTTTGTTTCACAGCAGAAATCACGCCAATTGGAATACCGATCATGATAGCCAAAACAATTGATAAAATGGCTAATTGAATCGTAACTGGCAGTCTTGCTAATATAATTTGCGATACTTCTTGACCTGACCAAAGAGAGCTCCCTAAATCGCCTTGCAGCGCATTTTTACCCCAATCCATTAGTTGACCGAAAACACTTTTATCTAGACCCATTTCAGCTTTCAATGCATCCATTTGTTCAGGTGTTGCACCGGAATTTGCTAACTGAAGGGTCACAACATCTCCAGGAACTGCTCTCATAATGACAAAAATGAAGGTAGTCATAATTAACAATACAATTATTCCAAAAATTAAACGCCTACCAATATATTCAATCATAACCTTGCCTCCTCCTTATAGAGATGACAGGAAACCGCATGACCTTCAGCTATATCTATCAGTTCTGGCTTTTCCTTTTTACAATGATCCATTGCTAAAGGACATCTCGTATGAAATTTACAACCACTTGGAGGATTTGAAGGACTTGGTACTTCACCACTTAGGATAATTCGATCTGGTTCAATATTAGGATTAGGAATCGGCACAGCTGATATAAGTGCCTTTGCATATGGATGGAGTGGGTTTGTAAATAAAGTTTCGGCATCGGTTACTTCTACGATTTCCCCTAAATACATGACAGCAATTCGATCTGAAATATATTTGACTACATTTAAATCATGCGAAATAAATAAATACGATAATCCGAGTTTCAATTGGAGGTCTTTTAATAGATTAAGAATTTGTGCTTGAACTGAAACATCTAATGCGGACACAGCCTCATCGCAAATGAGCAGATCTGGTTCAGTTGCCAAAGCTCTCGCGATACCAATTCGTTGCCTTTGTCCTCCTGAAAATTGATGAGGAAATTTATGCATATCCTTTTTAGATAGTCCAACAGTTTCAAGTAATTCCCCTACACGCCCGCGCTTGGAACTTCCTTTTGCTATATTGTGCACTTCTAAAGGTTCACCAATAATATCTAAAATGGTCATCCTCGGATCTAAGGAACTATAAGGATCTTGAAAAACAAATTGAACACGTTTCCTTATAATCTTTTTCTCTTTTCGATTTACTTTCGATAATTTTTTCCCATCAAAACTTACTTCCCCATTGGTTGAATCAATAAGACCCGTTATTAATCTTCCAACAGTTGATTTACCGCAGCCCGATTCACCAACAAGACCAAGAACTTCCCCTTTATGAATGTTGAGCGTTACGCCATCTACTGCCTTAACGTGCCCGATTGTTCTCGACAAAATCCCTTTTGTAATCGGGAAGTATTTTTTTAAGTCGGTTACTTCTAATAAGTTATTTTTACTTACTAAATGTGGATTGATATCATATTCAGATCCATTTTCATCAATTGACAGTGGTGCCTCCCAATTTCCTTGTAGATCAGGGTCTGCAATCCAACACTTACTTACTCGCTCATTCGCTAATTCAAAAAGTGGTGGTTCTTCACTTCTACACTTATCCGTAGCAAAGGAACACCTTGGATGAAAACGGCATCCAGCGGGGATTTCTTTCAAGCTTGGAACATTTCCTTTTATCGTAAGTAATTTACGATCTTTCTCTGTATCGATTTTTGGAATACTTTTCATTAAAGCTTCTGTATATGGATGTTGTGGTTTATTAAACAAGTCTTTTACATGAGACTGTTCCACAACTTGCCCAGCATAAACAACTACAACTTTGTCCGCCATTTCCGCTACAACGCCTAAATCATGTGTAACAAGGATAATTGCTGTTCCAAACTGGGATTGCAAGTCTTTTAATAATTGCAAAATCTGTGCCTGTACTGTCACATCAAGCGCAGTTGTAGGCTCATCGGCAATAATTAAATTCGGTCTACATGCAAGTGCGATGGCAATCATTACCCGTTGCCTTTGACCACCTGATAATTGGTGGGGATAGACATTTATACGACTTTCAGGGTCTGGCAGTCCTACAAGCTTTAGTAATTCAACTGCGCGTTCCCGCAATTCTTTTTTACTAAGATTTTCATGAATTTTAATCGTCTCGATAATTTGGTCACCAATCGTATATACAGGGTCTAGGCATGTCATCGGATCTTGGAAAATCATAGCAATTTCGTTTCCACGAATTTTTCGAATTTCATCATTACTTAAATCCTTTAAATTTAAATCATTAAACAAGATTTTACCGGAAGTGACTTCACCATTGCTGTCTAACAATCGCAATATCGAAAGTGCTGAAACGCTTTTACCAGATCCTGATTCTCCTACGATTGCTACTGTTTCTCCTTTCGCAATACTAAAGGAAATGCCATCAACAGCCTCTAGATTACCTTCTCTCGTTTTAAAAACAGTTTTCATTTCTTCTACTCGTAACAATGTATTAGCTTTTTGGACCATTCGAATGCCTCCTTTCAAGTATATTGAACGACTAATTTTAATCTAAATTGAGATGAGTAAATTGCTCTCTTAACTTTATTTTCATAATCTTCCCAACACCATTTTTTGGAAGTTCATGAATAAACTCTACATGACGAGGGGTTTTATATTTCGCTAAATTTTGTTGGCAGTATCCGATTAATTCACTTACACTTACTTCTATATTTGGCTTCTTTACAATACAAGCAACGATTTCCTCACCCATTTTTTCAGAAGGAACACCTATGACTGCAGCTTCTAACACCGCATCATGCTTGACTAGTAATTCTTCTAAATCTCGTGGATACACATTAAATCCACCTCGAATAATTAAATCTTTTTTACGGTCTACAATATATAAATAGCCTTCTTCATCCACTTTTGCCAAATCTCCTGTATGAAGCCATCCATTTTGTAATGCCATTTTCGTTGCTTCTTCATTTCCATAATAACCCGGTGTAACATTATCACCTTGGACTAATAATTCACCAACATTCCCAACTGGTACCTCTTGCCTATTTTCATCCACGATTTTAATGTTCACTCCAGGCATTGGGACACCTACAGAACCTTCTTTAATCGGCATATTATTGCGTTGTGTAGCAACTCCAGGCGATGCTTCCGAAAGCCCATAAGCATCTCTTACCTCTGCCCCAAATTTTTCTGTAAATTTGTGACGTAAGCTAACCGCTAGTGCAGCAGCTCCTGAACCAACTGTTTCTAAACTGGATAGGTCATATTTATCGGCATTTGGATGATAAAGCATCGCGTGTACCATAGCCGGAACAGCTGCAAAGGATTTCACTTTAAATTTCTCAATTACTTTGAATACCTCTTCTGCATCGAATTTATCAAAAATAACAACAGAACTTCCAAGTAGAAACATCCCATTCATAATGCCAAACCCATAAATATGCGCTAAAGGAAGTACACCAAGTGTCGTACTTCTTATTTCATCCTCCGCTCTCAGCTCTAATCCAGACATTGAATTTGAGTAGAGGTTTTTATGTGTTAACATAACTCCCTTTGGTTGACCTGTTGTACCGGATGTATATAATATAACGGCTACATCCAATTCATTTAATTTTAAAGAAGTGTTCTCATAGACTGATTGATTAGAAAGAGCCTTTTCCCATTCGATGATATCGAACTGCCCTAGTAAATCTGCCTCACTTGGTGGATCAATACATATAATTTTCGGTTTTATTGTTAAATCACTTGATGCATTTGTTAATTTTCGTAACATATTAGAGGAAGTAATAATAACTTTCGCTTCTGATTTCTTTAAAATAAAATTGATTTCATTTTCATGTAAAAGATACATAGCCGGTACAATGATGCCCCCAACGCCTAATACTCCTTGGTAAGAGAAAATAACTTCTGGACAATTAGGCATGCAAATTAACACGCGATCCCCTTTTTCCACTCCAAGTGAATGAATAAGGCTAGAAACTTTTTTAGAAATGATTTCTGTCTCACAATTTGTATACGATTTATCATAGAAATAAAGAAGGTTATACTCACCAAAATTCCCGATATTTTCACCCAATAATTTAGTTAGTAACATATTACCCTCCTAACGTTTATTTACTATTTTCATAGTAGATTTGTGTTAAAACGCTTTCATTTTAAAGGGACAACGATTGACGATTATGAGTTATTCGTATCTTTTTGTTGAGATATTGAAAAATTTATTTTTTGTTGATGCGTAATTAAAAATGCGATGCCTAGTAGAATGGCTATAATAACTGCTGAAGTTATAAATGGTGCCGACACGAGAGAGAGAAAAACCCAGCCACCCCATAAAGGTCCAAGTATTCTTCCTAAACTATCCATTGATTCTTGGAGACCTAATGTAATGCCTCGCCCCATCTCTGTTCGTTTTGATAACATCGCTATCGTAGTTGGTCGAACTAATGATTGCCCAAAACCAGTAAAAACACATCCTAAAATTGCTACCCAAATGAAGGGAGCAAAACTAATAAAACAATAACCAATTGTTGCAAAGGCTAATCCAATTTTTGTAATCGTATCTTCAGTCCATAATTCATAACATTTTTTTAGTAAAAAGAATTGCACGATGACAGAAGTTCCAGCTTGTGCGCTAAAGGCCATACTGACAAAGATTGGGGTCGCTTCAAATTTGGCTATTAAGTAATAGCCAAGTAATCCGAAGAAACTTGAAGCCGCAATGGACACTCCAAGAATGATCATATAATGATTCCAATAACCCGTTTTCGTTATCATGGTAATGGCTCTCCAAAATGAAATCGTATCGTTGTTTCTAGCAAACGTATTCTGTGTTTCATTATAATGATCAGTAATCGAATCTCGGATGTAAAAATGGGCAAATGGTAGGGTTACTAATGCTAAGGAGCCTGCAATAATGAAGGGTACTACTACGCCAAGTGGCGAGAATAATCCCCCAATAGCTGGACCACATAAGAAGCCTAGACCATTTACTGCACCCATTTTTGCAATGGTTTGATTTCTAAACTCTTTTTTCGTTTGATCGGCTACCATCGAAAAAGCTGCCATTTGGGTACCAGATGAAATCGCTGCACCAATTAATCGAACTACAAGCAATTGCCAATAGTTTTGAGCTACAATTAATAACAGAAAAGCGATACCAAAGCCAAATACTCCAATCATTAAAACGGGTTTTCTTCCTATTTTGTCGGCTAAACGTCCCCAAATCGGTGCAGTAATTAACTGTGAAACAGCCCAAATAATAATTAATGATGACATTTGAACGGATGAGAGTCCCAAATCATCTGCTAAGAATGGTAATGTCGGAAGTACAATTCCATAACCTGTCATCGTTAAAAACATTATGAATCCTAATAGAAAGAACGCCTTCCTATCCATCATCCATATTCATCTTCTTTCAATTTAATAAAAAGCAAGGAACGCCTGCTAACTCTGACAAGGTGCGCTTTTGCCTCCGTCGAAAAAACTGTGCCGGAGCGAAATGAAGAATTGGCGTTCGAAGCTAGACATTCGAAAAGCGGATGGTGCTGGCATTCACTATAAAATTTGAAATAGGGCAAAATAAATCCCTCTTCTTACCTAATCAATCGATAATTCTTTTATTTTTCATAACTAACCGGTTAGTATTATTACGGCATAATAACTGACTAGATAGTATGTTAAAGAAATAATTAGAAGCTACTTCAATTAAAGTAACTCTCCTACTTTGGCATTTCCTTTTAATAAGTTTCGAGCAATTGTTCGACGCTGAATTTCATCCGTCCCTTCAAAAATTCGGTATAGTCTTAATTCTCTATACCAACGTTCAATTGGTAATTCCTTTGTATAGCCCATTCCACCATGGATTTGAAGAACGCGATCGACTACTTGATTTGCCATGATTGCCCCATTTAGTTTTGCCATTGATGACTGGTGACGTGCATCCATCCCATTTTCAGCCATCCATGCAGCTCTCAATACAATCCATTTTGCTGCTTCAATTTCAACTGCTGAATCAGCAATCATCCATTGAATTGCTTGACGTTCGGCAATCGGTTTTCCAAAAGTAACGCGCGTTTTCGAATAGTCGATCGCCATTTGTAATAAACGTTCGGCAGCACCAATTCCTCCAGCAGGAATCATATATCTTCCTTGTCCAATCCACTGCATGCCTAAGTTAAATCCTTGGCCTACTTCCCCTAAAATATTTTCTTCAGGTACACGCACATTATCGAATATTAATGTCGCTGGTCCCCATTCGCCCATTGTATGAATATATTCAGATTCCCAACCCATTTCTCGGTCGACTAGGAAACAAGTGACACCGCCATTTGCCCCTTTTTCTTTATCTGTTACGGCAAATACCATGGCAAAGTCTGCTTCATTTCCATTTGTGATAAATACTTTTTCACCGTTTAACACCCATTCGTCGCCATCTTTCACCGCTCTCATTTGAATGCTTCTTGCATCCGATCCCGCACCCGGTTCTGTTAAAGCAAAGCAAGAACGTCTTTCCCCGTTAATTGTAGGAATTAAATATTTCTGCTTCTGTTCTTCATTGCATAAATAAAGAATATTATCAGCAGTACCCCCAAAGTTGAATGGAACATATGTCCTTCCTAATTCCATCGCGATTAATACAGACATAATCGGTCCTAAATTGGCGCCACCGTATTCCTCGGGCGTATTAATACCCCAAAATCCCATTTCTTTTGCCTTTGCTCTCAATTCTTTTATTTTTTCACGAGAAATACTTGGTCTACCTTCTCTTTCATTTTTTAATACTTCTTGTTCCAACGGTTTTAGTTCTCTATTCACGAAATCTCGAACTGTTTTTTGAATCATTTTTTGTTCATCATTTAGTGTAAAATCCATAAAAGCATCTCCTCATTCATAAAGTTTATTTGAGTAAAAAATTGTTAAATAAACGTCACAATCTTTTGGAATACTCATTTACAACACGTTATGAAAGAAATCGTTTACATATGCAAAAAATAAGTTATGAAAATAATTTTTAGAGAGTTAATAATGGAGAACAATAGAATTTTGTATGAAGTTTTTTTTTGAAATCATGGAGGGGCGTGATGAAAGTAAGAGGTTACTAGAAAATATAACAACAGGTTATTCTAGCATATTAGTGGTAGCTGAAATATGTATTCCTTAAAAATAAGCATAATAAAAGGCGCTGCTCGTATTACTTTTGCTGAGCAACGCCTTTAGTCAAATGTGTCTAAATCATCATAAAGTTCAATTGTTTTTTCCAATTACTAAGTGGCCTCCTTTAGGATTGTTTTATTGTTTTCAAGAATGTGAATGAATTGATTTAAAACCTTCTCCTCCATTTTTATAGAGCTATTCACTTCTTTTGCAATAATTTTGTTTAATTCTAAAATTGTGCTTACGTCGAGCTTATGTTTTTCCGCTAATTGGAATGCTCGCTCTAACTGACCGGTCACCATCGGCAGTCCCCCTTTTCATATAATATGCTTTAATTCTACCTTATTTACACAAAAATTTCATCTATTCCAACATAATTATTAAGAATTTTTTGAATAAGCACGAATAAATATACTTGATATACAGAATGTTGCGGTTTTGCTACTGGATAACTATTTTTCCCGCTCGTTCAATATTTATCTATTTATTACATAAACCCAAACATTTTAAGCAGAAAAAACACCCACAAAAATCAGTGGATGCTTCGAGTTTTTTATGACAACCACTTTGGCGGTGTGTTTTTGGACCAGAGTTCAATTAGATTGGCAATGAATAGTTTTTTATTGTTCGCGCCTTTGATTATCAACGTTTGTGATTAATTAAAATTTCATTACTTTTATTTGTGTATATTATAACATATTGTTTTGGGGTACACTTGGGGTACTGATAATTAAAATCATGGAATAACAATAGAAACAAAAATAGCCCTCCACAAATTCTGAACTGCTCCCTGTCAAGTAGACAGTGGAAATAATAAAAATGCTTTAAGCGGCTTGCGTCCTGTATTCTAGAGGGCTCAAGCCGTTTAATCTTTCTTGGTAACGTTTGTTATGATAGAACGTAATATATGTATTGATTGCTTCTTCTAACGCCTCGTATGTATCATATTTGTTTAAATAATACTTTTCGACTTTCAGAGTACCCCAAAAAGCCTCGATTGGTCCGTTATCGATACAACGACCGACCCTCGACATACTGTGAATCATATTCGCTTCTTCTGTCATGCGTTTGAAGAATTTTGATGTATATTGATAACCTCGATCACTATGAATAAGCGGTTGCTCACCTTCTTTTAGCTCCTGTATTGCAGGAATCATGGTGTCAAAAACTAATTTATTGTTATTCGAATGTCCTAATACATAACTGACAATTGAATTGTCGTGTAAATCAATAATCGCGCTTAAATAAGCTTTTCTACCTTTGCCGTATTTAAATTCTGTCACATCGGTACACCATTTCTGATTCGGTTTTTCCGCAGTAAAATCACGTGCTAAAATATTTTCAGCCACATAATCCGGCTTTGATTTACGGTATCGTTTTGGCTTACGTCGAATAACCGCTTCCAGACCACAAATCTGCATCAGGCGGTAAATACGCTTCTTATTAACTTTAGCTAGGCCCATTTTTGTTCTTTGGCGATTAATTGTCATTGTAATGCGGCGGTAGCCATAAATACCATTTACTTGCGAATAAAGATGTTGAATCGATTCTACTAGCTGTTCGTTTTCTCTTTCTCGTACAGATGGCTGACGTTTCATCCATTTATAATAAGCTGCACGTGAAACCTCAGCGATTTCACACAATAAAACAATCGATAAGTTTTCATTCTCCGCCAACTCTTGAATCGCGATGTAACGGCTCTGAATACGAACTCTACTTAACGACGCCTCCTTTCGATTTCCTCTAACTTTTTTAATAATAGATTTTCTGCACGTAACCGTTCGTTTTCACGCTCCATCTGTTGAATTTTTAAACGCAATCCATCTTCTGGTGTACGCTCTTCTGTAGGTTTTGTTTTGCCACGACGATCCTCTAAAGCGTGATCGCCACTCTCTTCAAACTTTTTTACCCATTGATAAACTTGTTGGTAGGACACATCATATTGTGCTGCTGTTTCTTGATAATTCTTCCCCTTCGCTAGGCATGCCTTTGCAATTTCAATACGCTCTTCTACAGTTGTTTTTCTTCCTTTAGTCATAGTTTGGCTCATTCCTCTACCCGAATCTTTTAATTCACTATGACCAGTATAAATTTTCACCCACTTTTTGAACACTGTTAAACTACTAATCCCGTATTTAGCAAGGATATCAAGCATAGAATAGCGTTCTGATAAATAATCCTCGACGGCACTTTGTTTTAATTCTTTTGAGTACACCTTATTTTTCTTAGATCGTGTTAACGCCTCTATTCCTCCAAATTTAAAAAGAGCGCGCCATTCTTGAAGAGTTTGTCGATTGACCGAAAACATCTTACAAATTTCAAGTTGGGTATGACGTCCTTCTTCTAAATATTGAAGTGCTAAGATTTTAACATCTAGTGAAAATACCTTTTTTGGCATGAAAAAAACTCCCCATTTAGATAAACAGATTTTATTTTTTAATCTGTCTACCTAATGGGGAGCATATCATTCCGTGGAAGGCTATTTTTTAATTTGCGTATGTTTTGATTTGAAATTTAACATCGTTTACCTCTGCATCCTTTATTTCCTTTAAATTTACCAGTATCTCGCTATCCAAAAATTCAACGAATGTATCGCCGTCCGCAAGTGATAGTGGCTTTAAGTCATCGATGTGATATTTACTCTCAAAAGCTAACGTGAAATCGCAATTTGTTACGAATTTATATTTATACATAGCCTCACCTCATTCTATTTAAATGTTTTTCGATGCACACAACAAAATATACTCACAACATCGCACTCAAACCATCTTGCTAATTCGTGTTGCGATACACCTTCTTTATGTAATTTGCGAATTTCGATTGCTTGAGCAGGTGTTATTTTATATCCTCTACGATCTTTTAAATAGGACCAATCGTACTCGGGGTAAGTTAATACCACTGCGTCTATAGCTCCGATTTTGAGTGTCATTAACATTCCTCCGAGGTTATTTTTGTAAAAGTACGAGTTGGAAATTTCGTTTTGGACTGTTTCTAAATCCCAATCAAGGATTTCTTCGATTAACCATTTAGTTGCTTCGATAGCTATATTCTCGTTCCAATAACCTTTTGGAACCCCCACCCTCAACTCCCAAGGCTTGATGTCCCACTCAGGAAAGCAATCTTGTATAAATGCCGCTGTACTAGCGTAGTTTTTGCGCATAGCACCACAAATTCTATATTTTTGCAAAAAGACTAATGTGACTTGTCCGATCACATCATCTCTATTAAATTTTAACAAGTCGAGCATAATATACCTAGCTAATTTCACTAAAGTTTCCTTACTATCGGTTTGGTTCCACGTTTGCTCCGGGAAACGCTTTCGTTCTCCATTTAAGATTTCATGATAAATATCATATATTGTTTTTACTTCACTCAATTCGCTCCCTCCCTCATACCAACAATTTACAATATAACGATTACTTAATCTACATTAAGTGCCAAAATTTCTTTTTGGGCTGTTTTTAAATATGGCATTAAGCTAGATGACCACCGACCAACCGTTTACGTGAAATTGCGGTACCTGATTTTGTAAATGAAACAGCACGTAAAATCGATGTTGCTCCAAATCGCTCTCGTATTCTGTCCACCGTATGCCCTAAAAGCAAACGCTGCTCTTTTCCTGTATCAAATAAATCAAGCTGAATACTACGTTCTTGTTCCACATTAGAAATCCGCACAGACAACTGGCGCGCTGGCTCCCCAACAAAGTGTGTATCAAGCAATTCTTTACACGCCTTATAAATCACCATTGTTTCATTTGTCGGTTCCGTTATCGTTTTCGAACGGTAAAAACCTTTCGTCATTGTTGCGTTACTATAAGATAATCCTAACGAAATTGTGCACCCTACATAACCGGCTGAACGTGTACGCCTCACCACATCCTCGCACATTTCAAGCAAGACAACGCAAATTTCAGCACGTGTAGTGTAATCACGCATTAACATTTGTCCTTTACCAAAGCTAATTTGCCCACTAACAATCGGTTCTCCGAAGGTCGAATAATCAATTCCATGGGCATGGTAATAGAGTTGATTTCCCATCACGCCAAAACGATGCTCCAACGCCTCTAAACTCATATTAGCTAAACCGCCAACCGTAAAAATCCCCATGTTGTTTAGGTTTTTTTCCATTTGACGCCCGATGCCCCACATTTTAGATAACGGATGAACAGGCCATAGTTTTTTCGGTATATCTTCATAAGTCCATTCTACGAAGCCTGTCTTTTTTGCCTCCAAATCAAGCGCCAACTTAGCTATTAACATGTTGGGTCCTAACCCAACTGCTGAACGAATGTTAAACTGCTGAAAAATAGCCAACTGAATTGCTTTTGCTGTTTGCTCAGGTGATCCCCAAATTTTATTGCACCCCGTCAAATCAATAAAGCTTTCATCGACACTATACACATGAATCGCCTCTCGTGGTACAAATTGAGCAATAAGATTTGTTATGGCCATCGACATATCTAAAAAGAAGGACATTTTCGGCTCAAATAGTCGGATGTCTGGATGTTTGGGAATTTCATAAAGGCGATTACCCGTTTTAATGCGAAAACGTTCTTTCATAGGTGGGGATGCTGCTAGTACGACGCTACCGGGTTGCTTAAAACTCCCTATTACTGCTATCGGTACTTCCATGACATCAAGTCCTTCTAACAATGCGATACAGCTTGCGTAAAAACATTTCATGTCGATGCAAATAATTGATTTGTTTGGGCAGTTTTCGTAGTTCATACAACGTTACGCTCTTTATAAGTGATCGGAGCAACGGCTAACACATTATCGATGATAAAAGTACGCTTTGCCTGTTTTACAAAACAGTAAGCCTGAAAGTTATCGCCAATAATTTTAATGATTTTAATACGTCGTTTTGTTACGGATCCATCCTTGGCCATATACATCATGTCTAACATTTGATTACGCTGCATTGCTTTTATTAGTTGATTTTTCATGTTTACCTCCATATAAGAACACTCGTTTGTATACATTATAGAACAACTGTTCTTATTTTAAAACATGTAAAAATATTTTTATTTGGAAAATAAAGGGGTTAACCTGTTGACTTATGTAAGTAGTTATTATATAATAAATATATAGAAAGGAGGTGAACAAAGTGGATTATGATAAGATGTTAGCTTATCTAGTAGGTATCGCAACATTCTTCAACCAATTTACAAGTGGATTGAAAAATATAAGCGATATGAAAAATAAGCAAAAGAAAAAGCGACGCTCCCCACAAAAGAAACGTCGCAAATAAATACACCGAAGGAGGTTAGCGCCTCCTTCAACCTAATCTTATCATATCCATTTAAATTATGAAAAAAATTATTTCTTATTGCTTAATATTTGTATCTGCTTTTTACATTTTAACAGTCATGGTGGATTGGAACGAACCTAAATTTTTCGATTACTCGATAATTATTATTTACGCATTGTGTCTAATGCTCGCTATATTTAATGTCACAATATACTTTAAAAAGAAACGGAGTTAGATTTAATGAAGAATTATAAAGTTGAATCTAAAGACGAATTTATCGCTTTAGTCCAAACTGAAGTACTTACCTCTTCAGAAGTATTAGAAGAATTACAAATATCTCGACAGGCATTAGGTTCACTTGTAAAACGCGAGAAATTAGTACCTATTAAAGAATTAAGTCGAGATAAGTTATTTTTGAGAGAAGATGTTGAGAAACGGAAAGTAGCAGCTAAAGAACTTCATACAAAATACAGACCTTACGATGAATAAACAAAAAAGCCCGCCACTACTGCATTTCTGCGGTAATGACGGGCTTTGAATTTGAAACTTATTTTTTTCTTTGTACATTATAAATCATTGTAATAATCTCTTCTCGCGTAGCTGGGCGTTTTAAATATGTGCCATCTGATACACTGTTTGCTATTGCCCATTTGACTGCATCGGCAGCCCACGTAGATGGCGCTGCATTTTTTTCGTAAACTTCTTTTGACACTGGTGTTTCCTCCTTTTTATCGGTAGTTACACCGTAAAATTTATTAATACCAACAAACGTCAATTGCGCTTGTTTTTCGATTTCATTTGCAATGATTTTTTCATCATTTAAATTACTGATAAAACCATATTCGATTAAAGCTGCAGGCATTTTAGTTTCGCGTACAACCGCAAAGTTGGCGCTCTTCATACCACGATCACGAAGTCCAATGTCTTTTACAATTGCTTCGTGAAGACACGTTTGCAACTTAGTTGAGAGGTGACTCGCCATACCGTTAAAAATAAATGTTTCAAAGCCTGTCGCAGTCTTGTTAACGGCACTATTATCATGTAGGGAAATGAAGATGTCAGCACCCCAATCATTCGCCATCTTAGTCCGCTGTGAAAGCGTCAAATATACATCAGAACGGCGTGATAGCTTTACTTCATAGCCCTGTGCAATTAACTTCTTTTCAAGTGCCAACGCAATTGCTAAAACGTTTGCTGATTCTTTCGAGTTGGCGCCAATTGCACCTGGATCAGTTCCGCCATGTCCTGGGTCGATAAAAACTTTCTTTTTAATCATCCGTAAACACCTCATTATCTTTCGCATGGTAACATTCATTGCACATAGGTTCGCCATTATACACTTCTAACGGTTCTATTTCTTTACAACAAATTACGCATTCCATTTTATTCACCATCCTTTTTAGGCTTGTCATATCGCAATGCTCGGTGGCTATCGTTTGTCCCAGTAGTAGTCGGGTCTACTACTACACCAATTAAAACTAAAAGAGCAAGCACCGTGTTGAATAACTCCGTTGCTTGCTCGTTATAGATTGTTGTGTCGATTCCAAAAACAGCAGCCACTTGCTGCACTAATAAAAGCAGTAACGCAAAAAGTGCTAAAAGAAAAGTTTTGTGTTTCAATCGTACTTTCCAGTTAATTTTCATAATTAATTTTCCTCCTAATTTGTTTTAAGTACCATCGCTAAAAGTGCTAAAATGACAGCACCGATAATAGTAGTGGCAGCCCACCAAACAATTTTATCTAGCTTATTTAATCGGTGGTGTGCGCTCTTTGTGCTCGCTAACGCTTCATCCGCTTTATCTTCTGCGCGATATGCGACCTCTCTTACTTGAGTAAAACCGTCAATTTTTGCCTCAATTGCCCCTAACCGTTCGTACACATTTCGCACTAAATCATCGCCCATGTAATACACCTTCTTTTGGTAAATTTAACGCACTGTGAAACGCATCGAGATTTTACTTTGTGGGTAGTTGTACAGCTCGTTTACGCTCACAATGCATAATAAAAAACCTCCACAATGATGATGTGGAAGGCTTACTTTAATATTAATTTGATATTTCATTTGCTGATAAGTTACTACGCATCATGGGACAATTATTTAAATACCCTCAGTCGCATTTAAAATATAGTCCTCAACAGCAACACGGTAATCTGGATTAGTAATATCATCTAATAAATAAACTTCATTCGTTTTCGGGTTTAATCCACCGTTCATAATTCGTTCTGCCGCAATTCGTACTACCACTTGATTTACCATTATAAAATCCCTCCAATTTCATTTTCTGCTTGTAATAATAATTCATCTTCTAACTCACGAATACGTTTCTCTTCTGCTGTTTCGTCTTTAAAAGTCACTACTATCGGCTGACCACTTTCTAAGTCGACACCAACGATCCAATCTTTTGCATAATCAATGCTACCGAATGGTACATCGATATACGCTATTTCATCAATTATTGGGCGCTCATTAGGGGCATCTGACATTTCCCCAGCCTGATATATTACTGTACCACTGCTCTTTTGGTAATAGATTCTATTTCCTATGTCCATAAATAACCCTCCTTACTTAACTGCAATATAACTAAAGCTAGTTACAAAATCGTCGTTACCTACCCTGAATATAACGCCATTACTGTTAATGGATGCGCTAGTACTCCAATTTTGCCAACCGCCAGTGTTACCGTCTTCCCTATCGAGCGCAAATGAGTCTGCATCAGAAATGCCCCAATCGTTATTAAATACTAACTTTCCCTTGAAATTATTAAATTTTATTATTACTGCGCGTGGTCTAAATGGTAAACCTGTAATGTTAAAAACTGTATCATATCCACTCACATAGGATGTCCCTGTGCCCGATACCGTACTATTCGTTTCGATTTTTCCTATGTTTGTTGCCATCGTCGCAAACTCTGCATTTGATGCCGTCGGGACACCTTTTTGGGTAATGGCGTTTGCGACTTGTGATTTACCATTACTTACAGATTGAAAAAGCGCATCATAATCGTACTGATTCAATACTTTAACCCACTGTTGCCACACTCCATTAACCTTGGCTTTGGTATACATGAGTGAAGATATCTCTGCATTACCAGTGACAGCATACGCAACTAATTTGATATAATTCGCCGCCGGGTCATATACATAACTTTCAACGAAATATGAATGATTTGTAGGTTTGTCACTGGTAGCACCGTGACAATAGTAAGTACCGGACACCTTAACATCTTCTAATTTACCGGAATAAACAATTATTTCATTAGTATCAGCGACCCAATCTAGCCAAGCCACTTTATTAAGATCATAAGAGCGAGTCCACGCCATGGATGTAAGACTTTCATAGAATACTTGTCTAGATCGTATCGTACCGTACTTGAACGTCACTACCAAACCGTACGGTGACGGATATCCGGCAGTGTTATCTGATGAACCGGCAACATGGAGCGATACTCCCTCAGGATATTCTGATGGCATTGCGGAATTAAGCATAAAATTCAGCATAGATGTATGTCGTTTATCATCTTCCTTATGTGTAGTAAATTCACTTTCTAACTCGGTTACAGTTCGCGTGATTTCTGTTAAACCTTTATTAATACCTGCTACTTTTTCATCAACATATTTTCTCGAAGCGATGATAACAGTTGGGTCAATGGTTAGTTTTACGACATCGGCATTATTTGTTTCAATCACAAAATGGATAAGCGTTTCCTCGGATACCCCTTCCGATAACTCTGGCTTATATTTCTCTGGGTATTGGCCAACTGCAATCAATTGATTCTTGTCATCAAAAATACCGATTTCGCGAATCGTGAAGCCCCCTGCTGTTACGGGAATGACTGCATCAATGATGATACGATTATTGTTAGTTGGATCAATAGATAATTCTGCAATTGGTCCTCTCCAAACTTCACGAACTAATGATGTTTGGCTTTGGCTTGGGACATAATGCGCACCGTTTCCATCACCCAGTGCGATATAATCTAAGCCTACTTTTGTCTGTGTGACTTGGGCATTAGCAATTTGTGCTAGCCCTATATTCGTGATGATTGTGCCGTATTGAGCCACAATACCACTCCTTTCATATTTTACATTGGCAATACAGTAATTGTTGATGCTGTCTTGATACCGGCTAAATTATTTGTCTGCACATGTTGTTCGATATTGCCGATGCTCATTGGATGTAGTGTGATTTCGGAGCCTGATGCAATATAGCTAGGAACAAACAGGTAACTCCTCACACGTCTTGCCACCTTCAGCCCGATATTTAGCGGGATGATCCTTTCAAGTGTTAAATCTATTTCGCGAGTTACCATCGTATCAGCAGCCTCGAACGTATAAGTTGCTGTGCATTTCTCAATATCTAAATGCTCCTCAAAATTATTGTGCCCTACAAGTTCGACCAATATTTCACGTACTTTGCGCTGCGTAATTGGTAACCTAGTAGACTGTCTTGCGATAATTCTGCGGCGACGGAAATCTAATGATTCGACGGATGGATCCGCGCGAATATCATAACCGCGCTCTCGCATCCTAATATACTTTTCAGTGGCGGTCATGATGAACTGCTCTACTTGCGCCTTTGCACGGGCACTATCAAGCTCATCCAACTCGATTGCAACCGTATCTGTTAGCTCTTCCATTTCCAATAATTCTTTATATATTGGCGGAAGATTGCGGGATACGCGATTATCACGCATTTAAAATCACCATCCCTAAAATCGGCACTTGATCTTTTAATAGAAGAAGATTGCTGTCCGTACCGTTGATAGTGGATTCTGTTACGTCGTGTACACCTACAATGTCCAATAACCGTGACTCAATATGTAGCTGCCTAACGACTGTTACATCTGAATTACTCCATTCTTTCCGCAAAGTTAATAAATAATCGGCTATTGTTTCTTCTACTTCATGCTGTATTTGCCCAATCGTTACATTGGACAACACTAGCTTTAGGGCTAAGTTAATCGGTGCTGTTTCTACTGCTCGTGCAGTTACCCGGTGTCCAAATGGTGCAATACCTAAACCTTCTCCCGCATTGACTACTGGATCTAAAATTGTTTGGATTTCTTCTATTAAAGATGTAGTTGGCGGATTAAAGTCCGAATCAATAATAGAAATACCAACTGTGCCGCCCCCTGCAGGAGTACGATAGGCTTTCACACCACCTACCCCCTGTATACTCATAACCTTCTGCGTATAGTCGTCCCGGTTACCGCCATAAGGGTTTTGTTTACGTGTGAGGAAGAATCTTCGGCGGAATTCTTCTGTTGGTTCCTCCTCCTCGCCAGGTATAAGCAGCTCAGTTAATTCTGCGGTTTGCAATCCATCAATATATTCGATAGGAATTAAAGCTCCAAACTGCGTATTCCCCACGATACCTACCTCTTCGCAACGCATATCATATTCCATAGGTGCAATACGTTGAAAGGCGATATAGTTCAATTCACCAAGAGAAAAACGAGAACCAATTGGAATATCTTTACTGAACACACCTTTTAGAACTGCATATGTTGCTTCATATGGATAGACACCGTATTCGGCTGCACGTCGAATTAAGTTTGGGCGGGATGCCGTTTCAGGAAATGTTTCAAGAATAATGCCATCAAGTGCGATATACATTTCTTGTAGCTCTTTTGCCGTCATGGCTCCCGTATCATAAATAATGGCACCTTCCCGTTTATCTACCTCGTTACTAATACGAGTTAGCATCCGTTCAACAATGGTTTCGAAAGTTTGATGCTCAAACATTACGCTACCGTCACCTCTCTTTCTGCATATACCGGACCGAATATTGTATGGGCAGTGAATTGTACGGACACTTTATTTTTCACATGACTAAAATTAAAAGCATCAACACTATCGATACGATCATCGTGTGTTAATGCTTCCGTTATGAGCCTTTTGAGCTCGCTATAAACATACGGTATTGGCTGACCAAATAATTTAGCAATTTCAGCGCCGTAATTCCACGTGTAAATTAAGTGGTCATAACGTTCTGTGCTCAACGCTTTATAAATAGCCTGTTCAATCGCATCCCTGTCATCTACATAGCCAACAATTCGTTTCCGCTCGTGATCAATACGATACGTGCGAGAAGGTTGAATAACTTCCTCAAAGTCAGCAGTCAAATCGTCATTCTCTATTTGCCTTGGAATCACTCAACCACCTCTTTATCAATGATTAAATATTGTTGGCCGCCATGCGCACGTATCATGGTCACCTTGTCGCCGTTAACTAGGCCATTATGGATTAAGAACTTTTTACGTCCTTTGTATTCGTGATTATGGGATGCAAATTCAGCGTAGTTACTGCCACCAGCGCGATTTTCGGTTAAGTGGTCCACTGTTATATCGACTTCATAATCCATTACAGCACGCGTTAATTTTAAGTGTTCTTGCTCGAGTACTAACTTTTGGTCAATCCGCACTTTTAATGGATCAACACTTTCCACCGTCCCATATACAACGGTAGATAACTTTTGAGCACTTACAGCATCTAGTACGATTTTACGTATGCTACGCACAAAATCAGTCATATCACGCAACAAAATCACCACCAATCAATTTCAAATCCATACGATGGTCCGACTCGTAAAAGCTATGTTTAACCGTCTCGACCATCATAAACTTTGCTACGGATAAATCACCAAGATACAACTGTACGCCTAGAGTTGTGCCACCTCTTACACGAGGATCACCGAATACCTTATTGATGTGTAGCTTACGTGTTTTTTGGTTGTGAAGGGCAAGTAGAGTATCCGCTTTTACTTTCCCATTCTCGCCTTCGTCAAGTTTTTCCGGAAGTTGCAATACGCCCCATTGATTCATGTTTTTACTGTCCTGGGCGATAAAGATTTCACGTTTACCTTTTTTCTTATCTTCACGGGTTAGCTTAATTTTATTGTACGTATTTTCATCGATGGAAGTGGTGTACTCAAACGTTTCTCCACTTTCTTCATCCACTAGAATGTCTAACTTTAAGTTCCCTACATCGCGATAATACAGTTTGCCGTACTCATCATATAAAACAAAAAGTTTGCCCGTATTTTTTGTTGTAATAGCTCCAGCGTTATCCATGATAGTAAATAACTCTTGATTGTCCTCTACACGGGATGCAATGACATGCTTTGTATCATCAATTAAACCGCCTTGTAATTTGAAATCAGCAATGAGCATTTTTAATACTGCTGCGGCCGTTTTCGCTTTGTATGTGTAAGTGTCTTTATTTTTAAAGTAACGTAGCTGATCATAAGCGGTGACACCGATTATACGGTTATCTGAACGCTTTTTCGTAAACACAAAGCCAAAAAATATCTTATGCCCATCATAGTCAAAGCGAACGGCATCGCCCTCGTGAAAGCTTATTACATCATCTTTTATGACATTAAAAGTGAGCTTGCCAGGAGTACCTTTTCGATGGACCTCCCATATAACGGGCTCTTGTACGGCGCATTCATAAATATTACCGCCGGACATAACTAGTAATTGATATTTACCCAAGCTTGATCACCTGCCCCGCCTTGATGTCATTTGCATTCGGTAAGTTATTTAACTTAGCAAGTTGAGTATATTTAGAGCCGTCACCAAGATATTTCTTGGAAATTGCCCATAACGTTTCACCCGATTTTACAGTATGCGTTTTTGGCGTTTCCTTGCCTGTTGTTGGACGTGATTTCTCAACAGTAGCCTTTTGTTTGGGTTTATCATTACTGCCCGCATTTGGAGGGCTAGGTTCATTTTTTATGTTCAATTTTTTGGTGCCAAATGGTGTAAACTGCTTTAGACGTATTGGCACTTTCACATCAAAGCCATTTTCCGCATCCTCTTCAATAGAGTAATCCTCTAATGATACAGTCATATTCGTATCAAACAACAAAGAGCCATCTGGTTTAAGTCGATTGACAATAAACTGAAACGGCTCCTGTGACGTTTTTAATTTCTCTAGCTTTTCAAGGTAATGTGCTGCTGGTTGAAATCCATCCGGGTAAACTGCGAAAGGATATTTAACGTTTGGTAATTCTACCTCAAAGTCAATATCCGTTAGCCCTGCTTTCTTCAAGATGTTGACCTCGCCCTCATTCATGAGAGTGATTGTTTCGTTTTTGTTGTTAATTTGCATAGACATTGATGGAGGCGCTATTGGTAGCTGCACACCATCAAGAAAAAAATTATACATCTACCTCGCCTCCTTCCGCTAACATTTCTGCAACCTCTTCCACCTTTTCGCCGAAACGATCAATAACCCCATCGATATCCATTTCGGAATTGATGTGGTTCTCATTTTTCATATCGACTTTGATTTCTGCTGTGGTATAGCGGTTGATGGCTTCGCGTTCAGCTAGATCACGCATGTACTTTAAATCATCGGTTAAAACTGTCACTTTATCCGCTAACTTTTTTGTGTTTTTAGCAGTTTTTTTAGCTGGGTCTTTTAAATCATCTAGTGAGTTCGCTGCATCGGTCATACCTGATAATGCTGCTAGATCGTTGTAGCTGTTTGTGATTGATTCGGGTGCTTTACTATCGAAATTGAATAAATCGGAACCGAAATCATTACCGGCATCCCAAGCTGATTTGTACTCAAAACGGTCTAACCCCATACCTAAATCACTCATAACCTCATTCATATCTAACTGCTCAAATAAAACTTCATATTCACCGTTTCCGTATTCTTCAGCAGCCCAATTTACTAAGCCTGCTAATTCACTTCGCCAACCAGCAACTGCACTAGCTAAATTCGAACCGAAAACAAAGTCTATTGCACTAGCTATCTTCTCGATGACTCCAAGTACATTATCACCCAAATCGCCAAATAGACGAATAATAGAACCCACAGGATCATTGAATACATTTCCTAAAAGATTCGCTAACGAAATAAATTTGTTTGCAATCATTTCGATAATCGCGAATAGCAGTTGTAACAAAGCCATGAATATATTTCCGATTATCGCACCAAGAACGGCAAATGCCCCGGCTATCATACCTGTGGCGTTTAACGATGTTCCTGCAAAGTGATTGATAGCACCTATTGCAGCATAAAACACAGCAATTAAAATAATGATAGCGACAATTACCAATCCGATTGGATTTGCAGTTAAGGCTGCATTCAAAGCCCATTGAGCTGCCGTTACCAACCAAGTAACCAATTGAATAGTTTTCATTACTACGTAATAGGCCATCAAAGCACCAGCTACACCTATTATTAGGGGTCCTATCATTGACCAGTTATCGTACAAAAATCCGCTAATTGCTCCTAATATTTCGAACGCTTGTATTGTGATAGTTGCGATTGCATATAATGACTGTTTTAATCCTTCGAACATTTCTTTGAAATTCTCATTGTTAGCTATTTCGTTGATGTATTGCAACACTCCGCTAAACGCCATTAATGCTTCATTTTTAAATACGGTCCACGTTTGGCCCCAAGTTACTGGCATAGAATCAAACTTCTTGTTAATATCATTCGCAGCGGTAAACATCGCTTTTTTAACAATATCAGCAGTGATTTCCCCATCTGCCGCCATGTCTCGAATAGCACCGATCGGTACCTCTAAATAATCAGCAATAGACATTATTAAATTTGGCGCTTGTTCAAATATCGAGTTAAGTTCATCGCCACGCAACACTCCTGATGCTAATGCTTGGGATAATTGTATCGTTGCGTTACTTGCTTCAACAGCACTCGCCCCTGCAATACCAAATTGCTTTTGTACCAGTTCACTAAAGGCAATTACCTCGGCTGTACTGCCAAATGCATCACCAGCATTCATACCGATTCTCGTAACCAAATCGGCAGTATCTTTAAACGATGAATAAGCTCGTTGAGCAGCTTCGAAAATTAATTGATTTGCTTTTTCGAGTTCAGTCATATCAAGTTTGTTAATTTTTGCATCCACATTTTGTTCAGGTATTAGCGGCATTTCATTAATCAATAACTCAACACGTGCAGTTGTATTAGTCATTACATCCGATAGATTAATAACTTTTCCTAATCCATGTAAAGATAAATAAGTACCTAAAATTGTTCCTAAACTAGCTAATAAATTCCTCGCTAAATCATCACTGGTTCGAAGGTCACGATTGAAATTTTCTTGGGCTCGCTCGGATTGTTGAATTTCTGTTTCAATACGATTGAATGTAGATTCTAGTCGTTGTAGTTCAGATTGAGCGTGTCGCATTGCAGTAACATCAATTGCATTTCCTGACGCACTTTCCATTTGTCCAAAAGAGTCGATTACACTCAACATAGCCATATTCATTGCGGCAAACTGTTGTGACATACGGTCTTCAATCATTATGGATGTCCGAATTGTAGCCATCTATCTACTCCTTTCCAAAAGAAAAAGCACCCATAAAATGAGCGCTTACAATACTTTAATATATTTATCTTTGTGATCGTTCGACTTAAAACATCGTTTGAATAAATATTTTGTAAATTTTCTCGTTAACTTCAATAAGACTTCGCTTGCCATCTAAAAATTCAATCGCAATGGTATGAGTACCTTTATTTTTAGCTGATAATCCTGCTAAAAGACCAACCGGTCCTAATAAAACTCCACCCACAAGCCCTCTACTAACACCACTAACTGCACTTTTCCGATGTTCTTCAGTAATTAATTCATAAGAACTCACAGAAGTTTTATTTAACGGAAACGACTTTGTAAACGAAGTGTATAACAAAATTTCATTTCTACCTACCATGATATTTTTACCTTGATAATCACCGGCAATAACTTTATTTTGTGCCATAAAGTCTCCCCCTTCATACGAATAATCGTTTTAATGGTTAATTATAAAAATCACTATTATAAGTAATGCGAGCCATACCAAACGTATCATTATCGATTTCGAATATTCCGACCTCGTCGATACCTTTTGCTACAGGACTGTATTTTTCTACCAAGCCTGTGTTTACTGTTCGAGCCATATTCTTATATGTTTCCAAAATACCGAACGCTTTTATAACATCTTCACCTTTTTTAAACTGGAAAGTCGATTCATCATAACCCCAATATACACCTGAATATACATTCAATCTTGCAACTGCGTCGTCGAAAAGAACAAACTCATATTTATTTTTCTCATAAATATAAAGTTTACCTACGATGCTTTTCTGTGTGCTGGGAATAGTCCATTCGTAATCTTCTACTTTTTCTGGTTCACCCATTATTGAAATGAGTTTTTCAGAAGAAATATTACTGAACTGAGTTGTGTCGATTATGACTTTCACATCCTCCTTGCTTTCTGTGCATCCAGCAAGAAAGCACATCAAAATTACTAAAAACATAAATTTCTTCATAATAATCCCTCCACACATAAATATACCTAATATGGAGAGATTTAACTAGAGTTTGATTACCTAACGCTTGCCCCTCTTGCCCTTCGAACGCTTAGCCTCTTTCTCGGCTTTCTTTTCTGCGTCAATTTTCACGTGTATAGATGCCACAATAAACGCCCGCTCAAACCTATCCAACGCCAAATATTGCGACGGTAACAGCTTTAGCTTATGCAATGCAAAATGTGCAATGTTGGCGTCGCCATCACCGTCGATAATTAGTTTTTTGCTTCATCCACCAACTCGTCCATCGATAAGTCAAAACCGTTGATAGTTTGAACGAGCTCTTTTACTTTCGTTAACTCACCAGGCAACAGCATTTTTTGGAGTAATTCTTCTGCACCCATAACACCATATGAATTTTGTAATTCTGTGTTGTTTAGGTCTGGCATCTTAATTGATTCAACGGCTAATTTCAATGAATAGCGGTTTCCATCCAGTTCTGGCATTGTCATACCTTTTTTCATCGGCACTTGAACGCGTCGTGTGCACTCTTTACGTAGCGCAGCATCTCTACTACCATCAATTGCGCCGAAGTGCCATTTGATAGCTTTCCCTTCTTTATCCTGAAAGCGAGGGGATACCTCATGTTTTTCAACTTCTAATTGCACAACGTTTTGCGCCATAAATGCTTGTAAACTTGTCATAGTAAAATAACCACCTTTTTAGTTTTTTGTAACAGAAAAGCCTGCCGAACGAACGGCAAGCCTATATTAAGATTGCATTGATTTCAAAATAGAAAACTCTTCTGGCATATCCCAATCCTCGAAAGTAAATGATACCTCGTCCTCTAAATATTCTGCATCCGCATCCAATTTAGCGAGTTTACCGCCATCAAGGTTACAACCAATTAAAATGGTCGTTTGACGACCGATACCTGAGCCTCCATCTTCGTTCGTGACTTGAATATCAAAGTAAATATCTTCCCCAGTATCTTTATAACGCTTCAACAGTTGGCGGAAAATAGAAGTATTGTAGTGGAAAGTTGCGCTACCTTCATACTCTGCTCCTGTTGATTTGTTGCCCTTTGCGACACGTCCCATAATAGGGATTTTAGATTTTGTTTTAGTCATATCTGCTTCTAAATTGATCAGATTCGCAAAGTGATAGCGACTCCCCTCAATCATGACAAACGCACGACCTTGCGCACCGTGCATTGCTTCCCAGGCATCCATAGTAGGCTCTGCGAAATACTGTAAATCTAATTTCAGCGGCAATTGAGGTATTTTTGGCTGAGTTAAAAATCGTGACAACATAGTTGCTGCCACGATTCTTTTGAATAATTTATTCATTTGTTTTCTCCTCCTTACGCTACCTCTGTTGTGACATATAGCTGCGACATCGTCACAGTAGGAATAACGATTTCGGTTACAAGCACAGCCTTTTTAGACTCCCCTTGACCAACTTTAAGCTCATCTTTGTTGTAATTTTGAATAGCTCGAATACGCTGCATCTCCGTACGATGTGCACCGATATCTTTCCATAGAGAAATGCGGCCGTCGTCGTCATTGGGAACTTCTCCGAGGTAACGCGTATTAAATAGATGCGCTGTATCTATTGCGAGTTGATCTAGCACACGAATAACTTGGTTCATGCTGAAATCCTCGTTTTTATCTACGGTAAATGATGTAAATGTATTCACATCTTCGAGTACATTTATATCATCACCCACGCGATGAAATACATATTTACCGCTATTCAATAGCAATGTTGTTTGTGTTTGTGTTTTTGTTTCTGCCATACTAAGAGTGTGTTCGCCATCATACGTTTTGTTAGTATTCGACTTGTTAACTGCAACACCAGCCTGTACACCAGTAGCCCAGTAAACAGCACCAAATACTTCTTCTCCAACACCAACTGCATCGTTTTGAATATCGATGATGCCTTCATGATCCATCTTGCCAAGCTTATGACCGACCAATTGGAATTTACCGCCTACCTCATCGCGAATACGTTTTGTGTACTCAACGTATAACGATTTGATTAATGGATCATTCGATAAACAACCAATCGTATTAAAACCGTATCCTTCAAGCTCATCTAAAGCCGCTTGATGCGGTCCTCCTGCCGTTAGTGCAGTAGCGCCATTTGCCCCGCCAGTTAAAGGAGCTCCAGCCGTAACAGCTAATGTTGCATCTTCTTTAAAATCTATATATAGATTGTTTTTTAATGCCTTCGCATCATCGGCAGCTGCCTGCTCATCTACTAATTGATTTTCTAAATACGTGTATACATCAAATTTCACTGGATCATCGACGTTCGACTGGATAACAATACGGATATCATTTCCCCGAATCCCTTTGTGCTTTGCTTTTGCAAATTCATTTTCAGCAAAGGAACCACCAAGGTTTAATTTATAAAAGAAAACAGTAAGAGCACCCTTGAATAAATCACGGATGCCCTTTAATTTAGCGTGCGTATAATCGTAGCCGAATAATTTTAGAGAATCTTTTTGGAAATCCTCTTTTGTAACTGTCATGACTGCATCATCTACGCCCCAATCTAATATGATTGGTAACGCTGCATAACCACGGTCTGATAAATTTACAAACGCCCTTGGCTTTGAAATGAAGTTATGATATGTGCCTGGTAATACTTTGTTTTGTGTTAGCCAAAAACCTCCACCTAATGCCATTACTTTTCCCCTCCTTCGTCAAACTTTTTCAAAATACCATCTGCTTGTACAAATGAATATTGTTCATCATCTTTTAACAATGCATTTAAAGCATCGCGACGGTGAATATATTTTCGACTGTTAACCAGCTGCGATTTTGTGAATTTAGGTAGATTAGAAGTAACAACCTCCGCCACCTTTTCGACCTCTACAGGTTCAATTTTAGCTAGAATCTCTTTCGCCAACCGATACCACCCTTTCTTTATTTAAATAATGGTCCATTGAGCCCATGAGTGTTTTTACCTCGATTTCCTGTAAAAAGAAATCGAAACGCATGAAGTTATGAGCGATACCATCAACAACCTCACTATTAGCTCCACGCGCAAGCATTTTAGCGCCGTTAAGTAACTCAACATCCTTTAATGCCCGTTGGACTTTTAACGCCATATTTGCGCTTTCTGACGCTTTACTTTTCGGGAAGTATTGCACGTTAAATAGCGGCGTTACTTTCCATCGGTCGCCAATCTGCATGATGTGTTCGAAGCTCAAAAACTGAATAAAAAAACAAGGTGTCGCAAAGTTTTGCGGTACCTCGTCCATGTACTTTTTATAATCGCTACCGAAAACTGCTTGGAGCTTTCGGGAAATCGCGATACTGATATCGTTAATCTCCATTGAAAGCCTCCTTTAGCATTCGTGTTAGTTTTCTTTTAATAATTGCTGGCGCTGCACGTTCGACTTCATCAGCAGAAATAGTCATCATAAAGCGACCGTTTACCCAACCTTGATGATTTCTAGTACGATGGCCGAACTCGACATACTGTGCGTATTCCGTTGGATTAATAACCTCAACTTCATATACGTTACCGACTTTTCTTACATTCGCTTCAATGGTCCACCCACGACGTAAAGTCCCTCCGACTTGACCATCTTCATAAACACCGACAGGAGTACGTTTAATAACCTTACTTAGCAAACGACTAGCAATTTCCTTGGTCATAGATTCAAGAAACTTCTCGTAATCCTTCCCCAGTCGCTCAATTTTCTTCTGCATACGCTTCAACTCATGAAAATTAACCCTAGCCCCACGTCTAGCCATTATGCCCACCCCTTGAATACGTCTAAGACAATTTCTTGGTGGTCTATAAACACTCCCGGCTCACCGCTACGGGCATAATCAGCAGTCTTTCCATTCTGTGTGACTGTGATTTTACAACCTGGAGGAATTTCAAATTCATTGCCAAGTGATAATTTAATTTGTTGGACCACAATGGCACCGGCACCCGTTTGTGACGTAGCGCTAATGTTTTTGTGGGACAGCTTACATTTAAGGTTTTCATGTAAAGTTACTTCTTTGGGTGTAGTAACGAATGTAATTGGATCTTCAACCTCTTTCCATTCATATACATTACATTCGCCATTCCAAAGTTTTTCAAGTGCCTTGCGACGAGCGCTTACCATGTCAGCACCCGATAGCGAACAAAATCAACTTCATTATGCTGCAAGTATACAATAAATGATTCAAACTTTTGCTCCGGACTAAATTTCGCATCAACTGCATATTCAACATTCGTATCGCCATCCTGTACTTGTTTTACTACGCTACTAAAATCCAGCGAGCTTACATCAAGCAAGCCCATCGATTTTTTGGTAAACAAAAATTCACCCACAGCCATGTCGATAGCGACACTTTCCAAGCCCTGTGGAATTGCATCTAAATTCGTTTGATTATTGATATGATCCGTTGTTTTTTTTACAGCAAAAGAAAGCAAAAAGCCATCTGTACTGGATGGCTCATTGCTAAGTGCAATTCCAAGCGATACTAAACGCTCTCTCACTTTTTCAAGCATGGAATCACGTCCTATTCAGTTTTTTGGGCTTCTTCAATTTTCTTGATGATGCCCTCTTCTGTTGTTGCTTTACCGATGTCGATATTGCGCTCTGCTGCATAGTTTTTCAACTCATCCATGGACATTCCCTCGAACGGGCTGTCCTGTGTATCAGTTTGCTTTTCTGCAACTTCACCAATGACTTCAACCAAACTTTCGTTTATATGCCCACCTTCCATTTCAAATTCTGCGCCTTTTGGATGCGTTACACCTTTATAGCGCACTGGAACATCAATTACTTTTACTAATTTCATTTAAGAGTCCTCCTTATGCAATCGGCTGTGCTTGGAATACGTTATTCGCTTCCGGAAATGATGGAATTGCAGTTGATGCTGCCTTTGCCCATGTTGAAACTGGATCTAAACCTTCTTCATAAATCATTCCAATAACGTTGCCGACATTAGTCACTTCTTCATTACCTTGGCGTAATAAACGGCTTTCCTCTGGCGTTGGACCGTTAAGTGTTTCACCAAGCTCACTATCACCGAACATAACGAATTTGTTTTCTGGGAAGTAACGCATCGTTGTATATGTCCCGTTTGCATTTTGCACACGATATTTTGAATCGTATGTTGCAATTGTAGGTAAACCATGTGATTGCATGAATGCGTTTAAGTCGGCTAATGTAGCTACACGACCGCTATCTTTACCAAATAAAGCAGCGATGATTTTGGCATTGCGTAAAATCTGACCAGCAATTTTAGTGGACGTTAAAGCGCGTGTTGGCTTTTCATCTAAAGCATCCGACCAACGCGTAATGTCCCCAATAATATCTGCTGTATCTAAATCCCATAAATCCGTTCCAGATAACGCCTCTTTATGTGCATTCGGCACTTTATAATCAACCGTTAAAGTACCTCCACCTTCCATAGCAAGCGACAGTTGACCATTCGCTAATGCCTGCATACGCATAACTTCTTTTTCGGCACGGACATCTCCTACGGCACGGCTAATTAAATTGAAGACACTTCCCATTAATACTTGTTGTTCTTGCGGTGTACGAGGGAATTGTAGCGCAATTAAGTCCTTTTCTTTGATCTGGTATTTCTTTTTAATGTAAGCAGCTTCAAGTGCTTGATTACCAGCCTCAATTGAACCAATTTCTGCTTCAGTATCAAAAGCGTGAATTTTAGCAGCAACGGGTAGATTGCTTGCACCTACTAAATATTCAAATTCAAGCGTGTTGTACTTCACTTCCGGGAATAGCTTTTCGCCTAAAAATTGCGTAATTTCACGGCTCTTTAAATAACTAAGAACTGTTTTCTGATTAAATAATTCTAAAATATCTGGCATATCGATTTTCCACCTTTCAATTATCGGAATTTAATTTCTGTTAGTGCTGTTTTGGCATCTGCTGTTGGTGCTGTGTGTAGGCGCTCTTCTAAGATATAAGCCTCCACAATTAACGCCCCCGGTTGTGGACCGTGAGTCACATCAACATCGTTGTACAAAATACCCTTTGCTGTATCGTCATTTGCTGGAAGTACCGTCCCAGCTCTCACAATTTTCTTTCCGTTTGCATCAGTAGCAACCCCAGTATCACTTACTAATGTGGTAAACGACTGTACGTTTGAAGAAGCCAAGAAGTTGACGCGATTATAATTTGTTACACCTTTTACATATGGCATGTGTATGCCCTCCTTTTAATTGTTTTTAACCCCATGGATCTGGAGCGTCAGAACTAACGGCGCCTTTTTCATTGAAATGCTTAGCAAATGCGCTACCAATGTCCAACTCTCCACCTGTGCCATTATCACCGCCGACTGGATTCCAACCCTTAAACTCCGGCTTCTTATCTTCCTTTTCAGGAATAAACAAAAAGGACTTCGATTCTTGCAACGTTTTACGCTGCTCATCCAGTCCCTTTGTGATATTTCCTTTTTCATCTAGCTCGATTTGTTCTTTGTCAATTAGACCTAAAACTAAATCAACATCATGCACTTTACCTGTTAACGCTAATTTCAAGGCAGTAGATAGGCGCTCATCTTTTAGTTGGTTAGCATGATCTAATTTCGCTTGCGCATTTTCTTGCTGCAATTCGGTGATTTTCGTTTGAAGTCCTGCAGCATCGATTTTCTTTAAATCTTCTAACTGTGTATCACGTTCCGCAATTGTGTCATTCGCAATTTTGAGCTCATTAACTTTATTGTCGAAATCGCTTTTTGGTACTGTCTGACCGTAACCATCTAATATTGTTTGAGCTTGTTCTTCGGTAAGACCTAGCGCAATTAATTGTTCTTTTGTCATTGTAATAGTCTCCTTTATTGGGATAGTTATAGAAAAACTCGTTCTTTAATGTCTACGAGCAAAAGACGAAATAAAAAGCCGTATCGCTACGACTACTTTGTGCTTCATGTAAACATCTTTCTTGCGTTAATTTTCTTTTAACTTTCTTAATTGCTGATTGATTTTATCGCAAACCGCGTCAATGTCTAACTCATTCTGAACATTTTTAAACTCAACATGAAAGCCTTTTTGGAGCCCTTTAAAGGCTCGTATTCTTTCCTTTTCTGCAAGGACTCCATAAGTAGCCCAAGTAATACCTAGAATTAATAACCCTAGCACTAAAATTATCTTTACAATTTCAAACCAAATTAAAAAAGTCACGCTCATGCAACGAACCTCTCTTCCCATTCAGGATATTTAATATTGCTATCAATGTAATAAACTTGTCCGTCATTACCACGTGCAGCACGTTGTGATAAATCAAATTCATCATCAAAAAACGGTGCTGTTGTGGTACGACAATACGGATGAAAAGGATTCGCTGTAATACCTGGTTCAAAATCAACCATCTTGAACACCTTTCCGTCCATCGACTGGCATATGTCACTGGTCTTGCTGTCCAATGTAGCAATGATCTCGTACCGTTCAACATCTAGTTCCTTGAATGCATCCTTTTGAGCCGATGCACTAAAAAAAGCCGATTCGGTCATAACCAAACGGCGCACTTGATTTCTCGATGCTGTTGAACCTAATTTTTGATGCACGGCACTAACGATCTTTTCAGGACCAAGTCCACGTGCAATAGATTGAACAAGCTCCTTGTGTAACGTATCAATCAACAAGCCCCTGTCACGCCAAATCTTAGCGCTGAACGTCATTCCGTCAGCCGTCCAAGGCTTACTAATGATTTTAGTTAGTAGTCGCTCATCGAGTGCCTGCATGGTAAAACCAACGTTAAAAGCCTTTTGTACTTCAAATGCCGTATGGTAATACTGTGATTGATAGCTTTCCGCAATAAACTCCTCAAAGCCTTTGATATGCCCGTCATACAGTTTTTCCACATGCTGTTGTATTTGCATCCGCAAGCCCTCTAAACGAGAAATGTGGACACGTGACGATGCATTTTCAAGTTGTTTCATCCACTTCTGATTGAGTGCGTTCTTTTTGCCATGTTTGATATATTCGTCAACAGTCCACTGAAATTCACGTAGCTCATCTGATTTGAGCAAACGTTTAGCTTCATCGAGTGAAATTTCATTGTTAGTAGCAAAGCGGTTGTACCACTTCAAAATATCCTTTTCGAGCTCATTCATAGTTTGAATATATGCTTTTTCAAGATCATCGTAATAAAAGATAGAGCGCTTGTGCTGGGCATCTTCTAGCAATTCAAATCGTTGGCGCCAATAATTACGTTTCTTCGCCATTTAGCTCACCAACTAATTCGTAAGTAGCTTTAAAGATATCTGGCTTACATGGATAAATCTCACCTTGGATTCCACGAATAATATAATCACCTTTTTGAGCAGTCGCAACTCCTTCCAATGTATCTATCTGCATGCATATTTCGGTGTCGTTTAAACCACTGATTCGTACTTCACCTTTTTTTATTGCTTCAATAATCCACTCGGGATCCTCGACTTGGTCATGTCCACCTGTCCACTTGAATGCATCAATCACAACGGGCTTTTTACGATATTTCGCCATTATTATTACCTCCTCGTTTTTGCTTAAATGTTTCATCGTAATTATCATGCATATTCATTTCTTCCTGTCGCTCTTTTTTCAAACGTCTAAGTTCCAACTGAACATCCTTAACATACGGGTGCTGTGCCAAACGGCTTTCCAATGGCATGTAAGGGGATTTCTCAAGCACTTCCACGACTTCTTTTTCATTGATAAGAATGTCACGGTTAAAGGTAATATCAACAGTTTCACCCTCAAAGTCACCCTGATCTGTATTAGCTAGATGCTGATTAATAAACCATAGCAATTCCTCAAATGAAGCTTGGAACTCGGTTTCAATACCGTTCGCATCAAGCTCAATATCGCTGTACATCGACTGGATATTCATCTGATTTGGATTGTTACTCATACGCTCATCTTTTGCATCATAGCCGCGACCGTTTTCTGTAAGTGCTTTTTTGAATAGCGAAAGAATAGATTTGTAGTTGTCGGCATTAACCGTAATGGTCAACGTATCAACGCCACCTTTAGCGCCATCTGCTGAACGTACTTTAACAGCTCCAAATTGTGCAAGATTGTGTCTGAATTGACCTAAATCCTGTCCGTCATAATTGTGGATTACAAGGATGGTATTACGTGCATCTTCCTGCATATTATTTTCAAAGTCACTAAGCATAATGTTGATGCCATCTTGTAACGACTTAACACGCTTGATCAGTGGTATTTCCTTGCTATTAAATTTAAACGGAATCAACGGAACTCGCTGCCAGTTAACACCGTGTTCGTTCTCACCATCTGAAATTGTAATATAAGGTTGTGTTTGAGTTGTTACATCTGGTACCAAACGACCGTTAAACCATTCGTAATAATCCACGCCTTGTGTACTGTAGACTTCTGCTTTTTCCTTAACTACTTCTTTTTCGCCCTCATAAACAGTCGTTGTATAAATGCGGATAGCGAAATCAACAATAGTTTGCTCTGAATCATGCCAAAACGGGATAATCTGATGCGGTGGGAATCTTTTAATTGTAAATTCCCCATGTTCGTTGTAATAAGGGTATAACCATCCAATCCCACCGTTTAATGCGTCTTGACCGACTGCTTTTAGTGTACGATGGAAACGGCGGTTAAAAATATTCTCAAGCGCTTTTAAGTACGGCTTGTTTTCGGACTCCAATGTAATGGGCTTACCTAGCTGGTAGTTTACTTTTTGGTCAACAAGTTTGGCATATTGGTTATCTAAAATTTTGTTATTCGGGAGGTTTTGCGCAATTTCTAACTGTCCACCTTTACCAATAATTCGGCGTTTGCGCTTTAAAATATCTTGCTCCCCCTCGTAATAAGCCTCGCCAACTAACATCCATTTACGCTTTTCAGACGATTTAAATTTACTAATTTCGTTTTCTAGAAACTTAATGTTGCTAATGATTTTATTTGTCCCAGCCGTTACGTGCTCATTTAATATATCTGTATCGGTTACAGCCCCTTGGAACGGGAAAAAACCTGTCATTTAATCACCTCTTTTTTAATCGAAACTGTATGTGCTTCCGCCATCAATCTTTTCGGCAATACCAGTTGTAGCATCTGGTGCATCATCGTGTTTATTTTTACCTTCGCGTTGGTATTCGGTCATTGCTTTGAAATATTCGGGCCATCTCTCACGCCAGTTACTAGGGAAATATATGTGATCCATTACCCATGTGGCATTAGATAAAATACGCGCTTGTTTGTTCTTACTCTGATGGAATGGCTCAACACGCGTGAAATTTGAATTGTGGTTCGTTTTGAGTAATCGTTCGACTGCTCGAGCAAAGCCACGTCCACCACTGTTTGATTCAATGTCAGATACATTTACTTTATCTTTATGAAGCATTTCCGCCGTTTTTGGTTCAGTCACTTCCATGCCATCTTTCGTATAAAGAATATCGAGTACATACGCTTCATTATTGAATGTGATGCCGTAATTGATTGAACACAAGAAGTCCTCACCTGTATCTGCCGTATCTGTATAGTTCTTAATCTGTTTAAACTGCGGCAGCTCACCGTCATATGTCTTAAATTTGCTATATAATCGTCCTTTAACATCAATAGGCTCTTGCTGGTAGTTAGCAGCGGCAATCTCCGGTCTCATTGCACGAGTTTTACTTTCGAATGATCTACGACTTAAAATTTCATCACATAGCATTGAGCCATCTTCTTGTTGCGCCTTTAAATTGATATGACGGACTTTTTTACCTTCTTCTTTAAAATGAAGAAGCGCTCGCCCTGCTAAATCTTTAGAGGACCAACGCGTCATAATGATGATTATTTTCCCGCCTTCTTCAACTCGAGAAAGCATCGTATTTGTGAACCATTCCCAATGCTTTTCAAGCACACCTTCGTTAAAAGCCTCTTCAGCATTTTTGATTAGGTCATCGATAATAAGTAAAGAAGCACCGAACCCTGTCGCTGTACCAGTAGGTGATGTAGCTAAATAGTTATTGTAACCACCCTCTAAGCTCCATAAGTTCATTGCACCGTCCCCATGCTTGATACGCGTATCAGGGAAGATGTCGCTATATACTAATTTATCCTTATCCCCTTTAACCTCTGAAATATCATTTCGTACAGCTTTGGAAAATGTAGTTGATAGCATTTCGTTATAGGAACCCGTCATAATCTTTTCACTTTGATTCTGGCCGAATACAAATTTAGCGAACATAGATGCCGTTCGTGATTTCCCGTGACGTGGAGGAACGTTTACGATCATTACCTCATCATCAGATTCATAAAAGTCTTGCATCTCATCACACATATAAATTAAAAAGGCTCGACTCTCTTTATAAAAAGAAGGAGCGAGCACATTGCAAAACTTAAAGAAATTCGTTTTTGCTTCATCGAGAGCTTCAAGCTGCAGCAGCGTTTCTAACTCTAATAATTCTGCATCTGTAATCATTTTAACTTCGCCTTCAATTCAGCTATTCTTTTATGTCGTTCTTCAGATGTCATTTCGACGACCGTATTGGTTACTTCTCCACTGTGCTCGACCTTATCTATAAATGCGCCATTCGTTTTAGCGATAAATTCCGAAGCTTTTAAACGATCTTTTGTCTCGAGCGTTTCATCCCTTAACACAACGGTCCAAAACTGTTTCACTTCTTTTATATCAGCTATTCTTGCGTCATCTAACTCTTCGTTTCGTTTTTCGATGTATTTTATTATGTCAGGTTTTGTAAGGTTTTCCTGCCCGATGCTTCTAGCAGTTTTTTCACTATACCCTGCGCGAATAGCTGATTCTGTAGCGTTTCCTGTTTCGATATAGTAATCAGCGAATCTTTGTTGCTTAATAGTCAGTTTCACTACATACCACCTCACTCCTTTTAATTAAGACGTAAAAAAAGAGCCCTTACCAGGCTCTATACGGAATAAATATTCTATCTTTTTGGAAATCCACTAATGTAATGGGTAACTTATTATTCACAAAAGCCCAAATTGTTCTTTCGTATATTTTGTTATCGATTAATACAAGTCTTGGTTTACCACCTGTAACAAGTTCAAATACATTTTGATATAGCAATAATTGTCCTACGCCCTGCATTTGATTAAAAGTACCAGTGGAAGGGTGTTTATTATTTGCCTTCTTCACTTCAAATATCGTCGCAGTTGAATCGATGTGCTTTACTACGATGTCAAAAATCACTTGAAAATCGTCTAATTTAATTTGTCTTTGCCTATGGACTGATTCAATCTTAGGTAAATTCAAAAATTGGCATATCTCTTCAATATGCATCACAACATTATTTTCAAATTCTTTCTCTGAACCATCAAATTCCCATCTTACTGGTTCTTTCAATAAATCTATCATTCTGTCCATTTTACAACCTCCTACAAAAGACTTTCCCAATGGCATCACCTCATTATGCTAGTCGCTCAGTTTATTTTTAGGCAATAGAAAAAACACTCAAAATAAATTGGGTGCTTAAATTTCATACCTATAAGTAATACTTATTTTCCCCTTTTGCTGCCAGCGATTAAGTAAGAACTATATAATCTATAGTTTTGTTTACTGTGAAATCAACATCAGCTACCTTATCATTCAAGTTTTTTTGTAAATTAATTATCTCTTCAATGTCTCTAGGTTTCATTTCCTCATACAATTTCTTAAATTCGAAATCTAAATCTAAATTATTTTCTTTTACTTTACCACTAGCCAAAAATGTGAAACTCATATTAGTTCCATTGGGTTTATATTCTTCAACTTTTATGTCAGGGTTATTTGTAAAGGTATAGAAAGCAAGCTCCCCTTTATTATTTTTCCCTCCAATTACTCCTAATAAATTATCAATTTTATATTCTGGAGCTTCTTGTATAAGTTCTTTAAGTTCTTGAGCCGCTTTAGCTAAATCTAAATAACCTACATCACTGCATTGTTTAAATACAAATTCAGCCGCATTCGCTTTTCCTGTACAAGAAACAAATTGACTATCATTAAATACTCTAATCTTAGAATAATTTTCCGTAATTATTTCACCTGTTTCTGAATTTGTTGCTCTTTTATCCGCAACCACTGAAATAAAGTTATGCATACCCACTACTGAAACAAAACTCACCTTCATCCCCCTATTTATCTACAATTTTATACAAATTATACTCTATAATCCAAAATAAACAAAATAAACATTCTCACAAATGTTTGTTCTTATTATTTTTGTTCATGTAAACAAGGAGAACACCGACCCAAGGGGAGCCGACGTTTTCATATATTGTCGATACTAGCATATTATCAAATTCATTTTGCTCTGCATATGTCCCCGAATTACCCTATTCCATTTCTACCGACTTTGTCAAAATGTCTGCGAATCAAAAACACCTTCGAAATTCAAAATAAAAAGCCACGCTCGAGTGAGCGTGACTAAAAATACATTTTTAATTACAACTCAACAATTTTTGCTTTCTTTATATAAGTTACAAGCTTTTCTCCCACAGAATTAAATGAATAAAATTCATCTACTTCTTGATTAGAAACATCCGCACTTTCACCATCGACATCTATGTCAACGGATATATTAGATTCGTATTCCTTTTTAATCATTTGTAAATTAACGCATTTTTCTAAAGTTAACATTAAGCTTGTTATATCGACTTTTTTCGTTGATAAAAAATCTTTTAATTTTTTATTATACAGAGTGAAATATTTACTATCACGTTGTGATACGTAGGTGTGCAATAATGTTAGATTTTCAAAATCAAAATCATAAAATTGTATCAATGCATTTATACAAATCAAATCTTCATGTGACGCATCTTTATCAGAAAATACTATTTCGTTTGCAATAACTCCTAAGACTATTGGAGCCTTATTTGTTTGACTTTCAATTACTTTTCTGTACAACTCTAAAACGAAATCTTTCCTTTTTTCTTTTTTCAAATACTCTCTTAACTTCTGTTGTTGTTTTTCACTTAAATGATCGCCACTTAAACTTTTTAAAAAAATAGTAAATTTCTTTTCAGCTAGTGTGTTTAAGATGCTAGTAGCAACATTAGCAATTTTTGAAGAATCTACGAGTACTTGAATGATTTCATTATCTAGTATTTCGCTACTTACTCCAGATATTTCTAACAATTGACTTTTCATTTCATTAATATTGCTCATTATCCTCACCTCCCACTCAATCATAAATCAAGTGGGAATCTATTACACTAATATTATTTTATTTCCAACTCATTATGCTAAATGCTTAGGAAATAAAAAACACCCCGAAGGATGTTATTTTATTTGGATAATATAATACTCCCCATCACGGGATAGAATTTTTTTATTAACTAATTTATTTAGTTCGCTCTTTAGTCTAGAGCGCGAAATTTTTAGTTCTTCAGACATCCAAATCACATCAGATAGTTTAAATTTTTCGGGTATATGACTTACTAGATAGGTCAAAATCCTGTTTAATATAATTCGATCTTCAAAATCTGAATTATTATCAGGCATTGAAAGGAAATGAGCTTTTTTAGCGATTGGATTTACATATACTGTTTTCAATCGTTCACTTAACTCATTCAAATCTTTAAGAATTTCTTGATTTTCAATTTTCGGTTCTTCACCATCATTCTTTTCGTATTTTCCTTTTAATGTAGAAATCTCTTTTATAATTGATTGATTACTTACATTGATTGCTCTCATCGATTCCATTAAATCTTCTTTTAACTGACCGATTTCCTCGATACTTTTATTTACTGTGCTTAAATTAGTTTGTAATTTTTCAGCAGATTCTTTTATATCGCTGACTGTATTTCTTTGTCCTGCAACATCCGTAATTGTCATTACAATTGCAATTACAGATAATATTAAAGATGAAACTGTTGAAGCTGTTCCCATAGTTGTGTTTGCCGTTTCTGTGTTTCCAAAAGCAATAACTAAAATAAATGCTAATAAAATTACAGAAATAATAATAATGTAAATTAAATGTACTATACTGATATATCCTTTTTTCATAATCTACCTCCCACCCAATAATAAATCAGATAGGAATATATTACTACAACTTTTTTCACTCTCAACAGCACGCACCCCTAAACTAGCAATACGCACTATTCAAAGCCCTACTCAATCATAGGCACAATCCTACCGCCACACACGCACTTACTAGGCACCGTTTTTTTAACAGTCTCATGACCAACAATAGTACGCCCAACTTTACGACCGATAACTGGAGCAGGTCGTTCGCAATCCTCACACATCAATACGTATCTCATAATCTCCCTCCTTTTTGAATAGAAAAAGAGTGCAACGCCGCTCACGTTACACTCTCAAACACATTGATCAATATTAATTTGTCGTTGTACAGTAGATAGCCCTCTCGTTTTTATTTTGTGGTAAAAATGGAAATCTACATCTTAAAGATATTTCATATAGCATATGATTAAAAGAAACAAATTTTCGTCACACCTGTCACTTTTGCTCCAACATCATATCGATAATTCGTTCGCGTATGCGGGAGATGGTTTGCCCAGATAATTGCATAGCTCTTCCTACAGCTCGCAAACTATCCCCATTTAACAGGCGGAACAAAACTTCTTGCTCTCGATCGCCCTCCACAAAACAAATACGCTTTTGTACTTCACTCACTTTGCGCTTGTACTGTAATATACGTAACCCACCATATTGCGTACGGCGATTCACCTCATAAAATACAGGATCACTTACACCACCACTAGCTTTTGGCATTGTCGCTTCAATTCCATATCCAGCGACTTTCGCTACTGGTAACGCAGTTGCAATTTCCTCAACTTCTGATTCCTTGATTGTTTCAATCATCCAATGGTAATCTTCAATCCATTGCATGATGTTACCTTTTGAAACGGTTACTTGCTTTTGCCCTGCCATAAGATTGCCCCCTTATGCTATAATAATGTTGTCGGATTATTTGTAACAAAGGGAGCTATACGCTAAACTAATAGAGTATAATTTTGCTGACTGAGGTGTACGGACTTCGGTCTTTTTTTATGCCCAAAATTCAATAGACAAAATTCTCTACAAACCAGTCGTAAAATGATTCTAACGCTTCGTATTGCTCTAACTCTTCATTATCTTGCGTTCTTTCCATCCTTTCGTTCAGTTCATCAATAACTTTAGGTATCATTTATATTTCTCCTTCACTATTTTCTTTTTACAAAATACTTAGCAAGCTAACCGAACTTGATTTCGTCGTATTTCCAAAAGCCGTATATATTTTCATTTTGGTAGCTTACTCTTTTGAGTTTTATTACTTCATCTAATGACCTTTTGAAACATTCATCACATAAGTCTAATTTCACTTTTTCGAAAGATGATAATTCTGCGGGTTGCATATTCCTTTCGTAAATAGTGCCTACAAATAAAGCTGAATACGAATGCGAGTGGATATTTTCGTTTGCCAATCCTTTCTCTTTACAAATATCACATGTATAAATAAACTGCATTATTTCTTCTTTCATTTTCTTCATCCCCCTACATGTCACTATGTTGCTGCTTTAGTTTTCCTTGTACCATAATTGCACCCTCGCCATATACACAATACCCGTCCGAAAATTGCACATAGGAATCACTTATTACACCGTGACCACAACATGCATTCATGATATTCGGCAGCGTTCCTAAGCACCCATCATGACCTTCTGCCGTATTCGGGAGATTGCAATGACCACAAGCGCGTTTATGCCAAGTGCTCTCTACTTTTTCATTGGTATCAGAAAAATACCATGCCCCGTTGACTTCATGAATGTCATATCCCCTAAATTTACCACTCACACTACCCACTCCTTTCCTACGCATTTTTTTATTAACATTGACGAAATGTTGATTAATCTGTTGATCCATCAGTAAAATTACATAACACTTCTAATTCTCCATCAGGATAAACAGTCAACCAATCCCCTGCGCCAGTAACCTCGTTATCAGCAACTAAACCTCTAGTTTGATGTACTTCATTAACACCTTCACCTATAATCACGATTTCCTTTGTGCTAATCGAACGACATATATCATGCAACTTAATAATATTGCCCTTAGAACATTTAACGTTGTATCCAATTTCTTTCATAATCGTTTTCCTCCTTATTTTTAAAATTTACTTATCAATTTTATTCAAATGCTTAAATTTCTAATTCAAAAAAGTTGTACTTTTTATACTCGTCTAATCTCCAACTGTAACCTTTAAGTTGTAACAATTTCTTAGTGCCATCTCTATCTTGAAAATAAATATTTTCATAGTCATTTATTGCGATTTTACGCATTACTCTAGCTATCGATACTTGACGATAAACCATTTATATCCTCCTTCCTTTTGAGTGGATTTGTTCAATTCCGAACAATCGTATGGATCCACGTATAGTTTTCAGGATCCATACACGAACATTGTTTTAATTACTTAATATTTCTACGCTCACTTCTGCCCTCGGTGTCATATCATAAAATTTACGTACAACCATCTCAACGATCTGCGCATCATCATGCCAAATGATTTTCGTGCAGCCATCCTTAATGCCCTTAACCAAATTATCTAAATCTGGCTTAGTCGTCGGTCGTAACTCACCACTATCAATAAGCGCTTGTTTTGGCTTTGTGTGGTACTTCTTTGGTGGGACGATAAATACATCCACCTTCAACCTTATAGGCTCCATAATCGGCTCTTGTGGCTTATTCTCCCATGCTACGAGCTTGACCAACTCTTTATAGTTACGAGACTTGGGAGCGTCGTGTGTTCTGACGCCATTCCCTGCTCGGCTGAATCTTGGTCGCTCCTGCGCTTGTACTGCCCCTGGTACTGTAAATTGAATCATTGCCCTATCACTCCTAAGCTACTAACTTTTCTTTCACCACAACCCGATAGCCCTCTTTTCTCAGGTAGTAAATTTCCTCATTCGTGAGATGCCCAGCGATAAAATACTTGCTACGACCTAGACGTTTAACCAGCTCGATATATCTCATGAATTAGTAACCACTCTCCTGACGTTCATGGTTTACTTTGTTTTTAGCGTAGTAAGCTGCTTCGACTTGTTCCCATTCAAAGCCTAACGTTTGCCCTAGATCTAAAAGGTGGTAAAGAACAGATTTGTAAGTCGATTCTTTCTCTTTTATCATCCCATCATTACGGTGATGCCAGTACAATTCCGTCGTAAATGCCATCACTTCCATAAACAAGTCCATAGTAGGTTGTTGGCTATTTATAGAGATGAAATTAAAGTTGTATATCTGTAATTCGATACCAATACTAAGTGCAAAGTGTAAGCAGTCTACGTATTCTTCGAGCAATGGATTTCGTTCTCCGTCATACCCAGTACCTTTACATTCTTCGCACTGAATATATTCATGGCTTCCGTTCCCTTCCGCTGCTTCTTGCACCATTTCATAATTTTCATCGCCAGTTCCTTGGCACGTTGCACATTCAACTTTTTCGAAAGTTCTTGGCTCCTGATCAGTACTCCACTTCTTAAACCCACGCCATTCATTAGCACATTCAGCTAATTCCACTTGTAACGCTAACAACTTCCAATCCAAATTATCCTGCCCCCGTAATTCCGGATGCTTTGTATAAATGTGCCCATCCAATTGAGCCTGTGTTTCAAATAACTTTTCTAAATTCATGCTGGCACCTCCAACGAATGCTCAATCCAAATCTTCAACCGCTTTTCTATATCCGACAGTTCCAACATTTCTTTTAAACTGTGTTTGATCTTCATCTTGTCTGATTCAAATCGCACTATCTGCAACACATTTAATATTTTCGAAGAAGTAGTGTCGTAATAAATGGCAAAAGGCTTCGTGTTTGTGAACACAATCTTTTCTCCTAAACCGTTATTCATGACGACACCTACCATTCCCTCCTGGAAACGAACCACCCTCACGTTTTCAAAAGTCGTACATTCATCGGAAAATGGTGCAAATGATAATTTTTCGAACTCGCTAACTTTCAACAGTCTCGCCCCTTTTCTTAGCCATACCGGCATTAACTAAATTTTGAAGATAGCGCAACTGCTGGGCTGCGTAATATGCATCTGTACAGCCTAGCAATCTCGTATGTACGTCCACTAATGCCTCATAAGGAAATACATACTCGCTGATTAATTCACTAATTGCTTGATCTACTTGTTGTTTTGTCATGCTGCTTGAACTCCTAAGCTATCGCCGTAATGGTCAAAGTAATTGCACGTTTCCTCAATCGTTGCGAAACCTTTTATTTTATGGAGCTGTTGCATCCAAAAGTGGAAGTCTGTTTTAAATTGCTCGTTGCCGTATTTGTGATAATTAACACCGTTCAGTACTAGCATGTTTAGCGCGAATTGTTCAGTCATTTGTTATCCTCCATCCCGACCATTTCGTTAACTCCAACAAAATGGTCGATTTATATTTTTTAAAAGAATTTAAGCGCCCTCGTTTTCCTGCAAAAAGGCTTTAAATTGCCCAAACCGTTCCTTTGCATGCTCACGGCGGTAACTCGTCGCCTTATTTTCGATTGGTTGCATCATCTCAACGATACGGTCATTTGAGCGTTTACCTAATTGCTCCGGTAAATCTTTTGGTGACATATTACTAGTGGCTAAAATCGGCTTATTGCGGCGGTAGCGGTTGTCGATAATCTTGAAAATCGTTTCCTCCACCCAATCGCTCGTTTTCTCTGCGCCTAAATCATCAATAATGAGTAAGTCGCAAATTGATAAAGCTTTTAATATCTGTTCCTCTGACTCTTTATTGTTGCGGTTAAACGTGGCTTTAATCTTGCTAAGCAAGTCAGGCATCGATACAAAGACAACAACTAATCCCTTTTCTCGCATTGCATTATGGATAGCTGCCGCTAGGTGCGTTTTGCCGTTACCAGGATCACCCCAAAGCAAAATGCTCTCACGCCCAAACGTTTCGAACTTGTCCACGTAGTATTGCGCAATTTTATAAGCATTTTCAGAACCTGCCCGTACCTCAAAGTTACTAAAATCGGCTTGTAAATAACGGTCACCTACTTGGCTAATTGCAAAGAGCTCGCGTACTTCACGTTCACGTTGATAATTTTGAAATTCCTTTTGTTCAGCGTCAAAGGCTTCAACCTCACATTTGCATTTTGGTTGTACCCAGCGTTTTGTACCTAATACGTCGATTTCCATTGCTGGTACTTGCTGATTACAGATAGAGCAAAGTTTATAAGGAGAAGTCGTCATGTTCTGACCCACGATTTCCGCTATTTGTTTGAACGCCCCTTGTATTGGTTTCATAACGTTTTCCACCTTTCTTTTGATTGAATGCTTCGTCGTCACGTTGGATTTCTGCTAAAGTTGTTAAGCGCTTTTTCTGCCAATCTATTAAAATACCTTCTGTATAACGTAGAGTTGTAACGTTAGCCATTGCCGTTCGTTTCATCGCTTCAATGATTAGTTCATAAGGATATTCATTTTCCCAGTGAATAATAGTTTCTGTTTCAAAAGGTGATAAATTGAAACGGATATTTTCTTGGAAAAATGTAATTATGTTAACTGGAGGCGAAGCTTTAGTAATAGCAGCAGTAGATCTTTTAAGTTCTTTATCTACTTCTATATCTTCTTCTACTTCTGTTGCGTGATTCGTCGTGACTGTCACGTGACAAGGTTCAACTATGTCATTTTTTGGTGCCGCTAATGCCTTTTTTCGTTCACGTTCCTTTTGTTTACGCAACCGATTTTGTTCACGTATCTTCTCCATCCCGTCAATGTTTTGGTGCTTTTCCCAGTTAGCTATTCGGACTAATTCGCCATCCTCTACATCAACCATCCCGTAACGTTTAAAAGCCTCTAACGCTAATCTGACGGTGTTAAGTGGGCGGTCAAATACAACCGACATTTCTTCAACGTTCATCGGAATATTTTCTGTTAACATGATGTAACCATTACTGTTCGCCTTACCAGCAGCCGTCAGTAATTTAATCCAAATGACTAAGATCGTATCGCCCTCTGGTAATTTTTCGATAAGCCTAATTTTCGTGCTGTCGAACATATCTGTCTTAAGTTTTATCCAAGTGATTTCAGCCATTGCCCTAGCCCTCCTAATCTCGCTTTAATAAATCCATGTCGTAGCCCAGTTTAATAAAATCGATACATAAAATGCGGTTGACGCCATTGCCCAAACGGTCATAAATCATATCCATTTCTATGCGAGTAAAATTTGTATCCAATAAGTAATTAAAGTTCCTTAATACGTTATTAGCAGCTCGTGTAGGTAAACCTTTAGCAATCGATCGCGATAACCATTCAAACATTTTGCATTTGAATACAAGCTCCGAATCGACATTATCTAAACGGAAATAAAGGTTGTATCTTGGCACTAAAATAATTTCGTCATTTGGATTGATGAACGCTTTCGGAAAAACTTGTAACGCCCGATTGATCATGCTTTTTAGAGCTATTTGACGCTCTAAGTCTTTCAATATTTCTTCTTTAGCCATTGCCCTAGCCCTCCTAGTAAACTCTCCGTGGTAAAACCCCGATTGTCATATCATCGTTTTCTAAAATAAATATTCGTAATGGTCCTTGATGGAAAACGGTGATATTTTCATCAGCAGAAAATTTAATAAAAGCTTCTAAAGCATCCAATAAATATGCAGGCGTGAACGAAAGAGTATTTTCACTATCTAAGTGCTGATCGATATCTAGTTCAAAGCCCTCTAACTTTATTTGCATACCAGGCACCGTGAGTTCGATAGATTCTTTTGTAAACGTAAATTTCACACAATCAAACTTGCTAGATTTGATAAATTTAAGTGCAGGAATTAGCTGCATTGCATCTCCTTTAGATAATTTGAAAGAAGCTTGTAACTTCTCACTAACCTCTACTAATTTCGCTAATTCTGGAAAGTTGTAACCTCTGATCAAATCCAACGTTTTATGATTCAGCATCAAATTTTCTTTATACGAATGAATGTTTTTTAATACAATTGCTCGATGACTGTCGGTAGCTTGGATTTCTCCATTTTCTCTTACAGCTACATAAGTTAATGCTGGTCTACTTTGTGATGTACACACAAATTTCTTTGCTACCTCTAATGCTGGAGTTAATCTTTCGCGCCCTACTACTTCGATTTCATTTTTTAATGCTACTGCCATATGTTTTGCCCTCCCAATCTATTGAAGCCCTCTATATTCTTTAACCTTGCTAATTAACAAACGACATTGATCTTCATCGAACATCGCTATATGTGCCTTTTGTGGTGGTAAATCCATAAGTTTTTGCATCAAACGATAAGCTCCATTACGTCCCATTTTGCGGAATTTGCCCTTCCACAATGGATCAAAAATTGAATGTGCTGTCATTCGTAATTGACGCAATGGTTTATTTGCTAATGTACCTAGTGGCGTTTTACCTTTGCCGTGTGTGCCAACATAGGCATCGCATGGATAACAAACGTATACATTCGTGCCATAGTCCTTGCCGTAGAATTGTTTACTGGAAAGGAACTCTACTGGACCTGTGCAGTATGGACATTCCATAAAAATCACTCCTAAGGTATATAAATCATCTTGCCAGTTGCCCTTGCAACTGCTTTAAAAATGCGCTCCACATTGCTGTTGTTGTCTGACAAGTGGAGCAAATGTATTTCTTGGACTTTGCTCAAATCATTAGCAGCAAAGAAGTTTAATAGATTTTCTAAACTAAAATGTGATTTCATTACTCGCCTTCGCATAGATGGATGAATGCGGCCACTTTCTGCATTTTCGTCCAACGTCTGTTGGTCATAATTACATTCGATGAGTATATGAGTAAGTCCAGTGAATCGGTATTTGACGTAGTACGTATCAGTAGCAAATAATAGCTTGTCCCCGTTATCTGATTGGAGCAAAAACCCTAACGGCTCATTCACGTCATGCTGCACGTCAAACGGTAAAATCGTCCATGTACCAATAAGAAACTGTTTCTTGCTTTTAACGACGCGAATTTGCACATCAGTTAAGCCCATACCGTCTTTTGTGCCTTGCGACATGTAAATCTTCATCCCACGTTTTAAACAGCCCTCAACACCCTTGCAATGGTCCATATGCTCGTGTGATATTAATACACCTGCTATATTGCTAGTTTCGAAATTGACGCCTTGTTGAATTTGCTTGAATGAAATGCCTGCCTCCAGTAGTAAGGCGGTGCTGCCATCACTAATGTGATAGCAGTTACCTTTACTTCCTGTAGCGATTGTTTTGATTTCAATCATTTTTAGAATCCTGGATCATCTTGTTGAATTAGTTCTTGTTGCTCGTACTCTTCGACAACTTGCGCATTTTGGACATGGACAACAGGTTCTTTTTGTTGTTTAGTTGGTGCAATATCCAAAACTTCTTGATTAGCATTTTGTTCAATTTCTACCTGAATATTTTCTTCTGGTGTAATGTCTTTGCGTTCGTTTTCGTACTCATTTTCAGTTGAATTATTTATCGCTTCGATTAATAAATCGCTATCATCCGATGTATTGATAAATGCCTTAGCAGCTCGATTAATAACCGTTCTCTTAGCCATTTCTTGCGGGAATTTTTTATGAACAGTTTGGGATGTTTTACTTTGCCCCCAAGATGTTTCGATTTCCTTTTTAGTCATAACAGTTAAAATTTCTTCATCATCTGCCGTTTGGATAATTGCATAAGCTCCTAAAATATCCTTATCACGATTTTCAAAAGCAGTTTTGTGACTAATTAAACGTTCGCGACCATGATAATTTTCGTAATCGAATACATCATCTTGATATATAACATTCGCCCAAATGTCCTTAACGCCACTTAAACGTTTAAGCACTTGTTGTGTACCAAAATATGAGCGAAGCATTTGTAACTGTGTACCATACACCACAAAATAGCATTGTGTTTTAGCTGGGCTTAACCCTTGAACTGTCATGTCTAGTAATGCATTTGCAATGGAATCTTTAGTACACACTTCTAATGCTGGACGGTTTGATTTATCCTTCACTTCTTGAAGTTTGAAGAATGCGGATTTTAAAGCATTGCTAGCATTATAATTTTGCGGAATTACTAGCCCTTCTTGTTGCAACTCGCCTAATTTACCGTTGACTTGATCTGTAATATCCCGCTGAATAATAGCTACTTGATTTGACATGTTAAATTTCCCCCTTTTAGTCGCAATAGCTACGGTTGCAATGTGGGCAACCTGTAACTAATTGTGTTTTTGCTTCTTCCACAGAAATTCCGCACATAATGCTAGTGTGATTTCTATGAGGTAATTCCTCGTAAATGTTTTTATTGCAGTTCCAACAAGTTCCGCCGCGTGGAGCGAAATGCGGAGCTCCAGTTTCTTTGCAGTATTCTGCTTGCGCTTTTGCGCTTTCGATAATATTGAATGTTTTTTCAGACATATTAGATAGCCTCCTTCATGTCGTTAGATTGCTTTCCAATCTGTTCAATCTGTAACTGACTGTACTTATTTTTCCATTCAGCTTTCGCCTTCTCGTAGCTACCGTGGACAGATACAAGCACGTTTACAACTTCCTCTGGGTAGTTTTCAAAGCTTTGAGGAACAATTAAACTAATAAGTTGAGTGTCCACATCGATAAACTTGGTTACAGCCTCGGCATTGTCTACAAAAATTGGAGCTTGGATGCCGTAATGAGCCGATAACGTATTGATGATATCTAATCCGACATTGATTTTTGCGGCGTTATTTAAGCCAGAACCATAAGGAACACCTTCGTATAACGTTTCGCATACTTCATTTAAGCCCCCGTTGACTTGCTCTTCGAAAAGTTTGAAGCGTGCATGTTTAAACTTGCTGTTGATACGTTCTGTAAGCATTTCTACCTTTTTGCGTGTGAACGTTTCGATAAGGAATAAGTTACCTTCTAACAGCTCATATTCAGCTGCTAATCGTTGCTGGTCTGCCTCTAGTTGAGTGATTCGTACTTTACTAGCTTCTACGTTTGCAAATTGAGCTAGTTCAGCGTTAACACCTTGTTTTTGCTCTTCTAGCTGGCGAATGTTTGCATCGATATCTGCAACAACTTCATTTGCATTTGCTTTCATATTTGTGATTTCCGCATTAACAGAAGTAATTTGAGTAGATAATTGTTTGTACTGATCTGCTGTTGTAACGTCTGGAACTGCCGTTTGTGCTTGCTGTAATTTTTCGTTGTATTTGGCAAGCTCTTTTTCTGCTGTAGCTAATTTGTCGTTAAGCTCTTCTGATTTAGGCACTATAATAGAAGTAAGTTTGTCGTTAGCCAATTGGATGTTGGCTTGGATTTGTTTGTTTTCTTCACCAAACACTGGGCCTTCCGCTTTAATTTCAACCTTTCGAGTAGAAATACGCTCATTGAATTGCGCTAGTGCTTCATTTCGTGCTGCTTGTAATTGTTCATCCGGTAAGGATTGTTTGCACGTTGGGCACTCGGGTTCGTCTGAATGTTCGAACGTCAGTTCATTTAAAGATGAAAATTCATCGCGTAACTTTTGCATAGACGTTTCGTTCTGTGTAATGCGATTGTTAAATGATTGAATTTCACGATTAATAGACTCTTTTTCCATATCGTTCATGCGAATTTCTGACTGGATAATTTGAATATTCCCTTGTAGTTCCTGTAAACGGACTTGCAACTTATGAATCTCCGTTTTACTATCTGATTCAAAAGTGCGTTTAAAATCGTTTAACTGCATTTCAAGTTCTTTCAGTTGGTGTTGCTTGTCCAGTAATGCCGAACCGTTTGTAACTGCATAGCGCTGGTCTTTTAAACTATTAATTTCAGCTTCTAATGAAGTGACTTGTTCATTTAAAGCGTCAACATCCACCGACATTTCTGGAATCATTTTGTGGATTTCGTCGATACGTACCGGGATTTTTTCAAGCTCGTCATTGATATGTTTTTTACGGCTTGCAATGATCTTTTTCATGTCCTCGATTGATTTGCCGGATAACACATCATTTAATTTTGCTAATGCTGCATCTGATGCGATTACATCCCCGTCGGAAATATCTCCGCAAACCTCTAGTAAAATGTTTCTTTGTTCCTGCCATTTAATATTTTCATTAAAGTAGGTAGGAGAAGTTAATAGCTTGAATACATCCTCTTGTACGATTGATTCAACTTTTGCAACGTATTCTTTTTTACTCAACGGCACATCATCCACAAAGTGATATGTTTTATAACCCCCAAACTCTTTATTAGCTTGGCCACGTTTTTTCGTCCAGACTTCTCTATAAATTTTCTTTAGTTGGACCTCAACACCATCCACCAGGAATGTTCCTTCGACCGTGTGCTCCAAGTTGTGCACTTTATGCCCCGACCCTGTTAACGTTTGAATCGCAAACTTTGAATCGTTGTTGCTATCCTTGTCAAAAAGGAGCCATAGGAACGCATCAAACACTGTCGTTTTGCCTGTAGCGTTGTCACCATAAATACGTGCATTTTCACGTTTCACGTCCACATCCAATAACGAGATACCTTTAAAATTACGTAATTTCATCACGACTAATTCGATTTTCTTCATATAATGATTCCTCCTGTGATATACTTTCGTTAAATTAATATTTTTTGAAGCCACTGTTCTCAGCAGTGGTTTTTTATTTTGATGGATAACTCCATCAAGCTACACTCCCCAATAAACGTCTAAGTTTCACCAGTGCCGTTTTCTCAATACGACTAATAGACATTTGACTCAAATTCAAATACTCACCAGTTTGCGATTGACTTAAGGGATCGCCACCTCTTAATCCGAATCGACGAACGATAATCTCGCGTTCTCGTTTGTTTAATTTTGAGAGTGCATGAGATATATCAAATTTCATTTGTATTTCATGTTCGATTGACACGTTACTCGCTATCAACTCGACGCGTTCTGTGTCCTCGCTCGTTTTAACCAATTCATTGAGTGATACCGTTTCTAAATGAGGTTTTCTAAATGATTTAAGGATTTCTCCGCGAATATGCAAAGTTGCATAAGTGATAAACTTGTAACCTCTACTTTCATCAAACCTTCTGCTAGCGTTGATAAGTCCAATCATGCCAACACTTGCTAAATCTTCATGCGAGAGATTTTCGTGATAATATTTGCGAGCGATATAATGAACGAATTTTGTATTATCTAGTACGAGTCGTTCCTGCTCCATTGTTAGAGTCATATCTTCCCTCTCCTTTCTGATGGTCAATCCCATCAAGCAACTTAAAAGTTTAGGAGAGGCGACATGCGCCCTTTTAAGCTGCTTGACGAGAGCGAGCGATGTGCTCGCACTGTCTATTATTTAAGGTCGTACACTGTCGTGATGGCTTGACCGTATGCCTTACGTTCCAAGATGTTTATCGCATCTACGATTTTGTGTATCGCTTGGGCAATATCGTCCTCACGACCAACTGCATATATTTCGTATAAAGCCATCGCTTCATTTTTTAGATTATTAATAATGTCAAATGCTACCTTTTCGTTCATTTTGAAACCTCCATGTGGTATAATTGTGTTAGTTGTTTATACTTTTATTTCCGCCGTTGATTGGTCCAACAATCAACGGTTTTTTTGTGCTATAAAATACATTGCTTGTAATCTTTGTTTGACCGTCATGATCCGCCAAACTCTTGGTTTGATTCGAATATGTAATCCCCTACCTTCCTATATAAAGAATGAAAATCGAATGAATGCTGGTACTAAGGATAAAACCTGTGTTGCTTGTGCAAAAATTTCTGTGCCGAATAAAACCGTCATCGCTTGAATCTCGCAATTTGTAATTATCGCCCACTCTTTAAATGTTGTTATGCCAATTTCTTGCTCGTCGTTTTCCATTTTGCTAATTGCTGTACGAGACTTAAATATTCTGTCAGCAAGTTGTTGCTGGGTTAGCCCGGCTTGCTCCCGAAATGATCTTAAATGTTCTCCAAACATAGTCATCGCCTTCCTGTGTTCGATTTTCGAACATCAGCTATTACAGGTGCCGATGTTCGCAGATAGAACACATTTAATAGAAATTTAGTTATATAATGTATTTAGCAAGACAAACTTGCTATTGAGCTATAGCCCTAGCTCTTCTAAATGCCGATTGCCCCGGCTATGATTTATCTAGCGGTCCATTACTATGGACTGCTACCAGATGGTTTAAAGCCATTCATTCATAATGATTTCTTGAATCGCTTTCGCTGTTGGCTCTTTCAGCCATACACGCTTACCACCTTTCTCTCGTTGACGCTCATATCGTTGGATGCGTGAATCAGTGAGAATGTGGTCCTCTAAAAATTTCCTACTAAATGTAGTAGCTTTTACAATGTCTTTGATGTCCCAAAAAAGGATTAGCGGTTTAGCAGCATCGTTAGCTAGTTCTGTTAATTGCTGATGAACCTTTTCTGGTGTTATGCCCGACATCTCGAAAAGTGTTAGAATTAACGCGCTCTCTGTTTGCGTTTGAGGCATCATGACTATTTCCTCCTATATAAAGGCGCTCGTGTGGCGCCTTCCTTATTCTAAAAAGTCGAACGTTATACCGAGTGCGGTTAATGCCCAATCTATGACATTTTCCAAGTGTTGTTCTCGATTCTCAATGACATCGATTTCTCCATTTTCGTCAATGATCTTAGCCTGATACATTGATTGCTTGTTAACTAATGCGCTATTGAGTGTGTCACTAATTTCCTGTAGCGACTTTGCTTGCTCCTCAGTGATGAGTTGTTTCACGATACCCAAGTTATTTCACCAACTTTAACTGCATTTGCTTGTTACAATTTTCGATTTCAATACGTAGACTCGTTGAAGGTTGCCATTTCGAAATGAAGTACATCGCTTCTTCGAATTTGGATCTCGGAACATCTTTATAAGAAGAGATACCGAAATGATTGTGCATATCCTTCCAGAGAGAACGGAATGCTTGCCCACTTATTTGTTTGTAGGCATTTGATTCTTTGCCACCAAGCGCTTTCATAGCAATCGATTTACCATAATAGTTCATCTCCTTTTCTTGCTTACTATCCATGCGCATTGTATCGTGCAAAATATTAACTTTCTCTTCGATGGCATCTACACGTTCAGCCGTCTCCTCGTTTGCCTGCATGATTAGTAGTAACTGCTCACGTGCCGAAAACTTCTTGTGTTGCTGGCTTTCGATAAATTCACGCATACGCTTGAACTCTTGGATAAATTTCACTTTCATCTTCATTGCTTCTGGTGTTACGTACGACATAGCAACAAGAGTGAAACCGTCCTCGGTCATTTTGAATTTTGGATACCATTGTTTGTTTTGTGAATGTTGGTATTGGGTCTCTTGAAAGTTCAAGGCACCCCATTCACTTTCGCCAGCATCTGTTAACTTGCTAATTTGATTTTTTATATCATTCGTTACATTGAAATGTTCTTTGCCGAATACTTCTGCAATTGTTACGCTGTCTGTCACGACTTGTTTGTTTTCGATGAAAACTAATTGATTCATGATAAAACCTCCTATTTTTTGTATCCCAATCTGTTAAACTGTTAATAGAATGTGGGGTGAAAAACAATGACTAATAAAACAGATAAAGAAATCGCATTAGAACTTACTGTTGCTTTTTTAGAACATTTAAGCTCAAGAGCATCATCTAATAATCCGAATCAATCTCATGCTACTCAAGATTCAGTTGCAGCAACTTACAGAAAATTTTATTCTACAGTTTCCAACTCTGGAGTATCCCAAGATAACGAATGATTTTTATTAGGTAAACATTTGTACAACTCAATCATGGCTAATGTAAGTTGTGGTAAATCTGCAACCGACGCCTCATTAGCGCTACGCTCCGCCAATAGTTCCAGCTGTTGGTGGAGTAATTCTTCTGCGTTTGTTTTATTTTCCACGCTCATCCCTCCTATGCAATTTTTGATTGTGCATTTTCTACACAAATTTCATTAAAAAAAATCGTCCATTCAAAACCGCCTAAAGTTTTAGCAATCAATTGCGCCACTTTCACGCTTGGTTTTAAACCGTTTTCTATTTTTGTGTAATAAGAACGTTCAATACCTACACAATTCGCAACATCTTGATGTGACAATCCTAACTCAATTCGACGCGCTTTGATAACTTCTGCAAACATTTTCGAAACCTCCTTTGTGCATTTCTTACACATAGTATACCGTGCATTTTTTGCACAGTCAAGTATATTTGTGTAATTTATTCACATATATTTTAATGTGCATAAAATTCACTTATAATTAAACAAAACTTTGTTATAGAAGGTGGTGATTGATGTGAAATATGGCGAACGTCTAAGGTTGTTAAGGGATAAAATGAATCTTTCTCAAAAAGATTTAACGGATAAATTAAAAATCAATAGATCAACATATGCCAGATATGAAACATCTTCAACTCAACCAGATTACGACACCCTGACTAAATTAGCGGATTTCTTCGGTGTTACAACAGATTATTTACTCGGGCGTAGCAATCAAGATAGTTCATCAGATAGTTATGAGATACAAACAATAGCAGCACACCATGACGGTGACGAATGGACAGAAGAAGAACTAGATGAAATCGCACAGTTTAAAGAGTTTGTACGAATGAAGCGAGCCAACAAGCAACAGGAGTGATTCTGATGAATTATGAGCAACTTGAAGAAGAAGTCTATCAACATGATATAGAAATATACGAGAGATACATGGCTCCTAGAATTAAAGGTTTATATTCAGATAACATCATTCAACTAAATAAACGTATAAAAACACTTCGAGAAAAGAAATGCGTACTCGCTGAAGAGTTTGGGCATTACCATACTTCCGTTGGAGACATATTGGATCAATCCAACTCTATTAATCGTAAGCAAGAGTTAATTGCACGACGATGGGCATATAACAAACTTGTTCCTCTATCTAAAATCGTTGCTGCTTATGATCAATATTTAACTAACAGTTACGAGTTAGCGAATTATTTAGATGTAACGGAAGAGTTTTTAGATGATGCCCTTAAATGGTACAAAAGCAAATATGGATTGTACATATTAGTGGATGATTATACGTTATGCTTTGAGCCGTTGGGCATCCTAGAAAAATTCGATTGGATTGAAACACCTGTAAAACAACTTGGAACTTAATTTACATACCGCCTATTGGTGGTAATTTTTTTAACAATAAAAGAACATATATTCTCATTTTATAAGGAGTGAGTTGATTGGCAAGATATAAAATGAATAAAACAAAACTAGATAGCATCTATTGGTTCAAGGTTGGAAAGGTAAAGAAGTATGCTTATCGCTACAAGTATTACGATGAATCTGGTAAACGTGTAGAGAAAACAAATCAAACATTTTACACAATCGAAGAAGCTGAACGCGCTTTAATCGAGTTGAAGGCTCACATTTTGGATGGCAACCAAGGTTTTGTTAAAAACGAGAACTTAACTGTTGCACAGTTGAATGAGAAATACGTGCAAGCTAATCAAACTAACTGGAAGCCTACGTCTGAAAGAAATCATAATTATGTGATGAATAATTATGTCTTAAATGCTATCGGAAAACACAAAATAAAAAAAGTTAACAATTTAATTATTCAAAAGGAATTGTTTGACCCTTTAATCAAAGCGGAATTTAAAGAAGGTAGCCTTTCCTCGATATATCGTAGACTTAACGCGATTTTTTCTTTCGCAGTGAAAAATGAAATTTTGGATCGAAAGAGATTTACTGCCCCAAATTTAAATAAGGCAATCGAGAGTATTAGGCGTGACGCAATTTCCATTGAAATAGTCGAAAAGATTTTAGAGGTTGCACGTACTAAATACAAAATTACTCATTATACATGTTTGAGTTTATTGTTCCTAACCGGTATGAGAGCTGGGGAATTGAGAGCGCTAGAATGGGAATCGGATATAGATTTCGAGAATAACGTGATTTACATTAACAAAACTAAAGATCGTTACGGCTCCAGGTCACCAAAAACTAAAAATAGTTATCGGAAATTCCCCATGAATGAAAACATCAAGAAAATTTTACTCGATTATAAAGTTTGGTATGATCAAAAAATGAATACATGCGGCCATAGGAATCCTAAAGGTCATGTATTTGTTACCTATGCTGGAGAGCCACTAGGAGAAAGATACTTAAAGCGCATTATTGACTTAATGTGTGAGCGTGAAGATATCCCCCACTTCACCCCCCATTATTTGAGGCATACCTTCGTTTCCATTCAACTATCACAAAATGTCCCTGTTACGACGGTCGCTGCATTAGTTGGTGATACTCCAGAAACAATTTATAAGGTTTATGCTCATTCATTTGAAAAAGATGAAATCCATGCATCGAATATTATGGATGGAATTATTACCTTAAATAAATTTGATGAAATTGAAAATGAGTGATTTTGGGGTACAATTTGGGGTACATGGTTATATTCATTAAATTAGTACCTAATCTGCAATTTATTATTCGGAGACTACAATCGGAGAAAATGCTTATATATCAAGGTTTTAGCCACAAAAAAACACCTACAAAATTCGTAGATGCTTCGAGTTTTTTATGACAACCACTTAGGCGGTGTGTTTTTGGACCAGTAAATTTCGCCTAAATCATAATGCTTTACGAAATTGTCTTCAAACGTGTGGTAATGGAAATTGTAATAATAACCGTCAAATGGACGATTTTCTGTTCGAACGTGGAAACGAATAATATCTTGCTTTAATTCATTGTCCGTAATATGAAAAATTTTTTCAGCATAATCGCCACTCGGTTTTTCGGAAATAACAGCATTCATAAGCTTGTCCTCACCTAAACGATCGACTGTGAATGCAATTGCTTCCTCAATCTTTGGGAAAATATTCGTGTCAAATTCATTTTCAATGACCGGTCCAATACGCGATCCAAACTTCATATAAGACTGCTCTTTTGCTGCGGCTGTAATAGATTCAACAGTCAGTCTACTATAATCATCAACTAAGAATTCATCGAGCTGATAGGCTGCGGAAGTATGATTGTTGTCGGACCGTTCAAACGCCCGATTCGAATTAATTTCCTCTTCAAAATTTGCCCATATCTCGTGTTTCGGCGTAATCATGCCAAATGTTAATACGGCTACGGATACGACGAGTGATTTATATAACCATTTTTTCATGCGCTCCACCTACCTAATATATGTATAATTTAGAAACATGCTCTCTTAATTATATACGAATCATGGAAGAAAAGGTTTCATCTTTTTTCTATTCATTGTACAATAATTATGAATCTTATGTACGTTTTTTAAAGGAGGTTAGTTTTAATGGACACTTCAATCGTAATCGGTCTTGGCTTACTTTTAATGTTAGGTTACATGACTTCTTTATGCTTCACGGACTAATTTTATCATTTATTCCTGCCACCTAATTTTAGATTGGGTGGTTTTCTACTTTATGATCTTCAGTGCAATACCCCGGAAAAATAAAAAAGCCCATAACGACTTCAGAGGAAATCGTTACGAGCTATACACAACTCCCTATTATAATGATTCAGAAAATTGATGGGTCTAACTTATTCATTTAAAGTTGCAGGATTATTTTTATTTTGTTGCTTTTCTTTATTTTCATTCTTATTTTGCTTTTTGGCCTGATTATTCTTACCAATTACGCCTAAATCATCAGCACTAATGTCGTACCCGTAGCCAAACTCTTCCCGACCTAGCTTATTTTTACCTCGATTATTTTTTGTCAAAATATCACCTCCACAAAATAGATTAGCCATTTTGTGAAAATCTATACTTAACGTGTTTGAACGTAAACGAAATAAAGTTTCAAACATTTTCGCCCTTAAAATTGGACAAGGGGCACCTTCAATTAAGAAGGCACCCCTTTAGTATTTGATAGATAGTTTTATAAATAAATGTATGTCTCGACCCGATCATCCGGGGAATTTATCTATTATTAGAAGCCTATAGCTCCTGTTTTAACCGCGGTAAAATTCAACTAATTTTTTCTAACTTAAGCAACATAGTCCCAACCTTCTACTATGTCCTTGCAGCCCTTTAGCATGCGCCAGTGTGAAAAAGTATCTTCAAAAACACTAGTGGAACGCCAATTTATAAATACCACTATCTAAAATAGCATAATCAAATAATAGCACAGATGTTTTCATTTGTAAAACCAATTGCCCGACTATGCTTTTTTTTCGCAATCCGCTATACTAATAGCTATTATGTATTTGGCGTATATGCGACCAGATTATGACTAAAGGAGCTACATCTACATGACGACTGAAGTAGAAACAGATCTTTCCATCCAAATGAAGCGCATGGCCGTTGCGGTTATTAATATGGAGCAAAATCGCTTTATGGCCGCGCAAAACACGATGGATTTAACAACACTTGAACAGGACGTGTATTCACAGTTTTTCGAACAATATATTGATGCAACATTAAATAGTCCAAAATCCGTTGCATGCAAGTTTTTAGATTCGGATAATGATATTTTAACGAAGATGAACCGTTATATCGAATATCCAGATGACACGCATTTCTTATCGTTAACAAATGATATATCAAATAAACTATTCCAAATCATGCAAAATGTTTCGAGCAGTAATGGCTCTGTTTTTGTTGCCCATGTGGAATTAATCGGCGAGCAGTACTTGCTTTTCCTAAAAATTGACCCACAAGATGCGGTGCAAATTGATTTAGAAACACGCGATTTAAAAACGATAGAGAATATTTTACCAGATGCCTTTAGCCGCGTTCAAAAGTGCGCACTGATTCGCATGGATTATGACCCGCTGGAAGAAAACTTATATGTGCTCGACAAGCAATCGGACGGAGAACCAGCGAAGTTTTTCATGGAAACTTTTTTACAGGCGACTCCAGTTGCAACGGATAAAAAGAAAACGAAAATGTTAATGACCGAGCTGTATGAAACGATCCAGCCGACATTGGCAGAAGACAAGGCCCCTCTTTTACAGCAAGTCATTGATGAAGAATTTGAAAATGGCAAATACATTGAGCTTGAAGCATCTGTGCATAATATTTATGAAGCAATCGCCCCTGCAGAAGAACGAGAAAGCTTTGTTTCGCAAAACTCGAAAATGTTCATTAACGAATTTACAGAACGAAATCCAAGTTTCACACCTAATTTTGAAGCGAAACGGGATGACTTACAAGTAGTGTATAAATCCGAAAATAACGAAATTGTTTTTAAGTATGATAAAAATTTGAATGATATCGATATTCAGCATGATCAAATAAGTGGCACGTACACGATTACGATTAAAAATAGCGATGATTTACAGTTTGCATTACGAAAAAAATAAGCAGACAAAAGGCAGAAACGTTGATCTAATCGCGTTTCTGCCTTTTGCTCGTTACAATTTATTATTTCGACGTTAACGCGATAAATTCCTCAACGTCTTTTTCGCATAGCGCGATGCCTTTTAACCAGAAGTCTTGCTTTGTAATATCCTCACCTAAATGTTTCATTGCTAAATCTTCTACGGTCATAATCGCTGTATCGCGTAATAAAGCCATATATTTTTCCTCGAACCCTTTGCCCTCTTCTTTCGCCTTTGCATAAATGCTAAGCGAGAATAAGTAGCCGAATGTGTATGGGAAGTTGTAAAATGGCACGCCTGTAATATAGAAATGCATTTTAGAAGCCCAGAAATGTGGATGTGTTTCGCCCAATCCACCAGCATGTGCTTCAATTTGTGCTTCTTCCATTAATTCATTTAAACGCTTTGAAGAAACCATTCCTTTTTTGCGCTCCTCATAGAAGCGTGTTTCGAATAAGAAACGTGCATGAATATTCATTAAAAATGCTACAGAGCTTTGTACTTTATCTTCTAGTAACGCGATTTTCTCTTGCTCATTTGCTGCTTCTTGTACTGCTGCATCGGACACAATCATTTCCGCAAATGTCGACGCTGTTTCAGCTACATTCATTGCGTAGCGTCGGTTTAATGGGTGCACAGGGCGTAGTGCATGTGTATGGAATCCATGGCCGAGCTCATGTGCTAATGTTGAAACGTTTGACATTGTCCCTGAAAATGTCATGAAAATACGCGATTGATCGGATAATGGCATACCTGTACAGAAGCCACCTGCTCCTTTATTATCACGGTCCTCTGCCTCAATCCATCCGTCTTCAAATGCCGTACGTGCAAAAGATTCCATTTCCGTACCGAAACGACCGAAATGTTTTAAAATGAACTCTGAACCTTCTTGATAGCTAACTTTCGTCGTTGAATCCGTTACAGGTGCATCGAAATCAAACCAATCGAGCTTTTCTTGTCCCAAAAGTGATGCTTTATGTGTTAAATAGTTGGCAAATGTTGCTTTACGCGCAGTAATCGCGCCCCACATCGCATCAAGTGTCTCTTGCTTCATACGGCTAATTTGTAGCGGCTCTTGTAAAACCGAATCCCAGCCGCGCTTTTTATAAACGGCTAAACGGAAACCTGCTAGATGGTTTAACGTTTTCGCAAAAATTTCCTCGCGCTCCGTAAACACTTTTTCTAATGCTTCAAATGCCGCTTTGCGTACTTTGCGATCCGCATTGCCACTTAAATTATTTGCCTGTCCAACCGAAAGTGTTTTCAGCTCGCCATCTACTTCCACTTCTACTTTAATATCACCAATTAACATCGTATACATTTGGCCCCAAGCCGAATAGCCGTCCACACCTAATGCAGAGATGAGAGCTTCTTCATCCTCTGATAAAGTCATTTTTGATTTTTCACGCCACTCCGTTAAAATAAAGGCGAAATGTGAAAGCTCTTCCGTTTCAAGTAATTGATCAAATACCGTTTGCTCGATTTGACCTAATTTTTGATTAAAGCCTTCTAAAATTGGCGAGAAATTCGCAGCAATACCAGATAATTGGCTTTGTAATAATTGCGCTTCACGGTCAGTTGTATCTTGAGATATTAAGCAAGATATTACTGCACCCGCTTGCGAAACATGCATGAAAGCTTCTTTTATTTCTTCTAAAATAAAAGCGATTTCACCTGCAGAATCTGTTGTTTGTGGTAGGTCAAATTGCGCCACTTTTTCTGTTAATCGCTCAAATCTTGGTGTTAAATTTTCAATATGTTGTTTTAATTCAGGAGATGCACTTCCACCTGGAAAGAATACATCTAAATCCCATACTTCTGGATATTTTACGTTTTCCATTTAAACACGCCCCGCTTTCAGAATAGTAATACAATTACCATTCTACTAAAAACCCTACTATTTTGCATAGAATTATTTCGATATTTGAAATAAATTCAAATGAGTTGTAGCCTACTTTTGGGCAAAAACAGCTCAAATAAAATCTTTGCCCACTATTTCAATCATTATTTTATTTTTAATTTAAACCATGATATATTTGAGTAGGAACTTATCAATGGCTTGATGATTTATTTTGTGCAGGGTAGGTAAAGAATTTAAACTAGCGAGGTGAAAAAAATGACTGATCGTGAATTATTAGAGCAAATATTAACTAAAGTAAACAAGATTGGTGGCCTTGAGCTATCTTTTGAAAACCTATCAACTAAAGTAGAACATTTATCGAATAAAGTAGATAATCTTGAGCAATCAAATTCTGAAATAAACATGAAAATTGATGCTTTAACAAACCAAGTTGTTCTCCTAAGCGAAGATATGACGATCGTTAAAGAACAGACTGCGGTGAATGCTGAATTACGCCCAGAGGTATCAGATGCTGTTTCTAGAATTGATGCGATTGAAATGGATTTAAAAATTATGAAGAAAGTGATTACCTCATAAATGATATACAAAATCACTCCATAATGGACTAGTGATAGTTAAGAGGTTTTTATTCTTGGTTATCCTAGTTCATTCATACTTTCGCCCCATCAAATGTAATTAATCCAAAAACCTTTATTACGAAAAACTAAAGATTCCCGTTCACCGCTTACCTCCATTAAACCATTATGAGTTCCAAATAAATATTTAATCCAATACAAAAAAACAAAGTATGAAAACGAACTCTCACACTTTGCCTTAATTAAATTTTTCCTTTTTATAATATTGGCGATATTAACCGTGAAATGGATTCGCGAACTTTTGTCCAGCTGCTTCTTTTTTCATAAAGTGCAGGTGTCATTTCAAAGCTATTTTGCTGATCTTGTTCAAATAATTTCCGACATTTTATAGCCAGTTCCTCATCAAATAAGATTGCATTAATTTCAAAATTTAAACTAAAACTTCGCACGTCAATATTGGCCGTGCCAATAGTCGTAATTTCATCGTCAATAACCATCATTTTTGCATGTAAAAATCCCTTTTCATAACGGAATATGCGCCCACCATGACGTAACATATCCCCACCATACGCTGAATTTGCGCCGTAAACAAACGGATGATCCGTTACAGCCGGTGTCATAATGCGCACATCGACCCCTGATGAAGCAGCAATTTGAATCGCATGTAAAAAGGCTTCATCTGGTACAAAATAAGGTGATTGAATGTAAATATACCGTTTCGCACTTAAAATCATTCGAATATAACTATTTTTAATCGATTCACATTCCGTATCCGGTCCACTTGAAACAATTTGAACTGGAAGCAAATTGTCCACATGAAATGACGGAAAATATTTCATATCTGTTTGCTCGAGCATTTCATTGCGCGCTTGATGCCAGTCAAATATAAAGTGTGCCTGCATGCTGTAAACAGAATGTCCTTGAATTTTTAAATGCGTATCACGCCAATACCCAATTTTTTCGTCGAGACAAGCATATTCCTCTCCAACATTAAAACCACCAATATAGCCGATTTGCCCATCAATAATAACAAGCTTACGATGGTTTCGGAAATTGATACGTGGATTTAATAATGTAAAATAGGAGGAGAAAAAGGCTTCCACTTCTCCACCAGCGTCTATTAGCTCTTGAAAATGCTTTTTCATTAATTTTCGAGAACCTAAATCATCATAAATAACCTTTACTTCGACTCCTTGCTGCGCCTTTAAAACAAGGGCATCATAAATGTGCTTCCCGATTTTATCCATTTTAAAAATGTAATATTGCATATGGATTGACTGTTGTGCTTGCTCAATATCCTTTATTAATGCAGCAAATTTTTCCTTTCCTTCCGAAAAAATTTCCACTTCATTATGGGCACTTAATAGCGCTTGATTGTAATCCACATTCATTTGAATTAATTGTTGGTGTTCTTTTGTTACCCCATTTGGAAATTCATACGTATTGTCATGTATCTTTTTCTGTTGCTCTTTAAATACAGGCAATGATTCATTTTGATTGACCGTCATCCACCGAACAAAATTCTTTTTCCGTAAGTTTCGCCCAAATAATAAATACAAAACAAACCCAACAATTGGAATGAAAAATAAAATTAATAACCATGCCCATGCAGATGATGGACTTTTACGACTAATAAAAACAACAAAAAGTGCGAAGAAAAAGTTTAAAATATAAATTGAAATTGTCAAACCACTTGGAAGCATCTTGTTTTTCCTCCTTTTTTAATCAAGTAATTTGAGGCGCTCATATGTAAGTCACATGAAAACTACCACCAAATAAAAACCACCTACCCATTATTTGGTAGGCGATTGTAGAATCTTTTGCTTTAATTCCATCCATGTTCGAGTTTGGACTTTTTGAGTGAATGGATGAGTATAAAGCGCTGAATACCTCTTGCTGCATGAATTACATTTGCTGAATTAAGTTAAACAAGTTATTCTATTATATACATTTCCTCAAAAAATTACAGTTAAATCGGGAGTTCGCGCTATATTTATGCACTAAAAAGGATGTTTTCAAACTGACACTTGAAAACATCCACCTTTTTATATCTTTACAAATGAGCCTACTTCATTTTTTTCAACCCTTTTGAAATTTGCTTCCATTTTCGTTTTTCAGTCAATTGGGCAGCAACATTTGTTTTCTTTTCGATGTAAGCAGCTTCTCTTTGCAATTTGAAATAGTTTTTTAATCGGGATTCCTCTAAGTTACCTTCATGGATTGCTTGAAGCACCGCGCAATGGGGTTCATTTTTATGTGTGCAATCACGGTAGCGGCAATTATGGCCAAGCTCCTCGATATCAGAAAAACTCGCTTGTATGCTATCTCCTTGATCCCATAGCTGCAACTCGCGCATTCCAGGCGTATCGATTAAGCACGCACCACTCGGTAAAACGACTAGTTCTCTGTGTGTCGTCGTATGGCGCCCTTTCGCATCATCTTCTCGAATACCCGATACTTTCATTTGCTCTGTCGCTAATAATGCGTTCGTCAATGTCGATTTCCCCGCACCGGATGAACCGAGTAATGCTGCGGTTTTTCCTTCTGTAAGCATAGCATGCAAAGCATCTAGCCCTACTCCAGTGATCGCACTTAATGCAATGATATCAACGCCAAAAGCAACTTGCTCGACTTCACGAATATAAGGCTCGACATCATCACAAAGATCCGTTTTCGTTAATACAACAACCGGTGTGGCACCTGAATCCCAGGCAGCAACTAAATAGCGTTCTAAGCGACGAATATTGAAATCCGCATTAACACTCATAACAAGCAATACGTAATCAACATTCGCTGCTACAATCTGTTCATCCATTTCAAGCCCCGCCATTTTGCGAGAGAATTTCGACTTTCTTTCCAATAAATGATGGATAATTGCTTTTTCCTCACCCGGCATTTGTTCCACTAAAACAAAATCACCGACTGCTGGAAAATCGACGCGTGAAAAGGATTGATATGCATAGCTTCCTGAAACGGTCGCGAGCCATTCCCCTTGCTCTGTCAATACGCGGTATGAATGCTTATGCTCTAATAGTACACGCGCTGGAATTGTATTTTTTACCGTTAATTGTTCAAGTTGTTGTTCAAAAAATGGGGTAAACCCAAGTTGTTTTAAATTCAATGTTTTTTCCTCCTAAATGGACATTTCGTATTCGGCAACATCCATACGGAAACACGCAGGATGAAGCAGTTTCTTTTGTGGATTTGAATTTTTTACGTTTTTCTCCACGAAAAAACCTTATGAGAAGCAATTCAGCTTATCACAAGGTTTACGATGCGCATTTAAAAGGTATGCAAAATTAAAAACTTGCACACGAAAGGCATGTAATTGGTGACAAACTGAATTGCTTTTTTACACTCTTCGTTAAATTTGTCATCTTACATCACCTTCTTTCGAATTAATTATCTTTACTTTACCAATTTCCGCAACATATTGTCAATATATTTTTGTTGGATTTTTCAAAAAATATTAATTATGCAGATTATAAAGCAACCGCTCTTTTCTCACATGGCTAACGCGGAGGAATATCAAATACACTTGAAATCCCTCCCAATAAAACTTGCTGCAATTGGACTTAACTTTAATTGTCTTGCCCAAATAGAAAGTTGACCTACATGATGAATTTCGTGGGCAACTATATGATGTAATATTTCATTTTTTGTAAAATGAGCTTCATCCCAAGGTACAAATACAAGTTTATTACTTGATTCATCTGAATTTTTTTTTAAAAACTCGACTATGTCATTATGAAATGTATCTGAGAGAGATTTAACTTTTTCAAGAGTATTATAATCATCAAACTTGACTATCACATCGTCTTTACCTTCCATTGCACGAAGCCAACTATACTCTACATCTACTATATGAAAGAGTGTGTATAAAATACTACCAACTCCCCCAATACGCTCTTTTAACAATTCTTCAGTTGATAATTGATTACACCAATTAAACCATTCATCTCTTACTTGCCAATTATACTCGAAAAAATTGATCATTGTTTCAACTCCATTTTTTATTTAATCTAATGCTTAATATGCTTTTGTCTTCAAATTCCGAGTATTTATTCAATTTAATTATCCGATTGTAAAATCATTTCACAACTTAATTATCACATGCAGTTTTCCACTCACTTTCAAACTGCGCAAGTGATTGCTGACGATTCTTTCTGTCGACATTTACAGCTTTTAACGCCACTTTATATAATTGGTCATTCAATCGCCACTTTTCGATGGATCTATCTTGTCCCATGCCAAAAAGGGCAAATGCGGTAGCTCCCATTAAATATACATTTGTTATTTCATCGATAGCTGCACCAAGTGTAAATTCCTCAGGCGACATAAAGATTGAAGAACCCCACATTCTACCCGTCGTATTGATATAGGGCGATTTAGAATAGAAATCTATATCACAAATTATTGTCCTGCCTACACCAAAATCATACATTATACTGCCATCATAAAAATCAATAGCAACATACCCTTGTTTAATAACATGATTGTGAAATGAAAGGATGTCGTTAAATACTTCTAGCCTTGTATTGTCTGGCATTTGTAAGAACTTTTCTCTGGAAAGTGGATACATTCGCCCCATACACTCGCCGTCTGTCCATTCAAAAATAGTAGCAAACCCTCCACCTACTTCCTCCGCTTTGATAAACTTTATCAAATTGGGATGTACTAAATTCTGATAAATAGAAACGGTAGATTTTAACCTTTTAATGGCATCTTCTAGTTTGCCAGAATATTGTTCTGTCGGTGCGCCAGCAAATTTTATAAAGTATCTCTTTTCATCACGCTCTACACCGAAGCAGATATTACCTGAATCTTGGTCATCATAAACTTTGAAAACCTTACCATATTGCTCAATGAAGGACATATCAAAGGGAGTTTTTAATTTGTATGGAATATTATTTATGTACTGGATATAAAAATCCTCCAAATACCAAGTTGGTGTCGGATTATTCATCCCATCAAACCAAGTTAGCACATCATTTGCTTGATTTTTCATAACGGTTACGTCCTTTTCACCGAAAGGTATTGCCCAATATATTGAAGACAGCGTATTACTGCTAATATAAAATGCTACTAGCTTAAAAAACTGTACTGGCGGCCTCCCATTAAAATATCCGTTAAGTTGTCCTGTGGCAAAATGCGGACTAACAGCGGCACTCCACACAATGCGGTTAAATTCTTCCCAAGGGTCGCCGTAGTCATTGCGATTGAAATCGATAACATTCAGTTCTCCTTCTGGTGAAATAATCATATTCCCAACGTGAAAATCACCATGTTGAAAGCATTGCGGTCTCTCTTCAAGGAGGTGTCTATTCGCCTCAATATAAGCAATGATATTATCGTCACCGGCTATTTTTATGCCACAGTCATTATATTTTTGAATTTTGTCATCTGCTTTGCGATTAAAATGAGTTGCCCATTGTTCTTGATTTTCTGGTGCGGGTATACTGTGAATCTCTCTCAATATTTGTCCAGATTTCACGCCAAGTTCATATTGCTCCGTTTCGGTCATCTTAGGTAACATAATGTCTGCATCCTCACCGTCACACCATGAAAAAAGCGAATAGACACTTTTGCCATTATCACAAATACCAAAATCAATAGGCTGCGACATTGGTATATCACATGTAGCTAATCGCTTCATCATTTCAAATTCATGATTCTTCTGATCATACTCTGATATATCGGATATCCGTAGTAGCCTCTTCTCACCCATGACGGTTTCCAGATAGTACTTTTTATCGCTAGACCAACCTTTCTTTATCCATTTAATATTTTCAAACATTGCGTAATTTTTGATATCGAACATAGTTTTACCCCCTTAACTACTATTCTTTTGCATTTTTAAAATAAAATTATCGCATCTATTGATTACAAAAAGGCACAAATTTTACTCAAGAAATGCGCCAATTGTGAAATTACTATTTAAGTTGGTCCAGTAAAAACTCTAAATCCTCAGGATAAGCGTGGTTAATCGTTTTTATATCAGATAAAGACTTCCAATCGGCTTCGTCAATAATCTTATCCGGATCATTAATCCCGCTACTTTCACCAATTTTTTCTACCCTGAAATAATATGTTTTTACTTGAATACCTTGAATTTTTATTTCTTTAATTCTTAATTGTTCGATGACTTTTACATCGTACCCCGTTTCTTCTTTAACTTCCCTAATGCAACATTCCTCTGGAGTTTCGCCTTCTTCAATACCACCAGAAGGAGCTGCCCATTTCTCTGACCCAAAACTTTTTACCATTAATATTTCCTTATGCTCATTGATACAAATACCTGCTGAACCTAACCAACTTTTCATTATCATTCCCCCATGTCATATTTGAAAAAGGCATTTCTAATATTTCAACTGTTTTATACTTAAATCAACCTTAAGTTATTCATTATTAATCTAAAATACCCCCTTAAAGATTCATTTCCTTAAGGTGGTTATTTTTACCAAATTTTACATTAAATTTAATTATTTTTCAAGTCGACAATATGACAACTCTCCCCTTAAAACTTCCTAAACAACCCAACGACAAAAACAACAAGCCCGACTAGGAAAAACAGTGGAAACAACAAGCTTAGCATCGCGATTGCTGCAAAACCTTCTTGCTCATAAATGCCGTAACTAAAGGATAGTAACCACGAAAGCAATGGCGCAATGACGACCATCGTCGCCAATCCCCAGGCAATCCATTTTGTTTTTAACTTCGCATGTCTCGTCAAAAATGCAGTGAGCCCGACACCAATAAGTAAAAGACATGTCGCAATAAACATCGAAATTTCCCCTGAACGAAATCGTTTCGTTTCAATAAGTGGGTGTTCCATCGGCAAATATTGCATTTCATTTGTCTGTATAAATTGCATCACAAACTCGGTCATTTCTTCCGCATCTACATCACCCGTATAACCAATTTGATAAATAAAGCCGTTGTAATACGTATAAAATTCATTCGCCCTTGTCGCCGTGACGTTAATTTTATTCGTTGATTCGTTATAATGATAATACTTAAAAACATAGCCACTATCCGTCGTTTGTTGCAAATGATATAACAGTGTGTCATCTGTTAAAGAATGCCTCGTCAATTTATTGCCAAATGAATCGGTCTCATCCATTTCTAAATTTTCATCATGCACATTATTCATAAAATATTTCGACATGGAAATATTTAAAAAGTTCTCATCCTTATTTTTAAAATGAAATTGTAGCTCCGTTTGCGTCCCGTCATTCACCGCAATCACTTCACCAGTGTTTTTTTGAAATGGTGCAGGCAAATCTGGAAACGTGACATCATTGGCAAATGTAAAATGGTTCAAGGTAACCGGTTTAAAATAAAAACGTAATCCGTAATTTCGATCGTCGTCAAACACTTTAAACGCTTCACTTGCAACGGAACCATCTCCACCAATTTGCTCAAAAACCTCCAAAATCCGTACATCCGATGCTGTATGTCGCGTATTCGTACTTGCTGGTGAAAATTGCAGGAAAAGAAAAGCCATGATTGCCACGCTAAAAATGGTTACTAAAACTGGGATATACTTATTCTTTTTCCTCGAAGCTAAGTTTTCCTTCACATGCTGAAAAACGGCTTGCTCATGCTTTTCAATGCGCCGCAATTCCTTCAATTTATAGGGGCTCATTTTTCAACACCTCCCATTCCACCATCTCCAACTTTTTCTTTAATTCATTTCGCCCCTTCACTAAACGGGATTTCACAGTGCCCTCTGATAAATTTAACAGCTGTGCCACTTCCCTTGTAGTGAGCCCTTCCAAATAATAATGGGCAATTACTTCTCGCTGCTTCATTGGCAAACTAAAAATCGCCGCACTAATCATGTCCTCTTCATCTTGGAGAACTAACGGATCAACCGGCATTACTTTTTTGCCTGCAAACCACTTTTCTTGAAAGCGTAATTTTTGAAAATGCCAGCTTTTCAAATGATCTTTCGCTTTATTTACAGTCATTTTCATTAAATACTTCCCCGCTGCGTCCTCTTGTAACGAACGCTTTTTTTGAAAGTACTTTATAAAAACATCCTGGACGATATCTTCTGCTGTATGTAGGTTTTTCGTATAATAATAGGCAACTCTCAGTAAAATAGCGGTATGCTTTTTCATCAGCTCATCAATCATTTCTTCGTCCATCTAATCCCGCCCCCCTTCCTCTACTACTATAACGATTGCCAAAAGCGTTTGGTTGAAAAAAGTGGAAATTAATTTTGTAGCCACTCATGAAAAAAGAGGTTTCTCACATTAAACGGACGAATCATTTACATTCTATAGATTTTAAAGTAATATTTATCGTAATATTCAGACAAATAAGGAGTGGTATGGATGCCTACTAAAACATTAGATCAAGTAAAATCTCACCTTGTGAATTGTTTAACAGCAACGCAAGTGACGGATAATTTAACGGTTCGTACATTACACGGGCAGGATGAATCGTATCATGAGCCCGCGCTCCCAGACCTCGTAGTATTTCCGCGTTCGACACAGGACGTTTGCGAAATTATTAAAATTGCCCATGAACATACTATTCCCGTTATTCCATTTGGGCGTGGCACGAGTCTTGAAGGTCATATTATTCCATATGACGGTGGGATTTCCATCGACTTTAGTGAAATGAATCAAATTTTAGCCATTGAACCTGAAAATTTACTCGTAAAAGTGCAACCAGGCGTTACGCGTACGCAGTTGAATAAAGAATTAATAAAACATGGTTTATTTTTCTCAGTTGATCCTGGTGCAGATGCGACACTTGGTGGAATGGCTGCTACGAATGCAAGCGGAACAACTGCCGTTAAATATGGTGTCATGCGTGATCAAGTGCGCAATTTGGAGGTAGTCATCGCAAATGGGGAGATTATACATACAGGAAATTCCGCTGCGAAATCTTCTTCTGGGTTGCATTTGAATGGCTTATTTGTCGGTTCAGAAGGTATTTTAGGCTGCATTACTGAGCTTACTTTGCGCGTATATGGCATTCCCGAGCATGAAGTTGCAGGTCGGGCCGTATTTGCTACGACTGCACATGCCGTTCAAGCAGTAACTGCATTGAAGCAGGCTGGCATTCCAATTGCTCGTGTTGAATTAGTCGATGCAGCATCAATCCACGTCACGAATTTATACAGTGAAACGAACTATCCAGAGCAGCCGACGTTATTTTTAGAGTTTCATGGCAATGAAGCAGGTTTGCAGCAAGATATTGAATTTGCTACGGACATACTACAACAGTTTCATTGCACAGACCTTCAATTTGAAAGAGATACAGCCGCGCGCAATAAGCTATGGCACGCACGCCATAATCTTGCCTACGCCTTTATCCATGCCAACCCAGGGAAGAAGTTTATGTCAACGGATGTTTGTGTGCCAATTAGTGAATTAGCAGGGGCCATTGAATATTCGAGGGAACTCCTGAATTTATCTGGCTTAACAGGTGGCATAACGGGTCATGTTGGGGATGGGAATTTTCATGCATTGTTCATGATTGATTTAAAAAATCCAGTGGAAGTCGAAACGGCTAAACGGTTGAATGAACAGATTGTCGCCTTTGCATTAAAGTGTGGAGGTACATGTACAGGAGAGCATGGAGTCGGTGTTGGTAAGATGAGCTATCAGCAACAGGAACATGGCAATGCACTATTCGTAATGAAGGCGATTAAACAAGTGCTTGATCCGAAAAACATTATGAATCCAAATAAACTACTATAACTTCATACATCTAGGATATAAAACCGGAAGATCTCAAAGGCCTACTAACTATGTATTATGCTAGTAGGCCGTTTAATATATTTTAATGACGTTGGATGATTTTATAAAACACGGAAGCTAAAACTTGTTGGAACAGCATGCCGAAAACGACAGGCATCGCTACTTTTGAGGGAAAATACGTTGTCGCAATAACAACACCTACTGCAATATTTCGCATGCCTGCATTGAATACAAATGTCGCTTGATCCGCACTTGATTTCCAAAAAAGTCGCGCTAAAATAAGGGAAAATGTATAACCTGAAATCGCAACAAACAATACTAAGCTGATCACCGCTGCTAATTCTCCATTAATCGTTTTTACATACGGCGCAATTGCACTACTATTAATCATAATAATGCTAAATAAACATAGCTTCGATATAAGGGATAACGGTTGCCCTAGCTTTTCTTGCAATTTCCCCTTCGTCCATTCACTAATCAGCATGCCGAAAATCGACGGCAGTACAATCATCCAAACTAAATCAAGAATGAGTGAAGTTGTTTCTAATTGAATCGATTCCCCCACGACAAAATGAAGCGTCACAGGCATTAAAATCGGTGCAAGTAAAGTATCGATTAAAATAATGGCTAAGCATAATGGCAAATTTCCTTTACTAATCGTCACCCAAATGACGCTTGTGACGCCCGTTGGAACGGCAACCGACAATAAAAATCCAATCGATAGTAGACGGTCATCAAATATCGTTTCTGCTAAAAAGAAAGCCCACAATGGCATTAAAATATGTAAAAATGCGATGATGAAAAGAATCGTTTTCGGGTATTCCTTAAACACCTTAATATCCCGAAATTTTAAATTCAAGCTACTGATAAATGTCATTCCAGCAAATAAAATCGGGACTAAAAATAGTAAATGCCCCCCGATATTTTCTAATAATACCCCCATTACTAAACTAAGTGGTGTTAGTACAGGCATCCATCGTTGAATAAATTGATTGAGTTGTTGAACCATGATTTTCGCCTCGTTTCTAGTAAAAAAATTCCTATTCAATTGTAGCATAAATAAGGTTCTTTGCATGACGCAACTACAATTTTGTAGCAAGCGAACTCTAGTCAACTCAACACAAAAAGCCCTATGCATTTCTCACATAGGACTCGGTTTCTCCAAAATTGCTTGTGCACCCCGTACTAAACCCTTATCTCTTTTCAACAATGAGCTGAACAACATAACCCAGCCCACTATGAAGTTCTCCTTCATTTCTTTCTGCTTCACCGACATAAAAATGCTTTAAGTGAAATGATTTTGCCCATTTGAGTAAATCCTCAGCATTATAAAGCCAATCTACATCTGGTGGTCCTCCTGTTTTATAATCCAGCTGCTTTTCTTCGTAAACTTCCATCATCAATACACCATCTGTTTTCAATGATGCCATAATTTTATCCAATACACGGAACTGTTCCGTCTTTGGAAAATGGCCAAAAATGAGAATAGCACCATCATACGTATCTTCAAGTAATGGTTGCTCAATTAAATCTACAAGCTTTGTGCTCAGTTGAACTTGGTGCACATCTGCCAAACGTAGTGTTTTTTCAATACCCGTTTTTGCATAATCATAGGCTGTCACGTTGAAGCCATTTTTCGCTAAGAAAACAGCATTGCGCCCTTCCCCTTCTGCATAAGCTGCAAGTTGTTTTCCTTGATTTAGAAATTGAATATGCTCTTTAATAAATTGATTTGGCTCTGTTCCGTAAACATAATTTTGTTGCGCAAATCTTGATTCCCATGGATTCATTTTCGTCACCTCATAATATTGTTGTATTTAAACTCTTCTTTTTACCAAAATACTCCTTTTCATTATAACATAAAAGGGCTATAATACCCCTATAGGTACTATGATTAGGAGGTTTTCATATGAAGAAATGGTTCATCGGTTTCGTTGCCATGCTCGCTCTGTTTACATTAGCAGCTTGTAGTACGGTTGAAGAAAAAGAAGATGACGGCTATGCAACAATTCAAATTGATGAAGTAACACAGAAAATGGAAGACGGTTATATCGTTCTTGATGTTCGGGAAGTGAGTGAATTTGCGGAGGGGCATATTCCAGGGGCACTAAACAAGCCATTAAGTGGATTACAAGCGAATGATTTTAGTGAATTATCAAAGGACGAAAAATACGTTATCATTTGTCGAAGCGGCAATCGATCACAAACGGCGAGCGATATTTTGCAAGAGGAAGGCTATTCTATCGTTAATGTTGCGCAGGGCATGTCGAGCTGGACAGGTCACGTAGCAAAATAATAAAAAGGAGCAAGAAACCTGTATGCAAACAGGCTTTCTGTTCCTTTTTCTAATCTAAATGGTTTGGGTATGAAGAATAGAAAAAACGTATTCTATATCATTGCTAATTTAAATATGTTAATGAAATATTATTTATTATAGACTTTTAAAATATTTCAATTCTTCTCTATTGTAGTCTACCATGGCTAAGAAAAATTCAGTAAAACTCTCAAACCTATCTATCTCATCTCCTGCAAACCATATTACTATACCTTGGTTTGACGAAGTTGACTTGGTAATTACAAATAGATCTCTATCGATACTTGTTGCAGCTATAGGTAAAAGTTGATCTCTCATAAGGCCAGAACTCTCTAATACAGACTCTTCTATAGCGTCAAGTATAGTATTTGCATAGTTCATTTCCGAAGAATTGTAGAGTTCATTCGTACCAAACAAATCAACAGATTGATAAAATCCTTTCCAACCATCAGCGTGCTTCAAAAATTCTTTATAATTAGAATCTATAAAAAAACCAAGTAAACTTTCTGTTCTTATAATATCGTCTTCCGAAGCTGCTCCTTCTGGTAAATAATAATCCCATAATTCTTCTTTATCATATTTTTGTATCTCTTGCTTAACTAGTATCATAGTAGCTATTATTTCTATCCATCTATTCATAACCTTGACCTCTTACCATATATTATTTCTTCCCCTTCTTATTCCGATGGCAACTTTACCTGCCGCTTTTTCCTGCTGTCCGTTTTGGCTGTTGCCTTTTTTGCAATTAAAAGAATCCTGCCCATAACGTCGTAGCCTTATTCGGAATCGCTATCATCATCGTCTTTAGAGATTAGCAGATAGAAACAGCCTTCTTAACCAAACGTCCATCCCCACTGTTCCGACAATTCATTTTCCAGTTAAGAAAAACTTCCAATAATAAAAACAGATTAATCTTGATGGTATCAGACCACAATTAACCTGTTTGGTATAACGAAATAACCATATTTAAGTTATAAAATTCAAGCATCGAGATTTTTACAATTGAATTAGTGAAATCTATATACAAGAATTACACGTATAATTGGTCAAATATTAGATTCACGCAATATTGGGTAATCATAGTTACAATCTACTTCTCCGAGTATACGCCTATTTCCTCAAACGAATTTACACTTTCACTCAAACCTTCAATACTTTCAGTTCCAATTTGTTTAATTTCACTTTTTGTCAAAGTAATTTTCTCATGAGGTTTATTTATTTTCCTAACATAAATGGACCTTAACAAATCCACTTGTTCAGAAGTCATCTCATAATAATCCCGCCAACCTTCAATTGCAACGTCGCTATCCAGAAGCTGTTTCTCTAATAAATATCCACCACATTGGACTATTCTAACGATATTATCAATTGAAGTTATAGTATCATTATCTCCCCAAATTGCTGTTGTGATAGATGGCGAGATTGTGCCTTTTTCATCCTCTTCAAGTAGATATTCTAAGGTTTCATTCTTAGCCAACTCAATGACATCTATAGGTGCTCCCGTAAAAAAATCTATAGCTGTAGAAATATCTGTTCTGAGGAAATTGTCATTTCGAAATGCCCCAACAAAATAATTCTCTTTGAATGTAATCGTTCCTCTTCCGCCTGAATCATCGACAATACTATAGTTATCTTCATCCCATGAATGTTCATAAGATAATTCTGGATAGTGAGCAACCATTATTGCATGAGCTATCGATGCAAGTATACAACCACTCCATAAATTATTTTTATTGAATTGACTATTTAATGTCATAGGTATCATTACTTTCTCCTCTTTTGTTTAAGTTGATAGTGATTCCTTGCTAATTGATTAAGTCTCTGGGGTAAATTATTTGATTTTTCTCTTTTTTCTTTTCGAGATAATACTTGAGCATTACTATAACTGTTAGTACCACCTTTTTCTTTAGGAATAACATGATCGATTTGCCTGTTGTAATACGTCCCCTACTATCTGTACGATAAATATTACCATGCATTGGATTTGTATGTATAAGATAGTATCTAAATAAATTGTACATACATAAAAGTAGAAACCTCGATAGAAAATTTCTCTATCGAGGTTAATAAACATTATCCATTTAAAAACTGAGGTAAATTTTTTATCCATTCTTCAAAGCTTATATTATACTCTTCAACATCAAAATCTTCATGATAATAGTAATATACAGGTGACTTTGGACTGTGTTTCGCACTTATACAAAAATAATCACCATTACCAATGTCTAGGAACGGAATCAAATTTGCATCCCACCTGGCATTATTTATCTCATAATCATAAACAAACGTTATTAAATCATTACCATTATTTTTCCCTGTTGATACATTTAGAATGCCTGGCAACACATATTTTGACATTGCTATAAAAAAAATTTTAAACTCATCACTAAATTTACAATGGAATTTATTCTCGATTATATTCCAATCATTCAAAGTAGGGGAATCTAAAGTATCCCATTCTTGATCTAACACTTGAGATAAAATCGTCTCTACTTCATCATAAGTCATATTAAGTTATCTTCCTCTCAAAATTATTATATACCTTTACCTAGTAGTAGTATATTGACTGACCTTCATATAATTTCAAGATAATCATTAAAAGGATATCTTTATAATCTTTCTCTATAAATAACTGAATTAGTTTTTGGTCCATTCTCTAATGCTTTTATTAATATTGTTATTGCTTAACATATTTAGTTATGTAGTGCGATAAATTGCAAGGTTGTTTATTTATATAAAAAAAGGCTTTTCTTTGTTATAAAATAGTTCGAGAGGTAGCATGAAAAGGCTTAATTCCACCTTTTAGGACACCCGTCTTCCCCCAGTCAAATTGAACGACTTCTTATTCTAACTTCTAATAATAAGATAACACCCGTTTATTAAAGGTTATTTTTTTCTAGCAAAATAATAAATTCAATCAAATAATTGTATACATTTATCGCTCTTAGGGATATATTCATTTTCAAGTAATTCGACCTGTAATAGTTTTGATTGATTTACTAATTCCGAAATAAATAAAGCATAATAATCACCAGTAGTTGGATAAGAAAATAATCCATATCCTTTTGATGAAATAATTTTGTTTACTTCTCTAATCTTGTCTGGTAAAAAGTCATATTCGAATTCACCAAGCTGTTCAAGTTCTTCTTGTGAAGCGAGCTCTACCTTATGCTTAAATTCGTAATCTAAAATATAATTTACAATCTCATAATTTTCTTCCCCTTTATAATCAAGAAAAAGAAAACTTTTAGTTGCCATCCCATATTCTAAAATCCATACATGGGGGTCTATTACTTTGTCTAAATCTTCCTTAGCGTTCTCCAAATGTTCCGTCTTATTAAAAATGATTGATACGATTTCTTGAAATTGCATTTTGTTTCCCTTTCATAAAAGCTATTTTAGTTTTGAAAAAGTTCTCCATATTGATTCGGAATATAATTCGGATAATTCTTCCTATAGAAACCATCGATAAGTTTTAAAAGAGGATCCCATTCAGGATATGGTTCTGGATCATTCATTTTCATTTTTGCTTCAGGTGTATTCATTAAAAAATCCTCGAATTCTTCTGGAACAGGTAATCCACGTTGTTTCCTTACGAAAAGTAAAAATAAAATTTCATAAGGGTAAAATCCGTAGCCAAAATCCCCAAATTCAAGAGACTCTCCTAGCTCAGAAGCTAAAATAGAATGATACTCAGACATTTTATCAGTTAAAATTTTGATTTCATCTAGCTGAGGTGTTTCCCAATGTTTTAATACTTCCGTATAAACATCTAATTCTTCAGGTATTAAACCATATTCTAAATCCATCTTTTTAAATTGTTCTCTCACAGCCTTATGAAGGTTTTGGTTTGTTCCAAAAATGGTTTTATTCCGGAACTGCAAATAAAGCTCTAATAAAAACCACGTATGTTTGTTCAAATCATTTGCCTTCATCCAACGGCTATCAAAATGATCTACAATAAAATTAAATAATATTTTCTCTTCCTTTTCCCATCCAAACATTGTGAAATGGATTAAGGTCTTAATTACGTCTTCAAAAGTATATTCGACAAACACTTTGGGATATCTACTTTTATAAAGATTTTGTGCCATACATTGATGAAATATAACCATCATTATCTTTTTTAATTCATCTGAATTTTCTCCATGATTTACAAGTACATCCCTCTTCCATTTAGAAAGATTATACGATTCGATTGAATCTAAATCTATTAATAAAATATGGTCCTTTTCAATCTCATTCAAATTCACAATTTGAGTAATTCTATTAAAACTTTCTAAATACGTCTCTTCTACATCCTCAAACTTTATTCCTTCAACAAAATTTTTAGAATATCTTTTATATGATAATTGTAACTTTTTAGTATTTAACAATATTTTCACATCTATTAATCCCCATCAAATATTTGCTCATCAACTTCTTCCAGATATCTTTCCGTATCTAAATGAGATTCTATACAATTATCTAAAAACTCAATACTAACCTCTCTATTCTCTTCAAATATGTGAACTTTAGCACCGGCTTCTAATAATAAATTTACTATTTTCTTCATTTCCAACAATTCATCAATTTCTAATAGATTATATGATAAGATGAATTCATTATTGTTAAGTAATTTTTTTATTTCAGATATACTCTTATTAGTATTTTTTCTTAAAATAGAAATGTACTTGACCTCATTAGTATCTTTTTCTATTTGCATGTTCAATTTAGCCATTTTAAATGTCTCCCTCCTTGAATTAAAAATCATCAATAGGATTAATTGGTTTACCTGGTAAACTATTTTTCCAATTACCTCCATGCCAACCTTTAAGATGCTCGTTTGGTGTGGCTGGATAAATAATTTCCCCTTTATTCGCTAAGTGTGGATATTGTGAAGCACTGTAGGAATGGTGCCCCTGTACTATTTTCCCATCTACTTTAGGTTTCTTACCATTCAAAATATCATTTAATTGATCTTGATTCCAGCCTCTAGTTGGAGTTTCATTATTTACTATTCTTTGACGTTCTTGATACCAGAACTCGCTTACACCTGAAGCCCTATGTTTAGCAAACTTTTTATTCCATATATATTGTTCATACTCAGTTTTTGTAATAGTCCTATTCTCTATTTTTACTCTCTGTTCTTTCATCTTTTTAGTACTTAATTGTTTTTGCTGAATAGGATGTGGGTTTAAATCCAATCCCTTAGTTCTTTCTGATATTATTTGCTCTGCTGTACTTGGCTGGCTGGTCTTCTTATTACCATTACCCTTATTTTCTATCTGCTTTTTAGCCAGTTTGGTATTTTTTGATGTATTTTTACTACCAGCTACGATGCCAGATGCAAATTTACTACCACGTACAGCTCCTTTAACTAAACCTCCACCAAATACAGCCGCAGCTCCTACGCCTCGTTCCCAGGTTTCTAGCTTGCGATTTGTGAACATTTCTTTTCCGGTGGCAATCTCAATTCCTGCTTTTATATTACCAACTACCGGAACAAAGCCCAAAATTGCCGAAGCAGCACTCTTATAGCCGCCTTCTTTAAAGGCAGTATAGGTGTGAGCAACTTTCCCCTCTACTTTGCCATGACCTTTTTCGTGTCTTTAACCGCTGCTTTTACCTGCTTACCGGCTTTCTTAGAGGCTTTTTTCGTTGCCAATACGCCCTTCTTCGCCACTTTCTTTACCTGTTTAACCATTTTGCTTTTAGATAGGTTGTTCGCGGTTTTCCGAGCTTTCGTATACACTTTGCCGAGCTTTTTTTTCGCCTTTTTTGCTTTCTTCTTGACTTTCTTTTTGGCGGAACTCGCCGCTTTTTTGGCTTTCTTTGCTGTCGACTTAACTGCCTTTTTTGCTTTCTTTGCCGTTGACTTGGCAGCAGTTTTCGCTTTTTTGGCTGTTGCCTTCGCTGCATTTCCTGCTTTTTTTGCTGTGGATTTGACCGCTTTCTTTGCTTTCTTCGCTACATCCCCAACACTTGGAATACTGCCGAGAAAACTGGCTGCTTTGCCTAAGAATCCTTTACTTTTCCCCTTCTTCGCCATTAAGCACCCCCCCTGCAAGTGGGATCATGCCGATGACGTCAAGGCCTTGTTCGAAGTCTTCCTCATCTTCGTCATCATCTTCAGAGGATGGCGAGATGGAAACGGGTGCTTTGATGGAGCCGTCCATCTCTACAATTTGACCTTGGATATCCGTGATGCCATCGAGTACGAGACTGCTTCTTTAACCGCCTTTGCAGCTATTTTTGCTACACTTTTGACTTCTTTCACTCATTGTCCTTTGGTAGTCTACTATGTAAAATAGGCTCATTCCTCCTCATCGTTCAAGTTGGAATAAGCCTTTGAAAGTTTAACAACTTTATTTGTCCAATTAATTCAGAACTTTGTTGACCATATTATAAATTTCACAGTAAATGTAAAACTGACAACTTTTCTTTTTTTTCTACTTAGGTTTACTACGTTATTGGTTGAATGATAGGTTTAGTCAGACTAACAAGCTCTCAAATTGCAACATCCTGATATCCTACTTTAATCACCATTTCATCTAATAAACGTAGCCCTAGCCCATATCCCATGTACAATTAAAAAGCATTCCTATATCACGTTCTTCATAAATATCTCCATAAGGAACAACAATTCCATCCAAAGTAATCATCCCAATAAGTTGGTCAACTGTTTCAACTAAAGAATAATCTTTATTAAATTCAATATCATAACCCAAACCATGTCGATTTTGTTGATAATAGTCTAAGATTGGTTGCAAGAAACTTTGCTGCAATTGTTCCCAATTTTGCATTAGGGATTGATATGCTGTATATTGTTCTTCATCAAATTTACCATTCTTATCCCCTTTAATCATGAGTGCTATTTCGGTTTCTTTCCCTAAGAAATTAATCGTAGTGTCCTTAGACCAAACATAATCATATTCGAGTTCACCAAAAATCGGATCGTTTATTGTCATTTTTAAATCTCCTAATATTATAACATTGGTACTCTCAAGGTTTGGGTATTACATTCAAAATACTGTACCGCATATTGATAAGGTCAAATGAAGTTTAGTAATATTTTTTTTATTCAGATAGGATTATCAGGATATTCACTAAAGTACTTTTCAATTAAGATTTTATTATTTTTATCACTCGGAACTTCACCTAAGTATTTATTCTTCCAAATAATCATTTGGTCACTAAAACTATATTCTGTATCCAGCCAACTTGTATAATCAAAATGGATTTTAAACTCCCCACTATTCTCAAGAGACATTGTAAAGGAATACCAAAGCTGTTGTTGGTTATCATTGAAAACATTTCTAAGTTCATCACACAATTCAAATAGCTTTCTTTTATTATTTTTATACTCATCTTTTTCTATAGCAAATTTATATGGAATTTTTACACTATAATTAAAACATTGTCTATTCTCAGGCGTATTGTAAAAAAAATAAGTTCCGCCTCCAGATTCTGATATTTGAGCATAAAAATAAAATTTCTCCCATTCTTCTGGAATCATTTCATTAACTGTTTCCACTATTTCTCTATATAGCATATTCAATCTTTGTTCCATTCTAATTATCCTCCCGATTGATTCCTAATGTTTTTTTCAACCATCTCTTTTCCCTCTATTTCATAAACTAAATCAAAATGACTTGGTCTTTGCGAATTGCCTTGATAAACCGGTTCTATCTTCACATATACTTTTTTCGGAGGTGTTTCTTTCAATGCATTAGCCCATTCAGTCTCCATATTGAACCATTCACCGACTGAGCGGTTAATCTGGCTATTTTGTGGGACTAAGTTGTCAATATCCTTTGGTCCTTTAAACTGTGCTCCTATTAAGTGTCCACCATCATCATCAGGTAATCTATCCTTCCCACCAACCGTTCTCTGTGCGTATGCGTTTCTTTCTGCTGTACCTAACACTAGTGACCCTTCACAGTCTGTAATACGTCCGCTACCATCTGGTGACTTGTATTCTACATTTGGTTTTAGAGATTTCTTCCTACCAATCTTCGTAAATTGATCTCCATAGTTCACCTTTATATGTGTTAGTACTTCAGCCTTCCCCGTACCCTTATCAAGACTCTTCAAATATTCTCCAAGTTGCTCTATTTCTTTCTGAGTGGCTTTTTGGGCTTCCTTCCCTTTGTTTGCGTTTTTATTGAGATCCTGAGTAGCTTCCAAACCTTTTCCATCTTTTTTAAGGTATCCTTCAGGTCTTCCACTTTTCGCGCCTTCCCAAAAGGGCTGAGTATTGATAACGTTGCTTCATTTTGTTCTTGAAGTGTCGCGTTTGGATTCGCTAGTGTGACAAAATCCTTCACATAGAATTCATAACCTGCTATTACAATTGGAAATAACCCATCTATCGTTCCTGAACCGTTACCACCTACAACTTTTCGCATACCCTCATACGTGATTTTATCATCTGTTGGACGAGGGTTTTTAAGATATTCATTAAAGAATGCCTTTAGCTCAATATCCATTCCATTTAGTTTTCTTTCTACCACTTGGTTATAAACAGAATGTCCTCCATCCATTTTAATCTTCATTTTTTATCACTTGAATTTTATACTCTCTTAATTGAGAATTAATCACCTCGAAAAATATCAAGCAATTCTCAGTGGCTTTATATTTAAATCTTACATCAATAACGAAATATTCAAATACTCTTTCAGGATAGGTATCTGAATGCTGATTTGATTCAATAAAGCCTAAATATGCATTAATTTTATCTAGTAAAAGAGTTAAATGCTCCGCTTCATTTTTCCAATCTAAATGATCTGCAAGCATTAATATTAAGCCTTCCCCGTCTTTGCTAATACCAATAGCATCTATTTTATCAGTTTCTATTATCGACATATTGTTCCCCTCTCTAGCCTGGTCTAATAATCTCAAATTTTATAGGAGATATAGGAGTACCGCCTTTAAATATTCCTTTTCCTACTACACTATTAAATAAACTGTTATCTTTTTAGTCTCAAATTCCCTATTAATTCTTGAATATTCTTAGCAATAGGCTCCAATGTTCCACTTTCAAAATCCTCTAGTTGTATTATTCCACTATAATTTTCAAGAACCACCAACAAACCATTCCCCTCAACCCCAATTGGAATGTTTTTTAACCTATCCCCATGATTTTCTTTATATCCTTTCAATGATTCCCTGAACGAACTCATCTCACTATTCGGTAGGACAGGCTCTAATGTAATGTAATGTTCCTGATAAAATCCATCTAGATCCGCAAACCAATATGAGGTAAAATATTCAACTACTGTTTTATGCAATTTTATATCAAATTCATCTTCTAAACTTGTGAAGTCTTGTGAAACAGTGATTTCTACCGGTTTCCATGTGATATATTCATCCTCATCACTTTCATCTTCGTAAATTATTTGACTATCATCGCTACTAATAGGTGTTTTAAATAAAAAATCTAAACCTTCATTAGCGATCTTTTTTCTCATTTGAAAATATATCTTCATTGCTTCTTTTACTGACAAAATTATCACCCTTTACTTATTTAGAAACTTTTCAAGTAATTCAGCATTCTCACTATCATTTCCCCAACCACCTACTGCTCTCTCTGCATTATGGATAACACCTAACCTAGGGTGTAGCTTTGAAGGCACTGCCACCTAGAAGTTTTTATAAGTTGATTACCATCCCCCGTGCCCTTAAACCTAAAAAAATAGCGTAGTCAGATTTTCCAACTACCACCATTTTATCATTCTTTGAATTGCATTTACTTTACATCTTGGAGTTTAACTTCGTACATATTGCTAATCTCTACATCAGCCGGAACCAATGCATAATAATTTTGATCATTATCTACTATAAATTGAACTAATTTCGTTTCTGTATCCCAATATTTTTTTAAATAGGAATCATAATCTTCCAAATTTTCTTTGTAATCCAATTGCAATATGCAGCCTTTTTCAACCATGGCAAAAACAATTAAACTTCCCAGGAGGTTTTTCTCTTTATTTTCTTCTTCGTATTCATCTAACAAGAACCAAATTTGCCCTAGTCCTATTGTTTTTTTGTATTTTTCATAAAAACTATGATTATCCAGTTCGTTATAATCATGGATCAATTCATTAACAAATGCGTGCCACCTAAGTGGAATTACCTTTTCAAATGCCGGTTTATTTTCTATTCCTTCTATTATAATTAGCTCCTCAATCTCTTGTTCATTGTCGGAGTCACTTAGATAAATTGACTTGAATTGCATTGAATTCTTGTAATGTGCCAAGTCATATGGATAATGATTATTATTTACTAAGCTTGTATCATCCAGCTCAAGAATCTTTGTCAGTGCAGCCGTTTCAAAGCTCCAATATCCTACATATCCAGGCTCTTTATGTGAATTCTTCCAATCATAATCATAATGACCTTTAAACCATTCTTTCTCCATATACGTTTGTAACCTTTTAGAGGCTTCTTGCTTATCGGTTTGCGCAAGATCTATAATTTCCCTTGTTTTTGCGTACGGATTTTCTTTATCATATTCATTGGTAATTTTCGTATATCCGATGTCACTAGCACATAGTAAAAAATCAATTACTGCATCATTTATTTCCTTTTTCTCAACTACCTTACTTAATCTTTCTATATTCTTTTTATCTGTTTCTAGTAAGATGCCTAGGGAAATTGTCCATAGAATATTAATATAACCTGTTTCTTTTTTTCCTGTCTGCTCTAAATTATCGATGGCATTATGATAATCTTCCTCGATTGTACTAATGTCATCCCCTAAAGAATATTTTGCACTGATATCGTCGATCTGATGAATAAAACTCCTTAAATATCTTGCTTCTATAATACTGTTATTATCCGTAGGCTTTCGTTGAATCCCATTTTTAATATCTTCCTCAAAACCTTTAATATCCTCAATATTTTTTTCAATAACCTCTTTATTAAATTCTATCCCTTCTCTACAATCTTCCTCAATGCATAGATAATCTCTCATTACAAAAATTCCTCCTTACCTCCGAATTATGGCCAACTGAAAAAAATTTTAAGTATACAGACACCCCTCAATAATTTCTTATTTTTATTTCTACCATGTCACTATCTATTTAAAATGAGATTCTTTTAGAAATAAGATAAGGCATAATCGGTATAATTTAACATAAAGTGAATATTTCAATCACATATAAATTAACTTTCAACTATTTAAATTGATTTACTAACGCCAATTACACGTAATAACCGCCTGATTGTGGAAAATAATTCATTAACATTTCCTGTAGCGAGTTGTAAAGTAATTCAACTTCCCAAGAATCATGAAGAAAAATAAAAATCTTCCCTTCTGCATTCATTAAAATTGGATTCCCAGAGCCATCATCTGAAATAACATAGGCATCTTTCAATTCTTGAGGAATCAAATCTTCTCCGCCTCTTCTAAAACGCTGAGTAAGCTCAACAACAGTTTCTTTCCCCAATGAACTTCCATTATTAAAAGCATGAATATCAAATCCCGCACAAGCACCTCCAAATAATTTAATAAATTGTATATACTCTACATTAAATTTTACGTTCAAAACTTGTTCAGCATTCAAAATTTCTTCGTTAGTTGCCGGCTTTCCTCTGAACCCTCCGAACTCAATTTTGTTCAAAAAAGATTCAATTCTCCCAATAAGATCCTCATTTATCATTTACAACAACTTCCTTTATTCAACAAAGTTTCTTGAGCCTGGTGAGACCAAAATTCTTTCTTCCACTCATTAAATTCTTTCCTGTTCGTTAAATATCACACACTTTAATAGGGGTGCCGAATGATTGCTAATGCCGATATAGCCATTACCCTAGTCCCATTTCCTTTTACACATGTTCAAAAAAATGGCATATATATATCACCTAAATTCCGCTTGAATATGCTTGCAAAATTCCAAGAATGAAGGAGCTACAATAATTGCATCTTCAGGATTGTAACTTTCTTCGTAATCCATATATTTAATTTCTCCTGTTTGGATATCAATCCAAAAATCATTATCTGCATGATTATCAGCAAAAGGGATATGAAATAGAACAAAGTTTTCAAAGTCATCAGAGTAGTCAATTCTCCTATCTATTGCTTTTTCAATAGACATCGTGGAAGAAGAATCATCTTCACCTTCGATTAATGGGATATGAAAAAAACTACTAATTTCTATCGATAAATAATCCTTATTTGATATTTCATAAAAATTATCGGGGTAGATATATGCTCCTTTAGTAAATACCCCTCCATTTTTAGCAAGGTAAAACTCTATAAAATCTTTTTTTCCTGGAAACTCATCAGATACTATTTCATTTATCTTAGAAACCGATATATCCTTCCAAGAATCCTCAAATAAAATGTCATTATTCAGAAATTTATCAATGTTCCCCTTAGAATTGTTATTCATTTAAGTTCTACACCTTACTTTCCCTTTTAATTTATTATTTCTTTTAGTTGCTTCCGCAACAGCTTAAGGTGAACCGTATTTAAAACCTGTATCCTTTTTAAAGTCATCAGCGCCACCGATATGTGGATGTTTATGATAGTCTTAGTGTACAATTTGCATTCTCATTGTATTTGTCTTAGGATCGTAATCTATATGATGGGCTCGATAATTTTTGCCTGGATCATTTATTCCAGCTTTCTTTGCAAGTGCTGCCCTATCTTCAAAATATGCTCCTGTTGCATCTATAGTGTATATACCATGTGGATTACTTTGGCTAATAGTTTTGGGGTGTATTACACCTTCACCCGTAATTTTAGCTGAAGGAACGAACCCATCATTAAACACCCATGTGACTAGATTGGCTGGAATTTCGAAGCTTTTTTGTAATTTAGCAAGACTTCCTAAATCAATCGAATCTTTTTCCGTAAAATATTCATGCAGAATCGTATTCCCATCCCACACAAATTGCATTGTTTTTTCATCGGTACGCTTCTCAATCCGCCTACCCAGTGAATCATATTTGAACGTAACTTCGGTCTGATCTGATTTAATGACTTTTGACATCATCCTATTGCCATAATTCTCGAATGTCCACGTATCCTCATTATTTTCAACCTTCTGAATGAGATTTCCTTCTTCATCATAAGAGATTGTGGTCTCTTTCGTTTCATACAAGTTCCCGACATCATCGACATTGCGGTGTAAGAAGTCAAATTGATTGCCTTGATTGGACCAAACGAGGTTACTGAATTCATCATAACCATAAGTTGTTCGTCCAGCAGTTAACTCATTGACCATGCCTTTTAAGCGATGATTGACGTCCCATTGATAGACGCGTCTGCGTGTATAACGGTTTTGGCTGCTAATTCGATGGTTGGTTGGTCTACCAGTTATGTCATATTGCCATTGGCTGATAACATTTCCGGGTAAGATACGTTCGATTTCTTGGCCGAGTTCGTTGTATTGCATTGCGGCTGTCCACTGCGCTTGATCTGCGCGAGAAGCGGTGATTTGCGAGACATTTCCCATTTCATTACGCACAACATCGATGTTTGCGCCAAGACTACTTGTAACCTGTGAACGGCTACCTAATTCATCATAACTACTCGCAATCCAGTGATCATTCTGCCATTCTTTGATTACTTGACCAGCTTGATTTCGCTCCAACTTTACGGTCACGTGCTCATTTTCAGTCTCCATTAACATACATCCGCAGACATAAAACCTACATTTTTCACATAAATATTTTAACGAAAAAAAACCTCCAAATTAATTCAGTTTAAGTCTTTGCCGAATAAATTTGGAGGTGTGGTATTTCAGGATGATCCACTCTCAATAGTCACATTTGTACGAGCGACTGTGCATTATAGATTCTACATTCTCAAATTTAAATACCAGTAGAAAATACTTTAAAAGAAATTTCTTTCTCGCAACAAATTATTTATTTCATCTCTTTTGTGAGAGTAATGCCTCTTCTCAGGGTGAAATGAAACTTCTCTTAATGATGGACATTCTAACAATGGTGATAAATCCCCATCTTTACAATTCCAAAAATTTATTTTCTGCAGATTCTTCATAGATTTTACAAATTCAAGAGAATCAACATCTGAAATCAGTAAATCTTTTATAGTACTATTGCCTTTCAAAAATGATAGGTCAGTAAATTTTTTACATTTTTCGATATAAAGTCTTTCAAGTCCTTTTAGTTTACTAAGAGCGTGTGCATCTTCTAGATTGTTTAAATACTGGAACATACACTCTTTCAAAGAATCTAAATCCTCTATCCCAGTCAAAGAAATTAGCTTGGTCGAGTTATCCAGACGCAAATATTCTAATGATTTTAGTGAACAAAACTCCTTACAATCCAGATTAATATATCTTATTGCGTATAAACTTTTTAAATTTACTAGTTTATCTAAGTTAAAATAGGAATCTTTTTTAATAACAACCTCTTGTAATTTTTCGAAATAGTTCAAATCAAGATTTATTGGCTGAGCAAGTGTGATTTCTGTAAGATTAGTTAATGTAGATAATGCTTCTATATTTTGATAACCGAGTAATTTAAAACTATCGCCTATCCGCAATCGTTTGATAAATGTTTTGTTGTTGAAAGATGAAAAATCTAAATGACATTTCAAATCCGCTCTAGAATTCATACTAGTGATTCGAATTGAATGATAATTTTCCTTCTCAGCAATCAATAATCCTTCCACAAGGAAAAGTGGGTCTATTTCAAAATAACCAATACTATCATTAAATGCATAGCTCCTCATTATTTACAACCACCTTTTATGACAGTTCGTTTTTTTATTCCAGAACTCGTTTCATTATAATGCTCTCTCATCACTAGCGTCGCATTAAAATAATTCGGCGCTATAATTAAACGAAATATTCTATAATATAAATCGTGCATAAAAAAATCCTTTATAATGGTTGAGCGGTAGTAAACTACCCAAATCCAAAATAAAGGACAATCGTATAGATAAGTTTACACGAAAAACATCATTTGAACAATGGTTTTCACCGATTTTCTACACAAAACTAGAGGAATTGGTTGAAATCTATCGTAAGCCCACTGTAAAATAAGCTATGACTTCTAACTTTTCCACTGTAATGGACTGACTGTTCAATTACGGAGTGACCCACTTTTCATTTGTAAAATACAAACGCTTACTTTACCACTTGTATGGAAAGCTTGTATGCGAGATTGCCACATCAGATGACGTTCTGATTGTTTCATAAAAAAACCTCCAACTTCATTCATTTTCATGATTATCTCATGTCCATTGAAATCGTTGAAGGTGAGTTATATTTGTCGCTCACTCTTGTTTAAAAGAAAAACTAAAAATATCATCCAGTAAAAGGATTTTTGCTACTCCTTTGATTTGAAATTTATTACAAGTATAGCTACCAAAGATTAGCTCTTTTCTGCAGCAAGATTTCGAGTAAAAATGAAAAACCTTTTTGAGACAATTAACCCCCAAAAAATTAGTTTTTAATACCAAAATCATTAAATAAACTCTTTTGTTCAAGTGTTACATCATAGTGATTTTCAATAGGTACATTAAATGCCTTTAAACTTTCCTTATCCATTAACCAAGATAGTTCACCATCTTCTATAAAAGTATCTGATACTAACCATATCGTTTCCAACTTTTTTAGTTTATCCAGAAACTTTAATGTTGGTATTTTCCCACATGAATCAATCTTAAGATGCTTTAAGTTCGGAAGTGTGCTGATAACTTCCCAATCAGTTATCTTCTTGCAGTTTTGAATTCTTAATTCTGTAATCGAAGAGTTGTTTTTAATCCCGTCAATTGACTCTAATTTTCTCAGATATCGTAATTCTAGGCGCTCTATTTCTTTTAAATCTTTTAATCCATCTATATTTTGAATTGGAGACGACCAGATTTCTAACATCTGTAGTTTTTTCAATTTAGTAAACTCGTCTGTATTCTTTTTTTTGTAATGATGAATTACTAAACGTTTTAAATTAACACAGTCAAAAATGTTTTTAATTTTTTTGTTGTACAAAACAAATAAATCTTGTAACTTTGATAGTTTTGATAAGTCTAGGCTTTCTTCACAGACTCCTTTTAAACTGAGATACTCTAAGTTGACTAGTTTTTCGATAGCTTTCAAATTTTCATAACCAGTTCTACCTAATTCTAAGAATTCTAATTGAGTTAATTCACTTAAAAAATCTATATTTGGTAAAAACTCATCTTCCATCTCTAAAGATATTCCATTAATATCTTGATCCACTAAAAATTTTTTCTCATCTATATCTATAGATTTAGATTTTTGGACAATGATATTATAATTTTTAAAATCAGTTTCTACATTAATTGCATTATACATTTGTTTTTCCTCCTTAAGACTTACATTTAGCACTTTTCTTGATGTTTTGTCCAGGGCTGTTAATTTTATTAGAAAGTTTTATTTTTTTAGGATTAAAGTCTCTTGATTCGTATTTTTTCATTAAATCATCCTCTAGTTTAAATAAGTCTTCATCTGTTAAAGCATTAGGATCATGGATAAAGCCAATTTTATCTAAATTAGCTGGTATTAGCTTCTCTTTGTTTAGATGTTGATACAATCTCTTATAAAGATTTTTTGCCTTCCCGACATACATTCTATCTCCTTCTGGGAAGAAATAGACGCCACCTTTTTTAGCAAAAGGACCTAATAACTCTTTTAAGAACAATCTATCCTCATATCTAGTTGGCTTAAATCCGACTAAATCAAACTCTGTCAGAGGATCATAAACATACCCATACAACGTAGGTTTCCCACCAGCAAGTCCAATCGGGTCAATCTGCGTATAATTTCCTTGCTCCGGGTCGTAGTATCTGAATCGGTTATAATACAATCCAATTTCTACATCTTCATACTGCCCTTGATACCTAAACGGAATGAAGTCCTTCTTACCCGTAAATCCTTCCACGCGTCCATAAATATCGAGCTCCGCAGACCAAACTTTATTCCCTTTTTCGTCATAAGCTTCAACAGGCGTGCCAAGATAATCACTAATAATACTATAGTTACCTTGACTTGTAATTTTAGCTGAAGGGACAAACCCATCATTAAATACCCATGTCACTAGATTGGCTGGGATTTCGGAGTTGTTTTGTGATTCAGCTAGACTTTCTAATTCAACTGAATCTTTCTCTGTAAAATACTCATGCAGAATGGTGTTCCCGTCCCACACGAATTGCATGGTTTTTTCGTTAGAACACTTCTCAACCCGCCTACCCATCGAATCATACTTGAACGTAACTTCGGTCTGATCTGGTTTTATGACTTTCGACATCATGCCATTGCCATAATACTCGTACTGCCACGTATCCCCATTCTTTTCGACCTTCTGAACGAGATTTCCTTCTTCATCGTACGAAAATTTGGCTTCTCTCGTTTCGAGTAGTCTACTTCCAGCACCATAAACGCGGTCTTTCTTGTCTTTCGTCTCATACAAGTTCCCGACATCATCAACACTGCGGTGTAAGAAGTCGAATTGATTGCCTTGATTGGACCAAACAAGATTGCTAAATTCATCATAGCCATAAGTTGTACGTCCAGCGGTTAACTCGTTGACCATACCTTTTAAGCGATGATTGACGTCCCAATAGTAGAAACTCGTATGACCTAAACTATCGGTAATCTCGTTATAACCTTCAAAATACGCAAGCTCACCCGCTAGGACATTGCCATCTCCCCATGTTTTCACAACGCGTGCCCCTGTTGTTGGACCGTCGTAGCGCCAGTAGAAGGAATTTTTATTGCGGTCTATTTTTTGCATCATTAAATGGTTATGATAATGAATATTTGTACTTTGCCCTAATGCATCTTGGATTTCCACTAAATCTTGAACATCATTGTAGGCATAGCGCACCAGCACCTCACGACTCATCTGGTGACATAGGGTAACCTCTGTCATTCTGCCTATCTCATTGGTCGTCACTTCAAGTATCCTACCGACACTATCCGTTACTTGAGATAAAAAGCCTTTTACATTGTACGAAAATTGAATGCGATGATTTTGTTCGTTTCTTACGCAAAAAACATATGTTAAGAAAATGATTATGCCATCTTCTTTACATATGTTTTGGGATCTTTGTAAATTAGCTTATATAAAATATTAAAGTTATTCAACAATCCAGCTAATTATTATCTTTTTCACCTTTTCCAAATTATGACTATTTAATGTACAAACTATTACTAGTTCGTTTAGGATACCTTTTGAATCAGCAGTACTATTTCTCCAAGAGGTAAATACGTCCCCATCAATTGGATCTTCTTGAATAACCCTTATTATTCGCCCATCCTTTCTAGATTTTGCTGAAAATATCGGGTTTCCATCCATCATTTTCTTTCCATTACTGAAAGTAGTTTTATAAAATGGACTTATCCAATCGCTACTATTAATATTTTCTGTATCTAGCCACATAAAAAATATTTTCATCCAATAACTTTCTAAAGCATGGTATACAACATCATCATTTAAAAAATTATCATAAAAGTGGATACTATTCCCTTTATCCAGGACAAACACCTCCTCCAGTACTAGGAACAAACGCCTTTCCTTTTATGACCTCTATATCTATTCTTTCATGTGCCGTTCCCTTTACTAAAAATGTTTTACTTAATGATGCATCTATTCCACCAATTTTACCGCCATTTGTAATGTACTTTCTAGCCTTATCTAATTCATTTTTTCTTAATCTTTTGTCTTTATTGCTTAGTTTACTCTCCAATTCATCTAACATTTCTAAGGCTTCAGATACAGTTGGTGGATGATTTTGAGACCACGAAATGGACTCCTCAAGTTTTACACCCTGGGCTTGAATCCTACCTCTATGTGTATTTAATCCAAAAGGATCAATAAATACATTTGGATCCCCAACATACCCATAAAGCGTAGGATTCCCACCAGCAAGTCCAATCGGGTCTATCTGCGTATAATTTCCTTGCTCCGGGTCGTAATATCTGAATCGGTTATAATACAATCCAATCTCTACATCTTCATACTGCCCTTGATATCTAAACGGAATGAAATCCTTCACACCTGCAAATTCTTCCATGCGTCCATAAATATCAAGCTCTGCCGACCAAACTCTATTGCCATCTTCATCATAAGCTTCAACAAGCGTGCCAAGATAATCACTAATAATGCTGTAATTACCTTCATTCGTGATTTTAGCTGAAGGGACAAATCCGTCATTAAACACCCATGTAACTAGATTGGCTGGGATTTCGGAGTTATTCTGTGACCCCGCAAGACTTTCCAATTTAGCTGAATCATTCTTTGAAAAATACTCATGCAGAATGGTATTCCCGTCCCACACGAATTGCATTGTTTTTTCATCGGTACGCTTCTCTATCCGCCTACCAAATGAATCATATTTGAAAGTAACTTCCGTCTGATCTGGTTTAATGACCTTCAACATCATTCCACTGCCATAATACTCGTACTGCCACGTATCCCCATTCTTTTCGACCTTCTGAATGAGATTCCCTTCTTCATCGTACGAAAATTTAGCTTCTCTCGTTTCAAGCAGTCTACTTCCAGCACCATATACGCGGTCTTTCTTGTCTTTCGTCTCATACAAATTCCCGACATCATCAACACTGCGGTGTAAGAAGTCAAATTGATTGCCTTGATTGGACCAGACAAGATTGCTGAATTCATCATAACCATAAGTTGTTCGTCCAGCAGTTAACTCGTTGACCATGCCTTTTAAGCGATGATTGACGTCCCATTGGTAAACGCGTCTGCGTGTATGACGGTTTTGGCTGCTAATTCGATGGTTGGTTGGTCTACCAGTTATGTCATATTGCCATTGGCTAATAACATTCCCAGGTAAGATTCGCTCAATTTCTTGACCGAGTTCGTTGTACTGCATTGCGGCAGTCCATTGTTGTTGATCTGCATGGGAGGCTTTAATTTGTGCAACATTCCCCATCGTATTTCGTTCAACATCAATTTTTGCGCCGAGGCTACTCGTAACCTGTGAACGGCTACCTAATTCATCATAACTACTCGCAATCCAATGGTCATTCTGCCATTCCTTAATTACTTGTCCAGATTGGTCTCGTTCTTGCTTGATCGTCACATGCTCATTGGCCGTTTCTAGTAGTGAACCATTCTTGTCATAGCCAAACGTTTCCCAGGCTTTGATGGTATTAATACAAGTATGGTCTCATTGAATTTTCAAATTAAAAAACCAACATTTTTTACAAAATGGATTAATATTCATCCTCTATAAAATCTTGAAGAAAATATGGTCTAATTAAGGTTGGTTAATAATCACATGAAAAAACATATATAATGAAAGACTACAACGTCCTCTTTACATATGTTTTTAATTTCTTTATTTGGTAAAATAGAATAAAATTCCACTTAAACTCTTATCTAAATGTTAAACTAACATAATACTATCTCTATTTATCAAGATCTACAGACCAATCGATCTCTTCATTAAACCAATTACACAATTTAGTAGAACCATTATCCATTTTCAAAGGAATCTCACTTGCCCACTTTTTAATGTCACTTATGAACATCTCTTTTTCAAGCCCTTTAAAGTTGTGTTTTTCTAACGCAATGTTTAGAAACTCTAAAAATAGATTCCCCAAATAATACCTTTGCTCTACTTTATACATTTTTTCATATTCTTCTACCGTAACTGCAATATCGATTGTCAGATAGTTATCTTTTTTAGTATATCTAATAAATGACTTTCTTCCATATGATTCAGGTAAGCACCTAAAGGCTATCCCAATCGAAACATTGACATGCTTATATTTTGAATTTATATTAGATTCCAATGCTTTTCTTAATTCACTAGCTAATTCACCGACTCTCGCACCTGCCGTGTCTGTAACTATTGAAAAATCCATACAACATACTCCCTCTATAACTTATTTAGTGTCTACACTTATTGCCTGGAGGTAAAAATCCTTTCCATTGTTCATAACCTCTAATTTTCATATTTTCATGGTATTTTACAGTTCCATTTGATAAATCTGAATGCAGAAATTTCATCTCAATACCTTTGCTATTTAGATATTTTTGGGTATATCTTGATGAAGCATTTTTTGAAGTTCCGATCTTCCAAAGTTCTCCTTCCTTTAAAAACATTTGACCAACCGGATTTTTCTTACCCCATTTCATTACATCATACCAACCATCCTGCTTTGCAATTAATGCATATAGTTCATCTAGTCCAAATGGGTCTATTTTGAAATTTGTATTATTCACATAACCATAAAGCGTCGGATTATTCCCCTCAAGCCTGATAGGATCTTGTTGTGTATACATTCCCTCATTTGGAGAGTAGTATCTGAATCTGTTATAATACAATCCAATTTCTACATCTTCATACTGCCCTTGATACCTAAACGGAATGAAATCCTTCACACCAGTAAATTCTTCCACGCGTCCATAAATATCAAGCTCAGTTGACCATACCCTTTTCCCATCCTCATCATAAGCTTCGACAGGTGTTCCAAGATAATCACTAATAATACTGTAGTTACCTTGACTTGTAATTTTAGCTGAAGGGACAAACCCATCATTAAACACCCATGTGACTAGATTATCTGGTATCTCTGAGTTGTTTTGTGAAGAATACTCAACTAGTTTCTCCAATTCAACTAAATCATTCTTTGAAAAATACTCATGCAGAATCGTATTCCCATCCCACACAAATTGCATGGTTTTTTCGTTAGAACACTTCTCAACCCGCCTACCCATCGAATCATACTTGAACGTAACTTCGGTCTGATCTGGTTTTATGACTTTCGACATCATCCCATTGCCATAATACTCGTAGCTCCACGTATCCCCATTCTTTTCGACCTTCTGAACGAGATTTCCTTCTTCATCGTACGAAAATTTGGCTTCTGTCGTTTCAAGCAGTCTGCTGCCGGCACCATAGACGCGATCTTTCTTGTTTTTTGTTTCATACAAGTTCCCGACATCATCGACATTGCGGTGTAAGAATTCAAATTGATTGCCTTGATTCGACCAAACGAGGTTGCTGAATTCGTCATAGCCATAAGTTGTTCTTCCAGCGGTTAACTCGTTGACCATGCCTTTTAAGCGATGATTGACATCCCATTGGTAGACGCGTCTCCGTGTATGTCGACTTTGGCTACTTACTCGATGGTTTGTTGGTCTTCCAGTTATGTCATATTGCCATTGGCTGATGACGTTTCCGGGTAGGATTCGCTCTATTTCTTGGCCGAGTTCATTGTACTGCATCGCTGCTGTCCACCGCGCTTGGTCTGCGCGTGAAGCGGTAATTTGTGAAACATTGCCCATCTCATTACGAACGACATCGATGCTTGCGCCGAGGCTACTTGTAACCTGTAAACGGCTTCCTAACTCATCATAACTACTCGCAATCCAATGATCATTCTGCCACTCTTTAATGACTTGTCCAGATGAGTCCCGCTCTAGCTTGACCTTCACATGCTCATTTTCAGTTTCTAGTAGTGAACCATTCTTGTCATAGGCAAACGTTTCCCAAGTATCATCATAATAATCAGCACGAATGACATTCCCGATTCCATCATGCTCATATGCTGTCCAACGATCTCCTGGACGCTGAATTTTCTGCACTAAACCTGCCTGGCTGCGTTCATACGTCTTCGTCAGCCCATCAAAGCCGATTTCTTGGCTGATGTTTCCTTTCGTATCCCGTTCAAACTGATACGCTTCACCTTTTTCATTGATAACAGCGGTTAATTGCTCTTCTGTATCAAAGGTAAGACCAGTGATTAGCCCTGTTCCAAATTAAGAAAATAAAAACGAAGTCACATAACGATTTAAATAACAAAGAGTAGCAATATAATCCAAATTCCAAAGGATTATTGCTACTCTTTCGTTGCTTGTAAAAATTTTAAATGAACAGCCACTAAATATTATTTTTCTTACTTTTGTTCTTACATTAAAATCGATAAAATCATTATCAAATATCTCCCAAACGAATTTCCCATACAGTTTACATAAAAATAATTCGGATTTCTTTTTCTAAAAAAATACATGTACCCCATTATTAAATAGGTACTAAATCCTTCTCTAAACAAAAGGCACCATACTTTGTCCAGGGGATTAATAAAAAAGATCTACATTTTCCCCATATTCCCCCTCTAATTGTTCCACAATTTCTTCAAGTCTATATATCTTTCCATCTTTCTTAGTTCTCTCAACAAGTTGAAACTTTACGTCTAGGTCTGAATTATAACCAGTAGGAATCATGGGATAGACAGCCATAGGCGTTGAAAATAACTCATGTTTAATTACAGGGACATCTAAACCTAGTTTTTTTCTCACTTTAAATAGATTGATTAGTTCCACCGGAACAAGACCAAAATCTAGAAACTCCTCATCTTTCCACTTAGTTCCCGTCACACCGATTCCGTTTAAATGATACTCACATAAACTATCCCAATACTCATCCTCAATGTCACCGAATGGATTATCCCACTCAGCCACAATTCGCTCATAGATACCTAATCCATCACCGTATTGCATGACCTTTTCTTTTACAGGATTCGGTATTCCTAATTTCTCAATTAAGAAATATATTAAATACGTACTTGGATATACTCTTTGTTTAATATACTCCTTGTTATTCTTATACTCCTCTCTTTCTAAATCAGAAGCAGCTTTTGTTAATAGGAGTTCTATTAAATCCATTCTTTCCACATATAGCGCATAATTTAGTAATGGTGCAATTGGATCAATAAAAGGAAAACTACCACCTTGATATGTGTAAGCAAAGAATTGTGCAGTACGTTCAAAGTATTTCCAGCATTCATCATTACCTTGAAAAAGAAGGTTTTTTGCAGGGATATGGTTACAATTTGGTGCACCATCTAAAACAATATAGACATTATCAAGGTTTTTTTTAACTTTTTTTCCATTTGTGAAAAAAGAATACCAATATAAAAAATCTTCATTTGCTTCGTCTTGATTAATATCATCGTTATATTTGTACCTTCTTAAAGCCTTTTGAATAAGTTTATGATTGTATTTTTTTAGTTCTTGCACTTAATATTTATCCTCCTCTTATCTACATTGATTTGTACTAGTTTATTTTTTATAGTCCCATTATTCTGTGCATTTCTTATCATACCCATTAACTCCTTTTGATAAGACGGCATATTCCCCCAGTGTCCGTTAACATTTCTAGTTATTGTTCTAATATTATTTCTTGTCCATGTAGGCATTCTTGATTTAGATCCAAATCCTCTTCTACTTGTTTTGACTTCAATTACATTGATTTCACTTGTACTTCTATCAATTGCAACTAAATCAAATCCTTGGTTTGATTTAGTTTGAACTGAACCTAGAACTTCGAAACCATTGCTATTAAGGTATTTAGAAGCAATTTTCTCGCCCCAATCGCCTAATCCTTTATTACTGAAGTTCTTTACTTGTCCTGCTGTAAACAAACCAAAAATATCTACCCAACCATTTGGATCATGTACATATCCATACAAAGTTGGATTATTCCCTTCAAGTCCAATCGGATCTATCTGAGTATAATTCCCTTGCTCTGGGTCGTAGTAACGGAATCGGTTATAATACAATCCAATCTCTACATCTTCATATTGCCCTTGATACCTAAATGGAATAAAGTCTTGTTCACCTGTAAATTCATTCACTCGCCCATAAATATCAAGCTCAGCTGACCAAACCTTATTACCCTCTTCATCATAAGCTTCAACAGGCGTACCAAGATAGTCACTAATAATACTATAGTTACCTTGACTTGTAATTTTAGCTGAAGGGACAAATCCATCATTAAATACCCATTTCACTAGATTGGCTGGGATTTCGGAGTTGTTTTGTGATTCAGCTAGACTTTCTAATTCAACTGAACCTTTCTCTGTAAAATACTCATGCAGAATAGTGTTCCCGTCCCACACGAATTGCATGGTTTTTTCATTAGAACTCTTCTCTATCCGCCTACCAAGTGAATCATATTTGAACGTAACTTCCGTCTGATCTTGTTTAATGACCCTCGACATCATCCCACTGCCGTTATACTCGTAGGTCCACGTATCCCCATTCTTTTCGACCTTCTGAACGAGGTTTCCTTCTTTATCATAAGAAAATTTGGCATCTGTCGTTTCGAGTAATCTGCTGCCGGCACCATAGACACGGTCTTTCTTGTCTTTCGTTTCATACAAATTCCCGACATCATCGACGCTTCGGTGTAAGAAGTCGAATTGATTGCCTTGATTGGACCAAACGAGATTGCTGAATTCATCATAGCCATAAGTTGTTCGTCCAGCGGTTAGCTCGTTGACCATGCCTTTTAGGCGATGATTGACGTCCCATTGATAAACGCGTCTGCGTGTATGACGGTTTTGGCTACTAATTCGATGGTTTGTTGGTCTACCGGTTATGTCGTATTGCCATTGACTAATGACATTCCCGGGTAAGATGCGCTCGATTTCTTGGCTGATTTCGTTGTACTGCATCGCTGCTGTCCACTGCGCTTGGTCTGCGCGAGAGGCGGTAATTTGTGAAACATTGCCCATCTCATTACGAACGACATCGATGCTTGCGCCGAGGCTACTTTTAACCTGTGAGCGACTGCCTAATCCATCATAGTTTCCTTAACAAAAAACGTAGCCAGAAAAGACTTGATTAGTTATCAATGTCATCTTTTCTAACTACGTATTATAGGAGCGCTTAGTAGCACAATTTAAACAATTATTTCATCGGGCTTGACCACTCGCCCCGTAGAAAGTGTCCACCCAAATCAGAAATCAACAAATTTCATTGAAAACGATTTTCAACTTTTTCTGTGTCAACGTACAACGTTAGCAGGTACTCTTTCTGTGTAAATAATTATTTTCATGCCGAGGTGAGAGTGAAAAGCTCATATACGTTTTATGCTCTTTTACTAAAAAAAATCTTGAATTCTATATCCAACGGCTTTTGCTAATTTCTTAATTTCATCAATATCAGACGATGGAACAGTAATCAGTACATAACAATCACTTTCAATATCCAAAGATGCTAATGAAACCCCATTCTCCTTCAGCCTTTTGGAAACTGCATTTAAATACTGAGATGTTGACAGCTCATCAAACTTTCCATCTTCAAAATCCCCCCAGCTTATGCACGCCATTTTTTTTCTATCTAACAATTCATCCACAACATCGCAAATGTATATCCCTGATTCTTTCCAATCGATTTCAAATGCCAAATTTTGATCAAGAAGAGCATCAACTAAAGAAATCCATGCCAAATGTTCAATCGGGCTATCTATCCCTCTTTCATCAAGTCGCTCTTTGAACTTTTCAAAATAGGCTTCTGGCTTTTCTATCGCTAATGAAACCTCTGATAAAACTTTTTCATCCACATCACTTGAAAGCTTTTGCACAAGTAACAACATGGTATTCATATTACCACTCCTTTTCTCCCCAAGAGTTAAAGGTATCTAATTTATTAATTTTCACAATAAAATATCATTAACGTATAAGGCGTTGCGAATCAGGTACTTTTTCATTTTGAATTACGAATTGCAACATTTCATCCTCATCGAGACTATATCCTGGTCTATCCTTTGGAATTTCTGCCAGAGGTGTTTGGAGCAACGGATGTTCTATTGTTGGTGTGGATAGCCCTTCTTTTTCTCTTATTAGTTTAATACAATAGTAATCGTAAGGAATACAGTCAAACGATAAAATTTCACTTGATTTATCTGGCGTGTCACTTAGACTATAAATGTGATAATTACATAGTTCATAAAGATATTCTTCAAAATGATTTGTATCATCCCAACTGCGCATTAATTTTTGGTAAATATGATCTTCTGATAAAATATTAAACAATTCAGGCATTTCTCCAGTTTTCCAATAATGATATAGGCATGTCATAAAAACATGATGTGTCTTATTTTCAGAATAAAAATCTTGATTTTTCATGAACATATTATTTGCATATTTATATGCTAAATCTGCAATATCTTCATAACTCCACAATAAGGAAAGCCCGATAAGTCCCCCTATTTCACTTTCTGCCACATTTCTTCTACTTGGATTGCTTTTGATCATTTGATTTAACCAAAAAAGTTGTTGTTCTATTAAAGTCCACGCTGATGAATCTCCATTTAATATTCTATTTTTTGCATTCATCTCAAGATGAACACCTATTAATAAACCTAAGCGATCAGCTAAACGATTTCGTTCATTTTTTTGAATTAAGTCCTCCATTTCCTTTTTTCGATTATCTCGTATTTCTTTCACCTCTTCGTCTGAAACCACTCTTTTTTTGTACTCTTTTATTGATCGTTCAAAATATTTCCAATATTTATTAGTATACATTTTCCCACTCCTTTTTGATGTCTTTCAACAATGAGGAAATTCCTTTTTAAGGTCTATTTTGGCACCATGTCTTTATTTTTTTTATTTTAGCTGTATAACCATTACTACCTTTAGTAACATTAGATTTAACCTCATAACTGGACATACCATATTTATTAATATCATCTACAATCGTGTCCACTGTTGCAATAACTCTCGGATCAATTTTTTGCCTTCTTAAAGTACCTTTTCTTTGAATTTCAACAAAGATATCTCTAATATAATTAGATCCTTTTTGCTTTTTTGATAATCTTGCAGTATTTGCTTTTACTTCAAACACGAATACTTTTTTCGTTAGTGGATTTTGCGCTATAATATCTGTTCCATGATTTGAATTATTTTTTATAGTCATGTAGATATTATACCCTCGTTTTTTCAAAAGTGCCTCAAACGCATTCTCTGCTGCATCACCTTTTGCTGTATCTAACCCGAACACATCAATAAAGCTATTCGTATCATGTACGTACCCATATAGAGTAGGATTCCCACCCGCAAGTCCAATCGGGTCAATCTGCGTATAGTTCCCCTGCTCTGAGTCGTAATAACGGAATCGATTATAATACAGTCCAATTTCAATATCATCATACTGCCCTTGATACCTAAACGGAATGAAGTCCTTCTCACCTGTAAATTCTTTCACTTGTCCATAAATATCAAGCCCAGCTGACCATACCTTATTCCCTTGTTCATCATAAGCTTCAACAGGCGTGCCAAGATAGTCACTAATAATACTGTAGTTACCTTGACTTGTAATTTTAGCTGAAGGGACAAACCCATCATTAAATACCCATGTTACTAAATTGGCTGGGATTTCGGAGTTATTCTGTGACTCAGCTAGATTTTCCAATTCAACTGAACCATTTTCTGAAAAATACTCATGTAGAATCGTATTCCCGTCCCACACGAATTGTGTTGTTTTTTCATCAGAACTTTTTTCTATTCGTCTACCTATCGAATCATATTTGAAAGTAACTTCCGTCCGATCTGGTTTGATGACCTTCGACATCATCCCATTGCCATAATACTCGTAGGTCCACGTATCCCCATTCTTTTCGACCTTCTGAATGAGATTTCCTTCTTCATCGTACGAAAATTTGGCATCTGTCGTTTCGAGTAGTCTGCTGCCAGCGCCATAGACGCGGTCTTTCTTGTCTTTCGTCTCATACAAGTTCCCGACATCATCGACGCTTCGGTGTAAGAAGTCGAATTGATTGCCTTGATTGGACCAAACGAGGTTGCTAAATTCGTCATAACCATAAGTTGTCCGTCCAGCGGTTAACTCGTTGACCATGCCTTTTAAGCGATGATTGACGTCCCATTGATAGACCCGTCTTCGTGTATGTCGGTTTTGGCTGCTAATTCGATGGTTGGTTGGTCTACCAGTTATGTCGTACTGCCATTGACTGATGACGTTTCCGGGTAAGATTCTTTCAATTTCTTGGCCAAGTTCGTTGTACTGCATTGCGGCAGTCCATTTTTGCTGGTCTGAGCGAGAAGCGGTGATTTGCGAGACATTTCCCATTTCATTACGAACAACATCGATATTTGCGCCAAGACTACTTGTAACCTGTAGACGACTGCCTAATTCATCATAACTACTCGCAATCCAATGATCATTTTGCCACTCTTTAATGACTTGTCCAGAGGAGTCTCGTTCTAGCTTGACCATCACATGCTCATTGCCCGTTTCTAGTAGTGAACCATTCTTGTCATAACCAAATGTTTCCCACGTGTCATCATAATAATCAGCCCGAATGACATTCCCTAGGGGGTCATGCTCATACGCTGTCCAACGTTCACCCGGACGTTTAATTTTCTGCACCAATCCTGCTTGGCTTCGTTCATATGTTTTCGTCAGCCCATCAAAGCCGATTTCTTGGCTGATGTTTCCTCTCGTATCCCGTTCAAACTGGTACGCTTCACCTTTTTCATTGATGACAGCGGTTAATTGTTCTTCGGTATCATAGGTGAACTCAACTTTCTTCCCGCCTTGTTTACGGGAGGTCAAGCTGCCAAGAATCGTGTAGGCAAAGGACACTTCTGTATGATTGTCTTTCGCAAGGACCACATCGTCATAAGCATCATACTGCAAACGTACGTCGTTACCATCTGCAAGGTTTGCCCTTACTAACCTGTTTAAAGTATCATAACTATACTTTTCTGTTGCCCCTAATGGATTGGTCGTTGTTGTACAATTCCCCCGACGATCATACGCCCATGTCGAACTTGTCCCGTCTGGCAATGTCACTTGGCGTAAGTTCAAATCACCATCGTAGGATAAGTTTACCACATGCCCCTGCGCATTCGTGACCGTTTCGATTAAATAATTCTCATTATAGGAAAATTCAGTTTTCATTTCATCTTCTGAGACACTCGTCTGTAATGTCCCATCCTCATTATAGATCCACTGGCGACTTCCACCCTCTGCATCCACAGTTTGAATGAGTCGATCTTTTTCATCATACTTTGAAGAGACTGTACTGCCATCTGCAAGTGTCACCGTCACGGGATTTGCCCACTCGTCATAGCTAAATGTCGTCACTCGTCCATCTTCATCGACCGCTTGGAGGAGTTCAAAGTCGTCGTTATAGTCCGTACTTTCCTCACTACCATCTGGATGCACAATTTTCGTGCATAGATTTTCTTCATTATAATAGTAGAAACTCGTATGACCTAAGCTATCGGTAATTTCATTATAGCCAACGTAATATGCAAGCTCCCCCGCAAGGACATTGCCATCTCCCCATGTTTTCACAACGCGTGCCCCTGTTGTTGGACCGTCGTAGCGCCAGTAGAAGGAGTTTTGGTTACGGTCTATTTTTTGCATCATTAAATGATTGTGATAGTGAATATTTGTACTTTGATTTAATGCATCTTGAATCTCCACTAAATCTTGAACATCATTGTAGGCATAGCGCACCAATACTTCGCGGCTCATCTGGTGACATAGGGTAACCTCTGTCATTCTGCCTATCTCATTGGTCGTCACTTCAAGTATCCTACCGACACTATCTGTTACTTGGGATAAAAATCCTTTCACATTATACGCAAATTGAATGCGATGATCTTGTTCACTTTTCACTTCTTTTAAGCGGTATTTCGTTTCCGTTGTTGGTTCAAATACATAAATGAGTCGTGTATCATGTTCAAATAACTGGTATGCCTCACCTGTATTCATTAACGTCATTCGTTCTCGCTTATTAAAATACGGCAAATTCGTCGGTAAAATTGGAAAGCCTACCGCGCGTCCATCTGTCACGACAATCTGAATGACATCTTCCTCTTCAAAAATCTCCAAAGCTAGATCGTATGTAAAATGTGTTCCATGACCTAACAACCCAATCCGCGCACTATCACTATACCAAGCACGTTCCCATGAAAGGGGAATCGGTCCCGGTAAATCAAAGTCGCTCGCTTCATACACCATACGTCCTGTGATTAAATCGACCGGTTCAAAACCATATTTACAAAACTTCTCACTTAACCCTTTTGTACCGTTATATTTCTTTAATACTTGATGATTCAGTTTCGTCAGTTCTGTTTTGGCCATCGCTTTCATCCCGTCAACAGCCTTTGAAACAGCTAGTACTTCATCCATCGATAAGACAACCTTATCCGCTGCGGTTTTTACACCCTTAGCGCCTTTATTGGCAAGCGCCGATACGACATCTAACGTCCCGGATACTTTCGTATAAGCAGCTTTCATCCCAGTAGCAACTTTGGCTGCATCCGCTGCTTTGTCCGCGCCTTTTGCGGCTTTACCTACTGCTTCTGCCCCTTTGGCTACTTTATTGGCTTTATAGGCTGTTTTGGCAGCATCCCCAACACCTGGGACTGCCCCGACGATGTTCATGGCGGCTCCCATGTAATCGCCACGTGCTAAGCTAATACCTGCGTTTGCTACGTCCGCAAAGGAACCGATAACAGGAATAAAACCAGCGACATCGAGTGCTAAACTAACGCCATCTACAAATTTACTAAACAAGCTTTTCTTTTCTTTTTTCTGTTCGGCTTTTTGTGGGAAGATGACGTCGACTTTGCTCATTGCCGCGATAGCTTCCTCATTTAACTTCGGTGGTTGGCTTTTTTTCTCTATCCCCTCTTGCTCAATGAGCGTACTCATTAACTGGGTATCGTCCGCCAGGATGATATGGCTGCTTTCCTGTGCAGAGAGGGCGATCCATTCTTCCGCCTCTACCGAAAGCTCATTCATCCCGCTTATTTCGAGTGTTTCATCTGCCGCCATCATGATGGTGCTATCGCTTAGAAATGTCACGCCTTCTCCATCATCCATCTTGATTTCTAAAACGCCATCTACTGCGCTAAAGTTAATATTGCCAACGCCTAATGTCATGTCTTTCCCAGCATTCGTTGCTAATGACTTCACCGTAGAATCCGCCATTTTCTTCGTTGCCTTTTGTTTCCCCTCTGATGATACGGGATCGACACGCACCGAGCTAATGACAATGGCGTCTTCTTCCACTGCGCTCGGGAAATGCAATTGAGCCCGCGCCCCGATTTGCGGCATTAAATACATTACGCTATTGGCATCTGCTGAATAGGCAAACCAATGCGCTTTTCCCTTGTCTTGCTTTTTATCGATATCCAAATGAATTTTAACGGTGTTTTGCGTGACATCTATGATTTTCCCCGTAAATGCTGCACCAATGAGATCTAGATTACGGACCAATCGTTGCCGAATACTTTTCGCTGATTGAGCGGTATAGTGAAACTTCAATATACCACCATCGAGATTAATTTCCCGAGCCGTTATGAAATAGGTTTTTCCTTTAGATTGCACCAATGTGCCCAAATCATAGGCTTCCGTGCTTTCAAACGTACAAAAAGTATAATCGGCTTCGCTCACATCCGCGCTATCATTTTCAGTAATGAACCGATAAGCATCTACATCCATCCGTAAAACGGAAGGTAGGTGATCGATGGTTATGCTTTGCTTACTTTGAGGTATACCCAACCAAACTTGAGCACCTTTTCCTTCCATATCAGGAAAAACAACTGCTTGCAACTGGGAAGCTAGTCTTTTAATATATTCCCAATCTGTTTCCATATATTGAATCGAAATATGCTCAATGGCTTGCCCATTAGAGGCAAGGTCGATGTAATCCCCCTGTGGATAGGCGCTGACGATGGTGTTTAGTAACTGCGCATAGGTCATATTCGTATCTTGAAAAGATCGTGAGCGCTTCATAATATCCATATTAGCCGTAAATGACACAGCCTCAACGGAGACATAATGGATACCTTGCGCCACTTGCAACTCCGCATTTTCAATTCTTCCCGAGAATAATACGTCTTTTTTTCTTCCGAATTTCACAACAACTTCATCTGTATGACTGGCCTGCTGAATATACGTTTGCGCTTGCTCTTCAGCAATCATGCCCGTAAAATACAATCTCGCGTGTTCATTGCCCTGGTGTTTGATCGTTATTTTATCTAAATGAATAAGTGGGTAAGGCCATACAACTTCAATATCCTCATACGTACTGACGATGTGTTTGCTTTTTTTTCCTGGCGATTCCAAGTACTTACCTCCCTTCCCCTCTTTAGAAACCTTGTATCGGGATGTCCAGCTCCTCTTGCCCGTCGTGCACAATATCGATTTTTCCTCCGCCCGCTGAGCATTGTGTATGACAACGGTTTACTAACGCTTGTTTCCCTTCGATATTGACGTTTTCCATCCCTTCCAGCCAATCAATGGAACATACTGGCGTACATGGTTTTTTCAATTGTAAACAGACGCCAAAGGTTGGGATATTGTCAGGATTTCGATCCCCTACATTCATTACGGCCTTATCTTTAATGTACACTCCATGATCTTGCGGCAAGTTTAAATAATTTAGATGGCTTCCATACTCGCAGCTAATGATTGCTCCATGGACCACATAACTAAACTGCTCCTGTTCGGCACCTTCTGTTTCTAAGTTTTCCACAACTTGAGCCATGCGACATCCTACCTTTCCTCGTATTTTCGGATGGATTTAATAGACGCTATTTATCATTTTCTAGTTTTACGCGCTGCAATTGAACCCCTAAAAAAGAACGTCGTAACATACTTTCTGCTACATCTAAATTGACAATGGTGTAAGATTCTTTGTTGCCGTCGACTTGAAAAATACAATCCAGTTCCACCTTTTTAGGATCAATCACAAGCTCCTTCATTTGCCCATCTGGATAATAAGTCGTCTCATGGGAAATGCAGTTTTTCTTCGCAACGTCCATCAGCCAATACACGCGCTGTGTCCCTTTTTTCACATCCGTAAACACAATGGCTGTAAAATCTAAGTGATCCTCATATTTTGCTAACAACGCTTTCAACTCATCCGACACGATTCTATCTGGCTTATCCAAATAATCCAGATAGACCGTATTCTCTTTCTCTACCACTTCCGCAAAGACAGACGAACAGACAAAATCCGCATCAAAGTCTGTCCTCACTGGTATAATGGGGTTGGTAATACTTTGATCTTGTCGCAGAATAAAATACTCCATCTGTTCCTCCCGTTTTTCTTTTATCGCTCATAACTTTGTAGCAATGTTAACCAAGCCACTGAATGGCTTCTATCTGCTCCGGGCTAAATCGACACTTTACCCGGTCGCGCTCAAAGAAGGTAGCCCCTTTTAAATTGGCGCCTGTAAAATTAGCACCTGTAATCTGCGCAAACTCAAACCGGGCATTTTCCAAATTCGCATAACTAAAATCAGTTCCTAGATAGCACGCAACTTCAGCACCTGGAAACTTCAGTGTTTTTCCTTGTGCATGCATAAAATTAGCGCCTACTAAATGAGCATGTCGAAAATCAGCATCTTGAATGGCTGCATAGGAAAAATCAACATTCGCTAACTCACAGTCTACAAAACTAGTCCCCACACAAACACTTTGTTTTAATGAAGTACCTGCTAAGTTACACCCATTGAAATTCGCATAGGAAAAGTCGATTTGGTCAAAATGCTTCCCCCGTAATTGTAAGTTCGAGAAATTTTCAAATGTATACGCTTTATCCGTCTCTTTTTTCTCCAACCATGTGAGAAGGTTTTCTTCCATCCGTTCCCGTTCGTCAATGATGGCAACATCTTCACTAAATCCTTTATATTCACCGACGCGAAATCGTAAGCACGCTGTCCGTTGAAAATCCAGTTCTGGCACGCTTTCCTGTTGATAGCGAAAAAGGTAGCGAACTAAGTGAATGATATATTGATGAAACTGCATCACAATTTGTTGAATGATTCCTCGGATATCAGCTGCTTGGATGATGAGATAAGGTTTTCGTTCTTGTTCAAGCGTATTTTGCAAATCAATTAGCGCTTCACTCAGCCATTTTGCTTCATACTGTGCCGTACATTCTCTCCAATCGTAATACCAGGTTTCTCCGTATGCCTCTAGCAAGTACGTACACTTGTTTTCTAGTAAAGATGTTCGCAGCAATGAGAGATGAATAAAAGCGACCGGTGCTAGTCTTCCTTGCTTTTGCTGGTCCCTAACATTCACAAACAGCTGTTCAAGCGCTTCAATAATTGGTTGGAGCAAACTACTCTTTTGCTGGCGAAACTGTCGATCCACCTTTTCCTGTAAGCGGCGGACATGAACTGACACGCATTCATCCTTAAAATGTTGCAATGCTTCTTCTCGTTTCATGCGTCCACATCCTCACTAATTAGCTCGTACTTCTGTTCCTTTAATCTCCATTTTATCTTCCATCTTGATGGAACTGTCTTTACAAGTCATTTCAATTTTCTCGTTCGCATTAATCATAATTTGTTTAGCATTAATGACGACTTTCTCTGTTGCTTGTAAAGTAATATTTTGATCACTGATGATTGAGATCCCGTTATCATCCATCAGCGAAATCATTAATCCTCCACCAGATATGACAATCCGATCGGGTGCTAGTAAAATTTGTTTCCCATGCTTCGTTCTAAGTGTTTTAACATCTGGATCCGCCATCCGTGCAGGATCTTGACGATTATCTTCTGGTGGTGCCGCACTTGAAGAACCACCGCCTTGGCTAGCTGGTGGATTCGTTGCGGCTAACATCGCACCCGATTGTGGGGGCGCTTTTGAGACAGAACTCAACGCAATCCCTTCATTTTCACGATTGCTTGGGAAGTAGATTCGAACACTATCCGATAGCTCAGGCATAAAATACCATCCTGTATTGTCTTCTGATGCATAAATCGTTGAGTACGGAAACCAATAGGCCGTCTCTTTTTCTTGTCCCTCATCGAAATCGACATGAATGCGCACCTTGTCTCCTGCAACATCAATGACTTTTCCTTGAAGAGAGGCACCAATAATAGCTTGGTTATAAGTCGTGTGGACACTAAAACCATTCTGAGGTGTTAACGTATAAATATGCTTAAACAAACCATCTTTTAGTGTTGAGAAGATTTTATAGACATACAATTTTTGAGATTGGAAAGTCACTTCATTGCCTATTTTGAATGGTTGAATCGATTCGACTTCATAGTACATATAGTCACTATCTGTCAGACTGTCGAGATGATTTTTACTAGAGATAAGGAAGTTGCCAATCGACTTTTTAACACGATAATTGATCGCCTTCATTTCCGGTATGCTACCCGCTTGAAACGGTACACCGAAGTAAAATTTTGCGGACGGGTGAACCGTATCTGGCAGTAAGCCTATATGAAATCGTGATGCCATCCGTTTTAAAAACTCCCAATCTGTTTCTAAATATTGCATCGTGAAGCTCCCCAGTTTAGCCCCTTTTGTCACATAGTCCATGAAATCAGCAGCTGATTGATCGGCAATACATGCTTCTATTAATGCACCATATGACATACTCGCGTCTTGGTAGGTTTGGTTTTTCTTCTTAACATCTAACACGTACGTATGTGAAACCGCTTGAACTTCTAAATAATAATTGCCCATAACGGATTTTACTTGTACTTCTAGCGCCAGACCATTAAAAATCGGCGTCGTTTTGCCATCACTAGCGATTTGCAATACTTCTATAGGCGTTTCTGCATCTGTCATATAGACATAGGAATCTTCAAGTTCCTCTGGAATCAAACCAGTTAAATGCAATGTAGCATGCGCATTCATTTGTTCGGTAATTTCGATTTGACTGACGCGAATATTATAGGGCATCACAATCATATCTTTGTACGTTAAGGCTGTTTCCTTCTCTGTTTTCCCACCCATCAGACAACACCTTCTTTCACGTTATTTACTTTCGGTTGAGACCGTTTCCATCATGCCGTAAGCAATGGGTTTCCAAATATGCATCTCTTTTTTCGAACAATTAACGGAACCCATCGTCACATGCTCGCCTACTATAAACAAAAACATGACATTATAAATTTTGTCACCTAATGCTTGCGAGATGAAATCAAAATAACCCATTTGTATACCATTCACTTCTTTCATGCCGATATCCAACATTTCTGCGCTTGGCTGGATTTTATGAAGCATAGACATCATCGTTTGTGTGAAATCTTCTAATTCCTCTACCGTTATCTGTTGTTCCATAATTTTCATCGTAATATTGATGGATGTACTATCATTTGTATAGATATACTCTGGTCTACGGCTAGATGGGTATTTAATATCCATTAGTTCCGGTTCCATCACTTCAAATGTTGCAGGAATACACATCCGGATTTTATTCTCATACAGACTTATTTCCGTAAATTCTATTTTTTCATCTTCAATAAAGAGTTGACCATCTTTAATCGCTTTCACTATGTCCGTATGTGATAATTGATTTTCAATGTTTTCCAACCGTTTTTTCTGCCTTGCCTGTTTCGATATCTCGATAATTTCTTCATCCATAAAACTCATGTTCTAGCCCGCCCCCTTTAGCATATTTCTATAAAAAAACCTCGTTAATCCACAATCATCCGTTTAGAACGTCCGTAAGTTAGCTCTGAAGAATGTTTTTTTCCACTTGACTCCAATAAAATTCGGCTTAAATACTTATGGATTTGCACATTCGTATATTCTTTGAACTCCAAACCTAATCGGTTGCTCACATAATATAAAATCGTCTCACGCTGGACTCGGTCTTCATTTATACAAGAAAAGGCAAAGCTTATATCATAAGGGTTCGTAGGTCGATTACTTAAAAGCTCTCTTGCATAATATTGCAAAATGATTGGATGATATGTACTTTTTTGAAAACCTGCATAGTGGCAATGAATATAATTGAAAGTATTATATTCTGTCGCAAAGTCTAGGAAGTCTTCGTGCTTTGAGCGCAGCCTTGCACCGGGTTTTAGTTTGAAGCGACCTAGTTCTAATTCATTACTAGCTACTTCATTCAACTCATCCAGTACAATATTTGCTGTAAATCGAGTAAAATCAAGCTCCATCATTTCTTCTTGAAATCTTATTTTTAGTATTGTTTCTTTTCCCGTAGCAGAATAAGGAATTACACTATTATGAAGGAGAAGATAAAGCCGATTTTGGTGCTTGACAATTCCTTTTGTAATAATAAGTTTGTCCTCTTCAATGGCGACTTCTACCCCTTCAATAATCCCATCTGAATAGTCTTGAAAATACAAATCGAGAAAATCCCTTGGAAAATCACGTAAGTTTTCCAACATTTCTAGCTTTAAAATTCTCCCTTTATGAAAAAGTGGATACCGATTGGAAAACAATTATTCGTCCATCCTCTCTAACTTGCTTCTTTGTTAAAACACTGACTACTTTAAACCATCAAAGAAATCTAATTCTGATAATTCTGGTTCAAAAGCAAAGTATTCCTTTTCCCCTAAATATAGCTGTTCTTCAATTCTGGCTACAGGCACCACATGGAAGCCCCAGTTTTCTTCGGCAAAAACGAAAAATTTCACTTCGCCATTTCCAATGTAATCCGTTTCATTTTGAGGGATGTTATCCTGGTAACGTTCCGCAATTGTCTCGTAAAGCACTGGTGTATACTTTTCTTTGTTATTGAAATAAACATATTTATGGGGAGCATTATATTCACTACCCCGTAAGTAAAATTCAACTTCTGTTACTCCCCATGGTCGAGAGATCGAACCATGAATCTGATTTAAACGTTCTAAACTGCTAATAAGTACTTTTTCCTGACGATTATGCGTGAAGGCACTTACTTCATATGGGACAACCGGCGCCTGATTCGTAACGTTCATTTCGATCATGCCAAACTTCTTCGCATTCAAATAGCGTAACGCACCTCTTAAACAAGCAAGCTTCAATTCCGCTACTTTTCCAAGATCGTCCGCCTTTTGTCTAAATTCAATGCTGCGTCCAGGTACAAATTCCTTTAATGCTTCTCTAAACGCATCTATTTTACAAGATTGACCAGTCAGTTTAATAATCGAATATTTCGCGAGTTCCCCATTCTCATAAAACTCTTCCAAAAATAACCTTACAATATCGTAAATATCTGCCTTTATTAGATGATTGATTTCTTTAATATTGAAAAATACATTAGGGTAATCATATACATCTTTGAATTGATTACTTTCCCATAACGATAAACACCAACGATCAACAGTTGTCACGTTTATATCACTATCAAGATCTAAATCATTTTCTGCATAGAAGCGACTTCTTAAAATACCCGTCTTCCTGAAGAACTCCTTCTTCATCTCTTCAGCCATTTCCCATAAAAAATAATAATTATTTCTAACTCGTAAATATTCATCGCGTGTCCTATTTTCAAATTCTTTAAAACGCGTAGGAATGATTTGCTCCGCCTCAGCAAAGGCTGCTTCAAATTGTTCGTAAACCGCTTCAACACCGTATTCATCTACATGTCGATAAATATCTTTACTAGGAATGTCGATTATTACGTCAATATCATATGCTTTTTTTCCGCGACTATAATAATTGGCAAAAACAATTTTCATGAATTGGAAAATACGATATGTAATATTATTTCCCCCAAAATTGGTATCACCATTTTCGTATGTCGTATTAATTTCTATTTTGTAGGAGATATGTCCATCCTCTATTCGGAATTTACATGAGGAAAGATCCGTTGTTCCTCCTCCACAATCGACGACAAGTGCTTTATACTCTTTCCCATCGAGAAAACTATCATTCTCTATTTGATTGGCAATCGTATTATAAAGAACCGCCATCCCTTCATCGAGAGCATGTTCCGATTCAATCTCATATTCAGGTAAAATATCATTAAACATATTTATAAATTGTGTCTTTAACTTCACAGGACTTGAAATATGTATATGTTTGAAGCGACATTTTAACTGGTGTTCTGCCATTCGAATGATATACAACATATATTCTCGTAAAATTTGGCTTCTTGGAACGAGTGCTGTATTACCGTTTCCATCAATAATTTCTTCTAATTTTTCATAGTTATTGACCCATCTTTTAATACTTTGGAATTTTGTAGCAAGGCTCGTATAACTATTTTTTTTCATATTTTGTAACGCTTCATAGCCAAAATAATAACTGATTTGATCCGGATCAGAGCAGTCTGCTACACTCATTACGGTTGGTACTACTTCTATCCACTCATCTTCATTCATTGGATCTGGAAATGATACAAAGTTAATACTATTTAATTGGATTCTTTGATTTAAAATATCATGACTGCATGGTGAGGAAACATAATCACTTTCTAAATAAGCGCCAGCTGTAGTATTCGTCGTGCCAAAATCAATTGCAAGAATTGCATTTGATGTTTCCAACTGTTTAATTTCTAATTCTGGTATAGGAATTTTATAGTAGTGCAAATTTGTAGGTGGAAGTGGATTCTCCTGGTAGTAAGTTTTATGAATGTACTCTGAATCTTGCTTTCTAAAGAAAATAAAACTATAACTCTTATTTGCCGTCTCTCTAAACCCTATTTCTTGATCGGCTGCAAGATAAAACTGATTAGGATTTTGATGACTTTTTAATAGATTAAGGATTCCGCATAATTCAAGTTCTTCATTAATTAATAAAACATTTGATTCCACAAGTCGGCAACCAGTTTCTACAAAATATTGGTCAGCTTGATCAATCTTCATGCCTTTATAGATACTCATTTTTGCAGGAACTTTGATTTCTCCATTATCTGAAAGCATCGTTTTTAAATGTTTTTTTAATGCGGCCTCTACCCGATCAAAGCCGGCCTCCTTCTTATCTAAAATAAGGAGAGTATCCTCCACACCTCGGTATTTTAATATTGTCAAAATTAACATATCTCTTGTCAGTTTATTAATTAGACCTGTGACAAGCTTTTCTTTATAACAAATATTTCTTAACTGAAATGTTGTCATTTCCATTAATTCCATTTTTGTATACATCATATATTTCTTATCAAGTTGATTTTTGTTAATATGTAAATTATATGAATATTTATTCAAACTGAAATCTACCCCCAATAGTTAGTAAATAACAACCCTATCTAACTTCATCGTCTCTTCTACATCAATAATGCCAAAATGATTTTCCCAATAAATCGTTTTTTGAAATCCAATTGGCAAGAACATTTCTAAAACTAGTTGAACCTTTTGCTCGGCCTGTTCACTTTTCTTTTGTCCAAGATAAACAAGTAATTCATCTTTTTCCTCTGATTTAACATATAAAATACAATCTTTAAACAGCTTCTTCATTGTATCTTTTAATAGAAAGAACTCATCGCCCGCTTGATATAACCTAATCATATTTAGTGCAATTATCTCTTTTTCTTGTTTAGAAAATAATTGCATTTTATCCTTAATACCTTCTCCAAATACATTCGCTTCAATATCCCTTAGTATAAATCGAATAAAAAACTCCTTTTTATTCATTCCTTGCATTCGGTCAATTTCTGCTAAAAAATGAAGCAACAAATCGAGTAAACTTTCCCTTAATTCCAGTTCTTCACTATTATCTGGATGAAATAAATTTTTAAAAATATCATGGTAGCGATAATAAGGATTTACTTCTACTAAATTTTCTACAAAATTTGCATTTATAAATTCGTGACTTACTTCCATATATGGTGAATACGTTTTCGCATAAATAAAATAAATATCTTTCTTCGATAATCCCTCGTTTTCAGCCCTAATCAATAGATCCCAAATATAATTCATATCCAGATTCCTTCACATTTATATTCAAAAAAATGTCTTTGCACTTCAGAAACAAAAAAGTCTAAAATGTCATTCGAAATAAAGTTCTTTTCTTCTTCCGCTTTAAAGCTTAATAACATTACTTTTTTTCCACTATGCTCTCCTACAGGGTCAATTAAGAATGGATTCATCGGATTATAAAAGCTTTCTCCTTGATATTCATTTATTATTTCTACATCAACAAGTTTCATCTTTTCCGCGGCTTCAAAAGAATTAACGAGACGAATAATTTCTGCTTTTGTCTTTACGCTAACCATGTATTTATTAGCAAATTTATTCATAAAGCTATCTACTCTCTTATTAGACACGACCTCATAATTCATATCCCCGATTTTTTCTTTGTTTATTTCTGTGATTTTAAGTACTTTCCATAGTCCTGATTTGTCTTGCGGTGAAACAATTGTCAATTCATTTTCTGAACGCTTTATATAACGAATGTCCTCACCATCCACATCTACAAGATAGCCATGTTGGCTTCCTGTTTTGCGAATGGAGAGAACATGCTCATAGTTTACTTTGTCTATTGCAGGAGTTGGAAAACCTATATTTTTTATTTCCAGTCTTTCAATATTCCATAATGGCACCATATCTAGTCGCTTTTTATTTTCAAATTCCTCTAAGTTTATTGTGATTTCTTTTATTTCGGTATTCGCATTCAATGGTGGACAATCTACTAAAACAACATCAAAAAACTTATGAATATATGGGTTATTAACTGTTTTCCAATATAAACCGTTCACTGAAAAAAGATGGTATAAATTATTTATTTCTTGTATATAGGATACATTTTTTTTGAGACATACCTTTACTTCTACTTGCCCATCTGTAGTATGAAGCTGTCCATTAAATAATCTTTGTTGTTCATCCAATTGTTTAAGTTGTAACGAATCACACTGTAAAAATAGAGAGAAAAATGATGTAGGTTGATTTTTACTAACCGAATCTAATACTTCTTTCATATCTATTTTTTTATGTTCTAGATCAGCTGGTATGATTGGGAATAAATATTCATGAATCGGATCAACTTCATCCTTTGAACTTATCGTTACGTAAATATCAGTTTTGCTTTCTCCATCTTCAATTTCAGCGAAAATCCGATTCTCTAACTTGCTGTTCATATCGTCTTGATAATTAATTAAATTTACCAATACGCCCCCTACAATATCTTTTAATAGTTGACGTTGCTCGAGATTTTCTATTTTGCGTAATCGTTCAAAAATAATCTCTTTCATCATTCTACATCCTCTTCCTTAGAACTATAATTTTCTTCTGCTACTTCATCTAAGGGATTTCCGCCTTTATCGTACATTATTTCAGGTACTTCTACTAAAGGGGTAGGATGCAATTTATCATTGGCATTCATAATTTTGCGTTCTAGTCCTAACACCTTGGCTATTAAATTAGTTTCCTGATAAATTTCTTGTGCTAGTGTATAGGATTCTACTGCTTTAGAATATTCTTGACGAGCATAGCTTTGATCGCCACTTTTCTCTAAACCTTCTGCTCTTAGTTCCTTCTGGGCTTTTTCCAATTCAGCTATTTTTTCACCAGTTTCTTCAATTTTCTGCTTTATAGCCGAGTCGCCACTATAGGAAATTTCAAGCGCTTGTTTTCTAGCTTTTTGATAGAGCTCAAGTGCACTATTATAATCTTCTGCTTCAAATTTTAAATCGCCCTTCTTTATGTCCTCGAGAATTTGTACGATGGAGTCCATATTGGCAATCCTTTGCTCAATCGCTTCTTTTCCGAAATTTCCTATTATTTTTCCTTCTTCATTAGCTTTCTCATATGTCTCCACAGCTGCCGAGAACTCTCCTGCTTCTGCTGATTGATTCCCGTTAATAATCAGTTGTGTCACTCTTAATTTATTTGCTAATAAATTTCTATGTACTGGATTTTTTAACCTCTTAGCGGCATTTCTACCTTCACTATATTCCAATAAAGCGTCTTCATAATTACCATCCTGAAAATGAAGATTCCCCATTTTTTCATGCTCAAGCATTTCAGTTGATAATTCAGCCATTGCTTTTGCTTGTTTAGCTTGGTAAAAAATAGCACCTCCACCAACAACCATCGTTAATAACATTGTAGCTACCAAAAGTTTAAGATATTTCATCTTTTTCTTATTGTTTTCTTGATATACTTTATTAGCGAAAATAGTAGCCATCGTATAGTTATTTACTACTTTCTTCTGCCTACTTAGGAGTACTTCTTCTAATATATCCATGTATTGCTCTGGCTCTTTAGCATTTTCTAATGCGTCAGCCATTTCTATATCACTTACTTCTTCCCAAAACCCTGATGTACAAAGCAATAACACATCGCCTTCCATCAACTTGATTTTTTTAGAAACATATGGTTGAAAGCTATTTGGTTTTCCAAGATAATTTAAAAGATTACTTCTCTCTTCATGTTGACTAATATCAATTTCATAGTCATTTTCATTCGCCCAATTTTGTGCAAAGCTTTGATCGCTACTTTTATAAGCTAGTGTGCCGTTTCGAAATTGGTACAATCTTGAATTACCTGCTACTGCACAAATCATTTTCGAATAATCAGACACTACGATTACAATACTCGCCTTTAGTCTTACTCTTAAACTTTGTGCTTGCAATATTTGTTGGGCATTTTTTAAATACTTCTTAATCCTTCCTCTTGACATGGATGGATTTTCAATAAATTTTTCTAATATTGCTTTTGCTGCCAATTCAGCACTATTAATCTCCTGATCGGAATCTAATCCTTTTACAGCAACCCAGCAAGCTACATCATCCAGCTCTGTATATGCAAAGTAATCTTTATTTTGCATATACGAACCTGCCTCTGACAAAAAAGCAGTTTTAAACACACTATTTTCCTTTCGCATATTGTTCCTCCTTTTCACTCGAAAATTGATATTTAACCAGTCTTATCACCATTTTTTCTCTAAAATTACAATGGTCGCATTATCCTGATTTTTTAGGCGTTTATGTTCAACTGTTTTAATAATGTTTTGAGCAATATCATAAGGGGATATATGCTGAGAAAAAGTTTTTTCCATTTCCACTTCAGTCAAGCTATCGTAAATGCCATCGCTAAATAAACATACTTTATCTCCCTTAAGTAACTTAATCGATGTATTACCGATATCTAAGTTTTTAAATCCCTCATAACCTAAATAATTAATCAGTCTTTTTTTAAAGGGATTTTCTTGAATTTCTAGTTGGGAAATCTCCCCGGCTACATACCGATCCTTTAATACGGATTCAAAAATATGTTTTTGATTAATAGCTATAAATTCTCCATTTCGAAATATCGAAATAACACTATCTCCTACAGCTCCCCAATATAAATATCCATACTCATCAATAATCGCTGCGACTAATGTAGTTCCACCATTAGAACCTTGGAGATTTTCAATAATTTGATCATTGCTATGTAAAGCTGTCTTTCTAAAAAAAGACTCCATATTTTCAAGGGAATCTAGCTTCTTAAATTCTTGAATAAATGTATTTACGGCAATGGTACTTGCCATTCTGCCGTTTGCTAATCCACTAATACCGTCTGCTAAAACGGCGATTGTTCCATGTTCGGTCTCTTCTGTTGAAAAGTAATCATCTTGTTCGTCTCGTCTTCCTATCGTTTGACCATTTCCAATTTCGATTATTTTATCTTCTACTGAATTTACAATAATGTTTCTAATTATTAGTAGGCATAAAAGTACAAAAACGAATCCAAGTACAATTATGTATGGTATGAAAGTTTGTTCCATTTCTAACTCATTCCTCGCTCTGGTTGTTTTCCCATTCAAAATGAATTCCACATAGGGGGATAAAAAGGAACTTACTCATTCCTAGTTGAATAACATCATATGCCGCTAATTCTATTGGCGTGTAAACTGCCTCATTATTGAGATATGCTAATCCTGATGCATCGCCAGGGAGTAAAAAGAAGTTCCTTTTTTTAGGATCGTAAACAATAACTGCGTGATTACGTGCAGAAATTGTATTATCACCTATAATCCGAATGTGCATATCTTCTGATCTTCCGATAAAGTTCTTTTCAGCCAAAATCCTATAGTCACGACCTATTTGCGGTCCCTCAATACAAACTAACCATGCCGTGACAGGATCAACCCCATCCATCTCACCTAGGTATGGCAGCGTTTTCTCATCTTCCACATTAACAGGCGGCCTAGTATTTACTTTTGTTTCCTGTTCAACCATCACATTACAGTATGGGCAAATATTTTTATGTCTTCTTGAACTAAACATATGGCCATTTGTACATCTAATCAAACTCATCTGCGATTGCTCCTATCTTTGTTACAAACTTAGTTTCTCTTATCTCACTAAAATTTGAGTATTTCCTATGTATATTGTATCTCCAACATTTATGCGACAAGGTATGCCTTGTTTCAATTTACTTTTTACAGGTTTATCCGCTTTTTTAATCCCAACCCCATTGACAGAGTCAATATCTTCTATGAACCATGCATCTGCTACACAATTTAATACTGCATGTTCATAGTTAATGAGTGATTCATATTCTGTACCTGATAAATCAATTGCAACTTCATTTTCCTTTGTATTTTTGCCAATTACTAATGATGTTTCCCCCTGAATGAGCCATTCTTTTGTTCTTGCTCCCTTTTCACTGAGTAGTACCATCTTTTGGATCGTCGCATCAGGACTTGCATTGACACGATCATTCGGTACAATCTTTACTAACATATAAATAATCGCTATTAGACAAACTACTGAACCAAAAAGTATTTTTAAAAGAAGTTCTTGATTGACTAAAAATACATAATAGAAGGTAATGCAAGTTAGGATGAAGATTATTAAATCTATAATTCTTACCATTATTTTTTTACTTTCACTTAGCTCTCCTACACGCTTAGTAGATTGAGCTTTCATGTCATACACGATATAAAACTCCCTTCATCAGAATTTCCACTAAAGTTTTATTCGGATCATTATCATTTCTTATTTGAAAAAATACGATTAAATAAATCAGTAGTATCCAATGGATTTTTCTTTACAGATTGGTTATTTACTGATGAAACTTCTTTTGTCTTAGGATTAAAGCCAAAAAAATGTTCAAAGTTCTTTTCGATATTATTTATATTAAATTCATGATTTTTCACAGAATTTTGTTGTCTTGTTTTGTTATTCGGGTCATTTTTATGCGTTGCACTCTTATTAGTTGAATTAATACTCGCATCATATGACTCTCTAGAAGCATTGTCTTTTAGTACCGTGTATGCCTCTTGCACCTTTAGAAATATCTTTTCGGATTCCTTGCTGCCGCCACTCACATCCGGGTGATGCTGTTTGGATAGTTTTCGATAGGCTTGTTTTATTTGATCTTGTGATGCATTTCTACTAATACCTAAAACTTCATAGTGATTTTTCATAATATTACATCCCCAATAACTAGATTTATTCAAAATTATCTAAGAAACTATGTAGTTTCTTAGATAATTTGAGGAAAACATATTAGACTGCGTATCCGCCTTCAATTTTCGCTAAGTCTGTTTTATCTTTCTTCTGCTTAATAAATAAGAAGAATTCTCCAATCCCTTCAGTGTCGCCAAATCTTTCTGTATAATCGACAACAAACCCATTTGGGAAATTAATTTTACGTACAACTTGATCAGCAGCGATTACTTCTAATGTTACTTTACGATAACAATCAGCCTTTTCCGCAGGTACTAAAGACCATAGTGCCAGTTTCATCGTATCATCAGAATTATCTCCATCTGTTGCTGTAAGGATCTTTCCCTTAATTTTTAAAGTTGCACCAACATCTGTTGAGCGTGCATTTGAATCATCTGGTGTATCCGTTTCGTACTCAACCGATATAATACTTTCTAATCCTAATTCAATTGCTTCTGAACCTTCTACTTTTAATACAAAACCCATTTGTATTACCTCCAAATTTTTTATTTGAATCATCCCAAAATTCTTTGATAGTTTTAAACTCCCTATTCTGACGCTTTAATTTTGTTAGAATAGAGAATATGTATTTTTCCACCAACAAATCTTTGGATAGATCCTTATTTATGTTAAAAGATTTATTTAGTAACAAATCTTAAACATACAACTTTTAAGATGTTTCATTAATTTCGCTAATAGAAACCTTTATGCTTTTACAGCACTTGTCCCTTTTGTAATCATGACTTCAAGATTTTTAACGTTACCATTGAAAATTAAATCAATTTGGCATAGGCTTGTTTTTTCATCAATAATGTAGCCGATATCGTCTCCATCTTGAATAACAGAATTCGCATATCCCTTATCATTAAGCCATTTACTTTTTTGACTACTCGGATTATTACTAAAGAATCGAACGATATTATCATGTTTAAAGTCACCCGATTGGAATCGTAAAATTCTTTCGATATAGGTACTTACTTGCGTTTTATAAATCGAATCGAATCCATCATCCTTCATCGCCAAACTTCTCGCTTTATATACCGTAATACGCCTAATATCTTTATCTTGCAGTTGGGCGTTTTCTGATGAGAAAACAAACCCAAAACTTCTGCTATTAATTGCATCCTTAATATTATTAGTAAATCCAGATATTTCTTTAGCCATTGTTGTCACAGTTCTAAGTGAATTATCACCCGCTTCAATATCAAATCGAACGCCTGGATAGCTTCTATTTACATTGCGGAATGATTCTCTTAAATATTCTGGACATTGATAAGCAGACACTATTCCTGCAGCTACATAGCTGGCACCTACATACACACCTTCAATCCAAAGTTTTAATATATCTTCTTTTTCTTTAGAAAGACGTGCACCATTTTCGGTTGTTTGCATTCTCGAATCGATTATGACACCCGACTTATCTTTCGGAATAATCGTAAAATTTGGAAGGCAAGGAATCGCAAATTCACTATATTCCTTCCTAACAAGTACAGAACATTTATCAATTAGTCGGTCAATACCAGCTGTTGCAATGCCGTTAAAGGTAGTTTCTTCCTCAGCCATAAAATTGAAAAATACTTGCACTTTAAATTCTTTTATAGCATCAAGAAGCAATGACAGGGACTCCATTGTATTTCCTTCTTGTTTAGAAATTTTTTCATTCCCTTTAAATCTTGATCTACTAACTTTTAACTTACTAGAAGGCTCTAATTCTAATGATGGTACAATTCCAAACCATACTGTATCTGTAAAATCATTTTTTGAGTTTACAGTATTTAGGTATGTACTTAATCTTGGTAAATTATTCCCTTTTACTAGCATGTCTAATTTCGCATTGGTTACAATTAAAGAGGGTTGCATTCCTCTATTTTTAGTAGCGTACTGATCGAAATACATTTTTACACCTAATAGCTTTTCAACTAAAGGTTTTACGGTCTTTACAAATTCATCCTTTGCATCTTTATAGAATTCTAGGTATGTATTGTAATTCTGTACCTCTGTAGCAATATCAAATTCAGCTCTCACTGATGGTAGCGGGGAAAAAGTTCTTACAACTAAATCTTTCACATAAGAAGATGGTGATTCTGTAATTGATTCATAGTCCTCTTCAAATACCGTGCTTAAACCATAGTTACTATTCTCTTCAACTAGCATTAATTCAGAGCTATTACTTTGGGGAGCTTCAATAACTTTTAATTCTCCCGTTTCACCAATAGTAAGGGTCCCTATTTGTAACTTCTCAGATTCATCTTCTTGCTGGTTAGCACCTAGTAAAAGCCTCGTTTTTATATCTTCAATAGCTAATGGAAGCATCGCCATAACGTTATTATAGTTTCTGCTTGCTACTTCAAACATTACATTTAGCTTGTCTCCGGTATCCAGCTTTTTCGGATCACCTTCGTCTAACTTTTCATATTCTCCATACAAGTAGTGAATTTCTTTTCTCACTTGTCGGATATCGTCCATCACTTTTTTAGGTGAAATCATATCTAACAGATTTTCAAATTTAAAGTCTACATTGGCAATGCCTTGACTTCTTTTCGTATCAATCAAAGTGAATAACATATTTAAAAAGTCATTGTTTTGATCGATGGCAATTTCTGAAATACAATCCTCCTGAATTCCTTCAGGTTTTTTGAGCGTATACATCACTTTTTGATTCGCTGCATTATAAAACGAGTAGACTGTTGGCGAGAACTTGTCTAAAAATTCATCAAAACTTTTTACAAGAAGATATTGATTAATCTCTTTTATCTTCTCATCACTCAGACTGTCAATTCCTTTTACATCCCCAACAAGTGTAATTAAGTCCATTTTTTCGGGATTAATTTCTTCAAAGAGCATTGTTCTGTTGGTTTGATTAATAATCTCCATATATTCGGCTGTAAAATACTACAGCCATCCCTCCCTTAATCGCAAACTTCAAGCAAGTAAACATTTTATAAAACATAATCATCAGTAGGAACCTAATTAAGCAACTAGCCTCAACATTAAATATCATCATTTTAATAGTTAATATGAATGGGTTTCGTATGATGTCCATACATTCCACAAATATTTTATTACTCACTACAAATTCATTTAATACTTATGTTGGAAGTAGCGTTTCTATTAGTTTCACAAATTTTACATTATGTGTCATACGAATAAATTATATAACAACATAAATAATTGTCAATATTTTCATTTAAATGCATAATAAGGAAAAATACCCAATTATTATTGCATAAAAAAATAACTACTTTGTTTTTTAAAATTCATCTAAGTAAAAATATGCATACTTTTAATTTTACAATACTAAAAAAGTCTATTTATTATCCTCTGCAAAACAATATTTTATTTTAGTGATTATATTTTCTAACAAAATGGACAACATTATAAATTTAAGTGAAAAGCACCTTTTTTTTGAATTTATTGCTAGGCACCATTTGATTGTAGTAGACATAACAAAACTTACATTTCCGTTAAATTCTTTTACATTTTTCAGTGAATCTTCTATTAATCTTTGTGGTGCATCGATTGGTGTAACATTAGTTAGAGAATAGTAAATTGTTGCAGCAAGACTATAAATATCGGTAACTCCCCCTTGCTTTGATGAGTTAGAGTATTGCTCTAGAGGCGAATATCCAGGTGTAATAAAAATATTATGTTTTAAGTGAGATTTATTAAGTATTGCAGAACCAAAATCGAGTAATTTAAGGCTTCCTTTAGAATCAACTAATATGTTACTAGGCTTTATATCACGATGAATGATCCCCTTTTTATGCAAGTAGTTCAGTGCGTCAATTAAAGGTAGAAAAATACTCTTATATAACTGATCCCTTTCAGACAATTTATAATCCTTCATATATGTATCCAATGAAAATCCTTCATAATATTCTGTAACAATATAAATCGAATCATTTTCTTCAAAATGATCAATATATTTCACTATATTTCTATGAACTATTTGTTGCAGAATACGTGCCTCTTGAAGGAAATTTTCTTTCAGTTCCTTAAACTTACTTTTTGTAGAAGGTAAACGATTAACAACTGTAATATTATCTAAATCACGTAAAACTATTTCACTCGGATAAAATTCCTTTATTACAAGTTTTTCTCTTGTGTGAATATTTTCCGCCTTATAAACGATAGATACCTTACTAGTTGATATATTTCCGGTTATTTTATATGTATTTTTTAGTTCAAAATTTATCGGTAACTTCGTCTCTTCCTTACAAAGAATCATTTATTTCATCCCTTCATATCCATCCCAATAAGCTTACATTCGTTTATATTACAATTTATGTATTTATATACACTTTTTATTCTGGCATAATTTTCTTGAAGTTAACAGTGTATAAATGAACTATTCAAATTAGTACCAATTAACCAAATTATTAGGTGTTTTATGATATAACGATCCAATTAGCACAGGACAATAACTCCATGAGCGTTGAATTAAATCGAGCCTTAAATATTATCTTCTATTTGCAGGGTAATAAAAAAGCCGATTTACACTAAGATTTTTAGTATAAATCGACTTTTAATTTATTTAAATTATAAAATGTAAATAATTGTTTACACCCAATGTAAATATCATTTAAACATTGTTTCTTGACAATCACTTGTGCAACATAGGTAAGTCCACTATGAAGGTCTACTCCATTTCTTTCTGCCTCACCGACATAAAAATGCTTTATATGAAATGATTTTATCTAATCCACGGAACTGATCCACCTTTGGAAAATGACCGAAAACAAGCATCGCGCCATCGTATGCATTTTCAATTTGTTCTATCCGTTACATTTCGATTTCTATCCAACACTTTCCGATTTTTATCCGTCACTTTGTCAGTTCTTTCACCTCCATCACCTTCTCCTTGAATTTATAGTTGACTATCACATTTTCAATAATCTCCGTATCATTATAGGCAAGACTTCCCTCAAATTCTAAACGATTATCGTCCTTCCACTTGAAGTCATTTACATAGCTATAATTTTCATGATCGCTACGAATCCATGTGTCATATGCTTTTTGTGCACCATATTTGACTCTTGCTGATTCTACTAATTCTGGCCCCCACTTACCTTCTTCAATATTCATCACTTCAACAAATTCACTTTTGTTCGAGTTTGTAATGATAGCAACTAACTTCCGATCAGGTGAAGGAATAATTTCTTTAATATACATCGATGGATTTGAGAAACTAACGTATTGTTCTAGCTTATTATTTTGTATTCGCCAAAGGACATTTTGACTACCATAATCCGAATAATTATTAAACAATGTAAAGAGAATGCTTCCATCCGCTAAATGATAGACATAATGGCTTTCAAATTTTTGTGATAAAATATCGACTGCAAAAGTAGCAGCATCAGCAATTTTTGCATTATCACTTTGCATAAATGATTTGATTTCTGTTAGTGCTTTTTCTCTCATCTTTGGATCATTAAAACTTTCGACCAACCGATTGATCGCAATATAGACATATTCATCATTGTTACTTTTTAAAGCGTTTAAAAATTTCTCCACATCATATTTTGTCGTCGGCATTAGCTCCATGTCTTCTGCTGTTAAATAGCGGAGATAAAGCTCAGCATTTTGACTTTTATAGTAGGCTGCTGCAAGTGTTGCGGTCGAAACGGAGCTGAAAATCATCAAACAGATTGCAACAGCTACCCATTTCACTGGAATACGCATCTTCTCTTTCCCTCCTCGCCCAGCTGCTTCAATTAATTCTTCATCAATTAATCCGATTTCTTTGTACAGCTCTTCTTTTTTCATAAATGAATCCCCTCCTTTTCTAAGTAAAATTTAAGCTTCTTCCTCGTCCTGAATAACATCGATTTTACTTTGCTGTTACTCATATGAAACTGCTCACAAATATCTCCAATTGAAGCTGAGTACCAGTATCTTTTAATAAATACGTTCCTTGATTGTACATCCAGCGTGTATAAAAATTGATTGAGGACATTCGCTATTTCACCTGCTTCGAATGCAGATTCTACTATATCATTGCCTGCGATACATTCTTCCAACTCTGCTAGAATCACTTCAAACTCTTTATTCCTCTTTTTCGCAGTATTATAACCGTGCTTATCGAGCGCAATATTACGGGCAATTCTCCCTAAAAACACCGAGAATTTCCGCGGAATTTGCGGAGGTATCGTATTCCATGCAGCTAAATATGTATCATTTTCACATTCTTCAATATCCAAATCATTTGACAGGATATTCCTTGTAATCGCTCGACAATATGCCCCGTACTTTTCTTTCGTTTCCAAAACAGCTTGCTGCGACCGCTGTAAGTATAATTTGATTATGTTATCATCTTCCATTTCACTTCCTCCTTTTATCCCGCATAAACGGGCGATTTGTTAAACTGGCAATACGTTGAAGTGGTAAAAACGATATTTATAGTTTCACATTATTTGGCTCTTACCTATATAGTAGAAAATCTACGGAATTGGTTGCACTATTAGACAAAATTTTCTTTTAAATAATTTGGATTGAAAACTCACCCCAAAATTCATAATTACTAATGAAATCCATATGATAATACATCTATAATTTGGAGGTCATTGCTATGCAAAATAATAACCGGAAGAAAAATAGTGAGGCCACGCAGGGAAATAACCCAGCGATTCAAGCCGCAACGGTCGAAGTGATCGCAGGTTTATTTGCTACGCTAGCGGAAGGCCTCTCTACCGTTGCATCTGTACTCGCCGTACAAGAAGTTCAACAACTCGCCGAGGAAAATGAAAAAAGTAGTGCCGATATACAAGAAATCCAAATGCAGCTTGTATTATTAACAAAAGAAGTGAAAAAAATTTCTAAGGCTTTAAATATTTGAATTGAAAAAAGCAACAATATCTCTGAGTGAGATTGTTGCTTTTTCACGATTCTATTTTAACAAATTTATTCATTTTTTCAGATTCCAAACTTTAAAATATTTATTCACAAAAAGTATACCATCTAATCCACTAACAATTCAAAATCTACCATTTTTCATAACAATTCTAGGAATAGTATTGTCCTAGTTTGAGTATTATGAGAGAGAAATAGATAAAAGAGTTAATGGAGAAGGCTTAACTTCCATTGCTATTTTTCAAAAAGTTTTACATGTATCCACACAATATCTCACACTGAAAGGGGAATCGAATGGTCACATATCATAAACAAACAGCTGAAGAAGTCATGAAGAAATTGAACGTGTCCAATCAAGGTTTGTATAATTATGACGTTCTCAAAAGACAAGAAACACATGGTTATAATCAATTAACCGAGGGAAAAAAGACAAGCACACTGGCCGTTTTTTTAGGACAGTTTAAAGACTTACTCGTCATCATTTTAATCGTTGCTGCTGTCATTTCATTTCTATTAGGCGAAGTCGAAAGTACAGTTGTTATACTTGTCGTGATTATTTTAAATGCCATCTTAGGCACGGTGCAGCATGTGAAGGCCGAGCAGTCTTTGGACAACCTCAAAGCGCTCACCTCCTCCGTTGCCAAAGTCATGCGAAATAAACAAATTATCGAAATTCCATCTAAAGAAATCGTCGTTGGTGATTTGCTTTATTTAGATGCTGGGGATTACATCAATGCTGATGGGCGATTATTAACGAGCTATAATTTGCACGTCAATGAAAGTTCGCTGACAGGTGAATCATTAGCCGTCGCGAAAAATATCGATCCAATTAGGAAAGACCGTGTCACAACTGGGGATAAAAAAAATATGGTGTTCACAGGCGGTTTCGTAACGAATGGGCGCGGTATTGTCATTGTGACAGCGATTGGCATGGATACGGAAATCGGCAAAATCGCCAATTTGATGGATACAGCGAAGGAAAAGAAAACCCCTCTTCAAGTAAGTCTCGATCAGTTTGGAGAAAAATTAGCTTTAGGCATTACGCTCATCTGTTTAGGGATCTTCCTCATTGACCTATTTCGAGGACGCGCATTAGGCGATTCATTTATGTTTGCCGTATCACTTGCTGTGGCAGCTATTCCAGAAGCTTTAAGTTCAATTGTGACGATTGTGTTAGCATTTGGTACGCAAAAGATGGCGAAGGAAAATGCCATTATCCGTAAGCTTTATGCCGTAGAAAGTTTAGGTAGTGTGTCAGTCATTTGTTCCGACAAAACAGGCACACTGACGGAAAATAAAATGATTGCGCTTCAAGTATACGTTGATCAAAAAGTCGTTCCATTTGATCAACTACATACTGAAAATACGATGGAAAGAAACCTACTGTTAAAAGCCGTTTTATGTAATGATGCGTTGGAAAGAGATGAAAAAGAAATTGGCGATCCGACTGAAATTGCCCTTGTGAAATTAGGCAAACACTATGGTTACGATGAATTACGGATCAGAAATCGCTACCCAAGAATCGCCGAAATCCCATTTAATTCGGACCGAAAATTGATGAGTACTGTCAATCATTTTGAACAGAAAAATATCCTCATTACAAAAGGTGCTTTAGATGTTCTACTCAATCGAATCGTGAAAATCGACACGTCAAACGGAACAATTCCAATGACGAATGAACAACGTCAAAAAATTGAAGCAATCAATCGTGGCTTTTCTATGAATGGGCTACGCGTGCTAGCGATTGCTTACAAAGAAATAAGAGGCAATCAAATAATCGATGAAAAAATCGAACAGGATTTAACGTTTGTTGGATTAATAGCGATGATGGACCCGCCGCGAAAAGAAACGAAAGAAGCGATTGAAAGCTGTATCGATGCTGGGATCAAGCCTGTCATGATTACAGGTGACCATAAATTAACCGCAACTGCAATTGCAAAAGAAATCGGGCTATTAAATGACCCTTCAGAAGCGATTGAAGGACATGATATTGAAGGCTTAACCGATGAACAGCTTCAAGAGAAAGTTGAAAATATTTCTGTCTATGCACGCGTCACACCCGAGCAAAAAATCCGTATTGTGAAAGCTTGGCAAGAAAAAGGTAATGTCGTGGCGATGACGGGTGATGGTGTCAATGATGGTCCTGCCTTAAAGCAAGCGAATATCGGGGTGGCCATGGGAATGACAGGTACGGAAGTAGCCAAAGATGCGTCCGCTATGATTTTAACTGATGATAATTTTTCAACGATTGTCAAAGCGATTTCAAACGGTCGAAGTCTTTATACGAATATTAAAAATGCGATTTTATTCTTATTATCTGGGAATGCGGGTGCGATTTTTGTTGTGCTATATGCAACAATTTTTGGTTTAGCTGTGCCCTTTGCTCCGGTTCATTTGCTATTTATTAACCTACTTACGGATAGTTTGCCTGCCATTGCGATCGGTTTAGAGCCACATAATAAAAATGCGATGAAGGACAAGCCGCGAAATATTCACACACCATTATTAAATAAATCATTTACAACACAGGTCATTCTCGAAGGTTTATTAATTGCCATTGCGACAATTATTGCTTTCCAGGTAGGTTTAGCAACGGGTGATACAATAACAGCAAGCACAATGGCCTTTGCAACGCTCTGTTTGTCACGACTTGTCCACGGCTTCAACTCACGGTCGAAAGAATCGATTTTCACAATCGGTCTGTTTTCGAATTTGTATACGTGGGTTGCATTTTTACTCGGTGTTTTAAGTTTACATGTCGTGTTATTTGTACCAGCACTTACAGGTGTATTTGAAGTAGCTACATTAAATTCAGCCCAATTAAGTCTTATTTACTTCTTGTCTGTCATGCCATTTATTGTAAATCAGTGGTATAAGGTGTTGTTTGTTCGGAGTAAATAATCACAAACTAAATTAAACACCATTTTGAGCAAGGACTGTTCAAAATGGTGTATTCTATTCATTCTTCATTCCGATAGTATTACCGCGCGAATACCTCAAAAATACCGATAATTATGAGCAACCACCCTGAAATAGCAGTCGAGTATCTTCCAATAAATGTTTTCGAAATAAGTGCCCCAAAATGACTTCCCAATCCAATCGTTACAATGGAGAAAAAACCGATTGAAAGTACTGTCCAAACGGCAGAAATTTCATTCGCACCAATACCAATGCCCACCGCTAAGCAGTTGATTGATAATATGAATCCGAGAAGAATCGATTCACTTAAAGAGATGACATTATTTTCATCCAGGTCAACTAGCTGAGGATTGTGCAAAATTTCCTTATGACCAAATTTTTGAGATATCAATGTCCATAAACCAATAATACATAGCAACAAACTTCCTAAAAGATTGGCAATATGTACGGACATATACGCGCCGATCGTGCCACCAATCCATACCGCAATATACGTGACGAACATGGAAGAAATCGCAATGCTGACGTTTGATAAGAATGGAATTTTCGTTTGCTTCACACCATAAGCTAAACCAATTCCTAAATTGTCTAAATTTGCTGCGATTCCTATTACAATAATGGTTATCCAGTGCATGACGAACCCTCCTCGAAATCATTGAACTCCTTTCATCTTATGGCGAAAAAAAAAATAAGTGCCAGGGCTGATGTACAATCCTGGCACTAATTTATTGCGTATAGCGTTTAACAAGCTGATTTAATGTCGCCTCACTTAATGGTCCGACAATCCGATGCAGCTCCTTACCTTCTGCATTTAAAAGAACCGTTGTCGGAATCGTTAGGACACCAAACCCCTTCCCTGCTCGGTCTTCATCATCCACTAAAATTGGATACGTAACGTTATATTGCGCTAAGAAATTTTGTAACGCTTGTACCCCATCATCGCGCGCTGCTAAATTGACACCCACAAGCTCCACATTTTCTAGGAGATTGTCCTGAAATGCTTGTAAATGTGGCATTTCTGCCTTACACGGTGGACACCACGTGGCAAAAAAATTGACAATCGTTAATTGTTTTTGTGGATTGTGCAATGTTCGACTGTCCCCTACCGTTGACGTTAGCTCGATTGCCTCCATTGTAGTGATTGCCCCTGTTTTTTGCTGTGGCGAATACAAAGCCATCCCCATTAAAAGCGCAATGACCGCAATCGCGAAAGTTTGTTGCAATTGCTTCGTGCGACTAAGTGCCACCAGTGAGATAAGGAACACAATAAATATCGCTGGCCAAACAGTTTGAAGCGGGTACTGTATAAATATGAGTAAGCTCACAAGAAACGTGGCAATACGGCTATTTTTGAATAGGACAACAAGTGCTATGATAGACAAAATAACGATTAGCCAGTTTTGCTGCAACAAACCAAAAATAATGTGGTAACTTGCAATGAAAATGAGAAACCCTTGCCATAAGTCGTCTAATTGAAGAGACTGTCGTTTTCGAATGAGCTGAAGAACCGTAACGAAAATAGCTAAATAATGCCCGTTCATTCCCCCATCAAAGTAAAGGATCGACAAAGGTGCAGTGATGAACGCATCAAAATAAAAAATAACATAGCTTAACTTCCAAATGATGATGTATAAAAAGAGGTACGCATCCAATTGCACATCCTTATTCTTTTTCGTCATCCATTCTGAAATAAAAATAGCGACCAAAAATGCAAGCCAACTATATGGTACATTGATGGAGCCGATTGATAAGTAATCCATAGGTGTCCTTTCTTCAATCCGAATAGTATTGAATTTTGTTGTAAAAAAGGGCAAGCTATTATTCGCTTGCCCTTTTCATTTTATTTAAAATTATATGTTGAAACAATTGGCTCTCTATTCAGCACTTGATCATTATACGCCTCATATAAGGAAATACCGAGGAATGAACCTGAAATATTATACACATTTTCATAGCCACTATTTTCTAACGCCATCACCGCATTATAACTGCGTTGTGCAGAGCGGCAATGTACGTATACGGGTACATCTTTTGGAATTTCGTGCATACGCTCACGGAACTCACTTAACGGAATATTTAGTGCACCTTTTAAATGACCGTTCGCAAATTCATTCACTTCACGCACGTCAACAATAACCGCGCCACTTTCCACTAATGAACGTACTTCACTCACACGTACTTGCTTGAAGCGGCCATGCATAATATTCGTCGCGACTAATGCCGCCATATTGACAACGTCTTTTGCCGTACTAAACATTGGCGAATACGACAGTTCAAGCTCTTTTAAATCTTCAATCGTACCATTCATCGTAATAAGCGTCGCCATCACGTCAATACGCTTGTCAGCATTTCCTTTACCAATCGCTTGAGCCCCTAAAATGCGACCTGTTGGCACTTCAAAAATCAATTTAAAATGAAGTGGATTACTCGAAGGCATTAATCCTACTTTATCCGGTGCAATAACATACACCGCCTCTATGTTAAATCCTGCTTGCTTTGCTACACGCTCTGTTAAGCCAGTAGCTGCGGCATTATAATCAAATACTTGGATACTAGATGAACCAATTACTCCCTTATTCACAACTGGCATGCCATAAATATGATCGGCTACAGCACGTGCTTGACGTTGCGCAGGTCCTGCTAATGCTAAACGTGTCGGCTTATTCAGTAGACGGTGATACACTTCAATCGCATCCCCTACTGCGTAAATCGAGCGATCATTCGTTTGATAATTTTGATTCACTTTAATGGCACCTGTTTCGCCGATTTCGAGCCCTGCTTCCGAAGCAAGTGACGTTTCAGGACGCACCCCAATCGCTAATACGACGATATCCGCTTGAACTTCTTTGCCTGAGTTTAATGTAACAGCTGTTTCCGAAATTTTCGCTAAACCATCATTAACAATCAGCTCTACACCTTTGTCCACCATTTCTTTGTGTAAAATTTGCACCATATCGTCATCAAATGGCGTTAAAATTTGTGGGGCAAACTCTACAAGAGATACGCCACGACCAGCAAGCTTCAAGTTTTCAGCTACTTCCACACCGATAAATCCGCCACCAATAACCGCGATATTTTTCGCATCTTTTGCTACGATTGCTTGCTGTAAACGCTCAATGTCTACAACATTACGCACCGTAAATACATGCGGCAATTGAACATCTTCTAAATTCGGTACAATCGGGCTTGCTCCTGGTGATAAAATTAATTGGTCATAGCTTTCCTCATATGTTTCACCTGTATCGCTATTTTTTACCGTTACTGTTTTTTCGGTACGGTTGATTTTTACAACTTCGCTATTTACATGCGCGTCAATATTATATTTTGATTCAAATGATTGTGGATTCATTAATAATAAACGATTACTATTTTCGACAATGCCACTTAAATGATAAGGCAATGAACAGTTTGAAAACGACACATGTGGTCCTTTTTCAAACATCACAATTTGCGCCTCTTCATCTAAACGACGAATACGTGCTGCTGCAGATGCACCGCCTGCTACCCCACCAACGACTACGATTTTTTTCATCTTGAATACCTCCATTTATGTGATTTACTATTCATTTACTACCCTCAGTTTATACCCCGCAAGGTATATTGTCAATATTGGGTTGATCTTTAATTTAAGGCACTTTGATGGTAATTATTATTATGGAGTATTTCCCCCAAAAATAAATTTTATTTCAACTTTACTTTTTAGCTATTTTTATCGATAGCATTAATGCACTTGAAATTTATGTTAAAATAGTAACGTAATTGGAACTTTTAAGAAAAGAGGTACATCTATGCTTATAAATGACTATATTAATGAAAATTTCCCAAACTTTAACCTTAGACCACCCGTGTTTTATAACTGGGATACTGGCATACGTTTCGAATTAGGCGTCGGATGGGATAGAAAACACCATTATGAAAACAGTCCCTATGTACAAGGAGTTAATAAAAGGGCTGTTACATTATTTGAAGCATTACATTTACAAAACGAGGAAATTTTTGTTGTAGTAGATGTGCATGATTTTGGCGATGGAAAACCCTACGAGCACAAAAAGAGGATTATGTCTCCCTATGTTTATGAAAAATCAATCTTATATAAATTGAAACATGCAGAAATGCCTTATATTTTCCTAGAAGATGATGAAGACGAAAAATATAAAACACATCGATTTAGTCTCAAATGTAAACCGTCTGATATTAACTATCGTTCATTGTTAAAGGCAGTATGTAATAAAGATTTAGGATTCCAACCAAGCACTTTTCATAGAGTATACTTTTTAAATATCAAAAAGAAAACCATTTTTCACGTGTACGATGATCGTGGCTGTGATTTGCTTGCTACCTGCCCTGAAGCTATACGGGACATTTATAATACATACAATGATTGGATATTAGATTACGACAGAGATGGAATTGATAAAGTGTTTAAATGATTGCAATAGTAGCAACTTTTATACGTTTATATGCAATAGGAGGGACAGTAGATGGATAACGAATATTTCGTAGGCTGGGGTACATTAGCCTTAATAAATGCAGCACTTGCACAAGGGAAAAATAGAACAGGCTTAAACTGGTTTTTACTTTCCCTTGTATTAGGGCCATTAGCAACACTAATTTTATTATTTGTTGAAAAAAGGCAGGAAAATTAGCATGTTTATCGTTAGAACAATTGTTTTATGGGTTGTGATATCAGCAATTATTAATGCCTATTTAATGACAATCCCTATACCTGTTTTACGGAAAAGAAATTATCCGACTAACTACCTTATTCAAAAAAATAACCGAATCGATTTTCAAACGAATTTGGAGTGTGCAGCATTTTCAACAGCGTATGTGTTGCGCCATTTTGGAATGGAGGCAACGGGTGAAGCGTTATATACAAATTTCCCTAGTAAAACGAAGGCAGGCAATGTATATCCAAAAGGAATCCGTACAGTTTTAAGGGAAAAGGGATTTAAAACAAACTATTTTAAAGGAAATATTGATACATTAAAGTATGAAGTGAGTAAAGGTAATCCCGTAATTGTTTTTGTTAAGACTCAGAAAGATCGTAATCATTTGCATTTTGTCCCTGTTGTAGGCTATGACATGGACTATATTTATCTTTCAGAGTCGTTGAAGCATTTGGTGAATTACGGAGATGATCACGGAAGCTATAATCGCAAAGTTCCGATTAATGAATTTAAGAAGTTATGGGATATAAAGCAAACTTATATGCTTTTTTATAGCAATACTTACATAACCGTAGACGCCAAATAAAGCGAATATTTTTGATATTTCTAGACTTAGTTACTGGTTACTTTTATACCCTGCTATATGGTTTAGCGTTTTATTATATATAGATATAAAAAGGAAAAATAGAAATGATAATGTGTAAACGCCTCCAAACCTCGCCTTGGGAAGATTATACTTCGACCAAAGTAAGGAAATAAGAAAGAGAGATGTATATGGATAACTTTAAAGAACTTTTGCCAAGAAATAAATTTGATAATGACCGAGTAGAAATGATAAAAAAAATGGATAGAGATAAAATATTACCTTTACTACCTAACCTCCTTGAATGGATTCAAGATATGAATTGGCCAGTAGCAACAAGCGTATTAGAACTACTTTTAACTTTTCCAGAAGAAATTATACCACATGTGCAAGATGTTTTATCTTCTGATGATGATAACTGGAAGTGGTTCATTTTACACTATTTAGTTATAGAATTGCCTATAGAATCGAGAGTTCAGTTTAGAGAGTATTTAACAAGAGTATCCGAAACACCTACACATAATGAACTCGCAGAAGAACTTGATGAAATAGCAAAAGAAATTTTGGAAACAATTTAAATAAATCCCTCATATTCAACGAACGAAGTGCTTTAGTGCAATAAATTTTCCAAAAGTCGTTCTCAAACGAGGGTTGGGGACGTTTTAAAGGAATCTATCAGCAACTTCTAGAAATAGTAATATATCAACTTAGGAGGTGTTTAGATGTCTACAAGAAAAGAAACGCCAGAACAGGAAAGAGAGCGTTTATACCGAGAAGAACAAAAAAACAATCCTTCTGGGAATTTCAATGATAACCTTAATCGTACACAATCTGGTATGCCTAATACTACTGGAATGAGTACCAAAGAAATCGGAGTATTAATTTTAGTTGTTCTTGTAATTTTTATTGTTTATAGCATTTTAAAATCTTCCCGAACACCGCTTGGGGAGCTTTAACATTTATAAAAATAGGAGGTACGAAATGTTTGTATTAGAGCGTTCATTTAAAAATAAAGATTTAGCACAATTAAAGTCTGTTTATCGTTCAGTCGGTTGGAACAAGCATAATGAAGCAATTATTAAGAAAGTGTTTGAAAATAGCACACATTATGTATTTGCGATAGAAAATGACACTGTTATTGGATTTGCTAGAGCTATTGGTGATGGAGTTTTTAATGCAGCTGTTTATGATGTGATTATCCATGCTGATTATCAGGGAATGGGGGTTGCTCGTAAATTAATTGAAGATTTATTAGAACAATTAAAAGAACATTCCTGCATTCATCTTATTTCTACTACGGGCAACGAATCATTTTATAAGAAGTTAGGTTTTAAAGATTTGAAAACTGGTATGGCTATATATACAAATCCTACTCTTGCCAAGGAATATTTACGATAAATTACATAAAGATACATTTAATTATTAAAAAACGTTCCCAAATACAAGTTTGGGGATACGCCATCAAGCCATGAATGTTGTTAAATCAGCGTTCATGGCTTTTCTTTACCACCCTTATTTATACATCTTTTTATACAAATGACACAAAACGTTGATATAGTTGTATTTCTACTTTGCATAAAATCATGTATGTTTCTCCATGATTTTCAACCACTAAATCCCTTCCCCTCAAAGTTTCACAAAAAAAAGCAGAAACGCTGTTCAACCAACGTTTCTGCCCTCCCCAGTAATCTATTCAGCTATTCTCTCAAGCTGTATCTTTTAAATAAAAATTATAGTGGAATATTTCCGTGCTTTTTGTACGGACGTTCTTCGTGTTTTGTAGAAAGCATATCTAGTGCTTGAATTAATTTAATACGTGTTTCGCGTGGGTCGATTACGTCATCAACCATACCGCGTGAAGCTGCTACGTATGGGTTTGCGAATTTTTCTTTGTACTCTTCAATTTTCGCTGCACGTGTTGCTTCTGGATCTGCTGATTTTGCGATTTCACCTGCATGGATAATATTTGCTGCACCTGCTGCACCCATTACCGCGATTTCAGCGTTTGGCCAAGCAAATACTAAGTCCGCACCAATAGATTTAGAGTTTAAAGCTACATATGCACCACCGTAAGCTTTACGTAAAATAACTGTAATTTTTGGTACAGTAGCTTCTGAGTATGCATAAAGGATTTTCGCGCCGTGACGAATAATTCCGCCATGTTCTTGTTTAACACCTGGGAAGAAACCAGATACGTCTTCGAAAGTAATAACAGGCACGTTGTATGCGTCACAAGTACGTACGAAACGTGCTAATTTATCTGATGAATCGATATCTAAACCGCCTGCTAGGAATTTTGGTTGGTTACATACTAAACCAACTGATTCACCTGCGATACGTGCGAAACCAACAACGATGTTTTTCGCAAATTCTTTTTGCACTTCCATGAATGAACCTTCGTCCACTACTTGCTCCACTACTTTACGCACATCATACGATTTCGTTTGGTCAATTGGCACAACGTCTACAAGCTCAGAACGGTACTCGTCACCTGCTGTATACGGTTGCTTTGGTGCTTTTTCTTTATTGTTTTGTGGCAAGTAAGAAAGTAATTGCTGAATTTGAGCGATTGCTGCATCTTCATCTTCTGCGCGGAAGTGTGCATTACCTGATACCGCATTGTGTACTTTCGAACCACCTAAACCTTCAGCTGAAATTTTTTCACCTGTTACTGTTTCGATAACTTTTGGTCCTGTAATGAACATTTGAGATGTTTTATCCACCATTAAAATGAAGTCTGTGATTGCTGGAGAATAAACCGCGCCACCAGCACATGGTCCCATAATGACTGAAATTTGTGGAATAACGCCCGAATAAATCGAGTTACGGTAGAAAATATGACCATAGCCATCTAAAGACAATACGCCCTCTTGAATACGCGCGCCGCCTGAATCGTTAATGCCGATAAATGGTGTACCGTTTTTCGCAGCTAAATCCATTACAGTTGCGATTTTCTTCGCGTGCATTTCACCAAGTGCTCCACCAAATACCGTGAAATCTTGTGCGAATAAATAAACGTTACGGCCGTTAATTTTTCCAAAACCTGTGACAACACCATCGCCAGGTCCTTCTAATTTTTCCATACCGAAGTCTACAGTACGGTGTGTAATGAATGGATTAATTTCTACAAATGAACCTTCATCTAAAAGTAATGCAATACGCTCACGAGCCGTCTTTTTGCCTTTTTCGTGTTGCTTTTCAATGCGGGCATCACCGCCACCTAATTCAATAACTTGCTTGCGGTCATAAAGTTCGTTAATTTTATCAAACATGTCTAGTGTAATTGTCATTGTTAGTTATCCCCTTTTCCACTTTTATCGCATAATTCATAAAGTACACCATAAGAATCTTTCGGATGTAAAAACGCTACTTCAGCGCCACCAGCACCGGGTCCTGGCTCGTCTGAAAGTAAGCGTACGCCTTTTTCACGTAGCTCTGCCATGCGCTCACGGATACCTGTTACGCCAAACGCAATATGATGAATGCCTTCTCCGCGCTTTTCTAAAAAGCCATGGATTGCACTTTTTTCACTCATTGGCTCAAGCAATTCGATTTTCACGTTGCCTGCATCAATGAAAGCGACTTTTACTTGCTGTGATTCTACTTCTTCTACTTTTAATAATTTTAAACCTAACGTATTTGTGTAATATGTAATTCGTTCGTCAATATCCCGAACAGCAATACCAATATGATCTACTTTTTCCACGTGTAATACTCTCCTTTAACTGTCCAACATTTTGCAAGATTGCGATAATCCAGTATACAATACCGCCTTTTAGCGTCACACAATCTATTTAAATGTTCTGATGCATTTTAAGATTATGAAAATTCCAGATACACCAAGGCTATTCTAACGTTAACGAAAGACATAGCGCTTAGCCTGTAATGTATTCCTCGATTCAGCTGAGGTTTGCACCCACTTTGAATAGAATTGCACTTTTTGGCATTACTACCCAACTTAAATAATTGGAAGAATTCTGCTGAATCAAGTTAAATGTACTTGAGAATTCCTCAAGATTTGTTACACTATTACTAGTCCAAACGAAGGAGCGGTAAATATGAGTAACAAAAAATTTCAGAAAATCGTCGTTTATTCAATGGTTGTTATTATGTTAATTTCAACAGTTGCAATGGGCGTTGCTGCAATTATGTAATGGATGTTTCATAACATCCATTTTTTTATTACTTCGGTTTAAATGATTGTTTAATGACTAAATACTCGTCCATTTCCTCAATAAATTGATACAGCGCAGCCATTGCTAAAAAAGTTTCATGATCTTGTGGCAAAGGCATTTTTGCAAACTCCTCTTTCACAATTTCTAATTTCTCACGATAGTGGCTCGCTGTATTTCCTGAATGAACATTTTCACTTAACTCTTCTAAAAACGCTGCGATTAACGGCGCTTGTACGGTCATGACAGGCAGCGCTGTAATTTTAGGCAGTACCCGCTCAATAATTTCAAGCTGTTTTTCACGCATATCGAAGTAAACATAATAAAAATTTTCCTTCCGCGTTAAATGGTTTTCTACGTCTTTAAACGCAAGCGCCTTTGCAGCATTTAACACATTTGCTGCTTCAATCAGCTCCCTGCCATCCCACATCGTATCACCGTTCCGTAAATAGCTCGCAATTTCAAACAGAATCCTTTTATAAATCGTTTCAATTTTCAGACGATAAAAGTTAAGTTCCGATTCGATATCAGGCATATACATGTTGACAATGAGCCCCATTCCAAACCCGATAGCCATGAGAGAAAGCTCATTGACGAGCAAATCCACCGTAAAATCCGCTGTTGAGTAGAGATGCATTAAAATAACAGCACTCGATACAAAGCCTTCTGCTACACCAAATGACACAATTGTCGGGATAAATAACAGTAAAACAACGCCTAATACAACGGGTGTATAACCAAATGTTTCGAAAGAGATAAACGCATAAAACATGCCTGTCAAACTCGCAATAATCCGTGTATACACTGCACGAACGGACTTTTTCTTTGTCGGCTGAATGCACAGGATTGTTAAAATACCTGCAGCCGTAAAAAATTGCAAATCAAAATACTGGGCAATTGCGATCGCAACAGCAGCACCGAAAGCCGTTTTTAGTGTACGATAGCCGATTGAAAATCTTTTCATATCGGAGCTATTCCCCCATCATTTAGGAAGTGCATGTCCTTAAGAGCATTCTTAAGGACGTACACGACATGTAAAATTATAGTTCTTCGCAATATTCTTCAAAGTTTCCTTGCAGATTTGTTACGACAGACATTGGATCATGCCCTTCGATTTCAAAACGGCCTACTTCAGCTACCACTTGTCCATCTTTTAATAATACAAATGATGGAGATGAAGGAATGTGATCTTCACCAAAATGGTAACGTGCTGCATTTGTTGCTTCTTTGTCTTGACCTGCAAACACTGTTACAAGGTGGTCCGGACGTTTATCATAATGAACCGAATGCGTTGCTGCTGGACGAGCAATGCCTCCTGCGCATCCACATACAGAGTTGATCATTACTAAAGTAGTGCCTTTTCGAGCAAACGCATTTTCAACTTCTTCTGGTGTGCGCAGTTGCTCATAACCTGCAGCTTCCATTTCAGCACGTGCCGTTGTTGTCATTTGCTGCATAAATAAATCATAATCCATATTCATAAGTAATTATCCCCTTTCAAAGTTCTCTTTAATAATAGCAGTGCACGTATAGAACTGCAAAGGACATTCACTACAAAATATGAGTTTATTTTTCCTCAAAAAGTGCGTTCACACCTTGTGTTACAGTAAGTCGACCTTTTAATATATCATCCTCTAATGATCGCACTTGTTTTTTGCGTTCAGAATTTTGATAGAATGAATCGATTAAGTGATCGGTAATCATCGAATGGAACCAATCACGCGTTTGCGCATGGCGGCGAATCGACCAATAATTAGATTTTTTCACCGTTTCCTCAAACGCCATTAACATATTCCAAACATCGTCGAGCCCTTTTTTCTCCATGGATGACACGGTTAAAGATGTACTCATCCACCCTGGTGTAGATGGTTGTAAGAAATGGAGGATTTGTTTATATTCTTGCATCGTTTTACGAGCAAAACGAGTATTATCCCCGTCCGCCTTATGCACAATAATGCCGTCCGCAAGCTCCATAATCCCCTTTTTCATTCCTTGCAATTCATCGCCTGCGCCTGTTAAAACAAGCAGTAGGAAAAAGTCCACCATGCCGCGCACATACGTTTCACTTTGTCCTACGCCGACTGTTTCAATAAGAATGACATCATAGCCTGCTGCCTCACATAGGAGCATCGTCTCACGTGATTTTTTATGCACGCCACCTAATGTCCCCGCGCTCGGTGATGGGCGCACGAAGGCATTCGGTTGACGCACAAGCTCTTCCATCCGTGTTTTGTCCCCAAGAATACTTCCGCCAGACAGCGAAGAACTTGGATCAATCGCAAGTACCGCAACCCGCTTGCCCATTTTACTAAGCATTGTCCCAAACGCTTCAATGAAGGAGCTTTTCCCGGCACCTGGCACACCTGTAATCCCAATACGAATACAGTTTCCTGTGTGAGGTAATAATTCTTGTAAAAGCTTTTGAGCCTCTTCTTTATGAACCGTGTTCGAACTTTCGATCAGCGTAATGGCCTTCGCTAAGGAAGTGCGATCATCTGCACGAACTTGCTCCGCTAATTTCGAAATATCAAGATTTTCCTGCTTTTTTTTGCGGAATTTTTTTGGGTTAGAATAATTCATGCCATCATGCCCGCCCTTTACGCCTTCCATCACAAATAAAGCGCTTGGCTCTTGATTATCTTTCGTCATTATTCTGCCACTTCCTCGTAGCCAAGCTTTTTGTAGATTTCTTCGATAATTTTCATCGCTGATACTGGAATTACTGTACCAGGACCGAAAATCGCCGCCGCACCTGATTCATATAAGAAATCATAGTCTTGTGCTGGAATAACGCCACCGCAAATAACGATAATATCTTCACGCCCTAATTTTTTCAGCTCTGCCACTAACTCTGGTACAAGTGTTTTGTGACCTGCAGCTAAACTTGAAACGCCGACACAGTGTACATCGTTTTCGTTCGCCATTTGAGCTGTTTCTTCTGGCGTCATGAACAATGGCGAAATATCTACGTCAAAGCCTAAGTCTGCATAACCTGTTGCGATTACTTTCGCACCGCGGTCATGTCCGTCTTGACCCATTTTCGCCACTAAAATACGTGGACGACGCCCTTCATTTTCGATAAAGCCTTCTGTCATGTCCTTCACTTCTGCAATCATTTCATTATCAGAAAAGTTCGCTGAGTAAACGCCTGAAATCGAACGAATAATCGCTTTATGACGTCCAGACACCGCTTCAATCGCATCTGAAATTTCACCTAATGAAGCACGTGCACGAGCCGCATCAACCGCAACAGCTAGTAAGTTTTCCCCGCCATCTTGCGCAGCTTTTGTTAAACGTGCTAAATGCTTTTGTACTTCCGCTTCATCACGGTCTGCTTTCATCGTATTTAAACGTTCAATTTGTTGGTCACGTACAAGAGCGTTATCGATATCTAAAATATCAATTGGCTCCTCTTCAGCTAAACGGAATTTGTTTACGCCAACAATTGTTTCTGTTTTCGAGTCGATTTTCGCTTGGCGTTTTGCAGCAGCTTCCTCAACTTTCATTTTTGGAAGACCTGTTTCTATCGCTTTCGCCATCCCACCAAGCTCTTCAATTTCCTCGATTAATGCCCATGCTTTTTCCGTTAACTCTTCTGTTAATTTCTCCACATAATAAGAGCCGCCCCATGGATCGATTACTTTTGTCATACCCGTTTCTTCTTGTAAGAATAACTGTGTATTACGTGCAATTCGAGCAGAGAAGTCTGTCGGTAATGCAATGGCTTCATCTAAAGCATTCGTGTGAAGTGATTGCGTATGACCCATTGCCGCTGCGTTCGCTTCAATTAAAGTTCTTGTTACGTTATTGAATGGATCTTGCTCTGTTAAAGACCAGCCCGATGTTTGTGAGTGCGTACGTAGCGCTAATGTCTTCGGATTTTTCGGATTGAATGTTGACATCATTTGCGCCCAAATACGACGTGCTGCACGCATTTTTGCAATTTCCATATAGTAATTCATACCGATTGCCCAGAAGAATGATAGACGCGGTGCAAAGGCATCAATATCAATTCCTGCTTTTAAACCAGTACGTACGTATTCTAGACCATCTGCAAGCGTGTATGCTAGCTCGATATCATTCGTCGCACCCGCTTCTTGAATATGGTAGCCCGAAATTGAAATTGAGTTGAATTTTGGCATATGTTTCGCTGTAAATTCAAAAATATCGGCAATAATTTTCATCGACATTGCAGGTGGATAAATATATGTATTACGCACCATATATTCTTTTAAAATATCATTTTGAATCGTACCTGCAAGTTTTTCTGGTGAAACTCCTTGTTCTTCTGCTGCAACGATGTAAAACGCTAAAATTGGTAATACAGCGCCATTCATCGTCATCGAAACTGACATTTGATCTAACGGAATACCCGCAAATAAAATTTTCATATCCTCGATTGAATCGATTGCTACACCAGCTTTACCTACATCCCCTTTTACACGAGGGTGATCCGAGTCATAGCCGCGGTGTGTCGCTAAGTCAAAGGCAACCGATAACCCTTTTTGACCCATCGCTAAGTTACGGCGGTAAAAGGCATTTGATTCCTCAGCAGTTGAGAAACCTGCATATTGACGTACTGTCCAAGGACGCGCAACGTACATTGTTGGGTATGGTCCGCGCGTATTTGGTGCAACCCCTGCTACATCATTTATATGTTTAACATCTTGAATATCCTCAGCATTATAAACTGATTTCACTTCGATGCCTTCGTTTGTCAGAAATGAGCCTGTTGAACTACGCTGCTCTTGGTTTAAAACATCTTCAATCACAACGGAATTAAAATTCACTTTACTCATTGTTGTACCCCCTTCACGCTCGCTACTACGCTGTTCAGTTTCTCTATAATATTTTGACCTGCAAAAATAAAACCATTTAAGCCATTTGCTGTCCAAGTCGCTTCGTCTTCTTTATACTTACCTGCTGCATCCAAAATAACCGTTGTAGGTTTGCCCTCTAGTAATGCTGGAACTAGCGCTTTCGTATCCTCATCAGTAGCGGCAATCACAACATAATCAAATGCTGTATCCGCTAACCATGCTTTCGCCTCATCAATGGATGTAAAGCCTTCTGTTTGTTCCGCTACTACACCTGCTGTAGCAAAGAAACCTTGTACAAAATCAGCACGTGGCTTGTAATTTTTAAGTTCACCAAATGTTAAAATGGCTGGTTTAATTCCTGCTTGTGCGAAGTTTGTACGTAAATCTTCAAATGGGATGGCTAAACGTTTCACATCCGCAAATTGGCCGTTTTCTTCTGTTGCCAATGCATCAACCGGATTTGCATAAATATTCGTGCCAATTAATGAATGCTTACGTGTTTCGACCGCTTGAATGCGTTTGTTGTAAACTGCATCAATATCCGATTGAAGTGCTGTATACGCATCCAAACCGCCAGCTAGCTCGATTTCAAGGAATAATGCCCATGCTTCTTTCACAAAATCCGCTGTTAACGACTCAACAAAGTACGAGCCACCTGCAGGGTCAAGCACGTTCAGTACATGCGATTCCTCTTTCGTAACGAGGGACACGTTACGAGCGATACGAACCGATTGATCCGAAGTCTTTGTTAAGCAATCATGTGGATGGACTGTTACAACATCCGCGCCACCAATTGCTGCTGCGAATGCTTCATTGCCTGCGCGTAGTAAGTTGACATATACATCGAGCTTTGAAAAACTACGCACAGATGTTTCAACTACTACAGGGACAGCGCTTGCTTCAGTGCCGAATGCTGAAGCAAATGCTTTCCATAACACTTTAAACGCGCGGATTTTTGCAACTTCTGCGAAAAACTGTGTATCAATTGCAAAATTTACAAAGAATTTACTTTCGAAAGCTTTAAAATCTCCTACATTCTTTGCATACTGTGATGCTTGCGCTAATGCGATTGCTAATTCTTGTACCGCGTTTGCGCCATTATTGTGAAACGGAATCGTATTTGCTGCATATGTGCGTACGTTTGGATAATCCGCTAATTCTACAGCTTCAGGTGAAAGTATATACCCTTCTACTGTCGCACGTTTGGCTGCGTCAATTTTTGTGAAAACGCTTAATAATTGATCGTTAGTTGATTGCACATTCAGTTTAAATGAATATTCAGTTAAATAATCCGCTAATTGACCAAGCGCTTCTTCATTCCATTCAAAGGCAACTGGGCTATTAATTGTAATAACATCATTGCCACGTGCAAGGCTTTCTTGTAAATTGGCAAAGAAACTTGCAGCATCTTCTCCAACAATTTGCTGTGCTATATCAAAATTCGATGCTTTCGTTAATGTACGAATCGTTGATACTTGTTTCGCTAATTGTTCACCTAATTTTTCGATCAATGTTTCTTGTGTATAAAGTGGCTCTAACGTGATGTTTTCCATTGTTTTTGTAAATAGGGATTCGAATGGTTTCCCCTTCAAAGCTTTTACTGCCTCTTCTTGCCATTGTTCATAACTCGTCGTTTGAAATTCAATGTCTTTCATATTTGTTGTCATATGGACGCTATGTAGCTTCCCCCCTTGTTCTATTCCTGTACTATATATTACCCGAGAATGTTCAGATAATAAAGAAAAAAAAATAAAGAAAGCCCGTAATTACAGGCTTCCCCAGTGTTTTTAGTAGACTGACATCTTCTGTTTATCGACATTTTCGAGTAATTCTTTGACTCGACTTAGGAATTTCCCGCAAATTAGTCCATCTAAAATTCGATGATCTAATGACAAACATAAATTCACAATATGACGTGGTGCAATCATATTCCCCTGTACTATCACAGGTTTTTTTACAATACTTTCCACCTGCAAAATAGCTGCTTGTGGATAATTAATAATGCCCATTGATTGGATAGAACCAAATGAACCCGTATTATTTACCGTGAACGTTCCACCTTGGATATGCTCCATTTTTAATTTGCCATTTCGTACAATTGTAGAAAGTTCGTGAATTTCTTTCGCAATGCCTTTAATCGATTTTTCATCCACATTTTTAATGACAGGCACAAATAGCGCATCATCCGTTGCAACCGCAATCGATAAATTGATGTCTTTCTTTTGGATAATTTTATCCTCGGCCCAAACGGAATTGATCAGCGGATATTCTTTTAAAGCTTGAGAGACTGCTTTTAAGAAAAAGGCAAAGTACGTTAAATTAAAGCCTTCTTTTTGCTTGAACTCCGATTTAATGCGATCGCGATATTCAACAAGCTCCGTTACATCGACTTCCATCATCATCCAAGCATGTGGAATTTCAAGTGAACTGCGCACCATATTTTTCGCGATCGCTTTGCGTACAGATGTAACTGGAATTTCAATATCCCCTGAAGCTGTCAGGACACTTTCCGTACGACTCGGTGTAACTTTTGGTACGCTCACTTTTTCTGACTCATTTAATTGTGGCTGCTCGACGACTTGTAGTTGCGAACTTTCAGCTACTTGCCGTTCAGGTTTTCCAGCCGCAATATAAGCTTCCACATCTTTTCGTGTAATGCGATTTTCAAGTCCTGTCCCTTGTACATGTGCTAAATCAATATCATTTTGTGAGGCTAATAGCAGCACTGCTGGTGAAAATCGACCGACTGCACGTTTAGGACGCTCGCTCTTGTCAGGCGTTTCCACAACTACTGGCGGCTGTGGCTGTTGGCGCTGCACCCCTGCATTTAAAATAGCTGAGCTTACATTTGAATCGCTTGCTACTGGTGCTGGCTGTAGTTCTGCACCTTCTACTTCAATCGAGCAAACAATCGCACCAACCGGCAATGTTTCGCCTTCTATTGCAATCAATTCTTTCACAATTCCAGTAAAGGAAGACGGAATTTCGGCATTTACTTTATCGGTCGTTACTTCCGCAATTGGGTCGTATTTATTTACCTTGTCGCCCACTTTCACTAACCAACTATCGATTTTTCCTTCCGTCACACTTTCCCCTAATTGCGGCATTGTAATATTTTGAATCGTCATTTTGCATCCCCCTATGAATCGATTATGCCTCGACATAAATACGTCTTGATTCATCTCACCACTTATAAAGGTAAGGTGAATCTGAAAAAGTTAAAATGCTGCTAATTCACGAATGGCGCGCTCTACTTTTTCAGGATTGATCATAAAGAATTTTTCCATTGTTGGCGCATAAGGCATAGCTGGCACATCGGGTCCCGCTAGTCGCTTAATTGGGGCATCCAAATCAAAAAGGCAATGCTCTGCAATAATAGCCGCCACCTCACTGATGATGCTCCCTTCCTTATTATCCTCCGTAATGAGCAAGATTTTCCCTGTTTTCTTCGCCGCTTCAATAATCGCTTCTTGGTCTAACGGATACACTGTGCGCAAATCTAAAATATGCGTTTCAATACCATCCTTCGCTAGACGTTCTGCTGCTTGTAACGCGAAATGCACCGCTAATCCATACGTAATGACTGTCACATCATCCCCTTGACGCTTCACATCCGCCTTACCAATCGGAATCGTATAATCTTCAGTCGGTACTTCCCCTTTAATCAAACGGTATGCCCGCTTATGCTCGAAAAATAATACCGGATCTGGGTCGCGGATGGCCGCCTTCAATAAGCCCTTTGCATCATACGGTGTGGACGGAATAACGATTTTCAAACCCGGTGTCCCTGCAAATAATGCTTCTACGGATTGCGAGTGATAAAGCGCACCATGAATCCCGCCTCCGAATGGCGCACGCACAACAATTGGACAGTCCCAGTCATTATTCGAGCGATAGCGAATTTTAGCCGCTTCTGAAACGATTTGATTCACTGCAGGCATAATAAAATCAGCAAATTGCATTTCAGCGATTGGACGCATGCCGTACATAGCTGCACCAATCGCCACACCTGCAATCGCACTTTCTGCAAGTGGGGTATCTAACACGCGGTACTCACCAAATTGGTCGTATAAACCCGCAGTCGCTTTAAATACGCCCCCTTTACGCCCGACATCCTCACCTAAAACAAAAACGCGCTCATCTCGTTCCATCTCTTCTTTCATCGCAATATTAATCGCATCAATATAGGAAATCACAGCCATTATGCTTCATCTCCTTCCGCAAAAACATATTTCAGTGTATCCTCAGGCGCTGCATAAGGAGCGGCTTCTGCATAATCCGTCGCCTCATTGACAATGACCATTAGTTGCTCATTGATTTGTTCGAACCAAGAATCATCCGCAATGCCTGCATCTTTTATATACTTTTCGAAAAGTAAAATCGGATCTTTTGCGCGTCCTTCTGCGATATCATCGGCTGTTCGGTATTGGCGATCATCATCATCCGACGAATGCGCCGTTAAACGGAATGTGACTGCTTCAATTAAAGAAGGTCCCTCACCATTACGTGCACGGTCAGCCGCCTCTTTCACCACTTTATACACTTCGAGCGGATTTTTGCCATCTACTGTGACACCAGGCATCCCGTAGCCAATGCCGCGATCCGATACTTTTGCACAGCCGAGTTGACGCTCTACTGGGACTGAGATCGCATATTGATTATTTTCCACCATAATAATGACAGGCAATTTATGAACGCCCGCAAAATTGGCCCCTTCATGAAAATCCCCTTGGTTTGAGGAACCTTCACCGAGCGTTACAAATGTGATGAAATCCTCTTTTTGTAAACGACCAGCAAGCGCTACACCAACAGCATGTGGCACTTGTGTCGTAACAGGAGAAGAGCCCGTTAAAATTCGATTTTTCTTCTGCCCAAAATGTCCTGGCATTTGACGTCCGCCAGAATTCGGGTCTTCCGCTTTAGCAAACGCAGAAAGCATTAAGTCCTTTGCTGTCATGCCAAAGTGTAAAACGACACCCATATCACGATAATATGGTGCAATATAATCCTTTTGATTATCCAGTGCAAATGCAGCACCTACTTGAGCAGCTTCTTGACCTTGACAAGAAATAACAAAAGGAATTTTCCCTGCACGATTTAATAACCACATGCGTTCGTCAATTCGACGTGCAAGCAGCATTGTTTCATACATTTTAAGTACATCTTCCTCTGTTAAACCAATCTGATCATGCGTTATTCCCGTTTCATTCATATAAAACAGCTCCTCCCTTATCAATTACGCCTCGGCTAACTTTAGTCCAGATTTTTTCGGCCTCGCTCGAAAATGTTCCCTTAAAAATCCGTGACATCCGCCGGGGCTTAGGTCAACACGATGTTGGTCACAAAGGCGTTGTCACAAGTCGTGACGGGTTTAGCCTTTGTTCCCCTACTTCAGCTGGGGGTTGAACCCCACTGAATCAAGTTAATAATGAATCGCTTTACCTTCAATCGCTAACGCCGCTTCACCAATGACTTCACTCAGTGTCGGATGCGGGTGTACCATCTGACCCACTTCCCACGGTGAAGCATTTAAAAAGAGACTAAGTGCTGCTTCCGAAATTAAATCCGTAGCATGCGGACCAATCAAATGGAAACCAATCGCATCATTCGTTTCTTCATCCGCAATGACTTTGACGAAACCATCCGTCTCTCCGTAAACAACCGCTTTGCCTATCGCTTTAAACGGAAAAGTCGCTGTTTTAATTTTATAGCCTTGATTTTTCGCCTGCTCTTCGGTTAAACCAACACTTGCAATTTCTGGATAACTATATACGCCTCGCGCGACATTCGCATAATGGAATGGAATATGAAGCACACCGGCAATATGCTCCACTGCAGAAATCCCTTCATGTGAAGCAACATGCGCTAGCTGCATACCACCGATTACATCCCCTATTGCATAAATATGGCTTTCCTTCGTCTGAAATGATTCATTTACTTGAATAAATCCATTTGCAATTTCAATATCCGTATTTTCAATACCAAAGTTTTCAACATTCGCTTGTCTGCCAATCGACAAGAGCATCGCTTCAGCTGTCAGTTCTAACCCGGAAAGCTTTACTGTCACCTGTTGTTCCGATTTCGTAATCGTTTCAGGATTCAACTCAACATTTGTGTAAATATTGATGCCACGCTTCGTTAACAGCTTCATCATTTCCGTTGAAATATCGCGATCCTCCGTCGGTAAAATACGCGGTCCCACTTCGATAATCGTGACGTCCACATCAAAATCATGCAACATCGATGCCCATTCAATACCAATCACACCCCCACCAACAATAATGATGGATTTTGGCAGTTTCGTAATGTTTAAAAATTCATCCGATGTAAAAATCGTTTGACCATCAATATCGACGCCCGCAAGCTTTCTCGGTCTCGAACCCGATGCAATGATGACGTTTTTCGGAATAAGCATTTCATTTTCAGAGCCATCATTCATTTCAACAGAAATTGTCCCAGGCATCGGCGAAAAAATGGAAGGACCTAAAATACGACCAAAACCGTGATACACATCAATTTTCCCTTTTTTCATTAAATGTTGAACACCTTTATGCAATTGTTCAACAACAGTTTCTTTACGCTTTTGAACTTTGCTAAAATTAAGGATGCTTTGTTGTATTTCAATACCAAATTCATCTGCACGTTTCGATTGTACATATACTTCGGCACTTCTAAGTAATGATTTCGTTGGAATACAACCTGCGTGTAAGCATGTGCCCCCTAGCTTCCCACTTTCTACAACAGCCGTCTTTAAACCTAATTGCGACGCGCGGATGGCGGCAACATAACCACCCGTCCCTCCACCTAAAATAACGACATCATACTCTTTCGCCATGCTGGACACCTCTATTCGCAAATTTCTCTCAACTTCCGGTAAAAATTTTGACTAGTGAAATTCACCTCAACTCACTAGTCGAAACTTCTTTTATCGGCCATTCAAAATGGATTTTTCGTTTTGTAAAAATTGACTGCGCGATTTGGCCACGCGTGCAATTCGTTCTTCAGCTAAACGATTCGCCGCTAAATAGGTTGGGATATTTTCTGTTCTTGATATTTCAAAAATTTTCTCTAAGCTTGTATAAATCGATCCGACACGCTTCATCGCTCGGTCACGATTGTACCCATACAATTCATCCGCTACATTAATTACGCCACCTGCATTGATGACATAATCCGGTGCATACACGATGCCCATTTTATGAAGCGCTTCCCCATGGCTTGACTGCGCTAATTGATTGTTCGCTGAGCCTGCAACAACTTTCGCTTTTAGTCGCAGCAGCGTGGCATCATTAATAACTGCACCTAGCGCACATGGCGAGTACACATCCACGTCTTGGTCATAAATCGCATCTGGTGAGACCGCTGTTGCACCAAAATCATTTACAACGCGATCAATGGCTGCTTGATTAATATCCGTCACAACTAATTTCGCGCCTTCTTTATGCAAGTACTCACAAAGTGTATACGCAACATTTCCTAAGCCTTGCACTGCAACCTTTCTTCCTTCCAGAGAATCATTTCCGAAAGCTTCTTTTACCGCAGCTTTCATCCCAAGGTATACCCCGTAAGCTGTAACTGGAGATGGATTACCAGAACTACCGAATGCTGGTGAAATACCTGTAACATAATTTGTTTCTTCATGGATTAAATCCATATCTGTTACCGTCGTTCCTACATCTTCTGCTGTAATGTAACGCCCATTTAATCCTTGAATAAAACGGCCTAAAGCGCGGAACATTTCTTCATTTTTATCTTTGAATGGATCACCAATAATGACAGTTTTACCGCCCCCTAAGTTTAATCCAGCTGCTGCATTTTTATAAGTCATTCCACGAGCAAGTCGAAGTGCATCTTCAATCGCCGCTTCTTCTGAGGCATATGTCCACATACGTGAACCTCCAAGAGCTGGACCTAACGTCGTATCATGGATGGCAATAATGGCTTTTAGTCCCGACGCCTCATCTTGGCAAAACACCAATTGTTCATAATCATATTTCTGCATATACTTGAAGATTTCCATATTAACATCTCTCCTCTGATAAGAAAGCGCTTACTTCTCGCTTTTATTATTATTTTGTTGACAATGATAAATATTTGCTTGAACACGCATTTTCTATTTATCTTTAAATTTACAATACTTTCAAAATTAAAAACAATCAACCATAAACTTCGGAAATTATTTTAGTTGTAATATTCTGATAATTCCTCCTATTAAAAAGGGTGATTGCTTCTTTATTAAATTCGATTCGATTTATGGGGTTCAAAATTATAGAGGTATAATTAAAATGTCGTTATTCGTCACAATTCCCTTATCTTTTTAAGGAATACTTTCCATCTTCTTGACTTTCTATTTTACCATTGTAAAATTAATTTAGTTATTAAGAGGAGGTTCCATATGGCTCGCATGGTCGCATTTATCATTTTAGTCATTCCAGCAATCATGATGGCTGCTGGCATTAAATTTATGCGTGATACGTTATTTGGGATATTAATCTCACCATTTCCATGGCTTTGGTTACAATTTATTGTCGGCATCATCTTTTTTGTCGCAGCATTCCTTTTCTTTGCTGGTTTTCTTCTCCGCCGTGATCGTAAACGTGGAAAAGTTGCCGCACGCTGGCAAAAATAAAAATACAACCAACACTTGCAAGTCTCAAGTATTGGTTGTATTTTTTTGTTGAACTCTTCTTACTTTATCGGGATAATCTGTAATCCAGCCAAGCACAGCTGGATGTGGGTTAGATAAAAACGATTCGGACCCGACAATCCCATAAAACCGTATTCCTTTTTTCGCCTCATCACAAGCCTCTAAATAGCGTTGTTTATAATATTTTCGGTGCGCGTGCACATGGTCAATGAAATCTAAATTTCGTAATGATTGCCAATTAAATTTCTTCGTCACTAAAAATGCTGTCTCAAAATCAGGACGCACTTCTTTCACGATTTTTAACAACTCCATATGAAAAGATGAAAAATGACTGTTTGCTGGGAGTTTTAATGTTTTAATCTCGTCTTTTAGTGCCTCAGTATTGGCTAAAACCGACTCTTTCAATTCGACATTCAACGCTATATTTTCGCGATTTGCCCAGTTGACTAATTGCGAAAAAGACATAATTTTTTTCGTTGATAGGATTCGTTTAAATCTTGTGCCGATACTATATTTAGATAATTCCTGAAACGTACACTCATTAATGTTTTTTCTTACACCGGCTAACCGAGTTAAATCCATGTCATGAAATACGACTAAAATGGAATCCTTCGAAACTTGAATATCTAGCTCAATTCCATCTGCGTTTAATGCTTTCGCTTTCTCAAACGCTTCCAACGTATTCTCAAGCTCATAGGCAGATGCGCCGCGATGTGCATAAATCGGAATGTTCTTCATTAGACGTTCAACTCTCCAAACTCTAATAAAAATCGACCATTTGTTGCATTAGATAAAATGGATGACTTCTTACCAATTTGGATATATGTACCTGAATAAGCTTCTTTCGTAACGTGGATTTCCTCTCTTCCGACATTGCGTAGATCATGCATTAATTGCTTAATTTCTCGATCTAAATCCATCGCCTCTTCTTTATTAGATGCTAATTTTTGCTTCGTTTGTTCGAATGCTGCAATTTGCGGCCGCGTCAAATTACGAATAACGGGTAGCACGCGGTTCACTTGAGCTTCCAGCTGTAAAATATCTTCTTGCATAGTTTTTAATAAAGCTGCCTTATTTTGAATCATCTCTAAGCCATCTTGTTTATTTATACTATTAATAATCAGTTCCGTGCGCCGTTCTAAACGATTGCCAGAAACAGCTGTTGTAATCATACTTTTTGCGATGGCAGTTCCACCAATAATCTTACCTTTGCGTTCATCAACTAAAATTGAATGGCCATTAATATTAGAACCGAGTGCGTAAAATCCAATGTTTACATCTTGCCCAGCCGTAAGATTTGCCTCATTGACGTGCTTCACAAAAATATTGCCTCCCGCTTCTACACGCGTTTGCCCTAGCCCAAAAATACCACCACGAATAAAAATATCGCCATCAATGGATTTGATGAGTTTCGCGCCTGACACACCTTCAGCACCTTCAATCGAAATATCACCTTGTGCAATAACTGTAAAGCCAGCTTGAACCGTGCCACGGATGGATAATGAGCCATTAAATTCGAGATTTCCAGTCTCAATGCCGACATCACCGTTAATTGGTAAATGATGATTTACGCCGACCATCCCTTGTGAATCTTCAAGTACACCACTTATTTTTGAACGGATAACAGTTTTACCCTCTTCCTCGATTTCATAAGCCGATTTGCGATCATATTTTAACGCTATATCACGACCACTTTGAGCTTGAATGACTTCACCATGTACGTTGTAGCCAGGTATACCTGGTTGCGCATGGATTTTCTCCCCTAACCAAGCACCTTCGTCGATTTCATAAATAAAGTTCATATCATAATAATCTGCCTTGCCATCTTCGCGAATAACGGGTTTACGTTCTGGAATTTGCAAATAAGTAACAATGGCATCATCCCCCTTTATTGGTGGGGTACCTTGTGCAATTAAATTTGCTTTTCCACAAACAACAGATTCTAATTTTATATCCATAATTCCATGTTTAATATTGTGCTCTGCTAATAAACCACTTACATCTTGTTTGAATTTTTCTAGGTCTTCACGAATTGTTTCAAGTGTTTCATAAATAAAAAGTGAAGCTGACATTTTATCGCGTGAAACTTCTACAGTTATCGATGGAAGCCACTTACCAATTTCAGCTGGGGTTTTTGACACATTCGTCAATACATTTTTTAACACTGCAAAGTTTGTTAATTTTATTCGAGGGTTTAGGCGTACAATGGTATCAAAATCTTTTAATAAAAAACCAGTTTGCAATGTTTCTACAAATATTTTCCCATTCTGTTCTGACACTTCAATAAATCCATTTTCAAAAATAACCACGTATATCCTCCCTTCCACTTATATTCTAGTATATACAATTATTAGATTTTTGTTTAGAAAAATATTGCGAACATCCGTTTTTCCCGGTACATTCCCTACCTCCTTCCTAGTAATAGGCATCTATATAGTCCGAATGGTCCATCAATAGTTATTCAATGTATTTGTGGAAATGAATTATTTTATAACATTTTTTTGATAATCAAGGAGTAACTTCATTATTTCAGGCTCTAACTACCATCAAAATCCACTCAATAAGTCTTAATATAAGTCTATTGTATGATTTATTTTGAAATATAAGATATTTATATTTCATTAATCATTTTTGCTTTAAAATCCCACTAAAAACACTCTATTATCTAAAAATTTCATAAATACAATTCCGTTTTTATGAATTTTTGACGTTTGTTTATACTTTATTTGGAAAGTTAATTCGATTTTCCGATAAAAAAGAGCGTCCATAATCGCCTTGGACGCTGAAGATAGTTTATACGATATTCTTATCATTTAAACTAAAAGAAAGGAGGTAAAAACTAATGAATTATGCTTGGGTATTGCATCTAGATTTTGTCGTTGTGCTACCACAATTCAAAATCCGTGATATCCCCTGAGGCATATTTTTCGCTCGATAAGTGTTTAAATCTTTACCGAACGAAGTAAAAGTATTACTAAAGTTATCATACCCCTCACACTTACAATTAAACATATTTTTCAAAATTTGTTTAATTATTTGCAGTAATTATCAACTTTAATATGTTACAATTTCAATATAGTAAATTTCTAATTATGTAAATAAAAGGGGGACTTATCATATGAAACACGTAGGCTTAGGCGATATTTTATTTAGCCTTTTCTCAATTTTCGGATTGTTATTTACCGTCGTTCCCATTATTTTTTTCCTGTGGTTCGCTATAATTACAACGAAGCAATTGAAAATGCAGACGAAATTATTGGAGGAAATTAAGGATCGATTAAATTTTTAAGTAAACTTTCGTAATGTGCGTTTTATTTAGATTGAACGACTAAAATTTAAGTAATTATTTCGTCTGGTTGGTGTAAATTAAATAAACAAACATAGACATTTTAGGGAGCCATAGTTTTTCTCGACTATCAACCCAATCGATTAACATATGAAGAAAAGGGACGAAAGAGGGTTCGTAATTTGAATTATGAAGATGAACTGATAAAAATCATTAGAAACGATTTAATCCTTATGACCATCCTAAAAACAGTTGAGTCATTAGAATTACAGGATTGTTGGATTTGTGCGGGTGTTTTAAGAAATAAAGTATGGGATGTTTTACATAGTATCCACACTTCTGTTAACGATATTGACGTCATTTATTTCCAAGAAAATGATGTAACAACTGAAACAGAAAAAAAGCTCGAAACACAATTACATACTTTCATTCCCAATTTACCGTGGTCGGTGAAAAACCAAGCACGCATGCATTTAAAAAATCAGTTACAGCCCTTTAGTTCTTCTTTTGATGGGATAAGTCATTTTCCTGAAACTGCAACAGCGATAGGCGCAAGGTTGATAAACAATCAGATTGAAATTATCGCTCCTTATGGATTAACCGATTTATTTGAGTTAAAAATTGCGCCCACTCCAAAATATTTAAAGACTGAAAGATTACATCCCATTTATCAACAAAGAGTCGCAATGAAAAAATGGAAAACTATATGGACAAATTTAATACTGAATGATTAAAGCAAATTTTAATGCCCTATCACCTTTTCAATTGCGGTTGGATAATTCGTCAAACTAAATTTAGCGTCGTCGATTTCTATCCAGCCTAATTGGTTAGCACCTTGTATGTTCCCAATACAACGGTAATTTACAATATACAAACAAGTACCAGCATCGTATTCAGCAGCTTTCCAAATCTCTCCTTTTTTTCGCGGGTCAATCCCGAACTTCTGAAAAAATTGTTGAATCTGTAAGGGCATTTCTATAATGGCTTCTGCATAATAACAACAATTATCACATCCACAATGTTCTTTTTCCGAAACAAGCGGTAAAGAGTCATACAGTTCTTTTGTTTTCTCTGCATCTATGGTCACTAAATGCTTCATTATTGTAAATTGCTCCATTCGTCCTCCCCTTTATCAACTCGATAGCTAAATTTACGATGTTTCTGACTCTCTTTGGAAACATATGGCTCTTTTCACTATCGCTCGAATTAACATTATTACCGCAGCTATTATCCATATCGTAACGGTAAGACCTATCATAATTAGTGCTAACAATGGCCCAGGTCCCCCAAAAGTTCTCGTATATTGGAATAAAATAATGATTCCGATTGACGCGACAAGGCACATTCCAACTAACACTTCGACCCATCGAATAAATGTTGAACTAAATACTAAGCCACGATCAAAAATGGTAAGTAAATATAAGATGATTCCTAATCCAATTAATAAGAACACCAACAACAATTCGCAAGTGACAAGGATAGGCAGCTTCGCATAATCAAGTTCAGGGTTTAAGGCTCTCATATCTTCTGCGATACTTGGCAATACATATCCACCAAAGAATAGCACACCTATTGCAAACACAATTAATAAGATTTTTAAAATATTTGACGTTATATTCCCTCTCAATCCAATCCACCTCCAAAATTTTCAACTGATTACAATATAAAGTTCATCACATTGTAAGTCAATACTTTTTTATTGATAATCAATAAAAAAGACAGATTTTAACATGCTCCAAAACAAAAATATCCTATGCATATTTTGTCTAAAGAACAAAAAAATTCACCTCGATATAACAATCGAGGTGAATCAATGATAAATATGAATGAACTTTTTATTGTTTGAGGTAAAACTCGCCACCAGAACAAATTTATATATTAAGGTCGGAATGGGGCCCACTCTTCTTCAATAGCGTTCACTACCCATTTGCCATTCTTTTCTACAAGCGTAAATTGATGAATAATATCACCATAACCTCTTTTACTTTCATACCCAAAGAATACTTTTCTTATTTTCATCGTTTTTCTATCTGGATAAGAATAAGATTCGTTAATATATGGATGTTCTGCTGCTGGATTTACTTCAAAACCTAAGCCATTATTCTGAATGATTTTATTACTCATTGTATCAGTAAAATAAGGCTTTAAATGTGCCCTCTTTTGCGTGACTCCCGATAAATTGGATGCATGATTTACTGCATCTCCAAGGAGTTCATAGCCTTTTCTATAATCAATCGGCTGCGCATAAATAATTAGATATGGCACGCGATCTTCTAAATAGGCCAGTTGTTTTTCTTTATCCCAGCCGATATTATTTCCAAACGCTTCACTAATATATCGTAACGGTAAATAAACTTTCCCCTTTTCTAAAAGTAAGGATACATCCATTTTAATTTCGTTATCATTTACGATTAACATTTTAGAGCCATGTTTTAACTTAATCACTTTATCATCTTTGATTATAGTTGCTAGTTTAGCTTTGTTGTTCCAGTCCACTTGAGCACCTAGTTCGTCGCCTATTGCTCGTATCGGGCCAAATGTTCTTCCATTTTGGACTTTGCCATCATAGATTGCACGTTCACCTTCGTTTGCATGCACAACATCGTTACCAATAGTAAATGATGTTACGAATATGCCTGTTGCTAAAGCATAAAGTGCTAATCTCTTAAATTTCTTCATGTTGAACCCTCTTTCACACTGTTTACAAATTAATTTTACCAGATTAAATCGCTATTCTCCAATCCATTTCATGGGCTGTAGAGGAAGTAATGGGTAAATCTATTTTGCCTTTCTTAAAGAAAAAAACAACATGCAACCATTCAATTATTTATCCGTCATCAATAGAGAGGTGATTTTGTGAATAAATGGTTAATCGCGTGTATTGTATCTATTATTTTGTTATTTTCGGGATGTAATTTACTAATAAATAGCCTACTACCAAATGAATATGAAGTACTCGAAAGTAATTGGGGAATTTCTTTACCTGAAGCAGATGAAGTAACAAATTTACTAATCACAGAAGCTAGTTTTCACGGAGATGGGGAATGGTTTACATTATTCGATTATTCAAAACCGATTGATTTGAGTAATGTAGGCTTTGTAAAACTTACTGCCAGTGATATTAGTAATGCCAATCAAAAAATAACGCAATTCGAAAAAAGAACAATTGATATTCGTCAAAATGCCAAAGAAACAATCGACATTTTTAATCAAAATGATATAAAAGCAGAAGTTGGCGACTATTTTTTCTACGATGCGCGCAATGGCGGAGATGATTTCATTATCTTATTATACAAAACCAAAAGTCATCAATTATATAAATATGTATGGCATCAATGAGGAGCCGTCTCTCGAATACGCTAAATTGAGTTCTATTTTATTCACTAAGGCCGTAAAAAAAGACACGCCTTCATTTATTGTTTTCAAGGAAACCAATAAATGAAGGCGTGTCAAAATAAACACTTACATATTTGGTGAATTTTAAGTTTAAATCGTGTCTAATCGGGTATTCATTCACTATATGAAAATATTCCCCCAGCTTGTCCAGTAAGCCCTTAACTCGCCACCATCTCAATACGAATCTTGTCCGCAATCATGGCGATGAACTCTGAATTGGTAGGTTTTGACTTCATATGGTGCACAGTGTAGCCAAACAGCTCGGAAATGGACTCGTAGCTACCGCGGTTCCATGCGACTTCAATTGCATGACGGATGGCACGTTCCACACGTGACGGCGTCGTATTAAATTTCTTGGCGATTTCAGGATATAAAATCTTCGTTACCGAGCCGAGTAACTCGATATCATGGAAAACCATCTGAATCGCTTCACGTAAATAGGCATACCCTTTAATATGGGCAGGAACGCCAATTTCTTTAATTATGGATGTAATCGTTGTATCTAGTTGACGTTGATCAAGCTTTGTTGACGAATTCGGTTGTAAAATGCTTTTTCGTTTTTCTACTTCAACTTGTTGCCCGGCACAATGGAGAATTTTTTGTACAAGCTGTTCAAATTCAAATGGCTTTAACATAAAATACGAAGCGCCATAATTAACAGCTTGCTTCATCACATCCTCTTGCCCAAAAGCCGTTAACATAATGACCTGGATATCTCCGCAACGTTCATCATTGTACATGGTTTCTAACACAGCCAGGCCATCCAAATGTGGCATGATAATGTCTAGCAATAAAACGTCTATCTTGTGCTCTTCCAACATTTTAATACATAGTTTACCATTCGCTGCCGTAGCAACCACTTCAATTTGAGGATGGTTTTTAAAGAATAATTCCATCGTTTTTACGAGCTCACGGTTATCATCCGCAATCGCAATTTTTACTTTCGTCAATCAAAATCCCCCTTTAAATTTAAGTTCCTAAAGGAAACTACAATCCTGCACGTCATATTTCATCAATGCACCGTGAAAAATGAAAGCTTTCATCACATTGTACTGTCTGTCATCGAAATAGAAATTATTGCGAAGAAAAATAGCCTTTATCATTTTGTCTAACATCCCGTTTTTTTTGCTTTCACTTAGTGAGTTTTCGACAATATTAAAAAAAATCCTTTAAAACAGTAAAAAATGAGCATCAAGCATTATAATTTCACATTATATCGACAATAATAGCGTTAATTCTCCTCTTTTGTCGAATGCACTTATGTACAATTTTAATAAAGAAAGTAAAAAAAGACTACACTTATTTGATAAGTGTAGTCAATAGGTTCTTAATTCGGGCTTTTTTTCAGCATTTCGATTACAAGTATTCCTGCCCCTTTTGTCGGTTCTTCCACAAACATATGTGTTACAGCCCCTACAAATCGGTTATCTTGTATAATCGGGCTGCCACTCATTCCTTGTACAATTCCTCCAGTCTTTTGAATTAATCGTTCATCGGTCACAAAAAATGTAAAAGTGTTTCCATCTTGTTTACTAATTTCAATCTCAAATGTTTCTACATTTTCACCATCAATACTCGTTAATAATTGGGCTTTTCCCTCTTTTAATTCATCCGCATGTATAATTTCTAGCGCCGGATGCAAACTGTGTTGTAGCGATTGTTCCCATTTCCCAAAAATACCGTAAAGCTCATTACTTGCAACGGTGCCCAGTGGTGTTAATGATTTATTGACAATCGAAATTTTATAGCCTGGCTGACCTGGCACGCTCTTTTTCACCTGAGAAATGGATGCTGTAAAAATGGAGCCTTCATCAAATTGTGGGGGTTGCTTTAAAATCGAGTCGACAATTTGATGTCCTAATGCGCCATACTCCATTGTTTGCGGATCGATAAATGTTAATGTGCCGATCCCATCTGTTTCGGTTTTTAAAAAGGGCATTAAATTGAACAATTGATCTTTTGAAACACTTACTTTCTTTGTTCCTGATTTTTGCTCAACTGTTAATTCAACATCTTTCTTTTGATTTTTTAACACCGTTACATCAGAAAGTGTTTCATTATTAACTTCCGTAATCTGATCGCCCTGTTTGAGCCATTCACCTGAATCTAACAAGACATCATGTGAGACAAAAACATTTGGCAATTGAAGCTGCACACCGATGGATTGACCCATTGGAATTAATTCCTTTGCAAAGCCTTGTAATGGAAATGTTAAAAATAGTACGACGACGAGTAATGACCGCAACCTTTGCTTCATATTTCACCTCCTCTGTTTGCTTACTATGTGACAGTTTGGATGAGTTATGAACGGAAATTTTTTGGTGTAATTGAAATTGATTTTGTACCAAATGGAACGAATAATTTTATGAGTCCTCAAAAGACAGATTCCATGCGTTTTCTTAATAAGTATCGTTTTTTGAAATATTTATTTTGGCGAATTCTTACTCTCTTTTTACTAAAATAATGATTTCCCACCAAAATAAAAAGCGAAAATTTAATGTCGAATTTATAATGAAAAAAAATAAAATTATATCGAAAATATAATTTACAGCAAAAAACGCATCCTTTCCTCATTTAGAAAGGTGCGTTTTTAGTGTTCCCCATTTATCCTTTTGTCATCGCATTTTTTCGTTCATTGGCCATTTGAATGAGTTCAGATGCATGTTGCAATGTCAATTCGGTAATTTCTGCGCCGCTCATCATCCGACTAATTTCTTCAATGCGCTCAGTTTCTTCCATTTCAGAAATCGTTGTAAATGTTCGGTCATGCTCGACTTGTTTTTTTATATAGTATTGGTGGTCGGCCATCGCAGCTACTTGTGGTAAATGCGAAATACAAAGTACTTGAGAATTCACCGAAATCGCCGCAATTTTTTCAGCAATTGCTTGTGCGACACGACCACTAACACCTGTATCTACTTCATCAAAAATAATCGATGTAATGCCATTTGACGTCGAGAATATCGTTTTCAGCGCTAACATCATACGTGAAAGTTCTCCGCCCGATGCCACTTTTGGTAATGATTTCGGTGGTTCCCCAACATTGGTCGAAATATAAAAGGCAATGCTATCTTTCCCATTCGCATCAAACTGCTCTTGCGCTTCAAAATTCACGATAAATTTTGCTTTTTCCATATGTAACATGCGTAATTGATCCATTATGGCCTCACTTAAAACAAGCGCATTTTCTTTGCGAATAACCGTCAACTGACTCGCTAATTGCGCTAATTCCTGTTCCATTTCATGAAGCAATTGTTCGTTTTTTTGCATCGTTTCATCACGATTCATCAGTTGCATCAATTCTTCTTCTATTTTTGCATAGTACACAAGAATTTCTTCAACCGTCGTACCGTACTTACGCTTCATCGTTTGGTATTGTGCGAGGCGCTGCTCTACTTCATTTAAACGCTCTGCATCGTACTCCAAATCATCCAGCGCGTTTTTAATTTGGTACGCTGCATCCTGGAGTGCATAAAAACTCGATGTCACTGCTTCAGATGCTTCTTTAAATGTTTCATCTAAGACGACAATATTATCCATTGCCTCCATCGCGTTGCCGATAAAATCAAGTCCATTCGATTCACCCGATATCGCCTCATATGCAATATTGGCATGTTCAAAAATTTTATGGAAATTCAATAGGCGACGGCGTTCATCATTGAGTGCATCCTCTTCATCCGCTTTTAAATCAGCTTGTTCGAGTTCTTGAATTTGGAATTGGTACAAATCAATTCGTTGCGCCATTCTTTGCTCGTCCATACTTAGTTCGGCCACTTCTCTTTTTAGCTCACGATACGTGTCATATGCCGTTTTATAGCGCGCTTTCACGTCTTGCAATGCCGCGCTCGCAAAATGGTCGAGCAAGTGGATATGATGCTTCTCGTCCATTAATTCTTGGTTTTCATGTTGCCCATGAATGTCGATTAAACTCCCGCCAATTTCACGTAATACCGTGAGTGGCACAAGCTTTCCGTTGACACGACAAATACTTTTACCCGAATCATTCAAATCACGGCGTAAAATAATCGTTCCTTCTTCCACATCAATTCCGTGCTCTTCTAACTTGTGAAATATCGGATGATTGTCATTGTGAATTTGAAATAGTCCACCAAGTTCAGCTTTTTTTTCACCGTGTCGAATAAATTCAGTTGAGCCGCGCCCACCCGCTAAAATATGAACCGCATCGATAATAATCGATTTCCCTGCACCAGTCTCCCCTGTTAAGACCGTTAATCCGTCAAAAAAACTAACGGTTAAATCATCAATGATTGCAAAGTTGCGAATGCTTAATTCTCTTAACAAACAAATCCACCTCGATTTATAGCATCTCTAATAAACGATTTTTAATATCTTCTCGGTCCACTTCTGTACGACACATAATTAAAATCGTATCGTCCCCGCAAATTGTCCCTAAAATTTCCGACCAATCTAAATGATCTAATAAAGAGCCAATTGCATTCGCATTTCCCGGTAACGTTTTCATTACTAAAAAATGAGACGCTCCATCAATTGACACAAATGCGTCCGCTAATGCACGGTGTAGCTTTTGGATTGGATTAAAACGTTGGTCAGCAGGTAAGCTGTATTTATAACGACCATCTTGTAACGGAACCTTTACTAAATGTAATTCTTTAATATCACGTGAAACAGTCGCTTGTGTTACGTTATAACCTGCATTTTTTAAATGATCGACTAAATCGTCTTGTGTTTCAATTTCGTTATTTGTAATAATATCGCGAATGCGAATATGGCGTTGGCCTTTATTCATCAAGGTCACCTCTTAAATTTTATTCAATCTATGTATATTTACACTAACATTTGCATAAAAGAAATTCAAGAAAAACCCGAAAGATCTGCTCAAAATTGTCTTTTAATCATATTTACAACAAATAAAAAGTACAAGTTCGGTTCATAAATGACCTACCTTGTACTTTTCATTATTTTAACTGTGCATGTGCCTCTTTCACAACAGACTCAAAATTAGTAAAAGCCGCTACTTCTTCCCCTTCATGTGGGTTGTATAAATGGAATAAAAATTCGATATTCCCTTCGCCACCGGTAATTGGTGAATAGGAAGCATCTTTTACAACAAATCCCGTTGCTGTTGCCATTTTCGCTGTTTCTTCTAACACAGCTAAATGGACTTTTGGTTCACGAACGATGCCTTTTTTGCCGACATTTTCACGTCCCGCTTCAAATTGTGGTTTAACGAGTGCCATCACATCTCCACCAGGCATTAATACCGTTTTTAATACCGGTAAAATGAGCGCTAGTGAAATAAACGACACATCAATCGTTGCAAAATGAGGTAAGCCTTCTACTAAATCTTCCGGCTTCGTATAACGGAAATTGGTTTTTTCCATGACCGTTACGCGCTCATCGGAACGAATTTTCCACGCTAGTTGATTGGAGCCAACGTCTAATGCATAGCAATGACGCGCACCGTTCTGCAGTGCACAATCTGTAAAACCGCCTGTTGATGAGCCAATGTCGAGCATTAATTTGCCGTCTACTGACATATCAAATATTTCTAAAGCCTTTTCGAGCTTCAGACCGCCACGCGATACATATTTTAAATCTGACCCTTTTACTTGAAGTGGCATATCAATCGCAATTTTTTCGCCTGCTTTATCAATGCGAATTTCATTTGAGAACACAAGCCCCGCCATAATCGAGCGCTTTGCTTTTTCGCGTGTTTCACATAATCCACGTTCAACAAGTAAAATGTCTACACGTTCTTTCGGTTGTTTCGTCATACTTTATTAAACCCTACCTGACTGTTTTTTTGGGACAAGTTGTTCAATGCGTCTTACTGCTTCTTCCGCTGTCACATTTATTTCAGCAAGTAATTGGTCCACATCACCATGCTCGATAAATTCATCTGGAATACCCATTCGTTCAATGGCTATTGTTCGGTATTTTTGATCACTTGCAAATTCAAGTACTGCGCTACCAAATCCACCTTGTAATACAGATTCTTCAATCGTTAAAATTGGTAAACCGGCTTTCATAATTTCATGCAACATTTTTTCATCCATTGGTTTAATGAAACGAGCATTCACTACTCGAACATTCGTCCCTTGCTGCGCTAACACTTCTGCCGCTTCCATCGCCATTGGAATTGTCGTACCGAATGTTAAGATGACCGCATCCTCACCGTCACGTAATACTTCCCACGAGCCGATTGGCAATGCTTTCATTTCTTCATCCATTTCAACACCGTAACCATTACCACGTGGATAACGCATTGCAATCGGTCCGTCATTATATTCTAATGCGGTTTTAACCATATGTTGACCTTCATTTTCATCTTTTGGCATCATTAAGACTATATTTGGAATATGACGTAAAAACGAAATGTCAAATACGCCTTGATGAGTTTCGCCATCCGCACCAACTAGGCCAGCGCGGTCAATACCAATAAATACATTTAATTTTGGTCGTGCAATATCATGTAATACTTGGTCATACGCACGCTGTAAGAATGTTGAATAAATTGCTAAAAACGGTTTCATATGTTGCGTCGCAAGCCCAGCTGCCATCGTTGTCGCATGCTGTTCGGCAATCCCGACATCAAAGAAACGTTTCGGGAAATCTCTTTGAATGCCTTCTAACTTCGAACCAACTGGCATAGCTGGTGTAATCGTCACGATACGATCATCTTCAACCATACATTTACGAACTGATTCTGCCACTAGACTACTCCATGCAGGACCTTTTGTTGCCGACTTCACAAATGCGCCAGTTTCGATTTTATAAGGGCCCGTACCATGCCAAGTGCCGACTGTATCGTCCTCCGCAGGTTTATAACCCTTGCCTTTTTTTGTAAGGACATGTACTAAAACAGGACCTTTTACTTTTTTTGCATACTCTAATGTTTTTTCAAGCGCTTCTAAATCATGACCATCAATTGGTCCTAAATATTTAAAGCCCATTTCTTCAAAAAACACACCAGATACGACTAAATATTTTAAGCTATCCTTCACACGTTCAGCTGTAGAGGCAAGCTTATCTCCAACGACAGGAATTTTGTGCATTAACGATTCTAAATCTTCTTTTGCACGTGAATATTCCTTTGCTGTACGTAAGCGGCCTAACACATCATGCAATGCCCCAACATTTGGCGCGATCGACATTTCATTGTCGTTTAAAATAACGACCATATGCGTCTTTTCATGCCCAATGTGATTCAGCGCTTCAAGTGCCATACCACCCGTTAACGCACCGTCACCAATAATTGGCACGACAAAGTTTTTAGCGCCTTTAATATCACGTGCAGCTGCCATACCCATTGCCGCTGATAATGATGTTGAGCTATGACCTGTTTCCCACATATCATGGTCACTCTCGACTAACTTTGGAAAACCGCAAAGCCCTTTAAATTGGCGTAATGTATCAAATTGATCTGCACGTCCTGTTAAAATTTTGTGCACATACGCTTGATGCCCTACATCCCATAAAAATTTATCCTTTGGACTGTTAAAAGCTTTATGCAACGCAATCGTTAATTCAACAACTCCAAGATTTGGTCCAATATGACCACCTGTTGCAGAGCATTTTTCGATTAAAAAAGCACGAATATCTTTCGCGAGTGCTTCTAATTGCTTTTTATTCAAGTCTTTTAAAAAGGATGGACTAGAAATCTTCGTTAAATCCATCACATCCACACACCTTTTCATCAGTTTATTCACCATTGTGATTTGTCTATTATATCAATGTACACCGTTTGACAAAAGTTTAACAACTTTAATTTGATCGTTTTACAATATATTGTGCTAATTGTTCTAGAAGTACTGTATTTGTCTCAATTTTTCCCAGTGCATTTACTGCCTGTTCAAAATGATGCGTTAGCTTTTCTTTTGCACCTTCTAAAGTAAGTAATGCAGGGTATGTACTTTTATCACTCGCAACATCCTTACCCGCTGTTTTTCCTAATTGCTCAGAAGTACCTTCAATATCTAAAATATCATCTTGGATTTGGAATGCTAGGCCAATATGATGTGCGTATTCTACTAATGCGCGGCGCTCTTTTTCTGGTGCATTTGCTAATACCGCACCTGATTCGATACTAAAACGTAATAAAGCACCTGTTTTATTGACATGAACCGTTTCAAGTTCTTGTAAATTTAATAAACGTTGCTCGCCGTCCATATCTAAAATTTGACCGCCTACCATGCCTTCCGCACCTGCAGCGACACTTAATAAGTCGACTAGTTCAATGCGCTGTTCAGCAGGAATGTCGAGTCTCGCCAATACGCCAAATGCCAATGTGTTTAAAGCGTCTCCTGCTAATGTTGCTAATGCTTCGCCATAAACAACATGGTTTGTTGGCTTGCCGCGGCGTAATTCATCATCGTCCATGCAAGGTAAATCATCGTGAATTAATGAATACGTATGAATCATTTCGACAGCTGAACCAACAATGTAACTTGGTGCTAATGGTTGCTTGTACATTTCACATACCGCCGCTACAAATAATGGACGGATGCGCTTACCACCTGCTTTTAAAGAATACAGCATCGATTCCTTTAAATGTGCAGGCGCTTGAATTTTTTCAACTAATTGATACATTTCCTGTTCAATTGCAGGAATATTGAATTCAATAAATGGTTTTAATACGTTATCCATAAATTAATCTTCTCCATTTCCTTGGTCGAAAGGCTGTTTTTCACCATTTTCACCAACGATTGAAATTAATTGTTGCTCTGCACTTTGAAGTGTATCATGACAAAGTTTTGAAAGCTCCATCCCATTTTTATAAAGATCGATTGCTTCCTCTAAAGGTACATCACCTTGCTCTAGCTTGCGAACAACTTCTTCTAGCTCGGCCATCGCTGCCGCGAAATTTGGCTTTGTCATCATTTTCCCTCCTCTTTTTGTACATGCGTGCCCAATATTTTTGCTTGTGCATAGCCATCTTGGAAAGTAATGGTTACGACATCATCTTTTTCTAAGTCCATAGTTGATTTTACTACGGTTTCATCCTTATACGCTATACTAAAACCTTTATTCATAATCGCTAATGGATTTAACGCTTCCAACATCCGTAAATGATTCGCAAATTCCACTTTACTTTGTGCCAGTTGTTGCTGCATAGTACGATTCAACTGGTCTGTTCGATGCGCTAATTGCTGCTTCGATGCGGTTAATTGATGCTGTGGTGAAAACTGCTTTAATTGGCTACTCAATTGTTGTAAAGCCGATTTTTGTTTCAATACATATAAGTTTAGCGCATTTTCTAATTTGCTATCCATTTGTGCAAGCTGTTCTATAAAAGGACGATATAATCGTTCCGGAGTTGCAAGTGGATAAGAATTTTGTAATTTTGTTAAACGATTGCGTTCAAATGTTAAACGCGCTGTCATCATTTGATGGAGCATCGACTTTTTCGCTAATACGTTTTGGAAAAGCTCTTGCTGATTCGGCACGGCTAACTCTGCCGCTGCAGTCGGTGTTGGTGCACGTAAATCCGCTACAAAATCGGCAATTGTTGTATCCGTTTCATGTCCGACTGCACTAATGATTGGAATGCGGCTTTCAAAAATAGCCCGTGCCACCATCTCTTCATTGAATGCCCATAAATCTTCAATTGATCCACCACCACGCCCAACAATGAGAACATCACAAAGTTCATGGCGATTTGCCAAATAAATATTTTCAGTAATATTCGGTGCCGCCCCTGCGCCTTGGACAAGCGTTGGGTAAATGAGTATTTCTACTTGTGGAAAACGGCGATTAATGGTCGTCGTAATATCGCGAATGGCTGCCCCTGTTGTTGCAGTCAGGATTCCGATTGTTTTTGGAAACTGCGGAATCGGCTGCTTAAAATCTGCGTTGAACAGCCCTTCTTTTTGTAGTTGTTCTTTTAATTGATTAAAAGCAACAAATAATCCCCCGATGCCGTCTGGTTCCATCGTTTGGGCATACAGTTGATAAACGCCGCTCGATTCGTACACATTGACATCACCACGAATGAACACTTTCATGCCTTCTTCAGGCTTAAACGAAAGCTTTGATGCTTGTGAGCGGAACATCGTCGCATTAATGCGTGAGCCATCATCTTTTAATGTAAAGTAAATATGTCCCGAACTATGAATTTTCACGTTCGAAAGCTCCCCCATTACATAAACATCACGTAAATGCGGATCGGCATCAAATTTGCGCTTAATATATTTGGTTAATGCTTTCACGGTTAAATAAGAAGACGATGTCATAAACGATTTGCTCCTTTTTGGTGGATTCATTTTGGATTATTATTACTATGTATTATTGTATTGACGTTAATCAAATTCGTAATTTTCTCCAAAAAGAAAAGCTGTTTCTCCTCAGAAAAACAGCTTCTGTATTACTACATTTTATCTTTTTTTACTTCGTTTGTCGTGCAAGTACTTTTTCAGCCGATTGAACGGTATTTGATAGAAGCATTGTAATCGTCATCGGACCTACGCCGCCCGGTACTGGTGTAATGTGAGAGGCAATGCCATCGACATCTGCAAAGTCTACGTCACCACATAGTTTATTGTCTTCATTGCGATTAATACCTACATCAATCACAACTGCGCCTTCTTTTACATGCTCCTTTGTAATAAAGTTTGCACGTCCGACAGCTGCGATAATAATATCCGCTTGCTTCGTGAATGAAGGTAAGTTTGGTGTTTTTGAGTGTGTGTATGTCACCGTTGCATCTTTTTGTAATAAAAGTTGTCCCATTGGTTTACCGACAATATGACTACGACCAACGATGACGGCATGTTTACCTGCCACTTCAATGCCCGAGTACTCAAGTAATTTCATCACGCCATAAGGAGTACATGGTAAATACGTTTCTTGACCTAGCATCATTTTACCGACACTTACCGGTGAAAACCCGTCCACATCTTTTTCAGGTGAAATTGTTGCGATTACTTGATCTTCATTAATATGTTTTGGTAATGGAAGTTGTACAAGAATACCATGAATATCTTCGCGTTCATTTAATGTACGAATTTGATCAAGCAAATTTTCCTCAGTTGTATCTTCCGGAAGTTTGATTAATTCCGAATACATGCCGATTTGTTCACACGATTTTTGCTTGTTTGCCACATATGTTTTTGAAGCAGGATTTTCCCCTACTAAAATAACCGCTAAACCAGGTGTTAAACCTTGTTTTTTAAGCGCTTCTACGCGTATTGCTACTTCACCGCGAATTTCTTGACCAATTTCTTTCCCATTAATTATTGCACTTGACATAATGTGACTCCTTCCAGTGATTCCTAAAGTTTATGTAAGTTCTAGCTTACTAAACGTAAACTAGCATTTCTAAAAAAAATCATCTTCGGCTTCTCTATCAAATTGGCTGCATCCCGCAAATTTATCCACAGAAATCTCCAACTATTTGAAGCTTCACTTTACTCGGCTGTAAATTTAGAAAGTACACCGTTAACAAATTTGCTTGATTTTTCATCACCAAATGTTTTACTTAGCTCGATTGCTTCGTTCATCACAACTTTACTTGGCGTTTCAGTGTTAGCAAACATTAATTCATAAACGGCTAAACGTAACACGGTTCTTTCAATTTTCGGTAGACGGCTTAACGTCCAGTTTTCTAGGTTTTTTTCTAGCGCAGCATCAATTTCAGTTTTATGTTCAGTTGTTCCACGTACTAATTGTTCTAAAAAAGCATTCGATTTTTGTTCTTCTTCAAGTACATGTCCAATTGCCTCTTTAAATGTAAGTTCTGTGCTGTCCAACTGAAACAATACTTGTAACGCTTTTTGGCGCGCTTCTGTTCGTTTCATAAATTAAAGTTCTCCTTCATAAGTAGCATTAAGTCCTATAATAGCACATTTTTATTATCATATCACCGTTTCAATTATATTTTTATAAATCAATTTTGTCGTGATATTAAACTCATTTAAAAACTTGTGCTGCCTTCACTGCCTTTTGCCATCCATTATATAAATCATCACGTTGCTGGACAGGCATTTCCACTTCAAATTGGCGGTCTAGTTGCCAATGTTTTTCAAGCGCGGCCTTACTGTCCCAAAAGCCTACTGCTAGCCCTGCTAAATAAGCTGCACCAAGCGCTGTTGTTTCATTCACAGCGGCACGTTCGACCGGCATGTTTAAAATATCCGCTTGGAATTGCATTAAGAAGTTATTTTTCACTGCTCCTCCATCGACACGCAATGTTTTGATATCCATTTGTGAATCAGAGCTCATTGCCGTTAAAACATCACGCGTTTGATAAGCTAAAGATTCCAACGTTGCCCGAATAAAGTGTTCTTTCGACGTACCGCGCGTCAAACCAAACACAGAACCACGCACATCCGAGTCCCAATACGGTGTGCCGAGGCCGACAAATGCAGGAACAACATACACGCCATCCGAATCCTGTACTTTCTTCGCATAGTTTTCACTTTCAGCTGTACTTCGAATCATTCGCAAGCCATCACGCAGCCACTGAATCGCTGAACCTGCTACAAAAACACTACCTTCTAGCGCATAATGCACCTTGCCGTCGATTCCCCAAGCAATTGTCGTCAGCAGCCCATGTTCAGAACGCACCGCTTCCTCCCCTGTATTCATCAACATAAAGCAGCCCGTCCCAAACGTGTTTTTAACCATCCCTTTTTCAAAGCATGCTTGACCAAATAGCGCAGCCTGCTGATCCCCTGCAATGCCTGCAATCGGGACCGAATGACCGAAGAAATGATTCACTGGAATTTCACCATATACTTCGGATGAAGGACGAACTTCTGGAAGCATCGAAGCTGGGACACCTAAAATATCGAGTAGCTCCTCATCCCATTTCAAATCGAAAATATTGTACATTAGCGTACGCGAAGCATTTGAATAATCCGTTACATGAACGGCACCATCCGTCAGTTTCCAAATAAGCCATGTGTCAATTGTGCCAAATAGCAAATCGCCTTTTCCCGCTTTTTCACGTGCCCCTTCCACATGATCAAGAATCCATTTCACCTTTGTTCCAGAAAAATAAGCATCTAGTAAAAGACCCGTTTTTTCTCGAAAAAGCTGCTCATGTCCCGCTTCTTTTAATGCATCACAAATATCAGCGGTTTGACGAGATTGCCAAACAATTGCATTATAAATCGGCTCCCCTGTATGCCTATCCCAAACAACTGTTGTTTCACGTTGATTTGTAATGCCCACGCTTGCAATTTGTTGCGCTTTTATATTATTTTTCGATAATACTCTCACAATGACCGCTAAAATAGAGCTCCATATTTCATTTGGATTATGTTCCACCCAACCAGACTTCGGAAAAATTTGCTTAAATTCCTGTTGCGCAACATATTCCACTTGCCCCTCTTGATTAAATAAAATAGCACGCGAGCTTGTCGTTCCTTGATCTAATGACATAATATATTTTTCCATCGCTTAATTTCCCCCAAACATTTTCATTCAATGAATGCTTGCCACTTCATCAATCGCTTGCTGTAATTCTTTATGATATTCGGATTTTTGTGCCATTGTCCAGTGTAAAGTTTTAGCCATTTCCTCTATGACCTCTTTTTTCACTTCATTTACTTGATTGATATTAAAGAGTAGTGCACCCGTACGACGAATGAAGAAATCAACAGGCTTAAGAGCGGCTTCATAATGCATCGCATAATGCAGTTCACCGTATAAATCGGCATTCAAACACGTATCATTTTGCTCAGCGAAATTAAAAACTTGTGCACAATTCGTTCCGTATCTCCGTACAATTCTTTCACTTTGTTCTGCCGTTAAACCGATTTCAACACCATTTCGGATTTGCCGTTCGACATATTGTTCAAAAAATGCCGAGCCGCTTAAATCCCCACCTGAAATGGGCAACTTTTTTGTGATGCACTTTGGATATGTTCGATGATATTCGTTTGAAAGCTGCTCGCTTACTAAATCCACAATTTTTTCAGCCATTTTTCGGTAGCCTGTTAATTTTCCACCTGCAATTGTAATGAGCCCTTGCTCGGACTGCCAAATTTCATCTTTTCTGGAAATTTCCGATGGGTTTTTCCCATTTTCATGAATTAATGGACGCACACCCGCCCAGCACGATTCAATTTGCCGCTGCGTTAATTGTAAATGCGGAAACATAAAATGAATCGCTTGCAATAAATATTTTTTATCGTCCGCTGTAATCGTTGGTTCCTCAATTGACCCTTCATAAAATGTATCAGTCGTGCCCACATACGTTTTTCCGTCCCGCGGAATCGCAAAAATCATGCGCCCATCATTTTGGGTATCAAAATAAATTGCTTGTTGCAACGGAAAATCCTTCTGATCAAACACGACGTGAGCTCCTTTTGACAAAATTAAGTGCTTTTCAGTAATCCCCGCATCTAATTTCCGCACTTCATCTACCCATGGTCCCGCGGCGTTAATGACTTTTTTCGCTTTGATTACATACTGTTCTTTTGTTAATTGATCTTCTACTGTGACCTTTGTAAAAGCTAAATTCCCGGCATCTATTTTGATTACTTTCATATAATTGACCGCATATGCCCCGCGCTCTGCTGCGGCTTTTAGCACTTCGATTGTCAGCCGTGCATCATCTGTCCGATATTCGACATACATGCCAGCGCCTAATAAATTCTCTTTATTTAATAACGGTTCCTGCTGGATTGCCTCGTCCTTTGACAGCATAAACCGACGCTCTCCTTTTTTAACACCCGCTAAAACATCATACACGTTTAGCCCAAATGCCGTAGCCAACGGACCAAATGTGCCCCCTTTATAAAACGGTAATAACATCCAAATCGGCGTCGTCACATGCGGACCATTTTCATAAACAATCGCCCGCTCCCGACCGAGTTCCGCAACTTCTTTTATTTGCATTTGCTTTAAATAGCGCAATCCCCCGTGAACTAATTTCGTGGAGCGGCTAGAAGTCCCCGCAGCGAAATCTTGCATATCTACTAAGCCAACGCGCATCCCACGTGTTATAGCATCTAATGCAATTCCTGCCCCAGTTATGCCTCCTCCAATAATAAAAACATCGAGCGTTTCCTGCTGTAGATTACTCATTGTTTGTGGACGTTGTAAAAACGAAAATTTCTTCATGTTGCCAATCCCTTCCATTGAAATTCTGTTAATCGCCAAAATCTCCATAAACCCCATTTTCCAGATAAAAAAAACCTAGCATTGAAAAATCCTCTGCTAGGTTACATCGTGGTGTTATTTTGATCAATCTAAACGACGAATTTTATTCTACTTCCTTCGCTGTCTCAAATTGAATACCTGTAATATGAATATTCACTTCACTTGTTTCAATTGCTGTCATGTTTAAAATCGCTTGGCGGATTGATGTTTGTACTTCTTTCGCCACTTTTGGAATCGCAAAGCCGTACTTCACTGTACAAAATACATCAATGACAATATGACCGTCTTCAGACATGGCCGATTTAATTCCTTTTGAGTGTACTTTTTTACCAAAACGTTCCACGACACCCGATGCAAAGTTACCGCGCGTTGACGCAATACCTTCAACTTCCGTCACAGCAATACCTGCAATGACTTCAATCACTTCTGGTGCAATTTCAATTTTTCCGATTTCATCTTTTCCAACCGGTGTTGGTTGTACGAATGATACTGGTTGTTTTTCAGCCATATGTGAAACATCCTCTCTTATGTAAAGTCGCCAGTTAAAGTATATAGACGATTGCTACGCTTATTATACTACAATTAACGCGGCGATGTGTGCTTGTGAACACGTTTTCCTAAAATAATTGACTTACGATCATCTAATGTTTTAATTCGTATCATTCCATACAAATTGTTCTTGCCGTGTTTCCACTAATTGAATTTCAAACCGTTCCATACTATGCATCGCCGCAAATAAAATATCCTGCTTTATTCGAAGCATTTCTGCCGTATCATTTGTATTCGCAAAATAACGAATGATGATTCGACAAGAACTCGGGCGCAGTTCATCCATTGCAACATGGATAATATTTTTCAATGTTTTTGGATGCATGGCAATTTGTTCATGCAATGATGCCATAAAGTTCACGATATTTTCTTCATTATTTTCGTTCGAAACGAATAAATAATGTTCGATTTTACGCTGCTCACGCTTAGACAAATTGTAAATGGGACGATTCACTAAAAAGGAATTCGGGACATACACAAGCCCTTGGTCACTTGTTTGAATAACCGTACTCCGCAAATTAATATCCTCTATTGTCCCATCAATTTTCCCGTCCGCTGTCATAATCCAATCTCCAATTTGGAACGGCTTATCGAGCGCGACACTCATCCCACCAAAAATATGCGCCAACGTGTCACGGATCCCAAACGCCAGGGCAACTCCCGTCAATCCAAGAGCAGTTAAAAAACCTTCTAAATTAAAACTCCATACTGATGCGATAGAAAACATCGCAATGATCATTATAATTACTTTACTAATACGTAGGAAAAAAGGGGTTAAAATATCTTGATTCTCATCCGTTTCAAAGCGCGCAGGATTTCGTAGGTAAAAGCTTAAAATATCGTATAACGCTTTGAATACAAAGTAAATATACACAGATTTAATGAGCCTTTGCATTTTGGGGGCATCAAATAACCAAACTTCAAAAAGCAATGATAACGCTGTTAAAACAAGCGTAAAAATAAGTGCATTACGGAATGCCGGAAACGTATATTTCGAAATATCACTTAATACTGGATGCTGTTTCTTTTCCAAAAATGTCGCCGTTTTCATCACAATTGGGCGGATGACAAGAAAAATAATGACCAAACCAACAACAACGATTACGGTCGCCGCTAAAGCATCCGTCCAAGTTGGGGCCTCCACATTTGGTATAAACCATTTAATTGAATCCAACAAAAAAATTCCACCTTTTTCATCCCGCGGTAACGGGCAATAAATCATCTGTAACAATAGCAATAAGTGACACCGCATACAGTCTCACTTTGCTATTTGCGCTTGCATCATAACATGGGCGTAGTTACTTTGGCTAATGAAAAATAGGGGGATGGTTTAAACATAAAAAAGAACCAGATTTAATTCTGGTTCTCTCAAACAGATATTCTGTATTAGATGATTCTTCAGCAATTAAGTGATTTACGCCCGTGTCTAATGCTTTCGCAAGTTCTTCAATACGTAAAACCGCATTTTGTGTAGTACATAGACGTTTAGCGAACCACTATATAAAATCACTCATAGCGGCTCGTCTTCTTTATACATTTTCACCTTTATTATCCCTTTAGATGATTTCTTTTGTTTTTCGTAAAGTCATGAGTCAAAATGAACTTTACATTTTGTCATATACGATCTAGTGCAAGTTCTTAATGTTATATTTCTTCAGCAAAGGCTCTTACCATTGCCTCCTCATCAAGAAACCACTTTTTCTTTAATTGCGGTGAATGATATGGATTATCGCTATGAAGATGTGGCTGTGAAATGATGCTTTTAGCAACTGGCGCCTTATAAATTTGATTAAGAGTTTCTAGTGGCTCTGGATATTCAAAGTATAAATTTAATACCGGATGTTGATTTTCATTTCTCCATTTTGCAAACCCTTTAGAAAAGTTTTTGTGTTCTGGCATTTTTATTTGTTGAAAAATCTCATCAGGCAATAAATTTTTCGCCAAGCAATACAAACCATGTGCAGGTACACATAACCGTTTCAACGACTTACTGAAATCTGCCCGCATGTATCCTGCACACATACTTTGTAAATTCTCTCCCATTCCCTCATAATCTTCATTGTGTAATGCAAGGATAAATGCAACGCCCGAACGCTCCCATTGTGGTTTCTTTGTACCGATAAATTTTTCGGCAGCAGAGAACGCTTTTGGTAATAGTTTTTCATCTTTATACCATAACGCTATTAGAAGATTACTCATCACAACATAAAACGGGTAGCCATTTTTAGTTAAACCGAGTCCATGTGGGAGAATTCGGTCCATCGTTTCGTTATCCCCACATGCGAATGCCTCTAAAATATGTAACAAATTTGTACTATGGTCACGTCCTCCTGCACATCCCGGAAGTAATTTATAGCGCATTTCCTGATAAATTAAATCATTCCACTTTTGCCAATCTTGATGTGAAAAGCACTCATCCAACCATCTATCATAGTCGATTTTTAATAGCCCATAGGATATCGATCGAACCATTACCTCTAATACGCTATAGCCTTGAGCCGCTCTTTCCTTTGCCTTATTTACTATTTCCTCATAATTTATCATACACTGCTCGATGTAGTGATTGTTATCTATTTTCATTAAACTTCATTGTCCCCAATCATACTTATTATTTCGTTTCAAAACGAAATTTATATAAATTACCTTCTATTTGAACGAGTTCACTTAAAGATAATTTACCATATTCTCTCTGTTTCTACTATATCCAAAAAAGCCCGATGCAATTTCACACAGGACTCCGCTACTTCACACTATATTCACTGTATTTCCGTACATCAGAGCGTATTATTTACGTCCCGATTACATATCGTATCAATCATAATTACTTAATAACCTTCTTCGATTCCCTCATTTATTTCAGGCGAGATAAGTATGCATATCTTGTCTCTGGGCTTTAACTCATGTTTTCCCAAACCGTTAACGCTTCCTGCAAGTTTTCATCCTTCATCACCAATTCCTCCAGCTCTTTATAAATATCTACATAAACCTTCTCTTTAAGGGCATCAACCATGCCGAGTAGCAACAACCACCTTGCTAATATATCGTTTAACGGATCTAATAAACCGTCTTGCCATGCCTTTAAACAATGTGAAGGCGCAAATGATATCGCGACCTGTTTTCTGCAAAATGGCATTTAAAAAGACAATCGTTATCTTTTCATTTTGCTCGTTTCCAAATAATTGTTTGAATGCAAAATCAATTTTTAGGTCGATAAATTCGGACAGTGGGATGCGTTTTAATGCTTTTCGATTAATGGTATTTCACCTTGTATAGTTGATTTGATTATAGCATGGTTGGGAACTGGTACGTGAATTATAGAGGGAGTGATGGTGGCGTTTAGTAGCGTGAAGTAAGCAGTTTTGTCGGATTGTTTCGTGGTGTTTATTACTCTGAGCATAATGAATTCCCTCATAAAACACAACATCCGCTTATATTGGGAAACTAGGGAAATTGGCGATTTGAATGGCGGATATGCATGAGAAAATTAAAATTTATGCGGTTTACTTGCTGAAAAAATTTTTTTAAAACTAAAAAAACCTCCCAACAAAATAAATTGTCAGAAGGTAAAAAACGATATATTTTTTAAATCATTCTACAAACACTCTATTAAATCAAATTAAGCCTTAACAGATGTACCTAAAATATCATTCTCTTCAAGGAATTTCGTGTTGAATTTCGCTGATTGGAATACGTCATTATTCATTAAAGCTTCGTGGAAAGGAATTGTTGTGTGAATTCCAGGTCCAGCTACTTCAAATTCTGATAATGCGCGGTTCATTTTCGCGATTGCTTCTGCACGAGTATCCGCATGAACAATTAGTTTTGCAACCATTGAATCATAGAATGGTGGGATTGTATAACCTGCATAAACAGCAGAATCCACACGTACTCCGTAACCACCTGGTACTACGTAAGTATCTACTGTACCAGCTGAAGGCATAAAGTTTTTGTATGCATTTTCAGCATTGATACGGCATTCGATTGCCCAACCATTAATTGTGATATCTTCTTGTTGGAATGGTAGCTCAGCGCCTCCAGCAATTTTTAATTGTTGTTGCACTAAGTCAACACCCGTAATCATTTCAGTAATCGTATGTTCCACTTGAATACGCGTATTCATTTCCATGAAGTAGAATTTATCCGCTTGGTAATCATAGATGAACTCGATTGTACCTGCACCTTCATAGTTACAAGCTTTTGCCGCTTTAACAGCAGCTTCACCCATCTCTGCACGACGCTCTTCCGATAAAGCCGGTGATGGCGCTTCTTCAACAAGTTTTTGCATACGGCGTTGAACCGTACAGTCACGCTCACCAAGGTGAACAACATTGCCGTGACTATCTGCAAGCACTTGAATTTCACAGTGACGGAAATACTCGATAAATTTTTCTAAGTATACGCCTGGGTTACCGAATGCCGCAGCCGCTTCTTTTTGTGTAATGTCGATGCCTTTAATAAGGTCTTCTTCCGTACGTGCTACGCGAATCCCTTTACCGCCACCACCAGCAGTTGCTTTAATGATGACTGGGTAACCGATTTTTGCAGCCCATTCTTTACCTGTTTCGATATCAGGAACGATCCCTGTACCTGGTACTAAAGGAACGTTTGCCGCTTCCATTGTGTCGCGTGCCACGTCTTTAATCCCCATGATCTTAATCGCATCAGATGATGGACCGATAAATTTAATACCTGCATTTTCACATGCTTCTGCAAATGCAGCGTTTTCAGCTAAGAAACCATAGCCAGGGTGAATCCCGTCAACACCTGTTTTTTGCGCAACGCCTAAAACAGCTGGGAAACTCAAATAAGAATCTTTTGATAATTTAGGACCAATGCAATATGCCTCGTCCGCTAATTTTACATGTAATGCATCTGCATCAGCTTCAGAATATACTGCTACAGTTTGAATACCTAGTTCCTTACAAGCACGAATAATACGTACTGCAATTTCACCACGGTTTGCAATTAATACTTTTTTCATCGGTGTCAGCACTCCTTATTCAGCTTTTACTAGGAATAGAGGTTGACCATATTCTACTAATTGGCCATCTTTAACTAAAACTTCTACGATTTCACCTTTAATTTCAGCTTCAATCTCGTTGAATAATTTCATCGCTTCAACGATACATACGATTGACTCGTCGCCTACTTTATCGCCCACTTTAACAAATGCAGGTGATTCTGGGTTTGGCGATTGATAGAATGTCCCAACCATCGGAGAAGTGATTTTGTGTAAATCAGTTGTGTCAGCTACTGGTGCTACTACTTCTACTGGTGCTTCCACTTTTGGTGCTGCTACTGGTGCTGCTACTACCGCTACTGGAGCCGGTGCTGCTACTACTTGTTTTGGTGCTACTACTTCTGTAACTCCGCTATTTTTCTTAAGCTTTACTTTTGCCCCGTCTGCTTCATAAACAAATTCATCAATAGATGACGCATCTACTAATTTAATAATCTCTCTAATCTCTTGAACTTTGAACATTCTGAACTCTCCCTTTAATCAAAATAATAATAACACATTATCTATTTTATAATTTTTTGAATACTTTTGAAATACTTTCTTGCAATATTAATAAAATATCACATAAAATAGAGAATAACTGTGTTAAAACAAATAACTTATCATTATCTGCTGTATAACACAGTCACCATTTAATGCATCATTATTATTATTTTCTCAATAAAATGGCTTAATGTCCACTGTTACCTTTACGTTTTCATCTACTTCCGTTTTAATTAAGTGAATAATTTCATCTGCTAGTTTCGTAGAGTTTTCGTCAGACATCACGGTAACCGCTACTTTCTCATCCTCAATGCGGACTAATGCGTCGTCGTATCCGAATGATTTGACAAGCATTTCTAACGTCGCCTCTGATGATTCTCGATTAATAAGCTGCTCCATTTCATCAAATGCTGCACTTTTTTGTTCGGCAGTATATTCTGAGGACGCCGTTTTTAATGTTAACTGTTCGCGTAATTGGCTTCTTTTATTGCTTAATTCTAAACGCATTTCTTGGAATAGATCACTTTCTGAGTTCACTGTTTTTGTAACGTCTGTAGTAACCCCTAAAATATCCGTTTCATCTAACGTATCACTTGTAAAAATCGCAAGCATATTTCCTGTTCTGTTGCCATCTACAGCATAATACACACCAATTACCGCCACTAAACTAAATAATGTTAAAAACCATACTGTACGTTTTTTTACCTTCATTTTTCTTCCTCCTTCATTTGCATAGGGACAATTTGAATGCGATGCGCTGGTATTTGCAATGCTGTGCTGACCGTCGTTTTCAATAAACTTTTTACAGTCGAATGATGCGCGCCTTCTGCAACGATTATGACCCCTGTCATTTTTTGCCCTTTTGAGAGCGATAAGAAATTGCCGCTTTCTACCTCTTGCTCATAATGAAAATACACTTGAACTTGTCCTACAGCATCAATTTCACTTAAAATTTGGGCCAACTGCTGTTCATCCGTCAATCGCTGTTGTCCTTTATTTGTTGAATTCAATGTGAACATAAATATTACTACGATTACGACGACGCTCCCAATTAGTAAAAGAGGACGATTCGCTTGTTTTTTATCCACATGTTTGCGTAATGCGCCCCCTTTTCATTTTTTCATCTCAATGTATGAGAGAGTTTGATACTTTATGCAAATAAGGACAAGAATAAATGAGAGACTGAAATATAAAGTGCTAGTTTCACATACACTTGCCACTCCTTTTCTTCTACAAAAAATAATAGGCTGCTACCGAGTAAAACAATCAAAAGTATATCAATCATGTGTTACCTCCAAATGAAAGCTGCATTAAAACAATACAGAGCATCACAATAAAAATAATCGAAAAACCGAGTAACAATGCGATTGCACAGAGCACCATCAAAGTTTTACCGACATCATCAAACAAACTGCTGATCCGTGTATTCGAAAAAGGTTCCACGAGCGCCCCGATGAATTTAAACATGAGTGCATGCAGTAAAAGCGTCATTGCTGGATAAAACGCCGCACTCCAAACAATTGCCAAAAAAGTAATGCCGAAAACAGTCGATATGGTTGATTGCGTTTTTTGAAATAAAGACAGCCCTTCTACAATCAAATTGCCGATGAGGGGTATATTTTGTTCTACTAATTTTTTTATAGGAGATTTCACCGCATCATTTAATTGAAAAAAGGCCACCCCAGAAAAAGATAAAATCGACGTGAGTGCTAGAACAGAAGCTACAATTATGCTTAGAGATGAGGACCGAATGAGATCAGCCGCTTTTGAGAATGAAATAGCTGGATAAACTTTTGTACAAACATCCAAAAATAGCGCAATCAAAAGCGATGGGATTAATAGTTTCGTACAAATAAATAATAAAAAATGAATAACCATTATGATGACGGGATTCCAAGCAATAAAGGTAAAAATCGTTGAAACCGCAATGAGCATGGTCGAAATAATTGGAATCATTAGGATAAAAAAACTTTGAAGCACCGTGATTAGTTCACTTAATACGAGGAATGCATCCATAATTTTTTGTGCGAATGTCACGATGAAGAGGAGTATAAATAATTGTTCGATAATCGCCGTATGCTGTGGTAAAACAGCAATTAGTAGCAAATAGAGTAAAATATAGAGGACTACGAATGAGATCGATGTTAGGATTGACTGAATCGGTTGCGAAAACATTGATAGAAAATAATCCATTATTGTAACCTCTCTAGCAATTCCAAGACGGATTTAAACGCTGGTTGTAATTCATTAAACCAATACCCAACTAAAGTTAATCGAATGGACAGCTTCACAACAGTAGCAAATGCATCATATTCCATTTGCGCTAACAGTTCACAAAATAAATCACTTAAAATTAATAAAAATGCGGTGAATAAAAGTCCTTTTGTATAAGGGGCTTTCCTAAATGTTTCCTCTAGTAATTGCCAGGACGGGATGAGCTGTCGTCGAATAACGAATTGAGCAAATATAAAAAAAAAGACGATGAGAATAATCGCATGAAGCCTGTCCATAGATTGTTTAATCAGCTGAAGGAGCAATAAAAAGATGACACTTGCAAATAGTATACTCATTTAACTAATGACAGATAACCATTGAAAAAATACGACGATTTCATTAAAGAACAACCGTAAAAATCGTATTAATTCTACTGTTATATACAGATACGCTACAAAGAATAAAAAAAATGAAAACTCCTTTTTTCCTAGCTGTTCAAAGAATATATGAAGAAGTGCTATGACTAAACCTACTCCTGCTACTCGAAGCACATCTTGCAATTCCAAAAAAGCCCTCCCCCCTTACCGAAACTATATGCAGCCTGAATGAATTTAAGCACTTAAGATAGATACTTCATGCCATCAAATTCTCTTATGCATAATTTTTAGCCAGCTGACTTTAGCTTATGTGTCGGAAATTGTTTGGTAGAGGAGCGAGTCAATCAATTACGCCTCGGCGTAATTGCGTCCAGATTTTTTCGAGCTCGCTCGAAAAACTTCCCTTAAAAATCTGTGACATCCGCCAGAGCTTGGGTCAACACGATGTTGATCACAAAGGCGTTGTCACAGGACGTGACGGGTTTTAGCCTTTGTTCCCCAATTCAGCCGGGGTTTGAACCCTCACTGAATAAAATTACCTTTTTGGCATTCATCCCCTACTTATAGAAGTAGGAGATGAATGCTGAATTAAGTTAAACATAAATAACTACAGGAAAAAGCGCAGAAAGGATACATCCATTTCTGCGCTTTCTATAATTAATTCAATCTGTTGGGGTTAACTCATCAACAATCTCTCGAACGGAAGCCTCTTTCGCTAAATAACTATTTTCACCCATCCATAGCGATAAATATTGCGGTTTATTTTGCTTAGCACTTTCCTTGCGAATCGCTAGCGTTAAATAATGCTGGACTGGATAAGGTGCGACAACCGAATCCTTTAGCTTTTCTGTAAATTCATTTTTTAAGCCGCGCGCATATTTGCCAGTAAACGCTTTTGTCAAAGTAGTTGCCTTTTGCTCCGACTCCAAAACCGCCTTTTTATGCACATTGCTTATTTCACACTCATGTGCCGTTAATAAGGCTGTGCCAATTTGAACCGCCGTTGCGCCAGCTTCCAGCATCTCTTTTACATGCGCAGCCGTCATAATCCCACCTGCTGCGATACAATTAATCGATATTTTCCCCCGTACATCTTGCAGCAATTGTTTTGTCGGAATCAGTTCAATCGGATCTGTAAACGAGCCGCGATGTCCTCCCGCTTCACTACCTTGAATTACAACTGCATCTAAGCCTGCATTTTCAACTGCCACCGCTTCCTCTACAGTCGTGGCGGTTCCAATTAAATAAACACCATGTGCTTTTAGTTTAGATATCGTTTTTTCATTTGGAAGGCCGAATGTAAACGTACAAACTTTCACATCTTCATCGATAACTGCCTGTACTTGCCCATCAAATACTTCCGTTGAAACAACGCGCTGTGTATTAGATACCCCGAGCTCTTCATAAAATGGTTGCAATGCAACGCGCGCATCTTGCAGTACCCCAATATCAATTCTTGGTTCTTCTTGCACAAATAAGTTTACACAAAATCGTTTATCTGTGAGTGCTTTTACTTGCTGAATGAATTCCTTTGTTTCAGCCCCATTTAAATAGCCTGCTCCAATCGATCCTAATATGCCCGCTTCACAACATGCCGCAACAAATTTGGGTGACGTGACTCCTGCCATCGGTGCTTGAATCACTGGTTTTCTTAAAGCGAAATTTTGTATCATAAAATCACTCCTTTGTTTAATTATACTTTATTTTCGTTAAATTCGGTTATAAATGTATGTATTTTCCTGTTTAAAATTTATTCCGCGTCAACAGCTAGACGCTTCCTCACATCAAATTCCCTCAATTATGGACATCAGCTAAGAATATATAGCCACGTCAAAAAAAGACAGACAAAATAAATTGTCTGTCTTTTTTATATTAAGCACGTGAAACGTATGAACCTTCTTCTGTGTTAATAATTAATTTGTCGCCTTGGTTTACGAAGAATGGTACGTTTACCATTAAACCAGTTTGCATTTTTGCTGGTTTTGAACCGCCTGAAGCTGTATCACCTTTAATACCAGGCTCCGTTTCAGCTACTTCAAGAACAACTGTGTTTGGTAATTCAAGACCTAACATTTCACCTTGGAAAGTTTGGATGTGAATTTCCATGTTTTCTAATAAGTATAATAACTCATCTTCAATTTGTGCTTCAGTTAAAGTTGTTTGATCATAAGACTCCATGTCCATGAATACATGTTCGTCACCTTGTGCATATAAATATTGCATTTTGCGGTTTTCGATCATCGCTTTTTCTACTTTTTCACCCGCGCGGAATGTTTTTTCTTGCACGTTACCGTTGCGTAGGTTACGTAATTTTGAACGTACGAAAGCAGCACCTTTACCTGGTTTTACGTGTTGGAATTCTAGTACGCGGTATAAGTTACCATCAGCGATGATTGTTAAACCCGTACGGAAATCGTTTACTGAGATCATGAGTTTTTTCCTCCAAATTATAAAATGATTAATTGCTTTGTCGAATGCGTTAGTACTTCATTACCCGTTTTAGTGATTAAAATATCGTCCTCAATTCGAACGCCACCAATTCCAGGTAAATAGACACCAGGCTCAATTGTTACCGTCATATTCGGCTCTAAAACCGTTTCTGACCGGAATGATAATCCAGGTCCTTCATGCACTTCTAAACCAATCCCGTGACCTGTTGAGTGACCAAACGCTTCACCGTAACCATTTGCTTTTAAATAGTCACGAGCGACCGCATCCGCTTCAATACCTGTCATACTTGGACCTACTTTTTCAAGTGCTAATAACTGAGAAGCTAATACAACATTGTACATCTCCACTAATTTATCTGAAGGTTGCCCTACTGCAATTGTGCGCGTAATATCTGAAATGTATCCGTTATAGTATGCACCAAAATCAAGCGTTACAAAGTCTCCTTGCTCGATAATTTTATCAGTTGCGACGCCGTGTGGTAACGCTGATCGTAAACCACTTGCTACGATAATATCAAAAGAAGAACTTGTCGCGCCTTGTTTACGCATGAAAAATTCTAATTCATTCGAAACATCAAGCTCTGTTTGACCAGGCTTAATAAAGTTTAATATATGTGTAAATGCATTATCTGCAATTTCACATGCAACCTTAATA